>CAJKTW010000023.1:0-1878 GCA_905202925.1 uncultured Collinsella sp. | reverse complement strand
TTCGAGTCTCGCCTCGGGCACCATACATGCAAGTGAGCGTTCAAGGGGGTTGCGGCCCCCTTTTTCGTGTACGTAATGTGATAACGCGCTGCGCGTGTTATTATCCACAAGGCGTTGTTACCGCAATGCCCTAAAGAGGAACCCGAGGGTTCCCACCTTTTGGCGCCAATGAGCAGCTGACTGGTCATACAACTTAGATTCACTTCCTCAAATCGAGGATGTCTATGTGTACGACCTGGTTGCTGAGAAGCGCCGGGTTATTTTTTTATGAATGGAGGTAGGGAAAATAGCTAAGTCTGATGACACCCGCATCAACGACGAGATCACTGCATCTTCGTGCCGTTTGATTGGCGTCGATGGCTCTCAGCTCGGCCTGTTCGCCATCCGCGATGCCCAGCGCGTCGCCGACGATCAGGGTCTCGACCTGGTCGAGATCGCTCCCAACGCGGAGCCGCCGGTCTGCAAGGTCATGGACTACGGTAAGTTCAAGTACCAGCAGGCCATGAAGGCCAAGGCTGCTCGTAAGAACCAGTCCAAGGTCGAGGTCAAGGAAATGAAGTTCCGACCCAAGATTGACGTTGGCGACTACGAGACCAAGAAGGGCCACGTTCTGCGTTTCCTCAAGAAGGGCGCACGCGTTAAGATCACCATCATGTTCCGCGGCCGTGAGATGGCTCACCCGGAGCAGGGCCTTAACGTTCTCGAGCGTCTCGCCGAGGATCTCAAGCCTTACGCTACGGTCGAGTCCAAGCCTAAGATGGAAGGCCGTAACATGCTTATGCTGCTCGCCCCGATTAAGGGCGCCTTCGATGAGGATAAAGCGGCAAGCGATACCAAGTAACTAGTGTTCTGTAACCGATTAAGGAGTATTTCATGCCTAAGATGAAGTCCCACAGCGGCACCAAGAAGCGTTTCCGCAAGACTGGTACCGGCAAGCTTATGCGCGCCAAGGCTTTCAAGAGCCACATCCTGAGCAAGAAGTCCACCAAGCGTAAGCGTGGCTTCCGTCAGGAGACCGAGATCGCCGCTGCCGACCGCAAGGTCATCAAGTCGCGTCTCGCCTAAGTTCGCGTTCCCGTTTTTCGTTTTACCGTCTAGGAGTTGATAGAACATGGCACGTATTAAGCGCGCTGTTGCCGCCAAGAAGAAGCGCCGTACCGTTATGCACCGTGCGAAGGGTTACTACGGTGCCGCTTCGCGTACTTACAAGCATGCTAAAGAGCAGGTCCAGCACTCCCTGCAGTATCAGTATCGTGATCGCCGCAACAAGAAGCGCGAGATCCGTTCTCTCTGGATCACTCGTATCAACGCTGCTGCTCGCCTGAACGACATCTCTTACTCTCAGTTCATGCACGGCTTGAAGGTTGCCGGCATCGAGCTCGACCGCAAGGTCCTGGCTCAGATGGCTTACGAGGACATCGAGTCCTTCAACGAGCTGGCTACCATCGCCAAGAAGGCTCTCGAGGCCTAATAGATTCTGTTGAATCGCTAGGGGAGTGTCGCGTTGTGCGCGGCGCTCCCTCTTTTTATCTGAAGTGCGGTTTACATTGCTAAAAGCGCGGGTAGATAAACACTTACAGGTGACCGATCTCTATATATTCCTGAACCAAAGGGTCATCATCTGATATGTGCGGAAGATCCGCGCCAGTCTTTCTATTACCTATAGAAAGCGATATGTTGTGTAGGACTTGTGAAGAGCGGAATTGACGTCCCACAAGGCTTCGCGGTCTGGCAATATATCTCCTTGGCGCGCGGCCCGGTCGGACCGGATCAGCCGCCGAGCGTGCACCTTGAGAACCGGATACTGCGAGGATGGACACTTACTTCAGTGTCGCATCCGGGCAGACATCGAACCATTTGAAATGGTCTAACTTGGAT
>CAJKTW010000022.1:0-2126 GCA_905202925.1 uncultured Collinsella sp. | reverse complement strand
GGCCAGCCCGTGGGAGGCCAGGGCGCCGCTGACCGGTGGACGGCACCGAGCCGTCATCGAAACTGTAGAAGGGGGAGGCCTCGCGGCCTCCCCCTTTTTTTGCGTTTACGAGCAACATTCCTTATGCAATTAAATCAATTTAATCATCCACCGCTGAATATAGACGTTCACCGTTCTTTGGCCGGTTCTCTGTTCTCAATGGACTAATATTTGCTTTAGCGCACTGCTGCGCTTGTCCTGTTTTTACACGGGTCGTTTTATTGATTGTGACGGAAGGACTCACATGGCAGATGTTCATGAGCTGCTTGATACTTGGATTGCCAATGTCAAGGACGAGGAGCTCCTCGCTGAGCTCAACACGATGAAGGAGCAGGGTGATGAGGACGCCATCACCGACGCTTTCTTCCAGGATCTCGCCTTCGGTACTGCCGGTCTTCGCGGCACTATCGGTGCGGGCACTAACCGTATGAATATCTATACGGTCGGTCGTGCGACCCAGGGATTCGCTGACTACCTCAATGCGACCTTTGAGCATCCGACGGTCGCCATCGCTCGCGATAGCCGCAATAAAGGTGAGCTGTTCGTTAAGACTACGGCTGCCATTCTTGCAGCAAACGGCGTGACTGCCCTCGTGTATCCCAAGATTTCTCCTGTGCCGACGCTCTCCTGGGCCGTCCGTGATCTTAAGTGCTCCGGTGGCATTTGCATGACCGCTAGCCATAACCCAGCGCCGTATAACGGCTATAAGGCCTATGGCCCCGATGGCTGCCAGATCACCAGCGAGGCCGCCGATGCAATTTCTAAGGCTATCGCCGAGACCGATACATTCACCGGCGTGAAGTCCATGGACTTTGATGAGGCTCTTGAGCAGGGTCTGGTTAAATGGATCGACGACTCGTGCCTCGAGCGTTATTACGACGCCGTTCTCGCGCGCGGCGTGACTAACCTTTCTGCCGAGGAAATTGCCGGCGCGCCGCTCAAGCTCGTCTACACTCCGCTCAACGGCACCGGCCTCATTCCCGTTACTACGGTGCTCGAGCGCGCTGGCATCACCGATGTCACGGTTGTTCCCGAGCAGAAGGAGCCTAACGGCGATTTCCCGACCTGCCCGTATCCTAACCCCGAGATCCGTCAGGCCATGCAGAAGGGCATCGATCTCTGCGAGCAGGTTCACCCTGATTTGCTGCTTGCAACCGATCCCGACGCCGACCGTGTTGGCGTTGCCGTTAAAAATGGCGATGACTATCTGCTGCTGACCGGCAATGAGATGGGCGTTCTGCTGCTCGACTATATCTGCAAGACCCGTGCTGCCCGCGGTGAGGACCTCACTAAGAAGGTTGCCGTTACTACTATCGTTTCTTCCGCCATGGTTGACGCTCTGGCCGACGAGTACGGTTTTGAGCTCCGCCGCTGCCTGACGGGCTTCAAGTACATCGGCGACATCATTACTTCTCTTTCCGATGCTGGCGAGGTCGATCGCTTTATCTTCGGTTTCGAGGAGAGCTACGGCTATCTGGCCGGCGACCACGTGCGCGACAAGGACGCCGTGAGCACTTCGCTTCTGATTTGCCAGATGGCGCAGTATTACAAGCTCCAGGGTAAGAACCTTGCCGATGCGATGCACGAGCTGTACGAGAAGTATGGCTACTATCACAACAAGACGATTTCGCTAAGCTATCCGGGCGCTGAGGGTGCGGCAAAGATGGCCGGCATCATGGCCGGTCTGCGCGAGAACCCGCCTGCGGAGCTTGCTGGGTCCAAGATTGAGGCCGTCGTGGACTACAACACCTGCGTGAACGGCCTGCCGAAGGCTAATGTCATTGAGTTCGATCTCGAGGGTGGCAACAAGGGTATCGTCCGTCCTTCTGGCACCGAGCCCAAGATCAAGCTGTATATCTTTGCCAAGGGCACGGATGCCGCCGAGGCTGATGCAGCACTTGACGCGATTGAAGAGTCCGGTCGCAAGCTGCTGGCATAAGGTATTTAAGAGTCTATTACTGTAGATAGGCGAAAGAGGGGATCTCGGAAACGAGGTCCCCTCTTATATTTACCCAGCCAGCCGAGAGTCCTTATATGTGTAGGAAATGTGTACGCCCAGATTCCCGCCCCCGGCGCCCCTCCGGTCT
>CAJKTW010000021.1:0-3341 GCA_905202925.1 uncultured Collinsella sp. | reverse complement strand
ATCGGCGCAGAGCGACAGCCTACCTCTGACTGCCGCCAATCTTTGCAACAGAGCCCGCCGTGCTAGTCTGCTCGGTGATGGTGGAGTGAAGCCAACCCGCAATCGGGTTATGAATCTGCATCGCGATTCGCAATCAGCTGTCTCTTGAGCATGTCGAACTCCTGCGATGTTATCTCGCCGTGCTCGTGCTGCTACACCAACTTGTCCAACTCATCCGCCACACCGCTCCCCACCACCTGCGATGGCCAGGTTGTTTGCTGGGCGCATTGGCGGAGTATCGTCTCGACCCGGGACACCCACACCGGCACAACCTTACGGGAGTGATTCACTGTCAAAGAATCGGCCCGGTGCTCTGACGCAAGTATCGGGATGGTCACCATTTGTAAGCCGTAGACCTGAGTGGTGATCAAGACTTCGATACCACCGACCGTACCGGTACTAATCGACGACGGTCGTGTTCGTCGCCTGCCGCAGGGACTCTGCACACCTCCGTTTACGCATGTGCCTGGAGGAGTTGGAAATCGTCGTGTTCGGGAAACATTAAACACAGGATGGCAGCGATCTGAGCCAGCACATGATCAGCTAGCTCACCATCCGGATCGACGGCCCACTGCATCGTCGCGCCAGCGATGACCGAGTGCAGGAGCAACTCAGCTGCCGCAGGAGCACCTGGGGGCAGTCGCTTGCGGATCCCCTCCACCACCGCGCGGTTCCGCTGGATCGCAAGCGTGCGTAGCTCCGGCACCTGGAGCTCGTACCAGGAGATGAGATAGTTCACCGAGAAGTCGTTGCGAGTGTTCATGCTCCGAACGAGCACCTGCAAAAATTCCCAGAGCCCTTGCGGCCCTGCGCCTATCGGTATCGCATTCAGGTAATGCCGCACCTGCTCGACGCCGCGCTCCATCATCCTCACCAGCAGCGTATCGCGGTTGGTGAAGCGCTGGATTAACGCTGCGCGGGAGAGCCCCACCTCCTTTGCTACTCCGCTGAGCGTGAACTCTATGGGACCGCAACGCTTCAGCACTACGGTGGCGGCCTCGAGTACCTCGTCATCGGACTTGAGCTTGGGGCGGGGCATCAGTGTTCACCTTCTGTATGGGTTGGGGCGGAGGCTGTGGCTGCCGCCGCCATTGTAGCAAATTGAAGACGGAGCGAGAGTAGAGCCACGAGCCCCGCAAACACGGCCGATACAACGAGGCCAGGGAGCGGACCAGCAAGGTCGACAAACGCGCCGGCCGCAAGCATAACCATGGGCGAGGCTGACAGCATCACCGCCGAGACCGTGCCGAGTACCCGGCCGAGAAGTTCTGGCGGCGTGCGGTTGTAGATGGCAGCGTTGAGAATGGGAGAGACTGAGCCGGTCAGCAGTCCCACGAGCGCGCCCAACAACATCAGCACCGGCACGCCTGGCAACTGTGAAAGCAGAAGCGAGCCCACCGCAGAGCCACAAAATGCCACCGCCAGCCAGTTCTGCGCTGATATCCGGGCGCCGACCGACGCATGAATGGCAATGCCAAGGAGACCACCAGCCCCCATCATTGAGGAGAACAGCCCGAGCTCTGCTACTTGGCGTCCTGCATCTACAAACAGCGCAGGCATGATGACGCTGCCGTTGGCGCCAACGATGCCCACGAAGATCATCACTATACCAAAGAGAGGGCGCAGCAGGGGTTCGCTCCAGAGAAAAGCGACGCCGGCGCGCATGGAGAGAGTCGCCGTCGTGGTCATCGTCCGAGCGGCACGCGCGGGAAGCACCCACGCGCCGAGCAGACCTGCAAGGACGGAGCAGAACGCCGTCAGCCCGAGCGTTGGCGCAGCGCCAAGCAGGCCGATTGCGGCCCCCCCAAGGGCCGGGCCACCTAGAATCGCGACGTTCCCGATCACCGCTTTCAGTGACGAGACGCGCTCAACGGAGAGCCCGGCGACGTGGCCGAGTTTGGGCAGCTCACTGTCCTGCGCGGCCATACCGGGTGCGTCGAACGCGGCACCGAGCACCACGCAAGCGATCAGCCCAGTGTTCGAGAGGGCGCCAACGGCATCGAGCAGTGGGATGCTCGCCATGGCCACGCCGCCCACCACACCCGAGATCAATGCGACGGGCGCGCGCCCGAACCGATCGACGAGGCCACCACCAACCCACGCGCCGATGATGGTCGCGATGACGCTGCTAGCGGCCGTGGCGCCCGCCCAGGCCGCGCTCTTTGTATGAGACAGGACGAACCATGGAAGCGCGAGGGCCGCCACCGCGTTGCCGATCCGGAAGAGAAAGGTCGCCGCGAACAGCGTCGCGAGCGGGCTATATCGACGTTCGCTCATTCCGCTGCGGCGAGCTGCGCCTTCGCCGCAGCGAGGTACTCTTCGTTACCCGAGTCGAGGGCGAAGAGTGCGTAGGTGACCGCCCCGAACGCAAGGCGCTCCGCGATGTGGTGGGCGAGCCGCGGCCACACCCGGCCACCGGCCGCTTCATACGTGAGGAGGAGCTTCGCGAGCCCCTCTTCACCAAAGACCATAAGGTGCGCGGCCATGTCGATGGCAGGGTCATCAACGCGGGCCTCGCTCCAGTCGATCATCCCGCTGACGCGCTCCGTGTTGTCGATGAGCACATGGCCCACGTAGAGATCGCCATGCACCACCACGGAGAAATCTGGCCACGACGAATCGTCGTCGAGCCAGCGCTGCCACCGGTGGAGGCGCTTGTCGTTCACCACGAACTCGCGTCGGACGCGGTCAACGTCGTCGGCCACCTTCTGACGGGCCTGCGTCGGTGTACGGATGAGCATCCCCGCATCCACGGCGGCGGAAATGGGGACGGCATGCAGGGCGGCGAGCGCGGTCGCGAAGCTCTCCGCGAAGACCTCCGAGTCCTGCGGCACGACCCAGTCGGGCGTGGACGAACCAGGCTGGATGACCATCGCAGTCGAGTCTTCGAGCATGGGATAGGCAACGAGCTCGGCGTTGGCCACGCGCCAGTCCGGCACCGCGAACGGCAGGCGATTCTTGAGCATTGCCAGCACCCGCGCCTCTGGTTCGACCTTCGCGCTTACCTCGGCTCGGCGCGGGATGCGCAGCACCCACCGACGTCCATCGTCGACGGTGGCGATCACGATCCTATAGTCGAGCCCAAGCTCATTGACAGTCAGCGGGCCATGGAGCTTGAGCCCATGTCGGGCTGCAAGTGCGTACAGTTGGGAGGTATCGGCGGTCGTGACTACGGTCATGATTCACTCCTGAGGGCTTGACGGGTTTAGCCACCTAAATGTAACAGTCACGTCGGTTATATTCAATCCGGCACTGTTGCAAAGTTAGCGATGAGGCAGCCTTTTGTCTTATTCAAAGGCCTT
>CAJKTW010000020.1:0-17567 GCA_905202925.1 uncultured Collinsella sp. | reverse complement strand
CCGAGCCGTCGGATGACTTGAAGAAGGGGGAGGCCTCGCGGCCTCCCCCTTTTTTGCGTTTGCGGGGCGTGAATGACTCAATTACACCAGACGATCTTGTTGTTTTCGGTATTGAGCCTTTATTTAAAGAAAATAAATCGTATAACAAGGGCAACTGCTATGGCCGCAATGATCATAAGCAGGATTGTCAGCTGATGCTGCTTGCGTCGTTTACTTGACGAAACGAAGATTGATTTTCCCTGTTTTGGAGTCTCGAGATAGCGAGCCGAATGCGTCAAGGTTTGCTTGGGTCGAGGCCCTCTTTGTTGATGAGCGGCGGATGCTTTCATCGGCTCATCACTAGCTGCGCTGTTTTTAGATAATGGTGCGTCTTTCAGATATACAGGGTCTCCCGAGGCAACGCCCATATGTTTACGTCCCGTTTGGGCTTCTTCGAGCGTTTGATATCGGTTTCTTGTCACATATTTGGGCTCTGGGTCATTGATGGGCTCTTGCGAGATATGGGGGCGATGGAACCGTGGCGGCTGCGTAGAAGTATCTTCGCCCTGCGTCGGCATAAACATATTGTTCTGGTTTTGGTCGTCCATGATGCCCTTTAGCTCGTTACCAACAACGTGTACGCGCTCATTGTAAGCCCCTTGTTATTTGTAGCTGCGAACATACTTGTTATTTAAGCTCTGGTTCAAAGAACCTTAACCTTACTAAAACCTGAGTCATACACGCTTAGATATGCTTATAGTACTGGACTCAAAAAACTTTATAGTCGATGTATATATGAGCACTGGGTGGGCATATATAAGAGCGTCAAAAGAAGTCCCAGTCACCTAGAAGATGGCTCGGCAGTCCTTAAAAGGAGTGGTAAACATGGCAAGCATGGTTCCTTATCGTTCGGTTTTTGGCGTTCGTCCTTCTGCTAGCTCGCTGTTCGATCTGTTTGATGATATGACCGACCTTGCAAACAACTCGATTGCCTCCAAGGCGTTCCCCGTTGACGTTGAGGACAAGGGTGATGGCTACGAGGTCAAGGCGTATCTGACCGGTGTCGCCAAGGATGACATCGACGTTGAGCTCAATGAGGGTCGCCTGTCCATCAGCGTGAACGTCGAGGAGAGCGCCGAAAACGAGGGTAAGAACTTCCTCCAGAAGGAGTTTAGCTCGTACAGCGCGACGCGTGGCGTGTATCTGAAGGACGCTTCGAGCGAGGGCCTCTCTGCAAAGTATACTGACGGCATCCTCACCGTTACGGTTCCTAAGATCGTCGAGAAGAAGAACGTCACGAAGATCTCCATCGACTAACGATGGCTCTGCTTCAATCGAGAGTATGAGTTAAGGGGGCTGGGAAGTGATTCCCAGCCCCCTTTTGTTGTCTTGAGGGGCTATTGAATAGTTGTCGGTTGATACTGACTTGCAGGGCGTATCGAGAGCTTCCGTGGTCCTTGAAGACGGGTGGCAGAACTGCCGAGTTCATCATCGAGACTTGCATCAAGCGCGTTGGCATAGCTTTTGACGGTAAGGCTTGGACGATTATTGTCCTGGCTGATATGCATGGCGATGAGCTGTTCGGTGCGATCGGTAACAAGTTCGCGCGCGGCTTCGGCGGCCTGGTTGTTGGAGAGGTGCCCCTTTGTGGACAGGATGCGCTCCTGAAGAAAGCGGGGGTACGCTCCTTCGCGCAGCATAGCTACATCGTGGTTGCTTTCGAGCGCGAGAACTCGACAGTCTTTGAGGATGCCTATGGCCTTGCTCGATAACTCTCCGGTGTCGGTGGCAAACCCAATGGAATCATCGAGAGCATTAAATCGATAGCCGACAGGATTGATGACATCGTGCGATGTTGAGTAGGTTTGCACGTGGATGCCGGCAATGGGGAGCGTGTCGCCGGGGTCAAATTCCTCTACGGGCAGGCGCGCGAGGTTTTCTTTGCATGAAAGGGTGTCCCTGCTGGCAAAGAGGGGACCATGCCAGTGCTTGCACCATACATCGAGCCCCTTGATATGGTCACCATGCTCATGGGTGATTACAAGAGCGGCGACGTCGTCTGCCGAGAGGCCAAGCTCCGCCATGCGTTTAAGTGTCTCGCGGCGGGACAGGCCGTTGTCGATCATGATGAGCCCCTGAGGTCCCTCGACGAGTGCGCAGTTGCCTTTTGAGCCGCTGCCGAGGATATGAAGGTGCAGGCGAGACATAAGATTCCAAAGGATACAATGAGTGCGGACGAATAGAGGAGGAAGCGAATGCCAACGGTATCTCAGCACTATGGACATCATGCCGCGCCGAGGACGGATAAGAGCGCCCTGGCAACGCGGCAGGCCGCTGCCCCCGTAGTGCTCATGGTATCAGGCGGTGCGGACTCGACGGCGCTGCTCCTTATGGCTTGCACATCAAAGCTGGATATCCAGGACGGGCGCGGCGTCGCTCCCATTGCGCGCGAGCGATTGCACGTGCTGCATGTAAACCATCATCTGCGCGGGGAGGCATCCGATGGCGACGAGGCCTTTGTACGTGACCTGTGCGCACAATACGGTTTGCCGCTGTGTGTTGAGCATGCCTATTTTGATGACGAATCGGGCAATATCGAGGCTGCGGCTCGCGAGGTGCGCTATGCCGCGGCACGGAGATACGTTCGCGAACTTTGTGCCGAATCGGGCGCACCGCGGACGGCGGCTCGTATCTGTACCGCGCATACTTCGTCGGACCGCGCGGAAACATTTTTGATGAATGCCATTAAAGGGTCGGGTCCCGCGGGTCTATCGAGCATTCCGCGCCGTCGGAACATTGTGGTTCGCCCCTTGCTCGACCTCACGCACGATGAGCTCGTGAGCTATCTGCAGGTGCACGGTCAGCCATGGCGGGAAGATGAAAGCAACGAGGACGTTTCGTACCTGCGCAACTATGTACGCCATCGGGTGATGCCGGTGGTGGCACAGCGCAACGCGAGCGTCTGTAAGACGATTGGCGCCGCTTGCGAAATTCTGGGCGACGAAGACGCCTTTCTTTCCCAGCTTTCGGCACAGGCGTTTCGAAGCTGCCTGCGCAGGGAAGCGGCGGGCGCACTTGTGCTCGATGCGCGCCGTCTTGCCGCCGCTGAGGTTGTGATTGCACGGCGTATCGTGCGATTGGCGATTAAGCGCATCGATCCCGACGCGCGACCGGAGATGCGGCACGTGGAGCGCGTGCTCGCCTGCGTCGCTGCGGGCTCGGGCTCGGTTACGCTTCCTGCGGGAATTGATGCCCGTGTGGAGTTTGGCACGCTGGCGTTCAAGGCCCCGGCGGCGCGCGAGGGTTTAGTGGCCGATTGGATCTCCGTTCCCGGTCGTCTGCCGCTGGGGGCGGGGCATATGCTGACAGCGGAGCCGATGGCTGTGGAGCCGGGGTGCGATATCGTGCACCGTGCCCGCGAGCTTGCTGCTGCCGGAAAGGTTGCGGCCTTGGTGGATGCGGCGGCCCTGGGGTTTGCCGACCGCGATAGCGAGCGGATGTTAGCCGGCTCGCGCGGGGAGATTCCCACCGAGGCACGATCGGCGCGCCTGTGGGTGGATAGCCCTGTGCCGGGAGACGTGATGTGCCCGTTGGGGATGAACGGCCGAAGCAAGAAAGTGTCAGACCTGTTAAACGAGGCGCGCATTCCTGTTTCAGACCGCTCTGGCGTACCCGTGGTAAGAACGGCTCCGGGAGGTGCCGTAGTATGGGTCGCGGGCGTTCGCGCGGACGAGCGTTTTAAATGCACGGCCGCAACGCGCGTGGCATATCTGCTTCGTGTGGTCGATGCGGAATAGCGCTTCGCGCCAGCTATTCTGTGCGACGTTGACGGTATTCCCGCGCTGATGGCGCACGTGCTGGTAAATATACCCCGTGCGCTGCTAGAATGTGTAGTTCGCGTCCATGCGGCGGTGCGTGGGCGATAAGCACAAGAAAGGGTTGTCATGGCTTCTCAACATCCGGATATCGAGAAGGTTCTGTTTACGCAGGAGGATATCGACGGTATCGTCTCTCGCCTAGGCGAGCAGATTACTCGCGACTACGCGGGTAAGGATCTGGTGCTGATTGCGGTCCTGCGCGGCGCCGTGGTCTTTATGGGCGACCTGATGCGCAAGATCGAGCTGCCGACCAACATCGATTTCATGGCTGTTTCGAGCTATGGCGACGGTGTGAAGTCCTCGGGCATCGTGCGTATCATTAAGGACCTGGATATCGACATCCGCGGTCGCGACGTGCTGATCGTCGAGGACATTCTGGACTCGGGCCTGACGCTCAAGTATCTGATGAAGAACCTCGAGAGCCGCAAGCCCGCCTCGCTGGAGGTTGCCGCCTTCCTGTGGAAGGACGTTGAGGACCGTACCTCGGCCGTCACGCCCAAGTATGTTGGAACCCATTGCCCCGATGCCTTTGTGGTGGGCTACGGCCTCGACTATGCCGAGCGCTATCGTAACCTTCCGTATCTGGGCATTTTGAAACCGGAGGTATATTCGTAAGATGCCCGACGACCGTAACGATAACAATTCCCAGACTCCCCGGGAGCCTAAGATCCCGGGGATGCCCGGAGGCAAGAAGCCCACGCGTACGGGCTGGCTGTATTTTATTTTGGCTTGCGCGCTTCTGGGCTACGCCTTCTTTAACATGGGCTCCGGCTTTGCCAATTCCAGCAATACCGTAAAGCTCGCGACGAGCGAGATGGTCAACGCCATTAAGCAGGATCGCGTCGAAGATTTGACCTATACGGTTCAAGACGGAAGCGTGGCGGGTCATTACTGGAAGACGAAAAAGGACAAGGGTGACACGAGCGAGCTCAAGAGCTTCTCCTCGACCTACGTCGGTTCAGATTCGCTTGCCGAGCTTATGGCGGAGCACCCCGATACCAAGTACATCGTCAACACCAATGACCCCGATTTTTGGGGCGACTTGGCGATGAGCGTACTTCCGACGATCGCCCTGATCGCCATCATGTTCTACTTTATGCGCCAGATGATGGGCGCCAACAACAGGAACATGCAGTTTGGCAAGACCAACGCCAAGACCAACGAGGCAACGCGCCCCAAGGTCAAGTTTGAGGATGTTGCCGGTGTGGACGAGGCAGTCGAGGAGCTCGAGGAGATTCGCGACTTTTTGAGCGATCCGGACCGCTATCGCAAGCTGGGCGCCAAGATTCCGCGCGGCGTGTTGCTGGTTGGCCCTCCGGGTACCGGTAAAACCCTGCTGGCCAAGGCCGTTGCCGGCGAGGCGGGCGTGCCGTTCTTTAGCATCTCGGGTTCCGACTTTGTCGAGATGTTCGTGGGTGTCGGCGCCAGCCGCGTGCGCGACCTTTTTAAGGAGGCCAAGTCTCAGGCTCCGTCAATCATCTTTATTGACGAGATCGATGCCGTGGGACGTCAGCGCGGAGCTGGCTTGGGCGGCGGTCACGACGAGCGCGAGCAAACGCTCAACCAGCTGCTGGTCGAGATGGACGGTTTTGAGGAAAGCGAGTCGGTCATCCTGATCGCCGCGACCAACCGCCCCGATATTCTGGACCCGGCATTGCTGCGCCCCGGCCGTTTTGACCGTCAGGTTACGGTCGACCGTCCGGACGTGAAGGGCCGCGAGCAGATCTTGCGCGTGCATGCTGAGAACAAGCCGATAGACGAGGACGTTAAGTTTGAGAAGCTCGCCCAGATGACCGTTGGCTTTACTGGTGCCGATTTGGCGAACCTGCTCAACGAGTCTGCGCTGCTGGCCGCTCGCCGTCATCGTTCTGTGATCTCGATGGACGAGGTCGAGGAGTCGATGGAGCGCGTGATTGCCGGACCGCAACGCAAGGGTCGCGTGATGACCGAAGCCGAGCGCACCACGATTGCCTACCATGAGAGCGGTCACGCTTTGGTGGGCCACATCCTGGAGCACTCCGATCCGGTTCATAAGATCTCGATCGTCAGCCGCGGTCAGGCCCTGGGCTACACACTGCAGCTTCCGCAGGAGGACCACTTCCTCAAGACCAAGAACGAGATGCTCGACGAGCTCGCCGTGTTCTTGGGCGGTCGCGTTGCCGAGGAGCTCATGTGCGACGACATCACGTCGGGCGCGAGCAACGATCTGGAGCGCGCGACTAAGATGGCGCGCGAGATGGTCACGCGCTTGGGCATGAGCGAGGAGCTGGGCACGCAGGTCTTTGGCGAGGCGCAACATCAGGTGTTCCTGGGTCGCGACTACGCCGATCACCAGGATTACTCCGAGGAGACGGCGCGCCGCATCGATATCGAGGTTCAGCGCATCATGCGCGAAGCCCATCGCCGTGCGGTCGAGATTTTGGATGCCCGTCGCGATCAGCTCGATCTGATGGCGAAGGTGCTGCTTGAGCGCGAGACTGTCGAAGGCGACGCCGTGAACGCCCTGCTCGACAACGAGTGGAATGCCTACCTTGAGCGCGAGGGCGATATCCTGGCGGCCAAGGAGGAGCGCAATGCCAAGGCGGCCGGCATGCCGACCAAGAAGCGCGCGCCTCGCATGAGCGAGGAGGAGCTGGCGGCTGATGCCGCGGCCTTTGCGCAGGCGGCCATGCAGGAGGATGCCGAAGCCGCATCCGATGATACTGACGATGACCATGCCGTCGTCGATGTCGATGCCGATGCCGACACCGACAAATAGTCTTTGTGGCGAAAGCCTCCGCGGGGAAACCTGCGGAGGCTTTTTCTTTTGAGCGATATGTTGATTGGGGACAGACTTAAATGAGCGTTTTCACGCATTTAAGTCTGTCCCCAATCAACATTGCTGCGGCACTTTGCTCAGCTAAAGCGTACAATAGCGCCTATGCGAAAGGGGAACAGATGATCAACGAAACTATGTATGCTCGCGGTGCGGAAAGCTCCATCATCCGTGAGATCTTTAGCTATGGCCTTGAGCGGAAGGCACAGATCGGTGCGGAGAACGTATTCGATTTTTCGCTGGGCAACCCGAGTGTTCCGGCGCCCGCTGCTGTTGCTGAGTCCATTAAGAAGGCATTGGAGCTGCCGAGCGACCAGCTGCATGGATACACGCCTGCGCCGGGTCTGCCGCAATGTCGAGCAGCCGTCGCCGACTCGCTCAACCGTCGCTTTGGCACGAGCTATGAGGGCAAGGACGTCTTTATGACGGTGGGTGCCGCGGCTTCGCTCACCTGCACGCTCAATGCCGTTACGAACCCGGGCGATGAGGTTGTTGTTATCGCCCCGTACTTTCCGGAGTATCGCGTTTGGATTGAGAAGGCCGGCTGCACGTGTGTTGAGGCGCTCGCCGATGAAGATACGTTCCAGCTGAGCGTGAGTAACGTGCTCAAGGCGATTACCGATAAGACGGCTGCCGTCATCATCGACTCGCCCAACAATCCGACCGGTGCCGTATATACACGCGACACGCTGACGCGACTGGCCAATGTTCTGCGCGAGGCCAACGCTCAGCGCGATCCCGAGAATCCGATTATGCTCATCTCTGATGAGCCGTATCGCGAGATTGTCTATGGCGCCGAGGTGCCTTGGGTGCCTTCGATCTACGAGCACACCATCGTGTGTTACTCGTATTCCAAGTCGCTTTCGCTGCCGGGCGAGCGCGTGGGGTGGATCTTGGTTCCCAACACCAATCCGCAGGCTGCCCGTCTGATGCCGGCTGTTGCGGGTGCTGCCCGTACGCTGGGTTTTGTATGCGCACCGGCGCTCTTCCAGCGCGTGATTATCGATTGCGTCGATGAGCCGAGTGACGTTGAGGCCTATGCACGCAACCGCACCGCGCTTACCGATGCACTGGCGGAGTATGGCTACACCTATGTTGAGCCGGATGGTGCATTCTACCTGTGGGTGAAGGCGCTGGAGCCCGATGCGAACGCCTTCTGCGAGCGCGCGAAGAAGTATGAGCTGCTCGCGGTGCCTTCGGATAGCTTTGGCATGCCGGGCTGGTTCCGCCTTGGCTACTGTGTGAGCTACGAGACCATCGTCAATTCGTTGCCTGCCTGGAAGCAACTGGCCGACGAATATCGTCGAAAGTAAAGCGCTCTGCTTGCAATGTTTTACGTGAAACGGGGTTTGGTGCTAAGCCAGGCCCCGTTGTTTATGCCGTTGTGTGATTGGGATGAAGCAGTTTTACGACTGCCGAAAGCTATGCGTACAATGAATATACGCGACGGCCATACTGGACAAGGAGACCCGATGCCCTACCTTCTTTCTTGTGATATTCATACTCATACGATGTTCTCTGCGCATGCGTACTCAACCATCGAGGAGAACATCTATTGGGCGGCAGAGCGCGGCCTTCAGGTGCTCGGTTCAGCCGATCATTTAAGCTCGATGGTTACGCCTTGTCCCAATGACCTGCGCAGTTTCCAATTCTTTATTAACCAGGATATCTGGCCGCGCATTTGGAGCGGCGTGCTGGTGCTTCGCGGCGCCGAGGCCGATATCGTTTCGCTGGACGGCAGCTTGTTTGGCGAGGACATTCCCGTTTCGCTCGATATCGCCGGCGATTCGTATAGTCGTGAGCATTCGCTGTTCGATTTGGTGACGCGTAATTTGGATTATTTGGTGGCAAGCGTGCATAACCCGCAGCTCGCTGAAGGCGCGACGCTCGCCCAGACGACCGAGATGTACATCAATGCCCTGGAGCACCCCAAGGTGTTCATGCTTGGGCATACGGGTCGTACGGGCGTGCCGTTCGATATCGATGAGGTGCTGTTGGCGGCCAAGGCCAAGCACAAGATCATCGAGATCAACAACCATAGTCTTGAGCATGGCACGGATGCCGAGCATTGGAACGTGTGTCGCAAGATTGCCGAGCGCTGCGCCGAGCTGGGCGTGGGGATCGGTGTCTCGACCGACGCACACATTGGTATGGCCATTGGCAAGCTCGACCAGGCGCGCAAGATGCTCGACGAGATTCACTTCCCGTTGGATTTGATCGTGACGCGCGATCGCGAGACGCTGCTGCGCGAGATGGCGGCAGCCGGCGTGTGCGACCTGCGCAAGGGGATGTAGCGGAGTTCATAAACCAAGCGAAGGGGGCAGTCCAGACGGGCCGCCCCCTTTCTTGTGCCGGTGGATTAGCGGCGCTCGAGGACCGCGACGGTCTCGGTGTGGTCGGTATGAGGGAACATGTCGACCGGCGTGATCTTGAGCAGGCGATAACCTCCGTCGAGGAGCTGGTGTAGGTCGCGCTCTTGGGTGACGGGGTTGCAGCTGATATAGGTGATGCGGCGCGGCTTAAGTGCGCAGGCGGCTTCGAGGAACTCGGGTGTGGAGCCGGCGCGCGGCGGGTCGATGGAGAGAACGTCAACGCGCTCGTTGTTATCGGCGGCGTCCAGGATGTAATCGGTGGCGTCGTCGGCCATAAACCAAGCGCTGTGGGTGAGGCCGTTGAGCTCGGCATTGCGGCGTGCGTCGGCAATGCCCGCCGGGTTGCGCTCCACACCGAGCAGCATGATTCCGATACCCTTGTTCTGGGCTTCTTTAGCTGCGCAAAGACCGATGGTGCCGCTGCCGCAGTAGGCATCCATAAGCACATCGTCCTGGCGCAGATCCATGCCATCGATAGCGAGCTGGTAGAGCAGCTCGGTCTGCTGCGGGTTGGTCTGGTAGAACGCGGTAGGGGAGATATCGAATTCGCAACCGAGCAGCTGGTCGCGCATGCACTCGGCGCCATAGACGATACGAGTCTCCTCACCCAAGATGGCGTTACCGGGGCGTCCGTTGATGTTTTGGGCAACGGTGACGATATGCGGATCGAGTGCGGCGACAGCCTCAAAGAACTCCTGCGCATGCGGCAAGTCGCGCTGAGCGGTCACGAGCGTAACCATGATCTGGTCGGTGCGCCAACCGCAGCGAACGACAGCATAGCGAAGCAGACCGAGATGCTTGTCTTCGTTAAAGGCGGGAATGTGCAGACGCTCGGCCTCGCGCGCGATGCCGTTAAGAATCTGGCGCGCACCGGGAGCCTCGACAGGGCACTCGGGAACGGCGACGATCTTGTGCGTGCCGCGCTCAAAAAAGCCGCAGCGGACAGTACCCTCTTTGCCGGGAGCAAACGGAGTGGCAGCCTTATGACGAAAACCGCGCGGCGCAGGATATTTACCCGGGTCGCCCAGGGTAACACCCATACCGCGAATGGGATCAACGGCAATACCCTCGCGCTCGCAGAGCTCAGCAAACAGCTCTTCCATAGCAGCCTGCTTGGCCGCCAGCTGCTTCTTATAAGGACGATTGAGCGCCGTGCATCCACCACAAGCTTTCATGATCGAACAGGGAGACTTGGGGTCCACAGCCTTACGCGCAGACGAAACCGGATCCTTGTGCGAACGCTTGGGGCGAGCCTGAGATGCCTTATCCCCGCTCCGACGAGAGCTGGGGTGCTTGGCCTTAGCCTTTCCCTTGGCTGACTTACCCTTCGCGTCCTGAGACGACTTGGATTTCTTAGAAGATTTTTTCTCCTCCGACCCTTCAGTCGCTTCGATCAAAGCACGACGAGCCCTACGCTCCGCACGAGATTCTGCCATGAATTAACCCCACTAATTTACAAATTGAAATCTGAAAGCATTGTACCGTGCCAAGCTAGCGGACGATATGCAAGCACCCATTTCATGTTAGTGATAAGCCCAACGACGTTTGCCCGCCGGGTGCCGGGGCTGGGGTTAAGTTTGTCGCGAGTTCCGCACGAACAGGAGAGCACTTAATGTGCTCTCCGTCGTGAGCAGGACTGTAGAGCAGCAAGCTTAACCCCTGCCCCGGCACCCGGCGGGCAAATCCTCCCTTGTACTCTATCAAGGTAAAGTGTATGATGCTGAACGTTACATGATTCACTTTACCTAACTAAAGTGCCATCAAGGGGGAATACCATGAATACCGATATGTCTCGTCGTCAGTTTGTTGGTCTAGCCGGCTCGCTCGCCACGGTGCTTGGCCTTGGTCTTGTCGGCTGCGGCGGTGGTGCTGGCAAGGGCTCCGCTGCTGGTTCTGCCGCGGCCAAGGATGTGAAGGGCGCCGCGGAGTCCAAGAAGCTCGTGGTGGGCTTTGACAAGTCCTACCCTCCGTACGGCTTTGTGGGCGATGACGGCGAGTACACGGGCTTTGACCTTGACCTTGCCAAGGCCGTTGCCGATAAGCAGGGCTGGGATGTCGATTACGAGGCCATCGATTGGGATGCCAAGGACACGCTGCTCAACTCAGGCGCCATCAACTGCATCTGGAACGGCTTTACCATGGAGGGTCGCGAGGACGACTACACGTTCTCCGAGCCGTACATGCTCAATGAGCAGGTGCTCGTGGTCAAGAAGGACGCGGGTATCAAGAGCTGGGAGGATCTTGCCGGCAAGACCGTGATTACCCAGACTGATTCCGCTGCGCAGGATGTGCTCGAGGGCGACCAGAAGGATCTGGCCGCGACGTTTGCCACGCTCGATACCATCGGTGAGTACAACACGGCGTTTATGCAGCTCGAGAGTGGTGCGGTCGATGCCGTTGCCTGTGACCTCTCGATCGCTCAGTATCAGCTGGCCGCCAAGCCCGATGCCTATACGCAGCTCGACAAGCCGCTGTCCAGCGAGCACTACGCCGTCGGCTTTAAGAAGGGCGACACCAAGTCGGCCGATGCTGTAACCGAGTCACTCAAGGCGCTCTACGAGGGCGGCACGGTCAAGGACCTGTGCGATAAGTATTCAAGCTATGGTCTTTCCTTCGACAACTGGGTGCTCAAATAGCGGCTTTCCCAGGCACCCGATTTTGCCGTTCAAACCGTCGCTTGCGTACATTTAGTACGCGGCGCTCCTCTTTCACGGCAAACTCGGGCACCTGGAAAACCAGCTTTAGCATTGGGTTCGCTGTTCCGTTACTGTGAAAGAGAGCTTGGGTTGTCTATTCAGGTCATGATGCAGATGCTTGGCCAGGGATTCTTGGTCAGCTTGCAGCTGTTTGTGCTGACGCTGTTGGGGTCGATTCCGCTGGGAATTCCCGTGGCGTTTATGCGCATGAGCAAAATTGCGCCGCTTCGCTGGATCGCGCGCATCTATATTTCGGTCATGCGCGGCACGCCGCTTATGCTGCAGATGTTTGCGATCTACTTTGCCCCGTACTACGTGTTTGGCATCTCGCTCACGCCCGATTCCAAATGGACGGCGTGCGTCGTGGCATTCATCATCAACTACGCCGGCTACTTTGCCGAGATCTATCGCTCGGGCCTGCAGTCGATTCCGCGCGGTCAATATGAGGCCGCCGAGGTGCTGGGCTACTCGCGTCTGCAGACGTTTCTGTATATCGTGATGCCGCAGGTCGCCAAGCGTATTCTGCCGGCGATGGGCAACGAGATCATCACACTGGTCAAGGACACGTCGCTGGCGTTTGCCATTGGCGTGGGTGAGATGTTCTCGACCGCCAAGGCGCTGGTCGCCTCGCAGGTGAGCATGGTGCCGTTTGCGATTGCGGCGTTGATCTACTGGGTCTTTAACTTTGTGGTCGAGATGCTGCTGGGCGCTGCCGAAAAGAAGCTGGACTATTATCATGACTAACTCAGTGATGAAAATCGAAAGCGCGCGTAAGGCGTTTGGCGGCAATGAGGTGCTCAAGGATATCTCACTCGAGGTAAAGCGTGGCGAGGTCGTGGCGATTATCGGGCCTTCGGGCGGCGGTAAGTCCACGCTGCTGCGCTGTGCCACGCTGCTCGAGACACTCGACGGAGGCTCGCTCTCGTTTGGCGACCTTGCCGTTGCGACGGATGCGGGATCGGGCGCGGTCTATGCGAAGGGCGATGTGCCCAAGCAGGCGCGCTCGCGATTCGGCCTGGTGTTCCAAAATTACAATCTGTTCCCGCACTATACGGTGATGAAAAACATCACCGATGCCCCGATCCGCGTGCTCAAGCGCCCGCGCGAGCAGGCGGAGGCGCGTGCGCGTGAGTTGATTGTGCAGATGGGGCTTACGGGCAACGAGAACAAGGTGCCGTGTGAGCTTTCCGGCGGTCAGCAGCAGCGCGTGAGTATTGCCCGCGCCCTGGCACTCGATCCGGAAATCTTATTCTTTGACGAGCCGACTTCGGCGCTCGATCCCGAGCTGACGGCCGAGGTGCTGCGTGTCATTAAGGACCTGGCGGCGCAGAATATGACGATGGTAATCGTGACCCACGCAATGCAGTTTGCGCGCGATGTTGCCGACCGCGTGGTCTTTATGGACGGCGGTCGCATTGTCGAGGAGGGATCTGCCGAGCAGGTTATCGACCATCCGCGCGAGCAGCGCACGCGTGAGTTCTTGAGCCGTATCGAGGGATAGACTCAGGTATTTACTCAACTATTAATTGAGGCGAAGCCGCCACAGGTCTTACGGTCTGTGGCGGCTTTTTGTTTACATCGACGGGGTTCAATAATTGCCCCACAAGCTTGTCTCTTCCTCTCGCCGCCTGTATTCATACGCGTGCCGAAAGGTCTGCATGGACAGCCGCCCGTGAGGGTAGGGTGGTGGCATAGGACATTTGGAGGGTGAGTCGGCTCGGCTGCCGACCATGCTGCTCCCGGGACGGCACCGACCGCGAACTCTCCCCGTTGGCGTCGCGCATTGCGCGCGGCCCTGCAAGGAGGTCATCATGGGTGCTCCCAAGACCGGTAACGTAAGGAACGTGGTGCTCGTAGGCCAAGGCGGGGTGGGCAAGACTTCACTCGCCGAGGCCATGCTCCACCTTTCCGGCAAGACCGCCCGCCTTGGCGGCCACGACGGCACCAAGCCCACGCTCGACTATGACCCCGAAGAGGTCAAGCGTGCGTTTTCCATCTCGACGACCATTGCGCCGATCGACTGGAAGGGTGCTCGCATCAACGTGCTCGATGCCCCGTGCTACCCCGATTTTATCGGCGACGCCTTTGCCGCGATGAGCGTCTGCGAGACGGCTCTGTTTGTGGTCGACGCCGAGGCCGGCCCGCAACCGACGACGGTTAAGCTTTGGTACGCTGCCGAGGACCTGCGCCTGGCGCGCGCAGTGTTCGTAAACCGCCTGTCGCGTCCCGAGGCAAGCTTTGCGTCCACCATGGAACTGCTGCAGGAGCGCTTTGGTACGCGTCTGGGCGCTGTGACCCTGGGCTGGGGCGAGGGCGAGGACTTTGACGGCATCATCGACCTGGTGCGCATGAAGGCACGCCACTGCAACGGCACCGAAGCCGTTGAGTCGGAGATTCCCGAGGAGTATCGTGCCCAGGCCGAGGAGGCCCATGACCATCTGTGCGAGCTGGTGGCCGAGGCTGACGACGAGCTGATGATGAAGTACTTGGAAGGCGAGGAGACGCTGACGCAGGAGGAGCTTGAAGGCCTGCTGTCGAAGGCGATCGCCGAGCGCATCTTTGTGCCGGTCTTTGCGGGCGATTGCATTAAGGAGCAGGGCGTCAACTCGCTGATGGACGACATCGCGACATACTTCCCAGCGCCGACCGACTATGGCGAGATGCCGCTCATCGACGGTGATTCGCTTAAGATCTCGAGTGACGATGACCGCCCGGTGGCGTTTGTGTTTAAGACGCTGGCCGATCCGCAGCAGGGTCGCATCAGCTTTATCAAGGTGCTGACGGGCACGCTTGAGCCGGGCCTTGAGCTGATCAACGCGCGCACGCGCAAGAGCGATCGTCTGGCTCACCTGTATGTGATGTGCGGCCGCGACATGACCGAGGTCGGGCATGCTTATGCTGGCGACATCATCGTGGCGCCTAAGCTGGCTGCCGAGACGGGCGATACGCTCTCGATTACCGGCAAGGTCGAGGCCGCGGCGTTTAAGTTCCCCAACTCGCAGTACCGCATCGCCATTGAGGCCGAGAATCGCGGCGATGAAGAGAAGCTCTACACGTTTATCGAGAAGGCTTGCAAGGCTGATCCGACCATGAGCATCGATCGTGACGAGGAGACGGGCCAGACTATCATCTCGGCGGTGGGCGAGGCACAGGTTTCGGTGCTGCTCAACCGTTTGGAGGACCGCACCAAGGTTGTGGCAAAGAGCGTTCCGATCCGCATTCCGTATCGCGAGACCATTCGCCGCACGGCAAGCGCCCAGGGTCGCCACAAGAAGCAGACTGGCGGCGCCGGTCAGTACGGCGACTGCTGGCTGCGTGTTGAGCCGCTCATTGGGTCCGACGGCACGAGCGATGGCTATGAGTTTGTTGACGAGGTCGTGGGTGGCCGCATCCCGCGCTCGCTCATCCCTGCCGTGGACAAGGGCGTCCAGGAGACCATGAAGGACGGCATTATCGCCGGCTATCCGCTCACGGGCATTCGCGTGGCTGTGTACGACGGCTCGTATCACAGCGTCGACTCCAACGAGATGGCGTTTCGCGCGGCGGCTCGCATCGGCCTGCGCAAGGCATGCGCCGATGCCGACCCGGTGGTGCTGGAGCCCATCGAGGAAATCACGGTGACTATCCCCGAGAGCTACGCTGGCGCCGTGATGGGCGATATCTCGGCCTCGCGCGGTCGCGTGACGGGTATGGATACCGATGAGCGCGGCGATACCGTGGTTATTGCCCAGGCGCCGCTGGCCGAGCTGACGGATTACTCGACGCGCCTGCGCTCTATCACGCGCGGCACGGGTGACTTTACCATGAAGCCCGCAGGCTATGAGCAGGTGCCTTATGACGTTCAGGCCAAGCTGGTCGAGCGCTATGAGGAGGGCCGCGCCAAGTAGCGTATGGCGTTGCCTGCAACATGCATGCCGATGCGAGGGCCGCTCTGGAAGTGCCACGCCAAGTAGATCGATGTAGGGCAACCACCACGATGGGAATAGTCCCCATCGTGGTGGTTTTTGGTGGGCGAGGTGCCTGCCGGCTTTTACAATAGCGCCCAATTGCAGTATAAATTTAACAGTCGTTCATCATGTTATTATTTATCAGAGCTTGTGCTATAATTATTCTAATTTTATAAAAAGGAGAATTAATATATGGGCATTTTTTGTTTGGTTGATAATCAACACAGTTCATTATCAACCAAACAAAAAATAAGTGTTTATAAAGGATTGTTAATATAAACATTCATTCTCATAGGAGTGGGTTATAATGAACAAAAAAATATAAAAGATAGTCAAAACTTTATTACTTCAAAGCATCATATAAATGAAATTTTGAGAAATGTACATTTAAATACAAATGATAATATTATTGAGATTGGTTCAGGGAAAGGTCATTTCACGTTTGAATTAGCTAAAAGGTGTAATTATGTAACCGCCATTGAAATAGATCCTAAATTATGTAGGATAACTAAAAACAAACTTATTGAATATGAGAACTTCCAGGTTATCAATAAAGATATTTTACAATTTAAGTTTCCTAAAAATAAGTCATATAAGATATTTGGAAGTATACCCTACAATATAAGTACAGATATAATTCGAAAAATTGTTTTTGAAAGCACAGCTACAGAAAGTTATTTAATAGTGGAATATGGATTTGCTAAAAGGTTGCTAAATACAAATCGTTCACTAGCACTATTTTTAATGACAGAAGTTGATATATCCATATTAAGTAAAATCCCTAGAGAATACTTTCACCCAAAACCTAGAGTTAATAGCTCGTTAATTGTATTAAAAAGATACCCTTCAAAAATATCACTCAAAGATAGAAAACAATATGAAAATTTTGTTATGAAATGGGTTAACAAAGAATACAGGAAACTATTTTCCAAAAACCAATTTTATCAAGCCTTAAAATATGCAAGAATTGACGATTTAAACAATATTAGCTTTGAACAATTCTTGTCTCTTTTCAATAGCTATAAATTATTTAATAGATAAGTTAAGGGGTGCGTAAACTGCATCCCTTAACTTATCTTATTTTGCTTAAACAATCTTGGCCCGTAAACTGCATAACTCATATGTAAATCGCTCCTTTTTAGGTGGCACAAATGTGAGGCATTTTCACTATTTCCGGCAATTACTTCCATGTAAAGTATAACCCACTATACTTTACCTACGTAAAGGTGGGCTCTCCGAGGGGTCTTGCAGACAGCTATTTCGGCTCTTTTGAGCCGAGTATCAGCGCACCCTTGTGGTGCAATTAGCTGATACCATTTGAGGTTTTTGTGGTCTCCAAAATTGTCGCCTACAAAACCTCAAAATATAAAAGCCCCCTTCGACATTTCTGTCAGGGGGCTTTTATTATCTAAGTTCATTTTTCTTTTTTAACCACATACCGTCAATCATCTTGTTAATCGCTAAAGTATTATAGTTAGTCGCTACATCAAACCAATCATCAGAATGTTGAATACAAACCATTAAAAAATCAGCATAATTATCAATCTTATTTTCGTAAATATAAGTGATAATATCTTTCATCACACTTAATTTATTTGTTTTCGTTAATTCAAAATAACTTTCTACATCTGCACCACAATGAGCAACAATTTCATCTCTTGAGTATTGATATTTTTCAGGGTTATCTAAGTGTATAAAATATCTAATCATTCCACGTCCTGAACCAACTTTTTGTGGTGCAGGCACATTCAAAGGTTCAACAATTTTTGTTACAGCTTTTAAAGAAATAGGTCCATCCGACGATAACATCACATGCCAATGTGGCTGGTACCGTCAAGATTCTTTCGCAAATTGATCGAGGCGGCCTCGGCCCCGCCTTG
>CAJKTW010000019.1:0-33320 GCA_905202925.1 uncultured Collinsella sp. | reverse complement strand
CAAGGCGGGGCCGAGGCCGCCTCGATCAATTTGCGAAAGAATCTTGACGGTACCATTTAACGACAGGATGCCGCCGGTTCGCGCATTCATGATAAGAAGACTTCCGTTATGTTCATGCACCACATTAAATTGCGACAGTTTCACTTCGCACCATCTCCATTTCCAACCAAATCCATATCGACCCTCAGACGCTGCGCATACGCCAGCGCACTACCTTCTTCGATAAAAACTGCACGAAAGCAGCAATAGACATGCGAGCGACACGATGACCGCATGGCCGCATGCAGCCATCAGGACCGTCCCGCCGGCAGCCCCGCACGCCCTCATCCAATAAGCCATGTGAACCGGGGGTAAAACGGTTGGGAAACTCATCGCGATAACAAGGCCCGCGAACGTTGCGACCAGCAAGGCTCCCGACACAAGAGATCTGATCCTGAACACCTCATATGCAACCGCAACCATCAGCGTATAAGCGGCGTCTATAACGATATTCGACAGGAGTGCCGAGGTCACATTACCAACCGTAAGGCTGTCTAGACCGCTTCCGGAGCACACGGCAAAGACCGCAGCGACACCGAGAGTAAACACGATGTAGGGGCACAGCGTATACACTTCGCAAGCCAATGTCTTTGCCGCAAACAGCTGCCAGCTGCGGAAGCCCCGAGCAATCGAAACTCCCCTTGCCGACACGCTCGTCGCATCACCGAATAGCGTCCCCGCCACAACAACAGAGACGATTGGGAAGAACACCGTATGCGCCATGGAGACGACACTTAGCCAGGAAGAGATACCCGTTGGCCCAACCCCTATCGAGAAAAGATAGCCCGGATCGGCGGAAAAGCCAAAGAACTGGCCCTCTCCCCCTGCGGAGACCCATGCGCCGGACCCGGCAAACACATAAATCCCCGCGATGCCCAAATACATCAGCGCTATTATCACGGCGAGTTTCATTCTCCTTGCGCGGAACAGTTCCGCCCTGACCGACATCCCAAGATTCATCGAACCGCCGTCCTTACAAATAGCGAGACGAGCGCAACTCCAACCGACACAAGCACAGTGCCGCCCGCATACAGCAAAACCTGAATTACACCAACATTCTGCATACTCAGGGAACACAGGTTCATCAGGTAATACACGGGCGAGAGCATGAGCAGCAAGCTGGGCTGACCGCTTCCGTATGTACTTGGGAACCACACCATCACAAATGTCGAAACCGCTATTGCAACGACGCTGCTCGCCACCACACTCCTCGTGAGCAAATACAGGGCGAAGGTAGCGGCGTACATCGAAATGAGCAGCAGCGCGATCATCAGCGCAATCGATACAAATTGGGCAAACCCTGAGCACGAGGCCCCAACGTCCCATTGGGCCATCTTGGTTAAATACAGCGCAGTCGTAGAAAGAAGATACACGGCACCGACCAGAGTGCAGTTCACCAACAGCTTCGTGATCACAATCGCCGCCTGCGACACCCCTCGCGATCTCGATACGGCGTAAGCCACGGATTCAAAGTCTCTCGACGTAGCGTAAACCGCGTAGAGAATCGTCACCGGAATCCAGACCACTGTAGACGCAAAAGACGTCCGGGCAACAGAGCCCAAAACGTCCCCTGCATCCACTAGGTTTCCAATAAAACCTATAGCCCCTCCAAGCGTATACGGGTCATCACCGGCGACCATGATCAGCACCTCAGACGAAGTCGCAGCCGCAACCACATACAGCACAGCCGCAAGCGCAATCATCAGAGCGGTCGCCGGGTGCCTGGCGAGCAACCATACCTCGCTCCGAAAAGCTGAGATGAACTCGCGTTTCATCACAGCTCGCTCTCTCGACCGATGAGCTCCGAATAAAACTCCTCAAGGCTCTTCCTATGAGAATACGCCTCCGCAACCCTCACACCTGCGGTCGAGAGCGCTTCGATTGCAATGCCCCGCCCTTCCTTTTTCTCCTCATAGCGCATAAGGACGCTGCCGTCCGGCAGAAAAGAATGTGAGGTCTCATCTCCGAGAACCGATCTCGTTCGCTCCAGATCGTCCACATGCAACACGAAACCACCGCGGCATGACTTTTCCAGCTGAGGTGCGGTCATCCTTCGAATGAGGCGACCATGACTTATGAAGAGGTAATCAGTTGCCAGCTTGTGCATCTCCTCAAGATTGTGGCTGGATACGAGAATCGTTTTACCTTGATCTTTGTTAAGATGCGTAAGGATTTTTCTTACTTCGACTATCCCCATCGGATCCAGGCCGTTTGTCGGCTCGTCCAGGATCAACAGCTCCGGATCGCCCAGCAACGCTATGGCCAGATCGAGACGCCTCCTCATTCCCATTGAGAAGTTCTTCACTTTCTTCCCGCCGGCCTCCCCCAAACCGACGGTTGATAACACACCGTCGATGGAACGATCGGTGGGAAGCCCCCACTCAATACAGCGAACGACCAAGTTGTCTCGCGCGGTCAGATTAGGATACGAAGCATTGAGGTCGGGCATATAACCCAGCCTTTCCCTGCAGCTCCGTATTTCACGTCTCCCGGTTTGCCCAAACATCGAGATCGTTCCTGACGATGGCTCCGAAAGCCCCGTGATCAATCGAATTAACGTGCTCTTGCCGGCACCATTCTCCCCAATGAGTGCACACAGCTCGCCTTCCATTAAAGAGAACGAGACTGATTTAACCGCTTCAAACCCGCCATATCTCTTGGATATGGCACGCAATTCAACTGGGACTTCCCGCATGGACGACATCCTCCCCGTCAATAAAAAGGGACGACATGGCAATTGTGCGGGGTTATAGGTAACGTCGGTTCGCCCCCCATATTGCAATGCCACATCGCCCCTCAGGCGCTGCTGGCCAAAATATCTTTGAACAGTCTGTGCACGCCGTACGGCGTGCACTATCCGCTAAAAGCGGATAGTGCACTCCTGTGAAGAACACTTGGTGCTGCAGCTGCCGTGCGCGTAAAAGAAGCAATTGCTGCACATGGGCTCAGCCCCGGCTGACGGCTCGGTAATCCATTCCATTTCATTCCCCTCCTTTCGCGGTAGAAAGCCAGTTCATCTCTGCCCCCTAGAAACGGAACGTGCAGGACTGATTGGGGCACCTCTTCGTGCATCCCCCGTGCGCGTAGAAGAAGCAGTTGCCGCACGCGGGTGCAACGCCTTCCTCCGGCTCGTTAATCCAATCCATCTCTCCCTCCTTTCCTTGCATACCGAATTGATAATGTTATTCTAA
Organism: uncultured Collinsella sp.; assembly: GCA_905202925.1. GTDB lineage: Bacteria > Actinomycetota > Coriobacteriia > Coriobacteriales > Coriobacteriaceae > Collinsella. The sequence goes on along the minus strand of CAJKTW010000019.1, from coordinate 30,090 downwards.
TTCGATATGTATCATATTTCAATATAAGCTTATTTATATATTACACAAGGTAAGCACCCCCCTGCATCCAGCACAGGAAATGACTCTCTCGTTCCCCAGTGACGCGGCGAGAAATACAGGCCACTGCAGGACGTTGAATGAACAGCCCGTGAAAACCGTTGTTTTCACGGGCTGCACCTGCTCAATACTTTTTTATTCTCCAGCCTCAGTCGTCTCTAAGATCGACCACGTAAACATGATCTGACTCCAGGACCGGGTCATCACCCGTCGCGGTCGCCCTGCTCAGCGCGTTGCGGGCGCGCCGCGTCGCCAGTTCCTCAAGTTCTCTTTCGTTGACGCGCTTAATAAGATCGCCAGGCTGGCAATCAAGCTCTACGCAAATATCCAGCAATGTCTTTAACCTAATTGCCTTCACCTTGCCATTTCGTATTTTTGAGATACTTGCCGGTGTGTGCCCGGTCGCCCGAATGATATCCGTACTCGTCTTTCCGCGTCGAAGCAATAAGCTTTCAAGCTCAATAATCAGATAGTCCATGCCGCCCCTCACACCAAATCCTCGGTCTGGTCTTGAAGCAGAGCTCCGTAGCGCCATATCGCAGAAATCGAGAAGCAGCAAACGGCCCCCAGCACAGCACCAATATCTATGGGCAGGGCCAGGTTTTCAAACATCGAATAGGCGTTCCCCAGCAAGTCGAAGGGGCCAATCACTATCGAAAGAAACCCCGGAGAAAACAAGAGGTCACCTATTGCCGCTGCAACAAACAGCCACCCGATAATCGAGATTCTTCGAGCATGCGAAAGGGTAAAGGGCGATTCGCCATGAGCCATGTCCATGCTGATTCCCCGCAGGGTCCATGTGGCCCCTCCGGAAATCAGAAGATACATCAAAGGAACCACTACGGAAACCGTCTTTGATGGATCATATAGGTTTCCTTGAGCAGCCATAAGCCCAATGGAAATAACCACCACCACCGAACAGCAACACACCGCTATAAACAGCGCCGTAAACAGAATCCCAAGCCTTCTTCCGAGAGTCATCATCTTCTGGATGGACTTATCGATCTTCTGGGCGCTATTCACCACAGCTCCTCCTAAAGCAATCAGAGGTCTTCTTACTTACTGTTTTTCCTACATTGTAACGAACTCGATAAGAAGAGGGTCGCTTCACGCCGCGCAATCCCGAACTCCAAGCGTTTCTCATCAGCATTGCCCATCTTTCGAGTCGAAATTCAAATCCAGTTTCTTATCGCATGCTGAAATCAACCCGAACTGGATGTGACTGGAAAACAGCGCGCTGCGTCGGTCGCGCTTTCCCGAGCGACTCTGGCACAACAGACGATATGAGTTGAACATTGGGGCCTCTCCCCTTGCAGCTCTCTCGTGGGTCGGGCGACAATGGTCGTACCATCAACCGCGGCCGCGCGCTGCGGGCCCTCGGCCTCGGCTGCGTCGTCGGGGCGGTCCCGAAGATGCACCGGCCCGCGGCCGACCGCGGCCGCAAGAACGACCGCCGCGACGCCGAGTGGCTGGCACGCATGCTGGCGCGCCGCAACGTCGTCGAGGTGTGGGTCCCCGACGAGCGCCCTCGAGGACGCGCGCGACGACCTGCAACACGCCAAGCAGCGGATGTCGAAGTTCCTGCTGCGCCACGGCCTCGTCTTCGACGAGACGACGCCGGCCGGCAGGCGCAGGGGCGCCTGGACGGGGGCCTACTGGGACTGGACGGAGTCCCTCTCCTTCGACGAGCCCGATGACGCCGCGGCCTACGAGCACTACATGGACGGAAATGACCTGGTAGAGAACCCTCGCACCGTCTACGTCGCAGGGGACGTAGACGAACTCGTCGAGCACGAGCAGCCTCGCGGGCGACACGTCGTTCAACAGTTTCGACAGCGTTCCCTTGCGCTTCGCGTTGCCGAGCTCGAGAACCAGCTGCGCGGTCTGCCAGAACCTGACCGACATGTCCGCGGCGACCGCGCGCATCGTGAGGGCGACTGCCATGCGCGTCTTGCCGCGCCTGGACTTACCGAAGAAGACGAGGTCTTCGCGCGATTGTTTGTGTCAACGGCCAACTGAATGTGAACCCTTCTTGCATTGTTGCAACCTGGCTGGCAGCCGGTCTTTAATGACGACGACCATTGTCGCCCGACCCACAAAAGAGCCGCAAGGGGAGGAGCTCCCAATGTTCAACTCATATCGTCTATGGCGCACTACCATTCACCGAAAGTCGGCAACTTTTTCATTCTCTCTATACATGTTTAAACAACATGTTCTACAATAGGGACAATAGCAATGGAAACTCGGGACGAGCCGTCTATCCATCTACGGCGCAGCCCCTTATTCAAAAGGACGGTGAGTGCATCCATGGAGCGTGCAAGCGGCGTTCTGATGCCCGTTTCGTCATTGCCCGGACCTTACGGTATCGGCGGCTTTGGCTGGAACGCCTATGACTTTGTCGATTTCCTCGCCTCGTGCAAACAACATTACTGGCAGATTCTCCCCCTTACGACAACGAGCTATGGCGACTCGCCCTATCAGTCGTTCTCGGCCCGTGCGGGCAACCCCAATTTCATCGACTTTGCCGAGCTTATCGAGGCCGGCTATCTGGAGCAGTGCGATATCGACGGCGTGTACCTGGGCTCCGACCCCAGCAATGTCGACTATGGTGCCATCTTTGGTGGCCGTCGTCAGATTCTCGACCGCGCCGCCGAGCGCTTTGCCGCCGACAAGCCGGCCGACTTCGACGACTTTGTCCAAGCAAACGAAGACTGGCTCATCCCCTACTGCGAGTTCATGACCGTCAAGGAGGAGTGCGGTCTCAAGGCCTTTTGGGAGTGGCCCGCAGAGCTCCGTACCCGCGGCGAGGCTTCTGCCAAGGTCTGCGCCGCCCATCCCGCGCGCATGCTCTACCACCAGATGACGCAGTACTTCTTCAATCGTCAGTGGAGCCGCCTCAAGGCCTATGCCAACGAGCGCGATATCCTCATCATCGGCGACCTGCCCATCTATGTCTCGCGCGACTCCGTCGAGATGTGGGCCACGCCCGAGCTCTTTAAGATCGACGCCGCCGGTAATCCTGTGAGTGTCGCCGGCACGCCGCCCGACCAGTTCTCGGCCACCGGCCAGTACTGGGGCAATCCCATCTACGACTGGGACGCCATGGAAGCCGACGGTTTCTCCTGGTGGGAGGGCCGTATCCGCGCCGCCCTCGACATGTACGATGTCATCCGCCTGGATCACTTCCGCGGCTTCGAGGCCTATTGGGAGGTGCCGTTCTCCTCACCCGATTCGTCCTACGGTTCGTGGACGCAGGGCCCCGGCCTCAAGTTCTTCAAGACGCTCGAGGAAAAGCTCGGCACGCTGCCCATCATCGCCGAAGACCTGGGCTTCCTCACCCCCGGCGTCATCGACATGCGCGACAACTCGGGCTTCCCCGGCATGAAGATCTTGCAGTTCGCCTTTGAGGGCACCAACTCGTACTACCTGCCGCACAACTACATTGCCAACACCGTCGCCTATGTGGGCACACACGACAACGAGACGGCGCGCGGTTGGTTTGAGGGAACGGCCACCCCGCGTCAGCGCGAGCAGGCGGCCCTGTACACCCACCAGCAGGCAGGCGAGCCCATGGCCGATGCACTCAACCGCGCCATCGCCGCCAGCGTAAGCGATACCTGCATCTACACCATGCAGGACCTGCTCAACCTGGGCAACGAGGCGCGCATCAACACTCCCGCCACCATGGGCGGCAACTGGACCTGGCGCATGCTCGATGGCGCCATCACCCGCGAGCTCGAGCACAAGCTCACCGGCTGGACCGAGACCTACTTCCGCATCCCGTCGGAAGATGAAATTGAGCTTCCCCAATAGGAGCCACCGCGCCCGACCCCACCCCATCGTGCGGACGCGTCCGTTTTCCCCGCGCGAGGCCACTCCAATCCCTCGCGCGGGCTTCTTTTGAATTTCTGACATGTAATCAACCCATCACAGGAGGAAACATGCCCCGTATCAATCTTGCGGATCTTGCCGAGCAGTCCTTTGGCACCTCGCTCGAGCAGCTCGATGACCGTCGTATTTATAAGCTGCTGGCCAAGCTCGTGCAGGAGCGCTCTGCCGCCTGTCCTCTCAACAACGGCAAGAAAAAGCTCTACTACATCTCTGCCGAGTTTTTGATCGGCAAGCTGCTCATCAACAATATGATCGACCTTGGCATCTATGACGAGGTTAAGGACCAGCTCACCGCCGCGGGCCACGACCTCAACAAGATCGAGGAGTTCGAGGTCGAACCGTCGCTCGGCAACGGCGGCCTGGGCCGTCTGGCCGCATGCTTCCTGGATTCCATCGCCACGCTGGGCTTGACCGGCGATGGCGTGGGCCTCAACTACCATTACGGCCTGTTCCGCCAGCGCTTTGTCGACAACCAGCAGAAGGCCGTCCCCGACGAGTGGCTCGGTGAGCAGGACATCCTAGTCGACGACGACCGCTCCTACACCGTCGAGTTCGGTGATTTTGCCGTTACTTCCAAGCTCGTCAACATCGATGTACCCGGTTATGGCCAGCCCACCAAGAACCGCCTACGCCTGTTCGACCTGGCAAGTGTCGACGACGGCCTGGTCCCCGGCAGCTCCATCGACTTCGACAAGACCGAGATCGCCAAGAACCTCACCTTGTTCCTCTATCCGGATGATTCCGACGAGCAGGGCCGCCTGCTTCGCATCTACCAGGAATACTTCATGGTGAGCAACGCCGCCCAGCTCCTGATCGACGAGGCCATCGAGCGCGGCAGCAACTTGCACGACCTGGCCGACTACGCCGTAGTCCAGATCAATGACACGCACCCCACCATGGTCATTCCCGAGCTCATTCGCCTGCTCACCACCGAGCACGACATCGAGTTTGACGAGGCCGTGACCATCGTACGGTCCATGGTCGCCTACACTAACCACACGATTCTTGCCGAGGCCCTCGAGAAGTGGCCGCTCGCCAGCCTGCAAAAGGTCTCCCCTGCCATCGCCGACATTATCGTCAAGCTCGATGAGATCGCCAAGGGCGAGCACGACGACCCACGCGTCGCCATCATCGACGAATACGACACCGTCCACATGGCCCACATGGACATCCACTTTGGCTTCTCCATCAACGGCGTCGCCGCGCTGCACACCAAGATCCTGGAGGATACCGAGCTTCATCCGTTCTACGAGATCTACCCCGAGAAGTTCTCCAACAAGACCAACGGCATCACCTTCCGCCGTTGGATCCATGGCGCCAACCCCGCGCTCGCCAGCCTGCTCGACGATGTGATCGGCACCGATTGGCGCAGCACCGGCGACCTGAGTAAGCTTGCCGAGTTCGTTGACGACAAAGATGTTCTTGAGCGCCTGGCCGCCACCAAGGCCGAGGCCAAGGCCATCATGCGCCAGTTCATGGCGCTCGAGCAGGGCGTGACCATTCCCTCCAACGCCATCATCGACGTCCAGGTCAAGCGCATCCACGAGTACAAGCGCCAGCAGATGCTCGCGCTCTACATCATCTGGAAGTACCTCGATATCAAGAACGGCAACAGACCTAAGCATCCCGTCACCATCATCTTTGGCGGCAAGGCGGCCCCTGCCTACACTATCGCCCAAGACATCATTCACCTGATCCTGACGCTGTCCCAGTGGATTGCAAACGACCCCGACGTGGCTCCCTACCTGCAGGTTGTCATGATCGAGAACTACAACGTCACCGCTGCCGAGCGCGTGATCCCCGCTGCTGACATCTCCGAGCAGATCAGCCTGGCCTCCAAGGAGGCGAGCGGCACCTCCAACATGAAGTTCATGCTCAACGGCGCTTTGACCCTGTGCACGCTCGACGGTGCCAACGTGGAGATTGCCGAGCTTGTCGGCGACGAGAACATCTATACCTTTGGCGCCTCGTCCAAGCAGGTCGAGCAGCTCTACGCCGACGGCACCTATGACGCCGGCGCGCTCTACCGCAAGCCCGGCATCAAGCTGCTGGTGGACTTCATCACCAACCCCGCCTTTATGGCGACCGGCAACGCCGAGCGCCTGCAGCGCCTGCACGACGACATCATGGGCAAGGACTGGTTTATGGCTCTACTCGACATTGAGGAGTACATCCAGACCAAGGAGCGCGTGCTGGCCGACTACGAGGACCAGGACGCTTGGATGCGCAAGGCGCTGATCAACATCGCCAACGCCGGCACCTTCTCGTCCGACCGCACGATCTCCCAGTACAACGACGAGATCTGGCACCTGAGCTAATTCGGTTTCATCGCCCATCCTCTTGAAAACGGAGCCACGGCAACGCGGCTCCGTTTTTTGTGCTCGCACGTTACCCTGTGATCCGACTCGGCCAAACAATCTCGATCCATAACAACTACTCAACCAAAACGGTCCCAGCTGTTACAGATTGAGACATACCGGCCCCTCCCCTTGGGTTTATCTCAATCTGTAACATCTAGCAGGTGAAATTCGCCTTTGGTGTTACAGATTTAGATGAAATGGTTAGCTCAGCGGAACCGTCTCGATCTGTAACATCTAACGTCCGAAATCGGCCCTATCCGTTACAGATCGAGACAAACGACCGGTCAGGCAGTCCCAACACAAAGAAAGGCTCCCCTCTCGCCCAGTGGACGGGAGGGGAGCCTTATATGTGACCGCGGCAAAAGGATGGCAATACCGCAGTCGCCCAAAGGAAGGGCCTGGTTGCACCGGGCCTAGATAAGGTTCTTGCCAGAGACCTTATCGAAGAGGTGGGTCGCGTTCTTCTCAAACTTGAACCAGATGGGGTCGCCCGCCTTGAGCGCACCCTTGGCCTCGAGGTCGACAACGGGAATGATCAGGACGAACTGGCCATCGGGAGCGGTCACGTGGACATGCTCGGTCGAACCCATGAGCTCGGTCACCTCGACGGTACCCTGGAGCGCGCCCTCCTCGTCCTTGTCGGCAAGCAGAATCTGCTCGGGACGCACGCCGGCCGTGATCTCCTTCACGTCGCCGCCGTCCCAGTTGAGAGCAAGCTGAGCGCAGGTCTCGGGGGCGAGCGCCACGTTCATATCCTCGGTCTTGACGGTAAAGCCGTTGCCCGAGCGCACCAGCTGGGCATCGAAGAAGTTCATCTGCGGCACGCCGATAAAGCCGGCGACGAAGATGTTCGCGGGATGGTTGAAGACCTCCTGCGGGGTGGCGATCTGCTGGACGACGCCGTCCTTCATGACCACGATACGGTCACCGAGGGTCATGGCCTCGGTCTGGTCATGAGTGACGTAGATGAACGTGCCCTTGATCTCGTGGCGCAGCTTGATGAGCTCGGCACGCATCTGGTTACGCAGCTTGGCGTCCAGGTTGGACAGCGGCTCGTCCATCAGGAAGACCTTAGGATCACGCACGATGGCGCGGCCGATGGCGACGCGCTGACGCTGACCGCCGGAGAGCGCCTTAGGCTTACGGTCGAGGTACTCGGTAATACCCAGGATCTCGGCAGCGGAGCGAACCTTACGGTCGATCTCGTCCTTGGGGACCTTCTTGAGCTCGAGCGTAAACGCCATGTTCTCGTACACCGTCATATTGGGGTACAGAGCATAGCTCTGGAACACCATGGCGATGTCGCGGTCCTTGGGAGCGACGTCGTTGACGCGCTTGCCATCGATGAGCACATCGCCCGAGGTGATGTCCTCCAGGCCGGCGACCATGCGCATCGTCGTGGACTTACCACAGCCAGAAGGGCCAACGAGGACGATAAACTCCTGGTCATGCACGGTGAGGTTAAAGTCCTCCACCGCGAGCACGCCGTCCTCGGTAACCTTGAGGTTGTGCTTCTTCTCCTCGGTCTTCTTCTTTTTGCCAAAGAAGCCCTTCTTTTTGGACTCGTTGTTGGGATACACCTTCTGAACATGTTTGAGAACGATCTCGGCCATGTCTTTACCTTTCGATACGCGGCGCCGCGCTGAGAGGCGCCGCCAAAACTTGCAAAACAGTTACGGCATCAGCCCTTGACGGCACCTGCCACCACACCGTCGATGATGTACTTCTGGCAGAAGATGTACATGATGACGATGGGGATGACGACCATCATGATGCACGCCATCATGGGGCCGAGCTCGACGTGGCCATAGCCGCCACGGAAGTACTGGATCAAGATAGGAATGGTCTTGTACTTGGTGGAGTCGAGCGTAAGGTAGGGCAGCAGATAGTCGTTCCAGACCCACATGGTCTCAAGGATGCCGACCGAAAGATAGGTGGGCTTCATAATGGGAAGGACGATCTTAAAGAACACTTGGACCGGGTTGCAGCCGTCGATCATGGCCGCTTCCTCAATCTCGAGCGGGATGTTCTTGACGAAGCCGGCGAACATAAAGACCGCGAGGCCCGCGCCAAAACCAAGGTAGATGAAGCAGATGTTAAACGGCGTGTTAAAGCCGATGCGGTCCGCGAGGTTGGACAGCGTGAACATGAGCATCTGGAACGGTACGACCATCGAGAAGACGAACAGGTAATAGAAGAAGTTCGAGATCTTGCTGTTGACGCGCACCACGTACCAAGCGCACATGGAGCAGCACACCAGAATCAGCACGACCGACGTGACCGTGATGATAAGCGAGTACATAAACGCCGAGGCAAAGCCCTGCTCGTTCAGAGCGTGCACGTAGTTTGCGAGGCCGTTGAACGTCTCGGGCGTGAGCAGATCGAACGCCGTGGTGGTGCTGATTGCGGTCGCTTTCTTAAAGGAATTGAGCGCAATCATGAACACGGGGTAGATCCATGCGAGCGACAGGATCGTAAAGAAGATCGAGAGCGCGCGGTTAATAGCCTTATCGCGTTTCATTACTGCTGCACCTCCTTGGACCTCGTGGCCTTAAGCTGGATCATAGAAATAGCGACAACCAGGATGCAGAAGATAACTGCCTTGGCCTGACCGATGCCCTGCCATGCGATGCCAGCACGCGAATAGAACGTGTTGTAGATGTTCAGGGCGAGCATCTCGGTGGAGTGCGCCGGGGCGCCACCGGTAAGGGCGAGGTTCTGGTCGAACAGCTTAAAGCCGTTGGTGATGGACAGGAACAGGCAGATGGTGATGGTCGGCATCAGGTTGGGGATCTTAACCTTCCAAAACGTCTGCCATGCCGTAGCGCCGTCGACCTTGGCGGCCTCGATGTAATCAGACGGAATGGACTGCAGACCGGCGATGTAGATGATCATCATGTAGCCGACCTGTTGCCACAGGGTCAGGATGATAAGGCCCCAGAAGCCAGCGGCGGAGTTGAGGGCGATAAGCTGGGCACCCACGTTGGAGAGCAGGCAGTTGATCAGAATCTGCCAAATGTAACCCAGTACAATGCCGCCAATCAGGTTAGGCATAAAGAAAATCGTACGGAAGATGTTGGTGCCCTTGAGCGCCTTGCGAGTGAGCGCCTGCGCAATGGCCAGCGCGATCACGTTGATGAGCACCGTCGACAGGAAGGCAAACGCCACGGTAAAGAAGAACGACGTGGAGAACTGCGGATCGGACAGCGCGCGCACGTAGTTCTCGATACCGACAAAGTGCGCGTTATTGATGGTAATAAACTGGCAGAACGAGAGATAGAAACCCTGGATAAAGGGAATCACGAACCCGATCATAAACGCCAGGCACGTGGGCAGCATAAAGAGCGGCCACCAGCGCTTGAGTGCTTTGCCCATAGAAGGGTCCTTTCAATATGCAGGGGGCGGGCAAACCTACGTCTGCCCGCCCCCTGTCGCTAATCAGATAGCTTGGGCAGCAACTGCTTACTCGGAAGCAGCCTTCTCGGTCTTCCAGCCATCGACGAAGGCGTTCTTGACGCCGTCCCACTTGGTGTTGTCGGCAGCATAAGCGATGAGAGCCTGCTTGAGGTTCTTCTTCCACTCCTCGGAGGGGATGTAAACGAAGTCCCAAGCGACGGTCTTCTTGCCGTTCTTGGCCATAGCAACGGCCTGCTGAGAGAAGACGTTGGTGGTCTCCTTAGCGCTCTTGAACGGGGCGGTCAGACCCATCTTGTCAGCGATGATGCTGGTGGCGGTGTCAGAAGTGACGCACCAATACATGAAGTCCTCGGTGGCCTTCTGGGCATCCTCGGAAGCCTGGGAGCTGACGCACCAGTAGTTCTCGCCGCCGGAGCACAGGCCCTGGTTCTCCTCGCCGTCGACGCCGATGTAGATCGGCAGCATGCCGAGCTGGTCGTCGGTCATACCGGCCTTGGTGAGGTCGGCGTAGGCCCAAGAGCCGTTCTGGTAGAAAACGGCCTTACCGGTTGCGAACTCGTTGGTGGCGTCGTCACCGGTCTTGGAGGCAAGCTGCGAAGGATCGCAGGTGGAGTCGGTGATATACAGGTCGAAGATCTGCTTAAAGTTGTCGAGATACTCGCCCTTGATCTCGTCGTCCTCCTGGTTGTGCTCCTTCTCGAACTCGTAGTAGAGCGGGAGGTTGGCGAGGTGGGTGGTGTAGCGCCAGCTGGAGGAGTCATCCATGCCGGCGGAAGTGAAGGCACCGTCAACGCCGAGCTCGTCCTTGCGGGCCTGGATGTCATCGGCGCAAGCCTTCAGCTTGTCGAAGGAGTTGATGTCCTCGGCCTTGTAGCCGGCCTTCTCGAGGAGCTCCTTGTTGTAGATGATGCCGTAGCTCTCCTGAACCCAGTCGATACCCAGATCCTTGCCGTCGGACTGCAGCGCCAGGGAGTCGTCGATGAGCTCGCCGCGGAGCTTGGTGTCGGAAAGATCGGCGCAGTAGTCCTTCCAGTTCTTAAGGCCGGTGGGGCCGTTGACCTGGAACAGCGTCGGAGCGGAGCTCTTGGACATCTCGGACTTGAGCTTCTCCTCGTAGGTGTTGGAGGCGGCGGTCACGATCTTGACCTCGACGCCCTTCTCCTTCTTGTACGCCTTGGCGATCTCCTTCCACTCCTTGTCGACCTCGGGCTTGAACTGGAGGAAGTAGACCTCGGCAGCGTCACCAGAAGCAGAGGAGCCAGAGCCGGCAGAACCACCGCAGCCCACGAGGCCCAGACCAAGAACCGCAGCCGCGGAACCAGCAAAGCCCAGGAACTGCCTTCTGCTCATTTCGTTCTTCATTACAATCCACCCTTTCACACCGTGGCGGCACCCTTTGCCGCCGCCTTCGGAGATTGGCTCGGGGACTTTGCCCCTTTTGCTGACTTGTACAATACGCTATTTGGCTAGTTGTTTGAACAAGTATTACTAGAGCGGTAGAAAAACTTCGGTGAACGGTAATTTCGACTTGATACTTGACAAGTTTTGTATAAACAATTATTTGTTATCGAATGCAGAGAAAACGCCCGATCAAGCCGATGCATCGTCGGTTTGACCGGGCGTTTTCGCTTTGAGGGCATGAGTCTCGTCAGGCTGCGAGCTAGCCGGCTATCGCTTGGAATTGACGCGGTAATGGAAGATCTCGGGGTGTGTGCGGGCATGCGTGACCTCGAACAAGATGCCGTCCGAGGTGTACGACTGGCTCTCCATAACGGCGACGCAGTTGTACTTGCCAAGGTCCAGATAGCTGCAATCCTCATCGTTGGCGAGCTCGACACTCACCGTACGGCGGCTCGCCATCACTTTGATGCCGCGCTTGTGCTCCAGATAGCCGTAGATAGAATCCGCCGCGATCTCGGGGGTCAGGCCCTTGGCGATCGACGCCAAAAAGTAGCCGTGGTCCACCTGGCGCGCGCTGCCGTTGAGGCTTCGGACACGCACGACGCGAATCAGCTCCTCGCCCACCTTAAAGCCCAGGCGACGAGAGAGTTGCTCAGTGCAAATCAAATGTTCAAAAGACTTGACCTCGGTCGATGCGACGGCATTGTTGCGTTTTGCGAACTCGCCAAACGACTCAACCTCTTCGAGTGCGCCCAGCATATCGGTTTCGCCCTTAAGCCAAATAACGCGCACGCCCTTGCCGTGTATAGGCTGCACAAACATCTGGTCGGCCAGCATGCTCAAGGCGCGTCGAACGGTATTGCGCGTGCAGCCAAACTCCGCGGTCAGCTCGGCTTCGGTTGGCAGCATCTCCTGAAACGCATAGGTCCCGTTGATGATGCGCGAACGGATCTCGCGGTAGATTCCTTCGTAAATCGCTTTTGGCATGATTTCACCTCTAATGAATATGTATGGCTAGGCACGATAGCATTTCTTAAAGTTGTTTAAACCGATTATCGGTAAAGCACGGATTATTTACCGTCGACGGTTCCCCCGAAACCCAAATCGGACCGAATCAAAACCGTCAATGCGGCAAGCAGCCAGTCCTCTACAATGAGTTCATTGTTTAAACGTTCTTGCTCGCACAGCATGTTGCATCCGAAAGGCATATTATGCTGCAGAAAATCCAACGTTTTGGCGGAGCCATGTTCGCGCCCGCCATGCTGTTTTCTATATCAGGCCTCATGGTCGGCATCTCCGCCCTCGCAACGACCGTGGATATCGTCGGCGACCTCGCCGTATACGGAACCCCCTGGTACGTTTTCTGGACTATCATTCAGCGCGGCTCGTGGACGGTCTTTAAGCGCCTTCCACTCCTTTTTGCCGTAGCGCTGCCCATCGGCCTTGCCCAAAAGCAACCGGCACGCTGCTGCCTCGAGGCGCTCGTAGCCTATTTTGCCTACTGTTTCTTTTTGAGCGAGATCATTAAGCTGAGCGGCGACAACCTTGGACTTAAGTACCCGTCGTCTTTAACCCCCGCCAGCGGCATCACCGTCATCGACGGCATCAAGACGCTCGACACCGGCATTATCGGCCCGCTGGCGGTGTCGGCAACCGTCGTTGCCATCCATGACCGCTTCTACGATGCCAAGGTTCCCGATTGGCTCGGCACGTTCTCGGGTTCCTCGCTCGTCTACCTCATCAGCTTTTTTGCCGTGTTTGCCCTTGCCGCCATCTCGGCCGCCATCGTGCCCTTCGCATACGCTGTGACCGAAACGCTGCGCCACGCACTTGCGGGCGTCGGCCCCTTCGGCGTGGGCATCTTTGTGTTTTTGGAGCGAGCGCTCGAGCCCATGGGGCTGCACCATCTGCTCTATATGCCCATCTATTACGACAATCTGGTCATTCACGACGGTATTTACGCCACGTGGACCAACCTGCTCCCCATTCTCTCCCATAGCACGCGCCCTTTAAATGAACTTGCGCCCTGGGCAGGTTTTACCGCCACCGGCTGGGGCAAGCTCTTTGGCCTTCCCGCCATCGCGGCAGCATTCTATTTCACCGCCAAACCCGAACGCCGCGCCGGCCTTAAGGTCATCCTTTTGCCCGCCATCGTCGCCTCGGTGGTCTGCGGCGTCACCGAGCCGCTCGAGTTTCTCTTTATGTTCACCTATCCCGGACTCTTTTTGCTCTACGCCGTCCTGTCCTCCTGCCTTGCCATGACCATGAACTTCTTTGGCATCGTCGGCATCTTCTCGGGCGGTCTCATGGAAATGACGGCCTTCAACTTCATCCCACTCATGCGAATGCATGCCGGCTCCTACCTTTTGGCGCTCGGTATCGGTCTTGCCTTTAGCCTCATCTTTTTTGTTAGTTTTCGAGCACTCATCTTGGTCTATGACCTTAAGACGCCGGGCCGCGAGGATCATGTCTCCAATCGCGCGGCAATCGATCGTTTAACGGGAAGCGGCTTTGCCAAAGAGCAATCTCCCAATGGCGAGGTCAGTATTCAATCCGATCAAGATCACGTCCTCGCTGAGCGGGTAATTCAGCTTTTAGGTGGCGTTGGCAATATCGTGGGCGCAACCAACTGCGCCACGCGCCTGCGCGTCGAGGTCGCAGACCCTTCCATCGTTGCAGATAATGCGTCGTTTGTCGCGGTGGGCGCCAAGGGCCTCATCATTACGGGCAAGACCGCCCAGGTGATTATTGGCATCTCCGTTCCCCGCGTTAAAGAGCATTTTGACCAGATCATGGGCCTCGAGCCGGGATTTGTGCCCACCACCTCGGCCTCCCCTGCCGCCAGCGCAGCCCATAAGCGCGGCGATATCTGCTTCTTCGATATCGACGGAACACTCGCCTGGCAAGACCCTCGAGTGGCACAAGAGCTTCCCGAGAGCGAGCGAGACCTCTCCCCCTATCCCAATGAAGCGGTCTCGCAAGCCATCCGTGATTTTGTCGCCAAGGGCAATATGGCGTTTATCTGCACAGGGCGCACGCTGAGCTGCATCCATCCAAAGCTGCTCGAGCTGCCCTGGACCGGCATCGTCTGCCTCGCGGGTGGCTATGTCGAACTTGAGGGACACGTGATTCGCGATTTGGCGATGACGCCCGGTATGCTGCAGCGCCTTGCTCCCATTCTTGAGCAATCGGACGAAGTGATTCGTTTTGAGGGACTCAATGGCGTCGTTCGCATGAGTGCCGATGCGCCCGACGCTCCGGGATACGCCCGCACCGTGGGCGATGCAATTACGCAGCTGCAACATTACAGCGCCTACAAGATCTTAATGTCCACGTCGCTTGCCAACCGCATCGCTCAGGATCAAGCGTTTGAGCCGCTGCTCTGCTTTAACGAGCTCGAGCTCGAAGTGACCGAGATTTCGCCTCGCGAATGCACCAAGCGCGAGGGTATCCAGTCCGTACTCGACGCCCTCGATCCCCACCACGGAACCGTATACGGCATCGGCGACGCCAGCAATGACATCTCGCTGATGAACGCCGTCGACGTCGGCATCGCCATGGGCAATGCACCGGACTTCCTCAAGGAAAAGGCCGACTATGTCACCGACAGCATCGACCACGACGGCGTCGTCACCGCGCTCGAACACTTTGGGCTTATCTAGCCAAGCCCCTACTGCACTTGCGGCCGCATGGACCAATCGTCTTCAACCGCCGCGCTCGACGCCCTAATGTGGCAATATGTTGTCTGCATAATGCAACGATGCAACCTATTAAAGAATGCGAGAACCCGTGTCCAGTCCGTTTACCAGCTTTTTAGCCCAGCACTTTGACCAGATTAACGACTATCTGGCCACGTTCTTTGACGGACAGGCGACTTCCGCCGATATCGAGCGCTACCTGTATACCCCGCTCTCGGCATTTACGGCAAACGCTGGCAAGCGCCACCGCCCGCTCATCTGCATGCTCGCCGCAACCGCAGTGGGCGGTAGCTTTGAGAGCGCCCGCAGCGCCGCGGCGGCCATCGAGCACTTTCAGTCGGGCGCACTCATCCACGACGACATCGCCGACAACGGACAGATTCGTCGCGGCAAGCCCTGCATGCACCTTACCGAGGGTACCGGTCTTGCCATCAACTGCGGTGACCTGGCGCTCACCATGGTCACCAAGACGGTTCTCGACGACCCCACGCTCAACGCAGACGTGAAGCTTCGCGTGCTCCACGAGCTTACCGAGATGATCGTCCGTACCATCGAGGGCCAAGCGCTCGACCTGGGCTGGGTCCGTGACAAGCGCTTTGATATCTCGGTTGATGACTACCTGGACATGGCCACGCACAAGACCGCGTATTACAGCGGAGCCACGCCACTTGCCGCCGGAGCCATTATCGGTGGCGGCAGCAAAGAGCAGGTCGAGGCGCTACGCGCCTTTGGCCTGCACACTGGCCTTGCCTTTCAAATTCAGGACGACCTGCTCAACTTGGTCGGCACCAAAGAAGCCGCTAACAAGGACTTCCGCACCGACATCACCGAGGGCAAGCGCACGCTCGTCGCTGTGCATGCCCTGTCGGATGAGCGCTATCACGACGAGGTCGAGGCCATTCTTTCCTCGGGCACCGAGGACCCCGCGCAGCTCGCGCGTGCCGTGGAGATCTTCCAGCAGACCGGCTCCATAGAATATGCTCACGCCTACGCGCTGGACCTGACCGCAAAAGCCAAGGCTGCCATCGAGGACGTTGAACTTGACCCGCACGCACGCGAGCTGTTCCTCTCCATGGCAGATTTCTTTGTGGAGCGTCTCAACTAGCGGGGGTCACAAAACCTGTGGGCAGCGCGTTTGGGTACAAGTTGCTACACTGTTGAGTGTATGTTTATGCATTGTCTCGCGTTGTCTATCCGACACGCGCTCAAAATAGTACGAATCGTACGCCGAAAGGGGTTCGTTCATGGAGCCTATTACCACGGGCATGCGGGGAGCAGCCGTCGAGGATGTTCAGTCCCGCCTTCTGCAGCTCGGTTACACCATCGATGCCGACGAGGTCGCCGACAAGCGCTTTGGCACCACCACCGAGCAGGCTGTTGGCACGTTTAGGCTCGATAGCGGCCTTGCGGCCGGTTATGCTGTCGATATCCCCTGCTGGAGCGCCCTTGTAGACGCTTCATACAAGTTGGGCGACCGCACGCTCTACCTTCGCATGCCCAATTTTCACGGCGCCGACGTCAAGGCCCTGCAGCGCGCTCTCAACGTTTTGGGCTTTGCCTGTGGCGAAGACGACGGCTACTTTGGTCCGCATACCGAGGCCGCCCTGCAGCAGTTCCAGGAAAATGTCGGCCTGTTTGCCGACGGCATGGCCTTCCAGGACACCTACGCCTACATCAACCGCCTGCACCATGTGTGGGAGGGCAAGCCCTCGGTCACCGAGGCCGAATCGCGCATCGGTTTTGCTCGCGCCGCCAACGTGCTCGAGCGCTTCCAGATTGCCGTCATCGGCGAGGACCCCATTGCGCGCAGCGTAGCATCGCGCATGTGGAACATCGCCACGGCGACGACCGACAGCAGCGGCATGATGCTTTGCGATTCCGAGGTTCCGACCGACGTTGACCTGGTGCTCGAGATCGCAAGCGACGAGTTGCCTGCAGACGCCGCCCCGCGCGCCACGATCGCCCTCGCCGAGTGCCACAACCTGGCCCAACGCATCCGTACCGCCAATGTTGCCGCACAGCAAAAGCCGGCACGAATTCGCATCGAGCTCACCGGCATGACGCGTTACAACGGCACCTTTACCGCAAGCGACGCGCAGACCCTCGCCGTCCGCCTTCTCGATGGCGTTTGCGATGCCCTCGCAGATTAGGTAAACTAGACGAGTTGCTTTTGAGCAACACCAGACATTGGGACGTAGTTCAACGGTAGAACTCCGGTTTTTGGTGCCGGCTGTTGGGGGTTCGAATCCCTCCGTCCCAGCCCCAAAGAACATAGCGCTCCAGGCTCTTATGAACCTGGAGCGCTTTTTCGTGGGCAAGCGGAGGGATTCGAACCCGCAAGGGTGCGGAGCTGAGGAAACGCGAAGCGTTTTCCAGCGCAGCACGCAAGGAGCGAAGCGACGCAGCGGGGCGCGGCCGCCGACCAGGCGGACGCGGAATCCCTCCGTCCCACACCAGCCAAGAGCCCCTCACGTCAAGCAAATCGAGCCAACGCCGCCAAGCGGAGGGATTCGAACCCGCAAGGGTGCGGAGCGATGCAGCGGGGCGCGGCCGCCGCAGGCAGACGCGGTGTCGGCACTTGGGGACGCTCCTAAGTGCCGGCATTATAGGAACGTCCCCAAGTGCCGGCTCGGGACTATTTTCGAGGACCCTCCGAAGGACTGTGGCCAAAAACGGCAAATATGAGTACTGTCACCGTTGTAGCTACATTATTTTCGTTAATAAAAGAAGATCTTAATGAGATTTATTCGCATCAAGGTCTTCCTTTAATGAACACTTGAGGAGATACGGCAGCTTATCTGCTCGATCGACACGTCAAATCACCTTAAATGTGGTCAAAATTACTGCTACTAAAAGAGTATCAGTACTCATATTTGATGTTTTTTGGCCACGGCTCTTTATAGACACCCTGCACAGCGACGGTGGTAGATTTCGGAACGTGTCCGTCAGCCCCGTTCCGAAAAGCGAGCCGCATGCAACGGCCAAGCCACGACAGGCCCCGGGAGAGCGGGGACACCGGCTTAGGTTTATCGCGAGTTCCGCACGAACAGGAGGCCACTTAATGTGGCCTCCGTCGTGAGCAGGACTGTAGAGCAGGAAACCTAAGCCGGTGTCCCCGCTCTCCCGGGGCCGGCGGAATTTAGTTGTTCAGCATGCGGTCGAAGCTTCCCGAGTCGCCATCCCGATAGTCGGCGGTCATCAGAATCTCCTGCGGAATGCGCCCGCCCTCGCGCAGCACATTGCGGAACTGCACGCGCGTGACCATGGGCAGATCCTTGATCGTCGCCGCCAAGTTCTGCGGCACGCCCTGGTTGGCAGCCGCGGGCTCGCACTCGCCGCCGGCCTTCACGCGACGCTTATGCTCGGCGAGCATGGCGCGGTACATGCCGGCATGCAGGCGAATCTCAACCACATTGGCATTGCGAGCCTGCTCGACGATGCGCGCGCCCTCGCGGTCGATATCGCCCACGTAGTAGACGTAGTTAAAGCGATAGCCGATCTCAGCCAGATAATCGTCCAGGGCATGCGAGACGCTCGCCTTGCATCCGCCGCCAAAAATCACGCCGCCCACCTTGATGCCAAAGAGCTTAGCGTGCTTGCGGCCGCGCAGGAGCTTGACGATCTCGTCATAGGTGTCCAGGTTCTCGACCATAATGAACGGCTTATCGGCGCCCAGCGTAAAGAAACCCGTAAAGTGCACGGGGCGGTTGGGGGCGACCTTAATCGCCTGCATGCTGATGCCCTTTTCGGTCATACGCCGAATTAGACGCTCGCCGTGCTTGCCGTCAAAAGCCTTCTCGTCGTTAAAAATCTGGTAGGCACGCTGGCGGCGCGAGGCAACCGGCGTATCGGCACCTCGGTTTTGCTCGATCCAAGCCTGGATGATTGCGATTTCCTCGGCAATCTTGCGGTTGGACATCTCGTTGTGCTGAGTGCGCTGCGGAGCCTTTTTGCCGTCCTTGCCCTCGACCTTTACGATCTGTGTCTGCTGCTCCTTGATCTTAGAGAGCGCCGTAGGCGTAGGGACAACTTTGAGCAGCTGCCTGCCTAAAACGCGGGCAAGGGCAAACGCCGATACCTCGCCGTGGACGGCCGACTCGGGCTGCTGGGCAGCAGCATCTGCTGCGGCAGACTCCGGCTTCTTCTGAGACCTGCGCTTAGAATCGCCTTGGGAATTGCGCTCGCGCTTCGGCATAGACGCCTGCTTCTGCGGACGATCGGACTTGCTCTCCTTCGCCGGCTGGCGCTTAGGCTGCCCCGAAGAAACCTCGGCCTTCGCATCCTCGTCCTGCGGCGTGGTCTTCTCGGCTGCAGTCTCGGCATGGGAACTGCGACCCCCGCGATGGCGACGGCGGCGAGGCCTGCTCGACGCGCCCTGCTCCGTCTGCCCATCAGTAGGCTGCTCGCCCTTGGCCTCGGCAGCAACCTCAAGCTGCGGCTCAACAGGCTTCTGCTCGCGAGCCGCCGGCTCAACGGTTTTCTCGGTTTGTTCGGCCTTCTCGGCCTGAGCGGTCGGAGCCGGCTCGCCCTTCTCCTGACGCCTTACGGGATACGCGCGCCTCGCAAAACCACGCCCGGGACGGCATGAACCCGGAGCCTTCTTGGCAGACTCCTCAACATCGTCTGCAGCCTCGGAAGGCTCTTCAACCTCATGCGCGACATCCTGCTGCGCAGCCTTAAAGTGGGCACCACGGCGACGCTGGAGCTCCTGGGCCTCCACGGGCTTTTGCTCCTTCGCGGGCCTCTGCGACTCGGCAGCAACCTCGTTCTCAACAGCCTCGGCATCCGTCTCACCCTTTTGAGCAACGGCACGACGGAAGCGCTCCTGCTGGGCGCGGCGCTGCGCATCGCGCTTGCCACCCCCGCCAAAACCGCCGCGTCCTGCCTTGGCCGTAAAGGCACGCACGACGTTCTCATCGAGCAACTCATCGGTATCGACATGCTCACGCGGAGCAGCTTCTTCCACAGCAGGCACGTCAGCGGAATCCTCGACGACAAAATCTTCGACGGACTCGGCAGGCTGCTCCTGGGCATCGCGGATCTCGACATTGATGGTATAGAACGCCGGGCGCCCGTTAATGCCGCTGCCCTCGATCTTGGTCACGATATTTGCCGCGATAAGCTCATCGCGCATCGCCTTGGTGTCGCATTCCTTATCGACGGAGCGGAAAATCTGCGCCAGCGCGCTCGACTTAATCTTGAGCGCCTTGCGGCAGAGCAGGTCGTAGGCAACCAGCTTGGCGCGCTCGGCAGAAAGCGATGTCTGGCTGCTCAGACGCTCAGCCAGAGCATCGACATTGTTTTGATTATCGGAATATACCGTCTTGGCCACGGGGCCCCTTTCATATGCACACATATACGTCCATATGGTACAACGCACGAGCCTATCCACGCAAAACATCTGCGAGAACGCCCTTGCACCACCTGTTCTCACAAGAAAAAAGACCGGGTCCGCTTGATTGCGGACCCGGTCTTTCCGAGTCAAATAGATGGGAGATTCAACCCGTCCGACCGACTAGGCCTTGGCGGCCTCGGCGTCGGCAGGAGCTTCAGCGGCAGCGGCGCGACCGTACTCGGCCTTGCCCATCTCGGACCACTCGGGCTCCTCATCAGGCATGGAGCCGGCCTCCTTGCCGAAGAACTCCTTGAGGCAGTTGACGGCGACGATGAGGCCCAGGACCATCAGCAGGACGGCGAAAACGAGCTGCAGGCCCTTGGTGGCGGCGACGGAGACGGCGGCCGTGGTGGCGGTAGCCGGGATGGTACCGAAGAAACCGTAGGCCTGGACGGCGGTCATGCAGCCCATGGCGCTCTGGACCAGCGAGGTGAATGTGCAGCAGAGCAGGAAGGCGACGGGCACGTAGAGCATCCAGCCCTTGCGACCGGTGCACTTGCAGAACACGGCGAGGGTGATCATGGTCATGCCGCCGAGCAGCTGGTTGGAAGCACCAAAGAGCGGCCAGATGTTGGCATAGCCACCAAAAGCGAGGGCGAGACCGGGAAGCAGGGTGACGACCGTGGCAAACCAGGGGTTGCCGAGGACCTTCATATAGCCGGCCTTGGACTCGATGGCCAGAGCATCGTTGGTCTGGGCAAAGAACTCGGAGAACGAGGTGCGGGCGATGCGGGCGACGGCGTCGAGCGAGGTCAGGGCCAGAGCGGAGACGTTCATGGTCATGAAGACGGTAGCGAGCGTGCCGTCAACACCGAAGGCCTGCATACCGCGGGAGATGCCAGCGGCGAAGATCTGGAACGGGGTGGAAGCGACACCAGCGTTGAGGGCGCCGGTACCGGCGGTGTTCATATCGGAGAACATGATGCCGGCGACGATGATGGCAAGGATGCCGACGAAGGACTCGACGATCATTGCGCCGTAACCGACCTTGACGGCGTCCTGCTCCTTCTCGACCTGCTTGGAAGAGGTGCCGGAAGAAACGAGGCTGTGGAAACCGGAGAGAGCACCGCAAGCGACGGAGACGAACAGGACCGGGAACATCATGCCGGAGGCAGTGGAGAAGCCAGTGAAGACCGGAGCGGTGATGGTGGCCTGACCGTTGACGCCCAGGACGACGATGCCGAGGACAGCGCAAACGATCATGACGATCATCATGATGGAAGTGAGGTAGTCACGCGGGGTCTTGAGCATCTGGATGGGCATAGCGCCAGCGAAGACCAGGTAGACCATGACGACGGCGAACCACTGGAACTTATCCAGGTAGACCGGGAACTGCATACCGACGGCAAACATGAGAACCATGAGGACCACGCCGGTGACGAACTCGGTAGCACCGGTGAGGTTGAACTTCTTCTGGGCCCAACCAAAGGCGATAGCGACGAAGGTGAACAGGATGGAGATGGTACCAGCGCAGCCGGCGGCATAGGACTTGGTGAAGTCGATGGCACCGGTAGCAGCACCAGAAGCGTCAACGGCCGGGGTGAACATGAACGTCTTGCAGACCATGTCGGTGAAGGCGGCGATGACGATGATGCAGAACAGCCAGCAGAACAGCAGGAACAGGCGACGGCCGGTCTTGCCGATGTACTTCTCGATGAGCTGAGCGAGCGACTTGCCGTTGTTCTTCATCGAAGCGTACAGAGCACCAAAGTCGTGGACGGCGCCAAAGAAGATGCCGCCGACGAGGACCCAGAGCACGACGGGCAGCCAGCCAAAGGCCATGGCGACGATCGTACCCGTGACAGGGCCAGCACCGCAGATCGAGCTGAACTGGTGCGAGAACGCGGTAAAGGCGGAGACGGGCGAGAAGCTCTTGCCGTCCTTCATGCGCTTGGCCGGCGTGAGGGCCTCTTTGTCAACGCCCCACTTGTTGGCCAGCCAGCGGCCGTAGCCCAGATAGCCGCAGGCGAGCACCGCCGCGGCCACAACCATGAGCAAAACTCCGTTCATTACATTTCCTCCTCTAAAAAGAACTTCCTAGACATAAAAAATGAGGGCCGTCGGTTGCGCTCGACGGCCCTCATCTTCATCAGCCGCCCGTTATCGTACGGGCTAGCTGTATGTGCTAACCCGCATCAGATAATTACTACGCTGATAATGTTTAGCTGATGCGTGAACATGTCTAAGAAATCCTCTTCAATCATGATGCGAACGATCCGTGCGTGTTCACATCCCCCAGTGGTTGAAAAGGAGTATGAAACTTTAGTTACCTAAAGTCAACGCAAATTTGTAATGGATTTTCAAATTCTTTTGAATTTCTCGTTATAAAACGCCACTGACCTCGGACTTTATCCAACGACAGTTTTTGCTTGAAAGTTGCCCCTGAGAGCCGCGGGAGCCGGGCGGCGCATATGAACTTTCCTGCTCTACAGTCCTGCGCAAGACGGAAAGCACATTAAGTGCTTTCCTTTGCGTGCGGAACTCGCGATAAAGTTCATATGCGCCGCCCGGCTCCCGCGGCTCTCAGGGGCTCCCATCCCAAATGTGCGGAGCGAAGCTCCGCACACCAACTTTTTCTTTCAGCTAAAGAACGCCGAAAATTCGACGCCGGCTTGTTAACCTTGCTGGACGTTGTTAACGCCGATCCAGCTCAGAAGCCATATCGATACAGAAAGGTCCCCGGCCCTGACCGGCCCAGCGGCCTTATATGAACTTTATCGCGAGTTCCGCACGAACAGGAGGCCACTTAATGTGGCCTCCGTCGTGAGCAGGACTGTAGAGCAAGAAAGTTCATATAAGGCCGCTGGGCCGGTCAGGGCCGGGGACCGCACCCGTACGACTACAGCGTCATGTTTGGATCAGCGTCGACGTTGAACGACGAGATTTCACCTCGGTCGAATTTACGGCGGGCGACCTCCGCGATCATGGCAGCGTTATCGGTGCACGCCGAAAGCGGTGGAACCGTCACGCGAATACCTTGCCGTCCGAGTTTCTTAATCATCATCTCGCGCAGATGCGGGTTAGCCGAGACGCCGCCGCCGATGCAATACTCCTTGCATCCGGTGGCATGCAGCGCGTTCTTGGCCTTCTTGTACTGCACGTCAAAGACCGCCGCCTCAAACGAAGCCGCCAGGTCGGGCAGGTGAATCGTTCGGCCGGCCTTGGTCTCCTGCTCGATATAGAGCGTCACAGCGGTTTTAAGGCCCGAAAGCGAGAAACGATAGTCTCCCCTGCTGTTAAGCGCACGGGGGAAATCAATCGCGCGGGGATTGCCCGTCTCGGCCAGCTTGGAAATGATGGGGCCACCGGGATAGCCCAGGCCCAGCGCCTTGGCCACCTTGTCAAAGGCCTCGCCCACGGCGTCGTCGAGCGTCTCGCCGAGCACCTCGTAGTCACCCCACGCCTTCACGTGCACGAGCATGGTGTGCCCACCCGAGACAAGCGTGAAGATAAACGGCGGTTTGAGGTCGGGTTGCGCCAGCAGGTTGGCAAACAGATGGCCCTCAAGATGATTGACGCACACGAGCGGCTTGCCGGCAGCGTAGGCAAAGCCCTTGGCGAAGGCGACGCCAACCACGAGCGCGCCCACCAGGCCCGGACCCTGCGTCACGCCCACAGCGGCAAGCTCGCTTGGCGCAATGGCTCCACCCGTAAGGCCCAGCGACGCTGCGGCGTCTTCAAGCGCCGCATCCACGACACTCACGATGACCTCGACGTGCTTGCGCGAGGCGATCTCGGGCACCACGCCGCCAAAGCGTGCATGAAAATCAATCTGCGTCGACACCTGGTTGGCCAGCATATTGCCGTCCGCATCGATAATCGCCACGGCCGTCTCGTCGCAGGAGCTCTCGATGGCAAGTACCAGGCGACGGCGCTCGATTTCGGCACGCTCCTCAACGGTGCGCTCGGGCACGGGCAGCGGCCATGCACGCTGTTCGGCAGCAGTTGGCTCGGGCGAGGCATTGTCGAGAGGAAGCACCAGGGGCAGCGGCGCCGTCATGACGATGGCGTCCTTGCCGGCACCGTAGTAGCCGCGACGACGGCCCGCCTCGGTAAAGCCCAGAGCGGTATAGAGCGCAATCGCGTCCTCATTGCCGTCCTCAACCTCAAGCGAAGCCGTGGTACAGCCGAGCATCTGGGCGTCATAGCTCACGTGCGACAGCAGCTTGCGGGCAATGCCCTCGCGACGATGCGCCGAATCAACGGCAACGTCCATGATCTGTACGTCACCATCGACAACCATACCGCCGGCAAGGCCCAGGAGCTGGCCATCATCGTGAGCAACCCACCAGCTGCGCGGAGCGGCAACGTCCTGACCCAGCTCGGACAGGAACATGCTCGGGGTCCACGCCTCGTGCCCGGCGCCTTCAAAGCTGGCTGCCTCCAGCGCGCTCGCACCCTCGGCATCAGCCGCACCCATGGGGCGGAACTGCAGATGGCGACCGGCGAGCTCATCGGCCACGCCCGTAATTTCACTCTGCGCGCTCTCGGCAAGCCCAAGACGCCTGCGCTCGTTTTCCTCGGCATCCGAAAGGCGCGTATAGATCGGCAGGATGCGGGCCGGGTCTCCGTCGCCCGCAGCATGCGCAAGGAGCAGGCCCTCGCCCGAAGGCCACCACAGGTCGCGCTCCACGCAGCGGGCAATCTCCTCCTCACGCAAAAGCTTGCCGTAACGTACCAAGCCGTCGCCCGTCAGCCTCATTTGATCCCAGCCGGCGGCCTCGCGCCACTCATCGAGCGCCACGGCGGCCTTGACCACGCTCTCGCGCTCAAATAGACGCTCGGGGCCTTCGTCCCCCAGCACATACAGCGCCGGGTACACCTCGCCGCGCATGGCGTCGGCAAGAACACCAAGCTTGCCGCGCACGCCGGCCTTCCATGCCGTCCAGGCGCAAGCATCGAGCGTCGACACACCCAGCAACGGCACATTGGCACCGCGCGCCAGACCCTTTGCGGTGGAGATGCCGATACGCACGCCCGTAAACGAGCCGGGACCGCGACCGACCACATAACAGCCGACATCGCTGCGATCCAGGCCGGCCTGCTTCAGTACGTCATCAACAGTATTCACGAGCTCCACGTTGGCATGACGGCGACACAGATGGTCCTCACTTACCAGCTTCGCCTCGCCTGCCTGCACATCAATCCAGCTTACCGCGCAGGCAAGCATGTCAGTCGAAGTATCGAGCGCCACCACCGGCGCGTTGTCCCTATGCAAGCTCATCTTGTACAGCCCTATCAATCAAATCGGAAAGCTCCGTCGCGCGCTCGCCGTGAGCCTCAAGCGTAATCGTTCGCACGTCGCTGTTGTCCTCGTCACGCTTAAGCGTCACCGAGAGATACTCGTCGGTCAGCTCATCCTGGAACTGTTCGCCCCACTCCAACAGACAGGCACCCTCATAGCCCAGTACATCGAAAATGCCCGTATCCTCGAGCTCGTAAGCATGCTCCAGACGGTACAGGTCAAAGTGGAACAGCGGAATACGCCCCTGGTCATGAACAGCCATGAGTGCGAATGTGGGGCTCGTGACCATATGGCCGTCGCCCAGGCCACGCGAAACGCCCTTGGTAAAGTGGGTTTTGCCCACCCCGAGGCCGCCGGTCAAAATCAGCACATCGCCATCTTCCAGGCACGGCGCGACCAGCTCGCCAAAATGCTCCGTATCGGCAGAGCAAGCCGTTTTATAAATACCTACCCCCAGGCGTTCCAGGGACATATATGCTCCTTATTATTCCGAGGCACCCTCTGGCGCGGGATGCCGCTCCAGATAGTCGCCCAGCATCTTAAAGTCTTCCTCCAGCAGCTCCTGCCACGCCGGATTACGCAGCGCCGCCGCCGGATGGAACGTGGGCATCACCACAAAATGCCCCATCTGATGGAACCTGCCGCGCAGCTTGGTGATGCCAATCTCGGTCTTAAGCACAAAGTGCGTCGCGGGGTTACCGAGCGTCACGATGATATCGGGCCAAATGCTTCGAATCTGCTCACGCAAAAACGGTGAACAGGCCAGCACTTCCTCGGGCCGAGGATTGCGATTTCCCGGTGGGCGACACTTAAGCACGTTGGCAATGTAGACGTCTTCGCGCTTGAGGCCAGCCAGCGACAGGATGCCGTTGAGATCCTCGCCCGCCGCCCCCACAAACGGTTCGCCTTGCAGATCCTCGTTACGCCCCGGCGCCTCGCCGATAAACATTACGCGGGCGTGGGGGTTTCCCACACCAAACACGATGTTATGACGCGACTGATAGAGCTGGCAGAGATGGCAGTCGCCTAAAACAGCCTCAATCTCCTCGAGCGCAACCTCGCGCGGCGCTTGGTGACTATGTCCGGGGATGTCCATGACACCCATAGTGGCTCCTACACGTAGACCTTGTCGAGGCGCATGCCAAAGCCGCAAGCAACCTCGTAGTTAATCGTGCCGCGCAGGCGCGCCATCTCGTCCATGGTGATCTCGGCATCACCATCGCGGCCAACAATGATCATCTCGTCGCCATGCTCGGCCTCGGGAATCTCATGCGCCGGATTGGACTGGATGGCAACCATAAACTGGTCCATGCAGATGTTACCCACCTGACGCACACGTTCACCGCGATACAGCACGTCCATACGATTGGAGAGCGTACGCGAAAGACCATCGGCATATCCGATCGGCAGCGTGCAGATCTGAACGCGTGTGCGCGGTACGCGGTAGGTAAAACCGTAGCCCACGCCCTCACCCATCGCAGGATGCGCCACACGCGTCACGCGCGCATGGACGCTCATAACAGGATCGAGCTTCATCACGCGGCCGCTCAGCTCGCATGGCTGCATGCCGTACAAGCCAACGCCGGCGCGAATCATATCAAAATGCATCGAGGGATCGAGCATCGAGGACGGCGTGTTGGCACAGTGCACGATACCGCACTCAAAACCCGCGTCCTTAATGGCTTGAACGGCCTCGGTAAAGCGCTGGCACTGCAGCTTATAGTCCCAACCCGAAGGTTCATCGGCCGTGGCGAAGTGCGTAAAGACGCCATCACACTGGATACCGCGATGGAAGCTAATACCACGAACAAAGTCGAGCACCTGCGTGTAGTGAACACCGATGCGGTTCATGCCCGTCTCGATGGCTAGATGGTACTTACCCACCTTGCCTGCCGCGACAGCGTACTCGCCATAGGCAAGGGCGAAATCGGACGTATAGACCGAAGGCATGATATCGAACTCGAGCAACGTCGGAATGGCCTCGATAGGCGGCTCGCTTAGGATGAGGATGGGTTTCGTGATCCCGCCCTGTCGGAGCTCAACGCCTTCACTAACCGTCGCCACGGCAAACATGTCGGCACCGGCCGAATACATAATTTTGGCGCACTCGACGGCACCATGGCCATAGGCATCGGCCTTGACCACGCAGCACAGTCGCTGACGTGGATCGAGCAGGTTCTTGTAAGCCCTCGTGTTGCGGCGAAGCGCCCCTCGGTCAATCTCAACCCAGGACCAGCGCGTCAAATCGGCTTTATTCATGATTAGTCATCCGACCCTTCGTCCATGATTCCCAGATCATCGAGTGCATCCTTTGCCGCCAATTCCATGGCAGGACCGATCAAGTCGATCAGATCGGTCGCAATAACACTCTTCTCACCGTACTCCGTTGCCGCGACAAAACCCGCGTAGCTGTGAAGCGCAACGGCATACGAATACAGCAGCTCCCAACGATCCATCTCATCACGCATGGTAGCCAGTGTGCCGGCCAAAATGCCCGCAAGAACATCGCCCGAACCGGCAGTCGCCAACGACGCCGGACCCGAGAGCGGCAAAAGCACGCGCTCAACGCCACAGATAGCCGTCGTCGGTCCCTTGGCAATAACCACGAGATTGTCGGAGCCGGCAGCCCAGACAACCTTCTGCGCGGCCGCGATTGCAGTCCCCAGATCGTTAACCTCGTCACCGGCAACCAAGCGCGAAAGCTCGCGATAGTGCGGCGTCATGACGAGTGGTTGCTCGCGGCGGTACATCTCAGGGTTGCTATCGATACCGTCGATAGCAATCTTAGAAAGGCAGTTGAGCGCATCGGCATCAAGGATCAGCGGCACATCAAGCTCCAACAAGCCCGAAACCACCTGCATGGCACCGGCAGACGTCGTCATGCCGGGACCGCACAGTACGCAGCTGTACTTCTTTGCAATCTCGCACACGGTCATACGAGCAGCGGCACCAAAAGAGCCGCGGGAATCGGACGGAATAGCAAAAACCGGAATCGAGGGGAGTGCCATACGAATAAGATTGGCACACGCATCAGGCGTCGCGACAGCCACATAGCCGGCACCCGCACGGGCAGCAGACTTGGCGGCCATAATGGCAGCGCCAGGATACTGCGCCGAGCCGGCAACAATAAGGACGGAACCGCGAGAATACTTATCGATATTCGTGGGCAGCGGAGCAAAGAAATCCACCAGATCACCGGGCTCGACAATCTCGGCGGCATGGTCGACATCATCGATGACCTCATCAAGGCGATCATAGAGGCCACCGCACACCAGATCACCGGCGTACTCTGGGCCATCAGCGCTGTAGAGGCCAATCTTGGGCGTGATCATCGTGACCGTGCGCTCGGCACGGATGCAGTCGTCGTCGACAACACCGGTCTCGGCATTCAGACCCGAAGGAACATCGATGGACACCACATGGTCGGCGCAGTCGTTAACTGTCGGAATCCAGATGGAGAACGGTGCACGCAGGTCACCGTGGAAACCGGTACCAAAAATAGCGTCAACAACAACGTCGGCCTTATCGATCAAAACCTCAAGCTCATCACGCGAGGGACCAACGCAAACGTGCACATCGCGGCCGGCAGTTCGACGAGCAACATGACGTGCCAGAGCAGCAGGAATCTCATCCGGCTCAACCGGAGAAACGATATCCACGTCCACACCCTTGTGGCTCAGGATATCGGCGGCAACCCAACCGTCGCCGCCATTATTACCAAAACCGACCAGAACGAGAACCCGATCGGGATTGAGCTTCAAGACCTCGTTGGCGGCAAACTCACCCGCTAGCTCCATAAGCTCGGCCTTCGAAGTCCCTTCGCGTTCGATGATATCCTCGAGACGAACGACTTCTTCGGTACTCAAAACCGGTTTCATCTATGCTCCTAGCGTATCTTGCGAAGCATCGCCCAGGTGCTCCGTCAATGCTGAATTCTGCAGCTGCTCAAGCTCATCTAAAACAGAGCGAGCCTCTTTAAATGTCTGCGCAACGCGTTTCTTGTTGCTCACTTTTTCTTCCTTAGGCTTAGGTCGAGCATCCTCGGTGATTGCAATGGCATTAGCGACAGCCAAGTCACCCGTAAGGGTAATAGAAAGAGCGACCTCGACAACACCCAAATCCTGGGCGATTTCGAGAGCACGACCAGAAAGCAGAGCCTTCGGTTTGCCGAGTTTATCACGCGTTACCGAAACATCCTTGCGACCTACACCTTGACTAAAACCCGTGCCGAGAGCTTTAAGCACCGCCTCGCGCGAAGCAAAGCGGCTCGCATAGTGAGCAGCGGGACGCGATGATGCATCGCAATACGCACGCTCTTCTTCGGTAAACACACGCCGAGCAAACGACGGCGTCTTTTCAAGAATTGATTTCATGCGGGAAATCTCGACGATATCAACGCCGATACCAGCTTCAGCCATGTTCACCTCCATATCGCACAGACTAAGTTATTGTAGCCCGTTCACAGAAGATGCGACAAACGAGGGTTATAAAACAAAGCTACTATGTGAGACAAAACCCGTAAACGCAAAAAAGGGGGGAGGCCGCGAGGCCTCCCCCTTCTTCAAGTCTTGCGACGGCTCGGTGCCGTCCACCGGTCAGCGGCGCCCTGGCCTCCCACGGGCTGGC
>CAJKTW010000018.1:0-35363 GCA_905202925.1 uncultured Collinsella sp. | reverse complement strand
GCGGGTGGTTTCTGATGCGGCGCGCTGCGCGCCCCGCACAGGCTAAAGCCTTTAACAAAAAGGGCCCCGCACATGCGGGACCCTTTACAAACGTATATACGCCGATGCTTAGTAGCCGACGATGCCCTGCGGGAAGAAGAACATGCACAGAACGACACACACAGCAAAAACGACGGCCATAATTACCGTCAGGCGATCGAGGTTCTGCTCCATGACGCCCGTGGCAGAGCTGGAGTTATACAGCGAGCTAGCGATCATATCCGAAACGCCGGTACCCTTACCGGAGTGCATCAGGACGAGAATCGTCAGCGCCACGGCAGAGATAGCCCAAACGACAAACAGAAGAATCTGGAACGGACCCATAGATAAGCTCCTTAATAGAACAATTTAAACTCCAGTACTGTACCACAACCTCCAACACTCCCCCATCCGCCATTTAGGGACGGGGTAGAAATGGCAGAAATACCAAAAAAGGGGTCGTCCGGTTGTGGACAACCCCCTTACTAGAAAACGGTATTTGTTTTCTATTAGGCCTCGGTGGCGAGCACGCGACCCGTCATCTCGGCGGAAGGCTCAAGACCAGCCATGGTGAGCATGGTCGGAGCGATATCGGAGAGACGGCCGTCCTCGATACCGGTGAGCTTGGCCTTATCATCAACGATGATGAACGGCACGCGGTTGGTAGTGTGAGCCGTGAACGGATGCTTGGAACCATCGGAAGCGACGTCAAACATGTGGTCGGCGTTACCGTGGTCGGCGGTGATCAGCGCAAAGCCGCCCTTGGCGAGAATCGCCGGGACAACCTTGGACAGAGCATCGTCAACAGCCTCGACGGCCTTAACGGCGGCGTCGAATACACCGGTGTGACCAACCATGTCGCAGTTCGCGAAGTTCACGATGTAGAAATCAGCGCGATCCTCGTTGATAGCGGCGACAAGCTTCTCGGTAACCTCGGGAGCGCTCATCTCGGGCTGCAGATCGTAGGTAGCGACCTTGGGGGAAGCGACGAGCACGCGCTCCTCGCCCTCCTTGGGCTCCTCGATGCCGCCGTTGAGGAAGAACGTCACGTGGGCGTACTTCTCGGTCTCGGCGGTGTGCAGCTGCTTCAGGCCATTGGCGGCGATAACGTCGGCCAGGACGTTCTCGGGGAACGTCTTGGGGAAGGCGACCTCGACGTCAAACGTCGGATCATACTCGGTCATCGTCACAAAGTGCGAGAGCTTAATCTGCTCGCGCTCAAAGCCGTCGAACTCCTTGTCCGTGAACACGCGAGTCATCTGACGAGCGCGGTCGGGACGGAAGTTGAAGAAGATGGCCGCGTCGTCCTCGTGAATGCCCTCGTTGTGGGCAGCGAAGGGCTCGACGAACTCGTCGCCGCGCGGATCCTTCTCGTAGTAGGCCTTGATACCGGCAACGGGGTCGGTATCGGCATCGGACGCGTTGACCATGACGTCGTAGGCACGCTGGATGCGCTCCCAGCGGTTGTCGCGGTCCATAGCCCAATAGCGGCCCGAAACGGTGGCAACGCGAGCGTCGCAACCGGTCTCCTCGGAGATCTTAGCCAGGAAGGCGCAGAACTCGCTCATGTAGCCGGCACCGGACTGCGGGTCGACGTCGCGGCCATCCATGAAGGCGTGGACGCGAACGGTCTTGACGCCATGCTGGGCAGCCATCTTGACCAGAGCCTCGACGTGGTTCATGTGAGAATGAACACCGCCAGGGCTCATAAGGCCCATGAGGTGCAGGGTCTTGCCTTCGGCCTTGACGTCGTCCATAGCCTTGACGAAGACCTCGTTCTTGGCGATGGAGCCGTCCTTGATGGCGTTGTTGATGCGCGAAAGCTCCTGGAACACGATGCGACCGGCACCGATGTTGAGGTGACCCACCTCGGAGTTGCCCATCTGACCGTCGGGAAGGCCCACGTCCTCGCCCGAAGCACCGAGCGTGGTGTGAGGATACTTCTCGTACAGGCTATCAAGGAAGGGCGTCTTGGCAGCGGCGACGGCGTTCTCGCCATCAGCCGGAGCAAGGCCGCAGCCATCCATGATGATCAGGAGTGCAGGAAGATGACGCTGTGCCATATGTCCTACTCGCCTGCCTTGACGACCATAGAGGCGAAGTCGGCAGCCTTGAGCGAAGCGCCGCCCACGAGGGCGCCGTCAACGTCGGGCTTGGCGACGAGCTCGGCAATGTTGCCGGGCTTAGCGGAACCGCCGTAGAGAACGCGGATGCCGTTAGCGAGCTCCTCGCCGAACATCTCCTTGAGGGTCTCACGGATAGCGCCGCAGACCTCCTGAGCGTCCTCGGCGGTAGCGGTCTTGCCGGTGCCGATAGCCCAGATGGGCTCGTAGGCGACGACGACCTGCTTGGGGCAGGTGATCTCAAGACCAGCAAGGCCAGCCTTGACCTGGTTCACGACGTGCTCGACATAGGTGCCAGCCTCGCGGACCTCGAGGGACTCGCCGCAGCAGAAGACGGGAACAAGACCGGCGGCAACGAGGGCCTTGGCCTTCTTGTTCTGGTCCTCGTCGGTCTCGTGGAAGTAGTCGCGACGCTCGGAGTGACCGATGATGCAGTAGGTGCAGCCAGCGGACTTGAGCATGTCGCAAGAGGACTCACCGGTGAAGGCACCCTTGGCCTCCCAGTACACGTTCTGTGCACCGAGGGCGATGGGGGCAGCCTGAATGCGGTCATGAACCGTGGTGATG
Source organism: uncultured Collinsella sp. (assembly GCA_905202925.1). Classification (GTDB taxonomy): domain Bacteria; phylum Actinomycetota; class Coriobacteriia; order Coriobacteriales; family Coriobacteriaceae; genus Collinsella. Next base: position 32,655 of record CAJKTW010000018.1, on the reverse strand, counting down.
TCAATGGTCGGAGGGCAGACGAGCACCTCGACGCCAGCCGGAACCTCGGGCAGAGCCTGAGCCAGCTCGTCGGCGAGCTTGGCGGCCTCGGCGACGTCGTTGTTCATCTTCCAGTTACCAGCGATAAGAAGGGTGCGATTAGGCATCGAGAAGCGCCTCCACTCCGGGCAGGGCCTTACCCTCGACGAGCTCCATGGAAGCGCCACCACCGGTGGAGATCCAGCTCATCTTGTCGGCCAGGTTGAACTTGTTGACAGCCGCGACAGAGTCACCACCGCCGATGATCGAGGTGCAGTCGGCCTCGGCGACGGCCTCGGCGATAGCCTGGGTGCCGTGAGCGAAGTTGTCGAACTCGAAGACGCCCATGGGGCCGTTCCAGAACACGGTCTTGGCGCCCTTGACGGCCTCGGCGTAGAGCTCCTCGGTCTTGGGGCCGATGTCCATGCCCTCACGATCGTCGGGGATAGCGTCGGAAGCGACAACCTCGGGGACAGCGTCCTCGCCAAAGTGATCGGCAACGCGGTTGTCGATGGGGAGCAGGATCTTGACGCCCTTTTCCTCGGCCTTCTTGAGCATCTCGCCGGCGCGCTCGACCCAGTCCTCTTCCTTGAGGGACTGACCGACGGTCAGGCCCTGAGCCAGGAAGAAGGTGTAGGCCATGCCGCCACCGATGATCAGGGTGTCAGCGGAGTCGATGAGGTGATCGAGAACGCCGATCTTGGAAGAAACCTTGGAACCGCCGACGATAGCGACGAAGGGGCGCTCGGGCTCGGCGAAGATGCCGGTCAGCGTGTCGACCTCCTTCTCGAGCAGGAAGCCGGCGACGGCAGGCAGGTAAGCGGCGGGGCCCACGACGGAACCCTGGGCGCGGTGAGCGGTGCCGAAGGCATCGAGAACGAAGACGTCACCATAGGAAGCGAGCTTCTTGGCGATCTCGGGATCGTTCTTCTTCTCACGCTTGTCGAAACGGACGTTCTCGAGAACGAGGACCTTGCCCGGCTCGACGGCGGCGACAGCCTCAGCAGCCTTCTCGCCGTAGGTGTCGGCGACAAAGGCAACATCGAGACCAGAGAGCTCAGCGAGCTTCTTGGCGACAGGCTCAAGGGAGAGCTCAGGCTGGAAGCCGGTGCCCTCGGGACGGCCGAGGTGGCTCATGAGGATGACGCGAGCGTTGTGCTCAACGAGGTAGTTGATGGTGGGCAGGGCAGCCTTGATGCGGGTGGTGTCGCCAACGACGCCATCCTTGATAGGCACGTTGAAGTCAACGCGGACGAGAACGCGCTTGCCGTCGACATCGATGTCGCGGACGGTCTTCTTGGTAAAGGCCATGTTTGCTTCTACCTTTCGTACGTGTCTGCCTCCCATTACGGCAGACGATTTCCTATAAAAAGGGCGCGACCCTAGGGTGTAAGCCCTATAAGGCCGCGCCCTTCTTTAGACGCTCAACGAGCTATTCGCTAAAAGCTAAATTAAGCAACGAACTTCTCGAAGTACTTGATGGTGCGGACCATCTGAGAGGTGTAAGAGTTCTCGTTGTCGTACCAAGAGGTGACCTGAACGAGGGTCTGGCCGTTGCCGAGGTCAGAGCACATGGTCTGAGTGGCGTCGAAGATGGAGCCGTGGGTCTCGCCGATGATGTCGGTGGAGACGATGTCGTCCTCGTTGTAACCGAAGGTCTCGGAGATGGTGGAAGCGTAGGCCTTCATAGCGGCGTTGACCTCGTCGACGGTGACCTTCTTGTCAACGACAGCGTAGAGGTTGGTGATGGAGCCGGTCGGCGTCGGGACGCGCTGGGCGGCACCGATGAGCTTACCGTTGAGCTCGGGGAGAACCAGGCCGATAGCCTTGGCAGCACCGGTGGTGTTGGGGACGATGTTGACGGCGCAGGCGCGGCTACGACGCTTGTTGCCCTTGCGCTGCGGGCCGTCGAGCGGCATCTGGTCGCCGGTCCAGGCGTGAATGGTGGTCATGATGCCGGACACGATGGGAGCGAAGTCGTTCAGACCCTTGGCCATCGGGGCGAGGCAGTTGGTGGTGCAGGAAGCAGCGGAGATGATGTTGTCCTCAGCGGTCAGCGTCTCGTGGTTGACGTTGTACACGATGGTGGGCAGATCGCTGCCGGCCGGAGCGGAGATGACGACCTTCTTGGCGCCAGCGTTGATGTGGGCCTGAGCCTTAGCCTTGCTGGTGTAGAAGCCGGTGCACTCGAGAACGACGTCGACGTCGAGGTCGCCCCAAGGCAGGTTGTTGGCGTCGGCCTCCTTGTAGATCTTGATCTCCTTGCCGTCAACGGTGATGGAATCCTCGCCAGCAACGACCTCGTGATCGCGAGCGTAGTTGCCCTGCGTGGAGTCGTACTTCAGCAGGTAAGCGAGCATATCGGGAGAGGTGAGGTCGTTGATAGCGACAATCTCGGAGCCCTCATGACCGAACATCTGACGGAAAGCCAGACGACCGATGCGACCGAAGCCGTTAATAGCAACCTTTACTGCCATTGTGTCTCCTTTCGTAAGGCCCCCGCAAGCTACAGCGCCCGCCGTTGAGGCCCACAAACTAACCACTCGCCTAATATACCTTTTTTTTGACTTGAATTTCACGAGAATGCTCGAAATTGAAAATCAAATTTACGTTAAAACGTTTTAAAGAATAAAATAGCAGCTAAATCCGTATATATGTCAATACTTTAAACTACTTGTTTGCTTCAATGAGCTTTTCAAGACGTAAAACACGATGGTAGAGGGCCGACTTCGACAAGGGAGGGTCAGCCATCTCCCCTAAATCACGCAGCGACAGATCGGGATAGCGCTCGCGCAGGTCGCAAAAGACCGCCAAGGCATCCGGAAGCGCATCGCGAAGGCCGCGCTGCTCGAGCTCATCGATAAGCGCAAGCTGATGTTGGGCAGCACCGGCGCTTCTGGTCTGGTTGGCGAGCTCGGCGTTCACGCGACGGTTCACATCGTTCTTAACCAACTTGACCGCGCGCGCCTCCTCAATCTCGGCAACGCTGCGCTTGGCACCAATCAGCTTTAACAAATGCTCGATTTCCTCGGCGCTCTTAATGTACACGGCATATGACCCCCGCCGTGCATTAACACGAGCATGGACCCCAATCTGCCCCAACAGGTCGCAAAGCCCCTTAGCATATTGCTCGCCCTGCACCGCGATCTCCAAATGAAAATCGCCGCGTGGATCGGCCACGAAGCCGCCCGCGATGAGCGCGCCGCGGATGTAGGCAAGCCTGCAGCAGGGACGGGCAACGATGTGTCGGGGAACACCAGCGACGAGCCCTCCCCTGCGGTCTAGAATGCCCAGCAGCACCAGAGCCTTGTCCAGGTCGGGTTGATCGGGCAGGGTAATGAGATAGTTACGGACCTTATGCAAGACCGATTTACGAACGGTGAATTCCGTTTTGAGCTTAAGGATGCGATGTGTCAGCGTGATCATCGTGCGCGCGACGGCTCCCGTCTCAGTCGCAACCGTCAAACGATACCGCCCAGAGCCGGTAAGCGAGAGCGTACCACTCACGCGCGTGAGGGCGGCAAGTGTCGACAAGTCGCAGTATTCACATTCGGGTTCGCAGCGCGCAAGCTCGTCGCGCACCTCAGCGGTAAACGACATGCAGGCCTATGCCTTCGTGTTGGCGCGCGACAGATCGCGGTGGGAGATGCTCACGTGATACTGGGCGCCTTCCAGGTAACGGGCCGTGGCCTCGGCAATGGCGACGCTACGGTGCTGTCCGCCCGTGCAGCCGATGGCGATAGAAAGCTGCGGTTTACCCTCCGCGATATAGCCCGGCATCACCGTATCGAGTAGCTGTGTCCAAGCCTTCCAAAACTCCTGCGTCTTGGGATGGTCCAGAACAAAATCCGAGACCTTTTTATCGAGACCGGTCATCGTGCGCATCTCGGGATCGTAGAACGGATTGGGCAGGAAGCGGACGTCGATCATAATGTCCGCCTCGACGGGCATGCCGTGCTTAAAGCCAAACGAGAACACATGGACGTCCATGAGCTGTTGGTCGGACAGTTCGGAAAATGCCATACGTAGCTTGTTGCGCAGCGCAGAGGTGCGCAGACGGCTCGTGTCGATAATCATATCGGCCCGATCGCGCACGCCCTGCAGCTGAAGGCGCTCGCGCTGAATGGCATCGGCCGTAGTCTCCCCCGGTTTGGCAATGGGATGACGGCGGCGGTTTTCGCTATAACGACGGATCAGCACCTCGTCAGAAGCCTCGAGAAACACGATATCACAGCTCATCTCGCGCTCCTCGAGTGCGGCAACGGCATCGAGCAGCTCATCGAACAAGCCCTGGCTGCGCAGGTCGCAGGTGACGGCAAGATGCCTGCCCACGCCCGTATTGATGCCGACGAGTTCGGCAAGCTGGGCGATCAGACGCGGAGGCAAGTTGTCGATGCAAAAGTAGCCCATGTCCTCGAACACATGCATGGCCTGCGTTCGGCCCGATCCGGACATTCCGGTGATGATGACGATATCGGGGATGCGCTCCGAGCGCTCCGCCGCATCCATGGCATCTCCCTTTTGCATGTGCTGCCTCCCAAAAACAAGCGCGGGACCCAGCAACCCGGATCCCGCGCGGTCAATTGCCTATATTGAGTATACCGCCCCGAGCGGATACGAGGCCTGTCTTACGCCTCAAGCGCAGCCTTGAACCAACTCGTAATACTCGTGGGGTGCGTGATGGCGGTGCCGACGACAACGGCCCAGGCGCCCGCATCGATCGCGGCGCGAGCCTCCTCGGGCGTGTGCACGCGGCCCTCGCAGATGATGGGAAGACCGGGAAATTCCTCGGTCGCCTGACGCAGGAGCGGCAGATCGGGGCCATCGGCCATGGTGCAGTCGATGGCGGCGACACCATGAGAAAGCGTGGTGGATACAAGGTCGAAGCCCATATCAACCGCACGGCGAATGTCCTCGATGGTGGCACAATCCGCCATCAGGAGCACACCCTCCTCGTGCAGCGGGCGGAAGGTATCCTCGACCGTCTTGCCATCGGGGCGCGGACGATCGGTGGCGTCGATCGCCACGATATCGGCACCGGCAGCAACGCAGGCGCGAGCGTGACGCAGCGTCGGCGTGATGTAAACGCCCTCGTGCCCATCCTTCCACAGGCCGATAACAGGAACCTCACAGCGACCCTTAATGGCGGCAATGTCGGCAAGGCCCTGACAGCGAATGGCGGCGGCGCCGCCAAGCTCGCAAGCGCGAGACATTTGAGCCATGGTCTCGGGCGTACGAAGCGGCTCGCCCATATACGCCTGAACGCTCACGACGAGCTTGCCCTTCAGGGACTGGATCAAAGGATCGACGGTCATGTTCGACTCAACCTTTCTCAAAACAGCCTTCTGAGACACCGCACCTTGACGTTCAAACCGTCGCTCGCGTACCGAAGTACGCTTCGCTCCTCTTTCACGTCAATCTGCGGCACCTCAGAAGGCGCACTTGGTAGTTATGTTTACTTCAACGACGCAAGAAGGTGTTCGGCGGCACCGATAAGTGGCGCGTCGCCCTCCAGAGAACCGATGAGGATCGGCGTGTCCTGAAGCGGATCGAGCGCCTGGCTGGCATAGCCCTCGTGCACCGAATCCTTCCACGTCTGCGAACGCCAATCGGGACCTTGGTGAATCACGCCGCCCGAAAGCACGATAACCTCAGGGTCCAGGATGTTAGCGAGCGAGCCCAAGCTGGCACCCAACGCAAAGCCGGCATCATGGATGACCTCGGTCGCCTTTGCGTCGCCTGCACGGCACAGGTCGTTCACATCGCGACCGACCGAAGGACGGCTGGGGTCGACGCGGCCAAAGCGCTCATCGTACATACGACCAATGGAAGTGCCCGAAGCAACCGACTCCAGATGGCCGGAACGCCCGCAGGCGCAGGGAATGCCGGCGGCAGCCGAGCACTCGATGTGGCCCATATGGCCAGCAGCACCATGGAAGCCCTGCATCACGCGGCCGTTCTCGACATATGCGCCGCCGATGCCCGTACCGATGCCAAGACACAAGACGGAGAACTTGCCCTTGCCGACGCCCCAGTGGGCCTCGCCCAGAGCATGAGCCTGCACGTCGCCTACAACGGCAACGGGAAGACCGAGATCCTCGCGCAGACGCGGCCCCAACTGAACGCCGGACCAGCCGGGCATGATCTCATTGGCATACGCGATGGCGCCCGTCTTGGGATCGACGACGCCGGCGGCACCGATACCGACGCCAAGGACCTCGACATCGGGATTCGCCTCGAGAGCAGCCTTGATGGACGCCTCGATACGCTGGAAGACGGCCTCGCCGCCCTCTTGGGCCTCGGTGGGAACCTCGGCCTCAAAAACGGGATGGGGCACACTACCGTCAGCCGGGTACTCCATGATGGCAGTCGCGATCTTAGTTCCGCCGATATCGACAGAACAGACGTACTTGTTCTCCATGTCGCTCTCCTTCGGAGATAAAAAACAACTATAAGAAATGCGCCGTCAGGCTAGCCGTCACAGCGCAGTAAAGGTTTTCCTGGTGCCCAAGATCGCCGAGAAACCGTGTGGCCATTGACCTAATAGTCATGGCCACACGGTTGAACGGCGAGGTCGGGTGCCTGGGAAAGCTTTACAGGAGGCCGTTGTCCTGGAGGACCTTCCTAATAGCCTCGACGTTCTCGCCGGTCATGGCCTTCACCGGGCGCGGCATGGTCGGGCTGTCGAAGATACCCATGAGGTTCATAGCGGTCTTGAAGGCGCCGACGCCACCGGCATAGCCCTGGACGCCCGAGGTGACATCCCAGATGTGGGAGATCTCGTTGAGGCGATCCTGCTCGGCCTTGACGGTAGCCCAGTCACCAGCCTGAGCGGCCTTCCACTGACGAACGTAGCCCTCGGGCTCAACGTTGGCGAGACCCGGGACAGAGCCGTCGGCGCCACCGAGGTAAGCGCCGTCGACAACAACCTCGTGGCCGGTGAGGATGCTCATCGGATGGCCGTTCTTCTCGTTCTCCTGAACGAGGTAGCGGAACGAGATGTCATCACCCGAGGAATCCTTGACGCCAGCAAGGACGCCCTCGGCGCCGAGCTTGGCAAGGAGCTTCCAGGGGAGCTTGGTGTGAACGCAGACGGGAATGTCATAGGCAAAGATGGGCAGGTCAAGCTCCTCGTGCAGGATGCGGAAGTGCTCCTCGACCTCGGTCATGCCCTGCAGGGCATAGAACGGGCAGGTGGCGACGAGGGCATCGGCGCCCAGCTCCTGAGCGACCTTGCCGTGCTCAATCATGCGCTCGGTCTCGGTATCGATGATGCCGACCAGAACAGGCACGCGGTGGTCGACGATGCGGACGGCCTCGGCGATGATCTGGCGACGACGCTCGTCGGTGGAGAAAACGACCTCACCCGAAGAGCCCAAGAAGAACAGGCCATCGACGCCGGCATCGATCATGCGGTTGATGCTGCGCTCAAAGGAGGCAACATCGAGCTGGTGATCTTCGGTATCGGGAACAACGACGGGAGGGATAACGCCGGTGAATTTCTGAGTTGCCACAAGAATCTCCTTAGTTGTCTGGCGGGCGGCCCTATGCCACCCACTCTTGTTGGCAGTGTCCAGGCCGTCTAGGCCAAAGAACACGAGTAGAACGTTTGGTTAAAGAAGTCGACGACTTCGTTTTCGAACGCATTGATGCGCTCATGAGCGTATTTGGCATAGATGATATGCCTCCGGTCACACTCAAGACCGTTGAATACGGCAAACTGATCCTTGGAATCGCTCACGGTATCCATAAGCGATGTGCCCATGAGCACCGATCCGCGCACCCGAGACGACAGCGCCTCGAGGCCGCCAGGAAGCGGATTGGCAACCGCCGTGCAGGCGAGGCCCCGCTCGTCCAGAGCAGAAACCGCCAGCGCGACTCCGCCGCCAAGCCCCTCGCCCCATGCAAAGATGCGGTCGGGGTCCATGCCATCAAGATTGCGCGCGACCTCCGCCAACGCGCAGCCCCAACGGACGCGCCTGACAAAAGCAGGCGAGGTAATCCCCTGTCGCAGATCGCTGGGTCCAATCGCCTCATCGTCCAGCGCAAGCACGGCATATCCCATGGCCGCAAATCTCGTCATGTGATGCCAGCCGCGCACAGGCCGATCGATGTCGTGGAACATCAGGCACAGCGGCACGCGCTCAGAAACTCGGGCACGACCGACGGGCTCGATCAAACGAGCGTGAATCGCATCGTCACCGAGCTCAAAGGAGACCTCCGAGTAACGGGCGCAGGGGTTAACAAAGTCAATCGCCGTAATGGCCAGGCCTTGAATCTCAAGATCCATAGCACATGTCTCCAAATCAGAAACATCTGCCTGAACATCACCGTGCCAGTCCCGATATTCAGAGAGCCTTGACGAAACCGTCCCGGGAATCCCCACAAGGTCGGGGACAATCAGCTCATTGACATTGCTCTCGCACTTAGACATGAGCCTCCCCTCCCTTGCAGAAAAACGGAATGATCAGATCGTCAAAATCCTGAATCTCCTCGTGGCCAAAGCCTTCAAAGAACTCATGACGCTTTTCACAGGTCAGGTTGTTATAGACCGCAAACTGCGTCGCTGGCGGACAGACGGTATCGGCTGTGCCGGTGCCAAACAGCACGGGGCATTTGACCATAGGGGCAAAGTTCTTGGAATCGAAGTACGCCAGCTTGGCATAGGCTTCGTCGATACGAGTCGAGTCCTCGTCAAACCAGCGAGACCAATAGCGCAGGCCCTCGTAGGCAATGTCGTCGGCATCCAAGTCCCAGACCAGGCGGAAATCCGACAGGAAGGGATAGAGGATGGCGGCGCGATTGATAAGCTCGCTGTTAAGTGCACAGGTCGCAATGCCCAAACCGCCGCCCTGCGACGCGCCGTTCACAAACACACGGGCAAGATTGATGCCCTCGAGCTCGCGAACGATGCGACACAGGATGCGAATATCTTGGTGCAAGCGGACATAGTAGAGGTTGGCCGGGTCGCCGTCGATACCGGCGACGATATGGCCCGCGACCGTTGTGCCCTCAAATCCACCAATGTCCTCGGAGGGACCTCCTTGACCGGGGCAGTCGAGGGCGATGAGTGCCATGCCCATGCCCGCAAACGACGCCTGCTCAAACCAGCTGCGGCTTGCACCCGGATACCCATGGAACTGAAGTACCAATGGCACGGGCTCGTCCGAGACGGGTTTAAGGTACTTGGCATGCAGGCGCGCGCCACACATGCCGGTATACCAGAGGTCGAAAAGCTGGCAGGTCGCGGCATCGGCGACCGATGCCGTCTCGATCGCATAGTCAAGCCCGACGGCGTCGGCCTCGGCCATGCGGTCATTCCAAAAGAAATCGAAATCTGATGGACGGGGCATGGCGCCTCGATATTCATCAAATTGATGTTGTAGCTCCTGAGCACTTGGCATGGCTCGTGAACCCAACCTTTCGAAATCGCAACGGAGGTGCGCCCGGCAAGGGAACCGGGCGCACGGGAGGGAATGCGAGGCTACTCGCCGAGCTTGGGATGCAGCAGCGACGGCGCAGCGCCGAGCAGCATCTTGGTGTAGGGGTCCTGGGGGTGCTGGAAGACCTGCTTGGCCTCGCCCTGCTCGACGATCTTGCCGCCATTCATAACGATGATGTCGTCAGAGATATAGCGGACCGTCTGGATGTCATGGCTGATGAACACCATGGCCAGGCCGAGCTCCTTCTTAAGGTCGGTCAGCAGGTTCAGAATCTGCGCGCGGACTGAAACGTCCAGAGCCGAGGTGGGCTCGTCGGCGATGATGGCATCGGGGTTCAGCGACAGGGCACGGGCAATTGCGACGCGCTGGCGCTGGCCGCCCGAAAGCTGGCCGGGAAGAACCTCGGCAGCGGAGCTGGGCAGACCGGTGAGCTCCAAGAGTTCCTTGACGCGCTCCTCCTGCTCGGCCTCGGTACCCAGGTTGTGGACGCGCATGGGGTCGAGCAGCTGCTCGCGAACGACCATGCGGGGGTTGAGCGCCGTGGCCGGGTTCTGGAACACGACCGAGATGACGCGACCCATGTGGCGACGGTCCTCGGCGGTACGTTTGGTAACGTCCTTGCCCTTAAAGTAGACCTTGCCGCTCGTGGGGGCCTGCAGGCCGCACATGACGTTAGCGGTGGTGGACTTACCGCAACCGGACTCGCCGACGATGCCGATCGTCTGACCGGGCATGAGCTTAATCGTTACACCCTGGACGGCGTGAACCAGGTTGGGGTGCAGAATCGAGCCGGTACGGGTCCTAAAGGTGACGTGGACGTCATCAAGGAAGATGATCGGCTCGACGCCGTTGACTGCGGTCTCGCTCATCTACATCACCTCCGCGTGAGGGGTCAAACCATTTGCCTTGAGCACCTCGTCGGGGAGCTCGGAATAGAAGTGCTCGGTGCCGGGCACGCGCTTGAAGACCGGACGGGTGTCCAGGCCAATACGCGGATGGCTCGAGCGGGGCGCGAAGCGATCGCCCTTGGGGAAATCGCGCGGGCTCGGAACGGCGCCGGGCACCTGATGCAGACGGCCCGAACCGCTCTCGATGGACAGAACGGAGCCCAGAAGACCGCGGGTGTACTCGTGAATCGGGTTGGTGAGCAGCTCCTTGGTGGGCGCTTGCTCGATAACCTGACCGGCGTACATAACCGTGATGTTATGGGCGACCTCGGCGACCAGCGCCAGGTCGTGCGAGACGAAGATCATGGCAAAGCCGAGCTTGGCCTGAAGGTCGTTGAGCAGCTTGATGACCTGCTTCTGGACGGTAACGTCCAGAGCGGTCGTGGGCTCGTCGCAGATGACCAGCTTGGGGTCGCGGGTAAGGGCCATAGCGATCAGGACACGCTGACGCTGGCCACCGGAAAGCTCGTGCGGGTAGCTCTCGAGCGTACGCTTGGGATCGAGGCCCACGAGCTCCAGGAGCTCCTCGGCGCTACGGGTGCCGCCACGCTTGGTGAGCTGCTTCATCTGGGCGGAAATGAGCATGGAGGGGTTAAGCGAGGACAGGGCGTCCTGATAGACCATAGCGATATCGGTACCGCGCAGGCCGAACCACTCCTTCTTGCTCATCTTGAGCAGGTCGCGGCCCTCCCAGAGAACCTCGCCGGAAAGGTGCTCGTCCTCATCGGTCAGGCCCATGATGGCCAGCGTGGTGATGGACTTACCGCAACCGGACTCGCCCACCAGGCCCATGGTCTGACCAGGACGGACGTCAAAGTTGACATGGTCGACGACGTTAATATCACCGTGATGCTCAAACTGGATGCAGAAGTCACGGACCGAGAGAATCGGTTCGACAGACTCGTCGGGCACATGGCGATCGTCACGCTTGAGCTCAACATCGCGCAGGGCGCCAAGGCGAGCGGAGAGGGACTGAGCCTGCTCCTTGTAGGCGCGAACGGGGTCGGAGACCAGCAGGTCGGCCTCGCGACGCTTGGAGGAATCGGTAGGATCCAGGGCAGCGGAGGGAGCAGCGGCCATGGCGTCGGTAATGCCCTCGGAGAGGATGTTGAGCGCCAGGCAGGTGATCATGATGGCCAGGCCCGGGAACAGCGCCTGCCACCAACGGCCGGCGAGCACGCCGCCGCGGGCGTCGGCGAGGATGTTGCCCCAGGTAGCGGTGGGCTCCTGGATACCAGCGCCGATGAAGGTCAGCGACGCCTCGAAGATGATGGCGTCGGCGACCAGGGTAACGGTGAAGACCATGATCGGGGCGATGCAGTTACGCAGAACATGCTTGATCAAAATCCACGGAGCCTTGGCGCCGGAAACGATGACCGCGCGGACATAGTCCTCGCCGTACTCGGACACGATGTTGGCGCGCACGATACGGGCAATCTGCGGAGTGTACATAAAGCCGATGGCGAAGATGATCGACGGCACGGAGTTGCCCAGGATGGAGACGAAGACGGCCGCGAGGGCGATGCCCGGGATGGACATGATGATGTCCAAGATACGCATGATCGTCTCGGAGACGGCCTTGCGCGAAACCGCTGCAAGGGCGCCCACGACCGAGCCGCAGACCAGAGCCATGGCAGTGGCGCCAAAGCCGATAATCAGCGAGTAACGACCACCGTAGAGCATACGCGACAGAATATCGCGACCCTTATCGTCGGTACCGAAGATAAATCCGTTGCCGGGAGCCTGGCGAGCCGTAAAGATCTCGACCGGGCTATAGGGGGCAAGAAGGGGCGCCAGAATCGCAGTCAGGGCGACCAGCACCAGCACGACGGCGGCAATCTTAGAAGACAGCGTCATCTTCTTCCAGCCACCGAGCTTGAGCCCCTTGGAGGCAGCCTTCTCGAGCTGCTCGGTTTGCTTCTCTCGAATCTTTACCATAATCTACACCGTCCTGATGCGCGGGTTGATGAGCAGGTAGAGCATGTCAACCACGATGTTGATGATGATGAAGGCAAGAGCAACGACGATAACGACGCCCTGAACCAGGTTCGCCTCGTTGCCCTGAACGCCCTGCAGAATCGCGGTGCCCATGCCGGGGAGGTTGAAGATAACCTCGATGACGACGGCGCCGCCCATGAGGTAACCGATCTTAAGACCGAGGGTGGTGACCGGGGTGATCAGCGCATTGCGAAGAACGTTGATACCGACGACGACCTTCTCGGGAACGCCGGCACCGCGAGCCATACGGACATAGTCCTTGTCGAGCTCCTCGACCATGGCGGTACGCACGATACGAGTCATCTGGCCCGTCAGCGGAAATGCCAAGGCGATGGCGGGCATAATCATGCGGCCCAGATAACCAGCCGGATTCGTGGTGAAGTGAGGCAGAGCACCCGATGCCGGGAGCACCTTAAGGTAGGAAGAGAACAGCAGGATCAACAGAACGGCAAGCCAGAACGACGGGGTTGCCAAGCCGGCGATGGAAAAGACGCGGATCACTTGGTCCGGCCATTTGTCGCGATACAGTGCCGCGATGACGCCGAGCAAAAACGAAACGACCGCACCGATGGCAAGGCCGATGAAGGTCAGCTGCATCGTGACAGGCAGGGCCGTGGAGATGCGCTTGGCAACGGAGTTGCGAGCAGCACCATAGGTGCCCATGTCGCCATGGATCAAATCGCCCATATAGCGCACGTAGCGCACGGGCCAGGGGTCGTCCAGACCATACTTCTCATGGTACTCGGCAACCGCCTCGGGCGAGGCACCGTCACCCAACGCCGTGTAGGCGGGGTCGGTCTTGGAGAACGACATAAGGAAGAACACCAGGACGGTGACGCCCAATGCCATGATCGGCAGCGCCACAAGACGCCTTCCAATCAAACGTAGCAAGTTGTTCACGTTCTCTCCCCTTTCTTTTGTCGGTAGGACCAACTGGTATATGAGTACGGATACTCATTACAAGACCCGAGCGACATCGAGGTCGCCCGGGTCTTTGTTTCAACTATGAGGATACGGTCCCAACGACCGACATCCTGCATACAGACTCAAGCGAGTCTTACGCCTTGACGGTCGCAACGCCCCTGAAGGACATGCTCGTCGTGCCGATGCCCTTGAAGCCATCGAGGGCCTCGCCGTTGGGCGCAGTGGACGGATCGTCCCAGGAAGCGGAGACGGTCTTGACGTGGACAACGGGGTACAGAACGGCGTTGTCGGCAATGATGTCGAAGCACTCGTTCCACTTCTTCTGCTGCTCGTCGCCCTCGGCGGCAAGAGCCTCGTCCATGAGACTGTGGAGCTTCTGCCACTCAGCGGACTCCTTCCACGGGCAACGGGTCTGCATCCAGACGTTGTCGCCGTACCACCAGTTGAGCAGCAGGTCGGGGTCGGCGCCGAAGCAGGAAGGATCGCCAGGGGCAAGGAGGATATCGTAGGCCTCGCCGCCGTCGATGGCAGCGTAGGTGGCCGGCGAGGTATCGGTCTGGATGGTCACATCGAAGCCGAGAGCGTCGAGGTCGTTCTTGACCTGGGCGGCCATGCCCTTAATCTGCTCGTTGTCGGTGGTGCGCAGGGTGATGGCACCCGGGGTGATGCCAGACTCCTCGATGAGCTTCTTAGCCTTCTTGGCGTCGGTCTTGTACACCGTGGAAGCCTCATGATAGTTGGTGAAGCTCTTGGGCAGGTAGCAGCTGGCAGCGGTGGCAAGGCCGGCGAAGGTGTTGCTGACCATCTTCTCGGTGTCGAGTGCATACATGACAGCCTGACGGACCTTGACGTTGTTCCAAGGCTCCTTGGCGACGTTGAACATGATGAAGCGGGTGCCGAAACCCTGAACGTTATCGATCTTGCAGCCGGCGCTCTCGAGCTGGTCGACGGCGTCAGCGGTAACGAGCTCCATAACGAGCGTGGAGCCCTCCTGCTGAGCGGTAACGCGAGCGGTGGGGTCGGTCAGGATGCTGTACTGGATCTTCTTATCCTCGGCAGCATACTCACCGTTGTACTCGGGGTTGGGAACCAGGGTGATCTCGGTATCGGAGATAGAGTCGTACATCCAGGGGCCGGAGCCGATCGGCTGCTTGGCGCGATCCTCCTCGGTCTGGGTGGCCGGGGTAACGCGGACGATGGCCAGACGATCCTTGAGCAGGGAGAAGTTGGGGACCTTGGTCTTGACCGTCACGGTGCTGGCGTCCTTGGCCTCGATGGACTCGAAGGGCTGGAAGAACGGAGCATACGTAGCAGAAGCGGCGCAAGCGGTGTAGGAAGCGACGACATCGTCAGCGGTGACCTCGGTGCCATCGGAGAACTTGGCGCCCTTGCGGATGGTGACCTCGAAAGTGGTGTCGTCCACAGACTTGGGATCGTCGGTGGCGAGCTCGTTGAAGGTGCTGTAGTCGTGGTAATCGATGCCGTAGAGGCCCTCGACGACGTGCCAGTTAGCACCCAGGCCCACAGCGGAGCCGGTGCTGGCGGGATCGAAGCTGGACGGAGCGTAAGCGGAACCAGCGGTGATCACGCCGCCGCCACGGTTGGCGGAATCGGTGGAACCGGAAGCGGAACCCTCGTCGCTAGAGCTGCCACCGCAGCCGGTGAGACCAAGCCCTGCGACAGCAGCGACGCTGCCGGTGAGGCCGAGGAACGAACGCCTGGACATACCCTTGTTGATGATGGCCATGTCTTCTCCTATCAATAGAGAATCTTACCCGGGAGCACCTAGACGCGCCCCCGCGCAACTTGCGGACGATATATACCTTACCTACCGACGAGCCCAACTGAGGTGCCGCGCTCGGCGACCGATACATACATACGCTTGAACGGTATTTACTACCGTTCACCGAATTCATTGACAAACGATTCGCCAGACAGTATGTATCGACGAGGTGAGATATCAGTCTTCGTCAACCCGCAGAATAGCAGGGTTGTTCACCATGGCTAGTCAAACGTTTTAGCGTTAATAAAACCCGAAATCGGCTGGTAATCGCCGTGAAATACATGATTGAAAATCACGCAATCATGTATATCAGTGGTTTAGAGGCGTGTTTAGTTTTCGGATTGCTTTGCCGCCGCCTCGGCGCGCTCGGCATTCCATGCAACGAGCGCCTCGTGAACCGCTTTGGCGACATCGGCAGGAATGCCTCGAACTTCCGCGATCTCTTGCTCGCTCGCCGCGCGCAAACGCTTCATCGAGCCAAAATGGCGCATAAGGGCACGTTTTCTGGTGGGTCCCACGCCTGGAACGTCATCGAGTACCGAAACCGTCATGGCTTTATCGCGCAATTCGCGATGGAACGTGATGGCAAAACGGTGCGATTCATCGCGCACCTGTTTAATTAGATAGAGCGACGCGGACCCGGTCGGCAGCACGACTGGAGTCTCGTCCCAAGGCACGAAAACCTCCTCATCGGCCTTTGCCAAGCCACAAACTGGTATATCGAGCCCAAGAGACTCAAGTTGCTTGATCGCAGCGGTCAATTGCGGCTTACCGCCATCGACAACGAGCAAATCGGGGCGCGAGCCAAAGCGCTCGTCGGCCATACGCTCGGGAGCATAACGTCGTCCCAAAACCTCGGACATCGACACGAAGTCGTTTGCCTCGTCCAATTCGGCCTGAATTTTAAAACGACGATACTGACTCTTGTCGGCGCGCCCGTTGGTAAACACCACCATCGAGGCGACCGTGAAGGTGCCATGCAGTGTAGAGATATCGAAGCACTCGATACGCAACGGCGGCGATGGCAGCGCCAACGCACTTTCGAGCTCCAGGAGCGCTTGATTGGTGCGGTCGTCAGCGTACCCCGTTCGCATCATGTAGCGCATGAGGGCATGGCGCGCATTTTTGGATGCCATATCGAGCAGACGGTGCTTTTCGCCACGCTGCGGCCTATGGAGATGGCAGGAACGCTCACGCTTGCCCGCAAGCCACTCCCCCAGCGCCTCCGCATCCTCAAGCTCGACGGAAAGGTTGACCTCAGCTGGAATATCAGCCGTCTCGTCGTAATAGCGCTTAAGAAAGCCCGACTGGAGCTCTTCCTCGTCAACATCAAGACCCTTGTCGAGAATGAACTCGCAGGTGCGAGCTGTTCGGCCCTCGCGAACGACGAAGACGCAAGCGGCGGAGATGGTCTCCTCGCGATAGAAACCGATGACATCGATATCGACACTGGAGGGAAAAACGACTTGCTGACGATCGTCCAGACCTCTGATGACCTCCAAACGACGTTTGACGCGTGCCGCGCGCTCAAAGTCGAGCGCCTCAGCGGCATCCGTCATCTCGGAGGTCAGCTCATCGACGACATCCTTGCGATGGCCCGACAAAAAGCGCTCGACACGCTTGACGTTCTTGGCATAGTCTGCCGGGGAAATCGCGCCGACACACGCACCTGGGCCGCGCCCGACATGGTAGTCAAAGCAGGGGCGCCCGTTTTGCGCGCAAATCATATTGACGATGTCTTCCTCGCCCTTGTGGGACTCGACGATACGGCGACAACGACGCCACTCCGCACAGGATGCGGAGCAGATGGGGATAACCTTGCGCAGCGTATCTATCGTCTCACGTGCCGCGCGGCTATCGGTATAAGGTCCAAAATAGCGCGTTCCCGGCTTATGACGCTCACGCGTGTATTTGATAGCGGGATACAGGTCGCCCTTTGTAATGGCGATAAAGGGGTAGCTCTTGTCATCCTTGAGGTCGACGTTAAAGTACGGATGGTACTGACCAATCAAATTGCGCTCGAGCACCAACGCCTCGTGCTCGGTCTCCACCACGATATAGTCAAAACTCGCCACCAGCTGCATCATCAGCGGGATCTTCTGGCGCTCGTCCTGCAGCGTCACGTACTGACGCATACGGGCGCGCAGGTTTTTCGCCTTGCCCACGTAGATGACATCGCCCTTGGCGTCTTTCCAAAGGTAGCAGCCGGGCTGCGTGGGAACGCGCGAAACCTGCTCGGCAAGCGTTGGAATGTTGTCGTGACCGGTCACGCGCACCTACTTGCGACGAATCAGCGCCGAGACCTCGGGCATCTTAAGGACGACGGCAAGGCCAAAGGTAACAGCAAGCGAGACGACACCCGCAACGCAAACGTAGCCAAGAGTAATCAGAATCGAGCCGCCAAGTGCCCCGACAAAGTGCTCAAGCGCCCACATGACGCCGGCGCCTGCGGCAGCACCCAGGCCACCGAGCAAAAGGCCAAAGAAACCGCCATGCAGGATAGATTTAACCTGAAGACCACGCAGACGACGACGCAGCCACCACAGCGAGCAACCGACCAAGATCACGTAGTCGACGACATACGAAAGCGCGATTGCGGGCATACCGAAGCCCAGCACAACGCCAAACAGCAGAACCGAGCCGGCCTGGCCGATGGCGGAATACAGACAATAGCGGCTATAGGGCTTCATGTCGAGCAAGGCAGAGAAGCTCTTCTGCATCAGCACGACCACGCCGTAGAGCGGCAGGGAAAGTGCCAGGTAGATAAGGAACTCCGACACCAGCGCCACACCGGACTCATCGAACTTGCCAGCGCAGTAGATCATGTTGAGCGGACGCGCGAAGACAATCAAGTACAGCGCGAATGGAATCAGGAAGAACAGCATCTGGGCGACGCCACGCGAAATGCCCGTGCGGACGCTGTCGTAATCCTTCTCCTGTGCGTCGTGAGAGAGCTCGGTATAGAGCGCCGTCGAAAGCGAGGCGGCAATCAGCGCGTAGGGCAGCGTGTACCACAGGCGCGCATAGGCGATGACGGAAGGACCGGTCTCGGGCTGGACCACCAGCGCGGCAGCGTTCGTGATAGAAGTCGAGACAAACATGCACACCGTGGCGAGCAGCGTCGGGATACCGAGCGCAATCGTCTGGCGCAGTGCGGGGTCCTTAAAGTCGATATGGATATGGGGATGCACGCCGTGCTTGCCAAGCGCGGGGATCTGACATGCCATCTGAACAAAGACACCGAGGGTCGTACCGGCCGCAATCAAGATGATGCCGGCACGTTCGCCAAACTGTGCGGACACGGGCGCAAAGCCCATAAAGCTCGCAATGACGATCACATTGTTGAGGACCGGGGCAAACGTCGACCAGAAGTAGTCGCGGTGTGCGTTGAGGACGCCCGAAAACACCGAGCCCAAACCATAAAACAGAATCTGGATGGCAAAGAAACGGAACATGAACGCAGCGGTATCCATGCTGCCGCCGTCACCCGAAAGGAACGATTGCGTCCAGATAAAGCCCGGGGCGAACACGGTCCCCAGCAACGAAATGCCACCCAGCACCAATAGCAGAATACCGAGCAGGTTGCCCACGTACTCGTTAGAGGCCTCGCGACCCTGCTCACGCCTCACGCCCATGTACACGGGCAAAAACGCCGTCACGAGCATGCCGCCCATCACGAGTTCGTAGAGCATATTGGGCAGGTTGTTGGCGACCTGATAGGAAGACGAGAGCAGTGACATGCCGATAGCGGCCGCCATTGCCCACGTGCGGATAAAACCGGTGACGCGAGACACGATGGTCAGGATGGTCATAAGCCCGGCGGAACGACCAACCGTGGAGTAGTCCGACGAGCCCATGTCGTCAGTGTCATCTCGCGACGAAGAAGCTTCGGATGAGGGTGTCTGAGGCGCAGATTCTTCTGCAAAATGAGCTCCGCGCTTCAATTCTTCCTGCGGCATCGCTCAGTCCTCTCTCGTAATCGCGGCAACTGTCGCCCCGCAAAATGCAATTAAATCATCAGGTGCAAGCTCGAGCTGATAACCACGCTTGCCTCCCGAAATAAAAATGGTATCCCAAAGGACACATGTCTCATCAATGAGCGTCCTGTAGCGTTTTTTCATACCGACCGGACTGCAGCCGCCGCGAACGTAGCCAGTCGCCGCAAGCAAATCCTTCACATGCATCATGGCCAAGGACTTCTCCCCCGCGGCACGCGCGGCGGACTTTAGATCGAGCTCGTCGGCAACAGGGATGCAGCACACGACGTGGTCGTTGGACGGCGTCACGCAGACCAAGGTCTTAAATCCTTGACCGGGCTCCTCGCCAAGCTGCTCCGAAATCGCGACCCCCAGGCCCGCCGACTCATCACCATCGTCTTCGTACGTATGTAGAACATAGGAAATGCCGGCGCTTTCCAGCTCGCGCATCGCATTGGTTTTTGGCGTCTTTACAGCCTTTGCCATGACATGTCCTTTCCCTCGCATTCGGACGCAAGGATTAAGTATATGTCCAATTCGGCTGCATACGTCACTTCGACACAGCAAGCGCCATCGAATCACAAGGAGTCGATGGCGCCCATAAACTGAATCGCCTATTTATTGAGCATCAAGTTGAGCCTGACGCTCCCGGTCACGCCTGAGCAACGGCGCCAAAAACTTGCCCGTATAACTCTGCGGACAGTCCGCAACCTGCTCCGGTGTGCCCGAAACCACGACGGTTCCGCCGCCGTTACCGCCCTCGGGGCCCATATCGATCAGGCGGTCGGCAACCTTGATGACATCAAGGTTGTGTTCAATCACCAGCACCGTGTTGCCCGCATCGACCAAGCGCTGCAGCACATCGAGCAGCTGGCGGACGTCCTCAAAATGAAGGCCGGTCGTCGGCTCATCCAAAATATAGAACGTCTTGCCCGTCTGGCGTCGATGAAGCTCCTTGGCGAGCTTCACACGCTGCGCCTCGCCGCCCGAGAGCGTCGTAGCGGGCTGGCCCAGGCTCACGTAGCCCAAGCCTACATCGTACAGCGTCTGGAGCTTGCGCTTAATCTGCGGGATATTCCCAAAGAAGGCCAGTGCCTCGGTGACGCTCATGTCGAGCACGTCCGAGATGGTCTTACCACGGTAGGTGACCTCAAGCGTCTCGCGGTTATAGCGTTTGCCGCCGCAGACCTCACAGGGGACATAGATATCGGGAAGGAAGTGCATCTCGATCTTAATTTGTCCGTCGCCCTTGCATGCTTCGCAGCGACCGCCGCTCACGTTAAAGGAGAAACGTCCCGGCGAGTAGCCACGCGCCTTCGACTCCGGCGTACTCGCAAACAGCGCGCGAAGATCATCCCACAGGCCAATGTACGTAGCAGGGTTGGAACGCGGCGTGCGGCCAATCGGCGACTGGTCGATATCGATAACCTTATCGATACACTCGATGCCCTCGATTTTCTTATACGGACCCACAGGGCGCGTCGAACGGTGAATGGCATTCGTAAGGGCAGGTGCGATAGTGTCGGTAACCAGGGAGCTCTTACCCGATCCCGACACGCCGGTAACGACCGTAAGCGTACCGAACTCAATCTTGGCGGTAACGTTTTTGAGGTTGTTGGCGCGGGCGCCCGTGATCTTAAGGCAGCCGCGACCGGGCTTGCGGCGTTCATCGGGAACCCGGATCATTCGTTTGCCGGTCAGATAAGCGCCCGTCATCGACTCGGGACACGCCATGATATCGGCAGGCGTTCCCGCCGCGACTACGTATCCGCCGTTCACGCCCGCGCCGGGGCCCATGTCGATCACATAGTCGGCAGCACGAATCGTATCCTCATCATGCTCGACGACGATGACGGTATTGCCGATATCGCGTAGGCGCTCAAGCGTCTTGATCAGGCGCTCGTTATCGCGCTGATGGAGGCCAATCGATGGCTCGTCCAAAATGTACAGCACACCCATGAGGCCGGCGCCGATCTGCGTTGCCAGGCGAATGCGCTGGGCCTCGCCTCCGGAAAGCGTCGCCGAGGCACGATCGAGGGTCAGATAGTCGAGTCCGACATCGACCAGAAAACGCAAGCGCTCCAGGATTTCCTTGACGATGCGCCCACCGATAAATTGTTGGCGCTCGGTAAGCTCCAAGCCCTCAAAAAACTCGAGCGACTCGCGGCACGATAGGCAGCAGACCTCGTAAATGGACTTACCGCCTACGGTAACGGCGAGCATCTCGGGGCGCAGACGAGCACCATGGCAACTCGAGCACGGCTCCTCGCGGATGTACTTCTCCAAGCGCGCCTTGGTATTCTCATTCGTCGTCTCGGTATAGCGCTCGTACAGGATATTGCGCACGCCCGAGAACTTGGTGTCCCACTGGCTGCGGCGCCCATCGAGCTTTTGATAGTCGACCGAAATCTTCTGGTCGCCCATGCCGTCTAAAAACGCGCGACGCACCCGCGGAGGCAGATCCTCCCACGGCGTATCGACGCTCACCTTAAAGTGTTTGCAGACCGCAGCGAAAATCTGCGGATAGTAGTTAGAGTTGCCAAACAGGCTGCCAAAAACCCCGTCGGCGATCGACTTCGAGGGGTCTTCGATTAGGGCCTCGGCATCGACCGTCTTCTTAAAGCCCAGGCCATCGCACTCTGGGCACGCGCCATAGGGCGCGTTGAACGAGAAATCACGCGGCTGCAGGTCATCGATGGAGTGTCCATGCTCCGGGCACGCTAACGCCAGCGAATACTCCAGCAACTCGCCTTCGGTCCCCTCGGGAGCGTCGCGGTCGGGCAGCAAGTATACGTTCACATTGCCGTGCGCCAGCGCAGTCGCCTGTTCAACGGACTCGGCAATACGGCCCAGCGAGTTCTCACGGATCACGATGCGGTCGACCACGACCTCGATATCGTGCTTGAATTTCTTATCCAAATCGATAGGGTCATCAAGCGAGCGAACCTCGCCGTCGACACGCACGCGGCTAAAGCCCTCGGCGCGAAGGTCCTCAAACAGCTTGGCGTACTCGCCTTTTCGCCCGCGCACTACCGGTGCCAGCACAAACGCGCGGCGGCCCTCCCCCGCCGCCAAGACCTTGTCGGCAACCTGGTCGGTCGTCTGGCGCTCAATGACGCGGCCGCATTCGGGACAGTGCGGGGTGCCCACACGGGCGAACAGTAGGCGCAGATAGTCATAAATCTCGGTTACGGTGCCAACCGTCGAGCGAGGGTTTTTAGACGTCGTCTTTTGGTCGATCGACACCGCCGGCGAAAGGCCGTCGATTGAATCCAGGTCGGGTTTGTCCATCTGGCCCAAGAACTGGCGCGCATAGCTCGAAAGGCTCTCGACATATCGACGCTGGCCCTCGGCATAGATAGTGTCAAATGCCAGCGAACTCTTGCCCGAGCCAGAAAGACCGGTAATGACCACGAGTTGGTCGCGCGGAATGGAAACATCGATATCACGGAGGTTGTGCTCACGAGCGCCGCGAATAACGATAGAAGAATCAGACATGGAAGCTCCTTGCCTCCTATTGCATCGAATCATACTGTCGATGAGTTTAGCGCACTCGACGCGCACAGATGTTCGTAATACAAGATTCGCAGACCTTTAGCCTTGCGTATCGGGCGCTTTGTTTCTCGAAATGCCGTGGAAAGGTTACAGTAATCTAATACTGAACTTAATTTGCTGTAACAGAGGAACGTCCATGACCGAAGATATCCCCCTTGAAATCACTTCGAGCGACATGGCCAATCTGCCCATATTCATCGCCGTCCTTATCGTGGCCACCGTCGTCGTGCGCGTGTATTTTTCAATCAAACACAATGAAAAGCCGCCCATTGCCCGCGTCTTTTGGTGCGCGACGCTCCTCATCCCGCTCGGCGTGGTAGCTGCATGGATTACGAATCAATTGCTCGTAAATGAGGACAGTTCCCTATGGGTCCTTTCTTATTCGGCGCTCGGTGCTGCCGCCGTCATACTTCTTGTCGAACCCTTGGTTTCGGGACTTATCGACCAAACCGATCTTGCGACGGGAACGGTTGCCTGTATTTGCCGTGACATCCTTGTCATCGCCGCTGTTTCAGCGCTCTCGTTCGTTTCACTCGAAATTGCCTGCAACGAAACGTTCTATCGCATTCCCGCCAACTCATTCGGGTTTTCCGTCGGGCTGCTCGCAACGGTTCTGCTCTCCCTTTATTTGCTGGGACAGCGTCATGGAGGCGTCATGGCCCTCGTGCCCGTCGTCTGTTGCATCCTTGGCATTGCCGAGCACTTCGTCATAACGTTTAAAGGCGAGGCCATCCTGCCAAGCGATATCTTGGCCCTTGGCACCGCAATGGAAGTGAGCGAGGGATACGAGTTTACCTTTACCGCCGGAATCGTAACCTCTCTCGCCCTGCTGGAGATTTCCCTGGGGCTTCTTTCGCTTATCCGACCGCGAAAGCTCCGTACGCCCACCCATGTCTTCCCCGCAATCGCCGCTAACCTCTGCGCTTTTCTGCTCGTGACCGTTGTGGGGCTCTCGGGCTTTTCCAGCATCGACTTGGAGCAGGCACTGAATTTTGGATTTGACCGTTGGCAGCCCATCACCACGTATGCGTCTCAGGGTTTTATCACTTCGTTCACCGAAATGGTCAACGAGTTGCCCATTGAGAAGCCCGAAGACTATACGCCCGATGAGGCGCAGAGCATCGAGCAGGAGCTCGCCGCCGCCTACGACAGCACGTATGGCTCGAGCGAGCAGCGCGCGGCGGCCGTTGCCCAGTTCAATGAAATCAAGCCGACGATTGTTGCCGTCATGAACGAGAGTTTTAGTGACCTTTCGTGCTTTGAGCAGCTCCAGGCGGCCGGGTACACCGGCCCCGCATTCTACAACTCGCTTCCCGACACACTTGTTCGCGGCACCATGCTCGCTTCGGTCGCCGGTGGCGGAACGGCGAACTCCGAATTCGAATTTTTGACCGGAGCGACAACGGCCTTTGTCGGATTAGGCAAAATCCCCTATCAGCTGTATCAGATGAATGGCGTCAACAGCCTGGCAAAGAACCTCAAGGAGCTTGGGTATACCGCTACCGCTATGCACCCGCAAAACCCCGTCAACTACCATCGAGATAAAATCTATCAGCAGCTGGGCTTTGGAGACTTTCTTTCAATCGGCGATTTCGAAGGTGCGCCCTGTTACCATGCCGGCGTATGCGACTACGCCACCTACGACAAGATACTCGACCTGCTTAGAACCGACGAAGCCCCGCAGTTCATCTTTGACGTCACGATGCAAAATCACGGCGGCTACGACTATGGCACCGTTCCCGCCGAGGAGCTGACAAACTATTGGGTCGAGGGAGCCAGCGAGGGCGCCAATAGCGCGCTCAACACCTATCTTACCTGCATCAACGCATCCGACCGGGACCTCGAGTACTTTATCAACGAGCTCCGCAATATCGGCAGACCGGTTGTCCTTGTCTTTTTTGGCGACCATCAGCCGAGCGCCGCAACGACTCTCAACGACGAGCTGTACCCTCAGGAAGATACGGCAAGCCACGCTTTCCGTATCTATCAGTCAACATATTTCGTCTGGGCTAACTATGAAATCGCCGGCGATACCGAGCTCAACGTCTACGACACCGTCGGGGCAAACGAGATTGCAGCCATTACCCTTAATAAGATCGGCGCCCCGCTCACCGACTATCAAAAGGCTCTGCTAGCAACAAGGTCAGATGTGCCCACCATCAATGTCGCCGGCTACCTCGGTGCCGACGGGCTGCGCTACGACTTGGAATCTGAAGACAGCCCATACGCCTCGACGATCGACAAGCTGCAGCGCATGCAATACCTCGAGTTCGCCAGCAAAGTTCAGTAAGCCCGCCCATTCGCTTGGACCCATCGTATTGCAAGCACGCTCGGCCCAAATGAATCGCAAATGACTCCCGCTCGCAAACGAGGGTACAATGACGCTCGTGTCACACCACGGGGCCCCGGCCCCAACATATACAAAGGAGTCATACATGGGTTGCGAGCACGCACAGGCCGCCGGCGGACAAACGTCGCCGTCGCAATTTGAGGAGAACACGCTGTCCGAGGTCAAACGCGTCATCGCCGTGCTTTCCGGCAAGGGCGGTGTCGGCAAGTCGTTTGTCACCGGTGCCATCGCCACCGAGCTTGCCCGTCACGGCCACAAGGTCGGCGTCCTCGATGCCGACATCACCGGTCCCTCTATCCCCAAGATGTTCGGTATGAGCGGACGCCACGTCCATGCCCTTGGCAACCTTATGCTGCCCGAAATCTCCGAACACGGCGTCAAGGTCATGAGCTCCAACCTGCTGCTCCAAAACGAGACCGACCCCGTCCTTTGGCGCGGTCCGGTCATCGCAGGCGCCATTAGGCAGTTCTGGAGCGAGACCTCGTGGGGCCCCATCGACTACCTGCTGGTCGACATGCCTCCGGGAACAGGCGACGTCGCGCTCACCGTCTTCCAGTCGCTGCCCGTCGACGGCATCGTCATCGTCACGAGCCCGCAGGATCTGGTCTCGATGATCGTCGCCAAGGCGGTCAACATGGCCGAGAAGATGAACGTCCCCATTCTGGGCATTGTCGAGAACATGAGCTATATTGAGTGCCCCGACTGCGGCAAGAAGATCGAGGTCTTTGGCAAGAGCAAGCTCCCCGAGGTCGCAGAGCGCTATAACCTCGACATCTTGGGCCAGCTTCCCATTAATCCGGCACTCGCCGAGGCCTGCGATAAGGGCGAGGTCGAGACCGCGCTGCCCGATGGCATGTTGCCCAAGGCAGTCTCTGCCGTCGAGGCTATTACCCCGCACGAGACCGACGAGGCCTAAGTGAACGCGAGCGCCCTCTATGACGTCTTGGTAATCGGCGGCGGGGCTTCAGGCCTCGCCGCCGCCATTACGGCCGCACGCGCTGGCAAAAGCGTCTGCATCGTTGAGCGCGATGTCGCCTGCGGCCTCAAGCTCCTTGCGACCGGTAACGGCCGTTGCAACCTCTCCAACGAATCGATTGATCCTCAGCGGTATAACCACCCCGCATTCGTCGAATCCGTCATGGGCCCCCAGCCCGAACAAGAGCTTATGGGTTTCTTCTCCTCGCTGGGCATCATGACAACCTCCGAGGAAGGCCGGCTGTACCCGCGCTCCCTTCGCGCCGAATCGGTGCGCGACGCGCTTCTCAGCGTTTGCGACCGCCTAGGTATCACCTTAATCTGCGGAGCCAACGTTGCCTCGGCGTACAAAGCTTCCGAAGGCTGGGCACTCCAAATAGACCGTCCAGCGCGGGCGCTCAAGGCAAAAAAGCACGACGACCGAAAATCGGAGCTCCGCTCGCTTCGGAAGGCGCTCGCCGATGTCCCTCGCAAGAACGAGGCCCTGCAGGCACATGCCGTAATTATCGCTACGGGCGGCAACCCCACCGGTATCGCCGATACGTTTCGCCTTCCCCTCACTTCGCTGCGCCCCATCCTCTGCCCCGTATCGGCAACGGTCGTTGGCGATCGAGCGGCACTCAAGACGTTGGATGGCCTGCGCGTCCGTGCCCGCTTGACGCTCGCCCGCAATCATAATGAGCTCTGGCACGAAGACGGTGAAGTGCTGTTTCGAACCTTCGGTATCTCGGGTGTCGCTGTCTTCAACCTCTCTCGTCGTATCCAGCACGGCGATACGATCCTGCTCGATGTTTTCCCCGACCTCTCCAAAGACGAGTTGCTCGATATGCTCAACCGGCGCGTTGAGCTGTTCGGTGACTTTTCACCCCGCGATCCCCGTTGGCTCGACGGCATGCTCGCCCCGCAACTCTCCCGCGTCGTCTGCACAGCGTTCGAGCAGTGCCATCCAGGCTCCAACGATGTCATCCATCTGGTCTCGATCCTCAAGCACTTTAAGTTGCTCGTCGAGGGAACAGCCGAGGAGCGCTCAGCGCAGGTCACGCGTGGTGGCGTATCTGTCGAGAGTATCTCAACACCC
The DNA here is from genome assembly GCA_905202925.1 of uncultured Collinsella sp. GTDB lineage: Bacteria > Actinomycetota > Coriobacteriia > Coriobacteriales > Coriobacteriaceae > Collinsella. The sequence continues at coordinate 5,607 of CAJKTW010000018.1, read as the reverse complement.
AGTCTACGCGCGCGCAGCGTTGTCGACGCTCCGCTTTACGTTTGCGGTGAAGCGCTCGACATCGACGCCGATTGCGGAGGCTTTAACCTTGCGTGGGCCTGGATCTCGGGCATTCGCGCTGCAAGCAGCCTGTAGCCGCGCAGTCTATAATCAAAAACACATTCGGGCCGTCTGGGATACCGGACGGCCTCTTTCTTGCCTCTAAGGAGACCTCGATGATCGAAATCACCCAAGTCAACGCGTCGCTCGATGAAGCCGGCGATGAAAATGCCTGTCTCATTGTTGGCAAGCGAGTCGCCAAGCGCGTCCTACGTTGCAAGGACTCCGAGATCAAGTCCATCGAGCTCCACCGCAAGTCAATCGACGCTCGCAAAAAACGAGACGTCCATTTTATCCTGAGCTTTCGTGTTGAGCTGACTAGTCCCCACCTCGAGCGAGAAGCGGTCGACAGCGTTGCCGAGCGTGACCGCTCGCGCGTACGCGCGATAGAAGACGATGAGCCTTCATTCCCCTCCCCCGCCTCCGACGCGCCTCAAGAACGCCCTGTCGTTGTCGGCGCCGGATGCGCCGGCCTTTTCGCTGCGCTTACGCTCGCCGAAGCAGGTCTTAAGCCCTTGCTCATCGAGCGCGGCGACCCGGCATTTCGCCGCTCGCAGGCGATCGACCTCTTTCTAAAGGAGCGCATCCTCGACCCCGAGAGCAATATCCAGTTTGGCCTGGGCGGCGCGGGAACCTTCTCGGACGGCAAACTCAATACGGGAACCAAAAATCCCGCCCATCGCCTTATCCTCGAAACCTTCGTCGAGGCGGGCGCGCCCCGCGATATTCTGTGGGATGCCAAGCCGCACATTGGCTCCGACATCCTTCCCACGGTTGTCACCGCTATATCCCAGCGCATCGAGCAGCTCGGAGGTGTCGTCCGTTATCGAACGAAGCTCGTCGACATTCGCATCGACGCGTCTGGCGCCATCACCGGTATTGATGTCCAATCGTCCCAAGACGCCGCTTGCGAGCCAATCGAGACAAAGCACCTCATCCTCGCCTGCGGGCATTCTGCTCGCGATATTTTTGAGCTCCTTAAGGGCCACAACGTGGCCCTCGCACAAAAGACCTTTGCCATGGGCGTTCGCATCGAGCATCCGCAGCGCGACATCGACCGAGTCCAATACGGAGCCTCGGCGGGACATCCTGCCCTCGGAGCAGCCCCTTACAAGCTCGTCGCCCATCTTCCCAACGGCCGCAGCGTGTTCTCGTTTTGCATGTGCCCCGGCGGGCAGGTTGTCGCCGCCTCTTCCGAGCAGGGCCACCTGTGCGTCAACGGCGCCAGTCTCAATGCCCGCGGCGGATGCAACGCAAATGCCGCCCTGCTCGTTAACGTCACACCCGAGGACCTTCCCAACGATGACCCGCTCGCCGGCATCGAGCTCCAGCGTGCCTGCGAGGCGGCCGCCTATCGCCTGGGCGGTTCCAACTGGAACGCACCGGCACAGCTCGTCGGAGATTTCCTCGCAGGACGTGCCAGCAAGGCGCCCGGAAAGGTAAAGCCCACCTATCCGCTCGGTGTGACCTGGACGGCAATTGACGAAGCCCTGCCGCAGCATATCGTCGAGTCGCTCCGCCTGGGACTTCCCCTACTCGGAAAAAAGCTGCGCGGCTACGACCGCCCCGACGCCGTTCTTACCGGCGTGGAGACTCGTTCGAGCTCACCGGTCACCGTCACCCGAGACCGAACGTGCCATGCCGTGTCGACCCCGGGCCTCTATCCTTGTGGTGAGGGAGCTGGATATGCCGGCGGCATCATGAGCGCGGCCACCGACGGCATCCGTTGTGCCGAAGCCCTGATCGCAGACCTCTAACGCACGAATTCCAGCGCGCAAAAGACACAGGCCCCAAGCTCCACAGGGAACTCGGGGCCTGTTCACTATTTCTTAAACCGTGCACCCTGGCGTTTTCTGCCCGATGCGAACGTGGAACCCTTGCGGGCCTGCGAACGTAAGCGCTCAATCGTCTCGTCCTCAGACGCACCCTCGAGCATCGCTCGAATCTGAACGACGGCATCGCGCAGGCGCGCCGCCTCCTCAAAGTCCATGGCAGCAGAAGCGTTACGCATATCCTCTTCCATGGTTTCGACGATCCGCACGAGCTCGTCATGCGGCAGTTCTTCCAACTGCTCCGCAAGTGTCTGCTCGGGCGCCACCGTTTCCGGCACGCCACCCTCGCCCGACTCATCGGGCGTATAGAATGCGCCATGGCCAAGAGAGTCGCCCTTCGAGCGTCCCTTGGAACCCACGGTTTTTTCGGCCTCGGCAATAAAACTTGAGATGTCGTTGATGGCCTTGCGCACCGTCTTGGGCACAATGCCATGCTCTTCGTTATATGCCATCTGAATCTCGCGACGGCGCTGCGTCTCCTCGATGGCCTCTTTCATCGAATCGGTCATAACGTCTGCATACATGATGACTTCGCCATCGGCGTTACGGGCCGCGCGGCCAATCGTCTGAATCAGCGAACGGCGGTTGCGCAAGAAGCCTTCCTTATCGGCATCGAGAATTGCCACCAGTGAGACCTCGGGGAGATCCAAGCCCTCGCGAAGCAGGTTGATACCAACGAGAACATCGATCTTTCCCTCGCGCAGCGTTCGCAGGATCTCGACACGGTCCATCGTCGCTGTATCGGAGTGCATGTAATTGACCTTAATGCCGGCATCAAGCAGATGGTCGGTCAGGTCCTCGGCCATGCGCTTGGTGAGCGTGGTCACCAGTACGCGCTCCTTGCGCACCACGCGCTCGCGAATCTCGTCCTCAAGATCGTCAATCTGCCCACGAACCGGACGCACATCAATCTTGGGGTCGAGCAGACCGGTCGGACGAATAATCTGCTCAACGTCGTTTTGGCTCACCCGCAGCTCATAGTCGCCCGGCGTGGCCGAAACATAGATGAACTGGGGAATCCTCGCCTCAAACTCATCGAAACGAAGTGGGCGGTTATCGAGCGCCGAGGGCAGACGAAAACCGTGTTCCACCAGCGTCACCTTACGCGAGCGGTCACCTTCGTGCATGCCGCGAATCTGCGGCACCGTCACATGGCTCTCATCGATGATGCAGAGCATATCCTTGGGAAAGTAATCGATCAGGGTAAACGGCGGCTCACCCGGCTTGCGACCGTCCAGATGACGCGAGTAGTTCTCGATACCGTTACAAAAACCCATGGTCTCGAGCATCTCAAGATCATAATCGGTGCGCTGCTGCAGACGCTGCGCCTCGAGCAACTTATCAGTCGCCTTGAGCTCGGCCACACGTTTCTCGCACTCTTCGCTGATCGATTTCAGAGCCGCCTTGACCTTCGGCTTCTCGGTCACGTAGTGCGAGGCCGGCCACACGGGGATGGCCTCGTACTCACGAAGCATCTCTCCGGTGACCTCATCGATCTCGGCAATCAGCTCGACCTCGTCGCCAAAGAACTCAAACCGCAACGGATGCTCGGCATAAGGCGGATACACGTCGACGACATCGCCACGCACGCGGAACGTGCCGCGCGCCAGGTCATAGTCATTGCGATCATATTGAATGTCGATAAGTGCGTGGATAAAGTCATCGCGCTCGAGCGGCACCTTCTTGTCGACGTTTGGAGCCAGACCCGCATAGTCCTCAGGAGAGCCAATGCCATAGATACACGAGACCGATGCGACAACGATCACATCGCGTCGAGAGAGCAGCGATGCGGTCGCCTGATGTCGCAGCATCTCGACCTCTTCGTTAATCGAGGAGTCTTTCTCGATATATGTATCGCTTTGCGGCACATACGCCTCGGGCTGATAGTAGTCGTAGTACGAGACAAAGTAGACCACAGCGTTGTTGGGAAAGAACTCTTTGAGCTCGCTCGCAAGCTGAGCGGCGAGCGTTTTATTGGGAGCCATGACAAGCGTCGGCTTCCCCAGGGCCTCGATGGTTTTAGCCATCGTAAAGGTCTTGCCCGAACCAGTCACGCCCAGCAAAACCTGATAGCGATCTCCATCCCTCACGCCCTGCACAAGCGACTCAATGGCCTTAGGCTGAGAACCTGCAGGCTCATAAGGAGATACAACCTTAAATGGCACCGCAGAGCCCTCAACGCCAAAACGTTTGAGCTCTCCTCCAACACGCTCAACTTCAAATTCCGCCATGGATACTCCTAACTCATATATCTGCAGTATACGCAGGCGGCAGGCATAGTCCTATACGAACCGATCGGGATAGAGGGTCTTATAGCGAACCCAGGCATTATTGACACGAATCAGATACGCCTGCGTCTCGGGAAAGGTGATTGCATTATGAAGCGAAGTGCTCTGCTGCGCCCAACCGTCGACATTGCCCATGCCAGCGTTATAGGCAGCAATGGCACTGTCGGTCGACCCGTTAAAATACGTTAGAAGATACGAAAGATACGCACAGCCAAACTCGATGTTCGTAGCGGGATCGTTAAGGTTGTCGGCTGAATACTCGCTACCATCGACAAGACCTTTGGCAATCATATCCTGGGCAGTCTCGGGCATCAGCTGCATTAATCCCCGAGCGCCTTGATTCGACTCGGCCTCGGGATCCCAATTCGATTCCGACTTTATGACAGCACACACCAGATACGGATCAAGATTGTGCGAAATACTCGATTGCTTTACGTACGCCTCGTAGTCAATCGGATACAAAGGCTTAAAGAAAGCGGCAGGAGCATACGAGTAGACGAGCGAAATAAGGCCAAAGACGAACACAACGGCAAGTGGCGCCACGCGATACCACGTAAAGAAACGTGTCCTAGGCATCGACCTCCTCCTTATCCACTACATCCCCGAAGCCATGGCGCACAAGCCAAGCGTCCAGTTGTTCAAAGAGCGAGTTATCGCCCGCCGCATTATCGATTACCGTCGAAGCGAGATTGCAAAGCGAAGCCTCATCAGGTTGGCATGCAGAACGCGCATCAAAATCAGAGGGCTCCATACCACGATGAATAGCACGCCCGCGACGAACTGCTAAAGGAGCGCTGATAACCAGAATTTCATCAGCCAGGCCAAAAGCATCCTCAAAACCAGTCGGGGCAGAAACCTCGACAACCGCAAAGGGATAACGGGGGGACGAAACCGTGCAGCAAACCGGATCAAGAATCCTAAGCGAAAGCTGCTCAATGAGAACGGGGTGCACAATGCTATTGAGCCTCGCGACCGCATCAGGAGAAACAAAAGCTCGAGAAGCGAGGATGTTACGGCGAACGCCGCCCTCCTCGTCCAAAATATCCCAGCCAAATTCTTCCGCGAGGGCATTGACGATATCGGAGCCTGGCACATACAGCGATTTGGCAAGCTCGTCCAGATCGATAAGCATGGCGCCATGAGATTCGAGATAGCGGCAGGCAGTCGACTTACCCGAAGCAATATTGCCCAAGACAAAAACGGTAAACATCAAGTCCTCCCTAACGCCAATGGGAGTTATTATCGCGCAAATACAAAAGAAGGACTCAAAATACAGCCAAACAGTAAGACAAGCTAAACGAAGGCGAGTTTGTTAGATCAGGCTTTAAACGCAAAAAAAGGGGGAGGCCGCGAGGCCTCCCCCTTCTTCAAGTCATCCGACGGCTCGG
>CAJKTW010000017.1:0-47421 GCA_905202925.1 uncultured Collinsella sp. | reverse complement strand
AGGTGCGGGAACGGCCTATTTGCTCAATGTGTTCGGCTGAGATCGGAAATCAACCTTTTATGCCAGTTTGCTTGCGCGCTGCGTATAATACATCCAGTACGTGTTGTCATACCGCTCGCTTTATGAGTGACTAAGGACCCTAATATGCCCGATTCCCGCACACTCTGGACCGCCGTCGTTATCATCTGCATCGCCGTGTCGGTGTTCTTTAGCGTCAAAAAACGCACCACGTTTAAACGCCTGCAGCAGCTTATGGCCGCTAAGCAGTGGGACGAGTTCGATCGTTTGCTCGACGGCAAACTCACCAGCATGCTGTACCCGCGCTACAACCGCGACTACCTGCGCCTGAACTCCTATCTGCTGCGCGAGGACCACAAGCGCGCCGATGAGATGTTCGATTTGCTGCTGGGGCTCAATCTGCCCAAGATGCAGCGCGTCGACCTGGTCATTAAGGCCTTTAACTACTACGTTGGTCAGGAGGACCGCAAAAAGTCCAAGGAATTGCTGCGCGAGATCAAAGGCTTTGAGGGCGGCCAGGCCGAGGCAGTCGCGCACGAATGCCAGCTGATGTATGACACGATGATCCTCAAGCGCCACAACGATATTCCCGAGCTGGAGCGCATGCTCAAGGAAGCCGGTGACGACAAGGTCAAGAGCTGCCGCCTGGAATACCTGCTGGCCCTGCAGTACCAGAACAAGGGCGACGAAGCCAAGTTCCAGGAGTTCCTGGAGAAGTCGGGCCAACACTCGATGGCCGTCAACGCGTAACGGGCGGCCTGTGCTAGACTTCTAGTCTCACGGGGGCGTGGCGGAATTGGCATACGCAGGAGACTTAAAATCTCTCGCCGCAAGGATTGTGGGTTCGAGTCCCACCGCCCCTACCACGTATTGTTTACGGGCCCGTGTCCCCCAGGGATGCGGGCTCGTTTCTTTAAGATGCCGGCGGGGCTCGAACCCGCGAGGGGCGAGCGTCAAGCGGACGCGCAGCGTCCGTAGCGAGCCGGCGAGGGCGCCGACAGGCGGCCGAAGCCGGTGCGCATTTGCGCAGCAAATGCGCAGACGTCCCACCGCCCCTACCATTTGGCTTTTACGGGCCCGTGTCCCCCGGGGATGCGGGCTCATTTCTTTTGAACGCCGTCAACTGCAGAGCAGATAATTTGGGACGGGGCTTTTTTGACTGCCCATATCAACCCAAGGACTGTCCCCAGGTGCCGGCAGAAAAGGAACATCCCTAAGTGCCGGCTGTTGAGTTGCGGTGGAATAGGGACTGTTTGGGGCCCGAAAGGGCGATTTTAGTCCATATTTCACCGCAACTTATTGGAGGACGCTGAGGCTCGGGGTCCAGCCGATGGTGGGTAGCTCACCGTCGAGAGCCTCGTTAATGGTGGCGGCCATGCCGGCAAGCAGGCTGTTCTCGCTTACGGTGAGCGTGTCGTAGCCGCCGGCTCGCATAAGCTCGCGAATCACCACGGCACCAGCCAAGATCACGCCCGCGCGTTTGGGCTGTACACCCGGTAGCGCGGCGATGCCTTCCGCGTCCAACACAGACATGCGCTCGATAGCGGCCGAGACCTGCCCCAGCGACAGCTCGCGTAGGTGCACAAAGCTCGAATCGTACGGTTCCAGCTCGTGGACCAGAGCCACCAGCGTAGTCACCGTGCCGCCCACCGCGACTAAGCGTTCGGCGCGCTCAAAGTCGACAGGCAGGCCCTCAAAATAGGCGGCGAACTGCTCGCCTGCCCACGCGGCAGCGGCAGCAAGCTCGCCATCCGCGGGCGGCAACGCGGAGAAAAACCGCTCGGTCACGCGGCGGCAACCGATGTCCAGCGAGCGCGTTCCCTCCAGCGCAAAGACGCCGCGCTCAGGCGCATAGACGCCCGTCGCGAGCTCCGTGGATCCGCCACCCGAATCGGCGACGATGATGCGCTCGCCTGCAAAGTCGTGCGCCACGCCAAAAAACGTCAGGCGCGCCTCGACCTCGCCCGGAATCACCTGCGGTTCGAGCCCCAGATCGCGCAGGCCGTCCAGCAGCAGTGCGGCGTTGGACGCATCACGCGCAGCACTCGTGCACGTGGTGCAGATGCACGCGGCCCCAAAGGCACGGGCTTCGTCCACAAACATGTGGCACGCAGCGAGCACGCGCTCAACGGCCGCCTCGCAAAAGCGCCCCGTCGCGTCCACGCCCTCGCCCAAGTCGGTGATCTCGGTATGCTTGGACGATTCCACGATCGCCCCGCCCTCGACCTGCGCTAGCACTAGTCGCGACGACACCGTTCCCAAGTCGATCGCGGCCACCTTATATCGTTTGCAATTTGTCATTGCGGGCTCCCCTCTGGGCGCTACTCGCCGCTGGACGCGACCGTCTGGCCTTCGACGCCGCTAAACCCAAACAGCATGTCGAGCGTCTGAATGTACCACGGCACGTCCTTGCCGACCTCTTCGATCTCTTTGGCCACTTCGCTGGCCTTCTTGGCGTTTGAGGACTTTTTGCTCGACGACGAATCCGAATCCTCGTCCAGACCCTGTACTTCAATCCTCTTTTCGCCGGGCATCACCATGCCCAGTTCCCGTGCCCGATCCTTAATGCCCTCTTCCGAGAGCCACTTGTCAGTGTCTTTTTTCATCTCGTCTCTGTATTGCTCGCGAATCTCGACCTGCTTGGCCAAGATGTCGTTCGAGCGTTTTGCAACGTACAGGTCGCGCACGGGGAAATACAGGCTCACGAGCGCCAGAGTCACCACGATACCGATAAACAGCGGACGCAGAGAGCCATGCGTAAAGTCATAGATTGCCTTGACCACCGCATTGTCGTTGGCGTAGCGCATAAAGTCCGAGCTCGAAAAACGGTTCGAGGGCCTGCTCGATTTGTCGTGTGCCTGAGTCGAGGGACGCGATGCATGCGACGAACGTGCCGGGCGCACCGGTCCATCTGCCGAAGTATTCGATTGAGCATTGGGGCGCGAGGTACTTGTCGGGCGCTGCGCGGAGCGGTCGGCACCGACGTAGGCGGACCCACCGAGCTGCACCGTGCGGGCACGGCGAGGCGACGGCTCACGCGAACCGGCGGAATAGTACCTGTTGTCGTAAATCTGATCCATGTGCGCCTTGTGCGGTTGAGGTTTGTTTGCGCTAAGTATTCTAGTTATAGCACGAGCACACGCAACGCCTTCGGCGGCCTTTGCTCGACATAAAAAAGGCGCTGAGCCATATGGCCCAGCGCCCCAGCGCTTTGCGGCGTCCAGCCAAGGCGGGGCGGAACCGAATCAGCCTCTCCCTCGCCAAATTCGCCCGTTTAGCGAATGTTGTAGAACGCAGACTTGCCGGCGTAGCGCGCGCTACCCTCGAGCTCGTCCTCGATGCGGATGAGCTGGTTGTACTTGGCAATACGGTCGCTGCGGCACGGAGCGCCCGACTTGATCTGGCCGGCGTTAACACCCACGACCAGATCGGCGATCGTGGAATCCTCGGTCTCGCCGGAACGGTGGCTCACGATGCAAGCGTAGCCGGCCTCCTTGGCAGTCTTGATAGCCTCGAGCGACTCGGTGAGCGTGCCAATCTGGTTGACCTTGACCAGGATCGCATTGGCGGCGCCCAGCTCGATGCCCTTCTTAAGGCGCTCGGTGTTGGTGACGAACAAGTCGTCGCCCACCAGCTGCACCTTATTGCCAATGCGACGGGTGAGCTCAACCCAGCCGTCCCAATCCTCCTCGGCCATGCCGTCCTCGATGGAGATGATGGGATAGGTGTCGACGAGCTTCTCCCAGTAATCGACCATCTGGGCACTCGTGTACTCTACGCCCTCGCCCTTGAGCTCGTACATACCGGTCTCGGCGTTGTAGAACTCGGTGGACGCCGGATCCATGGCGTACATGAAGTCGACGCCGGGCTTAAAGCCGGCCTTCTCCACGGCCTTGGTGATGTACTCGAACGGCTCGGCGTTGGTCTTGAGGTTGGGCGCAAAGCCGCCCTCGTCGCCCACGCCGCCGCCCAGGCCTGCCTCGTGCAGCACGCCCTTGAGGGTGTGGTAGACCTCGGCGCACCAACACAGGCCCTCGGTAAAGCTCGGGGCGCCCACCGGCATGATCATGAACTCCTGGAAGTCAACGTTATTGTCGGCATGGACGCCGCCGTTGAGGATATTCATCATGGGCGTGGGCAGCAGATGGGCGTTGACGCCGCCCAGGTACTGGTACAGCGACAGGCCCGCCGATTCGGCAGCGGCGCGGGCAACTGCCAGCGACACGCCCAGAATGGCGTTGGCGCCGAGCTTGGTCTTGTTGGGGGTACCGTCCGCGGCAATCAGCGCGGCATCGACAGCGCGCTGGTCGAAGGCATCGAGGCCCACGACAGCATCGGCGCACTCGTTGTTGACGTGCTCGACGGCCTGCGAGACGCCCTTGCCCAGATAGCGGCCCTTGTCGCCGTCGCGCAGCTCGCAAGCTTCGAAAGCGCCGGTCGAAGCGCCCGAAGGCACCATCGCGCGGCCGAAGCTGCCGTCCTCGAGCACGACCTCGACCTCGACGGTGGGGTTGCCGCGGCTGTCGAGCACCTCGCGACCGTAGACATCCAAAATATCGCTCATGTTGTCTCCCTCTCACTTGGAAACGTAGTTGATGCAAGCGACCGGCTGACCGTGCACCGTCGGTGTGCCTCCGTAAGTTAGCCATGTCGCACTTTTTGCATTATGCCCTAAGTTAGCCGAGGGATACATATGAATTGGAGAAATCATTCTTTGGGGGCGCTTGTTTTTGCACCGAGCATTCATCTCTAGAGGTCGCCCCCCCCCATTAAATTCTTCTATCGGCATACCGTCTTTACCTGGCTTGCGAATGAAAGAGCCAATAATGTGCTTTTACATCGTGCAAAGTTCTGGATATCGTGCAATTCTAAGGGTCTGAAGTTCTGGATATCGTGCATAATCAGGTTATAAAAGTTCTGGATATCGTGTACGAGGTAGCCATGCTTAAACGAAAAGCCTATGACAAACTACTAAAATGGAAGCATGAAAGCGCTGGTAAAACAGCACTTCTTATTGAAGGAGCCCGCCGCGTCGGCAAGAGCACGCTTGCCCGCACGTTTGGAGAAACCGAATACAAGTCCTGCCTTGTCATTGATTTCTTTCAAGCACCTGCCGAAGTTAAGCAATATTTTGAGGACTATCGCACTGACTTCGACTCGCTCTTCCTCTATCTCTCGGTTTTCTATAACGTCAAACTCTATGAGCACGAGACGCTTATCGTCTTTGACGAGGTCCAGATGTACCCGCAAGCACGCGGACTCATCAAGTATCTCGTTGCAGACGGACGTTACGACTACATCGAAACTGGATCCCTGCTCAGCATCAAGCAGAACATTAAAGATATCGTTATCCCGTCCGAGGAAGACTCTCTGGAACTTGAGCCCCTCGACTTTGAGGAGTTTCTTTGGGGCATGGACGAAAAGGGGCTGGCCGATCTCATTCGCATGAGCTTTAACAAGATGAAGCCGCTCCCCGATGCCCTACATCGCAGAGCGCTCTCCCTTATGCGCGAATACATGCTCGTAGGCGGCATGCCTGAGCCGGTATCCATCTATGTTGAGCAGCGCGCTTTTGCGCCCGTCGACGCTTCGAAGCGCCGAATCGTCCAGCTCTATCGCAACGATATCTCTCGTTTTGCAACCGGTTACGAATTCAAAGTCGTCTCCGTACTCGATGGCATCCCGGGTCAGCTCTCTAGGCACGAAAAACGATTCAAGCTTTCCTCACTTGATAAAAACGCACGCATGCGCACCTACGAAGAAGCCTTCTTTTGGCTGGCAGACGCGCGAATTGCCAATATCTGCTATGCCGCAAGCGAACCGAGCGTGGGCCTTTCACTCAGCATGGAGCAAACGGCCCTCAAGTGTTACATGGCAGACACCGGCCTGCTTGTAACGCTTGCCTTCTCTGACAACAACGATACCGATGAAGACGTTTACAGGGCCGTGCTTCGCGGTGACATCGGATTGAACGAAGGAATGCTTACCGAAAACTACGTTGCCCAATCTCTAAAGGCCAATGGACACAGGCTCTTCTTTTATTCCCAAAGTGGAAAGAAGGAGGGGGAGGAGCGCATGGAAATCGACTTCCTCGTTACCCGACCCTATGTCAATGCTGCCGGAAAGCCGCGCATCAGTCCCATCGAAGTTAAGTCGCCACGCAGATACGGAACCATCTCCCTCGACCGATTCCGCGCGCGCTTTAACAAGAAGATTGGGATGGCTTACGTGTTGCACCCTAAACAACTCGAGTGGGATGCCGAAGCACAGCTGGCACATCTTCCGTTGTATATGGCTTTTTGCTTGTAGAGACCTCTCTACGAATGGATGCCGTGAGAGACGCAGGCCTCACTCGCTTGCTTTTGCTTGGTCCCACAGGTCGTTGAGTTGAGCGGTTGAGCAGGCGGCGAGGTCATCACCCGCCTCGTGCACGGCGGCCTCCATCGCAGCCCAACGGCGACGGAACTTTGCCGTGCTGGCGCGAAGGGCGCTCTCGGCGTCGATGCCCTCCTTGCGCGCAACGTTAACAAGGGCAAAGAGCAGGTCGCCAAACTCCATTTCGCGCTCGGGCGAGCCGGGAGCCTCGGCCTCAAACTCGGCACGCTCCTCGGCAACCTCGTCCCACACGTCCTGGACCGTCTCCCACTCAAAGCCCACGGCAGCCGCCTTGCGCGACACCTTCTGGGCCTGCATCAGCGCCGGCAGATGCGTGGGCACGCCGTCGAGCAAGCCCTCGGGCGCAGCCTCGCCTGCCGCCACGGCCTTGTCCTTGGCAGCCTTCTCGGCAAGCTTGACCTCGTCCCAGATCTTGAGCACCTCGTCGGAGTTATCGGCATCTGCATCGCCAAACACGTGCGGGTGACGACGGATGAGCTTGGCGTCGATATCGCGTGCCACATCGGCCAGCGTAAACTCACCGGCGTCCGCCGCAATCTGCGCATGCAGCACCACCTGCATGAGCACGTCGCCCAGCTCCTCGCGCAGATGCGCCACGTCGTCCGCCTCGATGCAATCGAGCGCCTCGTAGGCTTCCTCGATCATGTTCTTGCCGATGCTGCGGTGCGTCTGCTCGCGGTCCCACGGGCAGCCGTCGGGCTGACGCAGGCGCCAGATGGTCTGCACCAGATGTTGCAGCTCGGCCGACGCGTCGACCAGCGTGGACAGGTCGCGCGAACCCTCGGCATTTTGCTGAGCCATATGCTCGGCCATGGTTAGTCCTCCTCCATGATCACATGGCGGAACGCGCCGCCCTCGTAGATGCCGTAGCTGTGCGTGCCGTCCTTGGGGATGCTCACGCTGCCGGGGTTGAAGAGCCACAGGCCCGGGTATGCGGCGCTTTCCTCGTTGACCTTGATGTGCGTGTGGCCGTAGACGAGCGCGGAGCCCTCGGGCAGCGCGGGCGCGTGATCGACGCTGTTGTGCATGCCGGCGCCAAAAACGTGGCCGTGCGTCAGGAACAGCTCGCGGCCGGTCTCGTCGAACAGCGTGGCGTAGTCGGCCATGACGGGGAAGTCGAGCACCATCTGGTCGACCTCGGCGTCGCAGTTGCCGCGGACGGCGATAATGCGGTCGGCCAGGGCGTTGAGCAGCGGAATCACGCGCTTGGGGGCGTAGTCGCGCGGCAGGTCGTTGCGCGGACCGTGGTAGAGCAGGTCGCCCAGCAGGACGATGCGGTCGGGCTGCTCGGACTCGATGGCGGCGACCAGGCGCTCGGTCCAGTATGCCGAGCCGTGAATGTCGGAGGCGATGAGGTATTTCATGGTGGTCCTTTCGGGTGGGGTTGATGGGGCTGGAGGCGGCGTGCCACCGGCCGCGTTACTCAAATCGCAGTGCCGAGGCTTGTGCCGCCTGCATCACGCGCTGGAGCGGCACGTCGCACTCACGGGCAAGACGGGCGCAGTCCTCGTACTCGGGCGCCGCACGCTCACTGCCGTCGGGCAGGGTGGCTACTTTGACGGCCACCTCGCCCCAAGGCGTCGCCACCAGCTCAAAGCGGCGCGGCAGGCAGACGCGCTCCATAACCTGGCGGCGGATGCCGTTGGTCGTGGTTTCCAAAAAGATGATCGTCTGCAGGCGGTCAATGTCCTCGCGGGCGCAGATTACCTGCAGCTGCCAGCCGGGACGACCTTTTTTGCAGTAGAGAGGCAGCCAGTGCACCTCGCGGGCGCCCGCCTCGCGCAGGCGGTCGGCGGCATAGGCGAGTACCTCGGGCGACGCATCGTCGATGTCGCACTCCAGCTTGACGATAGTTTCGGGTGCATCGGTCTCGCGAGACAGCGGGGATGTACTATCGCATTGCATACGGTCCGGATCCTTTCCGCGCGGGCTCGTTTTATTCACCCAAACGCTAGCACATCGGACGTGGCGCAAGCGCGACTTTCGTCCGTCGCCGCCCTCGCCCCTATCCAAACGTGTACGTCAGCCTCCAAACATGTCATTTTTTGTCGGTTTTGGAGGCTGACGCACATGTTTTGGAGCGGGGCCGCACCGCGCACTGCGCAGCCTTTCCGATCGATTTCGGCGCCCCGCGCGCACGACGCGCCGAGTCTGCGCCATTACAATGGAGCGGATTCGCCGAATGCAAAGGAGTCGCCATGCCCGCCTGCCCGCTGGTCGATTGCCACACCCATACCTCGTTTTCGGATGGCCATGCCTCGTTTGAGGACAACGCCCGCGCTGCTGCCGCCGCCGGATGCCGTGTCATGGTCTCGACCGACCACCTCACCCTACCTGCCAGCATGGATGCCAACTGCGAGGTGCAGGTCGTCGAGGGCGACTTGCCGGCACATCGTCTGGCCTTTGAAGACGCTCGCAAACTCGCCGCGCAGATTGCGCCGGAGCTCACCTTTATCTACGGTTTTGAATGCGATTGGTACGAGGGCTGCGAGCCCCTGGTAGAGCGCTGGTCCCAGGGCGCCGTCGTACGTCTGGGCAGCGTGCACTGGATTGGCAACCCGGGAGATATTGCGGCAGGCGCCGCGGGTACGGCGGGAACGGAAAACGTCGCTCGCCCTGATACACCCGATTCGCCCTGCGGCTGGATCGACGACGATACCAACCTGCATGTTTGGGAAAACCTGGGCGTGCGCGGCGTGTGGGAGCGCTATGTCGACGACTGGTGTCGTGCTTGCGAAAGCTCACTCAACTTTGACGTGATGGCCCACCCCGACCTGGTCATGCGTTTTTCGAAGGAAGGCTTCGCGCCCGATTTTGACCCCGCGCTGTTTTGGGAGCAGATGGCCGAATGCGCCCACGATACGGGTCGCCGCGTTGAGGTCTCGACCGCCGCGCCGCGCAAGGGCCTCGGCGACTACTATCCCGCGACCGGCCTTTTGCGCTGCTTTGCCCATGCCGAGGTGCCCATTACCTTTGGCTCGGACGCGCACCGCGCCTGCGATATCTGCTGGAAAATCCGCGCGGCCCAGGCCCACGCCTACGACTGCGGCTACCGAACCTTCGACATCCCCCACCCCACCGGCGAATGGGAACCCACACCCCTCGCCTAACTAGTCATTGGGGACACTCTTCACAAATGACCCCTTGGGGACGGAGGAAAACAGGTCGTTTCGCTCACCACCGACGCCCGTGCAACACCACCCGCCAAAAAGAACGCCCGTTTACTACGATGAACCGCAAACCTCCGACCATCGGCTTAATGCGGAAAATAAAACCGCAGGTAAAAGCGTTGACGATTTGCTCAAAACCGACGCGTGGTCAGCAGATCCAGTTTCATCGTAGTAATTGGGCGTGTTATTTGGCAGCGTCGGCAAAGACTGTCCCAAACGACTAGTCGTTTAAGAACGTCCCCAATGACTAGTGGCGGCGAGCGTTGAGTTCGCCGGCCAGTTCGTTGAGGGTGATGCCGTAGCGCTCATGCGTCACGAGCAGGTGATAGACCAGGTCGCCGGCCTCGTAGCGGATGTGGTCATGGTCGTTATCCTTGCAGGCCATGATGACCTCGCTCGCCTCCTCGGCAAGCTTCTTGAGCAGCTCGTCCTCGACGTCGGTCAACAGACGCGCGGTATAGCTCTCCTGCGGTGACGCGTCTCGACGGCCATGAATCACCTCGGCTAGCCCCGTCAGCGTCTCACCGATATTTCCATCCTGAACATTTGCGGTGTGCACACCCATGGTTCAATCCTTTCCGTTTTACCGAGCACCCAACAGGGCGCCCGCCTACGCGAGTTTCTTAAAGAAGCAGGTACGGTTGCCAGTATGGCAAGCCGGACCCGGAGAATCGACCTTGACCAATAGCGTATCGCTATCGCAGTCGGCCCAGAGCTCCTTGACCTCCTGCATGTTGCCGCTCGTCGCGCCCTTGTTCCAGAGCTCCTGGCGACTACGGCTCCAAAACCACGTGGTCCCGGTCTTGAGCGTCAGCCCCACCGACTCCTCGTTCATCCAAGCAACCATAAGCACCTCGCCAGTGTCATACTGCTGAACCACACAAGGAATCAGCCCACGGGCGTCGTATTTAAGCTCGGTAGCATTTACCACCTCAGTCATCATTCCTCCCAAGTAATTACCGTGAACATCGCAGGTCGGCGAGGCTTGCCCAGGTGCCGCAGGTTGCCGCGAAAGAGGAGCGACGCGTACTTTGGTACGCGAGCGACGGTTTGAGCGGCAAGATGCGGTGCCTGGGCAAGCCGCAGCATTAGAAGTCCAGCCTCACAGGTATTCCCTGGCTGGCCATATACTCCTTGACCTGGCGAATGCTGAAGGTTCCAAAGTGAAAGACGCTCGCCGCCAGCACGGCATCGGCCTCGCCCTCGATCACGCCCTCGGCAAAATGCTCGAGCGTACCCACGCCGCCGCTCGCAATAACGGGAATCGGCACCGCGCGCGCCACGGCACGGGTGAGTGCTAGGTCAAAGCCGGCCTTGGTGCCGTCGCGATCCATACTGGTCAGCAAGATCTCGCCGGCGCCGCGACGAGCCGCTTCCTCGGCCCACGCCACCGCGTCGATACCCGTGGCGTTGCGGCCGCCCGCCGTGAAGACCTCCCACTTGTCAGCACCCGGCTCTCCGGGCAAACCGACGCGCTTGGCATCGATCGCCACGACCACGGCCTGACTGCCAAAAGCCGCGGCAGCCTGGCTAATCAGCGACGGGTCACGCACGGCCGCCGAGTTGAGCGACACCTTGTCGGCACCGGCGGCAACCATGGTCCGCATGCCCGCCAAGTCGCGAAAGCCGCCGCCCACGGTATAGGGAATGGCCAGCTCCTCAGCAGCATGCGCCGCCATCTCGATAGTCGTCGCACGATTGTCGCTTGTGGCGGTAATGTCCAGGAAGACGACCTCGTCCGCACCCTCGCGGTCGTAGGCGCGGGCCAGCTCCACCGGGTCGCCCGCATCGCGCAGGCTCACAAAGTTGACACCCTTGACCACGCGGCCGTCCTTAACATCCAGGCAGGGAATCACGCGTTTGGTAAGCATGGGCTACTCCTCCCCTCGGACGGCGGCTAGCGCCTGGGCCAGCGTAAAGTTGCCCTCGTAGAGCGCGCGACCGGTAATGGCACCTTCAATCGCGTCCTCACCCACCGCGGCCAGTGCGCGGATGTCGTCGAGCGTCGAGATGCCGCCCGACGCCACGACGGGAAAGCCCGCGACCTCGGCCACGTGGCGATACGTCGCCACGTCGATGCCCGTCTGCATGCCGTCGCGCGCGATGTCGGTGTACACCAGGTGCTTGAAGCCCAGCTCGGTGAGCTGTGCCACGGCATCGTCGAGTGACACGCCCGCGCCATCACGCCAGCCGTTCACCTTGACCTGACCGTCGCGCGCGGCGATGTCTGCCACCAGCAACTCACCAAAGCCTTGGGCCGCCACCTCGGCAAAACCCGGCTCGGTCACCAGCACGGTACCCAGTGCAATGCGGCGAGCACCGTAACCGGCCAGCTCGTCGATGCGCGCGAGCGAGCGAACGCCGCCGCCCACGTCCACAGACAGACCGTCGATGCCGCAGATGCCCTTAATCGCCGCCGAGTTGGCAGCGCACGTGTCCTCGTCCTCGCCAAAGGCAGCAGACAGGTCGACGACGTGCACCCAGCTCGCACCCTGCTCGGCAAATGAGCGGGCGACTGCCACGGGGTCGTCGGAATATACCTTGCAGCGGCTGCGGTCACCGCGCTCCAGGCGCACGACCTTGCCGCCGATCAGATCGATTGCGGGAAACAGGATCATCGGCCGGCCTCCTCGACGATGTTGACGAAGTTCTTAAGGATGCGCTGACCCAGCGCGGAGGATTTCTCGGGATGGAACTGGCAGCCCCACACGTTGCCGTGACGCACGATGCACGGGAAGCTCCGCGTATAGTGCGTGCGCGCCAGCACATCGGCGGCATCGGCGTCGTCGGCCACCGCGTAGCTGTGGGTGAAATACATGTTGGCACCCTCGGCAAAACCGGCGAGCAGCGGGTCGGCCGCACCGGCGGGCGTCATGTGCACCTGGTCCCAGCCCACGTGCGGCACCTTCAGGCGACTCGATTTCAAGCGCGTGCACGAGCCACGCATAATACCCAGGCCATCGGCCCAGGGACCGCCAGCCTGCTCGGGGGTGTTGCCATCGGCAACCGCGCCCTCGTCCGCAGGCACGCCCTCATTGCCGCGCTCAAAAAATAGCTGAAGGCCCAGGCAGATGCCGAGCAGCGGAGTTCCGGCGACGACGGCATCGAGCACCGCGTCCGCCTCGCCGCTCTGGCGCATAAAGGCGATCGCGTCATAGAACGCGCCCACGCCCGGGATGACTAGGCCGTCGGCATTGCGGATCTGCTCCGGATCGTCCGACGTGCAGGCGGCGGCACCGGCGCGCGCAAGCCCGCGCGCAACGCTCGACAAGTTGCCCTTGTGGTAGTCGACCACCACGATCTTCGGTTCGCCCACGCGACCCTCCTTTTCCCCATTCAAAACCTGCCAAAAAGGGGCAGGTTACAGCGAGCCCTTGGTGCTGGGGATGCCCTGCACGCGGGGATCGAGCTCGCAGGCGTGGCGCATCGTGCGGCCCACGGCCTTAAAGGCGGCCTCGATAATGTGATGCGAGTTGCCGCCTGCCAGCTCGCGCACGTGCAGCGTAAGTTTGGCATCGCGCGCAAAGGCATAGAAGAACTCAACGGCCAGCTCGGTATCGAAGCTGCCCACGCGCTCGGTCGGCACGGGCAGCTCGCAGTAGGCCTGGCCGCGACCCGAAATGTCCACGGCGGCCATCACGAGCGTCTCGTCCATGGCGATCGCCGCATCGGCAAAGCGCGTAATACCCGCTTTGTCGTCCAGCGCCCGGCAAAACGCCTCGCCCAGCACAATGCCCGTGTCCTCGACGGTGTGATGCGCGTCGACCTCAACGTCGCCTACCGCATGTACCGTCAAATCGAACAGGCCATGGCGGCCAAAGGCGTTGAGCATGTGGTCGAAAAACGGCACGCCGGTCGAGATGTCGCACACGCCGCTCCCATCCAGGTCAAGCTTTACGACAATGTCGGTCTCGCCCGTCTTGCGGGCCACCTCGGTATAACGGCCCATCTACATCTCCTCCTTCACCAGCGCGGCAAACGCAGCCAGCACCTCATCGTTTTCCTGCGGGGTACCCACGGTAATGCGCAGACAGTCCGCGAGCCCCGGCGCATAGCTAAAATCGCGCACCAAAATCGAATACTCGTCGCGCAGACGCTCACGCACGCGCGTGGCATGCGGCGTGCGTACGAGCACAAAGTTCGCCGCGCTCGGCCATGTCTCCACGGGCAGACCCTCGGCAGCCATTGCGCGCAGGGCACACAGCTCGCGCTCGCGCTCGGATGCAACCTGCGCCACCACGGGCGCGTACGCATCGCGGGCACACACGCAGGCAAGCGCGGCGGCCTGGCTCAGCACGTTGACCGAGTAGATCTGGCGAATCGCCGCGAAAACGTCGATGACCTCGGGCGCGGCGATCACATAGCCCAGACGCGTGCCGGCGGCGCCAAACGCCTTGGACAGCGTATGCAAAATCACCAGGTTGGGATGCTCGGCGATAAGTCCCTGCGCCGTGGTGGCCGCGCCAAACGAGTCGTCGGCAAACTCAACGTAGGCCTCGTCGACCATCACCATGCCGGGGCACACATCGCACAGGGCCGCGGCAAAGTCGAGCGGCGCCACGTCGCCCGTGGGATTGTTGGGCGAGGTCACGATGGCCAGGCTGCACTCGGGCGCCGCCGCAAGCACGGCTGCCTGGTCGAGCTCAAAGCTCGCCGGGTCGCGCCACACGTCGCGCACCTCGGTCTGACAGAGCGACGCAAAGAACGCGTACTCGCTAAAGCACGGCGGGCAGTTGAGCAGGGTCCGCCCCGCGCCGCCAAACGCCAGCAGGTAGTTATAGAGCAGCTCGTCGCCACCGTTGCCCACGCAGATATTCTCGCGCGCCACGCCATGCCAGGCAGCAAGCTCATCGCGCAGGTCGTTCGACATGGGATCGGGATAGCGGTTGAGCGGTGTGGCAGCCAAGGCAGCGTCGATCGCCTCGCGCACGCCGGCCGGCACGGAATAGGTGTTCTCGTTGGCCGAAAGGTTGATGCGCGTGGGCGTAAAGTTGGGATCGTAGGGCTCAATACCGGCCAGGTAAGGCTGGACGAGCTCCTTCATGTGGGGCGTCAGCTCGGCCATATTAGGCCTCCTCGACGACCGCGCCAGCGGCACCGCCCGCAGCCGCCATTAGGTCCACGCCCTCGGCAACCGTCGCCACGGCGTCGCCCGGCCAGGCAACCTTGGTCAGGTCGGCCGCGGCCAGCGACTCGGCGCTCACGGCATCCTCGCCCTGCTCCAACATGCGGCGGCGCAGCGCAGCCGAAAGCGCGTGTGCCCACAGACCCTCGGCCTCGGCCAGGCGCTGTGTTGCGGGAGCGTCGGAAAGCAGGCCCTCGGGCGTATAGCAAATGACGCTCGAGCGCTTGACGAACTCCTCCACCGAAAGCGGGTTGGAGAACATGGCCGTGCCGCCGGTCGGCAGCGTGTGGTTGGGGCCGGCAACGTAATCGCCGAGCGGCTCGGAGCTCCAAGCGCCCACAAAGATGGCGCCGGCGTTGCGAATGCCGCCGAGCAGGCCCATCGCGTCCTTACAGTGCAGCTCAAGGTGCTCAGGCGCCACGGTGTTCACGGCCTCGATGGCGGCAGCCATGTCGGCGGCCACCACGATGGTGCCCTCGTTATCGAGCGAGGCGCGCGTGATCTCGGCGCGCGGCGACTGCGCCACTAGAATATCGATGCCCGCCTCGACCTCGCGCGCAAACTGCTCGTCGCAGGTCACCAGGTAGCAGGCAGCCAGCGGATCGTGCTCGGCCTGCGCCATCAGGTCGGCAGCAACCACCATGGGCTTGGCCGTGGCATCGGCCAGCACGCAGACCTCGGAGGGGCCGGCGACCATGTCGATACCCACGTCGCCCGAGACAATCTGCTTGGCCGCGGCGACAAAGGCGTTGCCCGGGCCGGTGATCTTGTCGACGCGCGGAATGGTCTCGGTGCCGTACGCCAGCGCGGCCACGGCCTGGGCGCCGCCCACCATATAGATCTCGTCCACGCCGCCAAGCTTGGCTGCCGCGAGCGTATAGGGACTGATCAGGCCATCTTTTTGCGGCGGGGTCACCATGACCACGCGCTCAACGCCGGCGACCTTGGCGGGAATGGCGTTCATGAGCACGGTGGAAGGGTACTGCGCGCGACCGCCCGGCACATAGATGCCGGCCGCCGCGAGCGGGGTCACCTTAACGCCGAGCATCGTGCCGTCCGGGCGCGTGGTAAACCAGCTCTGCTCGACCTCGCGCTGGTGGAACTCGCGGATCTGGCGTGCAGCTTTCTCCAACGCGGCGACAAAGGCAGGATCGAGGCCTTCGAGTGCAGCATCGATCTGCTCCTGCGGCAGGCGAAAACCCTGCAGCTCAACACCGTCAAAACGCTGGCAATAATCGCGCACCGCAGCATCGCCGTTGGCACGCACGTTGGTCACGATATCGCGGGCGGCGTCGACGATGTTTTGCGGCAGCACGCCCTTGCGGTTGAGCTGGTTGGTAACGAGGCGCTCACCGGGAGCAAGCTTGATGGTCTTCATATCGGTATCCCCTATCGATCGAGGTTGCGTTTGGAAAACGAGATGCCGGGCGGCGGCGCCAGTCGACCCGCAGCCCGTACGTTGGGGCGCCCGTGCGTGCTCGCGCTATTGTGCCGAGCCCGCAACGGGCTCAAAATGCTTGTCCTTCACGGCAGCAGCCAGGCGATCGGCAAGATCGCGTACGCGCGGATCCAGGCGAGCGGCACCCGGATTGACAAAGAAGCGCGCTGTGCAGTCCATGATGCGACCAGTAATAACCAGGTCGTTATCGCGCAGCGTGGCACCCGTGGCGGTAATGTCCACGATGCGATCGGTCATACCGACGATGGGGCCCAGCTCGATGTTACCGTGCAGCGAGACAATATCGGCATTCACGCCGCGCTCGGCATACCAGGCACTCGCGATGCGCGGGTACTTGGTTGCCACGCGAAGCGAACCGCGGCGGGCATAGTTGCGCTCGGCCTGACCGGCGCGCCAAGCGGGCTCAGCCTCAATAAAGGTGCACAGGCCGTAGCCCAGATCGACCAGCTGCAGCAGGTTGAGGTCGGCCTCGATAAGCGAATCCCAGCCGCAGATGCCGCAATCGGCACCACCGCAGCCCACAAAGGCGGGCGCATCGCTGGGGCGCACAATGACAAACTCGATATCTCCGACCGCGCCCTCGCCCGCACGCGTATCGCGACCGCGCACGATCAGGTGACGGCCGGGGTCGCGCAGCTCGGAGACGTCCAGGCCCGCGGCCTCGAGCACGTCGAGCGTGTCGGCCTTAAGCGAGCCCTTGGGAACGGCGATGCGCAGCGGACCCTCGGCACCACGGCCCGCGGCGTGGTCGCCGTCGGAAGCGGCGTCCTCGGCCGAGGTACGCGCGGCCTCCAGACGCTCGAGTGAAAAGGCGAAGCCCGCCGCCGGCACCTCGATGCCATCGCCGAACGCGCCGGTAAAGATGGAGTCGTAGCGACCGCCCGAACCGACAGGATCGGGCAGGCCGCCGGCATAGGCCTTAAAGACCAGGCCCGTGTAGTAATCGAACGAGTTCATGATGGAGAAGTCGAAGGACAGCACCTGGGCGTCCTCGGGAGCCAGGCCCTCGACCAGGGCACGCAGCTCGCGCGTCAGCGGCGCGACGATACCGGCAGCTTCCAGCAGCGCGTCCACGCGGTCGAGTACCTCGGCACCGCCGTGCAAGCGCGGCAGCTCGCTAATGGCGGCCTTGACGGCCTCGGACTCGGCGCTTGCCGCCACGCGGGCATCGAGGCCCACAAAGTCATTGGCGTGCACGCAGCGCAGGGCCTCGGCAGCCAGCTCGCGATCCTCACAGGCCGCGAGTAGCTCCTTAAACGGACGCACGCTGCCCGCGATAATGCGCGCATCGGGCAACGCCAGCTTGCGCACGGCCTCGGCTACCAGCGAGACAATCTCGACATCGCCCGCGGCATCGCCCGCACCGATGAGCTCAAAGCCCAACTGCGTAAACTGACGCGAGCCGCCGGCATTGCGCTGGCACTCGCGAACCACCGGCGCCTCGTAGCGCAGGCGCAGCGGCAGATCGGCCGCGCGCATGCGGGTCGAAACCAAGCGCACGATCGGCAACGTGTTGTCGGGACGAACCACCAGCAAACGCCCGTCATCGTCAAAGAGCTTAAACGGCGTGTCCGCAATGCGGCCACCTTCCTCGAGCGAACCCTTGTCCTCGAGCAGCGGCGTCTCAACCGGCAGGTAATGATGCTCCCTAAAGCAGCCCTTCACCGTACATGCGATCTCCTCGCGTGCCTGAGCCTCCTCGGGCAATATGTCCCGGAATCCCCACGGTGTGGCCGTCATCTGGTGAGCCTCCTCATGCTGCGTTTCATATAGAACAGAAGACCGGCATAGCTCCGCCGGTCTTCTGGGTACTTTAGCATACTAGAGTGTTTGCGGGGGAAATCCGTCGCAGCCGCTCACACCGTATTCATTTGGAAACATGGGGCAGATTGCCGCAGCCCAACCCCACCTAGGCGCCAATCGCACGACGATACTCTGCCATTACCTGCGCATCGGCAGCTGCGGGGTTGGCAAAATAGCGCCCGTCATAGGTCTCGGCCGAAACAACTCCGCGATAGCCGCGCGCCACCAGCCTATCCAGGTCAGCGCGCATATCGCGGTCGCCGTCACCCCAGGCAAGATGCGTCGTGCCATCTGCCGCAACATCGACAAAATGCACGTGGGCGACATCATCGCCAAGCAGATCGAAGTAATCGTCGATGGTATCCCCCGCCACCGCCATGGCGCCCATATCCAGACACGCCTTAAGTGCCGGATGATCAACTGCCTCGATCATGCGCTTCGTATCGGCCGCCGAGTTCACGATCATCGACTCAACCGGCTGTAGAGCTTCGAGCACCAGTCGCGCGCCGCGTTCTCCCGCATGCTCGGCAATCGCACGCAGCATCGAGGCGCTGCGACCCCACGCGTCCTCGATCGGCTCGTTCAGAAATGCCCAACCGCTCGAGACCATGACCTGCTCGGCTCCAAGTTCCGCCGCGATATCCACAACGTTCTTGAAGTACGCGAGCGTGCGGGCACGCGCCTCATTCCCACGCGCCGCGATATTCCACGGCTTGGGGTTGTTCTGTTCGGGACAAAGCCCCACAATCCGAACTCCATACCGCTGCAACAGCTCCCGCACCTGCTCGAGCGAATCGTATCCATGGCAATCGACATACAGATGCATCGCCCCGGTCCAAAGCTCGCAACACGTGTAGCCCGAGGCCGCTGCCGAGGAAAAGAATTCCTCAAGGTCAAAATAGCGATGGCTGATATTCATGACGGCAAGCTGTGGATAGCTCATAATTACTCTCCAACCCAAACGAGGCCCCGTTCCATATAGGAGCGAGGCCCAATTACACAAACGTTATTTGCTCTTAGTAGTCGAACTGGTGATAGTAGCGGCGATAGTTGAGGTTGTGCTTGGTGACCGTCTCGTAGTAAGCAGCAAGGCGGTCGGTGATCAGCGAGGAGAGGATCCACGGAGACACGATGACGCGGAACTCGTCGTCAAGGCCGGGGATCGCGAACTCGGCGGTGTCGACGATGTTGATGTCGGTGTCGCCGGTCACGCCGCGGGTCAGGAAGGCGCGGACGCGCTCGTCGAGCTTGCGGTTCTCGTCCTCGCCCATGAACAGGAACACGGGGACGCCCGGCTCCACGAGCTCGAGGGTGCCGTGGAAGAAGTCGGCCGAGGTGATGTAGCGGGTGCGCTTCCACTGCATCTCCTCCAGGATGCACATCGAGAACAGGATGGTCTCGCCCCACAGGGCGCCGGAGCCGATGAACATGGTGTAGGGGGCCAGGGCGTACTTCTTGGCGAGCTCCTCGGCGCGCGGCTCGAAGCTCTTGCGGATGTCGACCAGGTGGGTCCAAACATCCTTGGTCTGCTCAATGAACTTGTCGAACTGCGGGAAGCAGCCGCGGCGGTTGAGCAGGCGCAGGCCGAAGCAGTCGGCGAGGTAGTAGCCCATCTCGCAGCCACCGTTACCATGATCGGACGCCATCTTGACGCAATTCTCGGCGCCGACAGCCTGGCCGATGAGACCCTCGGGCTTGGTCATGGCGTAGACACGAATGCCCTTTTCCTTCATCTTCTTGACGGCCTCGAGGACCTCGGGGGTGGTGCCGGACTCGGAGGCGGTGAGCACGACGGACTTCTCGGTCATGCGCTTGTGGCCGGAGACGTTCCACTCGGCGGCGTGGATCAGGTAGACCTCGAGGTCGCGGTCGCCGAACTTGTTCATGAGGTACTCGAGCTGCATGAGCTCGTCCCAGGTGCCGCCGACGCCCATCAGGAACACGGCGTCGTAGCCCTCGTCGGCGACCTTGTCGGCGAGCGCGGTCATCTTCTTGCCGGCCTCGTAGACGTTCTTGCCGTCCTCGACGTAGCCCTCCTGGCTAAAGTGCATGATCTCGATCTTCTCGGTTTCCTTCATGGCTTTTCCTTTCTGTCCTGCACGCAACTCTATACATCGCGTTTCTTTTCGATACCAATTATAGACATACACCTAACGTGTTTTTAATACCACTTTTCAATCTGCTCCAATCCTCGGTGAACGGTCGAAATTCTCTGGTGAGTGGTATTAAATTAGAATTGAATGTATAGCTAACACCGCCGACGCCTCCCTTGTGCGACAAAGAACAGCGTTCCCACCAGCGCAATAATGGTCGATGCCCCAAACAGCACCGCCTGGACGCCCAAAGCCTCCGCCAAAAACGGAGCCGCCAGCAGCGGCAGCACGCCGGCGCTCATCAGGCCAAAACGCACAAAGCCGGTAATGCGCCCCAGGTATTTGATGTCGGCGCGCTCCTGAATCAAGATCATCTGCAGAGGTTCCAGGAATCCCCAGGCCATACCGTTAATCGCCTGACCGATAATCGCGACCCCCAGCATATCGGTGCCCACGTACACCATGGACCCAATGCCCACGGCCATGAGCGCGCCGAGCAGCAATCGCAGGTTGACATGGCGAGCAGAAAGCTTGGTCAGGATGAACGCACCCACCGAGGAAGTAAGGCCCACGACCGAGGACAGCCAGCCCAGCCAGACGATATCCACGTTGAGCACATCACGGTAGAACAACGACTCCAGCGAATCGAACGCGCCAAACGCAAAGAAACCCAAAAAGCCCGAGATAAAGATGAGGCGCAGGTCGTGATCGCGAAACGTAAGTCGCGCACCCTCGGCCATGCCGCCCAGAATACCGCCCTTCGGCTTCTCCCCTTTTGCGGGAACAACGCACTCGTGGCAGCCCAAGGAGAGCACAGCCGCCACACCCATCATGCCCGCCATGAGCAGATAGACCGATTGCGTGGCAAAACAACTCACGATGGCACCACCGAGCAGCGGGCCAGCGGTATAGGCGATATTGCTGTAGAACACCATGAGACCGTTCACGCGGGTACGGCCCTCGGTGGTCGACTCCAGGTATCCCGGAAACGCATGCGTGCAGGTGTTGATAAAGCCGCCCGCAAGTCCCAAGACGCACGCGGCAAACACAAGCCCGGGGACAGACAACGGCGCTAACCCCACGCCAAGCGATAGCACTGCCGTAATCACGCACGTCACAAACGACGTCCGGCGCGGTCCAAAGCGGTCGATGGCCGAACCCGACACCATATTGCCCACCGACGTCATAAGATTGCGCACGAGCGTAATGGCAGCGACCAAAAAGGCCGTGCCGGCCAAATCATACGTGGCCGCACCGATAAGCCCCAAAAAGTAGACCGCGTTGTTGGCGCACCACTGCAGGGACTCAATAAGAATCAGCCTGACCTCTGCCGGCGTCAGGCGCATTGCTTCGCGATCCTTCGCGAACATACGAACTCCTTCTATACAAAAAGGGGATGGAGGGCATAGGCCTGCTCCATCCCCTTTCCAGGTTGCAACGAAAATCTATGCAGCCGGGCCCTTACGCCAGCACGCCGAAGAACGCGCCGACGATGCCCACGACCATGGTGGCCACGATCAGCACCATGGGGTTGATCTTCTTGGACAGCAGCCAGTAGTACAGCCAGAAGGCGATCATGCCGAGCATGCCGGGCATGATGCCGTCCAGGATGTCCTGGAGGGTCTGGGCGTCCTCGCCCGAGCCGATGGCCACCGGGATGCTGGCCCAGAACATGTCCTTGCACATGGCGCCCACGACCATGACGCCCACGATTCCCACGCAGGTCATGATCTTCTGCATGAGGCCGGTCCTCTGGGCCTCGTCCAGGAAGCCCACGCCCAGCTCGTAGCCCTTGACGGCGCCCCAGACGCGCAGCGCGAAGCCGGGGACGTTGTAGATGAGCAGGAAGGCGATGGGGCCGAAGGGGTTGCCGGCCTGGCACAGGCTGATGCCCACCGCGGCGGCCACCACGCGCAGCGTCGACAGGAAGATGGAGTCGCCGATGCCGGACAGCGGGCCCATGAGGGCGGCCTTGACGTCGTTGACGCTCTCGGGCTCGATCTCGCCGCGGGCGACCTTCTCCTCCATGGCCATCGCGATGCCGCCGACGAACGGGGCGAACTGGACGGTGATGTTGAAGAACGCGCAGTGGCGGTGCAGGGCCTCGGCGTAGTCGTCGGGGCGGCCGGCGTAGATCTTCTTGAGCATGTTGGCGACCATCAGGCAGAAGGCGATGTTCATCTGCTTGTAGTAGGTCCAGGAGAACTCCATGCCCAGGGCGCCGACGTTGACGGCGCTCCTGACGAGGTCGGAGCGCGTGATCTTGTTCTCGGGACTAGAAGTCATCGTCCTCATCCCCTTCCGCGGAGAGCTGGGGCTGGGCTCCGCCCAGGCCGAGCAGGTCGAACTTGTCGATGCCGATGATGATGGCGATCAGGGCGACGCCCAGGACGGGCACGTTGGCGTAGGAGCACAGCAGGAAGCCCAGGAAGTAGAAGGGCACGAGCTGCTTGGTGAGCACCAGGCGGCCGAGCATGGCGAAGCCCATGGCCGGCAGGATGTTGGCGGCAACGCCGCAACCATCGATCACAAAGGACGGGATAAAGTCGAGCAGGCCCTGGATGGCATCGGAACCCAGGTAGAACGCGCCGGCACAGAGCAGGAAGTACTCGATGCAGCCCCAAATTCCAATTCCCCAATGAACGGCATAGATGCCTTTGAGGTTTCCCTTGAGGGCAAACTTGTCTGCCATGTCGACAAACACGGGGAACAAGGCGTTGGTAATATTACCAATCGTCAGCGAAAGGACGGCGATGGGCATGGCAAGCGCGATAGCCGTCTCGGTACCCTGACCGAGCTGAATGGCAAACGCACAGGCGAGCACGCCACCGACGGTTTCGTTGGGCGGCACGTAAGCGCCAATGGAGATCGAGCCCATGAACAGCAGCTCAAGGCTTGCACCCACGGCAAGACCGGTCTGTAGGTCCCCCAGGACCAGGCCCACGAGCGGGCACAGGACGATGGGGCGGAACGCATAGAGCGAACCGAGCTGGTAGTCGAGACATCCAAACGCTCCGACTAAGCCGACGAGGATTGCTTGGGTAAGCATAGTTCCTCCCAATTAGGAATCTCGAACCGTCGCCACTCCCGTCGCGCGCTTTGTTGATATCAATTCCGGGGGTTCGATTACACGGCTCGAAGCGTACCTGGTGTGCTGCTAACACCCATGCCAGGTACAAATGATTTGATACCAATTATAGGTATGCAGGTTCTTACTATTTAATACCACTCGCTCAGCGGGGTGTTTTTTACCGTAAACGGCAGACGTATCCCATCAGGCACGCTCTTTGTTTCGATGGCGGACAAGCGCCACCAGAAAGCCATCGCCAAAGGCATCGGATGCCAAGTTGGCTACAATCACCAAAACGATAATCGCCGCGCCCAAAAACTCATTCCAGTGAAAGACCTCGCCAAAGAGGAGCGCCGACCAGCAGGGAGCGAGCACGACCTCGCTCATGCAGACCAAGTTGGCCGCAAACGCGTTGGTGCGCGCAATCCCCTTGGCATACAGCACGCTCGCAAGACCACTGCAAAAAAGGCCATGCACCAGCATGAGCCCCCACTCAAATGGTCTCACGGAGTCTAGGGCACCAGCAAAATAGACGATCGGCAGCATCGAGATACCGCAGGAGATGAGCGAGGACACCATGGGCGAGGCGTCGGGGCGAGAGTTCAAAAAGAAGCACAGCCCAAAGGCGGCGCCCGAAATGATGGCAAGCAGGTTGCCGAGCATGCCCTCGGGACTCAAATCACCCAAAAAGAAAAGTCCCATACCCGTAAAAGCAACCACCACGGAGGCGATCTTCGCAGGCGAAGGCAACGTGTGAGTTGCGAGCGATTGATACACGATAACGAAAATCATCGAGGTGTACTGCAGGACGATCGCGTTGCCGACCGTCGTGAGCTGGTTGGCAAAGTTAAACGTGGTGCCCGTCACGAAGTTGCAGACGGCCACAAGGACAATAAGACGGCTGACGCGGAGGACGGGCCTGCCGACGAGCAGGATAAAGAGCGCCATAAATATTGCCGTGACGGCACCGATCAAAAGAGCTGACTGCGAATTGGCGCGAACGAGGATGCCGATAAAACTCCACAAGAGCGCCGTGCCAAATAGATACATCGCC
Organism: uncultured Collinsella sp.; assembly: GCA_905202925.1. Classification (GTDB taxonomy): domain Bacteria; phylum Actinomycetota; class Coriobacteriia; order Coriobacteriales; family Coriobacteriaceae; genus Collinsella. Next base: position 23,233 of record CAJKTW010000017.1, on the reverse strand, counting down.
CCGCTCACGCCATTATCGGGTGGATTGTCAGATCGAATCACGAAGCACCTCCAGCTAGCTTTCGGTAATAAAAAACGGCGACCGCAATGGGTCGCCGTTTCCCTTGGGGGCAGAATAGAACGCAGGAGCCTACGCCAGCACGCCGAAGAACGCGCCGACGATGCCCACGACCATGGTGGCCACGATCAGCACCATGGGGTTGATCTTCTTGGACAGCAGCCAGTAGTACAGCCAGAAGGCGATCATGCCGAGCATGCCGGGCATGATGCCGTCCAGGATGTCCTGGAGGGTCTGGGCGTCCTCGCCCGAGCCGATGGCCACCGGGATGCTGGCCCAGAACATGTCCTTGCACATGGCGCCCACGACCATGACGCCCACGATTCCCACGCAGGTCATGATCTTCTGCATGAGGCCGGTCCTCTGGGCCTCGTCCAGGAAGCCCACGCCCAGCTCGTAGCCCTTGACGGCGCCCCAGACGCGCAGCGCGAAGCCGGGGACGTTGTAGATGAGCAGGAAGGCGATGGGGCCGAAGGGGTTGCCGGCCTGGCACAGGCTGATGCCCACCGCGGCGGCCACCACGCGCAGCGTCGACAGGAAGATGGAGTCGCCGATGCCGGACAGCGGGCCCATGAGGGCGGCCTTGACGTCGTTGACGCTCTCGGGCTCGATCTCGCCGCGGGCGACCTTCTCCTCCATGGCCATCGCGATGCCGCCGACGAACGGGGCGAACTGGACGGTGATGTTGAAGAACGCGCAGTGGCGGTGCAGGGCCTCGGCGTAGTCGTCGGGGCGGCCGGCGTAGATCTTCTTGAGCATGTTGGCGACCATCAGGCAGAAGGCGATGTTCATCTGCTTGTAGTAGGTCCAGGAGAACTCCATGCCCAGGGCGCCGACGTTGACGGCGCTCCTGACGAGGTCGGAGCGCGTGATCTTGTTCTCGGGACTAGAAGTCATCGTCCTCATCCCCTTCCGCGGAGAGCTGGGGCTGGGCTCCGCCCAGGCCGAGCAGGTCGAACTTGTCGATGCCGATGATGATGGCGATCAGGGCGACGCCCAGGACGGGCACGTTGGCGTAGGAGCACAGCAGGAAGCCCAGGAAGTAGAAGGGCACGAGCTGCTTGGTGAGCACCAGGCGGCCGAGCATGGCGAAGCCCATGGCCGGCAGGATGTTGGCGGCAACGCCGAAGCCAGCAAGGACAAAGGGCGGGATGAAGTCGAGCATGCCCTGAATGGCGTCAGCACCCAGATAGAACGACAGCGAGCACAGCAGGAACGCCATGATGACACCGGTGGAACCGATCAGGAAGTGCATCGCATAGACACCCTTAAGGTTGCCCTGGCCGGAGAAGACATCAGCGCGGTCAACCAGGATCGGCAGGGCGGCGTTGAGGATGTTCTTGATGGCAAGGCACAGCGTGGCGATGGGCATGGCAAGCGCGATGGCTGCCTCGGTGCTCTGGCCCAACTGGATAGCGAAGGCACAGGCGAGCACGCCGCCGATCGTCTCATCAGGCGGCACGTAGGCACCGATGGAGATCGAGCCCATGAACAGCAGCTCCAGGCTCGCACCAATCGCGAGACCAGACTGCAGGTCCCCCAGGACCAGGCCCACGAGCGGGCACAGGACGATGGGGCGGAACGCGTAGAGCGTACCGAGCTGGCAGTCGAACTTACCAAATGCGGCGATAAGTCCGATGAGGATTGCTTGGGTAAGCATATATCCCCCTTTCCTAATAGGACACTACGAAGAGCTCAGACTCTTCGAATTCAAACGCCTAGAGCACGCTGGCGCAGTCGACCTTGGGGTCATCGGCCAGAGGACGGATCTCGACCTCAACGCCACGATCCAGCATCTCGCGCACATCGGCTTCCTCGGCCGCGGTCAGGAAGATCTGACGAGAGACCTGACGAGCGTCGGGACGCTTCTCGTCCTTGGGCTTGGTATTGCCCAGGTTGACCGACTTGATCTGCGGGCAGCCCTCAACAAGCTGCTTTGCCTCAGCGATAGTGGCGACGCAGATAATCATCTTGTACTTGTCGGTCACGCCCGAGTTGATAGCTTCGATTGCATGCTCCATATCTTTGATAACGAGCTTGCAGCCGGCAGGCTTGCCCATCTTGAGCGTCGTCTTCCACACCGGGTCGTTAGCGACCTTATCGCCCACGCAGAAGATGCAATTGGAGCCGAGGCCCTGAACCCAAGAGACCGCGACCTGGCCATGAAGCAGACGATGGTCAACGCGAAGTAGCTGAATCATAATGTGACCCCCCAAAGGTCTTGTGCCGTCTTACGGCGTGTCAGTAGGTGCTACGGATTAGAACTCTTCTTCCTCGTCGTCATCGACCAACAGGTCGTTGACAAACTTCACGCGCGTATCGTCCGCAGCGACGATGGCGCGAATCGTCTCCTCAACCGGCGCCGACTCGTCAGAGAACAGCAGCTGAATGAGCAGAGGGAGGTTCATGTTGGTAACGAGGTACGTGCGGGGACGCGTCTGGACGATCTTGGTGAACTCGTTGTTGACGCTGCCGCCAAAGAGGTCGGTGCACACGACGACATCATCGTCGGCAGACATGCCTGCCAGCAGTTTTTGGGCCTCCTCGGCCACGTCCATGCGGCCATCGACGAACATCGAAAGATCGTGGACGTTGTCGCGAGCGCCCGAGAGCAGCTCGACGCTCTCCTTGATGCCGGTGGCGAAGTGCGCATGGCTGGCGATGATGTACTGTCTCATTCTGTGTTCCTCTCAATAGCCCGGCACGTTCCCGCACCCGTTTTCTTTAGTAGTCGAACTGGTGATAGTAGCGACGATACTTGAGGTTGTGCTTGGTGACCGTCTCGTAGTAGCGAGCCAGGCGGTCGGTCACGAGCACCGTCAGAATCCACGGGGAGACGATGACGCGGAACTCGTCGTCAAGGCCCGGGATCGCGAACTCGGCGGTGTCGATGATGTTGATGTCGGTGTCGCCGGTCACGCCGCGGGTCAGGAAGGCGCGGACGCGCTCGTCGAGCTTGCGGTTCTCGTCCTCGCCCATGAACAGGAACACGGGGACGCCCGGCTCCACGAGCTCGAGGGTGCCGTGGAAGAAGTCGGCCGAGGTGATGTAGCGGGTGCGCTTCCACTGCATCTCCTCCAGGATGCACATCGAGAACAGGATGGTCTCGCCCCACAGGGCGCCGGAGCCGATGAACATGGTGTAGGGGGCCAGGGCGTACTTCTTGGCGAGCTCCTCGGCGCGCGGCTCGAAGCGCTTGCGGATATCGAGCATGTCCTTCCAGATGTCCTTGGTCTGCTCGATAAACAGGTCAAACTTGGGGAAGCAGCCACGGCGGTTGAGCAGGCGCAGGCCGAAGCAGTCGGCGAGGTAGTAGCCCTTCTCGCAGCCGCCCGAACCATGGTCAGAAGCCATGGCGACGCAGTTCTCGGCACCCACAGCCTGACCGATGAGACCCTCGGGCTTGGTCATGGCGTAGACGCGCACGCCCATGTCCTTCATCTTCTTGACGGCCTCGAGGACCTCGGGGGTGGTGCCGGACTCGGAGGCGGTGAGCACGACGGACTTCTCGGTCATGCGCTTGTGGCCGGAGACGTTCCACTCGGCGGCGTGGATCAGGTAGACCTCGAGGTCGCGGTCGCCGAACTTGTTCATGAGGTACTCGAGCTGCATGAGCTCGTCCCAGGTGCCGCCGACGCCCATCAGGAACACGGCGTCGTAGCCCTCGTCGGCGACCTTGTCGGCAAGGGCGGTCATCTTCTTGCCGGTCTCGTAGAGCGCCTTGCCGTCCTCGAGGTAGCCCTCCTGGTCGAAATGCATGATCTCGATCTTCTCGGTTTCCTTCATTTGTCTCTCCTTTCTGGGGTTGTCTCCACATCCCCCATGCCAACGGGCATCAAAACCCGCTTACATTCCGTAACACTCGGCCGCTTTGGCCTTAAGCGCATTGACTGACTCTTCGTAGCCCTCCGCCTTAACCTCCATCTGTTTGGAGACGGCATCGAGATACGGGTGTACGTCCCATGACTTCAGACGCTCGGCGATTATTGCCGCAATCGTCTGGAAGAACACAAGATTGGGAATTGCGCTGAGCAGCGGAGCCACCTGAGGCACCGCAACCTCATGAGCCCTACCCCTGGGATGGGCCGTGAGCAGCACCGTTTTTGCCGTAACGTTCGATAGCGCATCGGCGATATTCGCAAGACGCTCCGACCCCTGCGGATCGTCGACAATAAACACCAGATAGCCCGGAACGATCTGCATCTCGGGACCGTGGACGAACTCCTCGCCCTCGTGATGCATGGCAGGAATCTTGATGGTCTCGCTCAGCTTGAGCGCTGCCTCCTCGGCAACACCGTAGTTGGGGCCGTTGCCGACGACCATGGCGGGCATGTGCTCAGAAAGCTCGAGCATGTGGTCTTGGACATATGCCTCGGCGGTCTTGCACATCACGGCATTGGCCTGGATAGCCTCGCGCAGGTCGTCAAGACGCTGGGCAACGCCCTTGGCGTCAATCGTTCCGCGCGCCTGACCGCCGTAAATACCAAAGAGCATCAGGTACTCAACGAGAACCTCGACGCCCAGAGTCACAAAGTCCACCGACTCGACGCCCACACCGTAGTCAAGAACGATGCCAGCGTGCTCCTTGATGGGTGCCTCGACGTTTGCCGTGAGCGCAACTGCAGCCATATCGTGCGCGCGCATGTAATCAAGAGCCGCGATCGTATTGGTCGAATAGCCGCTCTGCGAAACGGCAATGTTGAGCGCATGCTGCGGATAGGTGTGTTCAAAATCGACGAAGGCCTCGGGCGTCACAACGGACACCTGCATTTGCAGGGCATCTTGCAGGTAATCGCGAGCGCAATCGGCGGCATGGCGCGACGAACCCGAAGCAACGATGCGCAGCGCGTCAAAAGAACCGGACTGGAAAATATCAACGAGCTGCGCTACCAGCTCAGACGAACGCTCGAGGTTCTCTCCCATACGCACATGGGCAAGCTGAACGTAATCGAGCATCTTCATCGTCTCACCTCGTGACAAATCATTAGTATTTGATACCAATCACAGTTACAGGTTACGGCTTTTTGATACCTCTTTGTCGATTAATTTATCCCCATCGGCGAACGGTCGATTTTGAGCCATGTAAGGTTGTATATGCAGTCTGCTCAACGAATCAAAATTCCGTCAGCTTTTCAGCCCATTATGCAAAAAACCAGCTAGTACGTATAGGTATATCCACCCGCATCACCGCGGTTAAACGACTTGACGTACTCGATCGCCTGGCCGCTCGCATCGAAGCTCACGCACTCAAGCGTCAAGGCAAGATCGCCCTGCTCCAGTCCAAGCAGGCCGGCATCTCGCGCGCCCAGTGCTTCGATATCGAGCTTTTCCTGTGCCATGACCGGCTTTCGGCCCAACATCTCATAGGTCTCGTACAAACTGAAGACCGACACGTCAATATCTTCGATTGCGGGAAACAGCAGGCACGGGATGAACGCCATCTCAATCGATACGGGATCGCCGTTGACGCAGTTCAAACGCCGAATCGAATACAGTAAATCGTCCTCGGCAATGCCAAACAGGTTGGCATAATATGGGCCCGCATAGCGCTTGGAACGCGCGAGGATGCGGACGGACGGCTCGCCGCCCGAAGCACGAACCGATTCGCGAAAGCCTCCCGTTCGCTCGTAGGCAACGGGCACTTTCTGTGCCACAAACGCGCCCTTTCCGCGGACGCGTCGAATCTGCCCACGCCGAACCAGCTCATCGACAGCGCTTCGGATGGTCAAGCGCGTCGTACCAAATTCCTCGGCGAGGTCTTTTTCGGACGGAATCATGGAACCCGTAGGATATATACCGCGCTCGATACGCTCCTCGATGCGGCGTCGAATGCGCATATAAACCGGGGTGGCATCTACTGTTTCAGCCATTGTTCACCTGCCACGCTCCTCATGCCGTTCTTTTCGCCGTTATCGGCAAAGCGGAACTTTGTGGGCAAAATCACCGATTTGCAATGCTCCACAAAACGCATGTCCTTATCAAATTCTATCGTGCTCTCATAGAACACCGGCGTTCCCTCTTCTTGCTGGAGCAACTCGGCCTCTTCGGCGTTCAAACGCGAGATGGAGATATGCTCACGTCCATGCTCAACGCGCACGCCACCTTCTTTGAGCAAGACATCGTAAAGGCTCTCACACTCAAAATCGTGATCGGGAAGCGAGGGGCACAGGGACAGGTTAACGTGAGCCGTCTCGATTGACGCCGGCTCACCCTCAATAAGTCGAACACGCTGCATGCGGAGCAAAGGAGCGCCTACAGCAACCCCAAGCTTGTCGGCAAGCGCCTCATCCGCCTCGATAGTCCCGGTGGAAACCAGACGAGAAGAGGGGTGCAGGCCGGCAGTCCGCACGGCATCGGAAAAGTTGTACGTTTCTTGGAAGATATTGAGCGGTTTGGGAGGACACACATACGTACCCGATCCGCGACGGCTCTCGAGCGTTCCACACGAGATGAGCCGCGTGATACCGGCGCGCAACGCCGTACGCGAAACGCCAATCTCTTCGCACAGCACGCGCTCGGCCGGCAGGCGATCGCCGCCGGCAAGCTGATGGTGCTGGATATACCAAAGAATCCCCTCAACAGCACGATCTTTGGGGGGAATTGCATAAGATTCGCCTGCCATTGCACAGACTCCTCGTTCAGAAACGTATGTCGCCAAAATTAGGCCAGACCACCCATGGCATCAAATTCGGCCTTGATCTTCTCGGCGACATTCCGATACGACTTATATAGGCTTGAATCGCGTTTGACTTCATCGGTCATAACGGGAATCTCTAGTTTGGAAACCTCGTCTTTTCCCGTCTGAACTGCCACAACAACGCCCATACCAAGACACATATTACGCTTGGCTGCGTTCATTTTTGCCGCCTTAGCGGGATTTGCCAGAATACGCTGGGCAAATTCTTGTTTAGAGACCGCTTCATCGGCCTCCTGATCGCCCGCCTCGGCTACTTCGCACTGCAACACGTCCGCATAGTCAAAAATCTTCGGCTCGCCGCCGCGCTGATGTACGGCCCACTTGCGACGCGTGGCATCCTGGTAGATAGCTGGCAAAAACGTAAACCGCGGCGGGTCCAAAATCGTATCCGTGATGGTAAACACATCGGGATCAAAGGCATCCTGCGGGTTTTTCTTCTTGAACAGCCCCATATCAGCCTCCCGTACTAGCATTAAACAACTTAAGCTGAATATAGCACCAATTTCAAGCCGCTGCCTTACCCTATCGGTGCGCGGCGTCTATGGCTCGCCCAGCGGGGTAATACGGGCGAGGGCCGGGGAGGCATACTTTGTTTTGAGAAGTGGGCTTCGCGAACTTCTCAAAACAAAGTATGCCTCCCCGGCCCCGGCAATGTAATCTTGGCTGACCCTAGTTGGATGCACGATCCACAAGGCAGCAACAGCCAAGTCCCCATTACATTAAAAAATATCAGCGCCGCAGATCGAAACGGTCGAGAGGGCCGCCTCCGGGCGGGTACCTTCCTCTGAGAAGTTCGCGAAGCCCACTTCCCCGGACAAGATCATCCCGCCGGGCAAGGCCCCAGCGCGAGACCGTCCCGGATGCCTACCCGCACAGCGTGGCTACGAGCGGGATAGTCAGAATGGAGCAAATGATCGACAGAAACGTGCACTGCATCATGGGGCGTGCATCCTTACCGTATTGAAGGCAGTACAGCGTACCGTTGCTGCCCACCGGCACGACAACCAGGCGAAATGCCACGGCAGCATAGGCACGCCAGTTGGTGAGCATCTCGAGCGGACGGTACTTGGCGATAGACGACCCCATGAGCAACAATGCTGCAGGAGTGGTCATGGTGCCAACGATGGAAATCGAGTCGCCCAGCACGCCCCAATCGGTCCATCCGGTGAGCACGATCCCAAGCACAACAGTACTTGCAATGAGACCAGGACTCTTGCAGCAGGCGGCAATATTGCGCATCTGCGTTTTAAGGCCACCACCTATTCCGCTAAATAACATAACGCCGACGGTAAACATAAGAAAGTTTGGGGGGATAAGCGCAATCGATGCATACAACAGCGCTTGTTTTCCCAACACCGCCGAAATAACCGGAAAACCGATAAACCCGGCATTACCGAAAAGCACGGCGAAGCGATACGAGCATTCTGTCCCTTTGGGAACGCGAAGAGCAGCGGTGACAGCAAACGCGATAACGGTCGCCACCACATACATCACAAAGGACAGACCCATGAGCGAAAACGTCTCGGCAATGCTCGGAAGCTTCACATCATCGCCCAGCGCTGACGAAAGCACCAAGCACGGTAGCGCCACCTGCAACAGCAGATGCGACAGCTCGCGCTCGAACTCCGCTTTCATAAACCCCAGCTTGGCGATACACCACCCCAACAAAATAGGCAGCGAAACCGTCAACATCTGAAGCGCCACACTCGTAAAGCTCATGCTTCCCCCTTATCTGTTCCACGAGGGCCGGGGCACCAGCCCGGAGGCGGCCCCAGCGCGAGACCGTCCCGGATGCCTACCTACTCGTTGTCGCCTGCGGTCATTTGGGTTGCGGAGAGTGCGCCGTCGGCTGCCGTTGCGGCAGCGGCGTCGGGCCAGACCCAGTCGGTAAAGGCCGGGTGATCGAAGCCCTCGTCGCACGCGAACTCAAATGCCTCGGTGCGGAAAGCCTCCCACTCATCAATCTGCTCGGCAAACTTATCGGCGTCGACCATACGCAGCACGTCGGCGGCCAGGGCCCAGCGGTCCATGTTGTTCAGGCGCAGCATGTCGAACGGCGTGGTCGTGGAGCCCTTCTCCTCGTAGCCGTGGACGCGGAAGGCGTCGTGGCCGGGGCGGTTCCAGATCAGGCGGCGAATCGTGCCGGCATAGGCGTGGAAGGCAAAGAGCACGGGCTTCTCACCGCAGCCGAACAGCTCAGCCCAGCGCTCATCGCTGATGGCCTGGTCGTTCTCGCAGACGTTCTGAATCTTGAGCAGATCGACCACGTTAACGAACCACACCTTAATGCCTAGCTCGCGCAGCATATCGGTTGCGGCCAGAGCCTCGAGCGTCGGCACGTCACCGCAGGTCGCAACCACGACGTCGGCCTCGGCGAGTGAACCAGCGGTCGATGCCCACTTCCAAGTCGCGACGCCCTCGGCGAGCTCGGCCTTTGCCTCGTCGACCGTCTGGAAGGTCGGGGCGGGCTGTTTGCCGCAGAAGATGGCGTTGACGCAGTCGGTGGACTGGTAGACGCGCTCGGCCACAGCGAGGGCCATGTTGGCGTCGGCCGGATAGTACGCATTCACGATATGCGTGTCGTTGGCCTTGTTGAGCAGCAGGTCGATAAAGCCGGGGTCCTGGTGCGAGAAGCCGTTGTGGTCCTGACGCCAAACATGGCTCGACAGCAAAATGTTGAGGCCGCTGATGGGAGCACGCCACGGAATCTCGCGCTTGGTGGCCTCGAGCCACTTGCAGTGCTGGTTGACCATGGAATCGACCACGTGCACAAAGCTCTCGTAGGAGCTCCACACGCCGGAGCGGCCGGTGAGCACGTAGGCCTCGAGGAAGCCCTCGCACTGGTGCTCGGACAGCTGCTCGACGACCTTACCGGAGCCGGCGAGCAGCTCGTCGTTGGCCTCGTCCTCGTAGAAGCCGGCATCCCACTGCTTCTTGGTCACCTTGTAGGCGGCCTGCAGGCGGTTGGACGCGGTCTCGTCGGGACCAAAGATGCGGAAATCGTCCATGTTCTTGGCCAGAACGTCGGCAGTGTACTCACCAAAGACGCGAGCGGCCTCGGTGGAGCCCCAGCCGTGACCTTTCTCGGCGACGGGGATCTCGTGGGCGTGGATATCGGGCAGCTCGAGCTCGCGGCGCACCTTGCCGCCGTTCGCGTTGGGATTGGCGCCGATACGCAGCTCGCCGGTCGGCATAAAGGCCGTCACCTCGGGGCGCACCTGGCCCTCGGGCGTAAAGAGTTCCTCGGGCTTGTAGGAGCGCAGCCACTCGCGCAACACGCGGAAGTGCTCGTGGGTGTCCTTGGCACTCGCCAGCGGCACCTGATGGGCGCGCCAGGAGTCCTCGGTCTTCTTGCCGTCGATGTGCTTGGGGCAGGTCCAACCCTTGGGAGTACGGAACACAATCATGGGGTAGGCAGGGCGGGCCACGGTCTCGCCTGCGGCGGCCTGGGCCTGCGCGGTGGCCTTGATGTCGCAGATCTCGTCAAAGACCTGCTCAAACAGGGCGGCGAAACGCACATGAATGCTCGCGTGGCTCTCGTCGTCAAAGCCGGCGACAAAGAAGTGCGGCTTATAGCCCATGCCCTCAAAGAACTTGGTGAGCTCTTCGTCGGACACGCGGGCGAGGATGGTGGGGTTGGCGATCTTGTAGCCGTTGAGGTGCAGGATCGGCAAAACGATACCGTCGGTTGCCGGGTTCACGAGCTTGTTGGATTGCCAAGAGGTCGCGAGCGGGCCGGTCTCGGACTCGCCGTCGCCCACCACGGCCACGGCCAACAGGCTCGGGTTGTCCATGACGGCACCGTAAGCGTGGCTGAGCGTGTAGCCGAGCTCGCCGCCCTCGTGGATGGAACCGGGCGTCTCGGGCGCAAAGTGGCTCGGGATGCCGCCGGGATAGGAGAACTGGCGGAAGAACTTCTGCAGGCCTGCCTCGTCATTGGTGATGTCGGGGCGAATCTCGCGGTAGGTGCCGTCGAGCAGCGACTGAGCAGTACCGGCGGGGCCACCGTGACCAGGGCCCATCAAGAAGATAGCATTCTGGTTGTGGTCGGCGATCAGTCGATTGACGTGACCGAACAGGAAGTTGATGCCGGGCGTGGTGCCCCAGTGGCCAACCAGGCGGTGCTTAACGTCCGGACGACCGAAGTCGCGCACCTCACCGGTTTTCTCGTCGACAAAGTCGGGGCGCATTAGCGGGTTAGAGCGAAGGTAGATCTGACCGACGGACAGATAGTTCGATGCGCGCCAATACAGGTCGACGCCCTCGAGCTCGGAAGCCGGCACCTCGTGGCCCAGCTTTTGCCACGGCGTCCCCAGTGTTTTAGCCATTGTTTATGTCCCTTCGCTGTGCGGTCACCCTCCAATACGGCAACCTTTCGTTGGGACCAGTATATTTGCTAAAACGTTTTATCATGATGAAAAAACGTTTTACCACCCTTATCAATCCCATCGATTAGCAAAACGCGACATTCACCTGCGGCGTTGATTGTCACAGGTGCTCCACATTCGGTCTCTGCAAATTGATAAACGTGTTTAGTTGTGTTTAGTAAGCTCGAGCACGCTGTCCTTAACGATAAGCTCCGGCTCCAGAACGACCTCTTCGGCACGCCTGCCGCCCCTACCGGCAAGACGCTTGGACATGCAGCCAAAAGCATGCTCCGCAAGGACACCAGGGTCCTGCTCAATCGCGGTCAGTGCCGGCTCAAAGAGAACGTCGGCCGCCGAGTTGTCATAGCTCACCACCGAGATATCGCCCGGGATGCTCTTCCCCATCTCGTGCAAGCGCTTGAGCAAACCGAGGGCAATGTTATCCGAGCTTGCGAACACGGCAGTGGCGTCAGTTGCGAGCACTGCCTCCGAGGCCTCGTATGCGCTCGGAATGTAGTACTCGCTCTCAAACTCCAAACGCGCGTCGATCGGCAGGCCAACCTCGCGCAGCGCGCGCTCATAGCCGGCAAGTCGCTTGCGACCCGTATTGGAACGGCGGGCATTAACCAGGCAGGCAATACGGCGGTGGCCTTGCTCGATCAGATAGCGGGTGGCCATATATCCGCCCATCTCGTGGTCGAACATCACCTTGTCGCACTCGAGCCCCTCAATGGCACGGTCGACCATTACGGCCGGGATGGGCAGGTGGCTGACCTCTTCGCGCAGGGCGCGGTCATCGGAGAACTCGTCACCCACCACCAGGAAGACGCCATCAACGCCGCGCGTCACCAGCTGGCGCAGCAGCTCCAGATCGTCATCGGCGCTTCCGCCCGAGCTGGTAATGAAGAGCGCATAGCCGTCCTCGCGGCAGCGCTTTTCCAGGCTACCGGCGAGCGAGGCAAAAAAGCGGCTCTCGATGTTAGGGACGATAAGGCCCAGCGTGCGCGACTCGCGCATGACCAGGCTGCGCGCAATCTGGTTGGGAACATAGTGGTTGCGCGCCGCGACCTCTTTGATGAGCTTGCGGTTTTCTTCCGAGATGCGACAGGGCCGATTATTGAGAACAAGCGAGACCGACGAGGGGGAAAGCCCCACCTCCTGGGCGATCTGCTTGAGGGTGACTTTGTTGGCCATCTCGCTCCTTCCGGGTTTACGCGCAATCTCTTGAAAGTATAGCGACTACCCCTCTACCTCGGTGATAAACACTTTACCAATCCGGTGGACGGCTGTTTTATCGCCGCCAGCGCACCAAATCCGTCCGGGTGGGGTATATTGCAATCGATTGATGACAACGACCACCAAAAGGCGGATATTCGTATGCACGAGAACGATTTTTTTAACGAGGACCTGCTGTGCGCGCTCGCTGGCGTTGCCGGCGAGGACAACGTGCTGATGAGCGAGCCCATGCGCGAGCACACCACGTTTAAGATCGGCGGTCCGGCCGACGTCTTTGTCACGCCCGATACTGAGCAGGGCCTCGTCGCCACGCTCGATACCTGCTATCGCTGCGACCTGCCACTCACCATCGTGGGCAACGGCTCCGACTTGCTCGTCGGCGACAAGGGCATCCGCGGCGTCGTCGTAGCGCTGGGCGAGGGCCTCTCCGACATTACGGTCGACGGCACGCACGTCACGGCGGCAGCCGGCGCCTTGCTTTCCGATGTCGCAGCCGCGGCAGCCGAGGCCGGCCTTACCGGCATGGAGCCCATCTCGGGCATTCCCGGATCGGTCGGCGGTGCCTGCTACATGAACGCCGGAGCATACGGCGCTTGCATGGCCGATGTGCTGGAGTCCGTGCGCGTCTACAAGCCCGCCCGCATACTCGACGACGGCACCCGCGGTAGCGGCAGCATTATTGAGTTCGATGTCGATGAGCTCAACCTGGGCTATCGCAAGAGCCGCATTGCCGACGACGGTTTCGTCGTGCTTTCGGCCACTTTCAATCTCGCCCCGGGCAACGCCGCGATGATCAAGGCCGACATGGACGACTACCGCCAGCGCCGCGAGGACAAGCAGCCGCTCGACATGCCGAGTGCCGGCTCCACCTTCAAGCGCCCCGAGGGCTACTTTGCCGGCAAGCTCATCATGGACGCCGGCCTGCGAGGACACGCCATCGGCGGCGCGCAGGTGAGCGAAAAGCACTGCGGCTTCATCGTCAACGCCGACCACGCCACCGCCGCCGACGTCGACGAACTCATCCGCCACATCCAAACAACCGTCAAAGACCAATTCAACGTAGACCTAGAACCCGAAGTCCACCGAGTCGGCGAATTTTTATAGCCTGCCCACCGCGATCCACTTTAATTAATAACGGGACAAGTGATCTAGCTCACTTGTCCCGTTATCATTTATTTGCGAAGAACATCGGCTAGCCGCAGGATTGAAATCATCGACCGATAAGTGAGTTCCACTTTTTCGCCCGCAAGCAGTCGTTTCGAGCCAATCTCATCTAGCCCCACAAGCCGAGAAAACAGCGGGCCGCTCATCGTGCCCTCGTCAATTGATTCCCTTATGGTCTTCAAAACGTCCGTATCATGAAGCGATGCCGAGCTGTAGGGGGCAACACGAGCGGAACTCTCAATTAACGACGAGACAAAAGGATGGAGATGCTTTGGACATAGTCCATCAAACACCACATCCCCATTGTCATCCGAGCCGACTAGTCGCCAACTATAATGATCGACCCAGCCGTCTCCGTCATATATGGTGTCCATGAGCAACTTCCCGTCTAGAGAGACCTATTTGGACATCGGAGCGCAAGACCGCAATCCATATAGGACCCGCAGCAGCTCCAACCCAACGCACCGCTCGACAATTGTAAATTGCGGTTATTTTAAATCTACATGATCAGTTCGAGTTCGCAACAAGGCGATTATTGCAGCTAGGTTCTATTTCATTTTCCACTTTGGTGAGCCGTCGGCTCCAAATTCCAAAACCGAAGTCCACGGAGTCGATAAATTCATTTAAAAAAGGCCCCGAAAGGGGCCTTCGCCATATTTATTCAGACAACCAGTCCGGTGTGTGACGCATTGGATCCGAGAGGTCCGTGGCTGTCCGAGCAGGCAACCTAATGCCTTCCGGGCAGCCACGGACCAACTTACTTCAAACCGCCGTTACGACAGCGCAATACCGCCAAGCCAGCCCCAACGCACGCCAGAGCCAGTGCCATAGAAGCTAATAAACGAATCAAGCGACTTAGACGTAATGGCGCCCTCGTTGCTCATTACGATGCCGCCGCCAACATAGATACCCACATGACCGTAGATAAGGCCCGGAGCACCCGTGCCGCTATGCGAGGAGTCGGCTACGATCATGCCCACCTGCAGCGCCGAGCGGTCGGAGCTATAGCACCAGGCGTTGAACATGTCGCAGGCGTTGCCGCCAAAGTAGCCAACGCCGGCGTTACGGAAGACATTGGTAACCCACGCCGCGCACCAGTTCTGACCCGGCGAAGGCGTGGAGTAGCACGCGTTGACGACGGCCTGCTGCTTGCCCGAGCCGGCATTCTGCTGCGGAGTTCCGGGCGCATACGATCCACCGCCCGAGCTCGAACCACCCGAGTAGGAATTGTTCTTGTTCGCGGCGGCCGCGGCAGCGGCGGCCTTCCTAGCGGCCTCCTCGGCCTGGGCGGCAGCGAGAATCTCGGAATCACGCTGAGCCATGAGCTCCTTGACGTCGTCGGAAAGACCGTTCAGCACGGTCTGGACCTCTTGCTGCTTGGCCTGCATATCCTGCATCTGAGCCGTCTGCTGATCCTTGAGTTTCTCCAGGTCAGCCTTTTGTGCTTCGAGCTCGGTCTTCTGTGCGTCGAGCTCGGCCTGAATCGTCTGGATGTCCTCGATGGCATCGCGGTCGCTCTTGTTGATCTTCTCAACGTAATGCGCGTTGGCAACGAGCTCCTCAAACGAGCCAGAGGCCAGCAGCAGCGACAGGATGTTCGTGCCGCCGGACTTGTAGCTGGCGGCCACGCGATCGGAAAGGTCGTTACGCTTCTTCTTGAGCTCGGCCTTCTTTTCATCGATCTGGGCCTGCGTGTCGTCAATCTTGCCCTGGACATTCTCGATGTCGTTGAGGGTCTGGGCATTCTTGTTGGCGAGCGCCGCGTACTCATTGGCAATGCTGTCGAGCTGAGCCTGGACCTCGTCGAGCTGGGCCTGGGCGGCATTCAGTTTGTCGGTGGTTTCTTGACTGGCCTCAGCCGCATGGGCGCGGGCGGGCAGGCCAAAAAGAACAGCCGCAGAAGCGGCGCCGAAAAGAGCCTTAAGGGCAGTGCGGCGCGAAAGCTCCTGCGTAAAGATGGAATCGTTGTTTGGTGACATATGTACTCCGTTACATGCTTATTTATATGTCGCTCAACTCAAACATATTAACGCACATCGCGCTTGTCCCAACTATTTCCACGAACGGCTGGAAAAGCATGGTCAGCGGCTCGCAAATACGTCCCACACCAAAGGTAAGGATTATGCAAATAACACCCTATGAGTACGTTAACATCAATCCTCTGGTTTTCCTGCCCCGCGTGTTTTGGGCGCCCCCAGCTGCGCTATACTCCCCTCAAGAAGTGTTCCTGATTCGATAGGAGACTACATGTCCAAAGCACTCGACCCCAAAGACACCTGCGTCCTCGTTACCGGCGGCGCCGGCTTTATCGGCTCGCACACCGTCGTTCAGCTGCTCGAGGGTGGCTACCAGGTTGTCGTCGTCGATGACCTCTCCAACTCCAGCGCCGTTGCCATCGACCGCGTCAAGACCATCGTGGGCGACGAGGCCGCCAAGAACCTCACCTTCTACGAGGCCAACGTGCTCGACCGCGATGCGATGAACAAGATCTTCGATACCCACCAGATCGACCGCGTCATCCACTTCGCCGGCTTTAAGGCCGTTGGCGAGTCGGTGAGCAAGCCCGTCGAGTACTACCACAACAATATCGAGAACACCCTGGTGCTCATCGATGTCATGCGCAACCACGGCTGTAAGTCCATCATCTTCTCGAGCTCTTCGACCGTCTACGGCGATCCGGACAATCCGCCCGTCACCGAGGAAGACCCCAAGAAGCCCGCGACCAACCCCTATGGTTGGACCAAGTGGATGATTGAGCAGATCCTCATGGACGTCCACACCGCCGACCCCGAGTGGGACGTCGTGCTGCTCCGTTATTTCAATCCCATCGGTGCCCATCCGTCGGGCCTGATCGGCGAGGACCCCAAGGGCATCCCCAACAACCTGGTGCCCTACGTCGCCCAGGTCGCCGTCGGTAAGCTCGAGGCCGTTCAGGTCTTTGGCAACGACTACCCCACCCCCGACGGCACCGGCGTGCGCGACTACATCCACGTGTGCGACCTGGCATCCGGTCACGTTGCCGCCCTCAACTGGATGAACGGCAAGACCGGCGTCGAGATCTTTAACCTGGGCACCGGCACCGGCACCTCGGTACTCGAGGTCGTCGCCGCCTTCTCCAAGGCCTGCGGCAAGGAGCTGCCCTACGTGATTCGCGAGCGCCGTGCCGGCGATATCGCCGCCAACTGGTGCGATGCCTCCAAGGCCGAACGCATGATGGGCTGGAAGGCCCAGTACGACATCGCGGACATGTGCCGCGACAGCTGGAATTGGCAGAGCCATAACCCCAACGGCTTCGCCGACGCCGAGTAGCCACTCCCCCGTGCTAGGTTTTGTGGCATGCCTCAAAACCTAGCACGCGACATGCTCGGCACATGCCGCTTCCTGCATGGGTAGATTTCTAGACATGTCCCAAAAATCTACTGGCCCCGGCCTCCAATGTGAGGTCGGGGCTTTTTAGGAACTCGTTCTCGAGCTCGAGCTCGCGCATGCACTTGCGGCCGCCGCGACCGGGTGGTTGGTCAGCTCCTTCTTCCTGACCGTCACCCATCTTCCCAGGGTCTTCTCGTTGATGCCGAGGTCGGCTGCCACTTGGGCGATGGGCTTCCCCGACGCGGCGGCGAAGTCTGCGGCCTCGGCGCGGTACCCCGCTGTGTAGGAGGGCCCGTCTGCCATGACTGACACTCCTTTCTTTTTGGCGCTGAAACGATTATCGCCGCTCAACGCCATTCCTCTAAGTCAAGTGTCCTTGAATACGATACAGTTCAAATGGACGAGGAGAATCTGGCGCTCCTCTCGATGAGCCCGGAGAGGTCCCTGGTCGTCACCTTCCCCCGCGCGAACGCGAAGCGGACGGCGGCGAGCCATGTCCTCACCGCGCGTTCCATTTAGGGAGTCCTCGAGAAGTCGATCTCTCTGTGCGATAATCGAGCTATTGAGTCTCGCGAGTTTAGAGCTGGTGATATGCATTGAAAATCAAGATGAAAAACATCGGCAGGGTCGCTGAGGCCGATATCGAGATTAATGGTATTGCCGTGATCGCCGGGGAGAACGGGACGGGGAAAAGCACGGTTGGAAAAGCGCTTTATGCGGCCTTCAACAGCATGTCCGATTCGGAGAACAAAATCGACCGCATGAGGCGCAATAGTGTTGAGCGCGCCATCAGGAAGGCATATGTGGGAAGCCCTCTCGACTCCACGTCTCGCCACAGGCGAACTGCTGGAAGAATGAATAGTTTCATCGACAGGGTTTTTTCGGGCGAGTGCACGAGGGACGAGCTTATTGATGAGATAAAGGAGTATTACGGGGAGGAGATCTCCCGTGAGATCGAATCCGATTTCACGAATGGCGTAGCAGGAGTTGCCGATCAGATTATCGAGATCATGGATATCTCCGATGATGAGGTATTTCGTGCGATTGCGACAAACAGGTTCCGAAGCGAGTTCAACGGCCAGATCAATTCGGTTTTCGGCGAAGAGCCCGGGAAGGTCGAACTCCAGATAAAGGACGCATCTACGGTTTTCTCGGTTGCAAGTGACGAGGTGGCGGAGGTGCACGATAGGAGGGTTTTGCGATTCAGGGCGCATTATCTGGACGACCCGTTCCTGATCGATTCTCTCGGAGGACCCTACGGCCCCGCTTTTCGGTTCAAGCCCCTCCTTGGACACCAGGAGGAGCTGCGGCAAGATTTGATTCAGGCGACCATCCGTAACGATGACAGCGAGTCCTCGCTGTTCGAAGAGATCGCGAAGGAGCGACACCTGAAGGTTCTCATGGACAAGGTTTCCTCCTTATGTCCGGGGCATTTCGAGAGGAGCGAAAGTCGCGGTCACCTTACGTATCTCGAAGAGGGCTTCGCTCGGGGGTTGGAGCCTGGGAACCTTTCTGCTGGCTTGAAGACGTTCGCCATCATGAAGGTGCTCTTGAAGTCCGGCGCGCTAGATGCCGGAGGGACTATTATCCTCGATGAACCCGAGATTCATCTTCATCCTGCATGGCAGCTGGCCTTCGCCGAGATAATCGTGCTGCTCCAGAAAGAGCTCGGGATGCACGTCTTAATGAGCACCCATAGTCCATATTTCCTGAATGCGATCGAAGTGTATTCTAAGAAGCACGCTGTTGATGGATTGTGCTCATATTATCTTGCGGAGACCTGCACTGATGGACGCTCTCGCTTTGCCGATATAACCGGCTCGACTGAGGTCGCCTACGAGAAGCTGGCGGCTCCTTTTGATACGCTTGAGAGGGAGGAGTACGGCCTTGAGTAGCGACCTGTGCGCCTCCTGCCCTCATCCGAACTCTCCCGCGGTGCCAGATGGCAGCGATGGTTGCTCCCGTTGCAGGACCTGTATCCTAAGGGACTGCACGTCGACCATCTCCAAAACATCCAGAGACGGGAGCGTCTCTCTTGTGGATGACGATTTGCCTGTTGTCAATTTTGACTCTGTTAAAGAATGCTACTGCAAGAAGGTCAATAGGTGGATGCAACTCCCGCGCTCCGCCGATGCGCTGTATTGCGATCGGGAAACGTTATATCTAGTCGAATTTAAAAACGGCAGTCTGAAGGAGACGCTGGGGAAGAGGCTCAATCCCAAGGATGACGAAGAGCTTGGTATCAATCTTGGCCAAAGGGACGCCCTCATCGAGAAGTGCAAGGACAGCGTTTTGATCTGCTCGGACCTGTGGGGAAAGAGGACGAGATGGTTTCGCGAGCACTGCGTCTTTGTTTTGGTATACAACGAGGACAAGAACAAGACCGCGTTGAAGCGGGTTGCCAGCTCGATTAGGAAAAAAGCGCGTTTTGGGCTTCCTGACAAATTGAAAGGTTTTTGCGTGAAGGATGTCTTGACGCTAACCGAAAAGGAGTTTTCGACATCGCTCCTTTCAACTTGGCGAGACGCAGAAGAAATCGCGGAGGTCGACGCGTAGGAGACCGAAAAGCATCCGGTGGCTATTTGCTCCCGATATCGATCGTTCGTCTGCAGTCGGTTTTCTTTCCGCTGCGCCCGCCAGTTTGCGATGAGTCGCGCACCGTGTGAAGCTCAACACGGATGAAATACAAATATAATCCCCCCCCTTGCACTGTGTTGATAAATATTGCTCGTCGAACTCATCTGAACTGGGCTTTCTTGCATAGAACTGCCTGAACCTGAGCGTTTTCGGGTATCGCATTGCCCGATCGAGCACCATCGCGACCTTCTCAAGCTTGTCCTCGGGCGGACTCATAGCCACAGCCCCGCATGTCGTCCCGGTTGGAGCCGGGATGAGCCCTCAGGAAGCACTGCATGAAGTAGCGCATCCGGTTCACGGGCCCCAGCGGGTTCTGGCCGTCGGGAACGCCCTTGAGCAGCTTCGCGTTGTAGTGCTGGCTCTTCAGTGACAGATTGTTGACGGGAGCCGTGTGGCGCCCGGCTCCATGTCGTGGATGAGCGTGGAGCCGGGCGCCACACGGCTCCCGAACGTCGCCAAGGTCTTCGCCCTGCTTGTCTTGCCAAGGCCCTCCCGGATGAAGATTGAATTGCCTGGCTCATCGCAGCCGAGCGCGACACGGCCTCTACCCGAGACCATCATCTCTACACATAGCCCATCATTCGACAAGAACGCGCAGTTTGTCCTGCATAGGCGCATGGTGTCCCCCTCCGCCGCAAGAGGTGAGCAAAAGAGAGGCTCCCCTCGCCACTACCGGACAAAGGGACCTCTCTGGGGAAACACGCTATAAAACCTTCTTGCCGGGCGGTCGAGTACAGCACCGACGGCGTACCCGTGGAGACCTACCCAGAGCCCACGCCATTTCAAGTTTCTTGGTCTTCAACGCCACAATCCGATAATCATCCAGCCGTCGAAATGACCTCGTCACAGGCGGCAAGCATCTCCTCGTCATGAGTGACAACGATTACAATATGGTCTCTCTTAATTTCATGAAGCAATTTGATCAGCGCGCCTCGACTCTTCGCATCAAGTGCTGAGGTCGGTTCATCAAAAAGCATAACGTCCGGCGATTTCAACAGCTGTCTCACAATTGCAATCTTTTGCTTCTCGCCGCCGGACACCCCTCCTTTCCCGCCGTCAAGCATCGCCGTTGCCCCGTTCTCCACAGAAGCAACCATTTCGTCTAGCCCCAATATGACAAGCATCCGATTCAGCTTATCCATCTCGTAATCATCAGAAAGCAGCGTAAGATTATCGAGAATCGTCCCCTCAACGATAGGGGGTTCTTGCTCCGTAATGCTGACTCGACACCGCCGCAATGCATATCGATCGATGCAACGCTGTGACACCCCGTTGTAGCGAACGGCCCCTTCTGTGTCATCTGGATATAGCCCCAATATCACTGACAGCAGCGAGCTCTTCCCCGAACCATTCGGCCCCGAGATTCCATATAGCCGACCCCTGGAAAACGCGAGCCCCTCAATGCTTAACGCGACCCTTTCCGCCCCTGGATAACGTAGCTTGATGTTCTCTAGACGGATTTCCTCAATCGGACCAAGCGCCAATTTGCCATTCGCTTCCACCGGGACATCCCAAATTCTTTTCAGCCGCTCATAGCATACGCGATTAGTCTGGTAATCCCTTCCCCAGCCCAACAAATACTGTACCGCTGAGCTTAAGTTCGAATAATATCCAACAGCAGTCACGAGAAAACCAGGCAACAGCCTCCCGCCCATCACTTCAACCGCGCCCACAGCAAGAAGACATCCTTGAGCGGCGGAAGCGACCAACGCGTTGCCAAAGGTAAATCTAGACCCTACTTCCTGATTTGCTCTCATCGTTGGATAGAGCCCATTAAAAGCTTCGACCAGTACAGCGCGGGACCTATCGAACAAAGCATGTTTGCGGATGAAATCAACTTTCTCCAACTGATCTTGTAGACAGGAAAAAAACCTCGCGCTCTGCTCTTGTACGTCAAAACTTCTCTCAAACAGCCTTGCGCGTGAAACCGCATAAAAAGCGGCACTCGCTGCCGCAAGAACAAGGCAGACCACACTCAACTTGATATTCAGGCTACCGAGAACAAACAGGGCGGACAAAAGGGTGATAACGTTGCTTGAAACCCCCACAACCGAGTTGATTACGAAGATGACAAGGTCATTAGCGTCGTGATTGATTTGCTGGTTATAATACGACGCGTTGAAGCCCTCGAAGAATGCCTGGGGAAGGTGCTTCACGTGCTCAAGCGTATCCGCATTTAAGCCGAACCCCGCATGCGACTGAAGGTTGATGTACAGCATCTCTGAGCAATACACTAGTCCCGCTCGAACCGCTTGGACCGCAACCAAAATAAGGCAACAAACGAGAACGGCGGCAAGATCGGCGCTGGCCGGCATCGCCAATCGGTTTACCACTATGCCGGTAAGAAAGGGACCCGCAAGCGCAAGCAGCCCGACCAAAACTGTTACGACAAGATAGGCGTAGAATCGACCGCCCAGTATATATTTTCTACAGAGATTAAGCATCAGCCTCATTTTGCCCCGCACCCCGTTTTGCCGTATTCATCATCTGGGAGAGCAGCATTTTTTGCTCGGCATCATACCGGAAGGAAACGCAACGTTTCCCCTCACCGTTTAAGGCGTGGTTGGGGCACCCTCCCATGCACATGGGAAAAGCAAAGCACTCTTGGCATTCCGGGTCATCCGGCTCATATGCCATCCAGTTAATCATGTTCTTGCTCAACATTGGCGGCTCGAAAATAGTTCCGACCCTCCGCTCCTTCATTCCAATGTCATCCCAGCACTTATACAAATCTCCGACGGGATCAACCACGTACGAGTTGATTCCAACGGCGCAACATATCCCGAAATTCGTCCCACCAAAAGGTTGAACTTTGAAGCCCCGCGCAATTGCCCTTTTATAAAACTCAGTCTCCTCATACGAGAACTCTTTTACAGTAAAGCAGTGGCTGTCGTTCGCACATACCTGATTGATATCGTCAAC
This sequence comes from uncultured Collinsella sp., assembly GCA_905202925.1. Lineage (GTDB taxonomy): Bacteria > Actinomycetota > Coriobacteriia > Coriobacteriales > Coriobacteriaceae > Collinsella. The sequence goes on along the minus strand of CAJKTW010000017.1, from coordinate 784 downwards.
AGGGGCTAAATAGAAGTGAACCTTATTCATCAGGCCATTTAGCTCGAGATAATCCAATAGCTCTTGAGCGGCCTCGATGTTGGTCTTGTCGACGTTGCTCCTTATCGAAATATCGATGATGTCGGCACACTCTTTGACGTTCTTGAGAATACGTTCGTATGTAGGGCTTCCGTCGTGAAGAATCCTTCTCGAATCGTGATCCGACTTCGATCCATCTATAGTCACTTGCGCGCTCGTCACACCACATGCCGCGAGCCTCCTTGCAACATCAGGCGTCAGCAGATAGCCATTTGTCACTATCGATGCGGAATATTCACACGTTGGCCCCACGACATCTTTCAGATCCGACGTAATCCGTTCGATCATCTTCATTCCGAGCAGAGGCTCGCCGCCGTACCATCCAACTGAGAGACTTGCGATACCAGGATAGTAATCTTTCACGAACTTGGAGAGCTGTGTCAAAACCTCCTCGCCCATCGTCGTGTACGCCTGTCCCTTTTCATAGCAGTAGGGACAGCAAAAGTTGCAAGCCATCGTTGGCGCAATGGTAAGGGACAGAGCAGTATTCGCAAAGCGCGCGGCGCGACTTTGCAACCTGATCTCCCCAAGCTCGTCCCTCTCCTCATTGACTAGGATGCCTCCCCTTATCAGCTCCGCGACAAGATCATCGGCATCCCGAACGTCCCCTTCTTGAATCCTTTTGAATTTCTGCGCGTATTCCGGATTTAACGGGTGACGCATAATTTCTTTCGCAAATTGACAACCGCATAGCGGAACACGGCCC
>CAJKTW010000016.1:0-57738 GCA_905202925.1 uncultured Collinsella sp. | reverse complement strand
AAATCCAAGGGTTATACCCTAAGAGCAAACCACCCCTTTTAGGGGTGGTTTTGATGATGATCTGGACAAGCGCTTTGTCGCCCTCGCAGCGCGGCTCGAGCGGCGCCGGTTTGGTCTTGGTCTTTATGAGGTAGAACGAGCCGGTCGCTGCGGCACCCGTCGACTCGACATCGAACGGTTTGCGACCGCTGTAGAGCTGGTACAGAATGCTCGAAAGCGCATAGACGTCGATCGCGGGCGAGCGGCGAAGGGCCGCGATGCCTTCGATATCCTGCGTGAGCATTTCGGGCGCGGCGTATGCGGGCGTGGCAAAGCGCCAGATGTCGGCGCGCCGGGTGATCGTGTCGTCGCCGAGGGCCATGGTCGCGGAGCCCATGTCGATGAGACAGGGGTCAAAGGAGCAATCGGCAATCTGCTGCTCGAGCGTTCGGCTGGTGGTGCGGAACATGATATTGGCAGGCGACAGGTCGCGATGGACGACCGGATTCACAAGGCCTTGGGTCATCAAGAGCGCGCGAAGCACAGCGTTTCCGACGGCGGCGACCATCTGGGTGGTCAGCCCGCCCGAGGCGTCGTGCGGAAGCAAGGGCAGCGCCTGTTTGAGCGAGGTGCCCTCGACCCACTCCATGAGGATAAGCGGGTCGTCCTCGCACGATCCGTAGCCATAGACGCGCGGAAATCCGCGCAGGTGCGAGACGGTACACAGATGACGGTACTCCTCGAACAGTGCGGCGGTGTTGGCCAGGTGCGCGGCCGATTGCTCGGCGGAGCGGTCGGGGGCTTGGCCGGAAAGGATGGCGTTGTCCTTGAGTAGCTTGACGGCAAAAACCTCGCCGCTTGTGTTGGTCGCGCGAAGCACATGTCCGATATTGCCGCTGTCGCGGTATGCCGTCTGAAGAATAAGCGTCATAAACCGGCGTTTGGCGTCGTCCTCGGCACTGGGGTCGACTGCCACGGCGGTATCGAACGTATCGAGACGGATGAGTTTGTCGCCATAGGCGCTATCGGTAGTATCCATGGCGTTCCTTTGTCTGGCATGGGTTGCCGCGCGTATACGTGGGCAGTGCGGATATCGGTAAAGTACTATGATAGCCGCACTGCCCACGTATACCGCTGGGTATTGTCGTTTACGACGCAGAAGGTAGAAGACAAAAGACGGGCGGTGACCGTCTTTCGATCACCGCCCGCGCTAGTCCACAATGACAAGGAATGTCGTGTAGAGACCCAGATGGAGCCTGTCGCTGTTTTCGATTTCCACCGGGGGATAGATCTTGCCGGGTTCGCGTTGGTCGCGCGGCGGCTCAATCACAATATCGCCGTCGCCCGCGCCCGATTCGAGCACTGTGCCGTTGGTCGATCCAAGGCCCTGGGCGTACCAGCGTCCACCTTCGAGCCAAATGCGGAGATGCTCGCGCGATGCATCGGTGCCTACATCGGTGATGCTGGGCGAGGTTTTGGGCAAGGACCCAATTACCGTGCCGCGCGGATCGCGTGTGAGGGGATGGATTTGCATGTCGGCGCAGTTGTCGGCATGGGTTCTGAGCAGACCGAGGTTGGGGGCGACAGTGCGCGGCTGCTCCAGGCTGCTCATAAAGCCACGTCCGACGGTAGTTTCGGTGGTGCCAAAGTGCCCGCCCGTCTTGCTGTCGCAAAAGCGCTCAACGGTCGCCACGCCCTGAGCGGGATCGGCGAGTGCGCCCGTCGCGACAAAGAGCATCAAGAAGAGCGTGCTTTTTTCGCGCACGGCATTGCCGTCAAAGTTGTCGATGCGATTGAGGGCATTTGCATATAGGCGGCTGTCCAGTTTGTAGCTGGCGAGAGCCGACATCATTTCGTTGGCGGCCGGACCGCGATAGTGCTCGGCGATTGCCCGATAGGCGGACTCGCCGCCGCCGAGCTTGCTGCAGATTGCCGCGGAAAGGTTGAGCGTGGTGACGGTAAAGTCGCTGTAGATGGAGGGCGCGCACTGGTCAGGCTTGCGATGGACGATGTAACGGGCGAGATACGAGCGGTTGGAAGAGCATTTCTCGAGCAGGGTACTGCCGAGATAAGAGTTTCCATTGATGAGCATTCGGGCGATCTCGAGATGTTTAAGACCGCCGAACGAGCGAATATCGTTATAGAGGACCGAGCAAGGCGTCTCTGCTGCCACGGATACCTCCTTTGACTGCTTCCTAGCCAATATGGCGATAGGAATTAATGGCCCCCGGTGGGCGACGTATTAAATGGCTGCGCAATAAATAGCGTAACCAAAGCAACATTATAGGCCACATGTTCGAAATTGCAGGAAGACTGAGAGATTTGGTTTGGACTGGACGGAAATCCCCCTCTGTCTTGTTCTGTAACATTTAGGGCCGATTTTACTCGGTAACTGTTACAGATTGAGACGTTTGTGAACCGTGTCGACCGTTTGTCTCGACCTGTAACACGCAGAGGAAGATTTGCCCTGTAGATGTTACAGATTGAGACAATCGGCCGGGCCCACCTCGAGCCCGCCTCGTCATCTGTGGTTTACGTGGGGGCATGCGAAGCACGGGTATACTAACCCGCGGCGAATCTGCTCCATCGCTTAGAGCTGCTGCGTCTGGACGGCGCGTGATAGGGCTGCCAAAGCGATCGCCAGCGTGCTGAGCAACGTCCTCTCTGTGCGCACCCGTTTTTGTATGTATTAGCGCACTACCAAGCACGCCCGCGCGGCCGCATGCCGTGCCCATTGCGCGTGCAGATAAGGAACAACAACATATGCGTAATTCTGTATCCGACGTCACCGACGCCGAGATCCTGGACGAGACCCGTGAGGCCATGACCCAGGCTGCCTTCGATGCCGCCGATGAGGCCAATGCTGCCCAGGCCGTCGAGTCCGCTACCGAGAGCCTGCCCGCCTTTGACGAGCTGGGCCTTTCCGACGAGATGCTTCGTGCCATCGAGAACCTGGGCTACACGGCGCCGACGCCCGTGCAGGCCGGCTCGATCCCTGTGGTGCTCGAAGGCCGCGACCTGCTTGCCGCCGCTCAGACCGGCACCGGCAAGACGGCCGCCTTTTTGCTGCCGACCATGAACAATCTGGAGCACATCGCTCCGCCCAAACCCGTGCGTGAGCGCGGCGGCCGCAACCGCCGTCGCGGTGCCAAGAAGCCCGAGGGCAACGGCCGTGGCCCCGTGATGCTCGCCATCACCCCTACGCGCGAGCTTGCCCAGCAGATCGACGAGGTCGCGAGCAAAATCGCCGACGTCACGGGCCACGTTGCCGTGACTGTCGTGGGCGGCGTGAGCTACAAGCCGCAGACCGCGGCACTTAAGTACGGTTGCGATATCCTGGTTGCCACGCCGGGCCGTCTGGTCGATCTGATCGAGCAGGGCGCTTGCCACCTGGACGAGGTCAAGGTCCTGGTGCTCGACGAGGCCGACCGCATGCTCGACATGGGCTTTTTGCCCGCCGTCCGCCGCATTGTGCGCGAGACGCCGGCCGAGCGCCAGACGCTGCTGTTCTCGGCGACGCTCGACGAGGAGGCCGTGGGCGAGATCACCGACCTGGTGAGCGACCCGGCCCGCGTGGAGATCGCGCCGGCCACGTCGACCGCCGACACCGTCGATCAGTTTGTGTTCCCGGTGTCCATCGAGGCAAAGAACAACCTGCTGCCTGAGTTCCTCAAAAAGGAGGGCCCGGAGCGCACCATCGTCTTTATGCGCACCAAGCACCGCGCCGACAGCTGCTGCCGTCGCCTTGAGCGCAAGGGTATCAAGGCCGCCGCGATTCACGGCAACCGCAGCCAGGCCCAGCGCGAGCGCGCGCTTTCTGCCTTCCGCGACGGCACCGTCGACGTGCTGGTGGCAACCGATGTTCTCGCCCGCGGCATCGACATTAGCGACGTGCGCTACGTCGTGAACTTCGACGTGCCGGCCGAGCCGACCGACTATATCCACCGCATTGGCCGTACGGGCCGCGCCGGCGAGCTGGGCTGGGCCATTACGTTCGTGACCGAGCAGGATGTCGATGAGTTCTACGAGATCGAGAAGCTCATGGACAAGACGGCCGACATCTACGAGGCCGGCGACCTGCATGTGGGTCCCAACCCGCCCGCCGTTGATCCCGAGCGCGATCCTGCGGCCTTTAAGGTGAAGAAGAAGGCCAAGCGCGGCAAGTCCAAGAGCAAGAAGAAGCTTGAGCAGGCGCGTCGCGACGGCAAGCGCAACGGCGACGATTACGGCGACGTGGCTGGTCGTTCCAACCGCGGTCGTGACGAGCGTCGCGGCGACGGCGAGCGTCCGAGCCGTCCTAAGCGCGGCGGCAAGACCCGCGTGCGCGAGGGCGTTCAGGCTCGCGTGGACGAGGCTGTGGAGAGCGTGGCTCGCGAGGTGGCTGCCGAGGAGCGCGGCGGTGCCGCTGCCGTCGAGCAGGCCCCGCGCGGTAACCGTGCCGAGCGTCGTGCCAAGCAGTTCCAGGGCGAGGCACACCGCCGTCGTCGTGAGGACGAGGACCGTGGTGGTCGTCGTCGTGTTGAGCGCGAAGACGAGGGCCGTGGTTCGCGCGGCGGCAAGCGCGGCTCGGGCGACCGTCGTCGCTCCGGTCGCGATGGCGAGCGCGGCGGGCGCAATGAGCGCCGTGGCGGCGAAGGCCGTGGTGAGCGTAGCACCCGCGGCGGCGAGTCCCGTGGCGGCAAGCGCTTTGACGAGCGCGGAGGCCGCGAGGGCGGCCGCGGTGGTGAGCGTCGCGAGGGCGCTCGTGGCAACGGTGGCCGCAGCGGCGCCGGTCGTTCGAATGAGTCGCGCGATCGTCGTGATCCGCGTGCCAGCCGCGATCGTCGCGATGACTGGCGCAACTACGACGATACCCGCGAGGAGCGTCGTGGCGGCTATCGTGGCGGGCGTGGCGGCAACCAGGCCGGCTCCCGCGGCGGCCGCGCCGGCGGTCGCGATAACCGTGGCAGCTATGGCAACAGCCGTGGCGGCAAGCGCGGCGGCAGCTCCCGTCGTCCCGGTGACGGCGGCGGCAAGCGCAAATAGCATACGCATCGCCCACTAGAGCGAGGTGAACCAAGGGCCCTGAGCAACTACGCTCGGGGCCCTTTTTGTTTGCCGTATCCGATCGCTAGTTCAAATGTGATTTCCTCGGGAATGCATCTAGAAGATGCCGTGGGCCTGTTTCCTGCCATGCGGCAATGGGTCCCATGGGGTGTGCCGTGCATTTTTTGGAGTATTCAGCAGCTCTAGCTGGCTGCATACGATTCGGTATTGCCAACGGTGGCCTTCAGATACTCCCTATGAGCGTTTTGAGTTAGATTTCGCCGTTTTTCGAAGCAAAGGTACGTCATTCTCGCTATGTCGGAACCCTAAATGACGCAGCGCCCTACAGTTTTGCCTGCCCGCGGCGGTGCTGGCGCGGTCACGTTGCAGAATACTCCGTTTTTTGCACGGGCCAGGATGGGGTACCTTGGGAGAACACGGCAGCATCCCGTAAATATATACAATCTGTACCGTAATTTATACAAAACGAAGAGGCAGGCAGCGTAGGGTTGGTGCATTGGGGTGCTTGGTGCGCCAAAATGGGGACCCCACGTGCCGTATACTCTGGCTGGATGTGAAAACGGCTTGACGCGTTGCTGAGCGTAGGGGGAGGGTGTCTAGATGAGCGTATTTGAAATTGTGTTTAGTCCGACGGGTGGAACGGATAAGGTGTCTTGCCTTGTGGCTGGAGCGCTGGACAAGAATACCGTTACCGTCGATCTGACCGATAGCGGGTTGGATTTCCACGAGGTCTCGATGACGAAGGACGACGTGGCTGTTATCTCCGTGCCAGCGTATGCCGGCAGAGTCCCTGCCGTGGTGGTCGACCGACTGAACATGGTTCACGGCAACGGAGCGCGGGCCGTTCTGGTGTGCGTCTACGGAAACCGCGCGTTTGAGGACACGCTCGTAGAGCTGGAGGACGTTGCGAAGCATGCGGGATTCCGGGTAATCGCGGCAGTTGCAGCCATTGCAGAACATTCCATTGCGCGACAGTTTGCTGCTGGGAGACCGGATGCGCAGGATGCGGCGCAGCTCGCAGAGTTTGCGCAGCAAATTCAGCAAAAGCTGTTGGCTGAGGATGCGTCCGAGCCCTCTATCCCCGGCAATCGTCCTTATAAACAAGCTGGAGGTCGCCGTATGGCACCCGAGGCAACAGAGGAATGCGTCTCCTGCGGTGCATGCGCCGCGGCGTGTCCCGTTTGTGCTATCGACAAGGGCGACCCCAAGCGAGCAGCTGACGAGGCGTGCATCTCCTGCATGCGCTGCATCGCCGTATGCCCGCGAGGCGCTCGCAAGCTTGATCCCAACAAGCTATCCGCTGTTTCCCAGATGCTGAGCAAGGCTTGCGTCGTGCGGAAGGAATGCGAGCTCTTCATCTAACGCATGCGAAATTGCTGCAAGGAGTGTCCCTGGGTGCCGGCGGGAAAGGAACGTCCCTAAGTGCCGCCTAAATACCGTTTATCGAAGAAAAAATACCGCTCACCGGTCATAATGATTGTTCTGGCTTTGGGCTTGTCTACAATAACTCCCGTAAAAAGAAATGCGGAAGGTTACCGAGTCCCTCGGACGTGGGCCTAACCAAAGTCTTTGAACGGGTGTGTCTCTATGGATGCATTCGCTTGATTTTGGTTGGGCTATATTTATGAAGGGACATGCCACCATGGGTTTCTTTTCTCGCCTGATGGGCGGTTCGGATGAGCAGAAGACTGCAGCTTCCGAGTTCGAAATCCTCGCTCCCGTTTCCGGCGAGCTTGTTCATCTAGAAAATACCAATGACCCCGCTTTTAGCAGCCGTGCCGTGGGCGATGGCGTTGCCGTGGTTCCCCAAGAGGGAACGGTGTGCGCTCCTGTTTCCGGCACCGTCGCGGCGCTGTTTCCGACTGAGCACGCGCTGGGCATCATGTCCGACGACAGCTCTGCTCAGGTGATGCTGCATATCGGAATCGACACTGTTAAACTTGAGGGCAAGGGCTTCCATGCGCTTGTTGCTCAGGGTGACCATGTCGATGCGGGCCAGCCCCTCGTCGAGGTCGATTTCGACGCGGTTCGCGCCGCTGGCTTCGACCCCACGGTCTTCGTTATCGTGTGCGAGCGCTCGGAGAACTCGACTCTTCGTGAGCATGCTTCCGGCCCTGTTGCTGCTAAAGAGCCTGTCGTCTGGCTTTCCGAGTAAATTCTTGTGGTGGGTACCGTGGTTATCAAGCGAGTTTTCAACAATAACGTCGCAATGGTCACTTCGGACGATGGCTCCGAGCTCATCGTCATCGGCCGAGGCCTCTGCTTTGGCCGCCATGCCGGCGACGCTATCGATGAGGCATCGGTCGAAAAGACCTATGCGCTGCAGGAGGGCACTTCTCAGGATTCGCGCACGATTGACCGCTTGGCACATCTTTTGGAGTCCATTCCCACCGTCAACCTCGTGATTTCCGAGGACATTGTTCAGATGCTCCGTCGAGAGCTCAATGTTGATATCAACGACAAGATTCTCATTGCTCTCGCAGACCATATCAGTCTTGCTTTGGAGCGCGAGCGTAAGGGCGTCCCCTGCGAGAATCCGTTGCTGCTCGAGATCCAGCAGTTCTATCGCAAGGAGTATGCGCTTGCGGGCCGTGCGCTGCAGATTATCAAGGAGTATATGGGCATCCAGATGAGCGAAGAAGAGCAGGGTTTTATTACGCTGCATATCGTCAACGCCACCATGCCGCAGCGCTCTGACCGTCTGATTGTTTCGGTCCAGCTTGTTCGCGACGTGCTTGCGATTGTTTCCGAGCGCTATGCCACGACCCTTGACGTCACCTCGTTGCCGTACGAGCGTTTCGTTCGCCATCTGCAGTTTTTTGCGCAGCGAGCGCTCGATCCCGCGGCGGGGCAGGTCAATGGCGACGCGCTGTTCCGTATCGATGAAACGGCGTATCCGAGGGCGTTCTCGTGCGCGGAGTCAATTGCCGACCACTTAGCGTCTACCTATAACGTTGTCGTTACCGATGCCGAGAAGAGTTATCTCGCATATCACATTGTTAACCTGCTTGGAGAACCTGGTCTCTAGGCATAACGTGCCCACACATCGATTGATATAAGGCAAGGCTCACGGTCTTGTCCAGGGCACACCTGTCTTAATTTGCGGAAAAGGAAGGGGAGTACCGCTATGACCGCAAAAAAGAAGTTCAATTTCAAAGCGCCGTTGGAGGTGTTCGCGAAGTCAATCGTTCAGCCGATGATGTATCTCTCGGTTGCCGGCATCCTGCTCATCGTGGGCATCATTCTGACCAACAAGACCATCTGCGCCGTGGTCCCCGTGCTGGGCTCCGGCCCGTTCCAGCTTGTGGGCGCCGTTGTCTATCAGTCGCTGATGTTTATCATCAACAACCTCTCGATTTTGTTCTGCGTGGGCATCGCCGGCGCCATGGCAAAGAAGAACAAGGGCCATGCTTCGCTGATCGCCCTGATGTCGTTCTTCCTGTTCCTGCAGGCTAATAACATCGTGCTCAACGCCACCGGTTCTCTTGCCGAAGCGAGCGGCATGCTCGGCCTTACCGGAACCGGCCAGGCCACCGTTATGGGCATTCAGGTCCTCGATACCGGCGTGTTTGGCGGCATCATTCTTGGTTGCATCACCGGTGCCGTGTTCAACAAGTACTCGAACAAGCAGTTCCCCATTGCCCTTTCGATGTTCTCGGGCGTTCGCTTTCCGTTCCTGATCATGATCATCATTTCCTGGATCATGGGCGCTGGCTTCTGCATCGTTTGGCCTCCGGTTCAGGGTGCCATCTCCTCCGTTGCCGGCATCATTAAGGAGTCGGGCAACATCGGTCTGTTTATCTACGGCATGCTCAACAAACTGCTCGTTCCCACCGGCCTGCACCACCTCATCTACACCCCGTTCCAGTTCTCCGATGTGGGCGGCACCCTTACGCTGGGTGATCAGGTTATCGCCGGCGCCTATCCCATCCGTGTTGCCGAGATGGCGATGACGGGCCAGCCCTTCTCCGATAGCACCTACTTCAACAGCTACACCTTCAACAACCTGTGGCCCTACATCGGTATCGGTCTCGCCTTTATCTTCACCGCCTACAAGCAGAACAAGGACAAGACCAAGGCTGTCATCATTCCGCTGATCATCACCGCCGTGCTTTCCTGCGTGACCGAGCCCATGGACTTCCTCTTTGTCTTTGCCGCTCCCGTGCTCTTTGTCGTCCACTCGATTCTTTCCGGCGTCTTCCTGGTTCTTCTTAAGGTTCTCTCCGTGCCCGCTTCGACTGCAGGCGGCATCATCAACATCGTGGTTTCCAACCTGGTCCTCGGTGTCGACAAGACCAACTGGCCGGTTATGCTGGTGCTTGGAGTCGTCAACGCCGCTCTGTACTTCTTCCTCTTCACCTTCCTTATCAAGAAGCTCAACCTCCACACGCCTGGTCGCGAGGAAGAGTCCGAGCTTGCTGAGTCCGTTGCCGAGGGCGAGGCCGCCGCGTCTGTCGCGGTGAAGCAGGGCGCTGTTGCCGCGGCCCCCGCAGAGGGCGTCGATGCAGGTATTGCCGACCTGGTCGCAGGTCTTGGTGGCAAGGACAACATCGAGGAGCTCGAGAACTGCTTTACGCGTCTCCGCGTGAACGTTAAGAACCCGGACCTCATCAATGAGGACCTTATCAACCACGTGCCCAACAGCGGCATCAACCGCAACGGCAATAATATCCAGATCATCTTTGGCATGAAGGTCGCCGAGATGCGCGACAAGGTCGAAAACGCAATTGAGAAGGAGCAGTAAACAATGATCATTACTCTGTGTGGTGGCGGATCCACCTTTACCCCCGGCATCGTCAAGTCCATCGCTCTGCGCAAGGACGAGCTCGACGTTGACGAGATTCGTCTGTACGACATCAACGAGGAACGCCAGCGCAAGATCGGCGTGCTCGTGGACTGGATTTTGCACGAGGACCTTGGCCTGGACATCAAGCTCACGGTGACCACCGACAAGGAGACTGCCTTTACGGACGCGAGCTTCGTGTTTGCCCAGATGCGCGTGGGCGGCTATGCCATGCGCGAGCAGGACGAGAAGATTCCGCTGCGTCACGGCTGCGTGGGCCAGGAGACCTGCGGTTGCGGCGGCCTTGCCTACGGCATGCGCACCATCTTCCCCATGGTCGAGCTGATTGACGACGTTGAGAAGTATGCCAAGAAGGACTACTGGATTCTCAACTACTCCAACCCCGCTGCCATCGTGTCTGAGGGCTGCCGCGTCCTGCGCCCCAACGCTCGCATCATCAACATCTGCGACATGCCGATCGCGATTATCGACGTGGTTTGCGCCGCGCTCGATATCGACAAGAAGGATGTCGAGTACGATTACTTTGGTCTCAACCACTTTGGTTGGTTCACCTCGATCCGCCACAAGGGCGAGGAGGTGCTCCCGCAGCTGCGCGAGTACATCAAGGAGCATGAGATCCTGCTGCCCGATTCGTACCTCAAGGGCATGAGCTCGCTGATGTCCAAGAAGCCCGAGGAGGCCACCGACGAGCACCCCGAGCAGAACCGCCACACCAAGGGCAGCTGGTACTACGTCTGGAAGGGCGAGTACGAGATCATGGAGTGCTTCCCGGAGTACCTGCCCAACACGTACCTGAACTACTACCTGCAGCAGAAGGAGTTCGTCGAGCATTCCAACCCCGAGCGCACCCGTGCTAACGAGGTTGAGGAGACGCGTGAGAAGAACCTCTTTGATGGTATCGATCACTACGAGAAGACGGGCGAGATCGACGAGAGCACGTTCTATGCGGGCAGCCACGGCGACTGGATTGCCGACCTGGCTATCGCTCTGAAGAACGACACCAAGCAGCGCTTCCTGGTCATTTGCGAGAACAAGGGCGCTATCCCCAACATGCCCTACGACGCTATGGTCGAGCTGCCTGCCTACATTGGCAAGAACGGCCCCGAGGTCATCAGCCGCGACAACATTCCTCTGTTCCAGCAAGGTCTTATGATGCAGCAGCTGAACTCCGAGAAGCTCGTGGTCGAGGCTACGATCGAGGGTTCGTACGAGAAGGCGCTCAAGGCCTTCACACTCAACAAGACCGTGCCGTCGATGAAGGTCGCCAAGGAAGTTCTCGACGACATGATCGAGGCCAACAAGGGTTACTGGCCCGAGCTTAAGTAAAAGCAACAGGGTCGCTGACCGCATACCTAGAGCAATGCCCCGTCCACGTGATTGCGTGGACGGGGCATTGTCATTGGTAACGCGTTTTATCAAATATGGCATTTATCTGCGGAAATGTTCGTTTTCACCGCTAAGGACGACGTTTCATACCGCCTGCCGAACCGTGTCGCTGCCAAACAATTTTATAGGTCAGTGTTGTGCGTGTAGCAACTTCGCTCGGTCTCGCCTCCGGGCTGCCATGTGAGAGGGGATCTTATGGCTCGACTGCACGTAATGGAACGCAGCCACGCTCAGGCCGTCATGGACGACCTGCACGATGCGCTCGGACGCCGTCTGGCGGTGAGTTCGCTCGCCCCGTGTCCCGTTGAGTTTACGGCAGCGCTCGTTAACCTGTGCTCCACCCAGAGCTGCGGCAAGTGCACACCCTGCCGTGTGGGCCTGAGCGCGCTGAGCGACCTGCTCGCCGATGTGCTCGAAGGGCGCGCCGATGAGTCCACGCTCAACCTGATTGAGCGTACGGCCCGCACCATCTACCTTTCGAGCGACTGCGCCATCGGCTACGAAGCCGGCGCCATGGCACTCACGGCCATTCGCGGCTTCCGTGACGATTTTGAGCATCACATCCGCGAGCACTCCTGCGGCTTTGACCGCGAGGCCCGCGTCCCGTGTGTCTCGGGCTGCCCGGCGCACGTCGACATTCCCGGTTACATTTCGCTGGTCGAGGCCGGCCGCTATGCTGATGCCGTCAAGGTCATCCGCAAGAACAATCCGCTGCCGCTCGTCTGCGGCTTGGTGTGCGAGCATCCCTGCGAGATGCACTGCCGCCGTGGTATGGTCGACGACCCCATGAACATCCTCGCCCTCAAGCGTTTTGCCGTCGAGCACAGTGACCTCAACGATCACAAGCCGCATGTGGTGGACAACACCGGTAAGCGCGTCGCCGTGATCGGCGGCGGCCCGGCCGGCCTTTCCTGCGCCTATTATTTGGCCGTGATGGGCCACAAGGTGACGATTTTTGAGCAGCGTCACCACCTGGGCGGCATGCTGCGCTACGGCATTCCCAGCTACCGTCTGCCGCGCGAGCGCCTACAGGCCGAGATCGACTGGATCCTGAGCTCCGGCATCGACGTGGAGCTCGACCACTCCGTCAACGGCGAGGAGCTTGCCCGTCTGCGCGACGAGTTTGACGCCGTCTACCTGGCCATCGGTGCCCACAGCGACAAAAAGCTCGGCCTTCCGGGCGAAGAGGCGCTCGGCGTGGAGTCGGCCGTCAAGATGCTGCGTGCCATCGGCGACGACGAGCTGCCCAACCTGGGCGGCCGGCGTGTGTGCGTCATCGGCGGCGGCAACGTTGCCATGGACGTGGCTCGCTCTGCCGTGCGCTGCGGTGCCGAAAAGGTAAGCATCGTCTACCGCCGTCGCATCTGCGACATGACGGCCCAGGACGCCGAGATCGCCGGCGCCCAGGCCGAGGGCTGCGAGGTGCTGGAGCTGACGGCCCCGCTCGCCATCGAGACCGGCGAGGACGGTCGCGTGTGCGGCCTGCGCGTGCAACCGCAGATTATCGGCGAGCCCCGCCGTGGTCGCCCGGCCCCGCGTGCCGCCGCTACGCCCGAGCGTGTCATCCCCTGCGAGCGCGTGTTTGTGGCCATTGGCCAGGACATCGATTCCAAGCCGTTTGAGGAGATGGGCATTGCCTGCAAGTGGGGCTGCGTCGTCACCGACTCGGACGGCGCCGTGCCCAACTTCGACGGCCTCTTTAGCGGCGGCGACTGCCAGACCGGCCCCGCCACCGTCATCCGCGCCATCAACGCTGGCCGTGTGGCCTCGGCAAACATTGACCGCTACCTGGGCTTTGATCACAAGATTAAACTCGAGGTCGAGCTGCCGACCGTCCAGTTTAAGGGCAAGCACGAGTGCGGTCGCTGCGAGCTGGGCGAGCGCGAGGCCGGCGAGCGTATTCACGATTGGAATCTGGTCGAGCAAGGTCTTACCGAGCAGGAGGCGCGCCAGGAGGCGAGCCGCTGCCTGCGCTGCGACCACTTTGGCTTTGGTGCGTTCCGCGGAGGGAGGAACCTGGAATGGTAGAGCTCAACAACCCCACCGTCAGCGACAACACCGAAAACGGAGCGCATAACATGGTCAAGCTCACGATCGATAATTGCGAGGTCGTGGTGTCCGAGCACACCACGATCCTGGATGCAGCCAAGTCCGTCGGCATCCAGATTCCCACCCTGTGCTATCTGCGCGATCTAAACGAGATCGGCGGCTGCCGCGTGTGCGTGGTCGAGGTCGAGGGCTGCGACCAGCTGGTTGCCGCCTGCAACAACTACGTGCTCGACGGCATGGTGGTCCACACCAACAGCCCCAAGGCTCGCGAGGCTCGTCGCACCAACGTGCAGCTGCTGCTGTCGCAGCACGATGCGCAGTGCGCGAGCTGCGTGCGCAGCGGTAACTGCAACCTGCAGACCATCGCCAACGACCTGGGCATTTTCTACCTGCCGTATCAAAAGCACTTGGCGCGCGAGGGCTGGGACTTCGATTTCCCCATCATTCGCGACAACGACAAGTGCATCAAGTGCATGCGTTGCATCAAGGTGTGCGAAAACGTGCAGGGGCTGGGGATTTGGGACCTGACCAATCGCGCCACGCACACCGCCGTGGGTACCCGCGGGCGCGCGCCGATTGGCAAGACCGATTGCGTCGCATGCGGCCAGTGCATCACGCATTGCCCGACGGGCGCGCTGCGCGAGCGTGACGACACCGAGACCGTGTTCGACGCTCTCGCCGATCCCGACAAGATCGTGCTGGTGCAGATCGCGCCGGCTGTGCGTAGCGCTTGGGGCGAGGAGCTCGGCATCCCGCGCGAGGAGGCCACCGTCGAGCGCCTGGCGTGCGCGCTGCGCCGCGTGGGCTTTGAGTACGTGTTCGATACCGATTTCTCGGCCGACCTCACCATTATGGAGGAGGGCTCCGAGTTGCTCGAGCGCCTGGGTAAGGCCGCCAAGGGCGAGGGCGACAGCCGCGGCTGGCCCATGTTCACGAGCTGCTGCCCGGGCTGGGTGCGCTTTGTGAAGGCGCGCTATCCGGAGTTTGTCGACAGCCTGTCCACGTCCAAGTCGCCGCAGCAGATGTTCGGCGCCATTGCCAAGACGTACTACGCCAAGGTGTTGGGCGTGGAGCCCGAGCGCCTGTTCGTGGTGTCCGTGATGCCGTGCACGGCCAAGAAGGCCGAGTGTGCGCTGCCGAGCATGGTGGGCGAGGGCGGCGTGCCCGATGTGGACGTTGCGCTGACGGTGCGCGAGATGGTACGCATGATTCGCGCGAGCCACGTGAGCGTCGACACGCTTACCGAGGAGCCGCTCGATACGCCGCTGGGCTTCGGCACGGGCGCGGGCGTGATCTTTGGCGCCACAGGAGGCGTGATGGAGGCTGCCGTGCGCTCGGCCTATTACCTGGTGACGGGCAAGAACCCCGATGCGGATTTCTTTACCGACGTGCGTGGCCTGAATGGCTGGAAGGAGGCCGTGGCCGATATCGATGGCACCAAGGTGCGCGTCGCCGTGGCGCACGGGCTGGGCAACGCTGCCCGCCTGCTCGATGCGATTCGCGACGGCCGTGCGAGCTATGACTTCGTCGAGGTCATGGCGTGCCCGGGCGGCTGCGTCGGTGGCGGCGGTCAGCCCATTCACGACGGCTGCGAGCTGGCGGCAGAGCGTGGCCAGGTTCTTTGGGACCTCGATGCGGCAGCGGACATTCGCTTCTCGCACGAGAATCCCGATGTTCAGGCATGCTATCGCGAGTTCTTGGGTGCGCCGCTCTCGCCGCTGGCCGAGGAGTTGCTGCATACCGACCATCACGCCTGGTCGATGCCTAACGAGGGGAAGTGCTAACGATGCGCGCGTTTGATGTTGAGATGACGCGCCGGGGGTTGGCCTCGGCGCTCGCGGTGGGCGCGTTGTCGCTTGCGCTCGCGGGCTGTGGCGGCGGGGCTGTCGGTGCCGGGTCCGCCGCGGGCTCGGCTGCCACGGACGGCGCCGGTGCTGCTGCGGAGCCGGTTGAGGTGCACGTCGCCTCGCTCAAGGGCCCGACGTCGATCGGTCTGGTGAGGTTTATGGACCAGGCGGCGAGCGGCGAGACGGATAACGAGTTCGACTTTGCGATCAGCGCCGCAGCCGACGAGATCGTGCCCAAGGTCATTCAGGGCGATGTCGATATCGCCCTAGTGCCCGCCAACGTGGCGAGCGTGCTCTACAACAAGACCGAGGGCGCGGTGCAGGTCATCGACATCAACACGCTGGGCGTGCTGAGCGTTGTGACGGGCGATGCGAGTGTGGCCTCGTTTGGCGATCTGGCGGGCCATACCGTCTATATGACGGGCAAGGGCATCACGCCGGAGTACGTCATGAACTACCTGCTGGAGCGCGCGGGCCTGACCGGCCAGGTGACGCTCGAGTTTAAGAGCGAGCCCACCGAGGTGCTGTCGGCCCTGCTTGCCGATCCGTCTGCTGTGGGCGTGCTGCCCGAGCCGTTCAAGACCGCCGCCATCGCCAAGAGCGAAGGCAAGCTGTCGGCTCCGGTAAGTCTGACCGATGTGTGGGATGAGCTGGCAGGTGACACGGGCTCGCGCCTGCTGACGGGCGTGACCGTGGTGCGCCGTTCCTTTGCCGAGGAGCATCCCGACGCCGTGGCGGAATTCTTGCGCTGCCATGAGGCGAGCGTGAAAGCCGTCAATGCGGCGCCGGCGGACTGGGCTCAGGCCGTGGTCGATGCGGGCATCGTGGATAACGCCACGATTGCCGAAAAGGCGATTCCCGGGTGCATGCTCGTGTGCCAGACGGGGAAGGATATGAAGGCGGCGCTCGGTGGGTACCTGCAGGTGCTGGCCGATGCGGACGCGAGCGCCGTGGGCGGCAAGCTCCCGGCTGACGATTTCTACTACATGGAGTAGCCCGTGCGTGCGTTTGCTCGACAAATGACAGAGCGTATGAAGGCGGTGGCGGCAGCAGGTGCCGTCGCCGCCTTTTGGCTTGCCGTGTGGGTGCTGGTGGCGGCGTTGGTAGCGCAGCCGCTGATCTTGCCGGGGCCGGGTGCTGTTGCCTTGGCGCTGCTGCGCCTGGTGTGCGATGGCGGTACCTGGGCGATTTTGGCGGGCTCGGGCGCGCGAATATTGGGCGGGCTGGCGCTTGCCGCGGTGTGCGGCGGCGTGCTGGCGGGAGTCTCGGTGCGGTCGCGTGCGTTTGCGCACCTGGTGGCTCCGGCACTGTCGTTTGTAAAGGCGACGCCGGCTGCCTGCGTGGTGGTCCTGCTGCTCATTTGGTTGGGGTCGGCACGTGTGAGCATCGCGGCGGTCTTTTTGATGGCGCTGCCGGGCGTGTATTTTTCGCTGGCCGAGGGCTTGGCACAGGTGAATAAACCGCTGGAGCAGATGTTCCGTCTGCATGGCGTGCGCGGCTGGCGACTGTTTTGCGCCCATACCTGGCGCGAAGTCCTGCCGTTTGTGCTTTCGTGTGCGCGTGCCGTGATTGGCATGAGCTGGAAGGCCGGCGTGGCAGCCGAGCTGATCGGCATGGCGGTGGGCACCGTGGGTGAGCGCATCTATCAGGCGAAGCTTTTGATTGAGACGGCCGACCTGCTGGCTTGGACCGTGCTGGTCGTTGCCGCCTCGTGGGCGTGTGAGCGCGTGCTGGTGTGGCTGCTGCGGGTTTCGGGGCCCGTGGCGTGGGGTGCGGCCGTGCGGGCGCATGGGCGCGGCGCTCGCGGGCGTGCGGGGGCTGCCGGGGGCGGCGCTGCGGCGGAGCTTGCGCTCGCCGTGGGCGAGCGGGCGCCCTGGGCTCCGGCGCTCGACGGACTGACACTCCGTGTGCCCGCCGGTGGGCGCGCCTGCGTGATGGGCGCCTCGGGTGTGGGCAAGTCGACGCTGCTTTCGTTGGCAGCGGGGGAGTGCGCGCCGTGCTCGATGGTGTTTCAGGATGCACGCTTGGTCGAGTCCGCCGCGGCGCTGGATAACGTGCTAGTGTGCGCCGATGCACGCGTGGACGCCTCGAGTGCTGCGGCCCTGTTGCGCCTGCTGGTGCCGGGGGTCGATGTACATGCTCGCGTGGCCGAGCTTTCGGGCGGGCAGCGCCGTCGCGTCGAGATCGCTCGAGCCCTGCTGTGCCCGGGCGGCGCGGTGATTCTTGACGAGCCCTTTACCGGTTTAGATACCGCTGCGCGCGACGCATGCGCCGAGGTCGTGCTCGACTTGCTCGACGGCCGTATGCTGCTGCTTGCCTCGCACGATGTCGCCGACGCTCAGGCCCTCGATATCTCGGACATCATCACGCTCTAAATACTAACTCAGCAACAAAATGATTCGTTTTCCTCCGCTCCCATGGGGTCGGGTGTGCTATTCTATCTGCGGGGTAATACTTAGGAATACCAAGTAATACCGACGCAGCAGAAACAAACTCCGGATGCGGGCCAATCGGGTTGCCTTCACAGCCCGTCGCCCAGCCGCGTGGCCCGCATCTATCCGCACCACCGTCGTTTCAAAAAGGAAGCGCCATGGCAGAACACATGACCCCGGTTGTCGCGAAGGTCTTGCCCGAGGAAAAGGCGGCCTTCGCGGCGGCAACCCAGCTCGTGGGCACCACGCCGTCCAACGCCATCCGCATGTTTATCGCCGCGTTCAATCGCTGCGGCACCTTCCCGTTCGACATTTCACCCAACGGGGCTTTTGGCGCTGCGCCCGATTCTCATCAACAATGACTGTCCCCAAGTGCCGGGTTTTGAGGAGGTTGGCATGCTCAATGCGCTGGTTTGGGCGCTTGCCTGTTTTGGTGTCGTCGCTGCCGATATTGCCTTGAGCATTGTTTTGTTCTCCGCGCTGGACATCGTGTCGGCACTGACGGGTTTCCCGATCGACAATCTCGATATTCAATGGTTTCAGGCCGCCGCTCAGACGGCGTCGTTTTTGATGGCGCTGCTGTGGTGGCGCTATCTGTGGCCCCGCTCCTTCATGGCGCGCCGGCAAGGTGAACGCCCGCTCGGCGGGGGAGCAAATGCTGCATGGAAGCGCATCGCATACGTTGTCGTGATCGGCCTATCCATGCAGGTGGTCATTAGCTACCTATGCGACGGCGTGCTGTCGCTGCTGCCCGAGGTTGCGGCGGACTATAGCGAGCTCGTCGAGGAAACAGGCTTGGGCGATACCAACCTTCTTGCCGTCCTGACCACGGTGCTCGGCGCCCCATTTTGTGAAGAGCTGCTGGTGCGCGGCATTATTTTTGAGTTTTCGCTCCGAGCGTTTAATCCGCAGTGCCGCCCACTTTGGAAGTGCCGGCGTCGTGTGAGCGCGCAGAGTGGCGCCATGGTGCCCTGGGCGGCCCCAAGCACGTGGGGTATCGCCGCGGCGATTGTGCTGCAGGCGGCGATCTTCGGTTTTATGCACATGAATTGGGTACAGGGTTGCTACGCGGGTGCCGCCGGCCTCATCTTTGGTTGGGTGCTCGTGACGACCGGAAAGCTCCGCTACACGATCCTGCTGCACTTTGCCTTTAATGCCGGGTCGTATTTCATGACGTTGCTCTGGTTTGTGAACACACCGTTCGACGTGATAATCACGGTCGCTATCGCCGGCGTCATCCTCGTTGAGGCAATGCGCTCGCTGCGCCACGCGTGTGGGATGGACGCAGCGAGCGCACCGCTGCCCTAGTTGCGACGCCCGCCTCCGTTGGCGCCCTGACGCCCCTGGGCCGCGCGATTACGCCCGGCAGTGTTCTGTGCACGCGACATGCCGCCGTGCCCCTTGCTGCCTTTGGGTCCCTTGCCGCCAGCACCGCCGTGGGCCTTGCCGCCCTTCTTGCCGGTGCCATGCCCATCGCCAGCAGACGTCTCGCCCGGGCGCGGCGGCACGGGGCGGATTAGACAGTGTTTGGTGTAGCCGATCAGGTCACGACGTCCGGCTTTTTCCAGCGCCTCGCGTACCAGCTTGTAGTTCTCGGGTTTGCGATACTGGATGAGCGCACGCTGCATGGCCTTTTCGTGCGGGTCGCGCGCCACATAGATCGGCTCCATGGTGCGTGGGTCCACGCCGGTGTAGTACATGCAGGTCGACATGGTGGACGGTGTGGGGTAGAAGTCCTGCACCTGTTCGGGCATGTAGCCCATGTCGCGTACGGCCTCGGCCAGGTCCACAGCTTCCTTCATCGTTGAACCGGGGTGGCTCGAGATTAGGTATGGCACTACGTACTGCTTGAGTCCGTATTCGCGGTTCAAGCGTTCAAATTTACGGCAGAACGCGTCGTAGACGGCGCGGCTCGGTTTGCCCATCACGGACAGCACCGCGTCGCTCACGTGCTCGGGTGCTACGCGCAGCTGGCCCGAGACGTGATGCTCCAGCAGCTCGCGCAAAAACTCGTCCGAGGCGTCGGCCATGGTGTAGTCAAAGCGTATGCCGCTGCGGACGAAGACCTTCTTGACGCCCGGCAGCTGGCGCAGATCGCGCAGCAGCTGCGTGTAGCCGCTCTCGTCGACCACCATGTTCTTGCACACACTCGGCCACAGACAGCGCTTGTTCTTGCACACGCCGTGCTTGAGCTGCTTGTCGCAGGCCGGACGGCTAAAGTTGGCCGTCGGTCCACCCACGTCGTTGATGTAGCCCTTAAACTCGGGATCGTGCGTGAGCAGCTCGGCCTCGCGCATGATCGAGTCGTGGCTGCGCATCTGCAGTACGCGGCCCTGGTGGAAGGTGAGGGCGCAAAACGAGCACTCGCCAAAACAGCCGCGGTTGGAGCTAATGGAAAATTTGATTTCGGCAAAGGCCGGTACGCCGCCCGCCGCATCGTAGTCGGGATGCCAATCGCGGGCGTAGGGAAGCTCGGCCACATCGTCCATCTCGTCGGTGGTGAGCGTCGCCGATGGCGGGTTCTGCACCACATAGACGCTGTTGGGATAGGGCTCTACCAGGCGATGACCGGTGATGGGGTCCATATTCTGCTGCTGCACGTTAAAGCTGCGCGCGTAGTTGAGCTTGTCGGCGGTAAGGTCGTCCCAGCTGGGCAGCAGGTCGTAGTCGTAGACCTCGTCGAGCGAACCCGTGCGGTAGACGGTGCCGTTGATATAGGTGATCTGGTCGACGGGCAGTCCCGCGTCGAGCGCGTCGGCGATCTCGACAATCGCGTGCTCGCCCATGCCGTAGATGAGGATGTCGGCGCCCGAGTCGAGCAGTACCGAGCGCTTGAGCTTGTCCTGCCAGTAGTCGTAGTGGGCCAGACGGCGCAGGCTCGCCTCGATGCCGCCGATGATGATGGGAGCGTCCTTGAACGTCTGGCGGATGAGGTTGCCATAGACCGTGACGGCTCGGTTGGGACGGTGCCCCTCTTCGCCGCCGGGGGTGTAGGCGTCGGAGTGGCGGCGGTGCTTGGTCACCGAATAGTGGTTGACCATGGAGTCCATGTTGCCGGCACTGACGAGAAAGCTCAGGCGAGGCTCGCCGAGCACCGTGATGCTGGCGGGATC
This sequence comes from uncultured Collinsella sp., assembly GCA_905202925.1. Taxonomy (GTDB): domain Bacteria; phylum Actinomycetota; class Coriobacteriia; order Coriobacteriales; family Coriobacteriaceae; genus Collinsella. Next base: position 37,082 of record CAJKTW010000016.1, on the reverse strand, counting down.
GGTCCAGTCGGGCTGGCAGATGATACCCACCTTGTAGCCGTGCGCGTCAAGGACGCGGCTGATGATAGCCATGCCAAAGCTGGGATGGTCCACGTAGGCGTCACCGCAGATGTAGACAAAGTCGCACTGGTCCCAGCCGCGCGCATCCATGTCGGCACGACTGACGGGGAGGAACTTATCGCGGCCCGGACGCCAGGGGCGGGCGGGCGTCGCTTGGGAATGCTTGGTGCGGGCGACCGTGGCCTGCGCCTTACCGCCGCGCTTTTGCTGCTGGCCCTGTTTGCCCTGCTGACTGCGCTGGTTGTTCTGAGCGTGCTGAGGCTTTTTTGCCACGATCCCTCCCGGTGTTTGTATGCTGCACGTAATTGTAACCAGTCTTTTTGGGACGGGGCTAAAAAGACTGGTGGAGTACATGGGTTGGCGGATCGGCGTATCGATGCGGGTGCCGTTTGTTTCCAGACTGTATATCCGCGCGTTGGGGAGCCCGTCTCGCGCGCATGCCATGTTGTCAATGGGTTACAGTATGAACGGCGGCTATGTTTCCGCCAACGCACGAGAGAGTCGTCAACAAGGAGGATGCACGACGATGCAGCGTGCCAAACAGATATCGGAGTCTATTGAGCTGGGCATCATCTTGGCGCTCGCCGGTGGCTTTATGGATGTGTATTCGTACATTGGGCGCGATCATGTTTTCGCCAACGCGCAGACGGGCAACATCCTGCTCGTGGGCGTGAGCATCTCGGAAGGCAACTGGGCACTGGCGGGGCGCTACTTCTTCCCCGTGGTGTCGTTTGCTGTGGGCATTATGCTTGCCGACCTGGTTCACGAGCGGTTTGGCAGTGTGATTCACTGGCGCCAGGTGACGGTGTTTTTTGAAGCCGTTATCTTGCTGGGCGTGAGCTTTATCCCGGGCGGCGGTTACAACCTGCTCGCCAACTGCCTCACCTCGTTTGCCTGCGGCATGCAGGTCGAGAGCTTCCGCAAGATCCACGGTCACGGCATCGCCACGACCATGTGTATCGGCAACCTCCGTAATGCCTTGCAAAACGTGGACGACTACATCATCACCCACAAGCGCGGCTTTTTGGAAAACGGCCTGCTGTACTTTGGCGTGATCTTTACCTTTGTGTTTGGCGCCGTGTTGGGCAACTGGTGTATTGAGCGCATGGGCCTGCACGCCATCGTCGTGGCGAGCGTGCTGCTGTTTGTCGCGTTTGCCATCATGTTCATCGACCGCGAGCGCGACTTGCGTTTTCGCTGGAAGGTTGCGGCCGAGGCTTGGAAAGAGGGCTGCCGAAAGTAACCGAATGCGGCAAAGGGGCTGTCCCTTCGCCGCATTATTTTTCATCATATGTTGAAACGCTTTAACGATTTTGATGTTCTCACGTGTTTTTTGTTTCAAAAGCGTTAGGATGGGACTCATAGCGTGGGGCGTAATGGGTGCCCCGCACACGATGGGAGGCTATCAATGGCTAATCGTTTCGTTCTCAACACCATTTCTTATCATGGTTCCGGCGCCATCAAGGAGATCCCCGGCGAGCTCCAGCGTCGCGGCTACAAGAAGATCTTCGTCTGCTCCGACCCCGATCTGGTCAAGTTTGGCGTTACCGCTAAGGTGACCGACGAGCTCGACGCTGCCGGCATCGCTTGGAGCCTCTACTCCGAGATCAAGCCCAACCCCACTATCCAGAACGTCAAGGACGGCGTCGAGGCCTTCAAGGCCGCCGAGGCTGACGCTATCGTGACCATCGGTGGCGGCTCCTCCATGGATACCGCCAAGGCTATCGGCATCATCATCAACAACCCCGAGTTCGCCGATGTCCGCAGCCTCGAGGGCGTTGCTCCCACTAAGAACCACGCCGTGTTCACCATCGCTGTGCCGACGACCGCCGGTACCGCTGCCGAGGTGACCATCAACTACGTCATCACCGACCCCGAGAAGGTCCGCAAGTTCGTGTGCGTTGACACCAACGACGCCCCCGAGGTCGCCGTCGTCGACCCCGACATGATGGCTTCCATGCCCGCTGGCCTGACCGCTTCCACTGGCATGGACGCTCTGACCCACGCCATCGAGGGTTACACCACCAAGGGCGCTTGGGAGCTCTCCGACATGTTCCACTTTGAGGCTATTAAGCTGATCAGCGAGAACCTGCGCGACTCTGTCGCCGAGGCCAAGTCCGGTCAGCCCGGCTCCGGCCGCGAGGGCATGGCTCTTGGCCAGTATGTCGCCGGCATGGGCTTCTCCAATGTCGGCCTGGGCATCGACCACGCCATGGCTCACACCCTGTCCGCTCACTACGACACCCCGCACGGCGTCGCTTGCGCCATGCTGCTGCCAATCGCCATGGAGTTCAACAAGCCGGTTTGCGCCGAGCGCCTGGCCAAGGTTGCCGTCGCCATGGGCGTTGACACCACGGGTATGAGCACCGACGAGGCTGCCGACGCCGCTATCGCCGCCGTCAAGCAGCTCTCTGCCGATGTGAACATCCCGCACGTCTGCGAGGCCATGAAGGCCGACGAGATCGAGGTCTTGGCCAAGGACGCCATGGCCGACGCCTGCTTCCCGGGTAACCCGCGCGAGGCGACGCTCGACGACGTCATCGAGCTCTTCAAGAAGATCTGCCCGGCTGCCTAACCTGGTTCGGCGGGCCCCGCCCGTTAGCCCCAGAATCGTCCTCGGACATGTCGGAGGCCCCGCTGCGCACTACGTGCGGCGGGGCCTCCTTCTGTCCTGCGGAAAGATTCTGGGGCTAACGGGCGGGGCCCGCCGGCTCGTTGTCGTGGCGGGCGCTGTTCGGAAGAGCTCGATGGGTCATCTCGCTGGGTAAATATTTGTGCGTGATGGTATCGTTGTTGGGGCTTTTACTGATTACGGGATGTTGACTTTGGAGTTGTGGATGGTGTCCCAAATGGATTCTACGCTTGGTTTTATTACTGACCAGCTTAAGACGCTGACTTCTATTGCCTCGCCTACGGGCTATACCCGTGCGGCGACTGATTATCTGATGGAAACGTTGCGCGATATGGGCTTTGGGCCCGAGCGTTCTAACAAGGGCAATGTGCTTGTTGAGCTTGGTGGTGAGGGTGAGCCGCTCGTGTTGGCGAGCCATGTCGATACTCTGGGCGCTATGGTGCGCTCCATTAAGGACAATGGTCGCCTGCGCCCCACGACGCTCGGCGGGCACCAGTGGTCTACGGCCGATGGCGAGAACTGCACCGTTTACACGCGCGATGGCAATGTCTACACGGGCGTGGTCCTCAATACCGAGCCTTCGGCGCATGTGGCCGATGAGCCGGTCAAGACCATCGAGAAGAACATGGAAATCCTGCTCGACGAGAACGTTGACAGCAAGGACGATGTGCTCGAGCTGGGTATTCAGACCGGCGACATCATCGCTATGGATCCGCGCACCACGGTGACGGAGAGCGGCTACATCAAGAGTCGCTTCCTTGACGACAAGCTGTCGGCGTCGATTCTGCTGGGCCTGGCCCGCGCCGTTGCTGGCGGCGAGGTGACGCTTTCGCGCAAGGTATCGCTGCTCTTTACGGTGTACGAGGAGGTCGGCCACGGCGGTGCCTTTGTGCCGGACGACACGCGCGAGATGATCAGCGTGGACATGGGTTGCGTGGGCGACGACCTTGGCTGCACAGAGCGCATGGTTTCGATTTGCGCCAAGGATTCGGGTGGTCCGTACAACTACGACCTGGTAACCACGCTGTCCAACATCGCGCGCGAGCTGGAGCTCGATTACGCCATCGATGTGTACCCGCACTACGGCTCCGACGTCGAGGCCACGCTTTCGGCCGGTTACGACATTCGCCATGGTCTGATCGGCCCCGGCGTGTACGCGAGCCACAACTACGAGCGCAGCCACATCGACGGTGTGCGTAACACCTTTGAGCTGGTCCGCGCCTACGTGCAGCGCTAAGGAAGCAGTTTGCGACTCGGCTGACCAATCGCTAAGGCCCGATTTCTCGGGCCTTTTTTCGCTTTAGGTCGTTTAGTATTATGATGTAAGTAATCTATTAACTAAACGCGTAAATTACTTAACGAGGTGATGCGGCGTATGGATACGTCTGAGTACTTATCTATGGGTGATGCCGCCCGCCTGTTGGGCGTTACGAAAGCCCGCATATCGCAACTTGCCGCATCGGGGACGCTTGTGTGCGATATTGTGGGCGGCCGGAAGATGGTCGAGTACAATTCTGCGACCGCCTATCAAAAGGTCCGCAAGCGAGGACGCCGTCCTGCGGCCGATGTGGGACGCAAGTTTACGCTGATGTCGGCCGACCATGAGGTCGCGCATGTCTCATTTGATCCGACGCGTGAGTTTCCCTTCGAAATCGCCGAGGTCCTCGATGCGCAACGAATGCCGTTTGGCACATGCTCGAGCTCTTCTCCTACGGTGAATAAACGGGAGCTCAACGTGTGGTGGAGCCATCGGTCGGTGCCTGACGTCCGCCCTGGACTCGTCTCGCGCTATCGTGAACTGGGAATTGCCAGTGGCATCGAGGTTCCGGTTCGGTGCCTGGGCTTATCGCTTTCGGATTGTTATTGGCTGCGGCCGGCCGATTGCGCCGAACTCAAATGGCAAAGCATCAATTACTTCGAGAATGATTTTGAGCGATCGGCGCCCGAAGAGCGTTCGGGTTGGCTGGAAGGCATCGGTCTAAAAAATCCGGATAACACGTCCGAGGGCGAGCTCCCTAAATCGTGGATGATCCGAAACGGCATTCGCGTTTTGGCTAAAGGGTGCGGGATGGACGACCAACGGCCCTTTAACGAGGCAGTTGCAACGGCTCTGCATCGTCGCTTGCTTTCCAAGGGGGAGTTTGTTCCTTACACGGTTGAGCGCATGTTCGATGGCCCTGTGTGTCTGTGCGACGACTTTCTTGACGGCCGCGAGGAATATGTTCCGGCTGTTTACGTTAAGAACGCCCTTGGTGGCCAGCGAGGAAGCTCGACGTACGACCGGTACTGCCGCTTTCTTGGTAAGCATGGAGCAGACGAGGCCGCTGTGAGAAGGTCTATGTCGCAGATGATCGTTTGCGATGCCCTTTTGGCCAACAGCGATCGCCATTGGCGAAACTTCGGTATCATCCGCAATGTCGATACCCTGGAGATAAGGCCTGCACCGCTGTTCGATAGCGGCAACTGCCTGTGGTACAACGTACCAACTGCCGTGCTCGCAGCTGGGGAGTTTGGGTTTTCCGCTAAGCCGTTTGGGCCCGACCCTTCCGTCCAGCTGGCGCTTGCGGATTTGCTCGATTGGTTCGATTCATCGCGGCTCAACGGATTTGTTGATGAGGCGATCGAGATTCTTTCGCAGAGCAAATGGGCCACGGCGGAGGGTCGACTCGAGGCCATCCGCCGCGGCCTCGAGCGTCGCGTAATCGAGGTTGGTGCCGCTCTTGAGGTACTTCGACACGTGCAGCGATAAACCCGCGGCTACTTAAGTGCGCCGGTCACGGTGCCGCCGCCCAGGACGATGTCGCCGCGGTAGACTACAACGGCTTGGCCGGGGGCGATGGCTCGCTGCGGCTCGTCAAAGGTCAGCAACATTTGCCCGTCTTCGCCGCGCGTAAGGGTCGCTGCCTGGTCTTTCTGTCGGTAGCGGTACTTGGCGCCCATGCGAATGCCGCCGGACGTGAGCTCTACCTCCATGTGGTCGGCAGGGGCGCTCCAAATCCAGTCGTTGGCCGTGAGCGCCGTGGCCGTCAGATCCTCTGCCTCGCCCAGATGCACAGTGTTGTTGACGGCGTCGACACCCGTTACGTACACGGGATGCGCCATCGCGACGCCCAGGCCCTTGCGCTGGCCGATGGTGTAGCGCAGCGCGCCGTTGTGGCGCCCGACCACGCTGCCGTCGCGCCACACAATGTCGCCCGGTGCAGCGGGATGTCCGCAACGGCGCTCGATATAGCCCGCGTAGTCACCGTCTGGAATAAAGCAGATGTCCTCGCTTTCGGCCTTCTGGGCGTTGGTAAAGCCCTGCTCGGCGGCTATGCGGCGCACGTCGCGCTCTTTGTCTAGGCCTGCTAGCGGAAAGATCGTGTGCGCCAGGCGCTCCTGCGTGAGCGAATACAAAAAGTAACTCTGGTCCTTTTTGGGGTCCTCGCCGCGATGCAGCTGCCAGGTGCCGTCGGGCGCCTGGCTTGTTTTGGCATAGTGGCCTGTGGCGATGTAGTCGCAGCCCATATCCAGCGCCGCATCCAGCAACGCGCCAAACTTAATATGGCGGTTGCAGATGATACACGGATTGGGCGTCAGCCCCTCCTGGTAGGCGTTCATAAAACGCTCGACAACGTTGCGGTCGAAGGTTTGCTGCAAGTCGAGCACGTGATGGGGTATCCCCAGGCGCTCGGCGACGGCCTTTGCATCGGCGATGTCGTGGTCGACCTTACTCATGCCCGTGGCGGGATCGGGCGCGGGGCAGGTGAGGCGCATGGTGGCACCGACACATTCGTAACCCTGACTTTTGAGCAGATACGCGGTCACGCTGGAATCGACGCCGCCGCTCATGGCGACGAGCACGCGCTTGTTGTGCATGGGGAGGTTCTCCTTGGTGGCATGTGGCCAAAAAAGAAAAGCGGCGCGGGAGGCTGGTTCCGCGCCGCAGACATTGTAGCAAGTTCGGGCGTCCTGTGGGACACCCTGTTGGGATGAGCTCAGGCTGCCAGAAGAGAGGGGAGACCGGCGTGCCTTGGACTCGTTCTAAGAACGAGAGCTCTAGTCCTGGAAGAGTGCCGTGGACAGGTAGCGCTCGCCGGTGTCGGCGAGCAGCGCCACGATGGTCTTGCCCTCGTTCTCGGGGCGCTTGGCCAGCTGCAGTGCGGCCCACACGGCGGCGCCGGACGAAATGCCCACGAGCACGCCCTCCTTGTGGCCCACGGCGCGGCCGGTGGCAAAGGCGTCGTCGTTCTCGACGGGGATGATCTCGTCGTAGACCTGGGTGTCGAGGACGTCGGGCACAAAGCCGGCACCGATACCCTGGATCTTATGCGGGCCGGCCTGGCCCTTGGAGAGCACCGGGGAGGTGGCGGGCTCGACGGCGACGACCTGAATCTCGGGGTTTTGCTCCTTGAGGAACTCGCCCACGCCGGTCACGGTGCCGCCGGTGCCGACGCCGGCGACGAAGATGCCGACCTTGCCGTCGGTGTCGTCCCAGATCTCGGGGCCGGTCGTGGCCTTGTGAATGGCCGGGTTCGCGGGGTTCACAAACTGGCCGGCGATGATGCTGTTGGGGGTCTCCTTCTGCAACTCTTCGGCCTTGGCGATAGCGCCCTTCATGCCTTTGGAGCCGTCGGTGAGCACGAGCTGCGCACCGTATGCCTGCATCAGCTTGCGGCGCTCGACGGACATGGTCTCGGGCATGGTGATGATCACCTTGTAGCCGCGGGCCGCCGCCACCGAAGCGATGCCGACGCCGGTGTTGCCGCTCGTGGGCTCGATGATGGTGTAGTCGCCACCGCGCACGAGCTTGCCGGCCTTCTCGGCCTCGTCAATCATGTTCTTGGCGACGCGGTCTTTAACGGACCCGGCGGGGTTGAAGTATTCCAGCTTGACGAGCACGCGGGCCTTGAGGCCCTCATCGGCTTCAAAGTGGGTGAGCTCCAGGAGCGGGGTGTGGCCGATAAGCTGATCGATGGACGTGTAAACCTTGCTCATGATGAACCTCCAAAGTGTTCAAGTTGCTGGTTACCGTGTGGTTTTACGGTGCGTGTAGCAGGTAAACCCATAAACCTTATAGGTTGTTCGTTTAGCTGTTGGGAAGCATACTAGACACTAAAGCCTAGTAATGCAATAGGAAATAGAAGATTATTACGAGTCGATTAACCATCTTGACCGGAACGAGTATTTCCAAAGCCAATTTTTCGGCTAGAATTTCAACGGACTAAAAGACCGAAAGGCAGCACTATACATGTTGGTTTCTACTAAGGGCAGGTATGCCCTGCGCGTTATGGTCGATCTGGCCGAGCACCAGGCGACAGGCCGTATCCCGCTTAAGGAGATTGCGGCGCGTCAGGGTATTTCGGAGAAGTACCTCGAGAATATTCTGGCGACGCTCGTGCGCGCCAATATGCTCTCGGGCATGCGCGGCAAGGGCGGCGGCTATGTGCTCACGCGCCCGCCCGAGCAGTACACGGTAGGCGAGATCTTGCGCCTGACTGAGGGCAGTCTGGCGCCGGTCGCCTGCCTGGATGGCGACTGCAAGGGCTGCTCGCGATCTGAGGAGTGCCCCACACTCGACGTGTGGAAAAACCTGGACAAGCTCATCAATGATTACCTCGACGGTGTGACGCTCGATCAACTTGTCGCTCCCAACGAAGGCTACGACTACGTCATCTAACCCCACCTGTCATGTGGGGATGGGGTGGAAATGGTAGATTTTATTGCCCTCTGAGACTTGGCAAATAAGAAGGCCGCCCATTTTTGCGATGGGCGGCCTTTGGTTTGGTCCGATGCGTTTGTGTATCGGGGACGTTCTACTCTTCAGCAATACTATCGAGGATGCTGCGCATGATGGACACTAGGATGCTGCCCATAAAGGCCGAGCCAAAGCCGGCGATGGAGATGCCGACGCCCAGCAGGTTGACCGACAGGTAGCTGGCGAGCTCGAGCATAAAGCTGTTGAGCACGAGCTGGAAAATGCCGAGCGTAATGATCGTGAGCGGCAGCGAGATGACCGTCAGGAACGGTTTGACGAGCGAATCGACGATGTTGAGGAACAGTCCCACAAAGGCAAAGCAGACCCAGGCCTCGGCAAAGCCGAAGGGTTGAATACCGGGGACGAGGAACGTGGCGATCGCGATGGCGATCGAGGTGAAGAGCCAGTTAAGCATAAAGCGCATGGCGTGAATCCTTTCTTGCGCCGGGGTTGCTGACGTCGCGTGAAGCGGCTTGCGGCGGCGACTTGGATGGTTGCGCGGGCGCGCCGCGGTGTTTGGGCGCCCATTGTCTCAAATATTCATGGAGCTTACGTGCGCATTCGGTTTCAAAACGGCGTTCGTCCTGAAAAACGTGCCGCTGACAGAGAGTCTTGCCGCTTTAGTTTGGTGGTGTGCTACACTGCTACGGGCAAATGGCCCATGCATAGTTTTATTGCATATTACGGGCGAACGATGCCCGATGTCAGTATCAACTTCGATGCCTTTTGGCGGGTTTGGCGGTGATCGATGAATATCGAGAACATGTTTGACATGCCTGATGTCAAGCAGCTGGTCCACGCATTTAGTCTTTTGGATGACGAGAAGGATATCCAGGCGTTTTTAACCGATATCTGCACACCGCGCGAGATCTGCGATCTTTCTCAGCGCCTGCAGGTCGCGCGTTATCTGGATGAGGGCGAGCCCTATGTTGAGGTTCAGGCCCGTACCGGCGCTTCGTCCACCACGGTGAGCCGCGTGTCCAAGGCGCTCAACGGCGAGTACGGTGGCTATCGCAAGATCCTCATCAAACTGGAGGATGGCGAGTAGGCCAGCTGCAACAAACGAATTGCGCAGAACCGTCCCTTCGGGGGCGGTTTTTATATGCCCGCAATCGGCTGGTGCGTTGGGGTCAGGTTGCTTTGTACCAAAAGATGGAGCTGCGGTGGCAATCTGTCCGCGTGGGCGGTTAGGATGGATGCATTGATTATTGCGAACGGTTTGAGTGGAGGACCATGCCTGTTCGAATCTATACCACCAATACCGGTACGGACTTGAGCGATGCCGAGTCGGCGTTGCTCGCCGACCTGGTCGCCCGCCACGGGCATGCCGTTTTGCTGGCGCCCTCGTTTGCCGAGCTCGACCTGTGCCGTCACGATGCTGCGGTTGCTGGCGTCTCGCTGGGCGTTGACTACAAAACCCCCGCGTCGTGGCTTCGTTCGCTATGGGAGCTAATGGGCGATGGCCGCAGCTTCGTCGACAACATGCAGCGCCAGATGCTGTTTTCGGACATGATCGCCCGTCGCGACGATGCCGGCCTGCAGCCGCTTTCGCGCAGCCAGGGCACGGTGCGCATGCTCGCGCGCATGGCCCGCGATGTGCTGCCGGGCGTAGCGGGAACGGGTGCCGAGCGCTGCTGCGGCGACGTTTGCCAGCCCGATCCCAAGAGCGACGCCGAGGCTCGCGTGTTCGAGCTGTTGAGTGCCTATGCGAGCGGCTTGGACCGTCGAGACATGGTCGAGTCCTGCGAGGCGGCTGACCTTATGGCCGACGCTTTGACCGACAGCCTGCCGGCGTGCGCCCGCGCGGTATGTGTGCACGGCGTCACGTCGTTTACGCACGGCCTGCTCGAGTTGCTGTCGGCCGTGGCGAACAATGGGGGAGAGGCCGTTGTGCTGCTTGCCCGCGAGCAGGCGGCAATGCGCGAAGATCTGGCTGCCGCCTTTGATGCCCGCGGTGTGCTGTTTGAGGCCGCGCCGCTGGGGGAGGGTGCCGTCGCGCCCCAGACTGCCTCCAAGTCCGCCGCTCAGCCTACCTTTGTAGAGGTTGCCGGCCCTCACGCCCGTGCCCACGCCTATGTGGATGCAATCGATGATCTGGTAAAAACGTGTGAGGCCGCCGCGGTCGACGGCGGTGTCACGGCGTCCGCGGACCCCGTGCGCGTGCTCGTGGTGTCTGCCCGGGCGCCCCAGCTGTTTGGTGAATTCGCTGCCCGTTTGGCGGCGCGTCATATTGCGGCCGAGGCAATTGAGTTCACGGCGTTTTCCCAATCCATCGCGGGTGGGCAGTTCACGGCGCTCGCCAATCTGATCGAGCGCATGAAGGCCGCCGACGAGGGCACCGCCTCCAAGACCGAGTGGTGGCCCGCGCCGGAGCTTACCGACTGGATTTACAGTCCGCTTTCGGGTGCTGACGCCGCGAGCGCGCGCACCTTCGACAAGAACATGCGCCTGTCGCGCGGCAAGACCACCACGGCCGTCAAGAGCCTGCTGCAGAGCGTGCAGGGCCAGGTCAGGGGCACGCGCAAGGCTGCCAGTGATGAGAACTGGTTTAAGAACGTGCCATGTGTGGTCTCGGACGTGTTCCAAGCGCTGTGGCGCGACAAACCCGTGACGGCGCTCAAGGCCATGCTCGCCGTTGCCGAGGCGTTGCCCGATCGCGCCCTTGGAGGCCTTGACGGTCAGGCTCGTCGCCAGACGGAGACCGCCCTGCTGCGACATGCCATCGACATCCTTATGAACGATGCTCGTGCGCTCGACGTGTCGCAGGCCGCGACCGTGCCCGTGCTCGACGGCGTTCGTACCAAGGTGGACAAGCGCAGCACCGCCTACGATTACGAGACCTACGAGGTCGACCGCGCGCCGCGCGCCCAGGTGCGCTTTGCGTCGCTTGCCGATGCGGCAGCCCTGCGCCCCGACAGCTACGATGCCGTGCTGTTTGCCGACGTCGACCTGGACAGTTATCCGCTTTCGCACGAAGAGGGACCGCTGGCTACGCTGGCGGCAGAGTTAGATCGCAGCGGTGTGACGCTTGAGCCTGCGGCCCTGCTGCGCGTGCGCTTTGGCCGCGCGATGCAGGCGGCACGCGGCCCCGTTGTGCTCGCCCGCGTGACCCACGATCGCCAGGCACGCGAGTGCTATCCGGCTGCCGTGTGGACCGAGCTGCGGGCGCACGCCGAGGCCGCTGGCGCCGCCAAGGTTGCGTGCGTGGGCGAGGGCGGTATCGTCGCCGATTTTGATCCGGCGGCCGGCGAGGGCATCGAGTGCAAGCGTGTTGCGTGCGAGGCTCCTCAGCATTTGAGTGAGGCGGCTGTGCCGTACCTGGTCCTGCGTCGCCGCGATGGCGAGGGCGAGAACGCGCCGCTCGTGCCGCGCCTGACGTCCGCCTCGCAGATTGAGGCGTACTCGACGTGCCCGCTGTGCTGGTTCGTGTCGTATCGCGTGAAGCCCCAGTCCATCGACGCGGGCTTTGGCAACATGGAGAAGGGCAACTTTGTTCACGACGTGCTGGAGCACCTGCATGCCCGCCTGCCCCAGGAGGGCATGGAGCGCGTGACGCCCGAGAATCTGCCGCGCGCTCAGGAGCTGCTGCGCGAGGTCTTTGACGAGACGTTGACCGAGCACGCCGGCAAGCGAGGCACGGAGGGCCCGCTGGTGCCGCTCTCTGCGGTGGAGGAGCGCCAGGTTGCCGAGATCTTGCCGCAGTTGGAGGGCGTGCTAGCCTACGAGTCCGAGGCGCTCGCGCCCTTCGCGCCGCGCTACCTGGAGTTTGCGTTCAATGAGCTCAAGGTCGAGTATGCCGGTTGGCCGCTTGGCGGGCGCATCGACCGCGTGGACGTGGACGCCGAGAATCGTGCCGTGGTGATCGACTACAAGCATCGCACGGGCGTTGAGGAGTTTAAGCTCGCCGACCCTACGGTGCGCGATGAGGAATCGGGCGCGGCTCCCATCGACGATCCGCGCTGGTTGCCGCCACATACCCAAACGCTCATCTACGCCCAGGCCATGCGCCGGGCGCTGGATTTGGACACCCGCGCGGCGCTCTACTTTTCGACCAAGGGCGGCAAGCCGGCGTTGCGCGGTGCCGCGAGCGCCGAGCTGCTCGAGGAAGAGCGCGGCGACGGTCGCATCCCGGGTCTCAAGAAAGGTTTCCCCGGCGAGGGTGGCAGCATGGACTTCGACGCCCTGCTCGATCGCGTGGAGGCCGGCATCGCCGAGCGCCTGCGCGAGCTCGAGGCGGGCAACGTTGCCGCCGTCGACCCGACGTCGGCTCAGGCCGCGCATGCGCGCTGCTCGTATAACCACGAAGGAACGTTTGTAAGGAGGGACGTGTAGACCATGGATCTTTCGACTTTGATGCCGCAACAGCTGCAGATCGTCAAAACACTCGACCGTCCGCTGTTTGTCTCGGCGGGCGCCGGTTCGGGCAAGACCTTTACCCTCACGCGCCGCATCGTCTACGCGCTCTCGCCCGAATCCGGTCCGTTCGTTGAGCATCTGGACCAGGTGCTCGCCATCACCTTTACCAAGGATGCCGCGGCCGAGATCCGTGACCGCGTGCGCCGCGCGCTCATCGACGAGGGCATGGACGAGGAGGCCCTGACCGTCGACGATGCGTGGATCTCGACCATTCACGGCATGTGCTCGCGTATCCTGCGCGCGCACGCGTTGGAGCTGGGCATCGATCCCGAGTTCACGGTGCTCACCGATACCGACGAGCTCATGGACCAGGCTGTTGAGCATGTGCTGGCCCGCGCGACGGCGCCCGATGCCGCCCCCGAGCTCGCCGCTTCGCTCAAGGCCCTTTACGCCTGGTATCCCATGGCGGGCGAGGGCGGCCCCTTTGGCGCCGGCACGAGCATCAAGGGCCTGGTGCGCGAGCTGCTGGAGCTCTCGAACCAGCTGCCGGGCGGCATGGACGACGTGCGCGTGGCGCGCGGCCAGGCCGATACCTCGGCGCTCGCCGATGCCTATCGCGCGGCGCTGGGCGCAAGCAAGGCCGCGACCGAAAAGGCGCAGGTGGCGCTCGATGCCATCGACGCGTTCGAGGCGAGCGGCAAGACCATGGCCGATGCGGCGCGACTCATGATGTCGTGCGCCATGCCGCGGGCGAGCAAGGCGTTCCCCAAGGAGCAGGTGGAGCTGCTCAAGGCGGAAGCTGCCGATGCGTTTATCAATATCGTGCTGGCCTGCGGTGGTCCCGCGCTCGATGCACTGGTTGGCTTGGCCCGCTCTGTAGAGGCTGAGTACCGCGCGCTCAAGGCCGGCCAGTCTGCCCTCGACAACAACGACCTGCTGCGCATGGCCTACGAGGCCCTGCGCGATTACCCAGCCCTCCGAGCGGCATACGAGGGACGCTTTAAGATGGTCATGATCGACGAGTTCCAGGATACCGACCAGATGCAGGTCGATCTGATCCGTTACCTGACGGGTGCGGGTGAGCGTGCACTGTGTACCGTGGGCGATGCGCAGCAGTCGATCTATCGCTTCCGCGGCGCCGAGGTCGAGGTGTTCCGCCGCCAGGAGCGCAAGGTGGGTTCGTCTGCCGCGCCCGAGGCGACTGCCGTGGCCGACGCCCCCGCCGGCGAACTCGTTAAACTCGTGCGCAATTTCCGCAGCCATGACGAGGTGCTGCGTTACGTGGCACGCGTCTTCGACGGCGATGACGGTGGCCTGATGCAGGGCTTTCTGGACCTTGAGGCAAGTAACGGCCGCAAGGACACGCTGGTGGCGGACGCCTCGCGTCGTCAGGCGCTCTTTGTTGCCGGCGGCAGTACGCAGGAGCGCACGCAGGCCAAGGCCCGCGCGATCGCGGAGCGGTTCCGCGCGCTTGCCGATGCCGGCCAGCCCCAGGGCGGCATGGTGCTGCTACTGGGCCGCATGACCAACGCCGACGTCTACGCCCAGGCCTTCCGTGACCAGGGACTCGACTGTGTCATCGCGGGCGGCTCGGTCTTTGCCCAAGCTGCCGAGGTGCAGACGGTGCGCGCCCTAGTCTGCGCGCTCGCCAACCCGGCCGATACGGCGCAAGGCCTTATGCCACTGCTGGCATCGCCGATGTTTGCGCTCGGCGCCCAGGAGTTCCTGGCGCTGGCGACCAAGCTGGACGAGCAGACGGGGGAGACGTCGCGCCGCAACATCGATGCGGGCATCATGAGCGATTCCGATGTGCCCGGCTTGCAGGGCTTGCCACTCGTGACGCGCGCCCGCGAGGTGCTGCGCTATGCACTGCGCCGCGTGGGACGTGATTCGTTCGCGGCGATCGCGCACGACGTGGTCAACGCTTCGGGCTGGTTCGTGCGTCTGGCGAAGCGCGGCCCCGAGGGCAAGGCCATTGCCGCCAACGTGCTCAAGGCGCTCGACGCCGTGGCCGAGGTGGAGGCCGAGTTCGGTAACTCGCCGCGCTCCATTGCGCTTGCCTTCGATCGCTTCCTGGCGGGCAAGGAAGCCCCAGGCGCCCTCAACGAGGAGGGCGACGGCGCGGTGCGCATCATGACGGTGCACGCCTCCAAGGGTCTGGAATATCCGGTCGTGGCGGTCGCCGAGTGCTTTGGCGTGCGTAAGTCCTCGGGTGCGGCACAGATGGGTCGCGTCGAGGGCGGAGCGCAGGTCGTGGCGCTGCCGGCACGCTTCGACGGCGTTAAACTTGCGGACGGAACCTTTGTGAAGGGCGATGACGTCAAAAAGCAGTTTGAACATGCGTTTAAGGGTAAGGGCACGTCGCTATGGTTGCCGCCGGAGCTCATGGAGGATGTCTGCGCGACGGGTTCTCCCGCCGAGGCATTTGCCCGCCTGCGCAACGACGACCTGCAACTTTCGCTCGAGGAGCGGGCCCGCTTGCTCTACGTTGCCATGACGCGTGCGCGCGAGCTGGTGATCTTGGCGATGGATGCCGGCGTGAGCCGTGGCAAGGTGTGTGCGCCGACCTTCGACGTCGAGACCGATCTGACCTACGATGTGCTGCGCCGTATTTTGCCGACCGACGCACAGGCCTTGCCGCAGCTCGATGCCGACCGCCTGGTGTTCGACAACTCCAAGCCGGGCGACTACGAGCTCATTTCGCTCGCGAACTTTACCTTCGGTGAGCGGGCGTTTGAGGCCAACGCTTCACTGGATGCCGAGGGCAGGCTTGTCCGCGGCGATGCGGAGCCGGAGGGTGCCGGTGCAGATGCCCACGCCGCCGTTCCCGGTCCTGCCGACCCCGAGCCCGATGCGTTTGAGCTCGTGTATCCCCAGGCGGTGGGCGTGCGCATGGGCACCTGCCCGTATCCGGCGCGCGATTCGTACAGCTACTCGTCAATTGCCGCGGCGCTGCATACCGAGGCCGAGGACCGTGCCGCCGAGGCACGCGTGCCCATGGACGAGGCTGGCGATGATGTGGAGTCGGATGGTTCCGAGATGACGGATGCAGACGTGGTCGCCGCTGAGCCCGTCGGCAACCCCATGGCGCTGGGCTCGGCCTTCCACGCTGCCTGCCAGTGGCTCATCGAGATGGGTGCCGATGAGCTGCCCGCTGAGCGTGCCGATGCGCTGGCGCGCCTGTGGTGCCTGACGCCGGAGCAGCGCGAACGCTTCGACGTTGCCCTGGACCGCTGGCTCAAGTCGGCTGTTCGTGCCGACCTGCTCGCGTGGCCGTGCGTTCGCGCCGAGGTGCCGTTCTTTTCGCTGGGCTGCGAGGACGAGGACATCGCTCGCTACGGTGCATATGCCGAAGGCGCCATCGATGCTTTGGCGACGAACCCGGCGGATTCGTCACGCGCGCTGGTCATCGACTACAAGACGGGCGGCACGCCGGACGAGACGCCGGAACAGCTGCAGGAGAAGCACGCCCTGCAGGCGCGCGTCTACGCTGATGTTCTGCACAAGGCGGGCTTTGAGGCCGTGACCGTCAAGTTCGTCCGCGTGGAGCAGCCGGATCCAACCATCTTCGTCGAACCCGCCGAGCCCCAGGTGGTCACCTACAATCTTTAGCCCTCAGATAACTTGCGGTGGAATAGTTCCTGTATTGCGGCCCAGGTGGCCCAAGCGGGAACTATTTCACCGCAACTGCAAGAGGAGCCGTGTTGGTTTGGCTAGGTTCGGGAGCCGTCCGCGCCGTGCGGTAAAATCGTTCAGTCAGAACACGAACCCGCATCGGAGCTCATCACATGGCATTCGTCCATCTGCACAACCACACTGTCTTCTCCATGCTCGACGGCGCAACCCGTATCCAGGATATGGTCAACCGTGCCGTTGAGCTGGGCATGCCCGCCGTGGCCATTACCGACCACGGTTACATGTATGGCGTACCCGACCTGGCGCTGGCCTGCGACGCCGTCAATCACAACACGCCCGAGTACAAAACCTGGAGCCACGACAAGGCCTTCCTGGAAAAGGACCGCCGCGACGAGCTGGTGGAGCCCGATCCCGAGGCAAACCCGCGCGAGCATGCCCAGTATGTGAAGGACATGGCCATGTGGGACGAGAAAGGCAACATCGACGAGCTCAAGCCGCCTCTGGTCATCAAGCCCATCTTTGGCTGCGAGGTCTACTTTACGCCGGACGAGACCCTTGCCCGCGACCACAAGCCCGAGCTCTACCACATGATCCTTCTGGCTAAGGACCAGGAGGGCTACGTCAACCTGATGCAGACGGTCTCCGAGGCCGCCGTGCAGGGCTTTTACTACAAGCCGCGCGTGACGCTCGACAACCTGCGCCGCCACGCCAAGGGCATGATCTGCACCAGTGCCTGCATTGCGGGCATCATCCCCAAATACATCGACCACGGCGACATGGAAGGCGCCATCAAGTGGGCCGAGACCTTCCGCGACACCTTCGACCCCGGCGACTTCTACATCGAGATCCAGGAACACGGCATTACCACCGACAACGGCCTGACCGACGAGCAGATGGACCGCACGCTCATCGATATCGCCAAGCAGGTGGGCGTCAAGGTTATCGCCACCAACGACTTCCACTACCTACGCCGCGAGGACGCGCCCGTGCAGGACGTCATCATGTGCATTGGTATGAACGCCAAGGTCGACGACCCCAACCGCATGCGCATGACCGGCTCGGAGTTTTACATGAAGACTGAGGAGGAGATGCGGGCGATGTTCCCGTATTGCCCCGAGGCCTGCGATAACACGCTCGAGATCGCCGACAAGTGCTACGTTGAGCTGGACTGGGACTCCATCATCCTGCCGCGCTTCCCGTTGCTCGATCCCGGCGAGACGCACGAGAGCCAGTTCCGCCGCGAGTGCGAGAAGGGCCTGCGCCAGCACTATGGTGACGACTGGGCCACGCGCGAGATCGGTGGCGTCAACATCAAAGAGCGCTTTGAGTACGAATATAAGGTCATCTGCGACAAGGGCTTCGCTGCCTATTTCTTGATCGTTGCTGAGTACGTGCAATGGGCCAAGGACAACGGCATCGGCGTCGGCCCCGGCCGTGGCTCGGCCGCCGGCGCTATCGTCGCCTACGCCATGAACATCACCGCGTTCGACCCGCTCGAGAACGGCCTGATGTTCGAGAGGTTCCTGTCTCCGCAGCGTACCGAGATGCCCGATATCGATATGGACTTCGACGATGAGCGGCGCCTCGAGGTCGTGGAGCACGTTCGCCAGCTCTACGGCCCCGAGAAGGTCACCCACGTCATCACCTACTCGACCATCAAGGCCAAGCAGGCCATCAACGACGCCGCGCGCGTCCTGGACTACCCGGTCTACATGGGTCAGCGCCTGTCCAAGATGGTCTCGAGCGACCCCAAGGTCAAGCTCAAGCAGGTGCTCGACAAACAACCCGGCAAAGAGGATCTGTATAACCCCGATTTTGCCGAGGCTTATAAAAAGGACGACGACGCTCGCCGCATCATCGACACGGCGCTCTCGATTGAGGGTCTCACCCGTGGCGAGGGCGTGCATGCGTGCGCCGTTCTGATCTGCCGTGACCCCGTCAACGAGCACGTGCCAACCAAGCTCGATACCAAGGGCGGCGTCGAGATTACTCAGTACGAGGGCCATACCGTTGCCGACATGGGCCTGCTCAAGATGGACTTCTTGGGCCTGCGCACGCTGACGGTTATCTCCAAGGCCAAGGCAAACATCAAGAAGAACTTCGGCATCGACATCAAAGAGGAAGAGATTCCCTTTGACGATCCCGAGATCTTTAAGCTCATGGGCTCCGGCCATACCGCCGGCGTCTTCCAGGTCGAGTCCGCCGGCATGACGGCCACGATCAAGAACATGAAGCCCACCGAGTACAAGCACGTCGTAGCATTGATCGCTCTGTACCGCCCGGGCCCGCTGGGCGCCGGCATGGTCTCGTCCTACATCAACCGTATGAACGGCAAGGAGCCGGCGGTCTCCTACGACGACCGTCTGGACGACATCCTGGGCGAAACCTACGGCACCATGGTCTACCAGGAGCAGGTTATGCTCATCTCCGTCGAGATGTGCGGCTTCTCCAAGGGCGAATCGGACTCGCGTATCCGTAAGCCCGTGGCTAAGAAGAAGATCAAACTGCTCACGTCGACGGTGCTGCACTGGGAGGATGGCTCGGACGAGACCACCTACGACCACTGGATGAACGGCGCTATCAAGAACAACTACACGCGCGAGGTCGCCCAGAAGATTTGGGACGATGTTCTCGAGTTCGCGTCTTACGCCTTTAACAAGTCGCACTCTGCCGGCTACGCCATCCTGGTTATGCAGACGGCGTGGCTCAAGGCGCACTATCCGCACGAGTACATGGCGGCCGTTCTGACGTCCTATACGGGTAAGACCGACAAAATCGTGCACTACGTCTCGGCATGCCGTCACGACGGCATCCCCGTGCTGTCGCCAGATGTCAACGAGTCCGGCACCGAGTTCACGGCTACAAAGGAGGGCGTGCGCTTTGGTCTGGCCGGCATCCGCGGCGTGGGTACCGGCGTGGCGCAGGCGATTATCGCCGAGCGCGAGGCGGGCGGCCCGTTTAAGACGCTGCACGACTTTGTCGAGCGCGTGGACTCGAGCCAGGCCAACCGTCGCGTAATCGAATCGCTGATCAAGGCAGGCGCCTTCGACTCCACGGGGTATCCGCGTCGCCAGATGATGCACTTTGTGGATAAGAACAACCCCGAGAACATCATCGATGCCGCGATAAAGCGCCAGAAGGACCGCGCGAGCGGCCAGACCTCGTTCTTCGATATGTTTGGCGACGTTGAGGGCTCGGGCTTCGAGGTGAGCGTGCCAGATCCGGACGGCCAGGAATGGGACCGCCACCTCAAGCTGAGCCAGGAGAAAGAGGTTCTGGGCATCTATGTCTCGGACCACCCGCTGCGCCCGTTTGAGTATGCACTAGCCAAGGCGCGTGACTTTTCGTTCTCGCAGATCGACACCGGTTACGAGGTACAAAACCCCACGGGCGGCACCATCAACCAGGAGATTCCCGAGGGCAAGGCGCTGTGGTGGGCCGGTATGGTCTCGAGCGTGTCCAAGCGCGTGACCAAAAACGGCGACCCCATGGGCATCGTGCAGCTCGAGGACATGGAAGGAGAGGCCACCGTCGTGGTGTTCCCCAAGACCTACAAGGAGGCCGAGGGGTACCTGTACGGCGAGGTCGATCCCGAGACAGGCGCGCAGCTGTCCGACGCCTTTGTGCGCATCAAGGGCAAGCTCGAGCGCTCGGACCGCGGTGACCAGATCATCGCGCAGGAGATTGTGCCGCTGGAGCTCAACGAGGAGAATAACAAGCCCAAGGTGTTTGAGGTCATGGTGCCCAACAGCCGCTTTAGCCAGGGCAATATGGCGCGCCTGGCCACGGTGCTCACCGCTAACCCGGGTGGCGATCGCGTGGAGATCTTTATCGAGCAGGTGGACGGGCGCGTGCTGCGCGCCGAGGTGCCTGCCAAGGTCAACGCGCGCTCGATTCCGCTGTTGGCCGAGGCCAAGGCCATCGTGGGTAACCAAGGCCGCGTGACGGTGATCTAAGCTACCCCGGGTGAGATTGGAGGAAGTGATGGCGCAGGGGACGTTTGTGCAGGCGCTTCGCAAAGAGGCGGCGTTGAGCGGCACCTTTATGAAGGGGCGTTCGCTCATGCTTAACGGCGCCGTGCTGTCGATCGAGGACAGCGGCTCGCGCTTCTCCAAAAACGTGACGGTTGAGGGCTCGGTGCGCGGCTCGCGCGGCGACCTGTACAAGACGCACGTGGCGCTCGACATGGACGAGCACGAGGTTATCGACTACGACTGCGACTGCCCCGCCGCATACCGCTATCCCGGTATGTGTAAGCACGCTATTGCCACGGCGCTGGCGTATTTGGATGCCAGCGGCGCCGAGCCCGTCGAAGGTTTGCGCACGCCGGTTCGCACGTTTACGGCGCAGCCGAAACAGCCCGCGCGCGCCGCGTCCGCCGCGCCGGCCGTCAACCCCAACTTTCCCTTCCCGGCGCCCGTCCCCACGAGCCCGAGCCTTGTGGCGGCGCTTTCCGATCTTTCGGACGCGCGCATGGATGAGCTGGCGAGCATGCGCCGCAAGCTCGCCGGCACAGTCGACCCCGATGCCCCCAAGGCGGTATTGGAGCCCTCGCTGGTGCCGTACTACAATCCGCTGTTTGCCGACCGCTTTAGCTGGGCGCTCGAGCTTCGCATCCGCTGTGGCTCGGTGTCCTACGTGGTCAAGGATATCGACGGCATGGCCGATGCCTATGTCCGAGGCGGCACCTTCTCGTACGGCAAGAAGCTCACGTTTGTCCATTCACCTGAGGCCTTTGACGAAACATCGACAAAGCTGCTCAACCTTGTTGTGACGACAGTTGCCTATCTCGATGACATCACAAGCTCGCGTTCGGCGTCGTACGACTTTGCCCGCAGTGGTTTTGTTGCCGAGCGTCAGTTGCCGCTGTCCGAGCATAGCATCGTATATGTGCTGGACCTGCTGCGCGGCCAGACCATCTCCTTTGAGCCCGCCTGGTCGCGGGGGATGACGACGCATCGCACCTACGACGTGGCGGTTGAGCTGTCTCCGCAAGGGGAGGACGAGGCATCCGCTAAGCGCCCACCGCTGCTTGCCGCCAAAATCGCGCCGGCGGCTGGTGGTAGCTATGACCTGCGCCTGCCCGCCGATATGTACTGCTTTGCGTCGGGCGATGCCGCCTACTTGGTTGACACGCGCCGCGCGCGCCGTACCGACGCTGCATTTGCTCAGCATGCCGCACCTTTTTTGTCGCGCTTGCTGCCGTGCCGCACGCCCGCCCATATTGCCGCCGAGCAGGTGGGTGAGTTCTGCCGTATGGCGCTGCCCATTTTGCGCGACTACACCGACCTCACCGCGCCCGCCGCGCTCGATACCGTGGCACCCGAGCCGAGCTTTGCTATGGCGATCGGTGTCGACGATGGGCTCGTGACCTGCAAAATTACGGTTACCTACGGCGATTGGTCGGCGGATCTCTTTAGCCTGGGCGCTCCGGGCAGCCCCTTCGAAGAGCAGCGCCCCGGTGTGCCGCCCCGCGACGAGGTGGCGGAGTTTCGCGTTATGGATACGGCGGCCCTGTACTTCGATTTCTACGAGCGCGGTCTGGCGTTTGAGGAGCGCGATGACGCCCGCTTGTTCTGCCTGCTGACCGAGGGCCTGTCTGCCCTGTCCGAACTGGGTGAGATCATGCTCAGCGACCGTCTGCGCCAGATCTCGGTCCGCCCCGCGCCCAAGCTCTCGGTTCGTGCGACCGTTAAGAGCAATCTGCTCGATGTCGAGCTGGGCGCGAGCGGGCTTTCGGCCGCGGACCTTGCCGTCTATCTCGATTCGTACAAGCGCCATCAAACGTTTGCGCGCCTTACGTCCGGCGACATCATTCGCCTGGACGAGGGGGTGCGCGCCGCGTTTGGCCTTGCCGAGGACCTGGGTGTCGATGCCGTCGACCTGCTCGACGGCGTGTCGCTTCCCGCGTCGAGCACCCTGTTCGTCGACAGCATGCTCGCACGCACGCCGGCGCTCGAGGCCGATCGCGACGCTGCGTTCCGCCGTACCGTCGAGCGCCTGGACACGCTCGGCAAGATGGACTTTACGGTGCCGGCATCGCTCAAGGCAACGATGCGCGGCTACCAGGTCGACGGATACCAGTGGCTCGGCTCGCTCGAACACCTGGGCCTTGGCGGCATCTTGGCCGACGACATGGGCCTGGGCAAAACGCTCCAGATGATTGCGCATATTCTGGCGCGCGTGGAGGCGGGGGACACCAAGCCCACGCTCGTGGTATGCCCGGCCTCACTCGTGTACAACTGGACTGCCGAGCTGGAGCGCTTTGCCCCGTCGCTCGATGTGTGCGCCATTGTGGGCGCCAAGGCTCAACGCCGCGTGCAGATCGCCGGCGTGGCCGAGCATAGCGTGGTCGTGACGTCGTATGACCTTATGCGGCGCGATATCGACGAGTACGTCGAGCGGGATTTTGCCCGCGTGGTGCTCGATGAGGCACAGTACATTAAAAATCCGCTCACGCAGGTGGCGCGCGCCGCCAAGCGCCTGCCTGCCGGCGTGCGCTTTGCCCTGACGGGCACGCCCATCGAAAACCGCCTGTCCGAGCTCTGGAGCATCTTCGACTTTTTGATGCCGGGCCTTTTGGGGACGCGCGAGTCGTTTGCCAAGCGCTTTGAGAGCCCCGTCGAGCATGCCGAGGGCGATAGCGCCGCTCGCCTGCAGGCGCTCGTGTCGCCGTTTGTGCTGCGCCGTGTTAAGGAAGACGTGGTGGCCGACCTGCCCGAGAAGATCGAAGACACCGTCATGGCGCAGCTTTCCGGCGAGCAGCGCAAGCTCTACCTGGCCAACCAGGACCGCATCGCCCAGCAGGTGCAGCACCGCGAGGCTGGGGAGTTTAAGAAGGACAAACTCAAGGTGCTCGCCGAGCTCACCAAGCTGCGCCAGATCTGCTGCGACCCGCGTCTACACTACGAGGATTACAAGGCGGGGAGCGCCAAGCTCGATACGTGCATGGAGCTCGTGTACGGCGCACTCGACGGCGGGCATCGCATCCTGTTGTTCAGCCAGTTTACGGGTATGCTCGATATCATCGGTAAGCGCTTGGCCAAGGAGGACATCGCCTTCCTTAAGCTCACGGGCGCTTCGTCTAAGGAGAGCCGCGCCAAGATGGTCGCGCAGTTCCAAGCGGGCGAGGTTCCGGTCTTTTTGATTTCGCTCAAGGCGGGCGGCGTGGGCCTTAACCTGACGGCGGCCGACGTGGTCATCCACTACGACCCGTGGTGGAACGTGGCAGCGCAGGACCAGGCGACCGACCGCGCGCACCGTATTGGCCAGCAACATACCGTGACCGTGTACAAGCTCATCGCCAAGGACACGATCGAGGAGCGCATTATGCAGATGCAGGAGTCCAAGCGCGACCTGGTCAACAGCGTGCTCGGCGGCGACGGCATCTCGTCGGCGCTGTTTACCCGCGAAGATGTTCTGGCGCTGCTGGGCGGCGACGGGCGCTAACCCGCTCGGGTGGGGCCGCCAGGGCGGATAGCGCACGCTGCCCCATCGTCCCCGCCCGTTATGTGTTCATTTGCAATGCCGTGGATGGTTTGTCTGCCTTTGGGCATAAGAACCATTAAGAACATTGGCACGTCAGCAAAGGAGAACATCATGGCGAAATTCTTTAAGGACCCCGACGGTAAGCTCATTGCCGCCCTTGGCAACGACGTTGCAACCCCTGCCGGTTGCACGGAACTGACCGCAAACACTGAGGACGCGGCGCACGAGAAGCACGTGCCTGTTGTCGAGACCGAGCGCGACGGTCACGTGATTCGCGCACGCGTTGGCTCGGTCGAGCACCCCAGCCTGCCCGAGCACTATATTGAGTGGATCGCCCTTGAGGCCGAGGGCCGCTTAGAGGTCCATTACCTTGAGCCCGGCATGAAGCCCGCGACGTTTTTTGCCGGCGGTTCCAAGACCGGTACCGTCTATGCCTACTGCAACCTGCACGGGCTGTGGTCCGCGACGTTCTAGGAGCGCGCCCCCGCTCGGGGTATCATAGCTAGCATATGCACATGCGAGCGCCGACTGCATCATGCGGCCGGCGCTTTTACTACGATTTCGATGGTTTACGACGGAAAGGGCTGAGCCATGAAGCTCGCGCTTGCACAGATCGATATGCGCCTGGGTGATATTGAGGGCATTTGCGGCCGCATCGAGGACCAGGCTCGTCTGGCCCACGAGCGCGGGGCGCGCGTGCTGTGCGTTCCGGCTCCGCTCTTTATGGGCGCCATGCCCGGTGGCCTGGTGGGCGCTGCCGACTTTGAGCACGACATGCTTGCCGGCTTGACTGGTGTCGCCGAGCGCATCCAGGAGCTTGACATGATCTGCATCGTGCCCGCGGCGGTTTCGTTTGAGGGTCAGCCGCTGCTCGACTACATGATGCTCAAGGACGGTCATGTGGTGCCGGCGCGTTCGAGCATTGCCCTGCAGCGTGGCGAGAACAACGACACGCGTTGGGCGCCGCCGGTGTTCGACGTGGACGGCGTGCGCATCGCCGTGATTTTTGACTTGGACCGCGAACTCGAGATGTTGCCGACCGGTGTTGACCTCATTGCGTATTTCCAATTCAATGCGTTTGACATGACCGACCGCGAGACTGCCGCCATTGCCGCCGTTCGCAGCGGCGCCTACCGCAAGATCGCATCCAAGCGCAGCGTGTGGTTTGCCTGTATGGCGCCGGTCGGTGCCTATGACGAGTCGGTGTATACCGGCGGTTCGTTTGTGCTCGACGACTGCGGTCGCGTGGTGGCCCAAGCGCCGTGTTTTGAGGAGAGCCTGCTGGTTCAGGAGATTCAGCGCGGCGTGATGCTCGATGCCCTGGAAGATCACGAACTGCCCGAGTTCCGTTCCGAGGAGTGGCTGTGGCAGGCGCTGGTGCTCGCCGTGCGCGACAACGCCCGGGCCCACGGTGCGTCGCGCGCCGTGGTGGCACTCGAGGGCGACTTGCCGTCGTCCCTGCTGGCGGCGCTGGCCGTCGACGCTCTGGGCCTACGTAATGTGATTGGCCTGGTGCTGGGGCGCAACCGCATCTTTACGCCGGCGCAGGAGGAGGCCGAGGCTGCTCGCTGTGCCGCCGTTCGCGCCATTGCCGAGCGCCTGCATATTCGCACGGTTGAGCGCGATGCGCCGGATGCCGCGCGCGTGCTCGACCGCGATGTGTCGGCGGGCGATGCCGAGCGCCTGCGCTCTCGCACGCTGGGCCTCATGCTGGAGGACACGGCGCTCGAGCTGGGTGCGATGGCGTTGAGTCCGCTGTCCAAAACCGAGTACGCGCTGGCGGCGCCGGCGCTTTGCGGCGGCTACCAGGGCGATTACGCGCCCTTTGGCGATGTGTACCTGTCGACGCTTGAGTTTGTGGCGCGCGTGCGCAACCGCACGTCTGCCGTGGTGCCCCAAGAGCTCGTGACGCTCAACGCGGTGGAAGATTGTATGGAGCGCGTGCTGGCGCAGGCGCTCTCGACGCTCGACGGTCCGGTCGATATGCTCGACCGCGCGGCACAGCTGCTCGGCGGGCTCGAGCCGGGTGAGGTCGATGGTGCGCTCGAGTCGCACGTGGACCGCAATCGATCTTTCGACGACATCCCGATGGCCGCTGGCAAGCCTGAGGCCTGCTCGCTGCTGCTGATGCTCGTGCGTCAGGGCGAGGCCGCCCGCCGCATGCTGCCGACGGTGCCGATCGTCTCTGCCCGTTCGTTTGCCGAGCGCGCCTGGCCGTACATGCTTGCGTGGTCCGATCTGGGGCTCAACGGCAAGGAGCGCATGACGGTTGATTCGCTGGCGCGCGCCGAGGTGCGTCGCTTTGCCGACGACGATACGAGTGACCGTATGCGCGGTGAGATGATGGGCATTTTGGGTGAGCTGCTGGGTATTTCGCCCGAGCAGATGGAGGAGCTGCGCTCTGAGGACGGTCAGCGTCGTTTGCACGAGGGCATGAAAAAGTTCGAGGGCGAGGTTCAGGACGCCATCGATAAGATGATGGGCGGCCAGGGTGGCCCGCAGGGTGGACCCCAGGGCGCGCCGATGCCGCATCCGCCGGTGGATCCGAGGCAGTTCCCGTTCTTTAGCCAGAACTAGGGCAGACGGAAACATTGCGGGAGAGATTCTCTTACACACATTGCTTCTGCCGAATCTATCTTGCTTTAAGCACTTTGCCCCCGTTGTGTTATTCTAGAACAGACGTTCGTGAATGATGCGCGGGGCCTTGTCTTGCGCTGCGCTTGTGGCGAGGGGAGGTTGGCTTGGTTATCTTGGGCATTGACCCCGGTTTGGCTCATACGGGTTGGGGGATTATCGAGGAGCGGCGTGGCGAGGTTCGCTGCCGTGCCTATGGCTGCATCGAGACCAGCGCGGGTAGTCCGCTCGCGGTGCGCCTGTCGCATATCGCCCGCGACCTCAAGGGCGTCGTGGAGCGTTATCGACCCGATACCGCTGCCATCGAGAGCATTTACTTTGGCGCCAACGTTCGCTCGGCCATCCCTACGGCGCATGCCCGCGGTGCCGCGCTCGTGGCGCTTTCGGAATGCGCGCTCGAGATTGGCGAGTACACGCCTATGCAGATTAAGCAGGCTGTTGTGGGCACCGGAGCCGCGGACAAACGGCAGGTCGCGTATATGGTTCGTACGCTCACGCAGCTCGACCACGACCCGCATCCCGACCATGCCGCCGATGCCCTGGCTTGCGCCATCTGCCACGTAAACCTCAGCCGCACCCGTGCCCTTACCGGTGGCGAGTTCTATCAACAGAGAGGAACCGGATACTGATGATTTCCCAGCTCCATGGAACGCTTGTCGAGGCCACGATGAGCTCGGCCGTCGTCGACGTGTCGGGCGTTGGCTTTGAACTCGGCATCTCGGGCGGCACTGCGGCCACGTTGCCGACGCCCGGCGGCGAGGTCCGCCTCTACACGCGCATGCAGGTGCGCGAGGACGCCATGACACTTTTCGGTTTTTCCTCTAAGGATGAGCGTACGATGTTCGACCGGCTCGTGTCCGTCTCGGGCGTCGGTCCGCGCCTGGCGCTTGCCGTGCTCTCCACCTATACCGTGGGCCAGTTGTATTCGCTGGTGATGGCCGAGGACGACAAGGGCATGGCCAAGGTGCCCGGTGTGGGCAAAAAGACCGCGCAGCGTCTGATCCTGGAGCTCAAGAGCACCTTTGCCAAGGATAAGGGCTTTGTGCCGGTCGACGTGATTCCCGGACAGGTTGCGATGCCCGTGCCCGCTGCCGCTCCCTCGGCCATTGATGATGCTCGTGCGGCACTCCTTTCCATGGGCTTTAGCCCGCAGGAGACCGATGTCGCTCTGAGCGGGTATGATGGGCAGGATATGCGTGTCGAGGATCTGCTCGGCGCGGCGCTTAAGCGACTCGGAATGGATGCGTGATGTGGGAAGCCGATGACTCTCAGGACCTGTGGGCGACGCCCGGCAACTCGCCGGCGGCATCCATGGCGCACGGCGAGCGCATGGTGGGCTCGGAGCTGACGGCCGAGGACCTCGATGTCGACCGCACTTTGCGCCCCCAGCGCCTGGACGACTACTGTGGCCAGGAGCACATCAAGCAGAGCCTGCGCGTGTTGATCGAAGCGGCGCAGAGCCGTGGCGAGACGCTCGACCACGTGATTTTCTCGGGTCCTCCGGGCCTGGGCAAGACCACGCTGGCCACCGTAATCGCCAACGAGCTGGGCGCTCAGATCAAGACCACGAGTGGCCCTGCCATCGCGCGCACCGGTGACCTGGCGGCTATCCTTACCAACCTGCAGCCGGGTGATGTGCTGTTTATTGACGAGATCCACCGCCTCAACCGTTCGGTCGAGGAGGTCCTGTACCCCGCGATGGAGGACTTTGCCCTCGATATCGTGATCGGTAAAGGCCCGGCCGCACGATCGATTCGCCTGGATATCCCCAAGTTTACGCTGGTGGCGGCAACGACCCGCTCGGGTATGCTGACTGGCCCGCTGCGCGACCGCTTTGGCATTTCATATCGCCTGGATTACTACACGGTCGAAGAACTCGCGCAGATTGTGACGCGCTCGGCGTCCATCCTGGGTGTGACAATAGACCATCCGAGCGCGCTCGAGATCGGCTCACGCTCGCGTGGCACGCCGCGCTTGGCTAATCGTTTGCTCAAGCGCGTGCGCGACTATGCGCAGGTGCGTGGCAACGGCCCCATCGAGCTCGATATTTGCCGTCAGGCGCTCGAGTTCTTCGAGATCGACGAGCTCGGCCTGGACTGGATGGATATTCGTATCTTGGAGACGCTTGCCAAGACGTTCTCCGGTCGTGCCGTGGGACTTACGACCCTTGCCAGCGCGGTGGGCGAGGACCCGGGCACGCTCGAGGATGTCTATGAGCCCTATTTGCTGCAGTGCGGGTTGATGATTCGTACGCCGCAGGGCCGTCAGGCAACCCTTCGCACCTTTGAGCACCTGGGGATTGAACCTACCGTTTAGGGCGCATTGTTTTGGCGGGCTGTTGGGCTATCGCCGGGCATCGGGTAAACATATCGCCGTTCATCGGTTATGGGCGTTTTACTATTGCGCGCCCGTGCTATGCTGAATTGGTCTTTTTCTCATCCGGTAACGAAAGGACCGTCCATGCCTACTGACATCGAAATCGCACGTTCCGTCACACCGCTGCCCATTACCGAGGTGGCCAAGAACGCCGGTGTCGACGTAAAGCACCTGATTCCGTACGGCTTCGACAAGGCTAAGGTCGACTACTCTCTGCTTAATGAGCCAACTGATCACCAGGCCAAGCTCGTCCTCGTGACCGCCATCAACCCCACGCCTGCGGGCGAGGGTAAGACCACCACGACCATCGGTCTGGCCGATGGCCTGCGCCGTCGCGGCGTCAAGAGTGCTGTGGCCCTGCGTGAGCCTTCGCTCGGTCCCGTCTTTGGCGTCAAGGGCGGTGCCGCCGGCGGCGGCTGGGCGCAGGTCATCCCCATGGAGGACATCAACCTGCACTTTACCGGTGACTTCCACGCTATCGGTGCCGCTAACAACCTGCTGGCCGCCATGCTCGACAACCATATTCAGCAGGGCAACCAGCTCGGTATCGATGTTAAGCGCATCACCTGGAAGCGCGTCGTCGACATGAACGACCGTCAGCTGCGCCATGTCATCGACGGTATTGGCGGCAAGGCCCAGGGCGTGCCGCGCGAGGACGGCTTCGATATCACCGTTGCCTCCGAGGTCATGGCAATCCTGTGCCTGTCCACGAGCATCAATGACCTCAAGGAGCGCCTGGGCGAGATTGTTGTCGGCTACAGCTATGCCGGCGAGCCCGTTCGCGCCCGTGACCTTAAGGCTCAGGGTGCCATGGCGGCCCTGCTCAAGGATGCGCTCAAGCCCAATCTGGTGCAGACGCTCGAGGGTACGCCCGCGTTTGTCCACGGCGGCCCCTTCGCCAACATTGCCCACGGCTGCAACTCCATCATGGCTACGCGCATGGCTATGCGCTTTGGCGATGTCGCCATTACCGAGGCAGGCTTTGGCGCCGATCTGGGTGCCGAGAAATTCCTGGATATCAAGTGCCGCATGACGGGCGTTCGCCCCAGCGCCGTCGTGATTGTCGCCACCGCCCGCGCGCTTAAGTACAACGGCGGCGTTGCCAAGGCCGACCTTAACGACGAGAACCTCGAGGCCCTCAAGGCCGGCATGCCCAACTTGCTGCGCCACGTCGACAATATCCAGAGCGTCTATGGTCTTCCCTGCGTGGTCGCCATCAACCGCTTCCCGACGGACACCGAGGCAGAGCTTGCGCTCATCGAGTCCGAGTGCCAGAAGCTCGGCGTTAACGTTAAGCTTTCCGAGGTCTGGGCCAAGGGCGGCGAGGGCGCGCTCGAGCTGGCCGATGAGGTCATGCGCCTGATTGAGCAGCCGAGCGAGCTCAAGTTTGCCTACGAGGACGGTGTCGATGTGGCCGACGCCCTCGAGGCCGTCGCCACCAAGGTTTACCGCGCCGATGGTGTCGACTTTACGCCGGCTGCCAAGCGTCAGCTCGCCGAGCTGCGCGAGAACGGCTTTGGCAACCTGCCGGTATGCGTCGCCAAGACGCAGTACAGCTTTAGCGACAACGCCAAGGCCCTGGGCGCTCCCGAGAATTTCCGCATCACGGTGCGCGAGCTCAAGGTTTCTGCCGGTGCTCACTTTGTGGTCGCGCTGACCGGCAGCGTTCTGACCATGCCGGGCCTGCCCAAGGTTCCCGCGGCCGAGAACATCGACGTCGACAACGACGGCAACATCACCGGTCTGTTCTAAGCCTGCTGCTTATAGCCGCTTGCCCGCCCCGCCGCGCCCACCAAGGTCCGGCGGGGCTTTTTGATCCTTAGGCACGCGCATGTCTTGTAGATACCGACGGCCTTTGCCCATCATAGGCTTTTGCGCGGGTAGAATGCATGGATAACTTGATGCTTACAGGCGACGGAAAGGAAACGTTGCATGGACCAGGACAAGACGACCGTGATGGGCGGATATGGTTCCGCGCAGGCTGACGATAGCGCCGATGCGACCCGCGTTGTTCCCAACCCCGGTTATACCGACCCCGCCGCGACGCAGCCTTCTGCTGAGCCCACTCGGGTTATGGGCTATGGCGACACGCCGCAGGATTCTTATGCTGCCTCGACGCCGAATCCCTATGACAACCTGCCGCAGAATCCCATTCCGCAGCCTCAGCAGACGACGTATATGCCTCGCACGGCGCAGCCTCGCTACGAGTCGCGCGAGCCGTATCGCGAGTACCCCAAGTCGATTCCGCAATATGACGAGGACGAGGAGAAGAAGCCGTCGCGTTCGTCGAGCGTGATCAAGAAGATCCTCATCGTACTGGCGATCTTCTTTGCGCTGTCGGTTGTGTTTGCCATCGTGTCGGGCATGCTCAACAGGCGAGGGAGTTCAACGGCCGATACCACTGCCGAGCAAACCGAGTCCGCCTCGTCTAGCACCGTCGATCTGAGCGATATCCCGGGGCAGTACTGGTCCAACGCCAAGAAGCTCCTCAAGTCGCGCGGCGCCGATCTTTCGAATGCTGTGATTCTGACTGACGACGGCTCGACGCCTGTTGTAGATGCCAACTGGGTTGTTACTTCTGCCTACTATAACGACAACGGTAACCTCGAAATTCAACTCACGCACAAGAACAGCTCGGGCAACTCGTCCGACGGCCAAAGCGGCACCGACAATTCGAGCTCCAACACGCTGGAGGACCTGAGCAACAAGGCGCAGGAGTTAGGAGACAAGGCGCAAGAGCTGGGCGATACGGCTCAGAACCTCGGCGATACTGCTCAGAATCTGGGCGATATGGCTACCAATGCCTGGAACGCCCTACAAAACGGCATTTCGGGCGCACAGGGAAACTAGCGGCCGAGCGGCTAGAGCCCTAGCGGTGCAAACAAAAACGGGACGCAGGATCGCGTGACCGGGCGCATAGGCGCGCTGGTCGGCGGTCCTGCGTCCCGTTTTGCTGTCGATTACAACTGCTCTGCCGGACGCTCGGGCGAGCTAAAGCCGGAGTCAAACGTGACGACGCATGATGCATCGGGCCTGCGCTCGTGCACGATGCGCGTGACGAGCCCCAGCAGCTCCTCGTCGGATATGTCAAAGCCGTCGGGACGCACCAGGTCAAACGAAACAAAGCCGTCGTGCTCGTGCAAGTCGTGGATGGAAAGCGCGGGGTCGATCTGCGCTACGCCGCGCTTGACCCAGCCGCGTAGATCGTCACCGGTTGTTGCAATGGGGTCGCAGTGCAGCGTAATGCCAATGCCCATCTGGCGTTTGATGTCGTGTTCAATGGTGTCCAGAATCTCGTGGTGCTCAAAGGCATCGCCCTCGCCGGGCATTTCCACGTGTGCGCTGGCAAACTGACGGCCGGGGCCGTAGTCGTGTACCATGAGGTCGTGCGTGCCCAGGACCTGGGGGTACGACATGATCCTGTCGCGGATTTCTTGGACGAGCTTGGGGTCGGGCGCTTGCCCCAGCAACGGGCTGATGGCGTCGCGCACTAGGCCCAGGCCGCTGATGCAAATGAAGATGCCCACGCCCAGGCCCGCCCAGCCGTCGAGGTCAAAGCCGGTCGTCTGCGAAATAAGCGCCGCCACCAAGACCGAGCCCGAGGTGATGACGTCGTTTTTGGAGTCCTGCGCCGTGGCGATGAGCGTCTCCGAGTCGATGCGATCGCCCAGCGTGCGGTTGAACGCGGCCATCCAGAGCTTAACGAGCATGGACAGGACAAGGGCTGCCATGGAGAGCGCCGAATACGCGGTGGGGGAGGGCTTGATGATCTTGGTAATGGACTCGAGCACCAGGTTGATGCCGACGGCACAAACGAGGACGGCGACAAACAGGCCGGCGAGGTATTCGTAGCGGCCGTGGCCATAGGGGTGACCTTCGTCGGCCGGGCGGCTGGCAAGTCGGAATCCAAGTAGGCTCACAATGTTGCTCGAGGCGTCGGAGAGGTTGTTGAAGGCGTCGGCGATAAGCGAGACGGAGCCCGCGAGCAGACCAGCTATGCCCTTGGCCAGGCACAGCGTGATGTTGAGGCCGATGCAGATGAGGCTTGCGCCAAAGCCCGCGTTGGTGCGACAAGTTGTATCGACCGGATCGTCCTCGTTGCCGGGAACAAGTTTATGTACCAGCCGATTTACAAATAGCATGGCGTATCTCCTCGCATCCTCGTTTAAGGGGATAGTGTAGCTCGCATGGGCGCACCGTGCGCCGATGCTCAGAAAATGCAGCAATGGTCTGCTGGAGCTAACGAGCGGCCCTTCTTGTCCGACCGGGTGCTCCATTTTGGGCCACATGGGTATGGGCATGTGCCTGCCTGCCCGACATACTTAATGTCGACAGCCCCTGCGCAAAGGAGGACGTATCCATGGACGAGATGTTTGCCATTAAATGCCAAAACTGCGGCGGTCCTATGTACTCACACCAGGCTAAGCGCAGCTTTGAGTGCGCCTATTGCGGCACGGTCATCCCGTGGCAGGCCGATGCGGGGGAGCCCAAGAGCGCCCTGGGCATTCGTCATGCGCCGCTGACGGTTGTCGATGGACTGCTTAAGCTCACCCATGTGTCGCAGCTCGAGCGCCCGGTGGACCCCGACTGGTATTTCTTTAATGCGTACTGGCGCAACCAGTCGGTTCTGGAGCATCTGCTGTGGGAGGACCGCGGCACGGCGCAGGAGTTTCAAGAGGCAGCGCACGTGAGCATTCCGTGCCCCTTCTGCGGTGCGTCCTTTGAGGGGTCATCGACCCAGCGCGTGTTTGAGTGCCCGTCCTGCGGCAATAAGATTGGCGTTGCCGACCTGCTCAAACCCGGTACCTTTAGCAAGCGTCTGACCATGGGCGTTGGTGCCGAGTATGTGCCTGAGCAGGGTATTCCCTGCGAAATCTCGCCGCAGCAGGCGCGTGCCAACGCGCTGCAGCTGGTGCGCCAGTACCCCGACGCCTTTGCCGGGCACGACGTGGAAGACGCGATTCAAAATGACATGATGCTCTTCTACTTCCCCATGGCGCTCGTGGACCTGCGCATGATGGCGTCCTTCCCGGGCAAGGGGCTGAGCAAGGAGACCCTGGTGTACTACGAGGTGCTCGACTGGGCGTATCCGCGGGCAAACTACCTGGACGTTCGCCTTATGGGCATTCTGGAGCCGTGGGACTTTGCCAAGGTTGGGCCGTTTGACCCGGCCATGCAGGAAGGTGACTTCCGCGTTGTCTCCGTCGATGCATCCACCAAGGACCAGGTGGTCATTGATAAGCTGGCGCTCGACATTGCCGTCAACGATGCCGAGGCGGTACTGGGGCTCAATAAAAAGAGCATCCGCGCCTGGGCGCGTAAAGCCCGCAAGCACAAGGATGGTCTGGTGATGGTACCGGTCTACTTTGTCGATCGCCCAGCGACGGACAGCCGCGATGGCGAGCAGGTGCGCATTGCCGTAAACGGCCAGACGGGCCGCGCGGCCGCGGTGGTGTTTAGCGACAAGCGTGAGACGCATGTGGTGGCGCCGCTCAACCCGAGCCTGCATCTATCGAACGAAAGTACCGTGCATGCCACGCCCATCGAGGTCAAATACGTTAAATCGCCCTTCCTATACCAGATCGTGCGTCGTGGAGACGGCGAACAGCCGCGTCAGGTGGCAGCGGTCGCCGAGGGTTCTTACCGAGAAGAAAAGCCCAAACGCAAGGGATTGTTCGCTGCGATTTTTGGTAAGTAGGGGAGTGGTGCCGGGGCGTCGGGCTGCATCGCAAGGTCATGAGACGAACTTAAGACTGCTGGGAACGTGCTACCATTGCCGATAGCCTTAATCTTGTAAGAAGCGGAGGCCAGATTATGGGTTTTGCGGATCAGCAGCTTCAGCTTCAGGTACCGTATTCTCCTGACGACACGTTTAATGCCTTGAAGGCAGCTATGGAAAAGCTGCCTAAAGTAAAAGTTGATAGTGCATCGCCCACAACAAGAACAGTTGCAGCCGAGATTGGTATGAGCCTTTGGTCTTGGGGCGAAAATATCAGTATTTCGGTTGTTCCAGTTGAAGGCGGATCTGGCGTTACTGTCAAGTCGTCATCTAAGGTCAGGGCAAACGTATTAAACGGGGGCAAAAATGCAAAGAATATTGCCAAGATAGTCGATGCCCTATCGAAGGAGCTCGAGCGGTATCCGCAGGTTTCACAGACTATTGAGACGCTGGCGGATAGTGGTTGATGTAGTTGCAAGGCTTGAGAGGCTTGCAGCACTGCGTGAGAGTGGAGTACTTACCGAGGAAGAGTTTGCTGCAGAAAAGGCAATAATCCTTTCGTAATCAGACACGATGGTTGGATTTGCATTCTATTATTGAACTTGTTTATACCAGGCTGAAAACATCGTGTGTAATAAAGGTGCGTAGTAGCCTCGTCTTGATTGGCGGATGTAAATAAACGGTGGAACGGCTGTAAAAGAGCCTTGCCACTGGGTAAAATCAGGATGTGCCGCGGAACCCGCTCCTCAGTCGGTCAACTTTGGAAGCGCGGGCAACGCAGGTACTATCGTCTAAAGGGCCGGGTGCGACCGGCCCTTTGCATGACTCCCTTCGCTATCCGTTACTGCTTATATTCCCGCCAGATCGAGTAGAGGTTCCGGACGATGCCGGTTACATACATCGAGAGGCGCAGGATTTCAAGAAACAAGTTCATAGGTTTCACCCCAATCGGAGATCGGAGCGTTGCCCGCAGGCGGATTCCGCGGCAGTCGTAATTCTACCTCACAGGCCGCGGCGGGAGACATCCTACCCGCCCCATGGCTTGGAGCAGTGTCGATCTAACGGGCAATCAAGCCTCTAGTTCTCTTTGAATTGAGCAAGCATCTGCCCGAAGAAGCTTAGTTCGGATGGCTCATAAATGATCGAACCGCCGTCCGCGGTCCTGTAGACCCCGCAGGGGAGGTAACGCCCGTCGGGGAGGACATAGAGGCTGGCTTCCTCCTTCAGTCCTACTGGAAATAGCGGAATCCCGTTTTCGTCCACTTGGAACTCGTCTATATTTGCGATCTTCCTCTCCATGATGCCTCCTGCCTTATTTCTTGAATGGCGCCTTAAAACAGGCAGCTCTCAATCAGCTCTTTGCCGCGCAGAGTGTCGATCCACTCCTGTGGGATGGCTTTGAGACCGTATGCCGTGCCGGCGAGGGCGCCGGCGACGGCTGCGGTGGTGTCGGTGTCGTCGCCTAGGTTGACGGCGGCAAGCACGCAATCTTCGTAGCTGTTAGTGTTGACGAAACACCAGGTGGCTGCCTTAAGCGTGTCGCGCACGAAGCCACCCGACCTGATCTCCTGCTCAGGCACGCCTTTCAGATGGAGCGCCCACGAGGGGAGCACGTCGTTCATCACATCCCTCATCAGCTCGACAAATATGATGCATGCGTCGGTCGACGTTCTGTGGGCGTGCGTAATCGCGGAGACCTTGCTGACCTCTTCGTCTGTCGCATCGGTGAACGCCAGGGGAGCGATGCGCATGAGCGATCCGTTGCCGTTGTCGCGTTCGCCGGAGCCGCCTTTGCCGGTGTGCAGGGCGCGGGCGGTCGTGCCGCCATAATCGAAAACGCCGTCGATCGTATACTCGCCACGGGCAATCCAGCTTACGAACTTGTCGCGCATGTCTGCGGTGTCGATATGCCCGAGCTCCCTAATCGAGTCGCAGGTAGCAAGCGTCATAGATGTGTCGTCGCTCCAGGTGCCGGCGGGCTGCCCATGCGTGCCGTAGCCGATCATGTCGGTGCATTCGAACGTGCCGCGGGGCCTGAACTCGTAGGGAACGCCCAGCGCGTCGCCGACGGCAAGCCCATAGATGCAGTCGCGCAGTGTCGTTTTCGGTCTGTCTGTCATGGAGCGCTCCTCTTATGTCGGGGGATATGAAACGCCGTCGGGGGCATCGGTCGCAACGTGCTGCTACCCTTGCGCTTCGCCATTAGTCGCTTCGTTGATGGCGCGGTACTCGGCACTCAGCTCGCGCGCCAGCTCTTCCTTGCTTGGAAGATACGGCAAGTATTTGGCGGCAAACACTTGGTCGTTGTCTTCGGGCAGCGTGTACTCGACAATCGAGTCGCTTTTGTCCGCGCAGAGCACGATGCCTATAGGCGGATTGTCGCCTTCGTTGGTGACGCATAATTTCTTTCGCAAATTGACAACCGCATAGCGGAACACGGCCCG
>CAJKTW010000015.1:0-60583 GCA_905202925.1 uncultured Collinsella sp. | reverse complement strand
CACTTAATGTGCTTTCCGTCTTGCGCAGGACTGTAGAGCAGCAAACTTAACCCGCCCCGGACCCCGATGGCCCCAGACCGACGGGATAGACCGGTTCAGATGGGGCTTTGATGCATGGGTGGTCTGTTGTTGTGCAAATGGGTATCATACTGTGGTTATTGCATCGACTCTGCGATGCATGTTTGTACGTTCCCGGCGGTCGGTTTGCCAGAAGCGCCCCGTCGGTTGTTCCAGACACGTTTCGAAGAAAGGAAACAACACTCACCTATGGCAGCTAAAAAATCATCTCCCTTGAAGATCATTCCGCTTGGCGGCCTTGACGGCATCGGCAAGAACATGACGGTCTTCGAGTGCGGCGACGACATGGTGCTCGTCGACGCCGGCCTTATGTTCCCGGATGACTCCCAGCCTGGTATCGACCTGGTGCTTCCCGACTACACCTATGTTCTGGAGAACGAGGAGAAGCTCCGCGGTATCATCGTCACCCACGGCCACGAGGACCACACCGGTTCGCTTCCGTACCTGCTGCAGGACCTCAACAACAAGGTGCCCATCTTCTCGAGCAAGCTGACGCTCGGCTTTATCGAGGGCAAGCTCTCCGAGTTCCGCATCCGCGCGCCTAAGTTCCGCGAGGTCAAGGGCGGCAGCCATGTCAACCTCGGCGGCATCTCGCTCGACTTCTTCTCGATGACGCACTCCATCCCCGGCGCTCTGGGCGTGTTCATCCGCACCAATCAGGGCACCGTTATGCACACCGGCGACTTTAAGCTCGACCAGACGCCCATCGATGGCGTCACGCCCGACTATGCCGCTATCAGCCGCTTTGCCAAGCAGGGCATCGACCTGCTGCTTTCCGACTCCACCAATGC
Source organism: uncultured Collinsella sp. (assembly GCA_905202925.1). GTDB lineage: Bacteria > Actinomycetota > Coriobacteriia > Coriobacteriales > Coriobacteriaceae > Collinsella. The sequence goes on along the minus strand of CAJKTW010000015.1, from coordinate 59,714 downwards.
CACGGTTCCCGGCTTTACCAAGTCCGAGGCCGAGGTTGGTCCCAACCTGCTGCACGCCATCAAGAACGCCCCGGGTCGCGTGTTCGTCGCATCGTTCTCGAGCCACATCCATCGTTTGCAGCAGATCTGCGATGCCGCCCGCAAGTGCGGCCGTAAGGTCGTTGTGACCGGTCGCTCCATGCTCACGAACACCCGCGTGGCGCGCGAGCTCGGTTATCTCAACATCGATGATGCCGATATCATCGATGCCTTCGATATCGATAACCTGCCTGACGACAAGATCGTCGTCATGTGCACTGGTTCGCAGGGCGAGCCGCTGTCGGCCCTGTCCCGCATGGCCAATGGCGAGCACAAGACGCTCTCCATCCACGAGGGCGATACCGTTATCCTCTCGGCAACTCCCGTTCCTGGCAACGAGAAGGCCGTCCAGCAGGTCGTCAACAGCCTGGCCAAGCTCGGCTGCGACGTGTGGGATAAGAACCGCGCTCTCGTCCACGTCTCGGGTCACGGTAGCCAGGAGGAGCTCAAGCTCCTGATGGCCATGGCCAAGCCCACGTATTTTATGCCGGTTCACGGTGAGGCCGTGCATCTGCGCGCCCATGCCCAGCTGGCCCGCAAGATGGGCATCAAGGACGATCATATCTTTATCCTCGATAACGGCGACACGCTCGAGATGCGCGGTGGTATCGTCAAGCGCGGTACGCCCGTCGAGTCCGGTGTCGTTTACGTCGACGGCCTGCGTATCGGCGATACCGACCCCATCGTCCTGCGCGATCGCCAGAAGCTCGCCAACGACGGTATGGTCACGGCCGTTGCCATCGTCTCCCTCAAACATAAGAAGATCGAGGCCATCGAGTTCTCGGGCCGCGGCGTCTCGTTTGCCATCGACGACCAGTTCTCCGAGGATGCCTCCGCGTCCATTATGAAGACGATCGAGAAGGGTAAGTTCAGCTTTACCAGCAGCGGTTCCGATGCCATTCGCAAGGCCGTGCGCGATTCGCTCTCTAACTTTATCTGGAGCCGTACGCGCACCCGTCCGATGATCATCCCGGTCGTCATGGAGGTTTAGTTTGGCGCGCGGATCTGCACAAAACGCCAAAGGCAATAAGGCCAATAACCAACCGGCATCTGCTAAGGGTGCCGGTTCCCATCTGCGTGCCAATAAGGGCCACGAGTCCGAGTTCGATGAGTTTGAGCCCTTGGTCGAGCCTTCGGCCAATCGCGATATCGCCGGTGTGGTCATCGCCGTTTTGGCGATCGCGTCCTTCATTGCCGTGATCTCTCCGGCAACAGCGCCCGTGACGGCTGCGGTTGCCGGTTTCTACCACCTGGGCTTTGGTCTGGGCGCCTACGTGCTGCCGATCGTCATCTTGCTGTTTGCCGCCACGCTCTTTTTGGGTGAGGACTCGCCGCTCAACGTGCGCTCTGTTGCGGGCGGCGCCTTGGTCTTTATCGCCGTCGTCTCCATTCTTTCGCTGATGGTGCCGGGCACGAGCGATTCGTGCGACCTTATGTTTACGCCGCAGAACCTTTCCGTGTCGGGCGGCTACATTGGCGCCTTTATCGCAAGTGCCTTGCAAAACGCCCTGGGTAAACCTATCGCCATGGTTGTCTTGCTGGGGCTTGTCGTCGTTGGTTTGGTCATTATCGGCTTTTCGGTGGGTGGCGTTTTGCGCTCCGCACGCGATCGCGCTGCCGATTTTGCCGAGCGTCGACGTGCCGATGTCAATGCGAGCCCGTGGGGCGATGAAGAGGCCCTGTCTGTTCCCGGCGTCGCTCGTCCGCACCTGAGCATTCTGCGCCAGAAGGGGACTGACGCCGCGGTGACCACGGTCATGGGTGGCGATGTCGACCCGGTTTTGGATGACGACGAGGACGATGACCCATTTGTCGACGTATCCGAGTCGGTTGAAGCCGAGCGCGCCAAGACCACGCTGCTGCCGCGCCGCCATGCCAAGAAGGGCAAGGCTGCGCCCAAGCTCAACACAAGCGAGCCCGACCCGTCTTGGTCCGATAGCGAGATTGAGCTCACCGAGGGTGACGACGAGGACGACGAGGCTCCGCTCGAGACCGCCAAGACAACCTTGCTGCCGCGTCGCCACGCCAAGCGCGGTCAGGTCACTGGACAGCTTTCGATGGAGGACGATCCGGACAAGGTTGACGAGTCCGAGCCGCCGTTTGCCGTGAACCCTGTTTCGGCCGCACCTCAGATTCCCGACTTCTTAAAGCATCCCAAGGTTGCCGATGCGCCTGCCACGAGTGCTGTCGAATCGGCTGCGGCTCGTGATGGGGGAGCGGACGGCGGCGCCGCAGATAACGAGGGCGAAGAAGAGGACGGCCTCAAGCTTCCGCCGCTCGAAATCCTACATGCCAACCCGCAGTCGGCTTCTGCCGCGTCTTCGGATAAGGAGCTGGAGCAGACCGCTGAGTCACTGCAATCCACCTTGCTTGAGTTTGGCCGCAGTGCCCGCGTGGTCGGCTGGATCGCCGGCCCCACGGTGACGACCTTTAAGCTGCAACCTGGCGAGGGCGAGCGCGTGAGCAAGATTTCGAGCCTCGAGGACGATATTGCGCTTTCGCTCGCCGCCCAGTCGGTTCGTATCTTTGCCCCGATCCCCGGCACCTCTCTCGTTGGTATCGAGATTCCCAACCGCAAGCGCCAGAACGTCAATCTGGGCGACGTGCTGCCCTATGTGAAGGGCGGTCCGCTCGAGCTCGCCATCGGCCGCGACGCCGAGGGCACGCCGGTTGTCGCCGACCTCGCCAAGATGCCTCACCTGTTGATTGCCGGTACGACCGGTTCTGGTAAGTCGGTGATGATCAACTCCATCATCACGACCTTGCTCATGCGCGCCCTTCCCGAGGACGTTCGCCTGATCATGGTCGACCCCAAGCGCGTCGAGCTTGCGGGCTATAACGGTCTGCCGCATCTCTATGTGCCCGTGGTGACCGAGCCCAAGCAGGCCGCGAGCGCTCTGCAATGGGCTGTGTCCGAGATGGAGCGTCGCCTGAAGGTCTTCGAGCGTCTCAACGTGCGTAAGATCTCGACCTACAACGAAAAGCAGGCTGCTGGCGAGTTTGAGCATTACGACAATCCGCCGCAAAAGATGCCCTACCTGGTCATTATCATTGACGAGCTCTCTGACCTGATGATGGTCGCCGGTAAGGATGTCGAGGCCTCGATCGTGCGTATTGCACAGCTGGGCCGCGCCGCCGGTATTCACCTTATCGTTGCCACGCAGCGCCCCAGCTCCAACGTGGTGACGGGCCTTATCAAGGCCAACATCACCAACCGCATCGCCTTTAACGTCGCCACGGGCATCGACTCGCGCGTCATCATCGACCAGATGGGTGCCGAGAAGCTCACCGGTTTGGGCGACATGCTGTTCTCCAAGGTCGACTGGGGCAAGCCCCGCCGTATCCAGGGCTGCTTTGTCTCGGACGACGAAATCAACGAGATTGTCGAGTTCGTCAAGTCGCAGAGCGAGCCCGACTACCACGAGGAGATTCTGTCCGCCGTGGCGCCCGCTTCCATGTCCATGGCTGGTGGCGGCGGCATTGTCCGCACCGGAGTCGCCGAGCCGCAAGACGATGATCCGCTCATTTGGGAAGCCGCCCATATTGTGGTGGAATCGCAGCTGGGCTCCACATCTGGCCTGCAACGCCGCCTGAAGGTTGGCTATGCGCGTGCCGGGCGTATTATGGACATGCTGGAAGAAAAGGGTGTCGTCGGCCCGCCCGACGGTTCCAAGCCGCGCGAGGTCCTGTTGGACGAGGAGGGGCTTGCCGCGCTGGAATCTGTCGACGCCGAGATGGCACGTGAAGATCGTGAGTTTGGAGGATTCTGATGGCTGCACGCTTTGGTGACATGCTGCTCGAGCAGCGTCGCCGAATGGGCCTTTCCATTCAGCAGGTCGCCAACACCATCAAAATCAGGCCGCAGATCATCGAGTTTTTCGAGACCGGTAACTTTGCTTCGATGCCGCCGCGCGGCTATGCGCAGGGCATGATTTCGAGCTATGCTCGTTTTTTGGGCCTCAATCCGCGCGAGGTCGTCAATGCCTACTTTGACGAACTGATGGCATACGAACGCGAGACGTCGCAGCAGGGCGGTCGTTTCCAGGACGCCGCCGGCTACGTCAATTCGCGTTCCTCTGTCGATAACGGGCGCTTTCTGATGGTTCAGGGCGGTCGTTCGACTCGCTATGGACAGCGTCCTCAGCAGGCCGGTTATATTACCGAGACGGGTTCGGGCGAGGAGATTCGCTCGCAGCGTGACCGGTTCCGCAGTACGCCGATGCCCGAGGACCGTGCGCTTCCCGCTGCCCGCGGCGTGGCGCGTGACCCTCGTGCCGGCTACGGCGACGGCGGCTATTCCGATCGCGGTCACCGTGGTATCTCCACCGGACGCTCTCGCAGTGGCTATGCGGACGCCGATACCACGCAGGTGACGCCGCGTCTTCGCTCTCAACCACAGCCGTATGGCCAGCGCTCTTCGGCTCCGCGTGCGGGCCAGCGTGGCTATCAAGGCCGCGGTGAACTTGCGCCCCGCTCGGGTCAGCGCAGCCTTCAGGGCCAGGGTGGCTATTGCGGCCGTTCCGATAGCAATCGTGGCCGTATGCCTCAGGGAGGCGGCCGCAGCAGTTCCAGTCGTGGACGCGGCGGTTCCCGTGCTCCTCAAAACAACGGGCTCGATCCGCGTATCGTCTACGCCGGTATCGGTGCCGTGGCGTTGCTGCTGATCGTGCTCATCGTGGTACTTCTGCGCGGCTGCGCATCTTCGACGCCCGAGACCACGCCCGAGACGCCCGCTGTTACCAAGACGACGACCAAGAAGTCTTCTAAGAAGACCGAAACGGTCGACGAGGACGAAGACACCGATGAGCCGACTGACGAGTCGACTGATTCGGACGCCGCCAAGACGATGGCTAAAAAGGAAGAAAACGAGGTAACGAAGGTCAAGGTCTCCGTTGCCAAGGGAAAGACCGCCTGGATTGAGGTCAAGGTCGATGGCAAGTCGGTCTATGGCGCCCAGGCGACTGGCCCCTTTGAGCAGGAGTACACGCCTGAGTCCTCGATCGAGATCACCACGTCCAAGCCTTCCGATGTCACCGTTACCAAGAACGGCGAAAAGGTCCGTTACGATACCAAGACCTCGGGCGTGGCGCGTGTGACGATCACCGTTCCCAAGAAGGAGACGACTGGTTCCGAGAATGGTGAAAGTTCTGATGGTACCGACACCACCGATGGTACCGACACCACCGATGGTACCGGCACCACCGACGGCACCGATGCCCAGTCCACGGATGGCGCCGATACCGCAACTGACGGCCAGACGCCCACCGATTCTACCGACTATTCGTACGATAGCTACTAAGCCGCTCGTACGCGAAAGGAAACATCATGGCTAAAGATTCCAGCTTCGACGTCGTGTCCGAGGTCAACATGCAAGAGGTCGACAACGCCTTCCAGCAAACCACGCGCGAGATTTCCCAGCGCTATGACCTGAAGGATTCCGGCGCCACGATCGAGCTTTCGAAGGGCGACAAGCTCTTTACGATCAACGCCCCGGCCGACTTTGTCTCCAAGCAGATTATCGACGTGCTGAGCTCCAAGCTCATCAAGCGCGGCATCGACCTCAAGGCTGTCTCGTGGGATGCCCCGCAGGCGGCATCGGGCGGCACCGTGCGCGTGCTCGGCCATATCGTCGAGGGTATCGACCAGGCGACCGCCAAGAAGATCAACAAGGACATCAAGGACCAAAAGCTCAAGGTCAAGGTGACTATCGAGGCCGACAAGCTGCGTGTTTCCTCTGCTTCGAAGGACGCGTTGCAGACCGTGATCCAGTTCCTGCGCGACCAGGACTACGGCCAGCCGCTGCAGTTCACCAACTATCGCTAATATCATTCGAAAGGACTGCTCTCCAACATGGATACACCGTTGGGCTCCGTGCTCTACATCACCCTCGGGTGCGCTAAGAACGAGGTTGACACCGACCGCATGCGTTCTCTTTTGACCGCCGCGGGCTACGAGGAGGCATTCGACCCACAGGATGCCGATATCGCCATCGTCAATACATGCTCGTTCCTCGCCTCCGCAACGTCCGAGAGCATCGAGACCACGCTCGAGCTCGCCAACGAGGTTCAGGACGGCGTTCGTTCTTGCCCCATCGTCATGTGCGGCTGTGTGCCGTCGCGCTATGGCGACGATCTGCCCGATGAGCTGCCCGAGGTCGCTGCCTTTGTGAAGGCCGACGAGGAGGATGGCATCGTGGCGGTCATCGATGGCGTGCTGGGCGTCGAGCGCGAGATTGCCGCCTATATTCCGCAGGTCAAGCGCACCGTCGAGGGCGCTGTCGCCTACGTCAAGATCTCCGATGGCTGCAACCGCTTCTGTAGCTTCTGCATGATCCCGTATATCCGCGGTCGTTATCACTCGCGCAATGCCGAGAGCATTATTTCCGAGGTGCGCGACTTGGTTGCCGGTGGCGTGCGAGAGATCGTGCTGATCGGCCAGGACACGGGTATTTGGGGCACCGACTTTGCCGACGAAGACGTCACCGATGGCTCGCCGCGCAATCTGGCGCAGCTGCTGCATGCCGTCGCCGAGGCCGTGCGCCCGCACAACGTCTGGGTCCGCGTGCTCTACCTGCAGCCCGAGGGCATGACCGACGAGCTTATCGATACGATTCGCGATACGCCCGAGGTACTGCCTTATATCGATATCCCCGTGCAGCACTGCGACGCGCGCATCCTCAAGGCTATGCGCCGTTCTGGTTCGCGCCAGGAGCTCGAGGACCTGTTCCGTGATCTGCGTGAGCGTATCCCCGGCATTGTGATCCGTTCCACGGCCATGGTCGGCTTCCCGACCGAGACCGACGACGAGTTCCGCGACCTTATCGACTTTATGGACACCGTCGGCTTTGACTACACGAGCGTCTTTGCCTACTCGCAGGAGGAGGGCAGCCTGGCCGCTAAGATGGAGGGTCAGGTCGATGAGGAGGTCAAGCTCGAGCGCGCCCAGGAGGCCATGGACCTGGCCGAGTCGCTCGGTTTTGCCGCCACCGCCGCACATGTGGGCGAGCGCGCCCAGGTGATCGTCGACGGCATCGAGGAGACCGAGGACGGCGCCGAGCTGATCGGCCATGCTTGGTTCCAGGCGCCCGATTCCGATGGCGCGGTGCACTTGGACGCCAGCGAGGCGTCCGTGGGCGATATTCTGACGGTCGAGTTTACCGATAGCTTCTGCTATGAGCTTATCGGCCATGTTGTGGAGTAGGAGAGCATCGTGGCAAACGAGAGCAATAAGGAACTGACGAGTGTTTGGACGCCCGCCAACATCGTGACGTGTGTGCGCATCGTCTTTATCCCGGTGTTCATGATCGTGTCGGCGCTTTCTCACACGAGTGTTGCCGGTACAGATTGGAGCACCTTCGACGGCCCGCTCGCCGCCGCAGCCTTCATTCTGTACGTCATCCTGTCGTGCACCGATAAAGTTGACGGCTATCTGGCGCGTTCGCGCAATGAGATTACCGACTTCGGTAAATTCTTGGACCCCATTGCCGACAAGCTGCTCGTGTTCTCGGCCTTGCTGCTGTTCTTGGACTTTGGCGCCGTGTCGGTTTGGTCCGTGTTCATCATCTTGTTCCGCGAGCTGTTGGTAAGCGCCCTGCGCATGGTTGCGAGTGCCGCCGGCGTGGTCGTTGCCGCCGATAAGCTTGGCAAGTACAAGACGGCGACCACGATGGTCTCCATCTGCGGTTACCTGTGCGTCTTTGCGATGGCCGGCTTGCACCTTGGCCCGCTGGCGCTGACGCTCGGCATCTACTCGGTGTCGCGCTTCCTGTACGCCGTTGCCGTTGTCCTGACCGTTATCTCGGGCGCCCAGTACTTCTGGAACTGCCGCAAGATCGTCTTTTCGGTCTAGGTTCTGGTGGGTATGACGGACTCTTTTGAGCAGATTTCCGCACATAACGAGGAGCTGGCGCGTCATATTGTCGAGCGCGCGAGCGCTCGGGGCGTGACGGTTTCAACGGCTGAGTCGCTGACAGCAGGTATGATCGCCTCGACGATTGCCGATATCCCGGGCGCCTCGGCGGTGCTGCGTGGCGGTGCGGTGACCTACTGCGATGAGATCAAGCATCGCGTTTTGGGTGTTGATCAGGAGACGCTCGACCGCTATACCGCGGTGTCGCATCAGACCGCGCGCGAGATGGCGGCGGGTTCGCTGGAGCTGTGCCAGAGCGATATTGCAGTGAGCGCAACGGGTTATGCCGGCCCCGGCGGCGGCACTGAGGACGATCCGGCTGGCACTTTCTATATTGGCTGGGCGTATCGCGCGGCTGATGGGGAAGTGCCGGTCGTGGACTCTGTGCGCTGCCACTATGAGGGCGACCGTTCGCGTGTTCGTGCCCATGCGGTCGCGGAGGCATTGGAACGCATTGCCCTTGTGCTTAACTCTATGGAATAGACGTGTTTTAAGGGGCCTTAAGGCCCCTTAATTGTGGAGATAGGGACCTTAGGCTCATTTGGCGTTTGTGCTGGTTGTAGACGTAATTTTGCCTGCCTTGTTCATATTTGGTCCTTTGTGGTCAAGCATTTGGTCAGTGTTTGGTCGGCGTTTGGTTGGGTTTTGGAAAGGTCGGCTGCATATGATTTATCTGAACGGTTGACCACGAACAGCCGTTCGTTTATTATCGATGCAGGTTGTTAAGAGGAGGGCTTTTCATGGCCAAGAATTCAGGTCCCGTACGTACCGTTCATGCTCGCACGACGGGTAAAGAGCGCGATGAGATGATCGCCACCACCAAGGCCGAGATCGAGAAGAAATTCGGCCAGGGTTCCATCATGAGGTACGGCGACGGTGGCCCCGAGCTCGAGGTCGAGGCCATCCCTACGGGCGCTCTGGCACTCGATGCCGCTCTGGGTATCGGCGGTGTGCCGCGCGGCCGAATCGTCGAGATCTACGGTCCCGAGTCCTCCGGTAAGACGACGCTTTCGCTCGAGATCCTGGCCGAGGCCCAGGCAATGGGTGGCGTGGTGGCATTTATCGATGCCGAGCACGCGCTCGATCCCACGTATGCCGCGCGCATTGGCGTGGATATCGACGAGGTACTGATTTCCCAGCCTGATACGGGTGAGCAGGCGCTCGAGATTGTTGACATGCTCGTGCGTTCCGGCGCCATCGATGCCATCGTCGTCGACTCCGTCGCCGCGCTGACCCCGCGTGCCGAGATCGAGGGAGAGATCGGCGATACCACGGTCGGTTTGCAAGCTCGCCTGATGAGTCAGGCGCTCCGCAAGCTCGCCGGCTCGCTGTCCAAGTCCAACACGACATGCATCTTCATTAACCAGCTGCGAGAGAAGATCGGCGTCATGTTCGGCAACCCCGAGACCACGACGGGCGGCCGCGCCCTTAAGTTCTTCTCTTCGGTGCGTATCGACATTCGCCGCATCGATAGCATTAAGCTCAAGGATGAGGTTATCGGTAACCGCGTGCGCGCCAAGGTCGTTAAGAACAAGGTGGCAGCTCCGTTCCGTTCTGCTGAGTTCGACATCATGTACGGTACGGGCATCTCTAAGGAGGGCTCGATTCTGGACATGGCTGTCGAGTGCGGCATTTGCAAGAAGATGGGCTCCTGGTTTGCCTATGGCGAGGACAAGCTCGGCAACGGTCGCGAGGCCGCCAAGGCGTTCCTGCGCGAACACCCCGATTGCGCCGACGAGATTGAGCATAAGGTCCGCCTTGCCTGCGGGCTTGAGTTTGATGACGATGCTCCGTCCGAGGTCGAGCTGACCGATCAGCCTGCGCCTGAGGAGTTTGACGAGCTTTACGCCATCGATGGTTCCGCCATGCTCGATGATGACGACGAGTAGCGGTTACGCTCATGTCGTATACGGTGACCGAGGCAACGGTCGTCTTTCCCGATAAGAAGGCGGCCTCCTCGTTCTCGAGCGGGTATGCGTCCAAAAAGCCTTGCGCACATATCGATTGTGAGCTTGAGGGCGGTTTTGAGCGGTCCATTTGGATTCCCGTGCGGGTCGCGCGCCTGTATGTCAAAAATCGCCCCGATCTTCCCTGTGATTGGGATAACTTTCGTGAAGCGGTGCAGCTCATCGAGCGTAAATGTGCACTTACCATGGTGACTGAGATGCTATCGCGACGCGACCATGCGACGGGTGAGGTCTGTGACAAGTTGGCACGCTACGGCTTTCGCCAGCCCGCAATTGATTTCGCCGTCCAGCGCGCCACAGAGTATCGCTTTTTAGATGAGAACCGCTTTTGCTCGTACTTTATCGAGGAACGCAAACGACGCGGCTGGGGACAGCGCAAGATTGAGACCGAGCTTAAGCGCCGTCATGTCGTACTCGATGACATTCCCGGTTATCCCGAGGATTATTTTGCCGTCGAAGACGATTTGGCGCGTGCGTCAGCCCTGCTCGCCAAGCGGCGTGTTCCAGAGACGTGCGGATTCGAAAAACTGGTTCGGTTTTTGATGGGCAAGGGCTTCTCGTATCACATCGCTGCCGATGCCGTTAAGGCACGTCTTAATGCCGAACGCGAGGAATGTGCGGTTTAGGCGTATGCGTTTTGTGGCCCTGCCGTTCACCGCGTTTTAGCCGCCGTGCTGGGGCCATTTATTTGACAGTTGTTGTGGTTCAACGTACGATAAACACTGTCATTTGCTTTGTGATATGTGCTCATCTGTGATGAGTTTGTTTATATGTTTATCTGTATCCGACCCGCATAAGCTGCGCCCATATTACTCAAATGTCGCGAGCCGTTCGTAAGGACGGTTCGCTTTGTTGTGTAACGAATCCATAAAAAGGAGTGAGCATGCCTATCATCGCAGCGCTCGTTGGCATCGTTTTGGGTGCCATCGCCGCTATTGCCTACATGCGCACCGCCAAGCAGGGTAGTCTTCACGAGGCCGACGAAAAAATCCAGTCGGCACACGCACAGGCTGAGTCCCTGATCGGTGATGCCAAGCGTCAGGCCGAGACCCTCAAAAAAGAGGCTCTGCTCGAGGCTAAAGAGGAGATCATCAAGAACAAGCAGGCCGCCGAGGCCGAGGACAAGCAGCGTAAGAACGAGATTCGTACGCTCGAGAACCGCGTGATGCAGCGCGAGGAATCCCTCGATCGCCGCAACGACGCTCTCGACAAGCGCGAGCATCAGCTGTCCAGCCAGGCCGGTCAGGTCGAGAAGCGCTCCCGTGAGCTCGAGGAGCTCTGCGCAAAGCAGACCTCCGAGCTCGAGCGTATCGCCGACCTTACCCGCGAGGACGCCCACAAGGAGCTCCTCGATAAGGTTCGCGGCGAGGTCACCCACGAGGCCGCCACGATCATTCGCGAGTCCGAGCAGCAGGTTCGCGCCGAGTGCCACAAGACCGCCCAGGAGATTCTGTCTCTGGCGATTCAGCGCTGCGCTGCCGACCACACTGCCGAGGTCACCGTTACCTCCGTGCACATTCCCTCTGATGACCTCAAGGGCCGTATCATCGGTCGCGAGGGTCGCAACATCCGGACCTTCGAGCAGGTTTCCGGCGTCAACCTCGTGATCGACGACACGCCCGAGACCGTCGTTCTTTCGAGCTTCGACCCGGTCCGTCGTGAGACCGCCCGTGTCGCCCTCGAGAACCTCATCGCCGACGGCCGCATTCACCCTGCCCGTATCGAGGAGATGTATCACAAGGCCGCCGACCTGGTTCAGCAGCGCGTGCGTGAGGCTGGCGAGCAGGCTGCCTTCGATACCGGCATCCACGACCTGCACCCCGAGATCGTCAAGACCCTTGGTGCCCTGCGCTACCGTACCTCGTTTGGTCAGAACGTGCTTCAGCACTCCCTCGAGGTCTCTGATCTGTGCGGCGTGATGGCTTCCGAGCTTGGCCTGGACGTTGTGACTGCCAAGCGTGCCGGCCTGCTGCACGACCTGGGCAAGGCAATCGACCATGACGTCGAGGGCCCGCATGCCGTCATCGGCGCTGAGCTGGCCCGCCGTTATGGCGAGAAACCCGTTATCGTCCACGCTATCGAGGCTCACCATGCCGATGTCGACCCCAACACGGTGCTCGATGTCCTGGTACAGGCCGCGGATGCAGTCTCTGCCTCTCGCCCCGGTGCCCGTCGCGAGTCTGCCGAGAACTACATCAAGCGTCTTGAGAAGCTCGAGGAGATCGCCAACTCCCATGACGGCGTCGAGCGTACTTATGCCATGCAGGCTGGTCGCGAGGTCCACGTCATGGTCCAGCCGGACAAGATCTCCGATGCCCAGTCCACGGTTCTGGCTCACGATATCGCCCATCAGATCGAGGAAGAGATGGAGTATCCCGGTCAGGTGCGCGTCGTCGTGATTCGCGAGAGCCGCGCTGTCGATATCGCTAAATAACATGAGCGACGCGAACGAGCTCATCTCATTTATCGCGTCGATGTCGGGGGAGGGCAACCTTCGCGTCGAGGAGAACCTTGGCGAGGGGTATGTCCGCCTCCGCGTTTCGGAGGCCGAGCGGCGCCAGGCTAAGCACGATATTCAGCATGTCGAGGACATCGTCATCGAAATGCTCCGTAATGCTCGCGATGCCGGCGCCGACAAGGTCTATCTCGCCACGACCAAGGAAGATGGCGTCCGCACGCTTGTCTTTCTGGATAACGGTTCGGGCGTTCCGCAGGATATGCAAGAGCGAATCTTCGATGCCCGCGTTACCTCTAAGCTCGAGAGCATGAAGATGGACCGTTGGGGCGTTCACGGTCGCGGCATGGCATTGTTTTCGATCAAGCAGAACACCGACGAGGCCCGTGTGGTCACGTCCGGCGTCGATCTTGGTTCAGCCTTTAAGGTGAGCGTTGCGGCCGACCGCCTCAGTGAGCGTGCCGATCAGTCCAGCTGGCCCCAGGCCGTCAAGGGTGAGGACGGACGTTATGTCTGTGCTCGCGGTCCGCATAATATTATTCGTGCTGCTTGTGAGTTTGCGCTCGAGGAGTTGCGTGGTTGCGATGTCTATCTTGGTTCTCCGTCTGAGATTGCCGCGACCCTTTATGCTCAGGCGTCAAGTCGGCTCGATACGTCTCGTCTCCTGTTCATTGATGACGAGAGCGAGCTTCCGGTTGTCGATCGTTTAGGCCTTGCTTCTGATGCCGAGGACTTTATCCGTATCTGTTCGGGTTTGGGTCTTGAGATGTCCGAGCGCACGGCCCATCGCATTTTGGCAGGGCAGATTAAGCCTGTTCGCGGTGTGACCGCGCGTCTGCTGCGCGAGCGCGACTCGTCCTCGCATGCGCCGGCTCCTGTCGATCTCGCGAAGGATCGTCGCGGGCTACGTATTGCTAAGGATGACATGGCACAGTTTTCGCGTGCTGTGGAGCGCGATTTTAATGACCTTGCTGCCCGGTACTATCTCAACCTTTGCGGCGACCCAAAGATTCGCGTTTCGCGTGATCGAATCACCGTGACCTTTGATCTTGCCAAAGAGGAATAGTGCCTTTACCGAGTCCACTCGGTACGATACAGTTATTGCAGTTAAAACGTACTTTTAAATGCAGGAGTTTCTTCATGGATTGCCTGAAGGTATCAAGTAAATCATCGCCCGCGTCCGTTGCCGGCGCCATCGCCGGCATGGTCAAGGATGGTGTACCCGTCAACATCCAGTGTGTCGGCGCCGGTGCCGTCAACCAGGCCATTAAGGCCGTTGCTATCGCGCGCGGTTTTTTGATTCCAACCGGTTTTGATATTTCCTGCGCGCCCGTGTTCTCCGACATCCTCATTAACGGGGAGTCGCGCACGGCCATCCGCCTTTCTATCTACGTTCACCAGATCAATCGAGCTGCTATGGATAACGTCGTCATTGATGATGTTAAGCCTGTGGCATAGCTTCTGCTTGCTTTGTTTCGCTCCCCATCGTTAGGACTTATGCACATGGACCAGCGTTCCGTACGCGATATTCTTGCCGGTAAAACCTACTTTATCCGCACCTTTGGCTGCCAGATGAATCAGCACGATTCCGAGCGCGTGAGCGGTCTGCTTGATTCGTATGGCTGCCTCATGGCGCTCGATCCCGCGCATGCCGATATCGTTGTCTTCATGACGTGCTGCGTGCGCGAGGCCGCCGATACTCGCCTGTACGGTCAGTGCAATTCCTGCAAAAGCCTGCCGCCTTCGCCTTCTGGCAAGCGCGTGGTTGCCGTTGGTGGCTGCATCGCGCAGCGCGATGGCGAGGGCCTGCTCACCAACGTCGATAACGTCAATGTCATCTTTGGCACGCATTCCATCGCGCATGTGGCCGAGCTCATTGCCGAGGCGTTCCTTGATGGCAAGCGTCATATCCGCACCAATGAGCATGAGGATACGGACGCCATGAGCATGCCGTGGCATCGCGAGACTCAGTATCACGCTTGGGTGCCCATCATGACGGGCTGCAATAATTTTTGCACCTATTGCATCGTGCCGTACGTGCGCGGTCGCGAAAAGAGCCGCCCCTTCGAGGAGATTGTCGACGAGGTGACCGGTTTGGTGCGCCAGGGCGTGCGTGAGATTACGCTGTTGGGCCAAAACGTTAATTCATATGGTCGCGATCTGTTTGGCAAGCCGCGTTTTGCCGATCTGCTGCGTGCCGTGGGCGATACGGGCGTGGAGCGTATCTTCTTTACGTCTTCGCATCCCAAGGATCTGCTGCCCGAGACCATCGACGCCATGGCCGAGACATCTGCCGTTATGCCGCAACTGCACCTGGCCGTCCAGTCAGGTTCGACGCGGATCCTCAAAGAGATGAATCGTCGTTATACACGCGAGGACTATCTGGGCCTGGTCGATCGCATTCGCAACCGCATGCCCGATATCGCGCTCTCGACCGACATTATCGTTGGCTTCCCGGGCGAGACTGAAGAAGACTTTGAGCAGACGCTCTCACTTGCCGAGACGGTCCGCTATGCTCAGGCCTATACCTTCATCTATTCCAAGCGCGCCGGTACTCCGGCCGCCGAAATTGACGATCCTACGCCGCATGAGGTTATTCTTGAGCGTTTCAACCGCCTGGTTAAGGTTATCGAGACCACGGCACACGAGTATAACCAGGGCGAGCTTCATACTGTGGTTCCGGCGCTCATTGAGGGAACGAGTAAAAAGAACGACGCGGTCCTGCTGGGCAAGAGTCCCAAGAATCAGACCGTGCATGCTCCTATCCCCGAGGGTTACAGCATCGATCAGCTTGTTGGCAAGATCGTTGATGTTGACGTTGACGTTGCCAAGACCTGGTATTTGTCCGGCTCCGTTGTGGGCGAGCCGCGCTAATGGCTTCTCCTGGGGCAGGTCTTTCCGCCGTTGCGATCGTCGGTCCGACGGCGGTTGGTAAGAGTGATGTTGCCGACCGTTTGGCAGCTCGTCTTTCGTCCGAAGTGCTGTCGTGCGATGCGATGCAAATCTATCGCGGCATGGACATCGGTACCGCAAAGATGGCGCCCGATGAGTGCACGGTGCCGCTGCGTCTCGTCGACATTGTAGAGCCGGGTGTGGCATATTCTGCTGCGCTTTATCAGGCTGACGCTCGCGCGCATGTTGAACGTCTCCTTGGTTCGGGTTGCCTGCCGGTTTTTTGCGGAGGTACGGGGCTGTATCTCAAGGCTGCCCTCGATGAGATGGACTTTCCCTCGGGTGAACTTGAGGACGATCGCCGTGCGGGCTATCAGGAGCTTTTCGAGCGTATTGGCGAGGAAGAGCTGCATGCCCTGCTTGCCGAGCGCGATCCAGAATCGGCTGCTGTTATTCATCCCCATAACGTGCGGCGTGTGATTCGCGCGCTTGAGATGCATGATGATGGCGTCTCCTATGCGCAGCAAAAGTCGCAGTTTAGTGTTCCGCACGAGCATTATCATGCCCTATGGTTTGGTCTGACGCGTAATCGCGAGGTGCTCTACGAGCGCATTAACCTGCGCGTCGATCTGATGTTTGAGCAGGGTCTTGTCGATGAGGTCCGCGGTCTTATGGGCCAGGGGCTGGGTGATGCCCTGACGTCGATGCAGGCAATTGGCTATAAAGAGATCATCGATGCTTTCAATGGCGTGATGAGCATGGATGAGGCTCGCGAACTCATTAAGATGCGTTCGCGTCGTTATGCCAAGCGTCAGCTTTCGTGGTTTAAGCGTGATGACCGTATCGCGTGGTTTGATATGGATGAATGTACGATCGATGAGGTCGTTGAGGATATCCTGCATCGTATTGAGGCTGCCTAATGGCCCGTTTCCCCCTTGTTCCCACGGCACCCGAGCCCGAGCGTGCCATTTTAGTTGGTGTTGAGTGGTGCGACAATGCATGGCCGCTCGATCGCTCGCTTGATGAGCTGGAGCGTCTTGCCCACACAGCTGGTGCCCAGTGCGTGGCACGCTTGTCGCAGCGTTTGGTAAAGCCGTATCCTAAATCGTTTATCGGTTCCGGTAAGGTTGAAGAGCTGTGCGGCCTGGTGCATCGCATGGATGCCGATGTCGTTATTTTTGACGACGACCTGACCCCCTCGCAGCAATCCTATTTGGAGAAAGCCGTGGGCGAGCCGGTAAAGATTATCGATCGTACAGCACTGATCCTAGATATCTTTGGCCTGCATGCTCAGACGCGTGAGGGACGCCTGCAGGTACAGCTGGCACAGCTTCAATATTTGTTGCCTCGCCTGCGTGGCATGTGGAGCCATCTCGCCAAGGAGCAGACGCGCGGCGGCATCGGCTCACGTTTTGGTCAGGGCGAAAGTCAGCTCGAGGTCGACCGTCGCCTCATTCGTAATAAGATCGCTGCGCTTCGTCGTGAGCTCAAGCAGGTTGAACAGCGTCGCGATGTTCAATCCAAGAACCGCATTGAGTCACCGGCGTTTCGCGTCGCGTTAGCCGGTTATACCAATGCCGGTAAATCGACGTTGCTCAATCGTCTGACCGGCTCTACGGTACTTTCGCAGGACAAGCTGTTTGCTACGCTCGACCCGACGACGCGTTCGTATCGCCTGCCCGGCGGTCGCGGCATGACGATTACCGATACCGTCGGCTTTATTCAAAAGCTGCCCCATGGTCTGGTCGATGCCTTTAAATCGACGCTGTCCGAGGTTTTGGGTGCCGATCTAATTCTCAAAGTCGTAGATGCGTCTGACGAGGACTATGAGCGGCAGCTGGAGGCTGTCGACCGCGTGCTTGATGAGATCGGCGCCGGAGAGCGTTTAACGCTGACCGTATTCAATAAAATCGATCTTCTCGATAGCGTTGATCGATTGAGTTTCCGTCGTCGCTATCCGGAAGCCGTTCTGTTCTCGGCCCAAACGGGCGAGGGGCTCGACGATCTCGTTGATCGCATTGCTCGCGAGGCAGCTGCCACCGATGTGTTGCTTTCCGCTGATATTCCGTATCGCGAGGGCGCTCTCATCACGCTGGTGCATGAGCAGGGAACCCTTCTGCATGAGGAATATCTCGAGGACGGTGTTCGCATTGTGGCGAAGTTGCCGGCTCGTATTGCACCGCGGCTCGAGCGTTATCGCACCGAGTAGACGAGCTCCAAAATGCCCAGAATGATGGGCTGATGCAGCAGATAAAAGGGGAGTGCGTGACGTCCAAGGCCGGCGAGCACCGGCAGGGGGTTGGCGTAGGCCCAGCTGGGGACGGTCTTATCGATTCCCTGCGCTATGTGTGCGGCGAAGTATCCTGCAAGATACATAAAGATAAACGGGATGATGGGGTAGTAATCACCTGAGACAAACCCAGGGCTCGGAAATCCCAGCCACGCCAGGTAGGGGACAGGGTAGATCGTTTTGGGGATGCTCCAGGTGAGGGCGAACAACACAAGGCATAGGGGCATGCCCCATCTCGCCGTTATCTTCTTAAGGACGGGATCGGTCAACGCCACGATGCCGGTGCATGCGGCCATGCAGTAGATGATGCCAAAATTAACCGAATCGTCGAATGAGACAAGTGTTGTTGCCAACCAGACAACGAGTGCTACTAAGGCGTATTTGGCGGCACGTTTGATATTGTTGCGCGAAAGAGTGCACATCCAACCCGCGATAAACAAAAATACCCAGCTGATGCTGGCGCGCCAGACGTCTTGAAAGACAGTCTGGGTAAACCAAGGCATATCCCAGCCGTACAGGTAGGCGAGATCATAGCAAGCGTGAAAACCTGCCATAGAAATCATCGTAAACCCGCGGACGGTATCAAAGACGGTTATGCGTTTTTGCATTACGAGAACCGGCGCATCAAGCCGACGACTTTGCCCAGGATAACGGGATTCGTTGCATAGATAGGTTCCATGGTGTCGTTCTCGGGCTGCAAGCGCACACGCCCCTGCTCCTTGTAGAACGTCTTGACGGTCGCCGAACCATCAATCATGGCCACGACAATTTCGCCGTTCATGGCACTCTTTTGTTCACGGACGATGATGTAATCGCCATTGAAGATGCCGACATTGATCATTGAGCTCCCATGCACCTCAAGGATAAAGGAACCCTGATCAGTGGCGATTTCGGTCGGGATAGTAAACGTGTCTTCGATATTCTGCTCGGCCAGAATGGGAATCCCAGCCGCGACGCGACCAACGAGCGGTAGCGAGACCGTTCCGCGAGGTGCGGTGGGCTCGTCAGATTTGGAAATTGAGACAGAGGAACCATCCTCGTTAAAGAGTTCCAGGGCGCGCGGCTTGGTGGCATCGCGCTTGAGTAGCCCGCGCGCCTCCAGGGCAGAGAGATGGGCGTGCACGGTGCTGGGGGAGGAAAGGCCCACGGCAGAAGCCATCTCGCGCACGCTGGGCGGATAACCCTTCTCCTGCTGATATTCCTTGATGAAGTCGTAAATTTGCTGCTGACGCTTGGTAATTTTGCGAGCCATCAGGGCATCCTCTCTACCTATGTCAAACAAATGTTCGAATTTTGCTTGACAGGAACAACTGTTCGAAGATAATAATAACCGAACATTCGTTCTCGCGCTAGACATTTTTGTCCGCGCGGCTTGATAAAACTGTTCTCAGCAAAACACGCGAGAGGAGAACATGATGAACGCAACGAATATGGTCCAGGGAAACCTCGCCCTTAAGCTCGAGACGCCTGCAGAACCCGCTTTTGCGGTTGTTCAGGGTGGCCGCTCCGGCATTCAACCTTTGACCGTACAGCCTGCTCGCAATCAGCAGGCTGTAGTCGCGCCGGCCCGCGTTGCCCTGAAGGTTCCGACGATTGTCGCCGTCGCCGTTGCGCTTACGCTCTTCTTTGTCCTCGCTACTTCGGTCTTTAGCGCTCGTCACGCCGCGTATGCCGAGTCCGTTTCCAACATTACTTACGAGACCATTCGCGTTCAGCCTGGCGATTCTCTTTGGTCGCTTGCCGAGGAATATCCAATCGAAGGCCTTTCCACGCAAGAGACTTCCGACATGATCCGTAACGTCAATCATCTGGAGCATGGTTCGCTCGCCGCCGGTGCGCATCTTAAGGTTCCTGCTCGTTCGTAATCATTATCGCGCTGCGCATGGTACCCTTGTTATCGTTTAAGAGGAGGTACCATGCGCTGTCCCAAATGCGGCAAGGCACATACCCGCGTCGTTGATTCTCGTATGCAGGAGTCAAATAACACCATTAAGCGCCGTCGCGAATGTTGCTCGTGTAACTATCGCTTTACAACGTTCGAGCGATGCGAAGACCCAATCGAGGTCATTAAGTCAGACGGAACCAAGCAGCGGTTCGATCGCAATAAGCTGCTCGTCGGCTTGATGCGAGCCACCATCAAGCGCGATATCGACACTAAGAAGCTCAATGAGATTATCGATGACATCGAGGTCGAGCTGCGCTCTCGCACGCTGACGGCCGTCACGTCCCATGAGTTGGGTGACATGGTGCTCAAGCGCTTGGCCAAGATTGACAAGGTGGCGTACATCCGCTTTGCCTCGGTCTACCGCGATTTCAAAGACGTCGATGAGTTTCTGCAAGAGCTCGACAAGCTAAGGTGATTCCATGCCCAACATTACCGTCAACATAAAGCGTCTCGATCCCACCGTCGAGCTTCCCAAATACGCCCATCCCACCGATGCCGGCTTGGATTTGCGCTCCAACGAGGACTGCGTCCTGAAGCCCTTCGAACGCCGTCTGGTCTCTACTGGGCTGGCCATCGCCCTGCCCGACGGCTACGCCGGCTTCGTCCAGCCCCGCAGCGGCTTGGCCATCAAGCAGGGCCTGTCTATAGTCAACACGCCGGGCCTCATTGACGCCCACTACCGAGGAGAACTCAAGGTTATCCTTATCAACCTGGATCCCACCAACGACATCCAAATCAACAAAGGCGACCGCATCGCCCAGCTCGTCATCCAAGAAGTCCCCACGGTCAACCTCGTAGAAGTAGAAGAACTAGACAAAACCGACCGAGGCAAAGGAGGCTTCGGCTCCAGCGGCATCGCCTAGGGCGCCCGTATCCCTCCCGCCCGGGGCTTACCTATATCATTCCATGCTCAAACATTCTCGCGTCGCTTCGCTCGCTGCGAAACTGCGCGTGGAACGATATAGGTAAGCCCCGGGCGGGCGGCTACTCGCTTGAAACAATATTTACTTTTCTAGTAAGTCGATGCTATGAAGGGACGCCTCCTTTGTCGCATCGACTTACTGTATTTATATTTTTCGGTTTCGCCTTTGCAGATTTTAATGGTGGGGATCCGGTATGGCTGCTAGTACGTAAACGTAGCTGCTCGGCGGGAGCCGCCCATATATCGTTCCACGCGCAGTTTCGCAGCGCAGCGAGAATGTTTGAGCATGGAATGATATATGGGCGGCTCCCGCCGAGCAGCGGACTATCGCCTAGCGGATATGCGCGGGTTTTCCGCCCCAGTAGAAGCGGCAGAAGGCTCTTTTGCGCTTTTGGGGTTTGCCTACGAGCTCCATGGTTGCGATGGCTATGTCTTCGGCTGAGTGGGGGCGGCGTAGTACTTCGCCGTTGATGAGTAGGGCTTTGAGTGATTCGGGATGGTCGTGCAAGTGACGTAGGGTAACGATGAGTTCTCGTGCGGTGGTGACATGCATGCTGGCGCCCATGCCGGTGAGCATCGTGGTGTTGGCCTTTTCCTGGCCGTATGATTTGCCCAACAGGATCATCGGCAGATGCGCGCACAGGCACTCGGTAACAGTGAGTCCGCCCGATTTTAGGATTGCCAGGTCGCAGCCGTGCATGAGGGCCGCCATGTCGTCGACATAGTCCAACACCGTGACGTTATCGAGCTTCATGGCGTCGAAGAGCGTTTTGAGGCGGGTGGCATATTCGGTGTCCTTGCCGGGCAAAAAGACAAAGTGCATGTCTTCGAAGCTGCGCAGGAAGGGGAGTGTATGGTCCATCGCCGCGCGAAAGCGGACGTACGGTTGAGGTAAACTGGCGCCGGCCATAACCAGCACGACGGTCTTGTCGGTGGGGAGGTTGAACTTGGCTAGCTCTTCCTCGCGATCGTAATCCGTGTCGAATCCGGCGCGAATAGGAATGCCGGTAATGCGAATCTTTGCCTCGGGCACCTTGCGCGGACGCAGCGTTTCGGACATAAATTCGTTGGCAACACAGAATAAATCGGTGTCCTTGTGGGGCCACCATCCCTCGACTTCGTAGTCGGTCGGTACGCAGATGACCGGATAATCGATACCCGTAATTACGCGGGCGCCCACGGCAACATTGGCTGCTGTGATGTGCGTTGCAACCACGGCTATGGGCCTGCGGCTACGAATATATTCGTTGAAGGCGGGGAACATAATTCGCGACCATGCCGTTCCGCCACCCCAGAGAAGATGTCCCGTAAGCGTATATCGCCAGGTCAGGTCGTAAATGGGGCGCGTGGCTCCCGTAAAAGAAGCCGCGGTCTTATTACCGTCGAATTTAATACGTCCAAAATCAAGGATATCGAGCACTTCAATCTCAATATCCTCGGGGATGCCATTGGTGCCGCGGATGAGGTCGAATGCCTGCGCAATCGCATTTGCGGCGGCCTTGTGGCCCGAGCCAACGGAGGCGTGCACGATGGTCACGAGAGGTTTTTGCTGAGCCAGGAGCGTGGTTTGCTCCGATTGGGGAGTGCTGTGCGTGAGCAGGGGAGCGTCGTCACTCGTCTGCGCCTGATCCATCGATAACTCCCCTTCGACGTTGTAACACGGGATTTATCATTGTAGTGCATGAGTGTCATGTTCACGTAAATTTGGGTATGAGCGCAAAGAACGACAACGTTTCGACGAGAGGACTCTTCATGACTACCGATCAGACGATCGATGTTGCGATTATCGGCGGAGGCCCCGCGGGCTATGCTGCCGCCATTTATGCTGCGCGTGCCAACCTGACGACGACTGTCCTTGAGCAGGGCATGTCGGGCGGACAGATCGCTACATCCAACGAGATTGAGAATTATCCTGGCATTCCGCTGCTGAGCGGTGCCGAACTTGGTGAGCGGTTCCAACAGCATGCTGAAGGCCTGGGGGCTCAGGTTGAATGGAGTATGGTGACGGGCGTCGATTACGATGCCGATGCGGCGCTGTTTACGGTGCATCACGATATGGGCGATACGCTGGCCTCAAGCGTTATCGCTTGCATGGGTGCCACGCCGCGTCCGGCAGGTTTCGCTGGCGAGGATACGTATCGCGGTCGTGGCGTTTCGTATTGCGCAACATGTGACGGCATGTTTTTCCGCGGCAAGCAGGTTTTTGTAATCGGTGGTGGCAATTCGGCATGCGAAGAGGCGCTGTTCCTGTCCGACATTGCCAGCAGTGTGACCATCGTGCTGCGCCGCGACCAGTTCCGTGCGCCCGATGGTGTTGTTCAGAAAGTACTCGCAAAGGACAATATTACAGTTAGGTACCAAACTAGTATTGTGGAGCTATCGGGCGAAGCCATGCCAACGACGATTACCTTTAAGGACAATGCATCTGGGGAAACTCATGCCGAGTCATTTGAGCCCGGCTCGTTTGGCATCTTTGTCTTTACGGGGACGCAGCCACATACCGAGCTTGTTGAGCATCTAGTCGACCTGGCTCCCGACGGCGGCATTGTCACCGACGATTCGATGGCCACCCGTACACCTGGTCTATTTGCCGCTGGCGACATCCGTTCCAAGCGCTTACGCCAGGTTGTGACCGCCGTTTCTGATGGAGCCATAGCGGCAACGAGCGCATACGCGTTTCTTCGTGGATAAGTACGATAATATATCTTATGTAAGGTTGTTATCAATTTATTAAATGGCGGGACGAAGCATCAGTGCACTGTCCCGCCAATTTTCTTGGCGGCTATGTGGTATGCAAAACCAGATAACCTAGAATACAATATAGAAAATGAACGGAGGACCTTTATGAACCACGTTAAACACGTTATTCCGATGTCCGATTCGTCGGTCAGTATTAAGCCCGAGGATATTCAGCCCACTGTGCTGCCCGATGCATTTATTCAGTCCGAAATCGTGCGTAAACTCAATACGTTGAGTCTGCCGCGCTATGACCAGTTGCCCAATGTGACGCTCTATCGCGACCAGGTTATTGAGTATGTTGCGCTGTGGATGGAGCCGCTGTCCATTTGCGTTGAGCAGCCCGTCATTACGCCATCGATGATCAACAACTACGTGAAGGTCGGCCTGGTGCCTGCTCCGGTTAAAAAGCAATATGGCCGCGAGCAGATTGCCCGTCTGATCGCTATCTGCATCTTTAAGCAGGTGCTACCTATTGCTGCGGTGCAGGCACTCTTTAACATTCAGCGATTGAGCTACGATGCCCCGACGGCCTTCAACTATGTGGTTGATCAGCTCGAGGCATCGATTCGTTCGGCGTTTTCCGTCGAGCCGACGCCGGTTCCCGATACGGCGCATCAGGTAACGCGTGAGTCGCTGCTTGTGCGCAGCGCGGTTTCATCCTTCGTTTCGAAGGCTTACTTGATGAGCTATCTCAAGTTCAACGGGTTTAATAGCTAGCCGACGTATAAAACGGGCGGGACAAAGAGCCATCTGTCGCTTTGTCCCGCCCGTAATTTTGCTTGGTTGGACTTTATTTGCCCGAAGCTACGCCCATGCCGTAGCCGATGATGAGGCCGTGCATCTCGGCGTAATAGGAATCCAGGCCGTTGCAGGGCATGATGATGGTCTTGGAGCCGGGCCAGCGCTCCACAATTCGGCTGGCAAGAGCTTGGGCGCCTGCCTCATTCTCGACATGGTCGATAACGACCTCGCCGCCCGTAAAACCTTCGGCTTCCATGGTGTCGATGATCTTGTTTAGCATCTTCTTTTCGCCACGCGTGTGCCCGACGAGTTCGATTTTACCGGCTTCACTCGCCGTGCCCAAAATGCGAATATTGAGCTTGTTGGCAATGACGCCGGCTGCCTTAGGGATACGTCCGGCTTTGGCGAGGTTTTCGTAATTGCACAAGCTGAAGAGGATTTTGCTGTTCTGTTCAAGGCTATCGAAGTTTGCGCAAGCGTCCTCGAATGAGGCATCCGGATTGCTTGCAAGATAGCGGTCGAACAGCAAGAAAATGAGATCCATTTTGCCGCCAGCCGCGCGTGAATTGACAAGATGAATATTGCGGTCCGGTTCCTCGGCAAGAACCATATCGCGAGCCGTAGCTGCCGCATTGTAGCTGCCCGACACGCCCTCAGAGATCGGCATGCAGATGGTCTTGTCTGCCAATTTGAAGAGCTCGACCCACTCCCCTACGCTGGGACAAGCGCTCGAAGAAGCGTTCGTCTCCGCCTGAACAGCGCAGTTGAGCTCATGTACATCGAGCGAAAGGTCATCGATGAATTCACGCTCCCCCACTCGAATTTTGAGGGGCGCAAATGCAAAGGTGGTATGGGGCGCGGTCGGTTGCCAATCGCGGAGGTTACAGCTTGAATCGGAGATAAGTGCCCAGCTCATAGAAGGTCCTTTCTAATTGTTCCTCAACAATTATAGCCATCTTGCAAACCGAATGTACGGCTATCTAGTTTTGAATACTAGATAGCCGTACAAGATTAGAGACAAAAGAATAGACCTCGCGACTTTAAGCCACGAGGTCCACATTCACACGCTGTGTAAGATGACTTAGTAGCGCACGAAGATATAGTTGTTGTTCATGCCGGCGGCAACGGAGCTGATGATAACACCCGTGTTGTAGTCGGAAGCATGAATCATCTGACCACCACCGATGTAAATGCCGGTGTGGTACGAGTTGACCACAACGTCACCGGGCTGCGGATCGGACACACGCGTCCAGCCCATAAAGGTACCCGTGGTGCCCAGGCGGCAATAGCGACCAGTGAGGCAATAGCTAACAAAACCAGAGCAGTCGAAGCTGTTCGGGCCAATTCCGCCCCAAGAATAAGCGCAACCAAGCTTACTGTATGCACGCGAGACAACAGAACCGCCGTCGACGGACTGGCTCGGAGCCGGAGCAGGCGTGGAGGGCTGCGGCGTCGGAGCAGGTGCCGGCGTAGGAGCCGGAGTGTTGCCGCCCTGGTTGTTGTTATTGCTGGTCTGGCCACCGTTGTTGGTGTTCTCGGTCGTACCGGCAGTCTCGTTGCTCACCGTGGCCTTCTCGGCGGTGCTGGCGTTGATGCCGGCCTGCAGCGCGGCATTGGCCTCGGCCTCGGCGGCAAGCTCGGCCTGCAGCTGCGAATCCAAGGAATTTACGACGTTCTGGGCTTCAGCCTGCTGAGCGTTAAGCTCGTCGACTTTCTTTTGCGTGGCGGCAACGTTCTTTTCCTGCTCGGCCTGCTTATCGGTGAGCTGCTGCTTAAGCTCCTTGACCTCTTGAATGGTCTGAGCTTGCTTATCGGAAACTTTGCCGTAGTAGAACAGACGGTTGAGCATATCGCTCAGATCATCGACACCCGTCAAAACCTGAAGCAGGCTCAGACCGCCGGTTTTGTACTCGCCGGCGACATAGGTCGAGAGCTTGGCCTGACCATCGGCGATCTCCTGCTGCTTTTGCGTGATCTCGCCGGCAGTCTGATCGAGCGCCTGCGTCTGCGTGGCAAGCTCATCGTAAATCTGCTGGGTTTGGGTGCCGATCTGCTCGAGTTTCGTACGAGCAGCGGCAAGGTCGGATGCGGTATCGGCGTAGGCAGGAGCCGCGAGGCCCAAGCCCAAAACACAAGCGAGGGTTGCCGTAGCAGCGCAGCGTGCCATGTTTTTGTGCGTGTTTGCTGTGCGCATGTAGCTTCCTTTCCAGTAACTAAGGGTAACGGCTAGTCCACCGTTACCAGGCTAAAGAGCTCAACATCGTCGTCAGTCGGCGTGAGCTTCTCGCGCGGGTTGAGAAACGCAAGCTCAAGGATACACCCGTAGCCCACAAGCTTTGCGCCCATATCTCGCACCAGTTTACCTGTTGCCTCGACGGTTCCGCCCGTCGCGACCAAGTCGTCCAGAATCAACACGGTATCTTTAGAGCTGATAGCGTCGGCATGGATCTCAATTGAATCGGTGCCGTACTCGAGCTCGTAGCTCTGGCTTACGGTCTCGCGCGGCAGCTTGCCCGGTTTACGTGCGGGAACAAAGCCGGCGCCAAGGGCTACAGCCACCGGTACGCCAACCATAAAGCCGCGAGCCTCGGGACCCACGACCTTGGTGATTCCCATGCCGGCAAAGTGCTCGGCGAGGGTATCGGTCATGGCTTTGAGCGCCTCGGGATTGCCAAAGAGCGGCGTGATGTCTTTAAAGATGACTCCGGGCTCGGGATAGTCGGGGATGTCGACGATTTGAGATTCGAAGTCGTACATTGCATGACCTTTCAATGGGTTGCCGAAATATCAGCAGCGGTTATTTGCCCGCGGTGACGGTGCCGGATTGCGAAGGGGCGACGACCTTGAGCGGCTTTACGAGAGAATCCTCGTGCGAAGCCGGCGCGGCAGTTTCTTCGTTTTTGGCCTTGGTGGACTCGGAGCGAGCGATTTCCTCATCGAGTGCATCGATGTCGGCGTCCTCAACCACGGCGTTGAGCGACTCAAAAACGCGGTTCTTGAGCAGCGCAGTGTGCACACCCTCGGTCAGGTCGTGAAGCTTCTTAAACGCACGCTCGAGCTTGGCGTCGCGCTCGTCATCGGAGGTATCCATACCGAGCATGCTCACGAGAACCTGCTCAAACATCGAGGACTCGCGGTTGGCGGAAGACACGTACTGACGCAGGTTGCGGGGCTCGATATGGAAGCGTGACAGCTCGGAGCAGTAGCGGATGATTGGAAAATCGCGACCATCGACGAGCTCACGATTCTGCGGACTCTTGATGATGCGAATGAGGTCGTTCTCGGCGAGCGAGCGGATAAACGAAATCTCGACGCCCAGCATATCGGGAATGGTCTCAATGGGATGCAGCTTTTGCTTAGTCTCCTTGGGCTCCGTCTTGAGCGGAACATCGGACAGCAAGCCCACCTCGTAAGCGAGCGTTGACAGGTCCGTGGCGTTTTCCAAGCGCTGCTTAATCACGTTGAGCGGCATGTAGCGGGTCTTCTGCAAGTGCAGGATGACCTCCAGGCGATCAACGTCCTCCTTGGAGTACTGACGGTATCCCTTAGGCGTACGATGAGGGGTAATGAGCCCCTCATCTTCTAGAAATCTAATTTTTGAGTTCGAAAGATCGGGGTATGCGCCTCGAAGTAGGTTGACGACTTGGCCGATACTCAGATAGTTGCGTTCGGCCATGCCCTACTCACCGGTTTCGATGCGCTCCGGCGTGCTCTCGTGGTAGATGAGCGTAAAGGTACCGATCTGGACGGAAGAGCCGTCGTGCAGCGGGGCTGCATTGACGATGGCACCGTCGACCCAGGTGCCATTGAGCGATCCCAAGTCCTCGATGCGAGCGCCGAGGCCCTCGCGAATAATGCGCGCGTGGCTGCGCGAAACGGTCATGTCATTGAGGAAGATGCCGTTTGCAGGATCGCGGCCGATGGTGGTCACGTCGTCCTCGAGCTCAAAGGCGGCACCGGTCTGCGGACCCTTGACGATGGACAGAACGGGGGCGGTGATGCGCACGTTGGCCATGAGGTCGGGAACGGTGACGTCACTTGAAGGCACGCGGAATACGCAGGTAGCGTCAGCAGTCTTATCATTCTGAGGCATATTGTTAACCATGTTGTCCATGACAACCCCTAACTTATCGCGGACGTGCCGCAAATAATGAACCGTACGTAATCATACCCCAACGAATCAGTCTTCGATTTCGGGGTTCAGAAAGTCGATGTCCTCGTCCTCGGGATGCGCGAGAGCCTGTTTAATGGCCGCTCCGCCTTTAATGGAGTAGATGACAGCCGTGAGCATGGAGAAGATCACGCCGCCGTACACAAAGAAGATGCCGAGGGGCACCGAGCTTCCGTTGAGGCCCGGGAAGGCCGTAAGGGTTGAAGGTAAAAGATGCAGGCCGTCAATAACGGGGAACCCGAGCAGCATGAGCGAGAAGCCGGTCATGAGCAGTGCAGTGGCAATCTTTCCGGGAAAGACGACATCGATGGGGCGACGGTGATAATGACGCACGATAAGCGTGCCGATGCCCAGATAGATGTCGCGGCCGATAATGAGCACACAGACCCAGATGGGCAGCTCTCCGCGGACTACCAGTCCCAAGACGCCGGTGAATAACAGCGCACGGTCACAAATGGGATCCATGACCTTACCGAGCCACGAGACCGTCTTAGTCATGCGGGCGATCTGACCGTCCATCCAGTCGGTAGAGGCGGCAACGGCGTAGATAACGATGGCGATGACGCGGTTGTTATCCGTCACAAACAGGTACAGAAATACTAGGGTGAGGATCAGGCGCGTAAAGGTGATGAAATTGGAGATCGTAAAGATCTTATTCGACGGGTAATCGGAAGTGCCGATAAGCTCCTTTTTGATCTTCTTTTTGATGCCCACAGGACTCCCCCGCTGGTTAACGACAAAACTTTCGATACTATACCCGTTCCGGCGATGTCTATCCAGCGTAAGCATAGAGAGTCCAGACATGAGGAAGGCGCTTTTGGGCGGCGGTGGATTTCACATTCGTGTACATCGGCCTCCAAACATGCCGAAAAATGTCGGTTTTGGAGGGTAATGTACACGTTTTGATTCGGTGATTACATCGATCGGGAAAGTTGTTGCCTTAAGCAAATTAATCCTGATGTGCGGGTCGAGAAGGGTTGGCGCCAAAAGAACCCAACGGCCGTTATGGCTTCGTTAGAAACGCGCCCCACCATGGATGGTGAACCCGAAAGGTAAGGCGCGCGGGCACGGTGACTCGGCCCGCGCTCCCGGAAGAGAAAGGATAAACCCATGGGTTACATGCTCGAGACGCGCGGGCTCACCAAGCGCTTCGGCCACGGCGACCAGGCGCAGGACGCCGTGGCCGACGTGAGCCTTCATATCCGCGAGGGCGAGGTGTACGGGCTGCTCGGTCCCAACGGCGCCGGCAAGTCGACAACGCTCAAGATGATCTGCGGGATGCTGCGGCCGACGGCCGGGGAGATCCTCTTTGCCGGGCACGCCTGGCGCCGCGAGGACCTCTACGCAATCGGCAGCCTCATCGAGGAGGCGCCGCTCTACCCCAACCTCACCGCGCGCGAGAACCTGCGCGTGCGCACCACGCTGCTGGGCCTTCCCGAGAGCCGCATAGATGAGGTGCTCGCCGCCGTGGACCTCGTGGACACCGGGAAGAAGCGCGCCGGGCGCTTCTCGATGGGCATGCGGCAGCGCCTGGGGCTCGTGCTGGCGCTGATCGCTCGGCCACGCCTGCTCGTGCTCGACGAGCCCACCAACGGCCTCGACCCCATCGGCATCGAGGAGCTGCGCGACCAGATCCGCGGCTTCGCGGCGGCGGGTACGACGGTGATCGTTTCGAGCCACATCCTCTCCGAGGTGCAGCAGATGGCGGACACCATCGGCATCATCTGCGAGGGGCGCCTCGCCTACGAGGATGCGCTTCGGCCCGGGCAGGACCTCGAGGAACTCTTCATGAGCTTCTGCCGGGAAGGGCGACGAGCACGCGGGGAGGTGGCGGCATGACGGGCGAGAAAGGCGGCCTGCTCGCGGGCCTGCGCGCCGAGGCCCTGAAGTCGCGCCACGCGGCACCGGTTCGCTTGGCCGTGCTCATGGCGCTGCCGATGCCGCTGCTCGGCGCGATGCCCTACCGGGGCGTGCAGATCTTCAGCGCGTGGAACTACTGGTACGCGCTCTTCCTGCCCGTGTCTCTCTCGCTCGTGGTGGCGTGCGTCGCGCGGGCGGACGCGCGCACGCGGATGCGGGGGCTTCTGGGCCTGGGCTTCCCGCTCGGGCGCGCCTGGTGGGCCAAGGCGCTCTGGTGCCTCGCGCTCTGCACGCTCTCGAACCTCGTGGTCTTCGGCATCTACCTCGCGGGATCGGCGTTCTCCTCGCAGGGCCTCACGGCCGCGGGCACGCTCACGATGCTCCTCTGCGCGCTCGTCAACACGGTGACCGCGGCGTGGATGATCCCCGCAGGGCTCTTCCTCACGGCGCGGTTCGGCATGCTCGCGGGCATCTTCTGCCCGCTCGCCGCGCAGCTCGTGGGTGGGTTCGCCTGGTCGCTTATGCCGCTGCCGCAGCTCTTTCCGCCGTCGGCGAGCATGGTCATCCCCACGAGCTTCATCCCCGTGCTGCCGAGCGGCGAGCCACTCGCGGCGGACATGGCGCTCGGCGGGGCGCTCGCGGCGGACGGCATGCTCACGCTGGCGGGCCTTGCGGTCTGCGCGCTCGCGTTCGCCGCGCTCACGGCGGCGGGCGCGGCCTGGTTCGCGCGCTCCGAGGAGAGGTGATGGCCATGACACGACTCTCCGACCCGACGCCGCGCATGACTCTCCCGCGGGCCCTGCTCTCCGAGGCCCTGCGCCTGGCGCGCTCCCCGCTCTCGGCGGTGCACCTCGCCTGCGGCCTGGCAGCCGGTCTTGCCTGCGGCGAGTACTTCTCCGTAGCCCGATGGGACCCGGCGCTGGGCGCGGACGCCTACGTCCAGTTCCTCGGCGCCCTCATGCCGCTCATGTCCGCCATCGTCTGCGGGCTCGCCGTGGACGACGAGCGCGCTGCCGGGCGCCTCGCCAACCTCACGGCGGTCCCCTCGCGCGGGCGCGCCGTCGCGGCGAAGCTGCTCGCCCTTGCGGCGCTCGGCGCCGCCGCGCTGGCCGTGGCGCTCGGCGTGTTCGGGGCCGTGCTCGCCGTTGCCGGGCGCCTGCCGCTCGAGCCCGCTCCGCTTGCGGCCGCGTGGGCGGGCATCGTGCTGGGCAGCCTGCCCCTCTACGCGCTGTGGCTCGGCGTGGCCCTGCGCCTCGGCCGCAACGCCGCCATCGGCGCCGGCGCTGCGGGTATGCTCCTCGCGTTCTTCTCGGTGGGCGGACTTGCGCACGGCCTCATGACCGGCGAGCTCACCGGCGCCCTGGCGACGCCCCTGAGCTGGGTGCCGCTCGCCTGGCCCGCGCGCATGGGGTCGCTCGGGGTGGAGGCCTTCATCGACGCCGCACGCGCGGCGGGCCCTCTCCTCACGACTGCGATCGTTAGCCTCGTTCTCACCCTGGCAGCCGACGCCGTCCTTCTCGCCTGGTTCTGCCGCTTTGAGGACGGGAGGGCAGATGCGTAGGAGGCCGCTCGCCGCCATGCTCGTCATCCTCTCCGCAGCGCTCGTCTTGGGCGGGAATGCCCTGCTCGACGCTGCGGACGACAGGGGCAATGTCCGAGAGCTCCAGCTCATCTTCTTCGGGCGGGAGTCGGACGGCGAGGGCTGGCTCGAGATCGAGGCGCGCGGCGGCTCGGGCGTGCGCTACCACGCGTGCGACGCGGCCGAGGCGCCCGCGGCTGCGCGCAGGGCTCTGGACCGCTGAGTGCGGCGCTAGTACAATTCCGACGAGAGTTTCAGGAGGTCGAACATGGCGAGGATACTGGCAGTGGATGATGAACGGGCGATCCTCGACGCGCTCGCGCGCGTCCTCGGCCGCGACGGCCATGAGGTCGTCAGGGCGGCCGACCCGACGACAGTCCCGGGGATGGACCTCTCGCGCTTCGACCTCGTGCTCTGCGACGTCATGATGCCGGGGCTCGACGGCTTCGAGCTCGTGCGGCAGATCCGCCCGGACTTCGACGGGCCCATCGTCTTCCTGACCGCGCGCGTGGCCGAGGAGGACGCCGTGGCCGCCTACGGCCTGGGCGCCGACGACTACGTCCGCAAGCCCTTCGGGGCCGCGGAACTGCGCGCCAAGGTCGCGGCCCATCTACGCCGTGAGCGCCGGCCGCGCTCGCACGCCCTCTCCTTCGGGGAGGTGCGGATCGACCTCGGGGCGCGCGACCTCGCCGTGGGCGGCGAGACCGTGCCGCTCACTCCCACCGAGTACGCCATCTGCGAGTACCTCGCGCGCCACCCCGGGCAGGTCATGAGCCGCGCGCAGATACGCGAGGCGGTGCTCGGCTGGGAGAGCGACGCCGACGACGCGGCCATATCCATGCAGGTCAGCCGCGCCCGGAGGAAACTCTCCGAGGCCGGCGCCGATCCGATCGCGACCGTCTGGGGGATGGGGTACAAGTGGCAGCTCTGAGGACCGGGGCGCGAGGTCGCGGGGGCATGCCGCTCTCCTTCGTCATCGCGCGCTACTTCGCCTACGCGTTCGCGGCGGTCGCCACGGCGTGGCTCGCCTCGTTCATGGCGCTCTCCGCGGCGATCAATGTGGGCTTCGTCTACGAGGCAAGCTGGGGGCCGGCTAATGCACGCGAGGTCGCGGAGGGCCTGGCACGCGACGGCGTCTGCGGGCAGCAGGACGTGCCGACGGCGTACCGCTACCTCATCCTGAACAAGGACGGATACGTGCTGATGACAGACCTCGAGGGCACGCGGCTCGAGGACGCGACGGAAATGGCCCGTACGGCACTCGCCGCTGATCCGGGCACAGTGGAGATCGAGGGCGGGGGCTCGGGCCTCACCTACGCCGCGTTCCCGCTCAAGGACGGCGGGGCATGCGCGCTCGTCAGCGAGTACCTGCCGCAGTGGGTCTCGCGCGATCTCGCCGGCCTGCTTCCCAACCCGCAGAACCTCATGCTCGTCGGCGTCGCGGCGGGAAGCGCGCTCGCGCTCGCGCTCGTGGCGCGCCGCGCGAGCCGCGTGATCTCGCGCAAGATGGCGCCGCTCGCGGAGACGGCGGGGCGCGTCGGCGCGGGGGAGCTCGACTTCGCGGTCGGCAGCACCAACGTGCGCGAGGTGAACGACGTCCTCGCCGCGATGGACGCCATGCGGGCCTCCCTCGCCGAGTCGCTCGAGGCCCGCTGGGCCGCGGAGCGGGGGCAGCGCGAGCAGGTGGCGTCGCTCGCCCACGATCTCAAGACGCCGCTCACCGTGCTGCGCGCCAACGCCGACTTCGTGGCGGAGGAGCTGGAAGACGAGAAAGACGCCGACCTCGCGGCCGCCGCGCGCGACATAGCCGGCAGTGTCGAAAGGCTCGACGGCTACGTGCGCCTGCTCATCGAGGCCTCGCGCGGGTCCGGCGGGGCGGAGAGGGCCCCCATGCGGCCGGCCGAGCTCTGCGAGCAGGTCCTCGCCGAGGCCGCCCAGATCGCCCGGGCGCGAGGCGTGACGCTCGACGCAGCCACGGGCCCCGCTGTCGCGGGCGCGCCCGAGGCCCCACTCGACCGAACCACCCTGGCGCGAGCCGCCGCGAACCTCGTGGCCAACGCCGCCGAGCACGCGCGCTCGCGCGTGGTGGTCTCCTGCGACGTCGCGGGCGGACACCTCGTCATCGAGGTGGCCGACGACGGACCGGGCTTTTCTCCCGCCGCCCTCGAACGCGGCTGCGAGCGCCTCTTCACAGACGACTCGTCCCGCTCCTCGCGCGACGGAGGCCGCCACTACGGGCTCGGCCTCCACGTCGCCTCCGAGGCCGCGAGCGCCCACGGGGGCTCCGTCTCGCTCGCCAACAGCCCCTCGGGCGGCGCGGTGGTCACCATCGCGGTCCCCCTGTGCGGGATCTGACGATTTCCTCGATGTCTACCTCGACTGCGATATGTCGCTCGCCGAGGCCGCGACGAGATGGTGTTGCGTCTGCCCCATTTGGTGCTTCTAGCTCAAATTTGATCTGATGTAAGGCCCGTGCAATCCTGCATGGGCCTTTCTTTTGGCAATTGCTCGACCGATTCGTGGCTTGAAACACAAATTATCGAGTTAAGGAGACATGGGGTCACACAGCGGCTCTCAGAGCGCCCGCCGCACTCCCCCGCCATTACCCTGCGGCGTCCTCGTATAGAGCCCATCCCGCTTGGCGTTTCGTTGCAACAGCCCACTTGTCCACCGATCAAGTGAACTACTGGAATAAATACAGCGACATGCTTGTCCGTTATAGTCGCTATATCTGTGTTAATCGCCGCGATAAATACAGCCTGTACTCGGCTGCATACCAGCTACGCGTATGTAGATTCATATCGCGTTAATAAATCGGCTCAAGCGCGTGCAAAACGCGCAAGTAGCCGCAAAAGGCGATTATCGCGTAGGTAGATTTTTGGCACCCTGTTGCTTAATCAAAATTAAGCAATTGCTTAAAACAAAAAAGGTCAGGCACTAGGTGCCTGACCTGCAAACTTCTGGTCGGGACGACTGGATTCGAACCAGCGACCCCTTGACCCCCAGTCAAGTGCGCTACCAAGCTGCGCCACGTCCCGAAGCTTTTGTTTGTTGCTCTGCTCTCGCTCGCAACAGGGAGTATATTAACCCGAAACTTTAGACTTGTGCAAGAACTTTTTTATAAATTTTGAAGCAAGTCCAAAATTGTATCTGCGAGCTGGGGTTTTGTTAGAACGGGAAGTTCTTTCGTACCTGTTGTGCTCACAATCCAGGCCTTGTTAGTGTCGGTTCCAAAGCCTGAATCGGCGCGCGAGACATCGTTGGCGATAATTACATCGCAACCCTTGCGGGCAAGTTTGCGCTGCGCGTACTCCACGACGTTATCGGTCTCGGCCGCAAATCCGATCACGCATCGCTCTCCCTTTTGGCACGAAAGCTCGGCCAAAATATCAACCGTCTCGACTAGTTCGATGCGATCCAGGCGCTCGTTGGCCTTTTTGAGCTTGTGGTTGGCAGGGGCCGCGGGGGTGTAGTCGGCGACGGCCGCAGCGCAAATGGCAGCGTCGGCCGTCTGGAAGGCGTTTAAAGCCGCCTGCAGCATCTCTGCGGCGGTCTGCACGCGCACGCACTTTACGCCGCGAGGAATATCGAGCGATGTCGGTCCCAGCACGAGCGTGACGGCGGCACCGCGACGTGCGGCCTCCCCCGCCAGGGCGATACCCATCTTGCCCGAAGAACGGTTGCCAATGAAGCGCACGGGGTCAATCGGCTCATGCGTGGGGCCGGCGGTAATGACGATGCGCTTGCCCGCCAGGTCTTGTTGCACGGGATTGAGCACCTCGCAGACGGCCTCGACGACTTCCTCGGGTTCGCTCATGCGCCCCGTGTCCACGTCGCCGCAGGCAAGGTAGCCACTGCCGGGTCCCACCACGTGGACGCCGCGCTCGCACAGCGTGGCCATATTGGCCTGCGTGGCCGACGCCTTCCACATGCCATTGTTCATGGCCGGCGCGATCACGACGGGCCGCGGTGTCGCAAGCAGCGTTGTGGAGATGAGGTCATCGGCGATGCCGTTGGCCATCTTGGCGATGATATTGGCCGTCGCGGGCGCCACGACCACCAAGTCGGGCTCCTGCGCCAGCGAGATATGGTGGATGGGGTCAGACGGGTCGTCGAATAGCCCAACCGCGACCGGCTCATTGGTGAGCGCGCGGAAGGTGAGCGGCCCCACAAACTCAGTGGCATGCTCGCTCATGACGACCTTGACGTGCGCGCCGCGCTTTTGGAGCAGGCGCACGATATTGCACGACTTATAGGCGGCGATCCCGCCGGTAATGCCCAGCAGGATCGTTTTTCCCTCAAGTTGCATTGAATTGTAGGGTGCCGCCATCGTTTAAGCTTCCTTGCTCGGGAGCACCAGCAGGCGGTGGCAGTACGGGCAGTGCGTAATCTCACTGCCGTCGTGGTTGAGGTCGCTCATGGACGATGCCTGCAGCGCGGTGTGGCAGACCGTGGGGATGTTGCCCTGGATGGTCTCGACGGCCAAGCCGCGGAACTGCTTGAGCAGACGCTCGTAGTCGGTGAGCACGTCGGCCGGCAGCGTGGCGGCCAGCGCGGTGCGCTCCTTAGTGGCGGCTTCGATCTGAGCCTGCAGGTCGGCAGCCTTGGCGCGGGCGGCCTTGGTATCGGCCTTCACGCCCTCTTCGAACTTGGCGATGATTGCCTGCGCGCGGGTCTCGCGGTCGAGCGCCTCTTTGTGGGCGACAACGACGTCCTTGCGGGTGTGCTCAATCTTGTCCAGACGCTTGGCCAGGGTGGCGAGCTCGTTCTCCAGGTCCTGAACCTCGCGATAGTCAGAGCCGTCGACATGGCGCTTCTTGGCGGCCTCGATGGCGTTATTGGTCTGAATCTCGGTGGTGTTGAGATCGTCGAGCTCAATATCCAGGTCCTTGCGTTGGGCGTAGAGCCTGGTCATTTCGGCCTTGAGCTTAACGTAGGTCTTGCGCTTGGAAGCGAGCTCCTTGAGCTCCGGCATATTGGCAAGTTCGCTCTTGTTGCGGGCGAGCTCCAAATCGATCTGTTGCAGCTTGAGTAGCGTAGCGCCGGCGCTCATAAGTTCTCTCCTTTTGTCACAGTCCACCATTGGCAAGGGTTCAGTATTTTAATCGCATGACGGGGGTCGACCCCGGCGTCAACTGCAGAGTTCATCAATATATCAACGAACGGCTCTTCGGAGCGGTCGTGGCCGAGCAAGATCACCGGCAGCCCGCGCAAGGCAAGGTCTTGCGCCACGTGGTAGCCCGCCTCGCCGGTTACGATGACATCTGCGCCCGCGGCGATGGCGAGCTCTCCAAAGTCTCCCAGGGAGCCGCCCAAAATAGCGACGGTACGGCATGCGTGCTCGGCTTCGCCCCACACACGCGGGTCGCTGCCGAAGGCCGTAGCAGCACGGGCGGCAAGATCGCGCAGCGTGCACGGGTCGTTGAGCGTCGCAAGCGCGCCCAGGCCGGTGGCCTCGGGGTCGTCCACGTGCTCCAGCGAGCTCATGGGCTCAGCGCCCAACAACTCACTCAGGCGAACGCGCGCTTCGTGCGATCGGTCCAGGTTGGTGTGAAGCGAGATGATGCTCACGCCGCAACGAGCTGCCTCGTACAACGCAGCGCTGCATTGGGGACGCGATACATCCGCCGGGCAAAACGCCTCGGGAGCCTTGATATAGATGGGATGATGCGTCAGCAGCACGTTGGCGCCGGCCTCGAGAGCGCGGTGCACGTTATCCTCGGTCGCGTCGAGTGCGCAGGCAACACTGGTGATCTCGGCAGCGGGATCTCCCACAGATAGCCCTACATGATCCCAGCCCTCGGCGTCCGCTTTGGGGTAGCGCGCCAGCAGCGCACGTTCAAGCTCGGATAGGATCATGCGGCACCTACGATCGAGAGCAGCGTCTGGGCGAACTCATCCAGGTCGACAGGATTCACGCGGTCATCAAACGAGATGCGCAGTGCGCCCAGCGCCTGCTCGCGACCAATGCCCATGGCGCTGAGCACGTGGCTCGGGTCCATGTTGCCGCTCGAGCAAGCTGATCCGGCCGAAACCTCAAAGCCGGCGGCGTCGAGCTTAATGATGAGCTCCTCGGAGTCCATGCCGTCGACGTAGATTGAAACCATACCCGGCAGACGATCGGCCTGCGCGTAGTCGCCCATCGTGGCGTGAATGCGCGGGTGGGCCGTAAGCGTGGCGTAGAGCTTGTCGGATAAGGCCTGCAGCGTTGAGCGCTCCTGGGCAACATTCGGCAACAGCGCGGAAGCGGCAGCGGCAAAAGCCAGCTGCGTGCGCAGGTCCTGCGTGCCGGCGCGACGACCGGCTTCCTGCCCGCCGCCAAAGATGCGGGGGCGCAACGGCGTGCGGGTCTTAACGTAGAGCGCGCCGGATGCCACGGGGCCGCCAATCTTGTGCGCGGCAACGGTCATGGCGTCAACGCCCAACTCGTGCACATCGAGCGGAATATGCAGATACCCCTGGATGGCATCGGTGTGGAACAGGGCACCCGTGGCGTGCGCGGCGGCGGCAAGCTCGCGGATGGGTTGCACCACACCGGTCTCGTTGTTGGCGACCATAATGCTCACGAGCGCTACGTCGTCGCCCAACAAGTCGCTCAGCGCAGCGGGCTCTATGTAGCCCGCGCGGCAGGGCTGCACCAGGTCGACGGTAAAGCCGGCGGCACGCAGCAGCGGCAGGTTGTCCAGAATCGAATCGTGCTCGATGGCAGATACGATCACGCGGTTACGCTTGCGATCGCGCTGACGAGCGCCCTCGGCAAGACCGAGCAGCGCCAGCTGGTTGGCTTCGGTGCCGCCGTTGGTCAAAATGATCTCGGACGGGCGGACGCGCGCACCAAAGCTGCGGGCAATCTCGCGACGTGCCACTTCTAGGCGCGCAGCGGCCTTGCGGCCAAGCGAATGCAGCGAGTTGGGGTTGACGCCGGCAAGCTCGCTGTCGTCGTACTCGCGCTGTGCAAGGAGCGCCTCGGCGCGCATGGGCGTCGAGGCGGCATAGTCAAGATTCACGGGTATGCGGTTTTGACCTGCGGTCATAAGGGTTTATGCCTCCTGTGCGGCCTCGTTGCCCAGCTTCTGCAGCAGCGCAACCTCGGCGGCGGGATCTTCGGACTTAAATACGGCGGAGCCGGCTACGAGCACGTTGGCACCGGCCTTGACGACCTCGGCAATGTTCTTGGAAGAGATACCGCCGTCGACCTCGATGAGGGGCGAAACGCCGTGACGCTCGCACATGGCCTTGAGCTCATGCAGTTTGGCGATGGTACCGGGGATAAAGCTCTGGCCGCCAAAGCCGGGGTTCACGCTCATGAGCAGCACCATATCGACAACGTCGATGATGCTCTCGAGCACGCAGACAGGCGTGGCGGGGTTGAGCACCACGCCGGCCTTGACGCCGCGCTGCTGCAGATGCGTGAGCGTGCGGTGCAGGTGCGTGGAAGCTTCGTAGTGCACGGTGATCATGTCGGCACCGGCGTCGGCGTACCAATCGACCGTCTCGTCGGGGTTCGACACCATCAGATGCGCGTCGACCGGTACATCGGTGGAGCACTTGACGGCCTTGAGGATGTCAACACCAAAGGTCAGGTTGCCGGTAAAGTGACCGTCCATAACGTCAAAGTGCACGTAGTCGGCACCGGCGATCTTGTCGAGGTCGCCCTTAAGGTTGGCCATATCGGCCGAAAGGATGGACGGAGCGATTTTAATGGAACCCATGGTAGTAGCCTTTCTGCACTAGTCGGTGAGTCCGTAGAACTCTTGCGATGGGACGCGGTCGGTGAGAATCTCGAGCGCCCTATCCAAAGTAACACCGTTGTAGAGCGTTTGCTCCACGGCAAAGGTGAGCGGAATGTCTACGCCCAGTGAACGGGCGAGCTCGCTGACGCTGCGGGCCGCAACGGCGCCCTCGACCACCATGTGCGTGCGTGCCTGGTACTCGTCGAGCGACACGCCGTGGGCAAATTCGTAGCCAAAGGTGCGGTTGCGCGAATGCTCCGAGGTACAGGTGGCGATGAGGTCGCCCATGCCGGCAAGCCCCATGCAAGTCATGGCCTGTCCGCCGCGTGCGTGCACCAGTCGACTGATCTCGGCCAGGCCGCGCGTCATGATAAGGGCGAGCGTGTTGTCGCCCGCGCCAGTGCCGGCGGAGATGCCGCACACGATGGCGATGACGTTTTTCATAGCGCCGCAGACCTCGACACCGGTCATGTCCTGCGACAGGTAGATGCGGAATGCCGTGGACAGGAGCAGGTCCTTAAAGGTCTCCCCTATCTGCGGATCTTCGCTGGCAATGACGGCGGCAGAAAGTCCGCCACGGCAGATCTCCTCGGCATGGTTGGGGCCCGAGAGCGCCGCCACACGATGCTCGTTGCCGATCTCGCTGGCGATGACCTCGCTCATAAGCAAGCCGGACTCGGGCTCGATGCCCTTGGTGAGGCACAGAACCGGCATCTCGTCCGCGATGAACGGCGCCGCCTGGTGGCAGACGTCGCGCAGGTGCGTCGAAGGCACGGCAAATATGATGGCCTCGGCGCCGTCGAGCGCCTGGGCTAAGTCCGTCGTGGCAACAACGTTTTCCGGCAGCAGGTAGTCCACCAGATAGCGGGGGTTACGGTGCCCGCCGTTAATGCCGGCGGCCGTCTGCTCGCTGTGGGCCCACATGGTCACGCGCTCGGCGCGCGCGGCGGCAAGGCCGGCGACGGCGGTTCCCCAGGAGCCTGAGCCAATCAGCGCAACATTCATGACTCTCTCCTACTTATCGTTGGGCTCGGTGACGCGCTTGGTAAACGAGAGCTTGGACTCCTTACCGGCCATGAGCTTTTGGATATTCGAGCGATGGGCCCACACCACGGTGATGCCGATCATCGCCATGCATAACTTGAGACCCAGGCTGCTGTACGGAAAGACCGCGCAGGCAGCGATAGGAAGACCGATGGCGGCGGCAAGCGAGCCCACCGACACGTACTTGGTGATGGCGACGGCCACGATAAACATGCCCAGCAGCGACAGGCCAATGGGCCAGTACCAGGCAAGGATCACGCCCAGACCAACGGCGATACCCTTGCCGCCATGGAAGTTGAGGTAGGGCGAGAAGATATGGCCCCATACAGCTGCCAGGCAAATGACGCCGAGCATCCAGTCGCCGGGGGCTCCAGGCGCCATGATGTTCGGTGGAAAACCATAGCCCAGATCGGCGATGAGCGGACGGGCGATAAGGACGCAGATGGCGCCCTTAAGGCAGTCGAGCAGCAGCGTGAGTGCGGCCACCTTGGGGCCGGCCACGCGCAGCGCGTTGGTGGTGCCGATGTTGCCGGAGCCCGCCTTGCGAATGTCCGTGTGGTTGAACACACGGCCCAAGATCAGGCCAAACGGAATCGCTCCGATAAAGAACGAGACCACGGCGCAGATGGCGGTCAGCAGAATCGGATTATGCATCCTTCTGTTCCTTCTTCCTAAAGAAGAGTCGGATGGGCGTGCCGGCAAAGTCGAAGGTCGAGCGCATGCGGTTCTCTACATAGCGCTGGTAGGTGTCGTTGACCAGGTCGCTGTGGTTGACGAAAAACGTGAACGTCGGCGGGTTGACGCCCGTCTGGGTCACGTAGTGCATGCGCAGGCGGCGCTTGCCGTCCACCACGGTATGGCCGAACTCGCGCAGGTCGGTGAGGAACGTGTTGAGGCGCGAGGTGCTGATCTTCTGCGAGCGCGTCTTTTCGGCTGCATCGACCATTGCCCAGATCTTCTCGACGCTGCGGCCAGTGAGGGCAGAGATGCGCAGGTACTGGGCCCAGGGAGCCATAACGCCCAGACGGCGGTCGACGGTTTCCATGCAGGCCTCGCGCTTGCGGTCGTCGTCGAGCAGGTCCCACTTGTTGAGCAGCA
Organism: uncultured Collinsella sp.; assembly: GCA_905202925.1. Lineage (GTDB taxonomy): Bacteria > Actinomycetota > Coriobacteriia > Coriobacteriales > Coriobacteriaceae > Collinsella. Next base: position 18,292 of record CAJKTW010000015.1, on the reverse strand, counting down.
CGACGATGGCGCAGCCGCGCTCGATGGCCAAGCCCATGACCTTCTGGTCCTGCTCGGTAACGCCCACGGAGGCGTCGACGACGAGCAGTGCCACGTCGGCGCGATCGATGGCGCGCAGGCCGCGGACCATCGAGTAGTACTCGATGTTCTCGTACACGGTGCTCTTCTTGCGAATACCCGCGGTGTCAACCATGCGGTAGTGCTTGCCGTTGCGCTCCACGACGGTGTCGATGGCGTCGCGCGTCGTGCCGGCGATGTTGGACACGATAGAGCGATCGGCGCCCAGGATGCGGTTGAACAGCGACGACTTGCCGGCATTGGGGCGGCCGATGATGGCGACGTTCAGCGCATCAGGGAACTCATCGGCGACCTCGTCCTCTTCCTCCGGAAGCAGGGCCACGATATCGTCGAGCAGGTCCCCCGTGCCGTGGCCATGCAGGGCCGAGAGGGGCGTGGGCTCACCGACGCCGAGCGAATAGAACTCCCAGATGCTGTCGTTTTCGCGATCGGGGTTATCGAGCTTGTTCACCAGTAGAAAGACCGGCTTGTCGCAGCGCTTGAGCATGCGGGCGACCGACTCGTCCTCCTCGGTGACACCGGTGCGGCCGTCGACCACAAACAGGATGACGGCGGCTTCCTCGGCGGCGGCAAGCGCCTGGTCGCGGATGGACGTTGCAAAGACGTCATCGCTCTTGAGCGGCTCGATGCCGCCCGTGTCGACGATGGTGAACTCGCGGCCGTTCCAATCGGCCGTGTGATACGAGCGGTCGCGCGTAACGCCGCGGGACTCGTGGACGATGGCGTCCGAGGTCTGGGCCAGGCGGTTAACGAGCGTGGACTTGCCCACGTTGGGGCGTCCGACGACGGCGACGATAGGTTTCATCTGCTCTCCTTTAATGGGTAGGGTCAGTGGAAATGTTAGAGTCCGCGGACACAATGCCAAGGATATGCTCCAGGGTATCGAGCAGCTCATGCGGCATAGTCGATACCACATGGACCTCGGCGCCGCGACCGGTAAGGCTTGCGAGTAAGTCGTCACGATGATACTCGTCAAGGGTCATACCGTCGGCGTTGAACATGAGCTTAGGCACAAAGAGTATAACCCCCGACAGATCTTGGGGCAGCTGCTCCAGAATGTCACACGCGACGATGAGGCCGGTCACGTCCACGTTGCCGCCAAAGTAGCGGTTTTTGATGGCCGTGACGGTACCGGCAAGGCCCTGCGGCGACTCCACAAAGCGGGCCACCGTGTCGCGTGCGCTGGCGCCCGAGAGGCACAGCAGGTGCTGGCTGCGGGCGGCGATGGCCTCGCGGACGCGGGCCAAACGCTCGGCGTCGGCAGCAAGCACGTCGTCGGTCTCGTCCAGATACGAGCGGATCATGCCAATGCCGTCGTAGTACTGCGGGTAACCGTCGTAAAAGTCCGCCTCGGGAGGATCGATGCCGGCGTCCAGATAGAACTCGTCGCTCATCTGGAAGGTGTGGCGGCCAAAGCGCTCGTAGGCTCGATCCTGGTAAGGACGGATCATGGTAATGGTCTCGCGCGCTAGCTCGGGCTTGTCGCTGTAGGACCAGCTAAAACGGTTTTGATGCTTGGTAAAACCGAGCGGCACAATGCCCAGACTTGTGATTTGCTCGTGCTCCTCGCAAAAGCGCAGAGTCTTTTCCAGCTCCTCGCCGTCGTTCATGCCGGGGCACAGCACAATCTGCGCATGAATCTCGATGCCGGCGGCCATGATGGCTTCGAGTACGTCCATGCCGCGCTGGGCGTTGCGGCCCATCATGCGGCGGCGGACGTCGGGGCTTACAGCGTGGACCGACACGTTCATGGGACTCATGTTGCGCTGGATGACGTTTTGCACGTCCTCGTCGGTGAGGTTCGTGAGCGTGACAAAGTTGCCTTGCAAAAAGCTTAGGCGATAGTCGTCGTCGCGAATATAGAGCGTGGAGCGGCCGCCCTTGGGGAGCATGGTCATAAAGCAGAACACGCAGGCGTTTACGCAGGTGCGCATGCCGTCAAAGATGGGGCCGTCGAACTCCAGCCCCCAGTCCTCGCCGGGAAAGCGATCAAGCTCAACGGGGGTGACGGTGCCGTCGCGCGGATCGAAAACCTCCAGCTCGATGGTGTCGTCATCTGCCTCCCAGAGCCACACGATCATATCGGTCAGTTGCTCGTCGTTGACCGTGAGCACGCGCATGCCCGGCTCGATACCCACGTCCCATGCGGGCGATTCGGGGCGCACGTTTTTAATGAGCGCGCCCTCACCCGGCTCGGGGTCGCGGCTGCGCCCGTAATCGGCCACCTCGGCGGCGTATGCGGGTACGGTCTGGTCCATGATTAGCGGCAAAGCTCCTTGATGCGCTCGACGGCGCGCTCGATGTGTTCTTGCGGGGTGGAGGCTCCGGCGGTGATGCCGATGTGGTGAGCGTCGGTAAACCACGCGGCCTGTAGCTCGGAAGCTTCCTCGATGTGATGTGTGCGCTCGCAGACGTCGGCGCAGATCTGTGCCAGGCGGCGGGTGTTGCCCGAGTTCTTGCCGCCCACGATGACCATGCAGTCGCAGCGGTTGGCAAGTGTGGCTGCTGCCTGTTGACGCTCACTCGTGGCGGCGCAGATGGTGTTGATCACGCGCAGCTCCTGCACGCGCGGGGTGATGGCAGCCACGACCTCGGCCAGGTTCTGCGCGGTCTGGGTGGTCTGCACAACCAAGCCTACCTTGCCCTTGAGCGGTAGTGCGTCCGCATCGGCGGCGCAACTCACGACTTGAGCGTCATCACCAGCGTGGCCCAGAATGCCCTCGACCTCGGGGTGGCCCGGCTCGCCCACGACGATTACGCGGTAGCCCTCGCGGACCAGGCGCTCGGCGGCCACGTGGACCTTCTTGACGTAGGGGCAGGTGGCATCGATCACGTCGAGGCCGCGCTCGCGAGCAGCATCGATCACCTGCGGCACCACGCCGTGCGCGCGAATGATCACGGTGCCCGACGCGGCGTCGTCCAAGGTTTCTGCTAGACCGACGCCTGCCTCGGCGAGCTCGCGTACCACGATGGGGTTATGGATAAGCGGGCCTAGGGTATGGACCGTAGCGGTCTCCCCCGCCTGCGGGGCGGCCGCCAGGGCCATATCGAGCGCGCGCTGTACGCCGTAGCAGGTGCCGGCGTGAGCTGCAATCTCGATGGTGGGCGCGCCGTCCTGGTCGGACGCGGTCGCGGCAGTGTTCGTCACGTTCTCGCTCATGGCTAGAACCTGCCCGGATGCTCGGCGCACAGCTCGTCTCGCATGGCGTAGACGCGGTTCATGGCCTCGGACTCAAACCATTCCAGGCGCTCCGTGCGCTTAAGCCCGGCCGGTGCGTCGGAAAGCGAGACGGCCTTGCCGGCGCGGATCCAGCACTTCTTGGGACGCATGATCTTTTTGCCCGCGGGCGTGATGTCGGACCAGCCGCAGATGGCGAGCGGGTTCACAGGAGCCTTGCCCATCTGAGCGATGAGCGCAAAACCGCCGTGGACCTCGGGCTTGATCTCGCGCGAGCGGATGCGCGTGCCCTCGGGGAAGATCAGGACGTCCTCGCCGCGCTGCAGCGCATGCTGGGCGGCGCGCAGGCACTTCATATCGGCAGTGCCGCGCTCCACGGGGATGCCGCCAACGCGGCTAAAAGCCCAGCGCACAATCTTGCTCTTGGCGAACTCGGACTTAAAGATGGGGCGAATGCGGCGGCCGCCAAAGAATAGCGCCGTCTCCACGGCCAAGAGCTCAGCCATCGAGGTGTGGTTGCAGATGACCACGCTGCCGCGGCCTTCCTGGCGCTCAAACAGCAGGTCAGCGTCCTCGACCTTCCAACGCCACATGAGCTTGGAGAAGACCCACAGGATGCCCATGACTACGACGACGGTGCCGCGGATGAGCGCTGGGAACTCTGCGTAGGGGGCGTTGTAATAGTCCTCGGGCGTCTGTTTAAACAGGCGCATGGGCTACCTCCTTTGGTTGATGAGGTCCTCGATAATGCGGACGACCTCGTCGATGGTATGGGCGGTGGAGTCGACGTGCACGGCGTCCTCGGCGGGCACGAGCGGGGCGACGGCGCGGCTGCTGTCGAGCTTGTCGCGCTGCTTAAGGGCGTCGAGGGTATCGTCGACTTCGGTCTCGAGTTGCGCGGGCGTGAGCGGCTGAGCATCGTTTTGGTGACGCTGCAGCACGCGGCGGCGGGCGCGCTCGCGCGGGTCGGCGGTCAGGAAGACCTTGACCTGCGCGTTAGGGAACACGACGGTTCCGATGTCGCGACCCTCGGCCACGATATCGCGGTCCTCGGCGGCGCGGCGCTGGTGGATGAGCATGGCGGCGCGCACACCCGGGTAGGCCGAGACTTTGGACACGTTGGCGTCGACCCGCGGGGTGCGAATGGCGGCCGAAGCGTCCTGGCCGTCAATGGTCAGGCGCGTGTCCTCGCCGGTGCCGTTGGTAAAGCGAATCTCGATCTGCTCGGCGAGGGCGTCGATGGCCGCCTCGTCGTCTAGATCGATGCCGCGGTCGAGCGCGGCGAACGTGACGGCGCGATACATGGCGCCCGTGTCGAGCTTGTTAAAGCCCAGCTGGCGGGCGATCTCCTTGGCGATGGTGGACTTGCCGGAACCGGCGGGGCCGTCGATGGCGACGATCATGCAATGCTTCCTTTCGATGGTTGACGTGCTGGTATGGTTCGCGTGCGCTGGGGCGCGGCGGGTTGCCTAGCCTGTGTAGCGCTCGCGGTAGGTGTTGCGCTTTGGTGCGGAGCCGTGGCTGCCGTGGTGACGCGTGCGGCTGGCGGGCGTGTCTTGGGGCTTGCCGCCGTTGCGCTTGGCGCTCGCCTGCTTGGGCGGGATGCCGCCGGCCTTGAGGATCTGCACCTCGCGGTCGGTGAGCTCGCGCCACGAGCCCTTGGCCACGTCCTTGAGCTCCAGGCCGGCAAAATTGCAGCGGTGCAGACGAATCACCGGGTGGTGGATCTTGCTTAGCATGCGCTTGACCTGATTTTTGCGGCCCTCGCGGATAATGACCTCCACGGCTGTGGTGCCGGGCTTCACACCTTGCGGTGCCACAGCCTCGGCTTCGCGCGCGTTGATGACGCGGCAGATCGCCGGCTGGCACAGGCCGTCGTCGAGCTCGATGCCACGGCGGAGCGGCGTGAGATCGAGCTCGGTCAGCGTCCCGTCAACGAGCGCCTGGTAGGTCTTGTAGACGTGCTTGCTGGGGTGCAGCAGGTCCTGCGACAGGTCGCCGTCGGTGGTAAAGAGCAAAAGGCCCGTGGTGTCGCGGTCCAGGCGGCCCACCGGGAAAAGTCCCGGAAAGCGGTCGCGGGGGACCAGGTCGGCCACGCAAGGGCGCTCCTGCGGATCGCTCATGGTGGTGAGGTAGCCGGTCGGCTTGTAGAGCATCAGGTACACGGCGCCCTGGTTGAGCTTGACGGGCATGCCGTCGACCTCGATATGGTCGCGGTCGACGTCGACCTTGGTACCTAGTTCGGTCGCGACCTGGCCGTTGACGGTCACGCGGCCGGCGGTCATCAGGTCCTCCGAGCCGCGGCGGCTCGCCACGCCCGCACGCGCCAAAAAGCGCTGCAGGCGCATGGTGTGCGGATAGACAGGCTGGGTGTCGGTTGCGGGTATTGCGTTGCCCATGGCGCGCGTCTCCCCTACTTCGTTAGTCCTCGTCATGCAAATCCTCCGAGGTCTCGTCGACGACCAGGGTCTCCAAGTTCTCGACTGCCTCAACATCTTCAACATCGGTATCGAGCAGTTCGCGCTCTTCGTCCAGGTCCTCAGCCTGCTCTTCGAGCGTGGACTGAATACTGCGGCCGCTCAGGCGCTCGCGGATAAACTGACGCGACTGTTCGTCGGGGGCAAACTGCTCCAGGTCGGGCAGGTCGCGGGTGGAGCGCAGACCGAACTTTTCCAAGAAGGCGTTGGTCGTGCCGTAGATAATGGCTTGACCGCGCTGGGGGTCGCGGCCGAGCTCGCGCACCAGGCCCTTGTCGACGAGCGACGCGATGACGCCGTCGGAATTGACGCCGCGGATGCCCTTGACCACCTCGCGCGTCACAGGCTGGTGGTATGCGATGACGGCCAGGGTTTCGAGCGCCGCTTGCGACAGCTTTTGCGTGTCCCAGCTCAACACATAGGCCTCGACTACGTCGTGGTAGGCGGGGTGCGTAAACAGGCGCCAGCCGCCGGCGACCTCGCGCAGCTGAAAGCCGCGGTTGGCCTCCTCGTACTCAACCTTGAGCTCGGCGAGCAGCGACGCGCATTCGCCGGGGGCGATATCCAGCGCACCTGCCAGCGCGGGCGCGCTCACCGGGTCGCTCGACACCAGCAGCAGCGCCTCGAGGGCGCCTTTGAGGCTGTTTGCCTCCAGCGTTGAAAGGGTTGACATGGTTGCGGCTCCTATTCGGTGAGCTCGGGGCCCTTGCCGGGCACGTATGCCTCGGCGCCCTCGACTCGGTTGATGCAGATGGTTCCGAAGATCTCGTCCTGGCTCAGCGTGAGCGAGCCGCGCTTGGCGAGCTCGAGCATGGCCAGGAAGGTGACGACGAGCTGCTCGGTGGTGGCGTCGCCGTCCAGCAGCTCACGGAAGGTGCAGGTTTGGTGTGCCATGGTAAAGCGATCGACCGAGGCCACGGTCAGGTCGAGCGGCACACGATGCGGCGCCACGTGCTCGGCTTCCAGCAAGAAGGTCTGTCGCTTGCCGTCAAGGTCGGCACAGATGACGGCCAGACCGCGCAGGGTGATGCCGGCCAGGTAGTCGGGCATGAGCCCCAGGAACTCGGGGTCGGGGCCGGCCACACGCGGGTGCATGCGGCTTTCGGCCTGCATGCGGGCACCGAGGGCCGCAGCCGCGCCTTTAAACTGCTTGTAGGCGATCAGGCGCTGGATCAGGACCTCGCGTAGGGCGTCCCCGTCGAGCGCGCTAAGTTCTTCGAGGTCATCGTCGATCTCGTCATCGTCATCGGCTTTGCGCGGGGCCTCTTGCGGCACCAACGAGGCGGCCTTGATGTCCAAAAGGGTTGCTGCGACCAGCAAAAAATCGCTCGCCACGTCCAGGTCCAGCGCCTCGATGCGCTCGGCCTCGGCAAGGTACTGCTCGGCCACCTCGCTGATCGAGATAGCGCCGATATCGACTTTTTGGCGGGTAACCAGCTGCAGCAGCAGGTCGAACGGTCCGCTGTAGACCTGCGTCGACACGCGATACGACATCTTCGACCTCCTTTGACGGCGCCTTCGCGGCGCGGTTTGGGTGCATGTTGCGACCGATTTGCACGGTCGATTTGTAAGTTTACCCTAGATACCGGCGATTGCGAAGGTGAGCAGCTGCTCTGCCAGCGGATACACGGTAACGTCGAAATACCGGCCGATCACGTCGATGCCGGTCCACATGGGCAGCAGGTACAACACCAAGATGAGGATGGGCATGGCGTATTGCTGCAGGCGGTAGTAGCTGGCGAGCGCCTTGCCTTTGAGGAACGGCACGATGATCGACGAGCCGTCGAGCGGCGGGATCGGGATGAGATTGAAGAACGCGAGTGACAGGTTGACCACGATGAACGTGGCGCCGAAGTTCATGATCTGTGACGCCACGGCAAAGGACATGCTGGTGTAGAGGTTGCCGTACGCTGCGTGCATGAGGGCGGCCGCGAGGCACGCGAGTGCGATGTTCGACGCGGGGCCGGCTGCGCTCACCAGGACCTCGTCGCGCTTGGGGTGTTTGAGGTTGTTGAGGTAGACGGGTACGGGTTTGGCGAAGGCGAACACCGGGCCGCCGGCGGCAAGCATGAGCAGCGGCAGGATGATGGTGCCAAACGGGTCGATATGGTTGAGCGGGTTGAGTGAGACGCGTCCGCGCGAACGGGCCGTCTTATCGCCGAGTGCCCAGGCCGCGGCGGCGTGCGCGCTCTCGTGGATCACGATGCCCACGATGACGGCGACGGCGCTGGCGAGTAGGTTCATGAGGTAGCTGCTGGACATGGCGCCCCACTAGCGGACGCGGCGCGAGGCGCGCGTGAGCAGATAGTCGATCGCAAACAGGATCACGGCGACGATGGCGTAATCCAGGCGGAACACGCCGCCAAAAGGCGACGTGATGACGCCGTAGCCGGCGATGGCGCTCGGCAGCGCTCGCGAAAGCTCAACGACAAAGCCCACGATCTGCAGCTTGGCGGTGAGGCCGCTAAAGCACAGCAGCACGGTCATCGCGCTCATAAAGATGCCGCAGATGCGGCACGCGATGGCGATGATGCTCATCGCCACGGCAGCGGCCTTACGAGAGTTCACGCGCGGTCTCCTCTTCGATCTGGGTGGAAAGCTCCAGCCATTCGTCCTCGAGCTTGGGCAGCTCTTGCTTAAGGCCGTTATATTCCCCCAGCGCGGCGTTGAACTTGTCTTGATCGGCATAAAGCTCTTCGCTTGCCATCAATTCCATAAGCTCGTCATAGCGGGCGCGCTTTTTGTCCAGCTCTGTCTCGATCTTTTTGAGCTGGTTACGCACGCCCTTGAGCTTTTTGTTGAGCGCAGCGCGGGCTTGGGCCTCGGCGCGTTTTTGCTCCTTGGTCTTTTTGCCCTCGGCAGGCTTGGGAGCCGGGGCGGGACTGTTGGCTTGGGCGGCGTTGGCGGGCTTGGCCGTGGCAGGCGCGCTCTCCGTGGACGCCTCAGCGGCGGCGCGGGCTGCAAGGTCCTCGCGCTTGTAGAGGTAGTAGTCGTAGTCGCCGTCGTAGACCGTGACTTGGCCGTCGCGGATGTCGATGACGCGGTTGGCCACGGCGCGTACCAGGTGCTCGTCGTGACTGATTAGCACGATGGTGCCGGGGAAGTTTTGCAGGGCGTTCTCGAGCATGTCCACCGAGTCGATGTCCAGGTGGTTGGTGGGCTCGTCCAGGCACAGGAGCGCCTCGGGGGCCACGAGCATCTTCGCCAGGGCCAGACGCGCCTTTTCGCCTCCGGAGAGGACGCGTACCTGCTTTTCGATGGAATCGTTGTCGCTAAACAGGAAGGCGCCTAGCAAGCTGCGCTGCTGCGGCACGGTCCACTTGGGCGTGACGGTGTCGATCTCTTGCAGGACGGTGTTGGACTCGGTCATGCCCTCGAGCGCGTGCTGGGCGTAATAGGCCACGCCCACGTTGGTGCCCAGATCGCGGGTGCCGGTGGTGGGCGGCTCCAGGCCGGCGAGGATCTTCATGAGGGTAGACTTGCCGGCGCCGTTGGGGCCGACGAGTGCCACGTGCTCGCCGCGGTAGAGCTTGAGGTCGATGTCGCTGTAGATGTGTTTGTTGCCGTAGGACTTGGAGACGCCCTCCAGGCCCACGACCATATCGCCGGAGCGCGGCGGGTCGGGGAACTTAAAGTCGATGTGCTTGTGGCCCTCGGGCAGGATGACGAGCTCCTTTTTGATCTGCTCGATCTTGCGGATGCGCTCCTGCGCCTGGGCGGCCTTGGTGGGCTTATAGCGGAACTTGTCTACGAAGACCTGCATGTGGGCGATGTCGCGCTCCTGGGCGGCACGCTTTGCGCGCATCTGCTCCAGGTTGTCCTCGCGCTGCTTGAGGTAGCTGCTGTAGTTGCCGGTGTAGGTGGTTACGCGGCGGTTCTCGAGCGCGGCGACGTGGTCGACGCAGGCGTCCATAAACGCGCGGTCGTGGCTGACGATGAGCACAGCGCCGTCATAGTTGGCGATAAAGCCGCGCAGCCACTGGACGCTTTCGAGATCCAGGTGGTTGGTGGGCTCGTCCAGAAGCAGCAGGTCGGGGTGACGCAGGAAGAGCTTGGCAAGCGCGATGCGCATCTGCCAGCCGCCCGAGAACTCGGAGCACGGGCGCTCAAAGTCGGTGACCTTAAAGCCCAGGCCGGACAGGATCTTGCGGGCGTTGCTCTCGAGTTCGTAGCCGCCCAGGTGCTCAAAGCGGTCCTGGACCTGGCCGTACTCGTTAAGGAGCGCGTCGACGTCCTTGCCCTGCTCGGAGAGCTCGGTGATTTGGGCCTGCAGTTCGTTGGCGCGCTCGCCCATGCGGCGGATTTCCTTGGCGGCGGCCATGACCTCGGCAAGGATGGTGGTGTCCTTGTGCTCTAGGTTGGTTTCCTGCTCTAGGTAGCCCACCTGGCAGTCTTTGGCATACTGGACCTGGCCGGCGTCGGGGCTGTCGATGCCCATGATGATTTTGAGCATGGTGGTTTTGCCGGCGCCGTTGGGCCCAACGAGCGCAAAGCGCTCGCCGGGGTTGATCTGGAAGGACGCGCCGCTAAAGAGGACGCGCGCGCCGAAGCTTTTTTCGATCTTGTCGACCAGGAGGATCATGGTGCCGCCTTTGACCTTGTGTGCCTATATGAAAAAAGGCCCCAACTTGCGTTGGAGCCTCATTCAATGCTCGGGTGGAGACGAGGGGGATCGAACCCCTGACCTCTTGACTGCCAGTCAAGCGCTCTCCCAGCTGAGCTACGCCCCCGTGCGAAGAAGTACTATACGGGAACTCGGACCACGATGCAAGGACATTTTTGGAAAAATTTTCGCGAGTGTCGGCGCGCACGGGACCGCGCCAGCCCGCGGGGCGCCTGGCCCCCGCACAGCCCGTACGCCGGCCGACTTGGCGCGTGGAACACGACGCGCCCCGTTCAACAGGGTTTTCCGTGCGCCGCCAGTCCCATTATCGGGTCCGATTGCGAAGCGCCCCTCCCCAGCGCCTCAGAACCATGCCGGTTTACTACGATGAATCTGGAATGTTCGACCACGCACGTCTTTTCGTTAACCGTCGGACTCTCTACCTGCTGTTTTGCAAACTGAGAACACGCGGTGGTCGAAGGTCGCCGATCCGTCGTAGTAAACCAGCATGGTTTTGAAATGGCATCAGGTTGATTTCACGCTGAAATGTCTTGAAGCCCTGAATTTAAGGCCTTAACTTTTTATAAAACACTTCTTATCTGCGACGGGCCTAGATTAGCTGTTGTTTAGCATCGAACTTGATCTTGCGTTGTGCGACTTGCTCGTGCATGGTAGTATTTCACGACGTGAAGCGAAGAAATTAGGCCTGAGTTGCCTTTGCTAGAATTGCATTCACCGTTCATAAGGGCTCTTGGCGCAACGGTCAGCGCAGGGGACTCATAATCCCTGGGTTCTGGGTTCGAATCCCGGAGGGCCCACCAGAGTATTTCGAGGCTGGGCATTACGCCCGGTCTCTTTGTTATTGGCGCTGCAGACTAGGTTTGCTATCCAGAAACGTAAAGTTATTAACATTCATATTCGTAATTAACAATGGGTATGTCGCCAAGATGCTGCCCAGTCAACACATGGCGTAAATCGATAGATATGAAAAAAGGCCCCAACTTGCGTTGGAGCCTCATTCAATGCTCGGGTGGAGACGAGGGGGATCGAACCCCTGACCTCTTGACTGCCAGTCAAGCGCTCTCCCAGCTGAGCTACGCCCCCGTGCGAGAAAGTACTATACGGGAACTCCCCCGCCGATGCAAGGACAATTTTGGAAAAGATTTTACGGTGCGTGGAACGGCGCGGGGCCGAAGGGACACACGATGCCCGAAATAGCCCGCGGGGCGCGCCCCAGGTGCCGCCGGCCAGAACAAAGCAATCCGCGGTGCTTCCGCGGGAGGGTTTCGTCTGAGCCCCTCTCCGCGCCTTCGGGTCAATTTACTGAACCGTGCGCAGCTCGCGCCAGCTGGTCGCTTCATAAACGGACCGGTTTACTACGACGATTCCCGGATTTCCGACCACACGCCTACATTCGCAAAACGGGCAGGCATTCTACCTGCGGTTTTACGAGCGACGAATTCGGTGTGCTCAGCTACCCCCAATCCAACGTAGTAAACCGGCGTGGTTTTAAAATGGCACTTAATTACTGCAGCATATAAAGTAGTAATAATGCTCACTTGAACATTATTACTTACCAATACCAAGCCAATTGCACAGAACGTTGGCTCGCAATCTGGTCTCAGCGCATCTCATCGCCTCGGTTTTTGGTTTGTAGCGCAACTCCAATCGCTCACACACACTGTGAATGATGGCATCAAGCTGATAGTGATCATTGAGCATGTCATGGGTTACAAGAAATACGTCGTATCCCATGCTTTGTAATGCTGTCATTCGTGCGGCATCGTGGTCCAGCACGGCGCCTGAACCATGGATAACCTCTCCCTGAAGTTCGATAATCACAGCTTTCATTATTATTGGGTTTACGATGACGATATCGCCGTAACAGATTTTCTGACCTGCGATTTTTCGAGCTGAATTCGACAGCGGTGTTAAGTCGTTGACGTATATGTTTTTAAACTCCGCTCCGCCAGTACGCCTCGGAAGACTTAGCAACATGATTCCAGCAACTTCTAGCGGGGATGCCGCAATACCCATTACCTGCCGTGCGGCTTCGTAGAATTGTTTTCCCCACATCTCGCCCTTAACCTTCGCTGCAAATTTGTGCAGTTCTTCTATTTCAATAAGAGGCTTTCTCATCCAGAGCGATGTGCCTTTTCCGTTTGCTTTATTTCCGGATCCGTCATTCTGCTGCCCACTTTGATCATTCTCGCTGTCCTTCTGGCTCGCCCGAGCATAGACTCGCTTCCATGGGGCCTCGTCTTGGGTTTCATCTAGTTCAAAAAGACTTTCTGTGGTGTACTGCTCTTCTTCTGATTTTGCTTGCTCAAGTGCCATGTCGACCGCGGGCGATGGTTTAAAAACCGAAAACCATCCGCAGAGCTCGTACATGGCCAGAACCAGGTCGCATGAAGAAACGCTTCGAGTCATGGTGAATAGCGTATGAAGAGGGTCTGTGACGCTAAAGCCCATGCCCGTGTCGATCGAGACCTTCTCTGTATAGGCGCTGTTCCATCGGATGGTCCGTCTTGTCTCGGAATGTAGGTTGCTTCGAGTTGATGCTGCTGTGATGACTGGGGTCTTGAGGACGTCGGTTACGAAAGGGGCTTGGGATAGAGCTCGCCAGCCTTCTTCGGAGTTGGGTGGGCGCGGGTAGAGGTCGCGCACCTGCGGTGGGCAGCGCCAATAGCGGAATGCGGTGTTTGCGCAGACGATTTCGTCCATTTGCGCCTCCCCTGGTATCGGCCGTAGACCGTGCGGTTGTGGTCGTGGACGATTATCTACCGGGGCATCATGCGGGTAAGTACCGGAAGCTGACCAAACGCTGACCAAAAGCTTGACGCAATCCGTTGAAAAGCCGCCATAGGCATGAACGCGCTGGTACAAGCTGTGAGCCAGCGGTCTCTGTCTCCACAATTGCACATAGATTACGCAGGGAATTCAATGAATGAACGCAGACGCATTTTGCAAAACGCGCAATGACGACACCTAAGGTGAACTGCGTAACATATAACGCCTTAGGTAACTTCGCTTCAATTTTGGTGTCAAAAAGAAAAAGGTCAGAGGCTTAACACCTCTGACCTGTGCTTTAGATGGTGGGCGATACAAGATTCGAACTTGTGACCCCATCCGTGTGAAGGATATGCTCTACCCCTGAGCCAATCGCCCGTCGCCTTTCGGCAAAAGAGATACTAACATAGCCGCGCGAGGTTTTCCAAGAACTTTTTGCCCCCGATTTTAAATTCGTGCGCGTCAGCCGCGCCATGGCAAACGCCGTAACCACTAAAATCGCAGCTCAACACTGCTTTACAGCTTGAACCACGACGTCTCGGGGTGGCAGCTTCGTCGATCAAGGCGATGCTGTCCAGATCATCGGGTAAAGTACGGGGTGCTTTCGGCACGATAGGGTCGGTTGCGTCTGCTGTACAGTTGTCAAAAGTCATACCTTGTGGATGTCCCTTTCTTCCAAATGGCAGCTATCTCAACAACGACATGCGGCAGCTAGAAGCATTGTACCAAGTAGGAAAAGCGTCACGGAAGCGGCGATCCAGTTGTTGTCGGCGGTCTTGGGGAGTGCCGCACTTGTCGCAGTGGCAGCCTTGGGCTTTGAGGCTTTGGCGACCGTGGTCTTGGTTACTGTCGTTGTTGTCTTGGTTGTCGCGGCCGCTGGTTTCAGCGCCGGATTTGTCGTGGGCCCTGTGGTGGGCTCTCCGGCAGCGGGGTTAGCATCGGCGGAAGGCTCGCCCGCCCCGCATCCAGGCACATCGCTCCCGTCGGTTTCTCCCGCCGGCGGCGTGGCCACATCGGGCTCAACCACCACATGCGGTGCCACCGCACCGGAGGCGTCCACCACGCAACCAGCACCAAAAGCCCCACCTGCAGGCGCCACAAACCGTGCGGACACAAGCGACCCGCCCAGGCAAGCAACGCCGCCGTCGGTACCGGCCGCATCAAGCCACGAGGCGTCGACGGAAAGCCGACAGCCGGCCGCACCAGCGCCAAGGCCCGCATCCTGCAGAAACACGCCGTAGGCGCGCACGCCCGCTCCGGACCCGGCGCCCGCGGCAACGACGCGCCCGCCGCCGCGCACGGCCATGTCGCCTGCGATCACGCCGGCGACCGCCTCTTCCGTAATATCGGCCCCGCCCGCCCGGGCATCGACGGTGCATCCGTCCACCACGAGCGCCTGCGAGGCGTGGATCCCGCACTGCGAGCCCGTCGCCGTCAGAGTCCCGGTGCCGCGGAGCGTCAGGTTGCTCCACACCTCCATGCCGCACAGCGTGATGTCCGCATCGGGCGCATGCGACTCCGTCACGGAGTTTTGCCCGGCAAGCGTCAGCACCAGGTCGCCCTCGGCGCCGATGGCCTCGCCCGCGTAGCCGTTAAGCTCCAGGTGGTCGGCATCGGTCCAGGCCCAGCCGGGGCCCGAAACGCCCGGCTCGTAGTACGTCGCGCCCGCGATGATGAGGCTCTCCGCACCCGCGGCATAAGAAGGCCCGCCCAGCAAAACGCATAGGCAGGCTATGGCAACAATCGCAATGTGATGACGGCTGGTGTGGGACTTGGCAGCAAACATACCTGCTCCGATCTTCGCAGGAGCCAATAGAATGTGCACCAGAAAATGCCCTGGTAGCAGCAGTTATTAGTTTAGTGAGATCAACCCGAAAACAAAGAAAATGCCCGTAAACAGTCCGAGGAATTAGGTGTAAATCGTTTTGCCAGTCGGTGAAAGGAAGGGGTAAATGAGATTCCACCAGACATGAATTGATGGTATTCCTTGCGGGCATTTCTTGTTCAACATACTGATATACAATATTGCTAAAGATATCGAATTTATGTTCGAAAATCACTAGCCCTTAATGGCGTCAACTATACCTTGTCAATTTTTTACGATTGGGGACTATTTGGAAGATATGAGCTTTGAAATTTCAATACCTTGTGATGATGATGGGTTTGTTCTGCTTCAATGCCCCCACTGCGGGGAACTGTTCAAACTCACTGTCAAAGACATAGAGTCCGACAGCATTTTTAACATTTATTGCCCTTCCTGTGGATTGACTGGCGATGGGTTTATCACTGAAGATGTTAGAGACCTGGCGCTTGCTAAAGCGGCGAACCTAGCGTTCGATGCAATCGCTCCGGAACTTCAGTCGTTCTCGAAAAGGAGCAAAGGATCTCTAATTCAGTTCAAAGTGAAGTCATCTAGCAATAGGGAGCCTGAACTGCCCATTCGAGCGTCTATTGAGGCTTTACAGATTGCAACGTGCCAAGATTGCCTGTGTCAAAGCAAGATTTCTCCAACTTTAATAATGTCTGCTTATACGTGCCCACTCTGTGGAATAGGACAGCTTAATGAACAATAGCAAGATTACATTGAAAAAGCTCCTCTATGAACACAATACAGAGGCGAATGCGCTGCTTCGCGCGAGCTATTCAGAACTTGAGACGGCTATTACTCGATATTTAAAGTTCATAGAAGATAGCCCCCTTATAAAAGACTTTATCGAAGACGCCGTTGTTAATCACACCCCAGAGGGGTTTGATGCATCCGCTGTTGTTCAATCTGTTTCTAAAAACGTTTATTCGAAATTTGGTCCGTTTCCGCCGGATTATAAAGGAGAGACGGCTGTCGTTTATTTACTCCTTCACGCCTTGGTTGAAGAGCATGCATGCAACAGGGACTTGTTGCTCATGGGCTATTCGCATGGTTCAAAACGGTTCGATGATTGGACTAAGAACTTTCTGGAAGATGTTGCAAGGCGTCTTATTGCGGGGATTATTCGTATGCTCACGTTGGAAGGAATTGAAATGGGGCTAGATAGTAATGCATCGCAAATAAATTACTTTGGAAATAAAGGTGGTGCAGTCGCCGCTATGGCAACGGATAACGCGACGGTTACGGTTAGCCAAGCAGACGGCGAGCTTAAAGAAGAACTTGACAAGATTCTGAATGACCTTAAAAGCTCTGTTAGCAGTCTTGAAGTAGATTGCCGGCAAGACGCCTCGAATGCCGTTGAGGCAATGCAAGAGGCCTTGGCTGAGGAGAAGCCGAAGGCGTCAATCGTAAAGACGGTCATGGGTGCACTCAAAGATTTTAATGGTTGCGTCGCTTTCGCGAATAACGTCGCAGCACTTACGACGTTCATAGTCACCAATTATCCCGGTCTTCTTAATTAGACAGCCGATAAACGATTTGAAGATAAATTCTGGAAGTTGAAAAATGGGGTGTATCGGCGTATGCGCTGATACACCCCTGTCCGCTCGTTCGCGGACTCGTTGCTTCAGCGGTTGGCATCGATCACGTTGCAGTCGACCTTGAAGGGGTCCAGATCGTGGCTGGCCTAGCGACCGACATACAGAGTGGGCTCGTAGACCAACACGGGCACGGTGACTGGATGCAACTAAGCACAGGTTGCGGCTCAAGGCGCAGTTGGGTTCAACAATGCCGCAGTCGACATGTGAGAGTGCCCAATGGTTCTCCAACAAGGTGCAATAAATGGATGAACAGCATTGCTTGCTCAAAAAGCAATTAATGACTCTTGGTTTAAAAGTCTGCTCAAATAAGGTCGGATTGCTTTATTTACTAGTAGTAAAGCGGTCCGGCCTCAAAAATGTCAGCATTGGCAAGTTTGATGTTAGATGACTCTTTCGTTTTTATCCTTACTCTTGTTGATCCTTCTTAATTGATTCAGCAAGAATGTTTGCAGAGAAATTCTACATTTGTGGGTGGCGTAGCGACGGTCGCGGTCGGGGCGGGCGGCGACCCAGCCGAAGTCCTTCAGGCCGTGTCCCATGGCCTCGAGAATCAAGCGCAGGGCCGTTATGTTACTCATCTCCCCGTCGACGCCGATTAGGTGGTTCTCCCCCATGCGGCCCTTCGTAAGGATATTCCAGACCACAGAGCTGTGGTCCTCGGTGTAAATTCAGCCGCGGACATTCTCGCCGCTGCGGTAGAGCTTGAGGCGGACACAGCCGATGACGTTCTTAGGCTCGAACGTCATCGGCTGTGTCCAACCGCACGCTTGATACAAATTAAATAATAGAACCACCCATTAGGTTCGTCCTCGATGAAATAAGCGAGACGGACTGTCATTGCCTTGAATAAACAGCGGTGCTGCTCACAAGAGCTAGTGTTGTTTTCGCAAATAGCTGCCCAGTACCTCAACTCTTTACATTTTGCGAAACACAAATCTTGATAAAATTCTGTCCAAAATCCGTAACTCTATAACTCCAGCGCCGAAAATCAAATCTTTTACCATCCCCGAGCTCAATTTTCGCCATCACATCGCGAATTGCCTCGCTGGATTCATATGCCTCGAACGCTGGCTTATCGGCTTCGGAGTAATAATCAAAACGCTTAAGAATTCCCAGCCGATCAAGATTCCCGAGGTACACTAAAGACTGCTCAGGATGCTCGCAGACAGTCAGGCAGCACTCGTTATAGCCTGAAACAATAGTCTTCCATTCGCTAGGCACGATTTCGTTAGAACGAACGATACGTAAATCAATAAGAGGAATAGAAATCGGGCCGTCAGTCCCTAAGCCAGCCATCGATCCCAAGAGCTTAGCCTCGTCAGGACTAATCTCTTTGAGTATCTGAACAAAGCTTGGGTGAACATATTCAGCTACACGATCGTCCATAGAGGAAAGCAAAAGATTAGCGTACATCTCTCGTAAATCCTCGCTGTCATAACAATATGAAAGTTGCTGAATTGCAGGCACGGCAATATGGGCAGGAGGCTCAGTGAGATGGTCCTCGGGAATCTCATCAACACGAGATCCCATAGCATCTATGGTGCGCGCGATGCTCTCTTCCCTGTTCACTACCCAACGGTCCCAAGACGAAAGCCAAATGGCAACCGTTCTTGGTAACAAACTGAGCATTTTGCCAACCGACTTAGCGGGTGACGCATAATTTCTTTCGCAAATTGACAACCGCATAGCGGAACACGGCCC
>CAJKTW010000014.1:0-70331 GCA_905202925.1 uncultured Collinsella sp. | reverse complement strand
AAAGGGCGGAGGCGGGGCATGCCCCGCCTCTTACACCACATCTCTGTGCGCTACCACGGGCGCACAAAACGGCGCCGAAGGCCCTGATTCTGAGCCCCAGCGCCTCGAGGAGCGCTCGTTTTCTACAGAATGCGGCCCACGGCGCCCGCCTTTCGCCCAAAATCCAGTATGCAAGCGCCCCCGGATGCTGAATATCCCCAAAAATGCACGCCGCGCCCCACCCCACGAACCCGCAGCAAGAATCGACTGGCTCCGGTCGGGACTGCTCCCATCGGAGCTTCCAGGGCTTGCCTCCCAAATCGTCTTCGGACATGTCAGGACCCCGCTGCGCGCTTCGCGCGGCGGGGTCCTTCCGTCCTGCGGAAAGATTTGGGAGGCAAGCCCTGGGACCTCCTGCGGTAACTGGGGAGGCCGAGGCTATTCGTATTCTTGCTACGGATGCCTGGGGTGAAGGACCTGAAATGATGGGATTCTTGGCTGTAACTCGCACTGACATTTGTTATAAAAATGCTGGTCGTGATGGTTGCTACCGGTAGTTGCGGTAGAGTTGGGGCAGATTCTAACTAGAAATGGTGGTCGCTACCGGCTGTTCTCGACATACTCGGTTCATTCTCCAACGGTCACCACACGAAAGGAACCACCATGGATCTTGCGATGGCACAGCGCCTCGTCGATCGCCGCAAAGCCGCTGGGCTTTCTCAAGAGGCACTTGCTGCACAGCTGGGCGTAAGCCGCCAGGCTGTCAGTAAATGGGAGCGCAGCGAATCCTCGCCCGATACCGATAACCTTATTGCACTCGCCGCGCTGTACGGTGTGTCACTAGATGAGCTGCTATATGGGGAGACGGTTCGTGATGCCGACGACTCGGCAGGCAGCGACCCTGGCGCAGACAATTCGGACGAGGTCGAAGAAGCCGAGGCCTCTGCTGAGCGCACTGATTGCGGCGATAAGCCACTTGTCGATATTTCTCTTGCGCGCGGTATCCACGTTATTGATCCCGATAAGGGCGAAGAGGTCCATGTTGGCTGGAATGGCATCCATGTGGCTAACGAGCGCAGGGGCGAAGAGGTCCATGTTGGGCCAGGGGGTATACATGTCGATACGCTTGAGGACGATGGGCACAGCGTGCATGCCAATGCTGACGGCACCGTCACCATCGACGGCGAGACGTTTTCGAGCTGGAAGGAAGCGCACGACAAGCTCGACCACCACGGCAAGCATTTCCGCACCAAATTCGGCCGTGCGTGGAACAAGTTTCCCTTTCCCGCACTTGTCGCGCTTGCCTATCTGGTACTCGGCATTATCTGCGGCACGTGGGCCATGGGACTCTTCCTCGTCTTTTTGATTCCCGTCTACTACGCGATGGGCGACTTCATCGACCGACGCCATCTATCTAAGCTTGTTGACGCCATCTACTCGGCAGCCGCCATCGCTTGGTTCTTCTATATGTGGCTCTGTCTGGGACAGCTCCATCCCGCCTGGGTCATTCTCATCACCATTCCGGTTGTAAAGGCGCTCATGCGCTGGTGCCGCAAACGGTGGAAACATCGCAAGCGGGCCTAGATCGCTCCAACCTGTCAGTATCGCTCAGCCAACGCCGTTCGCCCCTTCTAAGTTGCGGTGAAATGCGGACCGTTTGGGGATCTTGGAGCGTCTAACAGTCCCCATTTCGCCGCGACTTAGGAATGGATCGGGCAATTCCAGCACAGGAATTGGCATTTAGCTCGCCGCATGCCACGAAAGGGGCCCATCTACTACGATAAACTCGATGG
Source organism: uncultured Collinsella sp. (assembly GCA_905202925.1). Classification (GTDB taxonomy): domain Bacteria; phylum Actinomycetota; class Coriobacteriia; order Coriobacteriales; family Coriobacteriaceae; genus Collinsella. The sequence continues at coordinate 68,559 of CAJKTW010000014.1, read as the reverse complement.
GGCCGACCATACCCGCCTTTATTGAAAATCGACAAGCCTTCTACCTGCGATTTTTATTTCACAATCTTCTTCATGGTCGAGGATGCGGCGGTAAACGTAGTAGATAGGCCCATTTTGTGGTGCACGGCTCATCCAAGCTCAAACTTGAAGACTGAGAATCCCCTTCATCCACGGCTGCGAGTGAAAAAACCAAATAGAATAATCAAATGGCTAAGTCTGTTTGACGAACGGAGGAAATATGGGCGAGGTAGCCGAAAGCGACTGGAAGCTGTTCAAGGAGCTGCTCCCAAAATGGCAAGAAAGCTATATGGAAATGCTCATCAGCCAGTACATCGAGATACTAAACGGCGACAGCGAAGCGTCCAGTAGGTTTTGGGCGCTAGAAGAGCGCATCAATAGGGACAAGCTGTCCTCAGGAGTACTGGTAAACGATGTTCGCCGCAGCACCATGCGCTACGAGATAACCAACTTGCTTTCCGATAACGCGATCACGCTCGACGACCTTGACGGTTTTACCGAAGATATTAAGAGCTACGCGCGGCGCTGCATCGGCCAGTAAGAGCGCTGAGCGACATGCGCGCCCATGGGCGAACAAGAGCAAAAAGCCGGGCAATCCATTGGTTGCCCGATGTTTGGCCAGATAAAACCCGCCAAAACAAACCTCTCCCTTTTTGGCTGGTCACTCGGCGCTCTCAAGAGCGCCGAGTGACCTGTTCTGTGATTCGGGCCCTGGCGAGCTGCCAGCGCGCCCGCGGCCGCTCGTTTGCATAATCCGCCCCGCCGATTGCATATTTCAGCGGGGCGGTCGCTTTTTGCCCTCAGGTACCCCCGAGGGCGCCGTGCAAATTCCGGAATATTCAGCATTCCGGAGCCCGCGGGTGCGGGGGCGGGCGCGCAAAACCGCGCCGAAAGCCTCGATCCTGAGCCCCCGACGCCTCGGCGACCGTCCATCCTCTGCAGAATCCGGCCCATAGCGCCCGCTTTTCGCCCAAAATCCGGTATGCAGGTGCCCCCGGGTGCTGAATATTCCCAAAAATGTACGCCGCACCCAACCCCAGGCACCCGCAGCAAGAAGACGAATAGCCTTGGCGAGTATGTAAACGAAGGGCCCTCCGGCCCCGCCCGACGATTTCGATTGGCGACCTTTGACGGAGTCAAGGGAGGAGCCAAATCGAAATACGTCGGACGGGGTCGGAGGGCCCGATGGGATGGATTTCGGCCGAGGCTATTCGTCGCCGAAGCTGATGCCCAACGCTTTGGCCTCGCGCACCAGATCGCTCTGGGGATCGACGTACTTGAGCTTGCCGGCGACATCCTCGAGCGGCATATGGCACATCTTGCCGTCGCGCAGGGCAATCATGTAGCCAAACTCGCCGCGCAGGCAGCCAAGCGCCGCCTCAACGCCGCACTGGGTCGCAAAGATGCGGTCCTGGGCGTCGGGCTGACCGCCGCGCTGCGTGTGGCCGGGGATGGCGACGCGGGTCTCGCGACCGGTCTTGGCCTCGATCTCCTTGGCGATGTCGTAGACGATCGACGGGCTTGTACGCTCAGCGAGCTTCTTCTTGTACTCCTTCTTGGACAGCGCCGCGTCCTCCTTGGAGATGGCGCCTTCGGCGACGGCTACGATGGTAAAGCGGCTGCCGGTCTCCATGCGATGCTCGATGGTCTTGATGACCTGGTCCATGTCGTAGGGGATCTCGGGAATCAAGATGACATCCGCGCCGCCCGCGACGCCGGCGTACAGCGGGATCCAGCCAACCTTGTGGCCCATGATCTCGATGACAAACACGCGGCCGTGGCTCGAGGCGGTGGTGTGGATGTCGTCGATGCACTTGGTGGCGACGTCGATGGCGCTCGTAAAGCCAAACGTCAACTCGGTGCCCCAGGTGTCGTTATCGATGGTCTTGGGCAGGGCGATAACGTTGAGGCCCTCTTCGCGCAGGCGGTTGGCGGTCTTGGTGGAGCCGTTACCGCCCAGCATAAACAGGCAGTCGAGCTGCAGCTTATGATAGGTGTGGACCATCGCCGGCACCTTCTCGACACCATCGGTCTCGGGGGTATCCAGACGCTTGAACGGTGTGCGACTCGTGCCCAGGATGGTGCCGCCGCGGGTGAGGATACCGCTAAAATCGGCGGGCGTCATGACGCGGAACCTGCTGTAGATAAGGCCCTGATAGCCGTCCTCAAAGCCATAAATCTCGATAGGCTCTTCGCTATTGGTCATAAGCGTTTTGACAATGCCGCGCATGGTGGCGTTGAGCGCCTGGCAGTCGCCGCCACTAGTAAGAAGACCGATCCTAAGCATGGTGAATCCTTCCGGGCAAGTTATAACATGCGCATAAGTTTACCCCCGCACACTGTTGATACGGGGGTAAAACGTGTTAGCTCAAGCGTATGGAAATGTAAGCAACGTCAGGGAACGTAAGGTCGACGGGCCTGGCTCCTTACAGTGCGAAGGCATCGACGTTGCCCCAGTGGCGGCGCAGCGTGATGGCGGCAGCGGGCTCGGTATTGTCAAAGACGACCGACCATTGCGTATTGCTGGTGATGTCTTCCGGATTGGGCTCTTGCGCTGCGGCTCGCAGGGCTTCCCAGGCAATCGTTTCGTCCTGGGCACCGACATGGGCGTCAAGGACATCGGCGATGGCGATGGCGCGCTCTTTGCCATGGCCCAGCTCGCCATTCTTTTGGTTGGGCAGCACTTCGTCGCCATAGCAGGCGTAGAAGTTCGTGACCTGGCGTACGGGCGTCGCCTTGCATGCACGGTCGGGATCGCGCGGATCCCACTCCACCACCCGCGCGTCACCGGCGGCGTCGTTGATAAAGAAGTGATAGTCGCGTCCGGCCATGGCGTGCATGTCGTAGGCAGAAAGCAGGTCGACGGCCTCCTGCGTGGTGGCCGCGCGGTCGAGCACCAGACGGATGGCGAGCGAAGTGTTGATGACGGGGCGTTGCGTGTCCTGGTCACAGGGCTTGGAATCCAGAGTGAGTACGGCAATGGACACGCCGCATTTGTTAACACCGTCGAGCTGGGCAAACGGGCCCATGAGTGCGGCGGCACGTCCGGCGACGGAGTCAAGCGGAGTGTTATCGCCCAGGTTGTTAAGGGCGGCAAACCCGATGGAGGCATAGCCGCCGCGTGGGTGATTGCGCACCAGCAGCGCCGAGGTGTCGTCCTTAAAGTCGTAATTGCGACCGGTGCGCACGCGGCCTTCGGCATCTACGGCGGCAAAAGCGCTGCAGGCAAACTGGGGCGCCTGGACATGTGCCGGCGCACCGGGCAGCACCTGCGCCACCACGGCATCGATATAGGCCTGGTCGTCGCACACGCCAGCGGCGATGATGCGATCAAGATCGTAGCCGTAGGCGATGTCGATTGCGTACAGGTCATAGCCATCCGCATAGTCGGTCAAGCGTTTGAGCGACGCGACGGACTTGATTTGCTTGCGGTAAACGATGCCGGTGGCAGCGGCAAGGCCGACGGCGGCTCCCGCGACACCGCAGGCGATGGCAATGTTACGTGGCTTCATGACGGCTCCTCTCGTCCTGTTAGCGCAATTGTCGCAAAAGGAGCGCGGGCATGATGGCTCAACTTGGTGAGCGGTGCGGAATTAAGCACGGAATGAAGAGTGCGGCACTGGCGTGGCGGGGTATGCTGGAGGGGACCATCAACCCAGCGAAAGGGGAGAGCATGACGGATCAGGAAACGCCCGAGCGCGTGCATGTGACGGCCGACGATATCGAGGCCGCCAACGACCTTATCGACTTTATCGAGGCATGCCCCAGCATGTTCCATACGGCGGCGACCATTATGGCCGAGCTCGACGAGGCGGGCTTTACCTACCTGCCCGAGAATGCGGCGTGGGATATCGAACCGGGCGGGCGTTATTACACGCAGCGCAACACCTCGAGCGTCGTTGCCTTTAAGGTGGGCGAGGACCTGGCCGCGACGTGGGGCGAGGACGGCGTTGCCGGTGACTATCATTTTCAGCTCACGGCGTCGCACAGCGACTCGCCGACGTTTAAGGTCAAGGCCGTGCCCGAGCTCGACGGTGCGGGCGAGATGCTGCGCCTGAACACCGAGGCCTACGGCGGCATGATCGACTACACCTGGTTCGACCGCCCGCTGGCGCTCGCGGGCCGCGTGCTGGTGCGCGAGGGCGACCGTATTGAGAGCCGCCTGCTCGCCACCGAGCGCGAGGTCGCTATCATTCCGAGTCTTGCTATCCATATGAACCGCGGCGTTAACGAGGGCTTTGCTCCCAATCGCGCCGTCGACCTGTGCCCGCTCATCAGCGCCGGTGATCTTAAGCAGGGAGATTTTGACGCCCTGATTGCCGACGAGCTGGACGTTGAGCCCGATCAGATTTTGGGTCGCGATCTGTTCCTGGTCAATCGTCAGGATGCACGTATTTGGGGCTGGGCTGACGAGTTTATCTCGACGCCCAAGCTCGACGACCTGGCCTGCGCCTACACCTCGCTGCAGGCATTTTTGGGCGCCGAGAATGCGCACGACGTTTCGGTCTTTTGCTGCTTTGATAACGAGGAGGTTGGCTCCGAGACCAAGCAGGGCGCCATGTCGACGTTCTTGGCCGACGCGCTGCGCCGCATCAACGGGTCGCTGGGCTTCGATGACGAGTCGTACCACCGCGCACTTGCCGCTTCGATGCTCGTGAGCTGCGACAACGCGCATGCCGTGCACCCCAACCACGCCGAGAAGTGCGATGCCCGCAACCGGGTTGTGCTTAACGGCGGCATCGTCATCAAGGAAGCCGCCAACCAGCACTATTGCACCGATGCCTTTAGCCGCGCGGTGTTCCAGGCTATCTGCGATGACGCCGACGTGCCCACGCAGGCCTTTGCCAACAAGAGCGATATGGCCGGCGGCTCCACGCTCGGCAATCTGTCCAATATGCAGGCGAGCATGCATGCCGTGGACGTGGGCCTGCCGCAGCTGGCCATGCACTCGAGCTACGAGACCGGCGGCGTGCGCGACGTGATGTACGCCATCCGCGCCCTCACCGCCTTCTACGAGCGCGACCTGACCATCAACGGAGCCGAAAGCGTGGAGCTCTAATACCTGCCAAAAAGGGACAGGTTCATTTTGGCAGGTTTTATCTGGGCGAATGCAAAGGGTGAAACCGAACTAGATCGGTGATACGTGGCCGCCGAGGTGCAGTGCGCCTCGGCGGCTTTTTGTGTACAGAGTACGGCTAATGCTTATAAATGCTATACATGCTTTACGTATCTACCATAGAGCTTTATGATATTTTGAAGTATTAAGGAGGGGTCATGACCACAACAGCCGCTCAGATCAACGTACGTCTCGATGCCGATCTTAAAAGGAGTGGGGACGCCGCTCTCTCCAAGGCCGGTATGACGCCGAGCCAAGCGGTGCGAGCGCTCTGGCAGCTTGCAGCGTCGCTGGCCGATCGCCCCGGTGCGCTCGAGGGTATCCTGCTGCCCAGCCGTGCCCGGGCGGAACAGCGCGAGCGCGAAAAGGCCGCCAAACGTAAGCTCGAGCTTATGGATCAGGGGTCGAAGCTGTTCGCTGCCGCTTGCTGTGAGTCGGGAATCGATATGGTCAAGGCTCAGCCATCGGACGACGAAGAGCTCAAACGGAATGCCTATGCGGATCGCTATGGCGAGGAGATGAGCTGGCTCTATGAGTGAGACTCCAAAGCGCATCTTGGTTGACACCAACGTGTGGCTCGATTACTTCATTCCCTCACGACGTGGTCGTTCGGTGGCGATTGAGTTTTTACGCGATGCATGCACGGCGCAGGTTGATTTGCTGTATGCGGCGACATCGTCCAAAGACCTGTTTTATTTGATTTCAAGCGAACATAAGGCATGGTATCGGCGCGAGCATGGTTCGCTTTCCCAAGATGCCGCTGCGGCAGCGACATCGCTTGCATGGGATTGTCTTGGCGTGCTTTCGCAGCTTGCCACGCCAGTGCCCTGTGACCTGAGCGACATATGGATGGCGAGCAGGCAGCGTGAACTCCATAGCGATTACGAAGACGATTTAATCATTGCGGCAGCGATACGCGCCCAAGCAGATTTACTGGTCACCAACGATGTCAAGCTCTCTTCGCATGCGCCCGTCGCAGCAATGAACGTCGAAAACGCAAGAAACTATCTAACAACGCTTAAATAGCTCTAAACCTCACTGGCCGAACAAAAGTCAGCGAGTGCCCACAGACAGAGCCGCGTCAGCCAGTCCCTACAGGTCGAACAAAAGTCAGCGAGAGCCCGTCTGGGCGAGCAAGGTGCCTTGAAAGAGGAGGGCATTGGCCTTCTGGCCATGCCCGACGATTGAAAGGCAGATTGCCGTCCAGACGGGCTCGCAGCGTCGAGTGGTCCGCCGTTCGTTAGAACGGCGGAACCCTAATGTTCGATCCAGCAGCGCAGGGTCTCGCCGGCCTGCAGGTGACGCAGATTCTCCGCGGCGATGTCGACCACATTGTTGAGCGTAGCCTCCAAGTGGAACCAGCCCGAGACGTGCGGCGTGATGAGCATGTTGGGGGCATCCCACAACGGGCTTGTCTCAGGCAGCGGCTCGGGGTCGGTGACGTCGACCGCGGCGCCGGCGAGATGTCCCGACTCCAGGGCGGCAACCAGGTCGTCGGCAACCACAAGGTCGCCGCGGCCGCCGTTGGCAAAGAAGGTGCCCGGCTTCATCGCGGCAAAGAACTCGGCGTTCGCCAGGCAGCGGGTCTCGGGTGTGCTAGGCATAAAGGATGCGACGATGTCGGCCTCGGCCAGGCGCTCGGGTAGGGCGTCCATGCCGTCCATGTCCTCAAACACGATGGGGTAGACGAGCGGATGGCGCTTGATGCCGCGGACGTGTGCACCCATGCTGCGGCAGAGCGTGGCGAAGTGGCCGCCGATATCGCCCGCGCCCAGCACGAGCACATTGGCATTTTTGAGCGAAGTGACCGGCCCCAAATCCTCCCAGCGATGCTCGCGCTGCAAGTCGTGATAGCCAGGCAGACGCTTCATCATGGAAAGGACCATGGCAAACATGTGCTCGCTCACGGCCTGGCCGTAGGCGCCCACCGAGCAAGACAGTTTGGCGTCGGCTGGCACGGTGCCGGCGGCCAAGTAATCGTCATAGCCCGCGGTCTGTAGTTGCAGCAGCTGGAGGTGCTCGCATGCGGTAAGCAGGGCAGGGTCTATGTTGCCCAAGATCACGTCGGCGTTGACGACTTGTTCGCGCGTGATAGCGTCGGAGCTCGTGTAGATAAAGTCCTCGCCCGGAGCGCTCGACTCAAGAATTGCGCGATGGCGGTCGTTGACGGGCAGCAAAACCAGGATGTTCACAAGCAGTCCTCTCCGCTCAGCCTACCAAAAAGGGACAGGTTTATTTTGGCAGGTTTTATCGGGTAAAACGTTCAAATAAAACGCCGGATGCAAGACGGGCGTGCCCGTCAGCATCCGGCGCATCCACGGCTACCAGCTCAGCAGCTCGTAGCCGTCCTCGGTCACCACTAGCTGTACCTCGCACTGGGCCGAATCGCTGCCGTCCTTGGTGCGCACGCACCAGCCGTCGCCCTTGCTAATCTTGATATCGGGCGCTCCGGCGTTGACCATGGGCTCGATGGTAAAGACCATGCCTGGCACCATGATGGTGTCTACGTCGGGCGCCTCGGTGGTAAAGCCCACAAACGGGTCCTCGTGGAACTCCTTACCGATGCCGTGTCCGCCGTACTCACGCACCACGCTAAAGCCGGCGTCCTCGACGGTCTTTTGCACAGCCTCGGCCATAACGGAGAGCGGTAGCCATGGCTTGACGGCCGCCAGACCCGCTTCCACGCTGGCGCGGGTGACATCGACCAGGCGCTGGCGCTCGGCCGAGACCTCGCCGATGCAGAACATGCGGCTCGAGTCGCTAAAGTAGCCGTCTAGGATCGTGGAACAGTCCACGTTGATGATGTCGCCCTCGTGCAGCACGTCCGTATCGCAGGGAATGCCGTGGCAGACCACATCATTGATCGAGGTGCACACGCTCTTGGGGTAGCCCTCGTAGTTGAGGTCGGCCGGCGTGCCACCGTGCTCGACGGTGTAGTCGTAGATCATCTGGTCGATCTGGTTGGTGGTCATGCCTGCGGCGATATGCTCGCCCACATAATCGAGCACGCCCACGTTGATGGCTGCCGAGCGCTTGATGCCCTCGATATCGGCGGGAGTCTTGTAGAGCGTACGGGGCAGAACCTCCCAGCCCTCCTCCCACAGGCGCTCGAGGCGCTCGTCGAAGGCGCTATGGCATTTCTTATATTTCTTGCCGCTGCCGCACCAGCAAGCGTCGTTGCGGCCGGGCACGGGTCCTTTGTCATACATGGCTAACTTCCTTTCATCCGCAGCTAGTATAGCCCACCCGCAGACCAGCTCATTTGGGATGGGGCTAATTTAACTGCTGGCGGGCGGCCGCGCTAGTAGCTCACCTGGCAAGGGGTGCCGAGGGCTTGGACGCGCGCGGCAATGGCGTCGAGCACCTCGGGCGCTGCTTTGGCAAGGCCAGCGACTGGTGTCTCGCGCGCGACCGTGTAGATGGTCGCCTCCTGCGGACGAATGCGCTCAAGCGCCGCGAGCCAGGGGGCAACATACTCCTCGCCGGTATTGTCGATGAGCTTGCCCTGATACTCGCCGGTCAAAAAGATCGTCTGGATAATAACGTGACCGTCAAAGCTTGCGAACGTCTCGATCTGGTGTTCGACGTCGTAGGGGCCAACAGGCTGGTCGAGCAGCTGGATAAACGCCGGGTCGACGGTATCGAGCTTAAGAATGTTGTCGTCGACCATCATGAGCGCGTCGTGCACCTCGGGGCGGTCGGCGCGTGTGCCGTTGGAGAGCACGGCGATCTTGGAGTTTGGGGCAAGCTCGTCGCGCAGTGCGACGGCGCCGGCGATGGCCTGTGGAAACTCCGGTGCGGCGGTGGGCTCGCCGTTGCCTGCGAAGGTGATTACATCGGGGAGCTCGCCCTCGGCTGCCATCTCGCGCAGCTTTGCCTCGAGCGCTTCGAGTACCACGGCAGCCGTGTTATACGGCTCATGGCAGGGGCGCTCGGCGTTGAGGCCGTTCTCGCAGTAGATGCAGTCGAACGTGCAGATTTTGCCGCTGGCCGGCATCATGTTGACGCCGAGCGAGAGACCAAGGCGACGGCTGCGAACGGGCCCAAAGATGGGGCTGGCATTCAAAAACGTAGACATAGGCATATGCTCCTCAAGACAATTGTGCCTAAGCATAGCATCGGCTCCAAAGCAAGGTGTGGGCTCTTGCTTTACAAGTTTCGTTTTTTCACGTCGCTCATGATGCCGTGCCATGAAAAGCCTCGGGTCGGGTACAGTTAATCTGTTAACAAGGCGTAAAGCAATGCGGGTCCATCCAACCGTGCTGACGTGCAACTGGATGAGCATTGATGATGGGGGCACAACATGGATTTTACGGTCGAGAATGCGGGCACCACGATTGCCTGTCGCGAATATGCCGGCCCGGATGTGTCGCCTGATACTCCTGCCTTGGTGTGCGTGCACGGCGCTTGTGTTGACGGCGTCTTTTTTGACGGTATCGCCCGCGAGCTCGCCTGTGACTACCGCGTCATTGCCTACGACCGCCGCGGCTGTGGTGGCAGCAGCGAAGCGGCAGACGGCAGCTATGATCTTGCCGCTCAGGCCGCCGACCTGCAGGCCGTGATCGAACACGTTGGCGCTCCGACAAATGTGCTTGCGCACAGCGCCGGTACGTTGGTGGCGCTGGAGCTTCTTCGCACTGAACCCCATCTCGTCGCCCGTGCGATTCTGCATGAGCCGGCTGTGTCGGCCGAAGGCGTCGGCATGGGCGCAGCTCCGGTTTTGCTCGATATGATTGCGGCTGGAAAGGTTTCAAGGGCGCTCCGGCTTTTCTTGGGAGCCCTCGGCGACTTGGACCCCGAGGCTCCTGGAACGACCGAGGCAGAAGCCAAGCATGCCCTGCGCAACGGCCGCAGTTTCATGGCAAACGAATACGGGATTACTATGACCTGCGTTCCCGATTGGGATAGCGTTCGCGCGTCGAAAACGGTGGCCGCCGTGCTCCTAGGCGAGCTCTCGATTGGCACGCCCCGCGAGGCTGGCACGCGAGCGGCTGCCGAATATCTCGATTGCCCTCTCGTGACGATCCCGGGCGCGCATAACGGTCTGCGCGATCGCCCGGCAGCGGCTGCCCGGGCTGTCCGTGGCATCCTGGGGCTCTAGCATCCGCAATAGCCAAAGCAGGCTTCATCCGCAAACGTTTCGGCCGTATTAACAAACGTGCTCAAAACCTCGCGTCTGCGGCTTCAATCGCGCCGTCTGCCAACTCATAAGAATGTGGCAGCATTCACGTGCTTACCTGCATCGGCAAGGTGTTACACTTGTAACATTTGGAACCCACCGCTACCATGCGAAACTATCGAAAGGGCCCCATATGCTCAATAATCACGAGGTCAATCTAACCGACGAGGAGGCTGCCGCCGAGGTCGCCCGTGTCGCGAAGACCTACCCCGTGGTGCGTTTGCTGTCGGCCGATCAGATTAAGAGTGAGCCTAACTGCCTGCTCGCCGGTGATCGGTGTCCTTGTCTGCGTCAGTCAAGTCTTGAGGCTTTGGCAGACTCCGATGAGGTGTCGGAGCAACTGCTCAATGATGGCACTGAGTACCGCGCCCGTCTACGCCCTTTGAAGGTCGAGGGCGAGCCTCACGTCTTGCTGATGGTGCGTCCGATCGATGAGCAAGAGGCCGCAGAAGAGGACCTTGTCTACACCGACGTGCTGACGAATGTGCGCAATCGCCGATATTACGAGGAAAAGCTCCGTAGCACCCGCGTGAATGCCGGCGTTGCGGTGATCGACCTTGATGATTTTAGGGTCTTCAACGATACGTGTGGCCGTCATGCCGGCGACCTTGCGCTCGGTGCTGTGGCGACAGCCATACGCAGCGGAATCCGTTCGACTGACGAGCTTGTGCGCTATGGCTGCGACAAGTTTGTGGTTGTCATGCCCAATATTCCCTCCGATGACTTCACCCGTCGCCTGCATCAGGTGTCCGATGCCGTTCATTCCACGATTATTCCGGGCCATGAGCGCGTTAGCTTGACGGCATGTGTTGGTGGCGTTCGCATTCATGGCGAGACGGTCGATGAGGGCGTTGGCCGCGCTGCTCAGTTACTGAGCCGCGCTAAGGCAAAAGCCGGTACGGTCGTGACCGATGCCGATTCCATCGAGGCCTTCCAAAGCGAAAAGCCTTTGGTGCTTATCGCCGGTGACTCCGAGATGAACCGAGCCATTCTCAGCGAGATGCTCAAGGACGAGCATTGCATCCTCGAGGCCGATAACGGTCGTGCGGCGCTCGACATGGTCGACCGCTATGGCGATGAGTTGTCGCTCGTGCTGCTGGACATTGTGATGCCGGGCATAAGCGGCTTTGAGGTGCTGGCCGATCTGTCGCGCCGATCGGGTATCGATAATCTGCCTGTCATCATGATTTCGAGCGAAGATTCCGATGATGCGGTTCTGCGCGCGTACGAGCTGGGCGCCTCGGACTATATCAACCGCCCGTTTGACTCCCGTGCCGTGCGCCGCCGCGTAAGCAACACCATCCGCCTGTACGCCAAACAGCGCCGCCTGACGAACCTGCTGTCCCAACAGTACAACGAGCGCGTCAAGAACAGTCGCATGCTCATCGACATCATGGCCGGCGTCATGGAGCTTCGCAACGGCGAGAGCGGTAGGCACGTTACGAACATCGAAAAGCTGACCGAGCTGCTGCTTGGCTATCTGGTCCAGCGTAGCGGCACGATCTCCCTCGACAATGAGGAACGCTCCACGATCGCCCTGGCTTCGGCGCTGCACGATATCGGCAAGATGTCGATTGACGATGCGATCCTCAACAAGCCCGGGCGCCTCACGCCCGAGGAATTCGAGATTATGAAGACGCATACCACGATTGGCGCCAACATGCTGCTCGAGCTGGGCAGCCATCACGCCGGCAATGCGCTTATGGAATATGCGTACCAGATTGCGCGTTGGCATCACGAGCGCTGGGACGGCAAGGGTTATCCCGATGGCCTTAAGGGCGACGAAATTCCCATCGCCGCGCAGGTGGTTTCGGTGGCTGACGTGTACGATGCACTGACGAGCGTGCGCGTGTACAAGGACGCTATCCCGCACGAGGAGGCGATCCAGATGATCCTGGACGGTAAGTGCGGCACCTTTAACCCGCTGCTGCTCGATTGCCTGCTCGAGGTGCAAGACCAAATTGCCGAGACGTTGGCACGCCCCGCCGACGTCGTCGCGTTTCCCACGATTTAGTTTGACCAAAGGAGTTTTTAATCCATGATTTCCATGCGTGAGGCGTATGAGAAGATCGGCGCTAATTATGACGACGCGTGCGCTCGGCTGATGGGCGGGGAAATGCTTGCCCGCTTTGCCCTCAAGTTTTTGGATGACGAGAGCATGGACAAGCTGGAGGCTGCCATGGCGGCAGGAGACGCCGAGAGTGCGTTTATGGCAGCGCACACGCTCAAGGGCGTGAGCCAGAACCTGGGATTCGATAATCTGTACGAGCCGGCGGTCGTGGTAACCGAAGCGCTGCGCGGCGCTGATGCCGTTGACGGCGCCCGCGAGGGGATGCATGCGTTGCAGCAGCAATATGCGGCTACGATGTCGGCTCTGCGCGAGGCGGCCGAGTAAGAGGCTGTGAGCCTTGATGACTATGAGCGTGGATAATCTCCCGTTTTAGGCCCGGTGGCGGCCTCAAAGTGGGAGATTATCCACGCTCGTTCGATACGTGTCCAAAAATCCACGCTCATCTCTTCTGATTAGTGAATGGCCTATGCACACTGTCGGGGCTTTCCGCATGCAATCCATATCGTTGTTCGATAAACCGTTCGAATAACGATAGAGTCGATGAGGGTGAGTGTATGTCCAACAGCGTTCAGCGTATGGCCAAGGCGGGCGAAAATATCAGGAAGCTCGGTTTTTGCATGGCAGCCGTTTTTGCAGGGATGCTCGTCGCTTTTGCCGCGTTGGTTGTTTACGTGATCTGGTATGCGGTTGCAAACGTTGCTTCTGTCGATTCTTTCGGTGTCGTGACGCTTCTCGATGGCGGGTGCATCGTTATCCCAAGCGGACTGTGCATGGCGCTTGTTATGGGTATTTCGCTTGTCGTTCTGTGCGGGATCAGCCGTAACATCTCGCGAGGCGTCTCGCCCTTTACCAAGACGCATGTGCGGCTTATCCGTGTTCTCGCGCTTGCCTTTGCTGTTAACGCCGCGGTTTCGCTTGTTGGTGCCTATGGATCGGTCAATCTCACCATTGGCGGACTGGAGCTTTACATCGTGCCTCATTCCTTCGTTATTGAGATTTGCCAAGGCGCTACCTTTGATGCGGGGTCGTTTATCGGCGCAGTTGTCTGTTTATTTATCTCGGCGATCTGGAGTTATGCCTCGCTGCTCCAAGAGCAGTCTGACGAGCTTGTGTAGGAGGAAACATGAGCTATCTCATCATCGAGCTTGAGACGCAGCTGCTTAAGACCGGAAAGACCAGTGCTGATCTGATTCGGGCGACGGGGCATACTCCGGCTAATATTTCAAAGCTTAGAAACGGAAAGATAAAAGCTATTCGCCTAAAGACGCTCCTCGATATCTGTGATGAGCTTGATTGTCAACCGGGAGATATTATTCAGCGCGTGAGTGAGAAAGAGCTTGAGGAGCTTATTGTTGAGCGTGCAAAAAACGTTGTGAGGCAGATGCGGGACGGCGGAGGCAATGAGGCGTCGCTTCCGACATCAGTCTTTGCTGTCGATTTGAGCGACGAGTAGCTTAAGGCGAACAACTAAAACGAAATATCAGCGTGAAGGGACCCGTGTCTAACACGGGTTCTTTCTTTTAGATTATCTTGGCAAATATGAGTTATCGAAAAACAATAACAACTATGGAAAACGATAAAGTAAAGAAGGAACGATATGAGCGGTTTTGCTATCAAGCGGAACGGGAGGCCAATGAACGCATCGACGATAAGGCTATCAAGGGTGTCAAAGCGCTATGGGAGGCGCCGCGTTTTGCATGACGTTTCCTTCGAGGTGGATCAGTCTGAGCTTTGCGCCCTTGTTGGTGCAAACGGGGCGGGCAAAAGCACGCTTATTAAAATAGTGCTGGGCCTCTGTGAGCCATCGTCGGGGAGCGTGGAGCTCTTTGGAGGCAAGTCGAAAAAAGAGCTGAGCTTGATGCGGACGCGTGTCGGCTATGTGCCAGATTCCTGCGGAGCATACCAATCCCTCAGTGCGGCTGAGAATCTTCGGATCCGATGTGCGGAATGGGGACTCGATGAGAAACGTGAGGTTCCTCGCGTCTTGGGCCTAGTCGGGCTGGACGTCGATGAGAAAAAGAGCGTGAGCAGTTTTTCTCTGGGAATGAAACGGCGACTGGATATAGCTACGGCTTTATTGGGCGACACCGACGTACTAATTTTCGATGAGCCGGCAAATGGATTGGATCCGTTGGGCATCGAGAGTATATGGGCCCTTATCGGTCGATTGAATCGGGAGCAGGGCAAAACCATGCTTATCTCTAGCCACGACTTGGATGAGCTGGCATCGGTTGCAACAAGCTGCCTGTTTCTTCATGACGGTGAACTGCTAAAAAAGGAATCGATGGACGTCATAAGGGATGAGGCGCCATCCCTAAAAGAGTATTACAGGCGCTTGATGAAGGCGGTCTCGCTATGAAGCGGGCGATCCATCCCATAAAGGCAGATATGATGCGTTTGCACAGGATATTTCCGGCGAAGTTTGGTCTTGCGCTTATGCTGGCGTTCGGCCTTCTCTTCGGCATCTTTCTAAAAAACGGAACAACGTTGCTCGCCTTTGGCTATGGCGTTTGTGGGGAGGATATTGGTTTCCTCTGGAATGCAATCGATCCTTCTGCGCCTGATGAGTCCCTTGCGCGCAGCGCTTTTGCCGGTACATCCCTGTTCGTTCCACTCATCGTTTGTTTGGTGCTTTTACAGGAGCATGGCTATAAAGAGGGGCACCGAATTTCTTCGGCAAGAGGTCTCAACCGCTTTTATGGGGCTCTAGCCCATGCATTTTCGTCTGCTTTAATAATTGGCGCAGCGTATAGCGCGCTTTGCCTTCTTCTTTTTGCAATAGCCATAATACGTGGAGGGCATAACTACTCGCACAACATACTAACTGTATTTTTGCCTGCAATGATAGTCAACGCCGTATTGGTGATATCGGTTGCGCTGGAGACGGTGACCATCTATCGGATAACGGGCAGCGCTGTATTGAGTGGGGCCGTGGTGATAGTCGGATTTGTCATGAGCTTGACGCTCTACGGAGCCTTCCTTCAGGCACCTATACCATCCTTGCGATGGATCTTCTTCCTTCCGGGGCCGTACCTTGGAGTCGGATGTGCCCTTGGGTATAGCGATATGGGGCAGCTGACGCTTCTGGGATATGGCGTGGCAGCCAGCTGTCTATCGGTATTGATTTACGCTCTCTTGAGCTTTCGCGCTGGGGGTGTGCTCAATGGCTCGTCAGATTAAAAGACTTCTCCAGTCAGAATTGAAGCATGTGAGCAAATGGGCGTACGCCTTAATCCTGGTAATTTATGCGTACATGGTGATATTGCAGCTTAATTCTTTCCCGATGTGGTTCTGTAGCCTCCGTGAGAACAGTTTCTTGGGTTTTTTCCCAGACCCGACGCTTCGGCTATCGGCGGAGGATGTCCTTCTATTTGGCAATGCAGAGGTTTTTCGCGGTCTGCTGTTCAACGTAGCCCCGTTGGCCCATGCATTGTTCTTTCCGTTCATCGCGGCTTGCATTGTGCCGCGCTTTGTCAGTTCGGGCTTTGTCGAGGAACCGTGGGGGTTGTCGGAGGCTCGGGGAGGGAAGCGTGTGTGCGCTATCGTTGCGCGAGTGGTGCTATCTTCTTTTGCCCTTTTGGGCGCGTTTGTCCTGTCGAGTGTCGTTTTGTACTGTCTTAACTGCGCGATCGTTTTGGATGCTCAGCAGTATTTCAACCTGCATGTATTTTGCTATCGACTTGTTCTTGCTGCCGCCGCCTGCCTTGCATACGTGGTTTCTTGCGTAATCGTTGTTTCCTATTTTGGGTCCGGCTTCGGTCCGATTGGCATGCTGTTGCTTGTCAACGTTGTAGCGATCTACATACAGATCGGGGCCAATTCCATGCTTCCGCTTCCAGCCTCGATGCTCATGTGGATTTGCGGCGTGACCCCGTTGGGGGACGGTCAATGCGTTTCGATTTTAATTGACTGCCTCATAAACGTAGCAATCGTTTTTGCCATCTGCTTTACGGTCGACCGATTGTGGTCGAGATTTCTTTGATTGTTTGTGAGGGATAATCATACCGAGCATATCAAATACAGGGGGGCGGGCACCGTAGCTGGTGTCCGCCCCCCTGGCTTAGGAGGCTTTAACCTGAGTGGTTCGCGAGCTAGCGGGCCTGCTTTACCTTTGCCGCTGCCTCGACAAACGACTTCCACAGGTTAAAGTCGGTCTCGAGCGTTTGCCAGGTGTACTCGGGGTGCCATTGCACGCCCAGACAGAACGGCTGTCCCTCGACCTCGATGCACTCGGGTACGCCATCGGTTGCCTTGGCGACCAGGCGCGTGCTCTTGCCCAGGCGGTCGACGCAGCAATGATGTGCGGAGTTGGTCTGGATGAGCCTGCGTCCGCCAAGCGCGCGCTCCAGCAGCGAGCCCGGCACGACTTCGACCGGGTGCACGGGGTCGTTGAGCACGTGGGTATGGCGCCACTGCGTGCGGCCCTCGCGCGCGCCCAGGCTCGGCACGTCCATGCACAGGGTGCCGCCGGTGGCGACATTGAGCAGCTGCGTGCCGCGGCAGGTGGTAAAGAGCGGCTTCTTGGCGCGAAGCACCTCGTTAACCAGCTTAAACTCAAAACGGTCGCGAATCTCGCAGCACAGCGTGGGATCGTAAGGACGCTCGTCGCCCCAGCGTTTGGGATTGACATCGGGGCCGCCGGGAATGGCGATGCCGTCGGCGATATCGACGTAATGACGGATAACCTCAATGTCCTCGGTGATGGACATCTGCAACGGCAGGCCGCCGGCGGCAAGGATAGCATCGACAAAGACACTGGCGATTTCCTCGTTGGGGGAGAGCGTCTCGCTTAAAAACGGCTTTGCTTCTTCCCAGCGCGGCGCGACGAGGATGAGCGGGCGGTCGGCGGGGGCGACGTCGACATGCGGGGTAAAGGACGATGAAGTGCGGGTTCCAATCATGGGCGTGGCTTTCGAATCCGGGTGGACATGGCGCAGGGGCGGCGCGGGGCAAACGCTGTTGATGAATTTGCCCCGCGTGGCAATTGGGTTAGTGGCCCTTAATGGAGTTGAGGAAGTCCTGGGCGCGCTTGGTCTGGGGGTGGTCGAAGAACTCGTCGGGCGTGCCGGTTTCCACGATCTGGCCGTCGGCCATAAACACGACACGGTCGGCCACGCGGCGGGCAAAGTTCATCTCGTGCGTAATCACGATCATCGTCATGCCCTGCTGCGCCAAGCGCACCATGACCTCGAGCACCTCATTGATCATCTCGGGGTCAAGGGCACTCGTGGGCTCATCGAAGAGCATGGCCTTGGGCTGCATGGCAAGAGAACGGGCGATGGCCACGCGCTGCTGCTGGCCGCCCGAAAGCTGTGCGGGTACCTTGTCGGCCTGCTCGGCCACGCCCACGCGGCTCAGCAGGTCCATGGCGCGCTCACGAGCCTCCTCCTTGGACACGCCCAGCACATCGACCGGTCCCAGCATGACGTTCTGCAGTACCGTCATATGTGCAAACA
The DNA here is from genome assembly GCA_905202925.1 of uncultured Collinsella sp. Classification (GTDB taxonomy): domain Bacteria; phylum Actinomycetota; class Coriobacteriia; order Coriobacteriales; family Coriobacteriaceae; genus Collinsella. The sequence goes on along the minus strand of CAJKTW010000014.1, from coordinate 50,719 downwards.
GGTTGAACTGTTGGAACACCATGCCCAGCTCGGCACGCATGCGGGCAAGGTCTTTGCCTTCCTGCGGCAAGGGCTCGCCCTCGATGAGGATCTCGCCCGAGTCGATGGTTTCCAGGCGATTGATGGTGCGGCACATGGTCGACTTGCCCGAGCCCGAGGGGCCGATCACCACGACGACTTCGCCGCGGTCGACCGAGAGATTGATGTCGTTGAGAACGTGCAGGTCGCCGTAGTGCTTATCGACGTGCCTGAGCTCGATCAGCGGCTGATTGCCGGTGGAAGAGGTGCTCTGTGCCATGGTGCTCGGCTCCTTATGACTCGAAATGGTAAAGCGTTAGCGGATGATGGTCGCGCCGGTCTTGTGCGAAACGTAGACAGCGGCCTTGTTGATCGCGACGTTGATGAGGATGTAGATGACCGCGATTACCAGGTAGACCGACACGAGGGCGTCGTAGTTGGTAATGAGCACGCGGGCGTTTTGCATCAGGTCGGGGTAGCTCACCACATAGGCGACGGTGGTGTCTTTGACGACGACCACAAGCTGCGAAATCAACGACGGAATAATAAATCGAATAGCCTGCGGCAACACGATTTTAAAGGTGATTTTAGCTTTGGAGAGACCGAGTGCCTGGGCAGCCTCGACCTGGCCGCGCGGCACGGCGTTGACGCCGGCACGGAAGATCTCGGCCAGTACGCCGGCTGCGGCGAGCGCGACGGGAAGCGTGAGCATCCAAAACGACGGCAGCGCGATCTTGTACTGGGGCAGCACCAAAATGAAGAAGTAGATGAACAGCAGGCTCGGCACGCCGCGGAAGAAATCGGTGAGTACGCGGCAGACCAGCTGCAGCGGCTTAATGTCGCTGGTGCGACCGAGCATAAGGGCAAGGCCGAGCACCAGCGCGATGGCGCCGGCGGTGAGTGCGACTTTAACGGTGCCCTCAAAGCCGGCAAGCAGAAACTTCCAGGTGGTGAGGTGCGTAAAGAAATACCAATAGTGAACCGAAAGCTGGCCGGTCACATAAAAGCGCTGCAACACGAGGGCAACGAGTGCGACGACGGCAACCAGCGAGATGGCGGTGCCGATGCGAATCTTGGCGCGCATCTTGGGGCCGGGAGCCTCGTAGAGCGCATCGCGCATGGTGAGCGCGGGGGAGGAGTGCTTGCTCATCGGAGGATCCTCACCTTCTTATCGATGTAGTTGCCAATGTGGCTCACCACAAAGGCTGTGCCCAGGTAGCCGAGCGCCGAGATAAAGAACGCGGCGACGCCGCCGAGCGAGCGCGTGTTGATATAGCTCACCACGCCGGTGAGCTCCTGGGGCTTAAGCGGCGCCTGACTGCCGAGCGCGGTGGTGAGCATGACGGCGATAAAGAGGTTCGTCATGGGCAGCACGCTCGAGCGCAGTGCCTGCGGAATCACGATCTTGGCGAGGATGCGGTTGAAGCTCATGCCCAGCGAGCGGGCGGCTTCCACCTGGCCGACGCCGACGGTGTTGATGCCGCTCATAAAGTTCTCGGAGCCAAAGGCAGAACCCAAGAGCACTGTGGCGACGATAACGCAGGTGCGATAGGGCAGGACGACCTTGAGCGGCGGCAATGCGTAGACGACGATGATGAGCAACGCAATGCCGGGGATGTTACGGAAGACCTGGACATACAGGTCGCCAAAGACGCGCAGCGGCTTGAGCGGCGACACGCGCATCACGGTGACGGCGACGGCCAGCACCATGGCGATGGCAAACGACTCAAGCGTCATGCCCCAGGTTGCGAGCAGCGCGTCAATGTAGTTCTGGCCATAGAGCGACCAGAGCTCGGAGAGACTCATGCGGACCTCCCGCCGATAAGGAAAGGGGCTCCCGTGTGTACGGAAGCCCCGACAACTCAGTGAAGAAACAGTTTAGCGAAATAAAGCGCACCGTGCGTTTCCGTATGGTTTCGTTGCGGCCGTTACTAGGCGCGTTGCCTAGGCGCCGATCTCGGGCAGCTCGGGAACATTGGTGTCGCCCGTGCGGTCGCCGATGCAGATCTGCCACAGCTCGGTCCAGGTGCCGTCGTCCTCAATCTTCTTAAGGAAGTCGTTGACGAAGGCGACGCCGTCGGAATCGAGCGGCAGGCCGATGCCATAGGGCTCCTTGCTGCCGAAGGGCTTGCCGGCAATCTTGTACTTACCGGGCTCGCGGACCAGGGCGCTCTGCTGCATGTTGTTGTCGATGACGTAGGCGTCAACGCGACCCTGCTGGAGTGCCTGGCGGGCCTCCTCGTCGGTCTTGAACTCCTGCTGGCTGGCCTTGGGAGCGAGCTCCTCCAGGATGGCGGGGCCGTTGGAGCCGGACTGGACGGCGACGTTCTTGTCGGCCAGGTCGTCGACGCTCTTGATGTCGTCGTTATCGGCGAGTACCAGGATGGCCTGCTGGGTGTAGTAGTAGGGACCGGCGAAGGAGACGAGCTTCTTGCGCTCATCGGTGATGGTGTAGGTGGCAAAGACGGCGTCAACCTGGCCGTTCTGCAGGACGGACTCGCGCGTGTCCGAGGTCACCTGGGTGATCTCGACCTTGTTCTCGCCCAGGATGTAGTTGGACAGGAGCTGTGCGATACCGGCGTCGAAGCCGCGGGTCTGACCGTCTTTCTCGTTGAGGAGGGAGAAAAGTGTGGAGGTCTGAACGCCACCGATCTTAAAGACACCGGCGTCCTTGACGGCCGTGGCCCAGGTGCTGGCGGCGATGGCGTCGTCATCGGCCTTGGGGCCGTTGTCGACGAGTTTGTCGAATGCCTTGGCATCGAGTATGGTGGAAGCCTCGGTATCTTCGGAGCTCTTGGAGGAGCCGGCGGCGGAACCCTTGTCGGCCTCGGCGCTGGTGTCGGAGCAGCCGGCAAGACCAAGGCCGGCAACGGTTGCGAAGGTGGCGGCAACGAAGCCGCGGCGGTCGAGAACGACCTGCTGGGAGAGGTTTTTGCTCATGGTAGAACACCTTTCTCAATAAAATCCCTAGCGGTTGAGTAGAGTTATACCCTATCGCGCTCAAATGGGTCAACACGAAATAACTCAGAAACATACTTACCTTATGGGTAATTCTTCCTACCAAAAAGGGACAGGTTTATTTTGGTAGGTTTTATCTGGGAAAACGTCGGTTATTGCTGCTGAGATGACGTTTTGCGGTCGGCGTGGCCGCTCGCGGCGGTCGTTATAATGGCGGCAACGCGACATATATAAGTAAGGAGATCGAGTATGAACGGTTATTCGTTTTTCGCGTCGTGAAAATAAAAACCTCCGCAGGGGTGCTTTCCTTGCGGAGGTTTTCTTACTCGTTGAGTAGCCTTACGGCTTCGGCGGCCATGTTCTCGACCGTCATGCCGTTCTGAGCGAGCAACTCTTTGGGGTCGTAGCGGTCGGGGAAGCCCTTGGCGATGCCGAAGGTGCGCGTGCGCACGGGCGTGCAGGCCAAGTAGCACGCGACACGCTCGCCCCAGCCACCGTCCAAGATGCCGTCCTCGAGAGTGACGACAACGCGATGCTCGGCGGCAAGGCTGTCGAGGAACTCACGGTCGAGCTCAGTTGCATAGCGCGGGTTGACGAGCGTGGCCTCGATGCCGTACTCGGCAGCCAAGCGGTTTGCCACACGCTCGCCCAGCTCAAAGAAATCGCCGAGCGCGAGCACGGCCACGTCGCGGCCCTGGCGCACCACGTTGTAGCGCGCGACACCGTAATCGGCGTCCTCGGCAGGCGCCAAGTCGGGGCGGCTTACCAGGCCAATGCCGGGCACGCGAATCGCGACAGGATGCTCGCGGTGATCGAGCGACCAGCTCAGCATGGACAGATATTCCTCCATGCAGGCCGGCGCCAAGTAGTGCATGTTGGGAAGACCGCCCAGCATGGAAATATCAAAGAACGAGAGATGCGTCTCGGACGTGGTGCCAAAGATCGACGCGCCAAATACCAGGATGGTTGCGGGGGCGTCGTTGAGGCACAGGTCGTGCCACAGCTCGTCGTAGGCGCGCTGCAAAAACGTGCCGTACACACCAAAGACTGGCTTGGCGCCCGAGCGCGCAAGCGCGGTGGCAAAGGTCACGGCGTGCTCCTCGGCAATGCCCACGTCAACAAACTGCTTGCCTGCCGCGGCGCGAAGCTCGGGCGTAAAGCCCATGATGTAGGGCGTTGCGGCCGTGATGCCCACAACCTGCGGATCGCGCTCGATGGCAGCGCTGAGCGCCTCGCCCGTAATGTCGGCATAGGTGCGCGGCGCAGGCTCGCTCGGATGACCCGGGCAGAGCTTGCGCCCAGTCGCCATGTCAAACGGACCCACGTGGTGCCAGCGCTCGGGGTCGCTCTGGGCCGGCTCAAAGCCCTTGCCCTTGGCGGTGGAGACGTGCAGCACGATGGGATGATCGATATCGCGCAGTTCCTGCAGCGCGTCGACCAGGGCCAATACATCGTTACCGGCGTCCAGATAGCGGTAGTCGAGCCCCATCGCGCGGAAAACGTTGCGCTCACAGGTGCCGTTGCTGGCGCGCAGCTCGGCCAGATTGCGATACAGGCCGCCATGGTTCTCGGCAATGGACTGGTCGTTATCGTTGACGATGATGATCAGGTTGCTGTCGAGCTCGGCGGCATTGTTAAAGCCCTCAAACGCCAGACCGCCCGAAAGCGAACCGTCGCCAATGATGGTGATGACGTTGTACGCATCGCCCGCCAGGTCACGAGCGTGCGCCAAGCCGCAGCCCAGGCTCACCGATGTGGAGGTGTGCCCCATGGCAAACAGGTCGTGTTCGGACTCGTTGGGATTGGCAAAGCCAGAGGCCTCGCCGTAGCGTGCCGGGTCGATATAAGTGTACGCGCGCCCAGTCAGCGCCTTGTGGGCATAGGTCTGGTGTGACACGTCAAAGACAATTTTGTCGGTGGGGGAGTTAAACACGCGATGGAGCGCGACCGTAAGCTCAACGACGCCCAAGTTGGGGGCAACGTGCCCGCCGACGGCGGCGGAGCTTTCGAGGATGGCGTGGCGGATCTCGCCGCAGAGCAGCGGAAGCTCGGCGCGATCGAGAGCCTTGACGTCCTCGGGCGTTGTCGTTTGCGTAAGCAGCATCGTTGTGGGTTACTCCATGCGAATCGTGCGCCGGCACTCCCTCGGCCGGCACAATTGCACAAGACAGTCTCGCACATTTTGGCGTTTGATATGTGACGGCGGCGCGGTAATTCGCCAACTGGTGGGGCAAAACGTTTTGTCCGATGCCATACTGATAAGTTCCATGATGATTTTATTCATTGCGTGCAGGCTGTGGCTTGCCGCCGAGCGCCGCCGGAAGGAGGCCGCATGTCCGATACCGTTCGTGCCGAGAAAATCGCGTGCGAAGTAGACCATGCTGCCCGTCAACTGGCACAGGCGGGCCGTCTGGACCTGACGCGCGAGTTTATCCAGCATGGCGATGTGACGGTGTATACGCATGTGACCTCGGTGGCGCGGGCAAGTCTGTCCTTTGCCGAGCGCCTGGGCCGCGTCGGTGTTTCGGTCGACCGCGCCTCGTTGCTGCGCGGAGCCTTGTTACACGATTACTTTCTCTACGATTGGCACGACCCCGACCCAAGCCATCGACTGCACGGATTCCGGCATCCATTTTTTGCTCTGGCGCGTGCCGAGGAAGATTTTGAGCTGACGCCGCGCGAGCGGAATATTATCGTGCGGCATATGTTTCCGCTGGTACCGGTGCCGCCGACATGTCGTGAGGCATGGATTGTGTGCCTGGCCGATAAATGGTGCGCGCTGCGTGAGACGGTCGCCGGCCGTCTGCGGCGCAAGGACGAGGCTGACGATGGCGTGAACAGCGAATCGAGCGAAAAGAGGAGAGGGTAGACGGTGGGGACTGCGATCGACATGGCATTTGACGGCGCGACGCTTGCCGCCTGTCCGCTCTCGGCGCTGGTGCTCTCGTTTGCCTTCTACGGTTTTTGCGGCTGGGTGTGGGAGTCGACAGTCTGCGCCATGCTCAACCACGGACGATTTGCCAACAGTGGCTTTTTGCTGGGGCCGTGCTGCCCCATCTATGGTGCGGGCGGCATAGCCTGCTGGCTTTTGCTGCGCGGGATTCCGGATGCCTCGAGCCAGTTTGTCGCCGCGGCGCTTGTATGCAGCGTGATCGAATATAGCGTGGGCGTGCTGTTGGAAAAAACGACGGGTGCCCGGTTTTGGGATTACTCGCATCTGCCGTTTAACCTGCACGGACGCATCTGCCTGTACTGGGCCTGCGCGTTTGGCTTGGGTGCGTTGTGTATTTGCCGTTTAGTGGAGCCGGCATTGCTGGGGCTGCTTGGCCATCTGCCGGTGCTAATCGTGCGCTTGGCCGCCTTTATCGTTGCGGTCGCGATGATGGTCGACGCGGCGTGCTCGTTGGCGAGCTGGCGGCGTCTGTCCGATCAGCTGGAGCGTGTGCGTGCCGACCTTGCCGACCGCATCAATGAGTCGCTTGCCGATGCCTCCGACTCTATGCTCGAACGTATTCCCGATTCGGCGATCGACTCGGTGGCGCAGACGCATATCCGCGGTCGCGCCGTTAACGCTTGGCTGGCCGAGCTGGGCGACGCGGCGCTCGATGCCCTGCGCGAGAAGGCTTCGATGCCGACGTTTATTTCGGATGGTGCTCGCGGCCTGGCGCTCGCTGCCCGTCGCGTGGCCGATGCCGCGCCGAGCATGCCGCGTCCGTCGCTCGGTCGTCGCCTTGCCGGCAAGCGCATGAGCCGCCCGGTGCCGAGCGTGTCACTCAGCCGCCGCGACCTACGCTTCTTTAACGCCTTCCCGCGTCTGCGCATCAATCGTTACGAGGGTGTCATTCGAGCTACCGACCTCCGCGACCGAGCCCGCGAGCTGTTCCGGCGCTAGCTGGGACGGGCGCGCTCACGGCTCCCTTGCTTGCGTATTTCCCGTTGGTTTCGCGTCCGTTGCCGCTCCGTTTCCAAGATTACGGCACCGTTGGAGATGGCACGATCTGGGTCGAGCCGGTCGAAGAAGTCATCCGCATCCGCACCGGCGAGCACGGCCCCGCCGCGGTGTAGGACAATCTTTCGCCTGACGGGCGTGCCTCTCTTGGGGCACGCCCGTTCTCGTCTACAATATCGTGCAGACGAAGGAGAGGCACGCTCATGATCAAGATGTTCGCGAGTGATTTAGACGGAACGCTGCTGAACGCACTGCATGAGGCGGATGGGACCATCCGCCGTGCCATCCGCGAGCTGACCGGGGCTGGCTTGCATGTGGTTCCCGCGACTGGACGCTCGACGTTGCCGATCGGCGAGCATGGCTTTACGGGCCTGGCGCTTGACGCCTGCTGCTCCAATGGGTCCATCGTGCGCGACAGCCATGGTGAGGTGCTCAAGACCTGGACCATCGATCCGCAAGTCACTGAGGAACTGCTCAAGGCGTTTCCGGACATTTGCTTTGATTGCTCCACGCCCGATGGCATGTACTCGAGCGGTTCGTTCGAGATGCATCAGGCGGGCTTTAAAAAAGACAGTCCTATCAAGCGCATCGTGATGCGTGGCATGCGTGCGCGTGGCGGGTATCACGAGGAACAGTATTTCGACCAGTCGATTGGTGACATCCTGCGCCACGATGTGTGCAAGATCAACTGCCGTGTGACCTCGCCCGAGTTGGAGCGTGACCTTAAGGCATATCTTGCCGAGCGCTCGGACCATGTGGTCAACGCGCCGTTCGATCCGGTGATGTTCGAGATCACGGACGTGGCATGCAACAAGGGCGAGAGCGTGGCCTGGCTGGCGGGCTACTACGGTATTGCCGAGGACGAGGTCGCGGTCTATGGAGACGGCGGCAACGACATCGCCATGCTCAAGCGTTTCCGCCACAGCTACGCGACCAAAAACGGCAGCGATGCAGCCAAGGTCGCCGCGAGCGCAACTATCGGCAGCTGCATGGTCCACGCCGTCCCCAAACACATGCTCGCCACCATGCGCACGCAGAACTCCCGCACCATCATCGAATAATGTGACAAAGGGACTGTCCCTTTGTCACATGGGAGATACCGGCTTTTGGCGTATAGGACTATTACGCTTTCGCCACCAACAAATTTCGAGTTATTCGGCCTGTCGGAGGACGTTAAATGGCTAAAGATGCCCTCTCGGGAACATTCATGCCTCTAATGGTGTTTGATTCGGTGACGTAAGTGCGCAAATGGGCATGTATACGCTCAAATAAGGACAAAAACCCTCAGATAATCCCGGCGGTGCATTTATACAGAACCAGTAGCGTGGCCGAATAACTCGAAAAATGTAGGTGGCAGTTCGGCGACAAGCTCGGGTATGGCAAAGGAACTGTTCCTTCGCCATACCCGAGCTCCGATCTTCTGAAATACGAACAAACATTCGCATATCTAACTGCGCTTTGATAGAATCGGTATCGTTGACGGCAGTTCCATGTGCCGGGCAGCGCCCTCCATCTGATGGGAGGTGATGCCCATGACCGATTTGATTGATTTCGTGAAGCTCCTGACCGCTTTGGTCTCGCTCCTCACGACGCTTATCGGACTTTCCGAGGCACTCAAGCAACGTTCGAAGCAACGTAAGAGGGGTCGCCGCCGTTAAGACGTTGACCCCCTAAAACAAGCAACGGCGCTGCCCAGCTTTCCAGAACTTGGGCTGCCGTCGACACTATTCTACCCACGAATGACATTTTGGACAATCGACAATGCCGCTTCTAAAAGCTGAGCGCAACCTAATGTGACAAAGGGACTGTCCCTTTGTCACAACCCAAATATTGCCTTTACGTGTTGATGCACACGGTGTGCAATAATACTCGCACTGTGCAATAGCGCACAGGCTGAGTAACAAGGAGGACGCTTGTCCCAGCTCGAGAAATGCGATCGCCGGTCCCTTCGCTCGCAGCGTGCCCTTCGCCAGGCACTTGCCAGCGAGCTTGCCGAAAGCGGCGACCTTTCGCGCATTAATGTCGCGTCGCTCACCGAGCGTGCTGGCCTTACGCGCCGCACGTTCTATTCGCACTATCGCGATATTCCCGACTTTATCAATCAAATCGAGGACGGCTTGCTGGCCGAGATCCGTGAGCGCATTGAGCTCATCACCGCAGCTCAGCTGCCCGATCTCTATCACAACATCGATGAGCTCGAGCCGGCGCCCGGTTCGGTTGAGCTGCTGCGTTATCTTGCGGCCAACCGCGACTTAATCGGTGCGCTGCTGGGTCCGGGCGGCGACCAGGCCTTCATTAAAAGGATTATCGACACCGCGCGTGAGGCTGTGGTGCCGCGTGCGCAGACGGGCATTTTGGGCCTGGCGCTGGGCACGTTCTTTGACTACTACGTCACCTACGTCGTGAGCGCCGAGGTCGGCATGATTCAGCGCTGGTTTGAGCGTGGGCTCACCGAATCGCCCGAGGCCATGGCGCGCATTATGACGGTGCTCGCTTTTGTGCGCCCCGGCGACCTGTATGGCCAACCCATCGATATCAACGTGCCGGAATACGGCATGAAGCTATTGAACTTGCAGCTCGAGGACACGGTCGACACCGCCGCAACCGTCGAGTCCAACAACTAAGAGGAGAGACAATGAGCAAACTCGTCGAGGGCATTAAGGACCGCATGGTCGCTGCCGCACGCGAGGCCGCGCCCGCCGTGGTGGACGCCGCGCAGAAGGCCGCGACCGCGGCTGCCGAGAAAGTTGCCGAGGCAGTTGCCGATGCCAAGAACGCGGCAGGGGAGACGTCCGTCGCTAGCGAGCCCGCCACCGCCGCTGAGCCCGTAGCCGCCACCGCCGCCCACGCCCCCGAAGGCGCGATCTTCAACCCCGAGAACGCTCGTGGCAACCTGCACCTGGGCATCGACGTGGGCTCCACCACCGTTAAGCTCGCTGTGCTCAACGACGACAACCAGATCGTCTACGCCAAGTACCAGCGCCACCACACCGACGTCCGCGCCTGCGCCCGCGACTTGTTCGAGGGCGCTGCGACCGTGCTGCCGGCTGCCCAAATGACCTGCGCCATCACCGGTTCGGGCGGCCTGCTGCTGTCCCAGTGGCTCGACCTGGAGTTTGTCCAGGAGGTCATCGCCAGCAAGCGTGCCGTCGAGACCCTCATCCCGGCCACCGATGTCGCCATCGAGCTGGGCGGCGAGGACGCCAAGATCATCTACTTCGACAACGGCATCGAGCAGCGCATGAACGGCACCTGCGCCGGCGGCACGGGCGCGTTCATCGACCAGATGGCCACCCTGCTCCACACCGATGCCAGCGGCCTCAACGAGCTCGCGGCCAACGCCACCACCATCTATCCCATCGCCAGCCGCTGCGGCGTCTTTGCCAAGACCGACGTCCAGCCGCTGCTCAACGAGGGCGCCCGCCCCGAGGACGTGGCCGCTTCCATCTTCCAGGCCGTTGTGACCCAGACCATCTCGGGCCTGGCGTGCGGTCGCCCCATCCGTGGCAACGTTGCCTTCCTGGGCGGCCCGCTGCAGTACCTCTCCGAGCTGCGCCATCGCTTCTACCTCACGCTCAACCTGGACGAGGAGCACCGTATCGTGCCCCAAAACGCCCACCTGTTTGTGGCGAGCGGCGCCGCCATGGCGCACGAGTCCAACAAGCTCAGCACGTTCCCGCAGCTTATCGAGGCCATCGATAGTTTAGGCGACACGCAGGGTGCTGAGGTCGAGCGCCTGGATCCGCTCTTTGCCACCGACGAGGACTTTGCCGAGTTCAAGGGTCGCCACGACACCGAAGTCGTCCCCAAGGGCAAGCTCGACGGCTACACCGGCCGCGTGTTCATCGGCATCGACGCCGGTTCCACCACCATGAAGGCTGCACTCGTGGGCGAGGACGGCCAGCTGCTGCACACCTGGTACGGCAACAACAACGGCGACATCCTGGGCACGGCCAAGGTCATCATGGCCGATTTCTACAACCACATCCCCGCGGGCTGCACCATCGGCCACGTGACCACCACGGGCTACGGCGAGGCGCTGCTCATCGAGGCTCTCAAGGCCGATTCCGGCGAGATCGAGACCGTCGCGCACCTGCGCGGCGCCAAGGCGTTCCTGCCCGGCGTCGAGTTCATTCTGGACATTGGCGGCCAGGACATGAAGTGCCTGCGCGTCAAGGACGGCGTCATCGAGCACATCATGCTCAATGAGGCCTGCTCATCGGGCTGCGGCAGCTTTATCGAGAGCTTCGCCGTCTCTATGAATATGGACGTGCGCGCGTTCGCCGACGCCGCCATCCATGCCAAGGCCCCGGTCGATTTGGGCAGCCGCTGCACGGTCTTTATGAACTCGCGCGTCAAGCAGGCGCAAAAGGAAGGCGCTACGGTGGGCGACATCGCGGCCGGCCTGTCCTATTCTGTCATCAAGAATGCCCTGTTCAAGGTCATTAAGCTGCGCGACCCCAAGGAGATCGGCAGTCAGGTGATCGTCCAGGGTGGCACCTTTATGTCCGATGCCACGCTGCGCGCGTTTGAGCAGCTCACCGGCGTGCATGCCGTGCGCCCCGACATCGCCGGCTGCATGGGCGCCTACGGTGCGGCCCTGCTCGCCCGCGATCGCGCCGGCGCCGACGGCACCTCGACCATCCTTTCGGCTGAGGATATCGCGCACCTCACCGTGACGCAAAAGCATGTCCGCTGCGGTCGCTGTTCCAACAACTGCCAGCTCACCGTCAACGACTTTGGCGGCGGCAGGCGCTTCATTACCGGTAACCGCTGCGAGAAGGGTGCCGGCCACAAAAAGCAAAAGACCGAGGCCCCCAACCTCTTCAAAAAGAAAAACGAGCTGCTCTTTAACCGCGAGGTCCTGAGTCCCGACGAGGCCCCGCGCGGCACCGTCGGCATTCCGCGCGCGCTCAACATGTACGAGAACTACCCCTTCTGGCATGCGTTCTTTACGCGCCTGGGCTTTAGCGTGCAGCTGTCCGACCAGTCGAGCAAGAAGACCTACCAGGCGGGTATCGAGTCCATGCCGTCCGAGAGCGTGTGCTATCCGGCCAAGATGAGCCACGGCCATGTGATGAACCTCATCGACCGTGACGTCGACTTTATCTGGATGCCGTGCGTGCGCTGGGAGCGCAAAGAGGACCCGACGGCCGGTAACTGCTACAACTGCCCCATCGTCATGAGTTACCCCACCGCGTTGGCGCTCAACATCGACGAGATCCGCGAGCAGAACATCGAGTTCCTGTATCCGTTCGTGCCCTATCACGATAAGACCGAGCTCAAGCGCCGTCTGTACCAGGTGCTCGCCGTCGACCGTGTGGCCGACGCTGAGGCCGGACGCGGTCGCGTGCGTGGGCCCAAGATCACGCGCTCCGAGGTCGATGCCGCTGTCAACGCCGCCTTTGAGGCCGATGCGCGTTTCCACGAGGACATCCAGACCATGGGCGAGGAGGCTCTTAAGTGGGTCGAGGACCACGGCGGTCACGGCATCGTGCTCGCCGGTCGTCCCTACCATAACGACCCCGAGATCAACCACGCCCTGCCCGAGCTTATCTCGAGCTTTGGCTTTGCGGTCTTTACCGAGGATTCGCTCGCGCATCTCGTGAAGCCCGAGCGCCCCATCCGCGTCGTCGACCAGTGGATGTACCACAGCCGCCTGTACGCCGTCGCCCGTTTTGTGACGATGCGCAACGACCTGGACCTGATCCAGCTCAACTCCTTCGGCTGCGGCCTCGATGCCCTGACCACCGATCAGGTACAGGAGATCCTGGAGGCCAGTGGCAAGATCTACACCGTGCTCAAGATCGACGAGGTGTCCAACCTGGGCGCCGCGCGCATTCGCATCCGCTCGCTCATGGCGGCACTCAAGGACCAGGAGGCCGAGCGCTTGGCCGAGGCCACGGCCGCGGGCGAGGCCTACGAGCAGGGCGACGCCGCGCCGGTGGCGCCCTCCACGGATGCCCCCGCGTTTGCGAGCCGCAAGTACACGTTCGAGGCTCAGCGCGAGAGTGCTTCGACTGCGTGGCCCAAGGTGCCCTTTACCGAGCAGATGCGCGACGAGGGCTATACCATCCTGTGCCCGCAGATGGCGCCGATCCACTTTGACCTGGTCAAAGAGGTGTTCCGCGGTGCCGGCTACAACTTGGAGCTGCTGCCCTCGACCGACCACGATGCCGTCGAGGCTGGCCTGCGCTATGTGAACAATGACATTTGCTACCCGTCGATTCTGGTGACGGGCCAGATTATGGAGGCCATCGAGAGCGGTCGGTACGACCTGTCCAAGACCGCCGTGGTCATCAGCCAGACCGGCGGCGGCTGCCGTGCCACCAACTACATCGCGCTCATCCGCAAGGCCCTGCGCGAGAGCGGCCACCCCGAGATCCCCGTGATCTCGCTTTCGGCCGTGGCGCTCGGCGAGGACAACCCCGGCTTTAAGCTGACGCCGGCGCTGCTTAAGCAGGCAGTCTACGCGGTGCTCTTTGGTGACGTGATGATGCAGATGCTCTACCGCTGCCGCCCGTACGAGGCCACGCCCGGTGCCGCCAACGCGCTCTACGAGGAGTACATGGCGCGTGCCCGCAAGCTGGCGCCCAAGTTTAACCGCCACAACTACACCAAGCTGTGCCGCGAGGCCATCCGCGCGTTCGACACCATGCCGCTCGTGGGCGAGGGCACCAAGCCGCGCGTGGGCGTGGTCGGTGAGATCTTGGTCAAGTTCCATCCCACGGCTAACAACCACGTGGTCGATGTCATCGAGCGCGAGGGCTGCGAGGCCGTGGTACCGGGCCTGCTCGACTTCTTCCTCTACTCCATGAGCAACGCCGAGCTGCAGAAGGACGAGCTGGGTAGCTCTGCCACTACGCGCGCGGGCATGCAAGCGCTCATCAAGCTTGTGGACTGGATGCGTACGCCGGTGGAGGAGATGCTCGAGAAGTCCCGCCGCTTTGAGGCGCCCGAGCGCATCGGCACCATGGCCGACAAGGCCCGTACGGTGCTTTCGGTGTGCAACAACATGGGCGAGGGCTGGCTGCTCACGGCCGAGATGCTCGACCTGATCGATCATGGCGCGCCCAACATCATCTGCACGCAGCCCTTCGCGTGCCTGCCCAATCACGTGGTGGGCAAGGCCGTGATTAAGGAGCTGCGTCGTCAGCATCCCGAGAGCAACATCGTTGCGGTGGACTATGATCCTGGTGCGTCCGAGGTCAACCAGCTCAACCGTATTAAGCTCATGATTAGCGTGGCCAAGGAGAACATGCGCGCCGGTAAGGGCTTTAAGCTCGAGAAGGTGGCGCCGCTCGCGATGGACGAGGTCACCGGCCAGATGCGTGCCCATGACGGCTGCGTGAGCTGCGGGACGGCCAGCGAGGAGGCCGTGGCGTCGGTCGCCGAGCGTCTGGGGCGCGGCATTAAGAAGTAGCTGGCCTGCTATGGGCTAGATATGAGACAAACGGGTGGTAGCCGTACCGGCTACCACCCGTTTTTGCTGGACATCTGTTGCGCAAATGACCTTGCTACAGCCTTCCGTGGGCTTGCCCGATTTTTGGGCCGGCTCGGGCTTTGAGGACAAGCTGCTGCAAGCCCAGGACGATTTTTCGCTCAACGCGGGCCAGTACAGTGTGACCTATCTGCCAAGTTCCGACACGGCAATGACCGGTCGTTACCAGGTGCTGCTGTACGACAACCACTTTGGTGCGGCCGAAAGCTATCCCAAGTTCGACTGGGGTCAGCTGGGCGCCGCGGTGGTGACCGACTACAGCAAGGGAATGCATTCATTTGGGCGCATCTTTACGGTGGACGAGGCCGCGCGCCTACGGGCTCGAAGACCAGATCGCCGTGCCGTTTTCGGGCTACGTCAGCAGTGCCCAGCGCGTCGGCGATTCGAACAGCATGCTCGTGGCTTCGGGCCAGGCCAAGACCTTCACCGAGTACGATCGGTACGGTCTGGCCATAACCACCTACGAGATGGAAGCCGAAAAGTATATCTACCGCGTGTACAAGTACGAGCTGTAGGGCTGTGCTTAGGTTTGACCATTGGAGTATGAAAACACGCCGTTCGCCGATGCCCCCTCCGCGAGTGGCAGACATATGGTTTGATGTCAGAAACATATAGTTGTCGCCAGCCTGCTGGCGACGTTCCCCCTGATATCGGAGGTTCCGGGTATGTTTCGTGCTCCGTTAAACAGCTATCGGTTGGGCTAACATGGATCGCCGTGTTATTTCGATAACCCTTGCAGTGGTTTGCCTGGCTGTGCTCCTGGGCGCTGCAGGGCAGTTTGCTATAAATCGAGAAACATCCTATATGCAGGAATGCGTTTCCGAAGGCTTTGCCATTGATGGTTACTATCGGGATGACAAAACAAGTCTGGAAACTCTGGCCTTTCTTGAGGAGGATAACCATCGGTGGCAACTGGTCGGCAAGGGCGGCAACTGCGTTGATGGACAGTTCGAGCGTATGGACGACCCCAACATTCTGGTGTTAAAGAATGAAAACGGCGAAGAATTCGGTACGGTCCACGTGGCGTATATTTCGCGCCGACGCGATCAGGGCTTGCTCTACCTATTTAGAGATACCAGGGTGACCCGTTTTTATCTGGTGAGTACCGGTCCGGCGTTTACAGTGGAGTCTGGCGATGTCGATGCGGACAGCTGATTCACGGCAATAAATCAGCGAGCGGAGCGCGGCCATGGACCGCGTCCCGCTATTTGCTCGTGGCCCGCGTCACGTCTGCGCCATGTCGTGACTCGCGGCTGCGCGCATCCATCCCACGTCGCGTATTACTGCACATCAAACTCCACGCGATCGAGCTCGGGCACATTGAGGTCGATGAGCTTGCGGGCTACACGGCGGTCGTGTGCCCCAAGCGCCTCGCTTGTCGTCACATGGGCGACAACCTCGCGCTCGACGATACCCTCCTCCTCGCCTTCGGTGGCCGAGGTCTCGACGGCAACGGTGTAATCCTTAAAGCCCGGCAGCACCGCGGCAAGCTCGCGCGTGGTTTCGGTGACGCCATAGCCGTCCTGCACGCCGGCCTGCGCCGAGCCAATGGATCCCGCGGTCATAACGATGCAGGGGATGGCAAAGATCACCGTGCCCACGATGATGCGGCGGCGCACCTTGTGTGACAGCTCATCGACCTCGGCATTTTCCTCGGCGGTCACAATGCCGTCGCCGTTGAGGTCGCGCTTGAGCGGCACGCGCAAAAGAAGCAGCACGGCTTCGGCAGCCAGTGCGATAAAGACCACGTTGATGCCAAACTCGTAGAGGGCCGAGAGAAACAGCGACCCGCTTGCGATGGCGATGCCATAGCCCGCCGCGCACAGGGGCGGCATGAGCGCGGTCGCCACGGCCACGCCGGCGATGAGCGTGGCGGGTTCCTGGTCGCGCGAGTTGCCCAGTCCGCCCGCAAAGCCGCCCGCGAGCGCGACGGCAAGGTCCCACACAGTCGGTGTCGAGTTGTCGATGATGGCGGCCGTGGTGGTGCCAAGGGGCGAGAGCTTAAAGTACAGCGTGGACGTGATTAGACAAAAGACCATCTGCAGCGCGAGGCCGGCAATTGCCTCGACGGCAATCTCGCGGTCGAGCGTGGCGATGCCGTATGCCATGGCAAGGACCGAGCCCATGAGCGGACAGATGAGCATGGCGCCCACGATGGCAATGTCCGAGTCGATATCGAGGCCGATGCTCGCGATCAACATGGCAATGATCAGGATGCATAAGTGCGAGCCAGTCAGGCGCGCCCCGTTTACAAAGCGCTTGCGAATCACGTGATAGGGCGCGCGTCCCTCGCGTATGTTGAACGCCTGCTTAAGGAAACGGGTGGCATTCTCCATGGCCTCGCTGTGTGCAGGGCGTATACCGTGACGACGATGATGACGCTCGCGCAGCCGCTTGATCTGTTGTTTGTCGAGTTCCATGCTTACCTCGTTTAGCTTCTGAGCCGCTTCTTGCGTCTGTCGTCTTTACTCTACACCGCGTTAGGCGAGGTGTCAGACAAGGTTTGTTGACCTGGAAGTCAGGACAATCGACATGGCTAAAACGCCGTGAGGATCATAAGAGTCAAATAGACAAAAAAGCGCGGGGCCGGTTTGATTCCGACCCCGCGCTCTGCGCTGGTGCGTTGTTGTTCGGCCTACCCCAGCAGGCTCAGACCAACAGAGACAAACGCCAGGATAACGCCGACGATGGACTCGCCGCCGAGCAGGCCGCTGGCGACGACCAGGCCCTGCTCCTGGAAGGCGGCATCCTTGGAGGCCTTCTCCTCGTCCGAAAGACCGGCAGCGGCGTCGCGGCGTGCGGCCCACTTGTCGTAGGCGAGCTTGACGCAGGAGCCCAAGAAAGCCGTGAGCGACATATAGAACGGTAGGTACACGCCCAGGCCGATCATCATGGCCGGAATGCCGAGCCAGTACATGACGATGCCGGCGATAAAGCCGCCTGCGAACCACGGCACGCTCGGGATGCCCGAGACCATGGTGGCGACCACACTTGCCTGCGCGGCCACAAAGCTCTTGTCGGGGCCGAAAGCATCCGGACCATAGGCGGTGACGAGCGCGACCATGACGGCAGCGGCGACCAGGGCGCCCACGATGCCGCCGATGGCCTGGCCGATCCACTGCGCACGCGGGTCGGTGCCCAGCACGGCGCCGGCCTTAAAGTCGTTCATGACGTCGCCCGCAAGGCCGCATGCCACGGCCACGATGCCGGCGATAAAGAACAGCTTGACCTGGGCGATCTGTGCGAAGGCAGCCACGATGAGCATGACGATGAGGCCGAAGATCTCCATGGGGTCGATGCCCGTCTGGCCGCAGCTCTGCGCGCTCATGATAGTGGTGACAAAGGTGAACAGCGTGACGATGACGGCCGGGACGGGGCCAAGGTCGAGCGCGATGGCGACGATCACGGCTATGGCGGCAGTACCCAGGCCGATGATGCCGGCGTCGAGCTTAAGCGAGCCCGAGATGAGCGACTGCTCGTCGGTGTCGCTGGAGCTGTCGGCGGCGAGGCCGCGGGCGATGCCGGCGACCTGCGGCAGGATGTCCTTGAGGACGACGGCGACGCCAAAGCCCATCATGAGGCCCATGCCGAGCGATTTGACGATGCCCTGCGCAGTCACAACGTCGAATAGACCCGCAGCGGTGCCGCCCACGATGATGCCAAAGTTACCTAGCAGCGCGCCGGCAAACCAGAAGGCAACCGGGGCGAAGCCAACCAAAAAGCCGATGGAGAGCAGCATGGGCGAGTTATAGATGGCAAAGGTCACGCCGGGGATATTGAGCGTGCACAGCATGCTGGGCACCACGCCCAGAGCGTCGCGAAGCACGCTGTAGATGCCTGCGATGGCCATGGAGCCAAAGAGCTGCTTGCCGGTCTTGCCGCCGGCCTCGGTGGCGCGCAGTGTCTGAGCTGCGGCATTGCCGGTGGGAAACTCCAGCGCGGCGTCCACGATGAAGTGGCGGTGGATGAGCGCCGTTGCCAGCAGGCCCAAGATGGTGCCGGCGAGTGCCACGATAAACATGTCGAGCCAGCTGATCTGGTCGGCATAGCCCAGCATCCAGGCGCCCGGGATGGTAAACGCCAGGCCGCCGGCGACCATGGCGCCCGCGGACATGATGGTGTGGGTGACGTTGGCCTCGTTGAGGCTGGCGTTGCCCATGAGCTTCAGGAAGAACAGCGAGATGACGGCAGCGAAAATAATCGGCCAGGGGAGTGCACCCATCTTGAGGGCCGTGTAGGCCGAGCTTGCCGTGATGATCACGCAGCCAAGGACGCCGATGACGACGCCGCGCAGCGTGAGTTGCCCGCGCATCGAAGCGCGGTTCGAGGGATTGCTCATATAAAACTCCTTTGCGTATATCCGCTTCCCCCGGGAGCGCCGTTACGGATACGGCGCGGGAAGTCGGGTTACCAAGGGCCGCCGCGTGAGCTCGCAAACGACCGCGCACCAGTATAGCGGCACGGCAGCTAATTTGGGACTGGGCTTTTTTAGCTATCCCAAGCGAAGCCGAAGGATGATTATTCTGGGACGGGGATTTAAAAATCATCAGGTACGCAATGATTTTTAAATCCCCGTCCCAGAATAATCATCGGGATATACTGCTGGGCAGACGAAAGGAGCGCCGACGATGCTTAATGGGTGCGCATATATATTGACGGTCGACGTGGGCAACACGTTCATTCGCTTTGGCCTGTTTGCAGAGGATTCGGCCGCGGCGCAGGAATGTCCGCTTGCGACATGCGAGATCACGACGCCGTCGAGCATTACGGCCGACGAAGCGCGCATGCGACTTGTGCAGGTCATGGGCGCGCTCGCCGCCGATGCAGGTGTGCCCGGGGTGCTTGCACCCGCCGCGGCCGTGCTGAGCTGTGTAGTCCCGGCGCTCGAGCGCCCGTGGAAGGCGGCACTTTCCCGCACCTGCACGGGGCGCGTGCTCACCGTGGGGCCGGGACTTAAGACCGGCATACCCGTGCACTACGACGATCCGGCCGAGATCGGCCCCGACCGCATCGCCGATGCCGTGGCGGCCCGCGCCGTCTACGGCTCGCCGTGCATCGTGATTGACCTGGGCACGACGACCAATATCGAGGTCATCGACGTGCACGGTACCTTTGTGGGCGGCGTTATCGCGCCAGGCCTGGCCCTCGGCGCCCGTTCGCTTTCGGCGGCAGCAGCGCGCCTACCCCAGGTTGAGCCCTCGGCGCCAACGCACGTCATCGGACGCAACACGCGTGAGGCCATGCGCTCGGGTGTGGTTTTGGGCGAGGTAGCCCGCATCGACGGAATGCTCGACATGGTGCTTGCCGAGATGCGCGCGACCAAGGCCGCGGGGGAGGGCGATGTGCCCATCGTCATTACCGGCGACGATGCCGAGGCACTTGCGGCGCTGGTCGGCCATAGCCTGACGGTAGACGACGCGCTGACGTTGCGGGGTCTCGCCGAGCTCTACCGCATCAACCAAAAGCCCCGCCGCGCGTAGGGCGAGGGGCTGGTGGGATAAGCGCCCCTACCTTTCACCTGCTACAATGGGCCAAACTATTGCGATTGCGGAGGTGTCTGCCATGTCGGACGATCTTCATCAAACCGCGTCGGGCAAGCGCCGCGACGTTATTAGCTGGGACGAGTTCTTTATGAGCGTGGCCATCGCCGCGCAGCGCCGCAGCAAGGACCCCAACACGCAGGTGGGAGCGTGCATCGCCAGCACCAACCACCGCATCCTTTCGGTGGGTTACAACGGCACGCCCTCGGCGCTCAACGACGACTTTTTCCCGTGGGGTACGAGCGATGACCCGCTGCAGGACAAGCACAACTACGTGGTCCATGCCGAGGCCAACGCCGTGCTCAACTACCGTGGCTCGCTCAAGGACCTCGAGGGTTCCACGGTTTACGTCACGCTGTTCCCGTGCCATGACTGCGCCAAGATCCTGGCGCAGGTGGGCGTGGGCGAGGTCGTCTACCTGGACAATAAGTATGCCGACACCGATGACGGCCGTATCAGCCGCCGCATTCTCGACTCCTGCGGCATCAGCTACCGCCAGGTCATCGTCGATGTCCAGATTGGTACCGGGGGACAGGCTCGGCAGTAGCGCGTGCCAACGCCAGCTGGCGGCAAAACAGCCAAAAGAGCCCCGTCCCAAATTGACTGCTCGTGAAAGTCGTGTCCGCACGCATGGCTGGCGCCTAAGCGGGTACATGGCTGTAGTAACATAGCCCCTGTCCGCGGGCGTGCCCGCGTTATTGTGAGAAAGGAGCCCCTGTGGCTGTTAACGAAGAGCTGCTTAAGAAGGTTCTTGAAGAGATTCGCCCCAACCTGCAGGCCGATGGCGGCGATATGGAGTATGTGGGCGTCGACGACGAGGGTGTTGTCAAGCTGGAGCTGCAGGGCGCCTGCGCCGGCTGCCCCATGAGCTCGCTAACCCTTTCCATGGGTATCGAGCGCATCCTGAAGGAGCATGTGCCCGGCGTTACCCGCGTTGAGCAGGTCAATGCTTCCGGCGAGGCCGAGGACCTGTACGACGAGTACGCGCCGTTCTAAGACGCGAAAGCTGCGGACGGTACGCTCCGCATAGACGTTACGTCCAAATGTGCGGCTGCGAGCGTAAGGCCCGCGGCCGCATTTGTATGTAGGGAGCAGGGGATCGATATGCTCAACGACCTCTACCATATGCTTGATCCCGTCGCGATCTCGGCGGGCCCCATCACTATCTACTGGTACGGCCTGGCCTACGTGGTCGGCGCCCTGCTCACGGCGGTCGTTATGTACCGCACGCAGCGTCGTTGGGGCTTTAGCATTACGATCGATGACCTGACGAGCGTCGTGGTCGGCGCGGTCTTTGGCCTCATCATCGGCGCGCGCCTGTTTTACGTCGTCTTTTACGGCGATGGCTACTATTGGACCCACCCGCTCGAGATCTTTGCCACCAACGAGGGCGGCATGAGCTTCCACGGCGGCCTGGTGGGCGGCATCTTGGGCGGTATCATCGTGTGCCGCATGTATAAGCTTGACGCCTGGACCATCGCCGACCTTGCCGTGATCGGCGCGCCGCTGGCCTTGTGTCTGGGCCGTTGTGCCAACTTTGTCAACGGTGAGCTGTGGGGCAAGCCGACCGATCTGCCCTGGGGTGTGGTCTTTGGCGGGACTGCGGGCGATATGCCGCGTCACCCCTCCCAACTCTACGAGGCATTTCTTGAGGGCATTGTGCTCTTCTGCATCCTGCAGGTGCTCAGCCGCAAAAAGCCGCTGCTGCCCCAGGGCACGTTTATGGGCGTGTTTGTGATGGGTTACGGCATCGTCCGCTTCCTCGTCGAGTTCGTGCGCGTGCCCGATGCCCAGCTGGGTTATCTGCTTGGTGGCGTCATCACCATGGGTCAGCTGCTGAGCCTGCCGCTCGTAATCGCGGGCCTGGCGCTCATCATCTTTGCTCGTCGCCGCAACCAGCCCCAGCGCGTCTACCTGGACGCCTAACCACCACAAAGGGGACAGGCACCTTTGTGGTGGTTCGCTGGGCAACGATGACAGAACCGTAACGTTTCCCCAGATAAAACCTGCCAAAATAAACCTGTCCCTTTTTGGCAGGTTTCTAGAAAGGCTTTTTGGACTGTGAAGGATTCCGACCTCTCCACAACGGCTGCGCGCGACGCCGCCCGCATCGTCTGGTTTAAGCGCTACCCCGCCAAGCAGACGCTCATCGCATTTTTGCTCGCGCTGTTGGCGACCACGGCGTTTTCCATCGATCCCGCCCCGGTGTCGAGCAGCGCAGTCTTGGCGATTGACCCCAAAGCCTCGGGCATGCTGTACGTGTGCTACGAGGTACTCCTCTCGTTTGCCGGCCATACCGACGCGGTCATGCTGCTTGCGCTTGCCTGCCTGCTCACCTTGCCGTTTCGCTACGTGTTCTTTGGCCGTGGCGACACCTGGCGTCCATCGATCATTCTGCCGTCGCTGTTCTTCGCCATCTGCATGGTGTTCGGTCGCAGCTACGATCTCACCGACTCGGCCGAGATTGTCCTTGGCGACAAAGCTCGCATCATCTGCGCCTGGATTGGCGGCGCGGGCTGGATGCTCCTGGCGATCGTTGCCTTCTACCTTGCCTTTGAGTGTCTAGATTGGCTGAGCTCTCGGCGCATTCCGTTTTCGGAGGCGCACTTTGGCCGCGTATGGCGTGTGGCTCACGCCGTGCTCTCGGTCCATCCCTTTGCCGGGCCCTTCCTGGTGCTTATGGTCGCCTGGGCGCCCACGCTCATCGCTTCGCTGCCCGGCCTTTTTATGGGGGACACCGGCGCGCAGATTCGCCAGTGGTTCAACTATCCCAACGGCACGAGCGATTACCTGCGCCTACTCAACCCCAACGTGCTGCTCAACGGACATCACCCCGTGGTGCACACGGCCATTATCGGCTCGTGCGTTCAGCTGGGGCTTTCGCTGTTCAACAGCGCTAACGCGGGCCTCATCATCTATACCTGCGCTCAATTTGTCATCACGGCTGCCTGCATGGCCTATTCCATTTCGTCGCTGCGCAAACTGGGCGTGAGCCTGCCGGTCCGCGGTGCGATCTTGCTGTTCTTTGCGTTTATGCCCATGTTCTCCAACTACGCGGCCCTGCTCACCAAAGACGTGCTCTTTGCCGACGCGTTCTTGGTGCTGCTGGTACAGACCGTCAAGCTCGTGGCATGTGGCTTGCCCCGTCGTGATGCCAATGTCGAGCGAGCGGGCGAGAAAGCCCCCGTGCTCTTTGCGCGCCACGACTGGCTGCTGCTCGCTCTGGGCGCCATGGGTTCCACGTTCCTGCGCAACGGCGGCCTGGTGTTTCCCCTGGCGGCATGCGTAATCGCGGCGGCGTTTTGCGTATGGGACGTGCATGTGGCTCGTCGTGCAGCCAAGCAGGCTGGCGCTGCGCCTTCGGGCGCCATCTCGCGTTTCCGCTGGGTGGGAGTTCTTGCGGTGCTTGCACTCTGTCTTGCCTCTAATATGTACTTCACCAAGGTGTTTATGCCGGCGCACGACATTACGCCCGGCTCCAAGCGCGAAATCCTCTCGATTCCGTTTCAGCAGACCGCTCGTTTCGTCCAAAAGCACGACGGCCTCAACTCGGGCGTCAACCCCACGGTTAAGGAGGACGGCACCATCGTGGAGGCTCCTTGCGACGGCTTGGTGACCGACGAAGAGCGTGCCGTGATCGACCGTGTGCTCAAGTACGAGAATCTGGGCCGCCGCTACAACCCCGACAAGTCGGATGCCGTCAAAAATTGCTTTAACGAATACGCCTCGCAGGAGGACATCGATGCCTATTTTGAGGTATGGGCTCAGATGTTTAAGAAGGATCCCGAGTGCTATATTTCGGCGCTTATCAATAACTACTATGGTTATTTTTATCCGAGCGCGCGCGATGCCTGGGTCTACAGCACGGCGCGCAGTGCCGAGATTATGGCGCGCCCCGATAATCTCAAGTACTTCGACTTCCATCCGGTCGATAGCAAGGTTGTGCGCTGGTGCGACCACCTGATCAACCTGTATCGCGTGGCAGTACAACGCATCCCGTTTATCTCGCTCACCATGAGCTCGGCCACCTATGTGTGGATCATGATCGCCGTGGTGGTCTACCTGCTGCGTCGTCATTCATGGCGTGCGCTGACAATCTGGGTGCCGCTGTTGGGCGTGCTCGCTGTGTGCCTGATTGGCCCGTGCAACGGATCGACCTACATGCGCTACCTGTACCCGGTCATTGCCTGCATGCCCTTCGCCATCGGCGCCACCGTTACCCGCAGCGACTTCCTCTGGTCCTAACTTGGTGCATTGGGGTCAGGTTACTTTGCACCAAAGGGTGGCATCATCACGACGCCTTCATTTTTTTGTTTATCTCACAGGCCAGTAGGTATATCATTTATAGCGTTTGTTTATATTGCCCGAGCATCTGCGCTGGGCTTTAGGTCGAAACCGATAGGAGACACGTATGTCCGGACACTCTAAGTGGGCCACAACCAAGCATCGTAAGGGCGCGCAGGACGCCAAGCGTTCCGCCCTCTTCTCCAAGCTCAGCCGCAACATCACTGTTGCTGCCCGTCTCGGCGGTGACCCGCTGCCCGAGAACAACGCCAGCCTCGCCGCTGCCGTTGCCAAGGCCAAGGCTCAGTCCATGCCTAAGGACAAGATCAAGTCCGCTATCGACAAGGCTTTTGGTTCGGGTGCTGACGCCGCCGTCTACGAGAACATCGTGTACGAGGGCTACGGTCCCGCCGGTGTCGCCGTCTACGTCGACTGCCTGACCGACAACCGCAACCGTACCGCCGCTGATGTCCGTTCCGCCTTCTCCCACGCTGGTGGCAACCTGGGCACCTCCGGCTCCGTCGCCTTTCAGTTTGAGCGCAAGGGCCAGATCGTCGTCGCCAAGGAGATCCTGGATGAGAACGCCAAGAAGGAGACCATGATCGCCAACGGTGCTGCCGGTGACGAGGATGAGTTCATGATGGCTATCGCCGAGGCCGGTGGCGAGGACTACGAGGATGCCGGCGAGGAGTGGATCGTCTGGACTGCTGCCAACGAGGTCATGGCTGTCTCCAAGGCGCTCGAGGAGCAGGGTGTCCAGGTCAAGGGCTCCGAGACCACCATGGTCCCGACCACCCCGACCGAGGTTTCCGGCGCCGACGCCAAGAAGGTCCAGCGCCTCATCGACCGTCTTGAGGAGCTCGACGACGTCCAGGACGTCTACAGCACCATGGACATGACCGACGAGGTCATCGCTGCCCTCGAGGAGGAGTAGCGCCAGCACGGATTGAGCCGTGCATATCTGGGCATAATGAAGCGAGCATGCAAGACTCGTGGAATAGATGAGCCGGATCCGCGTGCGTAGAGCACCGGACCCGGCTCTTTTATAATGATGCGAACCGTTTTGCATTTCGAGAGCCGAGATTTGAAGGGAGCGCCGCGTGCGCGTACTCAAACGAGCCCTAGCGATCGTGTATCTTGCCGCCACCATCGTGGCGCTGGGTACGCTTGTCTGCCAGTTTTGGGGGCCGTATACGTATCGCTTTATGCTGCTGATGCGCGACCCCATGCCGCGCATCGTCGTGACGGCGTGCGCCGGCGTCGTGGCGATCGGCGTACTGCTGAGCTTTTTCCGCCTGATGTTCGCCCGTCGCGAGCCGTCCTGCGTGCATCCGGCGGGGGAGCGCAATATCGAGGTTACCCTTGCGGCGCTTTCTTCGTGCGCCAGGGTTGCTGCCGGGCGCGACGACCGCGTGATGGTCGAGCATGTCGAGGCTCGCGTCCAAGGCCCCGACGATTCGCACGTCCGTTTTAAGGTCGAGGCTATCGCGCTTGACGATAAGGACGTGGCATCTCTGGCTACCGCGATGCAGCAGCGCATCGAAGAAGCCTGCGATACCATGCTCGGCGCGCCGGGTACGACCGCGCGCGTCCGTTTTTTGCCGTCCAAGACTACCGTCCAGACCGTGGAGGTTTCCGGTGAGTGATACCAATCAAGATAAGACCGCTCGTACGCCGCGCCTGACGATTGACCAGAGCGCCACGTCGGCGAGCGAACCTGTTGATTCCAAAGCAGAGGCAACCGAGTTACAAGACGCGGCAGCCGCGGATTTTGACGAGGCTATGGGTCTCATCAAGGGTACGGGCGCTGCCGTCTGGAGCTATGCTGTGCGTCATCCCAACACCACGCTCGGCGCCGTCGCCGGCTTTATCCTCGCCGTGTTGGTGCTCACGTTGGGCCTGTGGGACACGCTCGTCATTGCATTCTTCGTGCTGATCGGCGCTGTGATCGGCCAAATTCGCGACGGCGAGAACGGGATCGTCAACTTCTTCGGCCGTCTGTTTAGCGGCCGCTAATATGTATTCGACTGTCGCATCCGCGGCAGGCATAAGGAGGAACCATGGCTTTTAATACGAAGGTCGATGTAGCCGATACCGAGCTCGAGGAGAACGAGGCGGTCGTCGCCGAAGCTGAGGATGTGACGCTCGAGGATGAGGCTCTCGTCGAGGCCGAGTCCGATACGGATGAGGACGACGAGGAAGCGGATGAGTCCGAGGACTCGCTGACCTATTCCAACGGCGTGATCGAGAAGATCGTTGCCATGGCCACCCGCGAGGTTCCGCACGTTCTGGGCATGAAGGGTAACCTCATGCACTTTGTGCAGGAGCAGTTTGGTGCCGAGAATCTGACCAAGGGCGTGACGGTCGAGGTCACCGACGATAATCGCGTGGTCGTCAACATCTCCGTCATCATCGAGTACGGCGCCTATGCGCCCGCGATCTTCGACGATGTTAAGGCACGTGTCACCGAGCGCCTTGCCGCGATGACTGGCCTTGAGGTGGCGGGCGTCAACCTGCGCATCGAGGATGTCATCACCCCCGAGGAGTACGAGCACCGCACCAGCCAGCACGAATAACCTTCCAAAAAGGGACAGGTTTGTTTTGGCAGGTTTTATCTGCGTAAACGTCAAACGGCCGGTCGCGCATGCACATGCGCGGCCGGCCGTTCTTTGTATGCCCCCGATGCGGGCATACCGCTCGTCTAACTAAGGGTTGCAATCTTCGCGTTCCGCGTTACCCTAATGGGCGCATTGTTTCCAAATTGTTAACGAGGGGTTGCCGTAATGGCCGACGAACACGAGACCGAAAGCAAGGCATGGGCGATTGAGGCCGCTGCGGCAGAGGCGGCGTCGCGTGCCGCCGAGGAGGTACATCGTCCTCCGGTGGTGCCGATGGAGCGCGTTGTCGATCGCGATGTTATTGAGCAAGGCGAGCGCGCCGGCCGCAAGCGCAGCCAGGAGCCAGGCTTTCCGCGCTTTTTTGCCGAGCTCAATTTGGGCCTGATCCTCACGGCGTTCGCCATCGTGGCCTTTAAAACCCCCAATCACTTTGCCTTCGGCGGCACCTCGGGCGTGTCGGTCATTCTTTCTACGCTGTTCCCGACTCTGCCCGTCGGCGTCTTTATGTGGATTATCAACGCGATCCTGGTCATCCTGGGTTTTATCTTTTTGGAGCGCAAGGCAATCCTTTGGAGTGTCTTTGCCTCGTTTGCGCTTTCGGCCTACGTCTCGCTGTTTGAGCTCTTCATTCCGACGGATGTTTCGATGACGGGCGATATGTGGCTCGACCTGTGTTTTGCCGTCATCTTGCCGGCGCTGGGCAGTGCCATTGTCTTTGACATTGGCGCCTCGACGGGCGGCACGGACATTCTTGCCATGATCCTCAAGCGTCGCACGACGCTTGAGATCGGCCGTGCCCTGTTGCTGGTCGATATCGGCATCGTAACCATCGCGGCTTTCCTGTATGGCCCGCGCGTTGGCCTGTACTGCGTGCTTGGCCTGTTTGCCAAGACGCTCGTGGTCGATAAGGCTATCGAGAGCATTCACCTGCGCAAAGTCTGCACGGTCATTTGTTCCGAGCCCCTTAAGGTCGAGGAGTTTATCGTCAAGCATCTCAACCGTACGGCGACTATCAGCCGCGGCTACGGTGCTTTCTCGGGCAAGTGCGTGACGGTGATCATGAGCGTGCTGAGTCGTCGCGAGGCCGTGCAGCTGCGTCGCTACGCGCGCGAGATCGATCCGGGTGCCTTTATCACGATCGTCGACAGCTCCGAGATCGTCGGCAAGGGTTTCCGCGGAACGAACTAACGCGGTCGAGCTTATCAAACAATCGAATAGCGCCCTGCGCATTGCAAATGCGTCATGTTGGAGTATTTGTCCCCACATTGGGTGATAATGATGCCAAAGACATCGTTTGCGATCCAGATGATTCGCTCAAGATACGAAGGGATGATCTCGATGTTCTGTTCGCAGTGTGGTGCCCCCATGGGCGACAACGATAAGTTCTGTGGTGCGTGTGGTGCCCCCAATGCCGGTGCCGCAGCCTCTGCCCCTCAGGGTCAGCCCCAGCAGTTTGTTCCGCAACCGCCCGTGGCGAATGCGTCCAAGGGCTGTGTGGCTCAGGCGTTTGAGGACATGACCAAGACGCCGGGCGTGCTGCAGCGCGTGTGCCAGATCGCCTTTTTGCCGGCGCTGATTTGTGTTGTGTCGGTGCTCGTGCTGTTCATTCCCGTTATCGGCGGTATCGCGGCTGCCATCGGCTTTTTGGCAGCTTGCATTGCGAGCGTGTGTGGTTCCGGCTTTGGTATTGAGTGGGGTCGCGATCTGTCGCTCAAGGTTGATGACGGTATGGATCGTCCACTCATGCGTTCCACGTCGTTTGGCCTCGGAGTCTTTTCGAGCGTTATCTCGGTCGTGCTCGAGGTTATCGCTGCCATTCCCGTTATCGGTGTAGTGCTTTCGCTGGTGGAGAGCGTGGTAATTGGCGCCGCGGGCTCGTATTCGTATTACGGCTCTTATGCACTCGAGGCAGCGCTGTTCGGCTCGCTTGGCCTGCTTGTCCTGGCTATGATTGCCACGGCGGTCTTGGGGGTCTTCTTTAAGATGTTCGCCGACATTGCCGTGATGCACTTTGCGGTGACCGGTCGTGTCGAGAGCGCGTTTTCGCTCGATAAGGTCTGGGCGGCCTTTAAGCACAACAAGACCAAACTGTTCTGCGCTTCGTTCCTTCCCGAGTTTTTGACGGGCCTGGTCGCCAACGTTGTCACCTGGATCCTGACGTTCGTCTTTGGCACCATTGCCTCTGTCGGTATGTATAGCTACTACTACCGTCCTACGGCTATTGAGGCGCTTGTTACCGGCGGTGGCATCACGCTCGTATTGTTCTTGGTGCTGACGGCGTTTGTCACGGTATTCCTCACGGTCTTTGGCAAGATGCTCAAGCACCGTGCCGTTGGCTATTGGGTTGCGCGCTACGCAAGCGAGTGGGCCGACGAGGACAAGGACGACGTCCTGACTTTTGTGCTGCCGTTTGAGAAGAAGTCTGCTCCGGCTGGTTTTAGCGCCGACGCAGCGCCCGTATCCGATTCCGCTGCGGCGCCGGCGCCTGCGCCCGAGCCCGAGCCCGAGCCCGTGCCTGAGCCTGAGCCTGAGCCCGCGCCCGTGCCTGAGCCCGAGCCCGCGCCCATGCCGGAACCGGAGCCCGAGCCTGCACCTGAGCCCGAGCCTGCGCCAAGCTCCGACGAGGACCCGCAGGACGAGTAACCCTGCCACCTGCCATTTGGGGACGGGGTAGAAACGGTAGAAATAGCGCTTGACAAATAAGCGGGGGCGGACGTGCCGAAGCGTCCGCCCCCGCTTTGATATCGCGATGCGGCTATGACTGCGAGATGGTCGTGGATCGACTACTCGTCGTGCTTCTCCTCGCGGCGGGCGGCGGCGCGAGCGTCGTGGATGCCCTTGATTGCGGCGTGTCGGGCGGTGCGGGCATCGTGCATGGCGTCGCGGGCCTCGGCGGCCGTGGCCTTGGCAGAGCGCAGTTTGGCTGCCAGGTCGGGATTGGTCTCGGCGACCGCGGCAATCGTGGGGCCGTCGAGCTCTTCTTGTGTGGGCTCGGCCAAAAAGTCGATGGCATATTGGGCGGCCACCATGGAGCCCTTGGCCAGTACCGACTCGTCAATCTTGTAGAAGCAAGAATGTTGGGCGTACGTGGCGCCAATCTGGGGGTTGCGCGTGCCAACAAAGGCGAGCACGCCCGGTACGCGGCGCAGGTACTCCGAAAAATCCTCACCCGAGAGTGTGCCGCGATAATGGCCTTGGCCGGTGGGGCCCAGGCATTTGATTACTGCCTGGCGGCAGCGCTCGCTCGAGGCGGCATCGTTTTCGACCTTATAATTGGCGATGGTGTAGTCGGTGAGCTCTGCCTCGGCGCCCAAGGCGGCCGCGGTATGCTCCACGATGCGGCGCATGAGCTCCGGCATTTCCTCGTGGGTCGAATCTCCGTAGGTGCGCACCGTGCCGGCGAGGTAGGCCGTGCCGGCGATAACGTTGCGCGCGGTGCCGCCGTGCAGCTCGCCGACGGTAATGACGGCCGGCTCGTAGGGGCTGATCTCGCGCGAAACGATGGTCTGCAGGGCATTGACGATCTCGGCGGCCACCATAACGGCGTCGTGGCCGCGCTGGGGCATGGCACCGTGGCATGAGGTGCCGCGAACATCGATGCGGAACCAGTCGGTATTGGCCATGCGCGGTCCGGGCTCGCAGCTCACGGTGCCGGCGTCGACCTCACTCCAGATGTGCGCGGCGTAGGCGCCATCGACGCCGTCGAGCACGCCCGTGCCGATCATGAGTTTGGCGCCCTGGCCGTTTTCCTCACTGGGCTGGAAGACGATGCGGACTTCGCCGTGGATGTCGTCGGTCATATGGCGCAGGATCTGCAGCGTGCCGAGCATCATGGCGATGTGGCAGTCGTGGCCGCAGGCGTGCATGCAGCCCTCGTTGACGCTGGCGAAATCCTCGCTGGTCTGCTCGGTGACGGGCAGGGCGTCGATATCCGCACGCAGCAGGATACGGCGGCGCGGCGTGCCGTCCTCGTGGTAGGCATCCGACGCGGTGCCGCGAAGCGTTGCCACCAAGCCGGTCTTGAGCGGACGCTCGTAGGGGATATTCATGGCGTCGAGCTGGTTGGCGATGTCGGAGGTCGTGCGCTCCTCGGCAAGGCTCAGCTCCGGGTGCTTATGGAAGTGTCGGCGCTGCTTGATGATGTAGGGCTCAAACTCGGCGGCGATATCTTGGATGGCTGCGGTGACGTCGTCAGCCGCTCGCACCTCGGTCGCCGCCATAATCTGCTGTGCCTTGGTCTTCGTCATGGTCGATTTGCTCCTTGCTGGTTTTTGCAAAATCGTACAGGCTCATTCCAGTATGCCACCTGCCACTTGGCCTGGCAAAGCTGCCGTTTGCCGCTTGGAGTTTTGTTGCAAGGGCGGGGGAGTACACTCGGGGGTGTTGAATTTCCTGCCAGAGATGGGGATGCCCATGCAACATATCGATCGGATTATCCGCTCCAAGAACGTTTTTACCGCCCAAGACGGTATCGATACCGCCCGCGAGCTGGCGATTGCCATTGCGGGCGATCGCATCGTCGCAGTCGGTGCGCCCGATGACGTGATTGACGCCGCACCTGCTGCCACGCCGGTGGTCGATTACGGCGAGCAGTTTGTCTGCCCCGGTTTCCACGATGCGCACCTGCATTTCTTCCATACCTCGGTTGGCTCCTCACCGTATATGCTCATGGATATGGGCACGTCCGAGGCGGCGCTGGTGCAGGACGCGCTCAAGTTTTCCCAGGACCTGCCCGACGACGCCTGGGTCGTGACGCAGGGCTGGCGCGATTACCGCTGGGATCCGCCCGAGCACCCTACCAAGGCCTCCCTCGATGCGGCATTTCCTGATCGTCCCTGCGTTATGTACTCGGGCGACGGGCACACGCTGTGGCTCAACAGCCGCGCACTCGAGGCGCTCGGCGTTACGCGCGACAGCGAGCCTCCGGCGGGTGGCAGTTACGACAAAGATGCAAATGGGGAGCTTACGGGTATCGCTCACGAGGCTGCGGCCATGCAGCTGCTGCCGCGCTGTCTTGAGTGGCTGGGCGAGGACCGCATCGCGAGCTCGTATGCCGACCAGATGAAGCGTATGGCCGAGCAAGGCATCACCTCAATCTGCGATATGTCGCTCATGCCCATGCCGGGCTGTGACTTTATTCGCGACGATGTTTACGACAAGCTGCAGGCCTCCGGCAAGCTGGGAATCCGCGCCCATTTGTTTCCCACGCTGTTGGATGACCAATCGCGCTTGGAAGAGCTCCAGACCCGCTACGCGAACAATGCGCTGCTCTCGGCGCCAGGCTTTAAACAGTTCTTCGACGGCGTGTCGAGCGAGCATACTGCATACCTCACTGAGCCCTATACCAACCCGCGCTTCCCGGGCGACCAGGGCCGTCTGACGGTTCCTGTCGAGCGCATGCGCAAGTTGGTTCTGGCGGCAGCCGAGCGCGGCCACACCGTGCGCATCCACGTTATCGGCGACGGCGCCATCCATGCCGCACTCGATATCTTTGAGGAGGCGGCAGAGCTCTACGGTTTGCCCCCGCACGGCCATAATACGCTTGAGCATTTGGAGAATCTGCTGCCCGAGGACATCGATCGTCTGCGCAAGCTCAACGTCATTGCCTCGAGCCAGCCTTGCCACATCACGCTCGACCCGGGTGGCCCGGAGCGCGACCTGGGCCTGGAACGCAGCCGCATCATGTGGCCGTTCGCAACTTATCAGCAGCGCGGTATCCGTCAAGCTTTCGGTACCGACAGCCCCATCACGGCCGTTACCAGCATGAACGTGCTCTACACGGCTATCACGCGCCAAGATCCCCGCAGCCACTGGCCCGAGGGCGGCTGGCTCCCCAGCGAGCGCATCGACGCGGCTACAGCTCTGCGCAACTACACCCTGGGCAGCGCCTACGCGGCAGGCGACGAGCGAAACCTCGGCAGCCTGGAACCCGGCAAATACGCCGACCTGGTAGTCCTGGACCAAAACCCGCTCACCATCGACCCCCAAGAGCTCCAGGCTACCAAGGTTCAGGCAACCTATCTGGCAGGCAACTTAATCTACGAGCGCTAATATTCATGCCGTACCGTTAAACGCGGCTCGGGCAGCCTATTTTGGGATGGCGCTCGAGCCGCGTTTGTTTGCCTATGGGGTCCGTTAGGAGCGCTCCCGCTCTGCTTGATTTGGGCGCGGGGCGGAGGCGCCGCTGCCCCGCGCTCAATTTGGACGTCAGTAATGCTGTCTCTTGGTGTTTTGAATACTTCCCATTGCAGATTGCATAAAAAGTTGAGATGTTCTTTCCGGTCCTGATGTACCCCCGCCTGGGCCGTGCAAAAAATGGAGTATTCAGCACCGTGAGCTCTGCCGGTGCCGCTGCAGTCGGGTGGCATTGCGGAGATCGACGTCATTTTGGGGTCCGGTGCGGCGCGAGGCACGCCTTTTTGTCCTGATGGGGTTTGCCCGCCGACCCAAATCGCCGGTCAAAGGCGTTCTTGGGACCAATATGGTGTGTCCGGCGCGTATGCAGACGTCCTGGCCTGCTGAAAACTCCCAAAAATGCACGCTGCTTCCCAGGGGACCCGTGCGAGCGGCGAAAACCATGCCCAAGTCGCTGTCCGCATCGCCATTTTGCTGCACTGACTTTTCTGAATACCGGGCCCGAG
Source organism: uncultured Collinsella sp. (assembly GCA_905202925.1). GTDB lineage: Bacteria > Actinomycetota > Coriobacteriia > Coriobacteriales > Coriobacteriaceae > Collinsella. Next base: position 17,210 of record CAJKTW010000014.1, on the reverse strand, counting down.
ATTGGTCAACCCTAGGCTCCCGGAGCTGCGTTGGGGTCGGTTTCGTTGGCGGCCGCCTGCTTATGGGTGGCAAAGACCGAGCCTTCGTGGTCGAAGAGCTTACGATATTGCATGCGGTCCAGGCGATCGCGCGCATTAGCGGTCTTGGCGGGAACGTTCTTGGCCTCGGCTGTATACCAAACGCCGTGCGCATCCTGCGCCCCCACCACGTTTATCGCCGGCATGTGCGCTCGGTTTTGCAAGCGTGCGCGTTGGTAGGCGGTGAGCGGGGCACCGATGGCATTGAGTGCGAGTGCGCCGACGTTATTGATGCTTGTGTTGAGTTCCCCACTCGTTTGTGCGTTGCCGGCGACATCGTAGTTCGCCCAGACCACATAGCGTGTCTGCCAGATGCGCTCGGTATGGGTGGCATCGTCCTCATCGGTAAAGTAGAGGTCGTTGTAGCGGTCGGTGAAGAACGGCTGGTGGTCGCCGTACATCACCACGACGACGGGGCGGTCGAGATCACGCAGCTTTTCCAGGAAGGCGGCGAAGGCGGCATCGGACGCTTCCATGAGCGAGCAGTATTCATTGGTCCAGGTGATAACTTTGTCGGACACACCTTCGACGGCAAGGTGCAGTTGCTGGTCGGTGGGCACCAAGCCCGTGTCATAGGCGGAGTGGTTTTGCATCGTCACGTCGTGGATGAAGATCGGCTGGTCGCTCTGCTTTAGTACCTCGAGGCACTTGTCGTAGGTGGCGGCGTCGGTGACCTTGCGGCAGAGCTCGGGTGCGCCGGCGAAGTCCTCGATCGAGAGGAACTCGTCGAATCCCATGTCCGCGAAGACGTTCTCGCGATTCCAGTTGGTGGCGTGGTTGGGGTGCATGGCCACGGTGCGATAGCCGAGTCTCTTGAACTGACGGGCGAGGTTCTCGCTCGGGGCCAGGTTGTAGCTCATGAACGGGTAGACGCCAGCGCCCAGGAATGCCATGGAGTGTCCGGTTAAGAACTCGAACTCGCTGTTACAGGTGCCGGCACCGAAGGCGCTCATGTAGCTCACTCCCTGCAGAAGCGCGTTATCGATGGCTTTGAAGCGCTCGGGCCCCTTATAGCCACAGCCCAGTTCGTTAAAGATTGAAAGGTCGGCGAAGGACTCGTTCATGATGCAGATGACTGAGGGCTTGAGCTGGTCAAACTGTTCGACGGCAGCGGCACGGGAGGGGTCGGCGATGCCGTTCGTGCCCGCGTTCCAGCGCGCGGCAAGGCGCTTGATGATCGCCGAGGCCTCACCGCTCTTGTAGTGCTTGGGTTTAGGCGGCACCATTTTTTGCGCGCTCGAAATAAAGGTGGGGAGAAACCCCTGACTGTAATAGCTTTCGAGGGGCTTCCAGGTATGAAGCTTGATGCCCAAGGTGTCGTAATAGCTGATGAAGGCCTGCGCCCCCAGTGCGGCTCCGGCAACAAGTGCGGTACGACGGTCGACGGAGAGGGGGAGTTTGGATTTGGTTGCGACTGGATGCTCCCTCGGCGCTGTCGATGTCCCCTCGGTTGCCGGAGACGCCTTTGAGTCCTTCGATTTCAAGGACGCAGACATCGCATGGTCGATGGACTCGGGGGACGTTTCCGATGAGCGGCGCGGCGGTCGCCCACATGCATCACGCGGAATGAGGACGATAAGCGCGATTCCCAAGGCCGCGGCAGCAAGCCCCATGAAGCAGAAAGTGCTGAGCTCATAGGTGTAGCTGCCGGCGACCGTCGCAGCGGTCGAGAGGGCGAACAGGTCTCCGGGTTGGATGGGCATCGATTTGAACGTGATTACGAAGTACTCGGCGATACCGATGCTGGCGAGCGCAACGATGCCAACGATTGCGGAGGTCTTACGGCGGTGCGGCAGATAGAACAACAGGCACAAGAAGCAGAAGATGAGCAAAAGCTCCAAAAGTGCCGGTCCGGCCTGCATCTTCCATAGTTCATGGTTGGAGGGCAGCTCGAGGGCGAGCATCGAGCATATCGATGCGCCGCCGATCGTTGCCAGCGTACGGGGGTAGGGATGGTCGGTCATCCAGCTTTTCAGATCCTTCATGCTCATCTTCATCGTCTCTGTTCCTTACTCCTAGTTCAGCGTCTTCACGAGCTTCTCCAGGTTGTCGTTCATGATGGGTGGGTAATCCTCGCCGGCTTTAAGCTGTTTGTCAGTGAGCCCCTCGACGGGGTCGAGCTGGACGCATTGTCGTCAGAAGCGGCGAGAGCAAAGACCGCACTTAAAAGGGGCATATATGCCGCCGCCATGGGGCCACGGTGACGAATAGGACGCCGCTTGGGATGGCGACGGTAGATTCGGTTGTCCATAGATTGCTCCTGAATTGAAAACGGCTGCGTCGGGGTGCCGACGGCCGAAGGCGATGCCGCCGTGGCACGCGGTAGCTATTTGATTCAATTGGGAGCCGTTAATCGTCCAGACGGACCCTGAGGGATAATAGGGTGACCGGGGCATATGAAGATCGCTCGGTGCCGATGACGGCTAGGGCGGAGATCAGCAAGAGGGTGATGAACGATGTCGCGCCCACGGGGACGGTGTCACCGCCACGGGCGATCGACAGATTGCCGGCGAGCTCGGCGCAGATGGTGCAGCCCGCGCCGGTGCAGTCATGATGCAACTCATGGGCGGTTGCGATGGGGGAGAGGATGGTTACCGCGAGAAGGGAGAAGACGAGAGCCAGGGCGAGCAGGCGAGTGCGAACGGGCGGCATGGAGTCGCGTGCATCGCGATTCGGTGCTATATCTCGCCATGTCGAGGTGCTCAGCTCATCGGTCATCTGCCCTCCCTTCCTCTCATCTGGGCATATTTCATCTGGAGGATTGTAGTCTTGAGAAGCTGATTCACAAAGTTGCCGCGCTAAAACTTCATGCTTTCCGGTCCGCCTTGGGGCTGCGCATAAGTTATCCTCCGACATTCAGAAAATCTAAGTGCCAAAAAATAAGATTTTTTGACTCCGTGTTGTATAACCCGCCATTCGTGGGTACCATTCAACGCGTACGCAAACAAAAAGGGTTAATTCGCGTGGCATAACCGCGCGGCCCAAAAAGGAGGAGACAAGCATGTCGTCTTTGAAGCCGCTTGCAGATCGTGTTCTGGTCAAGCCCGACGAGGCCGAGCAGAAGACCGCTTCTGGTCTGTATATCGCCAGCAACGCCCAGGAGAAGCCGCAGCGCGGCACCATCGTTGCCGTTGGTGCCGGCAAGGTCAACGACAAGGGTGAGCGCATCCCCATGGACGTCAAGGTCGGTGACGTTGTCATCTACGGTAAGTTCGGTGGCAACGAGGTCAAGGTCGACGGCGAGAAGTATCTGCTGATGCGCGCCGACGACATCTACGCTGTCGTCGAGGCCTAGTCTCGTCAGAATCTCTGATTCGTCTTTGAACGCGCCCGCCGCATAGGACTCGGAAGCGGCGACGCGAGTCACGTTTCTTTTGGAGGATTACCTACCATGGCAAAGAACATTACGTTCAACACCGATGCCCGCGCTAAGCTCGCCAAGGGTGTCAACACTCTGGCCGACGCCGTTACCGTCACCATGGGCCCCAAGGGCCGTTACGTCGCTCTGCAGCGCACGTTTGGTGCCCCGACCATCACCAACGACGGCGTTTCCGTCGCCAAGGAGATTGAGCTCGAGGACAACATCGAGAACATGGGTGCCCAGCTGGTGAAGGAGGTCGCCACCAAGACCAACGACACCGTGGGTGACGGCACCACCACCGCAACCCTGCTCGCTCAAGCCATCGTCAACGACGGTCTGCGCAACGTCGCCGCTGGCGCCAACCCGCTGGCCATCCGTCGCGGCATCGACAAGGCCGTCAACGCCGCCGTCGCCGAGATGAAGAAGCAGGCCAAGCCGGTCGAGACCAAGGAGCAGATTGCTTCCGTCGGTACCATCTCCGCCGGTGACCCCGAGGTCGGCGAGAAGATCGCCGAGGCCATGGAGGTCGTGGGCAAGGACGGCGTCATCACCGTCGAGGATTCCCAGACGTTCGACATCACCATCGACACCGTCGAGGGCATGCAGTTCGACAAGGGCTATGTCTCCGCTTACTTCGTCACGGATAACGACCGCATGGAGGCCGTGATGAAGGATCCGTACATCCTCATCACCGACCAGAAGATCTCCAGCGTTCAGGACATCATGCCTGTTCTCGAGGCTGTCCAGCGCGCTGGCCGTGGCCTGCTCATCATCGCTGAGGACATCGACGGCGAGGCTCTGCCTACCCTGGTTCTCAACAAGATTCGTGGCGCCCTCAACGTCTGCGCCGTCAAGGCTCCGGGCTACGGCGATCGCCGCAAGCGCATCCTCGAGGACATCGCCGTCCTCACCGGCGGCCAGGCTGCCCTGGACGAGCTGGGCGTGAAGGTCGCTGACATCACCGCCGATATGCTCGGTACCGCTAAGTCCGTCACCATCTCCAAGGACAACACCGTCGTCGTCGGCGGCGCTGGCTCCAAGGAGGCCATCGACGCTCGTATCGCTCAGATCAAGGGTGAGATGGAGAACACCACCTCTGACTTCGACCGTGAGAAGCTCCAGGAGCGCCTGGCCAAGCTCTCCGGTGGCGTTGCCGTCATCAAGGTCGGCGCTGCTACCGAGTCCGAGCTCAAGGAGATCAAGCATCGCGTCGAGGACGCCCTGCAGGCAACCCGCGCTGCTGTCGAGGAGGGCATTGTCGCCGGCGGCGGCGTCGCCTTCATGGATGCTGCTCCTGCACTCGACGCTGTCGAGATCGACGACCCCGAGGAGAAGATCGGCGTCGACATCGTCAAGAAGGCTCTGACCGCTCCGGTCGCTACCATTGCCAAGAACGCTGGCTTTGAGGGCGCTGTCGTGGTCGACAAGGTTGCCGAGCTGCCCGCCGGCCAGGGTCTCAACTCTGCCAATGGTGAGTGGGGCGACATGATTGAGATGGGCGTCCTCGACCCCGTCAAGGTCAGCCGCGTCACCCTGCAGAACGCTGCTTCTGTCGCAAGCCTGATTCTCATCACCGAGGCTACCGTCTCCGATGTGCCCAAAAACACTCAGCTTGAGGACGCTATCGCTGCTGCCACCGCTGGTCAGCAGGGCGGCGGTATGTACTAAGGCCGACAAGGTCTAGAACTCCCACCGGGGATCCGGGGGCGTGACGGGGCTTCTCTCCGGAACGTCCTCGGACATGCAAAGAGGCTCCGCTTCGCGCTTCGCGCTGCGGAGCCTCTTTGCGTCCTGACGCTCCTATTTGGCAAGGTGTTTTTTAGAATCCATTTTGCGCTCGGCCTCGAAGGCCCGCCTGTCCCAATCGAGCGGAAGTCCGGCCTCGACCCATGCCTCGTAGGCCCTCCTTATGGGCTTGAGCTCCCTTTGGCCCCTCTCCAGCATCGAGATGTACTTCTCGCTGGTTCCCAATATCGACGCCGCCCTCACCTGGCTGACCTTCGCCGCGCGCCTGGCCGCCACGAGCTCCGAGGCGTCCTCGGGCCTCCTGATCTCGTGCGGGTGCATCAGCGCCCGGTACGCCTCCCTGGCCACGTAGCGCTTGAGGCACCTCATGACCTCCCTGTCGCTCTTTCCCCGCCCCCTGGCCCTCTCGGCGTACTCGGCGGTCTCGGGGTCGCGCATGACCCTCTGCCTCGCGATCTCGTGCAGCGCGCTGTTCGCCTGCCGGTCGCCGCCCCTGTTGAGCCTGTGCCTCACGGTCTTGCCGCTCGAGGCGGGGATGGGGCAGGCCCCGCATATCGCCGCGAACGACGCCTCGGAGCGCAGCCTGCCCGGGTTGTCCCCGGCCGCGACCGCGAGCTTGGCCGCGCTCACGGGCCCGCACCCGTACATCGCCAGCAGCGCGGGGCAGTTCTCCTCCAGGGACGCCTCGATCGCGCGCTCCATGTCGAGCGCCGCGTCGCGCGCCGCCTCCCACAGGTCCGCCAGCGCGCCGAGCGCGGCGCCCAGCGCGCCCTCGGCGCGCACGGAGGGGAGCTCCTCCATCAGCCTCGGCCCTCCCATGCCGCGGAACCTCGACCTGAGCCCCTCCGGCGCGGTGGTGAGCAGCGACCTCGCGGTGTTTATCGCCGAGGTCCGCGCCTTCACCGCCCCGGAGCGCGCCGCGAGCATGCAGCGCACCCCGTCGACCCACCCGTCCTGGCTCTTGGGGGTCCCGAGCTTCGAGCCGGACATCGCCGCGCGGGCGGCCCTCTCCGCGTCCGCCTCGTCGCACTTTCCCTGCCCCGGGCGCCTCCTCTGCATCCTCGCCGGGGAGAGCGCCTCGCGCACGGGCATCCCCAGCGACGCGAGGTGCCTGGTGAGGCCCGCCCCGTAGGACGACGTCCCCTCCATCGCGACGCAGGCCGGCTCCCCGGCCGCCGCGATCGCCCCGGCGAGCGCCTCGTAGCCCGCCGCGTCGGCGGGGAACTGGCGGGACAGGACCTTGCGGCCCCTCCAGTCGAGGACGCACAGCCAGTGCGAGTCGGCGTGGGTGTCGACCCCGCAGAAGACCGGCCCGCGGGCGCCGGGTGTCGATTCGGTTCTCATGTCTCGCTCCGTTCTTTCCGTGCTCGCCTGGACCGGGCAGACGTCACACTGACGGGGCGCGATAGAATGCGGTTGTTCGGGTCCGCGGTATCGCTCCATGCTCCTATTAGGTCATGCGGCGGTCTCGGCTCGCCGCGGCCCGCGCGGGACATGTCAGGAAACGAGGGCAGCCCTGTGGGCGCCAGCGGAATGTGGGGTCACCGCGCGGTCCGCATCTGATGGTGTCGACGTCAATGGTATACGGGTGCATCATCGACGTCTTCAATACAGAAAATATCAGTGCGGAATGTTCCGGAGAGAAGCCCCGTCACGCCCCCGGATCCCCTGCGTTTACGGCCTTGAGGTCGGCGTGGGCGGAGATCGTGGTTGATGGGGGTACGTATCCCGGTCGCTGTTTCGCGCTTTGCGCGAAAGGCGCGCTGCTTTGGGGTGGATGGAGGACGTGGTTGTTGCGGCAACTGGTCCCCGCCACAAATTACCCTTGGCATACTTGCGCGAACGATTGCTCGTGCTACACTTGCAATTGCTGTTTCAGGGCGGGGTGAAATTCCCCACTGGCGGTAAATCGGGCGGTGTCAAAGGGGCGCCGTGGAGCAGGTAAAGTGCCTGCGACCGAGCCGATGAGTCCGCGACCCGTGTGTGCGTTGGTTCGCATGCCGGCTGAACTGGTGAGATTCCAGTACCAACGGTTAGAGTCCGGATGAAAGAGGCAGGTGATCTTATGTCTGAACAGTCGCAGCATATCCATTTTGAGAACACGAATAGGTGGAGCACCAAACAGCTCGTTACCATGGCGTTGATGTGCGCCCTGGGAGCACTGTTTATGTATGTGCAGCTGCCCATCCTCCCGTCGGCGCCGTTTTTGACGTATGACCCGTCGCTGGTGCCGGCGATGGTGTGTGGATTTGCGTATGGCCCTGGTGCCGGCACTGCCGTTGCCGCCATGGCGATCGTTATCCATGCGCTCACTACGGGTGACTGGGTCGGCGCGCTTATGAACCTGGTTGCCACGCTGGGCTACATTCTGCCTGCGGCTATCGTCTACCAAAAGATGCACACCTACAAGGGTGCCGTGATTGGCCTGGCGCTCGGCGTCATTGCCGCTACGGCGCTGTCCATGGTCGCGAACCTGACCATCGGCGTTTGGTTCTGGTATGGCTCGGTTGATGTGATCGCTCCGCTCATGCTTCCCGCCGTTTTGCCGTTTAACCTTATCAAGACCGTGCTCAACTCGGTGTTGACGCTGGCGGTGTACAAGGCGGTCTCTAATCTCATCACGCCCAAGAAGGACCAGGTCAAAGGCCGCGCATGATTGAGTGTCGGGGCGTTTCCTTTAGCTATGACGGTGCCACACCGGCACTCGACGGCATCGATCTGAACATCGAGGATGGCGAGTTTTTCTGCATCCTCGGCGGCAACGGGTCGGGCAAGTCGACGTTCGCCAAGCATTTGAACGCGCTGCTGCAGCCCGATACGGGAACGGTGCGCGTCAACGGCATGGACGCGTCCGATCCCGAGCTGGTCTACGACATTCGCTCGACCGCGGGCATGGTATTCCAGAACCCGGATGATCAGCTGGTGGCGACGCTTGTCGAGGACGATGTTGCCTTTGGTCCCGAAAACCTTGGGGTGGAATCGGCCCAGATCGCGCAGCGCGTACGCGAGGCACTGAAGGGCGTGGGTTTGGTGGGCTTCGAGCGCTACGAGACCCATGCACTTTCGGGCGGACAAAAGCAGCGCGTGGCGCTTGCCGGCGTGCTCGCCATGGAACCGCGCGTGCTCATTTTGGACGAGGCGTCCTCGATGCTCGATCCGCGCGGGCGCAAGGGCCTTATGAAGGCCTGTCACGCGCTGCACGAACGCGGCATGACCATCGTGATGATTACGCACTTTATGGAAGAGGCCGCTGAGGCCGATCGCGTTGCCGTCTTCCAAGCGGGCCGCGTTGCCATGCTGGGCACGCCCGAGGAAATCTTGACGCGGGCGGACGAACTCGCGCGGCTGAACCTGGATATGCCGGCATCGTGCTGTCTTGGCAGGGCGCTTCGCGCGAAGGACGTGCCCATTTTCGCACGGGTGCGCGAGGCGGATATGGTCGCCGATATAGCGCAGACTTATGCCGAGCGGAGTGGGACAGGCATCGCCGGGCGGCCTTTCGCATCCGATTCTCGTATTCCCGACAACGTCTCCTCTGCAATCGATGGCGCAGACGCGCTGGAGCCCGTCATCGAGATTTCGCACCTTTCGTATAGCTATTCGCTGAGCGCCCGTGAGCGTCGCCGTTGGCACAAGCGCTCAGTCGCCGAGGGCGCATCGAACAAACAGGCCCTCTGGGGCAACGACCCTAGCAGCCCCTGGGCGTTGCGCAATGTGTCGCTAGCGGTGCGTCGCGGCGAGTTCCTGGGCCTTGCGGGCCATACCGGTTCGGGTAAGTCGACGCTGGTTCAGCATCTTAACGGCCTGATTCGTCCCCAGGAGGGTTCCGTTTACGCGTTGGGGCTCGACCTGGCAAACAAGAAAGATGCCGCCGCGGTTAAGGCAAAGGTCGGCGTGGTGTTTCAGTATCCAGAGCGTCAGCTGTTTGCCGAGACCGTGGTGCAGGACGTGGCATTTGGTCCGCGCAACCTTGGCCTGTCGCAAGACGAGGTCGCGCGCCGCGTTGCGTCATCGCTCGCACGCGTGGGCCTCGACCTTGCCATGATAGGTGACAAGAGCCCCTTTGAACTCTCGGGCGGACAGCAGCGGCGTGTGGCGTTTGCCGGCGTGCTCGCTATGGAGCCCGAGGTGCTGGTACTCGATGAGCCCATGGCAGGTCTCGATCCGGCGGCTCGCAGGGATTTCCTGGAGCTCATTGGCCGTTTTCATGACGAGGGCCTGACCGTTGTCATGGTTTCGCACAGTATGGATGACCTAGCCAATTGCTGCGACCGCATCGTTGTGATGAACGAAGGCGCGGTGTTTGCCGAGGGCACGCCCGCTCAGGTTTTTGCGCATGCGGATGAGCTTAAATCGATCGGTTTGGGCGTTCCCGCTGCCCAGCGCATGGCGCTGGCGCTTGCGAAGGCAGGCGTGCCGCTGCGCTTTGACGGCCTCTATACGGTTGAGTCGCTGGCAAACGAGTTGGTGGACCTGCTAATCGGTCGCTCGGACGGTCCTTCTAACGTCGCGGACACTGCTAAATCCAAGACGGTCGCGCGAGAGGAGGGCTGCTAATGGAGGCGTTTTCGTTTGGCAGCTACTATCCCGGCGATAGTGCAATCCACCGCCTGGACCCGCGAACCAAGTTGCTCTTGGGCTTTGTGTTTCTGATCACGACGCTCACGGTCAACAGCTTCCGCGGACTGGTCCCGGTCGCAATCTTCGTTGTTCTGATCTATACCGTGTCCCGGGTGCCGGCTTGTCGCGTCCTGTCATCGATGGCGCCGCTGCTGGCGATCGTCGTGGTGGTCGCGGTGCTCAACCTATTTACCGACCAGAGCGGGCGCATCCTGTGGCAGCTCGGCTTTCTGCAGATTAGCGAGGGCTCGCTACATTCCGCCGGGTTTATGGCGTGCCGCCTGACCCTGATGATGGCCGGTATGAGCGCTATTACGCTCACCACGCCCACGCTCGATCTCACTGCAGGCTTTGAGCGTTTGCTCGCGCCGCTTGCGCGCGTGGGCCTTCCGGCACACGAGCTCGGCATGATCATGGGCATCGCGCTGCGCTTTATGCCGCAGTTTGCCACCGAGATGAAGCAGACGGCGGACGCGCAGGCAAGTCGCGGCGCGCGCGTGACGGGTGGTCCGCTCGGCGGCGTGCGCATGCTCTCAAGCGTGGCAATTCCGCTGTTCACGGGCGTATTTCGTCATGCCGAGACGCTGTCTGCCGCCATGGATGCACGCTGCTATCACGGCGAGCAGGGCCGCACGCGTCTGCATGCGCTTGCATTTCGCCGCGGGGATGCGCTGGCTGCGGTGGTGACGATGCTGCTGTTTGCGTGTGTCATCGTCGTCAACCTTCAACTTGTTTAGGCGCGATTCGAGCGCAAGAAAGGGGTCCCTATGACCGACAACGACCGCACGGCGCAGCTCGAGCGCGCCTGTTCGTATCTTAGGCGTATTCCGGCGTGGTATCTCGCCACGATCGACGTGACGGACGGACATCAGCCACGCGTAAGGCCGTTCTCGTTTGCCATGGTCGATAACGGTAAACTGTGGTTTTGCACGTCGCGCGACAAGGACGTGTGGGCAGAGCTCGACGCGAACCCCAAGTTTGAGCTTTCGGGCTGGAAGCCGGGGGAGTGCTGGATCGTATTGACCGGCGAGGCCGCGCTCGAGGACGATGCGGTAGTGAGCGACTGCGTTCGCGAAGCTGGCTTTAAGCACATGGTGGGCATTGGCGAGAAGCACGAGAGCGCCAACGACGGTCGCCTTGCGTTTTTCTCGGTCCGCAATATCGCCGCGCGCTTCTGTGATATCGACGGCAGCGAGGAGCGCCTGGAGCTCTAGCGCGTCTCAAATTAACTACCCGTTCCGAATTAGCTAGCGCCAGGAGGACACATGGACGGATTGAATACGGTGTTGGAGTATCTGACGTCGGTGCCGGCATGGTATTTGGCGACGAGCGTTGACGGACAGCCTCATGTGCGTCCGTTTTCGTTTGCGCAGATCCAGGATGGCAAGCTGTGGTTTGTAACAGCGCGCACCAAAGATGTGTGGCAAGAGCTGCTGCAAAACCAGCGCTTTGAGGCCACGAGTTGGTGGCCGGGCCATGGCTGGCTTATCTTGCGCGGGCGTGCCGGCTTGGATGACCGGGCTTTAGGCGAAATGCGCGAAGCCGGGTGGAAGCATCTAGAGCACCTGGGCGAGCACTATGAGGGGCCTAACGACCCCACGCTCGTCTTCTTTAGCGTCGAGGATCCCGAGGCTTTTATCTGCCATCACGACGAATGGGTGCCGGTCGAGCTCTAGCCAGCTGGCTCATCCTAACAACTTGGTTTTCGCATGGGCGGGCCCCGTATTGCCCGGCGCCGTTAGGAGCGCCGGTCAATACGGGGCCCGCTCCATTTGTCAATTCCTTCAAGCGAATGTGTCGGGAATGTTTCAATGCATGAATATGCAAGCCATTTACGTAATCATGCATCTTTTGGTGCTAAAGTTTCAACCCACTTCATAACGACCGCTGCGAAATGCGCATCGGTGCATAAATCGCAGACAAGGAGTCTGATATGTCTTTGAAGGTTGGAATCGTCGGCGCGGCTGGATATGCCGGAGCCGAGCTCATTCGCCTCGTCCTCGGTCATCCCGAGTTTGAACTTGTTGCCATTACGTCCAACGCCGATGCCGGCCAGCCGCTGTCCGCGGTGTATCCGAGCTTTGCTGGTGTGAGCGATCTGGTTTTCACTACGCATGACGCCCCCGAGCTCAAGAGCTGCGATGCGGTTTTTCTTGCCGTGCCGCACACGGCTGCCATGGCACAGGTACCCGCGCTGCTTGCATCGGGCGTCTCCTGCTTTGATCTTTCGGCCGACTACCGTCTGAACGACGCGTCCGTCTTTGAGACATGGTATGCCGCCGAGCATACGAGCCCCGAGCTGCTCAAGACCCGTGCCTTCGGTCTGCCCGAGCTGTTCTGCCAAGACTTGGAGACCGCCGTATCCGACCATGCCGACGGCAAGCCCGTGCTGGTCGCCTGCGCCGGTTGCTATCCCACCGCAACGAGCCTTGCCGCCGCGCCCGCCGTGCGCGCGGGCTGGGTGGCCGAGAACGGCCCCGTGATTGTCGATGCCATTAGCGGCGTGACGGGCGCCGGTAAGTCCTGCAACGCCCGCACCCATTTTTGCAGCGCCGACGAGAACTTGGAGGCCTACGGCGTGGGCAAGCATCGCCACACGCCCGAGATTGAGCAAATCCTTGGCCTGACCGATCGCGTCGTCTTTACCCCGCACCTGGCACCGCTCAAGCGCGGTCTGCTCTCCACGGTGACGCTGCCGCTCGCGCCGCAGGCTCTCGACACGCTGGCTCTTGAGGATGTCGTCGACCATTACAAGCAGTTCTACGCCGGTCGCACCTTTGTGCGCGTGCTCGATGCCGGCCAGCAGCCCAAGACGGCTTCGGTCGTCGGCACCAACGCTGCCCAGATTGGCCTCGCGCTCAACAAGCGCGCGGGCGTGCTGGTGGCGACGGGCGCCATCGACAATCTGTGCAAGGGCGCTGCGGGCCAAGCGGTCCAGTGCGCCAATATCGTCTTTGGCTTTGACGAGCGACGAGGCTTGCCCACAGTGGCGTGCCCGGTGTAGCACATTCGATTGTTAACGATTTGGTAGTCGGGCATCGAGTGGGGCGCCACTCTTAAGCTGGTTTCATGATCACGACTGGCATGGCGCACCAACCGATGTCCGTTTTTTGTTTGACATAAGGAGTCATAAAGACGATGAATACCGAGCTGTTTGATATCAAGATTCGCGCCGTCGAGGGTGGCGTTACGGCTGCGGCTGGTTTTAAGGCTGCAGGCATCCACGCTGGGTTCCGCAAGAACCCCGAGCGTCTGGATTACGCGCTCGTCGTGCCCGATAAACCCTGTCCCGGTGCTGGCGTGTTTACCACCAATCGCTTTTGCGCGGCGCCCGTGCAGGTGAGCCGTGCCAACCTGGGCGGTACCGACAAGGGGTACGGTATCATCGCCGGCATTTCGGTCAACTCTGGCAATGCCAACGCCGCCACGGGTGAGACCGGCCTTGCATGCGCGCGCGAGACGTGCAGCATCGCATCGCAGGTCATCGGCTGCGAGCCTCAGCAGATTCTGATTGCCTCCACGGGTGTGATTGGCCAGATTCTGCCGATCGACACGTTTGAGACCGCCATTCCTGCTGCCTACGAGGCGCTCTCCGCCCACGGTGGCGCCGATGCCGCTCGCGCCATCATGACGACCGACACGCACTCCAAGGAGTACGCCGTGTCCTACGTCAGTGAGGCTGCGGGTCATGCGGGCAATGTCTATACGGTAGGCGGAATGTGCAAGGGCTCGGGCATGATCATGCCCAACATGGCCACCATGATCGCAGTTATCACCACCGATGCTCCCGTCGAGCCTGCGGCACTTCATGCCCTGCTGCTCTCGACCGTCAAGCAGACCTTTAACAAGGTAACGGTCGATTCCGACACCTCGACCAACGACACCTGCATCATGCTTGCCTCCGGCGCCGCTGCCGCAGATGCCGAGCCGATCGTCGAGGGCTCCAATGCCTTTGACGAGTTGGCATTTGCCGTGCACGAGGTGTGCGAGAGCCTGGCGCGCAATATCGCCGCCGATGGTGAGGGCGCATCCAAGCTTGTTACGGTCAACGTTACCGGCGCCGCTAACGACGAGGAGGCCGATATCGCCGCCCGTGCCGTTGCCAACTCGCCGCTCGTTAAGACCTGCATCGCCGGCCACGACTGCAACTGGGGCCGCGTTGCTATGGCGCTTGGCAAGTGCGGCGTGAAGTTTAATCAGGAAGACGTTTCCATCGACATGATGGGCATGCCTGTCTGTCGCGATGGTCTGACTGTTCCCTTTGACGAGGACGAGGCTCTACGACGTTTCGAGGCGCCCGAGATCGTGATCTCGGCCGACCTGGGCGCAGGCGACGCGGCAACGACCGTGTGGACCTGCGACCTCACGCATGAGTACATCTCCATTAACGGCGACTACCGTTCCTAGATTCCAGGCACGCTGCGCATCTTGCCGCGATTGCGGACAGCGGAGCACGGCGCGATAACGATACGAAAGACGAGGCAGATTATGAAATTCGCACGCGATTGTCGTTCGAACGAATCCAACGAAGCAACCGCGCAGCTGCTGTTCGAAGCGCTGCCGTGGATTAAGAACCTGACCGGTAAGACGGTTGTTATCAAATATGGCGGAGCCGCCATGGTAGATGAGCAGCTGCGCCGCGACTTGATGAGCGACATCGTGCTGCTCAAGATCATCGGCATGCGCCCTGTTATCGTGCACGGTGGCGGCAAGGCCATCAACGAGGCGCTGAGCCACTACGACATCCCCGTCGAGTTTAAGAACGGCCAGCGCGTGACCACGCCGGCGACTATGGATATCGTGCGCGAGGTGCTGGGCGGCAAGGTTAACCAGGAGCTGGTTGCCGCCATCAACCACCACGGCAACCTGGCCGTGGGCGTGTCGGGCAGCGATGCTGGCACGCTCATCGCCGAGCCGCTCGACCCCGAGCTCGGTCGCGTGGGCAAAGTGACGCACGTTAACACCGACTATATCGAGCGCTTACTCGATAGCGAGTACATCCCCGTTATCGCTACCGTCGCGGCGGGGGAGGACGGCGGCTTCTTCAACATCAACGCCGATACCGCCGCCGGTGCCGTTGCGGCAGCGCTCCACGCGCACAAGGCGATCTTTTTGACCGACGTCGACGGCCTGTACAAGGACTTTAGCGATAAAGACTCACTCATCTCCAACCTAACACTCGACGAGGTTAACGAAATGCTCTACGGCGGCGAGGTCGATAAGGGCATGATTCCCAAGCTGCGCGCGGCCGTCGATGCGCTTGCCGGCGGCGTATTTCGCGCTCACATCATCAACGGCACCACGCCGCATTCGCTGCTGCTGGAGCTGCTGACCGATGCCGGCGTCGGCACCGTGATCCATTCCACCGAGACGGCTTACGAGTTCGATACGCATCCGCATCCGCTTTCGACGTTTGCTGCGCGTCTGACCGAGAACCTCGACGAGGTCGAGAAGCTTCAGACGGTCTAACTGACCCGCAGCCGCCCCATTTCTGCACCCATAGGCCTGCGCCGTCCGGCGCTCAACGAAAGGCATCCCATGTCACTTGCAGCTCAGCAATCGCTTGAATCCCATTACGTTATGCATACCTTTGGCCGCTCTCCGGTCGAGTTTGTCGAGGGTCACGGCATGAAGCTCACCGGCGACGATGGTCGTGAGTACCTCGACTTTCTTGCCGGCATCGGCGTGTGCAGCCTAGGTCATGGCGACCCGGCTGTGCTCTCGGCGCTCGAGGCACAGACCAAAAAGCTCATGCATGTCTCCAATTACTTCTACATCGAGCAGCGTGGACAGGTCGCGGCGCTGCTGTCCAAGCTTGCCAACGACGACTTAGATGGTGCACGCGTGCTTGCCGATGCCATTGCCGCCGGCGATGAGACCACGGCAGCTGCTCTTGGTGCCCCGGCTGCGGATGAGCAGGTTTGGGAGACCTTCTTTGCCAACTCCGGCGCCGAGGCCAACGAGGGCTCGATGAAGCTCGCGCGCCTGTACGCCAAGCGTGCCGGTAACGGCGGCAACACTATCGTGTGCATGCGCGGCGGCTTCCACGGCCGTACGCTCGAGACCATTGCCGCCACCATGCAGGATTGGCTGCAGGATAGTTTCCGCCCGCTGCCGGGTGGCTTTGTGGCCTGTACGCCCAACGATATCAATGAACTGCGTGCGATCTTTAAGCAGCTGGGGAGCGAAATATGTGCCGTGATGCTCGAGCCGATCCAGGGTGAGAGTGGCGTGCACCCCATGACCGAGGAGTTTATGGCGGCAGCGCGCGACCTGGCACACGAAGTGGGCGCCGTGCTTATAGCCGACGAGGTCCAGTGCGGCATCTTCCGCTCCGGCAAGCCGTTTGCATTCCAAACCTATGGCGTGGAACCCGACATCATGAGCCTTGCCAAGGGCATTGCCGATGGCGTGCCCATGGGTGCCGTCGTAGCAAAGAAGGAGATTGCCGACGTGTTTAAGCCGGGCGACCACGGCTCGACCTTTGGCGGTAGCTGCTTGGCTGTCGCGGCGTGCGCCGCGACGCTCTCCGCGCTCGTGCGCGGCGATTATGCCGACCATGCTGCCAAGGTAGGCGCCTATATGGAGGCAAAGCTCGCCAAGCTGCCGAACGTGACCGAGGTGCGTGGCCGCGGCTTGATGCTCGGCTGTGATTTGGATGATGCCGCGGGCGACGCGCATGATATTGTTGCCCGCGCGCTGGCCGCCGGTGCCGTGATTAACGCTACAGGTGCTCATACGCTGCGTTTCCTGCCGCCGCTCGTCTGCGAGGAATCCGACGTGGACAGTCTGATCGAGATCCTGTCGGACGTTTTGGCCTAACACAGCGAAATAACTTAACTTTGACCGGGTTCCGGACTGCGGACGTGCCCTATGTGGCATGATTCAGCGGTCTGGAGCCCGTTTTGCCTTAGATTTGCTAAGGCGGGGAGACCTGCTGGTCAAAAAACATCAAATATGAGTACTGTTACCGATTTGGTAACAGCAATTTTGGACTAATCAGACCAAATAGCAAGTCGAAATGGCGATGAATGTACGATTTTGATCCAATTGCTAGTCCTTATAATGGACATATGTTGCGTAACTTAAGCAAATATTATCTTCTGATATGTTGTAAGCAAGGTAGCAGTACTCATTTTTGCCATTTTCTGGCCACGGCCTTTGTGACAGACGTGCTGGTGGGTTCGAATCCCTCAGTAATGGGCCCTAAAAAGAAAGGCCTCCATAGCTGGAGGCCTATCAAATCAGTGGTGGGCGATGAGGGATGTCCGCGTGCGGCTGGCGCCGCCCGCGCCCCGCTTCGTCGCTCCGCTCCTCGCGTGCTGCGCTGGAAAACGCTTCGCGTTTCCTCAGCTCCGCACCCTTGCGGGTTCGAATCCCATGCGCTGGGCCCAAAAATGAAAGG
>CAJKTW010000013.1:0-73766 GCA_905202925.1 uncultured Collinsella sp. | reverse complement strand
GGGCCGGGAATCCGACGTGCTCGTCGGGGCAACGTTACCTGCCAAAAAGGGAAAGGTTTGTTTTGGCAGGTTTTATCTGGGAAAAGGCCGCTTCCCCTAGTGGGAAGCGGCCTCAAGCCTTACGAGTAGACGATGGTAAAGGGTTCTTCCGTTTGAGTCTCCCCTGTTGATGTGCACCTCGTTCCCTCAAGGGTTACCGATACAACCTGATCGACATTGATGAGCCTTGCCGGAACCCAGATGTTCTCTCCGCTATTGCGCGCCATCGAAACATAGAAATTGTACGCCCCTGCGTCGTCATCTTCGATAATCTGCTCTGACCCATCCTTGTAGGTGACGGTCAGTTTATGATCAACTGCTTCATAGCCCAGATCATCGATGTGCGTCTGGATGGAAAACGGGCTAATCTCGAGAGGCGAGTCATCGGAGCGGAGTTCTTTTGTATCGACGTGCGCTCCGACGTTAAACTCTGGCGTCGATACCTCGATCACCTTCGCATCCTCACCTTTGCCCTCCGTCCAACTGATATTCCAGGTGACCGCATGTCGTAAATCTCGATCGCGATTCCAAGATGCAAAGTACATCGTGCCGTTAATGACCGTGTCGCTTGATGTGTCTTTATCAATGGTGCAGCGTGTATCAGCCCATTCCTCGCCGAAGTTCATGCTGGGTGTACTGACGCCCCCTTCTTCTTCACCATAGAGAACAAGTTCGCCAAGCTCTGCCGCCGGCTTGTAGTAGTTAACGCCATTCGGATTGGACAACGTAAACGTCACGGCTCCGCAGCCGTTTTGGTCGATTGCCATCTCATGGATATCAAGCGTATAGCCGTTGCCCTCGACGGACAGATTAACCTCCTGGACTGCGCCTTCCAGGCTTTGGGGCGCGATGCCATCGCCAAACTCTCTGGTGTAGGTATATTTAGTTCCCGATGAGCCGCCGTTGGTCCAGGTAATGGAATCCCCGTTGCCGTGGTTTCCCCAGGCAGAGGCAAAATAGCTGGAATTGACGACGGCGTAGGCGACCCCTCCGGTCGCCGTCACTCCGGCAAGGCATCCGATCACGGCAACATACAGAGGCTTCGCGTGACCCTTTCGGCGAAGCGGCTCACCAGCAGCGGCATAAAGAACACGGTCAGCAAGATCGCTATCGGCTTGGACGGACTCGAAGGCCTGCTTGATTTGATTGGATTTCACGGTCGCCCTCCTCTAGGATGAACTTGAGCTTCGATCTGCCGCGAGCCAAACGCGTTCGAACAGTCGCGGCTGGCACATGCAATAACTCGGCAATCTCTGAGGTCGAAAAGCCCAGATAGTAATAGAGCATGATGGGAACACGGAATCGTTCCGGAAGTCGCATAACGTCTGACAGGACCGCCTTGGTCTCCTCCTGCGCCGTCGAAAGCGAATCGGCCAGGTTCTCAATATCCTCCACACGCCTCCATGGCTTTCGAAAGAGAGATTTGCATTCATTGATCGTGACCCGGATAAGCCATCGACGAAGATGCTCCCAACTCTCAAATTGCGTATAGCTTTTGAGCAGCTTAAGAAAGACATCTTGGGCAACATCATCGGCATCGGCGCGATCGCGCAGATACGTCAATGCGATCCGAAACACGACATCTCGGTGATCTTCGACCGCCTGTCTAAATGCTTGTTCTTCCATAATCACCTCCCGGTGATGCTGATGTTTCTTGCTGAGGCCCTCACCATAGATACGCTTTGACCGAACGAAATGTTTCAAATTCAAGCAGGAATAACCTACCAAAAAACCCTGCCCCTTATTGGCAAGGGATCGACGGAACGCAACAGGTTGAGCATACGCAAGCGAGCGGCCCCCAGAGCGTACAAGGTGGCATGAAAAAGGCAGGGCATTGACCTTTTGGTCATGCCCTGCCTTTTGAATGACAGATTGTAGCTCTGGGGGCCGCGCAGCGACGGAGATCGCCGCCGTTCGTTAGAACGGCGGAACTAGTTACTCCTCGTCGTTGTCCTTGGCCTCTTCGGCGTCATCGGTGTCCACGAGCTGGTTGAGCAGCTCGTCGAGGGAAGCCATGTCCTCGTTGATGGCACCGTTGGCGGGAGCCTTCTTGTCGTCGATCGGGGCGCCCAGGAGCTCCTCGTCGGCGTCGGCGTGATGCGTCGGCGTGGCGGAGGTGCCCAGCAGGATGTCGTCCGGACCGTCGGGGCTAAAGACCATCTGCAGCAGCTGCGAGAGGTCTTCCTCGTCGGCAACGTCGTCGTTGTTCTCGAGGATGTAGAGCAGGTCGTGGGCCTCCAGACCGTCACGGAGCTCCTCGATCGCCTTGGCACCGATGCCATCGATGCGCAGCAGATCCTCCTCGGACTTGCCGACCAGGTCGCCGACCGTCTCGATGCCGACCTCGCTGAACTTGTTGGTCCAGCGCTGCGACACGCCCAGGTCGTCGAACAGGTACAGGCGAGCCTTCTCGGCGGAGATGGTGTGGCCGTTGCGGGTGAACGAACCGTCAGCACCGCCGAACTCGTCGTAGCCGGCCCAGTCGAGCTGCTGCGGGAGCTGCTCGTCCAGGTCCTTGAGCTCAACCGGAGCCCACTCGGGCAGCGACTTGGCGTTGGGCGAAGCCGGGCCATCGATTTCCACGTAGCCGTCGGCCGTGCGATACGTCAGCTTGGCGTTGGCGTACGGCTTGAGGCCAGTACCGGCAGGGATCTTCTTACCGACGATGACGTTGGACTTAAGGTCGAGCAGGTGGTCGACCTTGCCCTCGATGGCAGCCTCGGTAAGGACGCCGGCGGTACGGATGAACGAAGCGCTCGACAGCCAGGAGTCGATGTTGGACGCGACCTTGAGCGTACCCAGGATGACGGGCTCGGCCACGGGAGCCTGACCGCCCAGACGGGCAACGCGCTCGACCTCGTCGGCGAACTCGTAGCGGTCGACGTACTGACCAAGCAGATACTTGGAGTCGCCGGGGTTGGTGATCTGAACGCGACGCAGCATCTGACGTGCGAGCACCTCGATGTGCTTGTCGTTCAGGTCGACGCCCTGGCTGGTGTAGACGTCCTTAACGCTCTCAACGAAGGTGTGCATCGTCGACTCGATGTCGGTCAGCTTGCGCAGGTTGCGGAAGTTGACGAAGCCCTTGGTGATCTGGTCGCCGGCGCGAACCTCGCAGCCGTCCTCGATCTCGGGCATAAAGCGCACCGAAGCGGGGACGCGACGCTCGTCGAGGACACGGGTGTGATCCTCGGAGTCGGTGAGCGTCAACACGTACTCGGACTTCTCGGGCTTAATCGAGAGGTGACCGGAGTACGGAGCCAGCTCGGCCTCGCGACCCAGGATCTTCTCGTTGACGTTGCCGACGATATCGAACATACGGCTGACCGTAGGCAGACCCTGCGTAATATCGTCGACGCCAGCGACGCCGCCGGAGTGAATGGTACGCATCGTAAGCTGCGTACCGGGCTCGCCGATGGACTGGGCGGCAATAATGCCGACTGCGGTACCGATGGCGACCGGACGACGGGTGGAAAGATCCCAGCCGTAGCACTTCTGGCACACGCCGTACTTGGAGCGGCAGGTGAGCAGCGCGCGGAGCTTGACCTTCTTGAGGCCCGCATCGACCATCTTCTGGATGTCGGCGACCTTCTCGATGTAGCCGTCCTGCTCAAAGAGCACGGTGCCATCGGGGGCCACGACGTCCTCGATGAAGCAACGGCCGACGAGGTCGGTGTTGAGGTCGGTGGTGCCGGGGATGATGAGGTTGTAGGTGACGCCCTCGTGCGTACCGCAGTCCTCCTCACGGACGATGACGTCCTGGGCCACGTCGACCAGACGACGGGTCAGGTAACCAGAGTCCGAGGTGTGGGATGCGGTATCGACCAGGCCCTTACGAGCGCCGTAGGTCGAAATGAAGTACTCGAGCGGCAGCAGGCCCTCGCGGAAGTTCGCCTTAATGGGAAGGTCGATCGTCTCGCCGGACATGTCTGCCATCAGGCCACGCATGCCGCCGAGCTGACGCAGCTGGGTCTTAGAACCACGGGCGCCGGAGTCGGCCATCATGTACAGCGGGTTCTCCTCGTCGAACATGTCGAGCATGAGCGCTGCAACCTTGTCGGTACAAGCGGTCCACTCGTTAACGACTTCGATGTGGCGCTCCGTCTCGTTGATGAAGCCCTCCTCGAAGTACTCGTTGATCTGGTCGACGTTGGCCTGGGCGCGGTCAAGCAGCTCCTGCTTCTCGGCAGGGATGAGAGCGTCCCACACCGAGATGGTGAGGCCGGCGCGGGTAGCGTAGTGGAAGCCGGAGTACTTGATGGCGTCGAGGATCGGGCCGACCTTGGCCTCGGGGTAACGATCGCAGCAGTCCGCAACCAGCTTGGCCACGTCGCCCTTGACCATCTTGTAGTTCATGAACTCATAGTCTTCGGGCAGGCACTGGCGGTTGAAGATGATGCGGCCGATAGAGGTCTCGAAGCGCGCGGTCTTGTTGCCGGTGACGTCGTAGTCGACAAACTCGTTCTTGCCGTTCTTGACGCGGAAGATACGGGTGCCGTCCTCGTTGATGACGTTGGCGTTCTCGGCGGACACGCGGACCTGAATCTTGGCCTGCATGTCGACCTCGGAGCGGCAGTCATAGGCATGCAGCGCGTCGTCGAAGCTCGAGAACACGTGGTTCTCGCCCGGCAGACCGTCGCGGACCTGGGTCAGGTAGTACACACCGATGATCATGTCCTGCGAGGGGATGTTGACCGGCTTGCCGGATGCCGGCGAGCGCAGGTTGTTCGCAGAGAGCATGAGCACGCGAGCCTCGGCCTGAGCCTGGCTGGACAGCGGCACGTGGACAGACATCTGGTCGCCGTCGAAGTCGGCGTTGAAGGGCGAGCAGACCAGCGGGTGCAGGTGGATAGCCTTGCCCTCGACCAGCACCGGCTCAAAGGCCTGGATGGACAGACGGTGCAGGGTCGGTGCACGGTTGAGCAGCACGACGCGGCCGTCGATGACCTCTTCGAGGATGTCCCACACAAAGGTGGCACCGCGGTCGATAGCGCGCTTGGCGCCCTTGATGTTCTCGACCTTGCCAAGCTCGACCAGGCGCTTCATGACGAAGGGCTTGAAGAGCTCCAGCGCCATGGTCTTGGGCAGACCGCACTGGTGCAGCAGCAGCTTGGGGTCGGTAACGATAACCGAACGGCCGGAGTAGTCGACACGCTTACCCAGCAGGTTCTGACGGAAACGACCCTGCTTGCCCTTGAGGGCCTCGGCGAGCGACTTGAGCGGGCGACCGCCACGGCCAGAGACCGGGCGACCACGACGGCCGTTGTCGAACAGGGCGTCCACGGACTCCTGGAGCATGCGCTTCTCGTTGTTCACGATGATCGCAGGGGCGTCCAGGTCGAGCAGGCGCTTGAGTCGGTTGTTACGGTTGATCACGCGACGATACAGGTCGTTGAGGTCGGACGCAGCGAAGCGGCCGCCGTCGAGCTGGACCATCGGGCGCAGATCGGGCGGAATGACCGGGATGACGTCCAGAATCATGTTCGCGGGGCTGTTGCCGCCCTTCAGGAAGGCGTCAACGACCTCAAGGCGCTTGACGGCCTTCTCGCGCTTCTGCTTCTGGGAATCCTCGTCGGCGATGATGGCCTTGAGCTTCTCGGCCTCGGAGGGGAGGTCGATGGCAGCGAGCAGGTCGCGGACGGCCTCGGCACCCATACCACCCTTGAAGTACATGGAGTAGTAACGGGTCATCTCGCGGAACAGCGGCTCATCGGAGATGAGGTCGCGCTCGGTGAGCTTCATGAAGGCGTTGAAGGCGTCCGTGCGGAGCTGCTTCTCGTCCTTGCACTCTTCCTCGATGTCGACGATGCCGGAGGCGATCTCCTCGGGGGTCAGCGGCTCCTCGTCGGAGAACTCGTCAAAGTTCTCGGGGTCGCCCTGCTCCTTGAGGGACTCGATCTGGCGGGCGCACTCGGCATCGATCTCTTCCAGATCGGCGGCGAGCTCCTCGCGCAGGTCGTCGGCGTCGGCCTCGCGAGCCTCGTAGTCAACCTCGGTGATGATGTAGCTGGCAAAGTACAGAACCTTCTCGAGGTCCTTGGACTTGATGTCGAGCATACGGCTCATCGGGAAGCTCGTGGGGCTCTTGAAGTACCAGATGTGGGACACGGGAGCGGCGAGCTCGATGTGGCCCATGCGGTCGCGACGCACCTTGGCCGAGGTGACCTCGACGCCGCAACGCTCGCAGACGATGCCCTTAAAGCGGATGCCCTTGTACTTGCCGCAGGAGCACTCCCAGTCCTTGGCGGGACCGAAGATCTTCTCGCAGAACAGGCCGTCCTTCTCGGGCTTGAGGGTACGGTAATTGATGGTCTCCGGCTTCTTGACCTCACCGTGCGACCAGGAACGGATCTGGTCGGCGGAGGCAAGGGAGATCTTTACCGAGTCAAAATCAGTAGCTTCGAAATCTGCCACAGTCAACTACTCCTTATCAGTGGTCGTGGCGGCGACAGCCTCGGGCGCCTCGGCGGTCTCGGCATCCTGGGCCTCGACGTCGGCGTCAACGCCGGCGAGCGCAGCCAGGTCGTCGAGAGCGGAGGTCTCCTCGGCGGTCACAGGGGCGGAGGCGTCCTCGTCGGCATCGTGCATGGGCTCGATGTCCAGCGCGAGGGAGCGGATCTCCTTGACGAGAACCTTGAAGGACTCGGGGATACCCGGGACAGGAACGTTCTCGCCCTTGACGATGGACTCGTAGGTCTTGACGCGGCCCACGGTATCGTCGGACTTGACGGTCAGGATCTCCTGCAGGACGTTGGAAGCACCGTAAGCGTACAGTGCCCAAACTTCCATCTCGCCGAAGCGCTGGCCGCCGAACTGGGCCTTGCCGCCCAGAGGCTGCTGGGTAACCAAGCTGTAAGGGCCGGTCGAGCGGGCGTGGATCTTGTCGTCGACCATGTGGCCGAGCTTGAGGATGTAGGACGTACCCACGGTAATGGGCTCGCGGAACTCCTCGCCGGTGCGGCCGTCGAACAGACGGGTCTTGCCGCGCTCATCAAGCTGGGTGACGAACTCGGGGCGCATGTGATCGCCAAAGGCAGCGGTGGCCTTGTTGAGCATGTTCTTGTTGGCACGACGGATGACCTCGGCGATCTCGTCCTCCTTGGCGCCGTCGAAGACGGGCGTCGCGGTGAAGAACGGACCGGGGACGTACTTGTCGGAGTCGGCCTGCTCGGTATCCCAACCGCACGCAGCAGCCCAGCCAAGGTGGCACTCGAGCAGCTGGCCGACGTTCATACGCGAAGGAACGCCCAGCGGGTTGAGGATAACGTCGATCGGGGTACCGTCAGCCATGTAGGGCATGTCCTCGACCGGCAGAACGTTACAGATAACACCCTTGTTGCCGTGGCGGCCGGCGATCTTATCGCCCTGCTGGATCTTACGACGCTGGGCGACGTAGACGCGCACCTGCTCGTTGACGCCGGGGGCCAGGTCGTCGCCGTTCTCGCGGCTAAAGCGAACGACGTCGATGACGCGGCCGTAAGCGCCGTGAGGCATCTTAAGGGAGGTGTCGCGAACGTCGTGGGCCTTGGCACCGAAGATGGCGCGCAGCAGGCGCTCCTCGGCGGTCAGAGCGCTCTCGCCCTTAGGCGTGACCTTGCCGACCAGGATGTCGCCAGGGCCGACCTCGGCGCCGATGCGGATGATGCCGTCCTCGTCGAGGTTGGCAAGCATGTCCTCGGAGAGGTTCGGGATCTCGCGGGTGATCTCCTCGGGGCCGAGCTTGGTGTCGCGGGCGTCGATCTCGTGACGGGTGATGTTGATGGTCGTCAGCAGGTCCTCGGCCACCAGGCGCTCGGACACGACGATACCGTCCTCGTAGTTGAAGCCTTCCCACGGCATGTAGGCCACGGTGAGGTTCTGGCCCAGTGCGAGCTCGCCGTGATCGGTCGAAGGACCGTCGGCCAGAGGCTCGCCCTGCTCAACGGTGTCACCGACGCGCACGAGCGGACGGTGGTTGATGCAGGTGGACTGGTTGGAGCGCTGGTACTTGGCCAGGTGATACTCGTCCATGCCGCCGGCATGCTTGACGATGATCTTGGCGGCGTCGGCAAAGATGACCTCGCCGGCGTTCTTGGCCAGGGTGACCTCGCCGGAGTCCAGAGCGGCGCGACGCTCCATGCCAGTACCGACATAGGGAGCGGCGGGGTGAACCAGCGGCACGGCCTGACGCTGCATGTTAGCGCCCATGAGCGTACGCTTGGCGTCGTCGTGCTCGAGGAACGGGATCAGCGTGGCTGCGACGGAGAGCATCTGACGCGGCGAGACGTCCATGTAGTCGACGTCCTCGACGGGCACGTCGGCGGGAGCGCCGAAGGAGCCGTCGAAGTCGCGGGTACGGGCGATCACGGTGTGGGGACGGACGATCTTGCCCTCGGCATCGGTCGTGATGAACTCGTTGGTCTTGGGATCGAGCGGCGTGTTAGCCGGCGCGATGACGTGCTTCTCTTCCTCGTCAGCGGTCATCCAGTCGATCTGGTCGGTGGCAACGCCGTTCTCGACGCGACGGAACGGGGCCTCGATGAAGCCATACTCGTTGACGCGGGCGTAGAGGGCGAGCGAGCCGATCAGGCCGATGTTGGGGCCTTCGGGGGTCTCGATCGGGCACATGCGGCTGTAGTGCGAATTGTGAACGTCGCGGACGGCCGTCGGCACGTTGGTGCGGCGGCTGGAGCCGGACTTGTGGCCGGCAAGACCGCCAGGGCCGAGTGCGGACAGACGGCGCTTGTGGGTCAGACCGGTCAGGGGGTTCGCCTGGTCCATGAACTGCGAGAGCTGCGAGGAACCGAAGAACTCCTTGATGGAGGCCACGATCGGGCGGATGTTGATGAGCGACTGCGGGGTGATCTCGTCGATGTCCTGGGAGCTCATGCGCTCACGGACGACGCGCTCCATACGGCTCATGCCGATACGGAACTGGTTGGCAACGAGCTCGCCGACGGTACGGATGCGGCGGTTGCCGAAGTGGTCGATGTCGTCGACCTTGAAGCCCTGCTCGCCGGCAGCAAGGGACAGGAGGTAGCGCAGCGTAGCGACGATATCCTCGTCGGTGAGCACCGTGACCTCTTCCTCGGTGGTGAGGTTGAGCTTCTTGTTGACCTTGTAACGACCGACGCGGGCTAGATCGTAGCGCTGCGGGTTGAAGAGCAGGCCCTCGAGCAGGCTGCGGGAAGCGTCCACGGTGGGAGGCTCGCCCGGGCGCAGGCGACGGTAGATCTCGATGAGGGCGTCCTCGCGAGTGAGGGCGGTGTCGCGCTCCAGGGTGCGCTTGATCACATCGGAGTTGCCGAGCAGCTCGATGATGTCGTCGTTGGTGACGGCAATGCCAAGGGCACGCAGGAACATCGTGGCGCTCTGCTTGCGCTTACGATCGATGGAGACCATGAGCTGGTCGCGCTTGTCGACCTCAAACTCAAGCCAGGCACCGCGGGACGGGATGATCTGGGCCTTGTAGATCTGCTTGCCCGAATCCATCTCGGAGCTGTAGTACACGCCCGGGGAGCGGACGAGCTGCGAGACGACGATACGCTCGGTACCGTTGATGATGAAGGTGCCCTGATCAGTCATCATGGGGAAGTCGCCCATGAAGACGAGCTGCTCCTTGATCTCGCCGGTCTCCTTGTTGGTGAGACGGACGTCGGTCAGAAGCGGAGCCTGATAGGTCATATCCTTCTCGCGGCACTCCTCGACGGTGTGCGCGGGGTCGCCGAACTGATGCTCGCCGAAGGTAACCTCGAGAACATGGTTCTGGCTCTGGATGGGGCTGGATTCCTTGAACGCCTCACGAAGGCCCTCGTCCTTAAAACGCTCAAAGGATTCCCTTTGAACAGAGATAAGGTTGGGAAGCTCCATGGCCTCCGGGATTTTCCCGAAGCTGACGCGCTTGCGCTCAGTGGCAGTGTATGCGTAGGTCACCAGGTTTTTCCTCCTTCACGGAAATGCTCGGTGGGTTGGCGAGGCATAGCTTCGCCAGTTATCGCAACCTAATAGTTTATCAGGTACCGACCGTTGGGCAAGAAAAGCCTTGACGCGATAGAGTTTTTGGAGTAGCAAAGTTTTTCGACAGAAAACACGCAGGTAGATGTATGTGTATCGAACATCTGTTCATATATTTTCTGTGAACAGAGAGCCGGCAATCGCAGCTCTTATAAAAAACGGGCGCGAACCGAAGTCCGCGCCCGTAAATGTCGATGCCCGAAGGCTTACTTGCGCATCAATCCGCCGCGCTCGTCGATAGCGTCCCAGAAGGCATCGGCAAAGCGGGGGTCGCTTGCAGCCATGAGGGCGTTGGTGGCCATCCAGCCAGAGGGAGTGCCGGTGTCGTAGCCCGACAGCGGGTCGATGACGACCGCATACATGGCCTCGCGGTCGAGCGAACGGGCCATGGCGTCGGTGAGCTGGATCTCGCCGCCCTTGCCGGCCTGCTGATCTGCCAGCAGGTCCATGACCAGCGGGCTCAGCAGGTAGCGACCGACGATGTACAGGTTGGACGGAGCAGCCTCGGGAGCGGGCTTCTCAACCAGACCGCCGATACGCCAGACAGCGCCCGGCTCGGCATCGGCAACGTCCTCGGCGCCCTCGAGCGAACCGACGCGCTCACCGGCGATAACACCGTAGCGGCTGACTTCCTCGGGCGAGCAAGCAGCGACGGCGATAACCGAAGCGCCACCG
Organism: uncultured Collinsella sp.; assembly: GCA_905202925.1. Lineage (GTDB taxonomy): Bacteria > Actinomycetota > Coriobacteriia > Coriobacteriales > Coriobacteriaceae > Collinsella. The sequence continues at coordinate 63,059 of CAJKTW010000013.1, read as the reverse complement.
TGCTCCTTGGAAACGGCGAGCATCTTGTCGCAGATGTCGCGGTTAGGTACAACGTAGTCGCCCAGAAGAACCAGGAAGTTCTCCCCTGCCACGGCGTCGGCAGCAGAGCGAATAGCATGGCCGAGGCCCTTGGGCTCGTACTGATAACGGAAGTCGACCGGCATACCGCCAGCGTGGGCGACGGCATCGGCATAGGCGTTCTTGCCGCGCTCGCGCAGCAGGTTCTCGAGCGAACGGTCGGGCTGGAAGTAGTTCAGCAGCTCGGGCTTGCCGGGAGAAGTAACGATGATGGCGTCGTCGACCTCCTCGGGGTCGAGCGCCTCCTCGACGACGTACTGAATGACGGGCTTGTCGAGCACCGGCAGCATCTCTTTGGGCGTGCACTTGGTGCCAGGCAGAAAACGCGTGCCAAGACCGGCGGCGGGGATGATTGCCTTCATGTTATTCAAAGATCCTTTCGCAGGCGCAAAAGCGCCCCATGCGTGCGGCACACAGCCGCAGACCAAATTGCGATACCCAAGCATCTTACCGCTGGAACTATATGTCGCTACAAGGCAGAGACAATTCTTCAGCAGGTCAACGCAAATTATTGCTCGAATGGTGCAATTTTATTGCCCAACGGCAGGGCACCCGATACGACGCAAATCACAGAACATGGCAGTTTGAGCAACCGATGCCGAGGGACCGAAAAACAAAAAAGACGGGGCTCGCAATGCGAACCCCGTCTGCAAAGAAATCTGGCGAGAAAGCCTGATTACTTGAGGGTGACAGCAGCGCCAGCAGCCTCGAGCTTCTCCTTGGCAGCCTCGGCGTCCTCCTTCTTGGCACCCTCGAGAACAGCCTTGGGAGCGCCCTCGACGACCTCCTTGGCCTCCTTCAGGCCAAGGTTGGTGAGCTCACGGACGGCCTTGATGACCTGGATCTTGTTGTCGCCGAAGCCCTCGAGCACGACGTCAAACTCGGTCTTCTCCTCGGCCTCAGCAGCGCCAGCAGCGGGAGCGGCGACAACGGCGGCAGGAGCAGCGGCGGAAACGCCGAAGGTGTCCTCGATAGCCTTGACGAGCTCGGAAGCCTCGAGAAGGGTCATTTCCTTAAGAGCATCGATGATCTCATCGGTGGTAAGCTTAGCCATTTCTAAGTCCTTTCGGTTTCCGTGTCTTTGCACGGAGATCAGTTAAAACACGGCGCGAAAGCGCCAGGGGTGCGGCGTTGCCGCCGCGGGTGAAAACAGCGACTAGGCTGCCTTCTGCTCGGAGACCTGCTGGATCGAACGAGCGAGACCAGAGGAAACGCCGTTGACGCAGACAGCGATGTCGCGAGCGAAACCGGAGATGAGACCGGCGATCTGGCCGAGAAGCTGGTCCTTGGTGGGCAGCTCGGCGATAGCCTTAACATCATCAGCGGAAACGGCCTTGCCGTCGGAGATACCGCCCTTGATCTCAAGGACGCCCTTGGACTTAGCGGAGAAGTCCTTGAGGGCCTTAGCGGCCTCGACCGGCTCGGTCTCGTAGAACACATAAGCGACGGGGCCGGCGAGGATCTCGTCGAGCTCGGGCTGCTCCTGGTTCTTGAGAGCGATCTTGACCAGGTTGTTCTTGTAGACCTTCATCTCGGCGCCGCACTCGCGAAGCTGATGACGCAGCTCCTGAGCCTGCTTAACCGTCAGACCGTTGTAGTTGACGACGAACAGACCGGCGTTCTCGGCGATACGGGACTCGATCTCTGCAACCTTGTCGATTTTGTACTGCTGGGGCATGAATTACACCTCCTCGAATTCTTTCCGGGCACGGTCCGCCACAAGGACGTGACGGGGGCATGTCCAAAAAGAAAGCCCCCGCGCTGCATGAGCGACGGGGGCGAGAAGACATATCTACTCGACCACCTCGGCTGGCGGGATGTCCCATTAAGCTCGCGGGCAATGCCCGTTTGCACCGGCTGTCTCTGGCAGCGGATTCGTGCGTGAACCGAAAGTATTATGGCGGGGACCCCGGTGTCGGTCAACGGGCGCGAGGATTCGCACACAAACCCTGCATACGCTCCGGTCGGGAGGGGCAGGGCGAGTTTTCCGCTCGGTCAAGTCCTGAGCTCGCACGAAGGCCACATTAAGTGGCCTTCGGCTCGTGCGGAATCTACGGAAAACTCGCCCTGCCCCTCCCGACCGGAGCTACGTTACCTTTGCTGCGAATCCTCGTGTCCGTTGGCCGGCGCGCCCCACGCATAACCCTTATGTCGGTGGGCTGATGGGTTGGGTCCCCAGTGACTACAACGTTGAAACGAAGGTGGACAGGCGGTGGAGGCCTTCGTCCAGATCTTGGTCGGAGACGCAGTAGCTTAGGCGTACGTGGCCTTCGGCTCCGAAGCAATCGCCGGGGACTAGGGCAACTCCTGCCTCCTTAATAGCGCGGATGCAGAACTCCTCGCTTGTCATGCCATATTTCTTGATGCTCGGGAAAGCGTAGAAGGCGCCTGCTGGTTCTACTACGTCGAGACCTATCTCGTCGAGAGCGGCGAGGACGCATTCGCGGCGGGCTCGGTAGACTTCGAGCATCGGCGACGGGTCCACGGTGAGCGCCACGCGGGCGGCGTCCATCTCGAAGGAGACGGCACTCGATACGAGGTATTGGTGAGCTTTGCCGATCTCGGCGATGACGGGGGCTGCAGCTGCGAGCCAGCCCAAGCGCCAACCGGTCATGGCCCATGGCTTCGAGAAGCTCTCGATGACCACCGTCTGCTCGCGTAGCTCCGGGTGGCGCTGGGCAAAGCGCTCATAGTCACCCACATAGACCAGACGGTTGTATACGTCGTCGCAGACCACGTAGATGCCCGCCTGCTCCGCTACGCGCGCCACGGCGTCGAGCGATGCCGCGTTGAGAATGCAGCCCGTGGGATTGTTGGGCGAGCAGATAACGATGGCCTTGGTCGCCGGGGTCACACAGGCGCGAAGCGCTTCCTCGTCAATCTGAAATTGCGCAGGCTCCGTATCCAAAAAGACCGCCTTGGCGTGGTTGGCCACGACGATGCTCTCGTACAGGCCAAAGGCCGGTGTGGGGATAATGACCTCGTCACCGGGGTTGAGCATAGCCATAAATGTTGCCGACAGGGCCTCGGTTGCGCCGTCGGTCAGAATGACCTCGTCGGGCGAATACGCCAAGCCCGCGTCGCCCATATATACGGACAGCGCCTCGCGCAGGGCGGGGCGACCGTTGTTGGGCGGATAGTGCGTGTCACCGCGGTCCAGCGAGGCAGTCACCTCGGCGCTAATCACATCGGGCGTGGGAAAATCGGGCTCGCCAAGCGCGAGCGCGATGCACCCCGGGTGCTGAGCGGCGAGCGCATTGATCCGGCGGATGCCGGAAGGCTTGAGCGTGGCAAGCGAGGTATTCATGGGCAGGCGCATGGCGTTCCTTTCGTAAGGGTTGCACTAGGATAGCGCGGCGAAGCGTCACCAGACGGTGTAACCTAAACGGAAACCAACCGGAAAGGAGGCGGCATGGAGACGACCGCGCGCAGCGATAAGCCCAAAACACTGCAAACCATTGCGTATGTCAGTATTCCCGAGAGCGCCGATCTTGAGTTTTTGCTCTGGGACCTGCAGGATGCCATCGCCGCCTATGCACAGCTTTCCGGCACCGCGCTCCCCCGCCGGGTCGATTTGAAGGCAAATGACACCGATGCCGCCGCCGATGGCATTGTGCTCGCTGTTGAGAATGTGCCCGACGATGAGTCAATGTCCGTCGCTCAACGAGCGCTCGATCGCTTTGGCGACACGGAGACGCGGGTCTATGTCGTCGTTCAGGCTGGCTGTGGGCACGCCGAGGAGGCGCACCTGTTTATCGAGCGCCTGCGCCAAGCTTGCGAACTTCGCAAGTTAACGTGGTGCGGCGGCGTTGTCGCCTGTGCCGGTAACGGCATCGCAGCGCTTTGCCGCTCCCCACGCATGGGACTTCTGCGACGGCCATTTTCGGAAGCGATAGATATGCTCGTAGGCGCCGTTCGCATGGGCTGCTCCGTCGAGCATGCGCAGCGACTTGGCGGCGGCAATGCCGCCAACGTCGACGCCGACGGCATGGTTTGCGCCGAGCCAGCCGTGCCCGCGCCGATCTGGCAAGGCGTTCTGAAACGTCTGGGCGCCCACGCTCAATCAAATATCTAAATTAGAGAGCGGCCCAGTCAACGGCCCCGCGCCAGCACTCAACAAGGCGCTCCAGACGCCAAGCCGCGTTAGCGGGACTTGTTGACGGCAATACGACAGCGGGCAGGCCCGTCCGCTCCTGTAGATAGCGCTTGTAGAGGCGCCCTGCCGTGCCACCGTTGCATATCACCTGCTCAATGGGAGCTGCGCCGGTAATGCGCTCGATATCTGCCGGTATAACGTTACGAATGCTCGCGTCACTCGAGCCCTTGATGTCGCAGCTCTCGATCACATCCCACAGCGCCACGCCGCCGTTCAGCAGCATGGCCCGTTTGGTGGCAATCGAGGCGTCGAGCGTCGCCAGTGTGCCGTCGACCTGCGGCTCGCCCTCATTAGGCGGCACAGGTACACCAAGGCATGCGGCCATCACGCGCCAAAAGCGATTCTGAGGGTTGCCGTAATAAAAGGCATTGGCGCGCGAAAGCACCGAGGGAAACGACCCCAGCAGCAAAACGCGCGAGTGCTCGTCAAACACGGGTTCAAACCCATGCTCAATATGTTGATAGCCCTCGTCCGGCGCGGCCACGAGCTAAGCCCTCAGCAGATAGCGCACCTCGTAGGGCGCAAGCTCAAGGGAGCCCGCCAGCTCGACCGTGGGCACGCCGTCGGCCAGCAGGTCGACAAAGGACCCATTGAGCTCGCCGGCGCCAAAGGTGTAAGGCTCGCCCACGGCATTGACCGCCACGAGCACCGTCGCGTCGTCGCAGGCGCGCTCGAACAGCAGCTGCTTGTTCTGAATCACCACGTTGCGATAGGCACCATAGTTGAGGGCACGGGCCGCCGCGTCATCTGCCGAGCGCAGGTGCGCGAGCTGCTTGATGAAGGCCGTCAGCTCGTTGGGCGCAGGCTCATCGAGCGCAGGTCGCAGCGCCCAGTCACCATCGGGGCCGCCCTTTTCGCCAGGAATCCCCCACTCGCTGCCATAGTAGACGCACGGAATGCCCGGCATGCCAAAGAGCATGCCATAGGCGGGACGCAGGCACGACTTGTCGGTGAGGATGCTTGCCAGGCGCGGCACGTCGTGGTTGTCGACAAACGACAGCAGGTGCTTGCCGCGGTAGATGCACCACGGATCGCCGCCAAACTGACGGTGCAGCGAATGGGCGATCTCGAACATGTTGACCGAGTTAAAGCTGGAGTACAGGCCCTTGTAGCACTCGTAGTTGGTGCAGGAGTCGAGCATCTCGTCGTTGACGATCTGGTTGTAGTCGCCGTGGAGCGTCTCGCCGATCATCACGAAGTCGGGCTTGAGCTCACGGGCAAAGCTATGCAGACGACGCATGAAATCGCGGTCGAGCATATAGGCAACGTCCAGACGCAGGCCGTCGACGCCAAAGACGTCGGCCCAACGGCGCACGGACTCGAGCAGGTAATCGACCACGGCGGGATTTTGCAAGTTGAGCTTCACAAGCTCAAAATGGCCCTCCCAGCCCTCGTACCAAAAGCCGTCGCCATAGCAGGAATCACCGTCAAAGCTAATGTGGAACCAGTCCTTGTACGGCGAGTCCCACTTGCGCTCTTGCACATCGCGGAAGGCCCAAAAGCCACGACCGACGTGGTTGAAGACGGCGTCGAGCACCACGCGGATGCCGTGGGCATGCAGCGTGTCGCATACGGCGGCAAAGTCGGCATCCCCACCCAAGCGACGGTCGATATGGCGCAGGCTGCGCGTGTCGTAGCCATGGCTATCGGACTCGAGCGGCGGATTGATGAGCACGGCGCCAACGCCGAGTTCCTGCAGGTAGTCGGCCCATTGGGCGATCTTCATGATGGGCGCATCGGGGTTGGGCGCAGCGTTGGCAGCCTGGGCGAGTTCATCCTCGGCAACGGGGGCGGCGTTTTCGCGCGGAGCTCCGCAAAAGCCCAGCGGATAGATCTGATAGAACGTCGTCTCGTATGCCCACATAGCAACCTCCCGGTAAGCTCAACACAACGACATCCATTGTATGCCCGGCTTGTATCCTCTCCCCCAAAATAAGTTGCGGTGAAATAGTTCCCGCTTGGGCCTTCAGAGACCTTAAACAGGAACTATTCCACCGCAACTGATGAGGGGACGTGGTTAGGCGACGGGCTTGGCGCGACGGATGGCGGGGAACAGCACGGTGATGGCGAGGATGACGCCCACGACGGCAATCGCCCCGCCCGCGAAGCCAATCCAGGAGATACCGGGACCCGAAACCACGGCGCCGCCGATCGCGGTGCCCGTGCCGATACCGAGGTTAAACAGGCCCGAAAAGATCGACATGGCGACGGCCGACGAATCCGCCGGCGTGTACTTGATGAGCTCGGCCTGAAACGCCACGTTAAAGGCCGTGGCGCAGCAGCCCCACAGCGCGCAAACGCCAAGAACCGCGACGAGCGACGACGCGACAGGACCCATAAGCAGCAAGGCGACCGGCACTCCGGAGAGCGTGATCGCAAGGAACGGAAAGCGGTGCCCGTCGAACAGGCGGCCGAACAGCCAGCTGCCCACCAAGCCGGAGCAGCCGAACGCCGTCAACGTCATGGTGATAGCGCTTGCGTCGACATGCGCGACCTGAGCCAGGAAAGGCTCGATATAGCTGTAGCTTGCGTAATAGCCGGTCGCCATAAAGACCGTGACCGCGTAGAGCGCGATGAGGAACGGATTCTTGAGCAGCTCGGGCAGCTGCTTAACGGTAAAGCGCTCGCCCACCGGCATGGCCGGGAACACCGCGGCTTGATACACAACCGCGGCGGCAGAGAAGGCCCCGACCACGGCAAACGTCATGCGCCAGCCCACGGCCAGCCCGATGGCGCGGCCGATCGGCAGGCCAAAGATCTGCGCGATGGACGAGCCCGTAGCGATCATGCTGATGGCGAGCGCCCCGTGGCGGGCGTCGACCAGGCGCGAAGCCATGATCGAGGCGACCGACCAGAACACGGCATGCGCGCAGGCGACCACCAGGCGCGCACAGACCAGGATGGGATATGTCGGTGCCACAGCGGACAGGAACTGACCCAGAGAAAACACGGCGAGCACACCGAGCAGCATACGCTTGAACTCAAAGCGCGAGGCAAACACCATAAGCGGCAGCGACAGCAGCATGACACCCCAGGCGTAGACCGAGATCATGATGCCGGCTTGGGCCTCGGTGAGCGAGAACGACGCGGCGATATCAGTCAGAAGGCCGATGGGCATAAACTCCGACGTGTTGAACACGAACGCGCAGCAGGCGAGCCCGATAAGCGGGAGCCACTGCTTGAGTGAGATGCCATCTTGTCTTGCCTGAGTCATATATAACATCTCCAATCATTTTGAGCGGAGGCGATTATATAGCAACGGCCCCGCATCCGTCAGCAACAGATGCGGGGCCGAAAACAATTCGGCACACAGAGGTTGCGCCGTCAATAAATAACTAAGCCAGCCCCAGCAATATGCCCGCCGAATGCACGACAAACGCCACGATCCAGGCGACCGTCACCTGAAACGCGAATACGGCCACGGCATAGCGCGCGCCCAACTCGCTCTTGACGGCGCCGATGGACGCCACGCAAGGCGGGTACAGCAGCGTAAAGACCAAGAACACGTAGGCGGTAAACGGCGAAAACATGGCTGACAGTGCCGCGGGAGAGGTTGCGCCCAAAAGCACCGTGAGCGTCGAGATGACGCTCTCCTTGGCAATAAGTCCCGTGACGAGTGCCGTCGAGGCGCGCCAGTCGCCAAAACCGAGCGGGGCCAACACCGGCGCGATGATGCTACCCAGACCGGCAAGCAGGCTTTGCGACTGGTCGGCGACCACGTTAAAGCGGATATCGAACGTCTGCAGGAACCAGATGACCACCGTAGCGGCAAAGATAATGGTAAAGGCCTTGGTAATAAAGTCCTTGGCCTTATCCCATGCCAGCATCACCGTCGTCTTGACGCTCGGCAGGCGGTAATTGGGGAGCTCCATGATAAACGGCACCGGGTCGCCCTTAAATGCCGTACGGTTGAGCACCAAAGCCGCAATGCAACCAACCGCAATACCAATCAGATAGAGCGAGACCATGGCGGGAACCGTCGCCTGTGGGAAAAACGCCCCGCACAGCAAGCCGTAAACCGACAGCTTGGCCGAGCAGCTCATGAACGGTGTGAGCATGACCGTCATCTTGCGGTCGTGCTCGGATGGGAGCGTACGGGTCGACATGATAGCCGGCACGGTACAGCCAAAACCGACGAGCATGGGCACAAAGCTGCGGCCCGACAGGCCAAAGCGACGCAGCACCTTATCCATGACAAAGGCCACGCGTGCCATGTATCCGGAGTCTTCCAGAATGGAGAGGAACAAGAAGAGCACGACGATAATCGGCAGGAAGGTCAGCACGCTACCCACGCCCGTAAGCACGCCGTCGACAGCCAGCGAGCGCACCACGTCGTTGGTTCCGAACGCCTTGAGGCCCGCATCGGCCGAGGCGATGATGGCAGCGATACCGTCCTCCATGAGTCCCTGCAACGCCGCGCCGATCACGCCAAACGTCAGCCAAAAGACGAGGCCCATGATCACCAGAAACGCCGGAATGGCTGTGTAACGACCTGTCAGGATGCGGTCAATCTTGACGGAGCGCACGTGCTCGCGGCTTTCGTGCGGCTTGACGACGCAACGCCCGCACACGTCGCCGATAAAGCTAAAACGCATATCGGCCAACGCAGATAGGCGGTCGGTGCCGGCCTCGCCCTCCATCTGGGTAATGATGTGCTCGATAGCGTCGAGCTCATTGCGATCCAGGTGAAGCGCCTCGGTTACCAGCTCATCGCCCTCGACCAGCTTAGTCGCCGCAAAGCGCACCGGGATGTGCGCCGTCACGGCATGGTCCTCGATCAGGTTAGCAATACCGTGGATGCAGCGATGCAGCGCACCGCCGTCCGGACCGTCGGGCGCGCAAAAGTCCAGGCGACCAGGACGCTCGCGGAACCGTGCCACGTGCAGGGCGTGGTCCACCAGCTCGCCGATGCCCTCGTTGCGGGCAGCGCTAATGGGGACAACAGGCACGCCCATCAGGCTCTCGAGCAAGTTGACGTCTACGGCGCCGCCGTTGGCGGTCACCTCGTCCATCATGTTGAGCGCGATGACCATAGGACGGTCAAGCTCCATGAGCTGCAGTGTCAGGTACAGGTTACGCTCAATGTTGGTGGCGTCAATGATGTCGATGATGGCGTCCGGGCGCTCGTCGAGGATGAACTGACGGCTCACGACCTCTTCGCCTGTGTACGGCGACAGGGAGTAAATGCCAGGCAGGTCGGTAACGCTCGCCTCGGGATGGTTACGGATGGTGCCATCTTTGCGGTCGACAGTCACGCCGGGAAAGTTACCGACGTGCTGGTTGGAGCCCGTCAGCTGGTTGAATAATGTGGTCTTGCCGCAGTTTTGGTTGCCAGCGAGGGCAAAGTGCAGCGGCGCGCCCTCGGGCACGGCCGTCTTTGCCGCACGGGGCGAATACGTCCCCTCGCCCAGGGCCGGATGCTCCGTCGCGCCGATTGCGGCGTTAGCGCGCGGACCCGTATCGGTGTCGTGAATACCCACGAGCTCGATGCGAGCGGCATCGTCCTTGCGCAGCGTCAACTCGTAGCCACGCAGGCGAATCTCGAGCGGGTCGCCCATGGGGGCGTACTTCATCATGGTGACTTCGGTGCCCGGCGTCAGGCCCATGTCCAAAATATGCTGACGGAGCGCCTGGTCGTCGGATGTCACCGATGCGACAACGGCGTCCTTTCCAATCTCGAGTGTATCGAGCTTCACGCGCTCATCCTTTCGTTAGACGCGGTTAACCGTTTACCGGGGTTAACCAACTCGTAACGACAAATGATAGCGCTCTGAACTATTTTATAAAGTCAAATACCGATGTTTACCTGCGCAAACTTTATGCGGTGCGCCCCGAAGGCTCTTTACGCATACCGCTCAGCGAGATCGAAACGGAACCCGACCGCGCGGTAGCAGTGAGTCGATCACCCTCGACCGACCCCGTGCATGTAAAGGGCGCCTTGCCCATCAAGACGTGGGAGATAGTACCCAAGAGCTCAAAGAAATCGCCCTCAGCACGGGCACTCGAGAGAGCGATATTGAGACCCCTGACGTTTAGTACTGCCCTGAGCGCGCCGTTCACCCCATGTGAAAACGTCACCTCGCCGCGCTTGCTCCCCACCGGCGTCTGGGCCAAAACCACATACGTACCCTCAAGCATGGCTCCTCCTCTAAGCAGACTTTTTGAAACGGGCAAGTAGTCTACTTTTACATATGGCGCTCCAGGAAGCGGAAGGCTAGGCGGATCCAGGGACGGACGGAAACCTGCTTGTCCTCGTTGTCGACCGCGGTGTTGGCGTTACCGAGCGAAAGGCCGTGGCCGCCCTGGTCAAAGACGTGCATCTCGCATGCGACGCCCTCCTCGGCCATGCGCTGCGCAAACGGGTAGACCTGCGCGATCGGCGCCGTCTTGTCGTCGGACACGCCCCACACAAAGGTCGGCGGCATCTGACGCGAAACATGCGTGGTGGGGCAGATATCGGCCAGGTGCTCGTCGGTGGCCTCGCCGCCCGTCACCATCGACAGATAGTCGTTGAGTAAATCGCGCCCCGTCTTGCCACCCGTCTTGGGCACGCGCAGGTCGATGCGCGGGTCGCGCGTCTGCATATCACGCACATAGGCAAAGTCGAGCAGCGGATAGCCCAGCACCACGGCATCGGGGCGAATGTCGTCCGGACGCGCCCCGGCAAGTGCCGCGAAGGGGCCGGTCTTCCACTGCGTTGCCAGCGAGGCACAGATCATGCCGCCCGCCGAGAATCCCACGACGCACACGCGCTTAGGATCGACATGCCACTCGTCGGCGTTGGCGCGCACCGTGGCGACCATCTTGGCAAGATCTGCCTGGGGGCGCGGAAAGCTCACGTCACCCGTAGAACTCGTGACATAGTTGAGCACAAAGGCCTGGTAGCCGCGGTCCAAAAATGCAAACGCCACCGGGTCCTGCTCGTGCGGAGCGATATGCGTAAACCCGCCTCCGCCGCAGATGATCACCGCGGGGCGGCGGCCATTGGGCTTGTCGGGCAGCGGCTCGGCACCCAGATACGTAAAGGTCGCCGGATAATCCTCGGTCGGCTCCTCGCCCCACAGCGCATAGTTCTCGACAATCATATGTGCTCCCTTCGCGCAAATTATGCGCCCTTGTTTTTGCCTTCAAGCGTACCCCACTTGAACCCGTGGCGCAGAAACACACCAGCAATAAGTTTCCCTTCAACTGATATATCACATAATCCCAGCTCAGAGGTATCGCTGAGCAGCGTAAAATAGGGGGCGTTGACCAAGCCGCGAAACACATATGAAACGTTTCCGGCAAACCAAACGCGCGATATGCGCCTATTTAAGTTGGAGGCAACTATGGGTCTGCTCGATTCGCTTAAGTCCACCTTCACCTCGACCGGCGAGGCGTCCGTTCCGCCCGCAGCAAGCTTCGCCACCCGCGAAGGCGTCATCTATGCCCCCGTCAACGGCGTGCTCGTCAACCTGGACGAAGTTCCCGACGAGACGATCGCCTCGGGCATGCTTGGCCAGGGCTATGGCATCGAGCCCATTACCGGCACCATCTATGCGCCCGCCAACGGCCGCATCGGCGCCACCACTGTCACCAACCACTCCATTGGCATGATCACCGAGGACGGTCTTCGCGTGTTCATCCATGTTGGCCTGGGCACCGTGGAAATGAACGGCAAGGGTTTTGCCCGCTTTGTCGAGATGGGCGATGTGGTCAAGGCAGGCCAGCCGCTCATCAGCTTCGACCGCGAGGCCATTAAGGCCGCTGGTCACGAGGACATCGTGACCGTCATCGTCTCCGAGCTCGATCGTCTTAAGAGCATCGACCATGTCGGCGAGTCTGGAACGCTTATCGGCGGCAACCCGCTCGTCAAGCTTGGCGACCCGCTGCTGGTAGCCAAGACCAAGTAGCCAGGCCCCGCGCCACACAGCCAAAAGGCACCTCGTCAAGCGCCCGCGACCATCTGGCCGCGGGCGCTTTTCGTTTGAAAAACCATCCCGCCAATGCCTTATCTGTATAGCCCAAATGAGCCGAGCTGCTAGAATATCGAACTGTATGGATAGCTATCATTCAACCGTTATGGGAGGATACGTGAACCGCACCAAAATCGCGCAGCTCTATGCCGATGCCGAGTCGCTCGGCGGCCAGACCGTCACCGTCGCCGGCTGGGTCAAGTCCGTCCGCGACATGAAGAACTTTGGCTTTGTTACGCTCAACGACGGCAGCTGCTTCCGCGACCTGCAGGTCGTCATGAACCGCGAGGCACTCGACAACTACGACGAGATCGCCCATCAAAACGTCTCGGCCGCACTCATTTGCACCGGCACCGTCAAGCTGACCCCCGATGCGCCCCAGCCTTTCGAGCTTTCTGCCACCTCCATCGAGGTCGAGGGCGTCAGCGCCCCGGATTACCCGCTGCAGAAGAAGCGCGCAACCGTCGAGTTCCTGCGCACCCAGCAGCACCTGCGCCCGCGCACCAACCTGTTCCGCGCCGTGTTCCGCATCCGCTCTGTCGCGGCTGCTGCCATCCACCGCTTCTTCCAAGAGCAGGGCTTTGTCTACGTCAACACCCCCATCATCACCACGAGTGACTGCGAGGGCGCCGGCGAGATGTTCCGCGTGACCACGCTCGACCCCAAAAATCCGCCCCTCACCGAGTCCGGCGAGGTCGACTGGAGCCAGGACTTCTTTGGCAAGCATGCGAGCCTCACCGTGTCCGGCCAGCTCAATGCCGAGAACTTTGCCATGGCCTTTGGCGACGTGTACACCTTTGGCCCCACCTTCCGTGCCGAGAACTCCAACACCACGCGCCACGCCGCCGAGTTTTGGATGATCGAGCCCGAGATGGCCTTTGCCGACCTTAACGACTATATGGATAACGCCGAGGCCATGCTCAAGTATGTCCTCAAGGACGTCATGGCAACCTGCCCCGACGAGCTCAATATGCTCAACAAGTTTGTGGACAAGGGTCTGCTCGAGCGCCTGGACCATGTCGCCAACTCCGACTTTGCCCGCGTTACCTACACCGAGGCCGTCGAGATCCTGGAGCAGGCCGTCGCCGCCGGTCACAAGTTTGACTATCCCGTGAGCTGGGGCATCGACCTGCAAACCGAGCACGAGCGTTTCCTGACCGAGGAACACTTTAAGCGACCGACTTTTGTGACCGACTACCCGGCCGAGATCAAGGCGTTCTACATGCGCATGAACGAGGACGGCAAGACCGTCGCCGCCGCCGACTGCCTGGTTCCCGGTATCGGCGAGATTATCGGCGGCTCCCAGCGCGAGGAGCGCCTGGATCTGCTCGAGGCCCGCATCAAGGACCTGGGCATGAATCCCGAGCAGTACAAGTACTACCTTGACCTGCGCCGCTACGGTTCCTGCAAGCACGCCGGCTACGGTCTGGGCTTCGAGCGCTTGGTCATGTATCTGACCGGCGTGGGCAACATCCGCGACGTCCTGCCGCACCCGCGCACCGTGGGCAACGCCGACTTCTAATCGTCGGACGCTAGCTCGCGTCGCCACACGCCAACGCTCATCGCACAAGCGCCTCTCGACATCGGTCGAGAGGCGCTTTTTTCAACAGCACCCGTCAAGCTTTTGGCAAGTTTTTGGTCAGTTGAGCAGGGCTGTTGAAAACTCGACCCGCCGTTTGCCGACGACTACCGACCGCCCAGAGCGCCCTGCGCCCCTGGGAAAGCCCCACGTCCTAGGCTCCATACCGTCGCCACCCAAAACGGAAAGGACGTGGGCACCATGACCGAAGCCGCTGTTGAAACCTACGACACCACGACTAGAGGCGCCGCCTCGATGGCAGCCTATCGCGCCGTTCGCATCCTGCAACTATTAAGCGAAAACACCGGCGAGGACAAGGCCATGCTTTCCGATGAGTTGATCCGGCGCCTCGCCCATCCCGACGACCCCGCCCGCATGCCCATCTCGGCGGCGCGGCGCAGTATCTACACCGCCATCTCTGCGCTTCGCCATGCCGGATACGAAATTGAGTACAAACGCGGCGTGGGCTACAAACTTCTTACCCGCCCGCTCACCGATGAAGAGATCATCCGGCTCCACGGCATGGTCATGCGCAACCGCTCTACGCCCATCGCCATTCGAAAAAGCATGGCGCAGCACTTAGTTGCCATGGCGAGCGCCGACGTTCGCGGCTACCTCGATACACCCGAACCCGCTCCAAACGCAGGCAGCAAGGCTACCAAGGCAACACACACGCCCATCAAGCGCATCGACACGTGCGAGCTCGTCGAGCAGGCCATCGACCACGGAACCACGGTGAGTTTTGATATTTCGAGCGTCACGACGCGCGGCGAAACCGAAGCAGCACGGATGACACTCCGTCCCTTTGCCATCAGGCAGCGCGATGGCATCTCGTATTTGCTGGGAACGGTCTATGACGCGCGAGGCGCCGACGACACGCTGCGTACCGTTGAGATCGGCCGCATGAGAAACGTCACCACACGTCTCCTTGACGGCAAGAAGCTCTTCGCCGTCCTGGACGAGGACGATGCCTCCTCCGCCGCATAAGACCCTCCGCCGTCCATTCGACTACCCGTACCGCCCATCCGGTTCTGTATTAAAAAACCCGCCGAGCTGTTGTAAAAATGGACATCAGCGCTACTATAGTTCCACTTGCACTTTGTCCCAGTGCAGTGTTTCCAGCCATTTTTATACTGGGGGTAATGATATGAAGGACATCACCATCAGCCGCAGGAGCCTTCTGGTCTCCGCCGGCCTGCTCGCGCTCGCCCCGCTCGCCGGATGCGGCGGCAACTCTGGTTCCGGCTCTGCTGCCGCCGGTTCCGACCACACCATCGGCGTTCTGCAACTCACCGAGCACTCCGCACTCGATGCCGCCAACGACGGCTTTGTCAAGGCCATCAAGGAGAGCGGCCTTAAGGTCAAGATCGACCAGAAGAACGCCCAGAACGACCAGTCCACGTGTAAGTCCATCGCCGACAAGTTCGTGGGCGACAACGTCAACCTGATTTATGCCATCGCTACGCCCGCCGCACAGGCTGCCGCCGGCGCCACCGCTGATATCCCCATCGTTGGCTGCGCCATCACCGACTACGCCGCTTCCGGCCTGGTCCAGGACAACGACAAACCCGGCACCAACGTCACCGGCGCCTCCGACCTCACCCCGGTCGCCGAGCAGCTCGAGATGATGCAGAAGGTCCTGCCCGACGTTAAGAAGGTCGGCCTGCTCTACTGCACCGCCGAGTCCAACTCCGACGTCCAAATCAAGGCCGCCAAGAAGGAACTCGACAAGCTTGGCCTGGAGTACACCGACTTCACCGTCTCGAGCTCCAACGAGATTCAGTCCGTCGTCGAGTCCGCCGTGGGCAAGGTCGACGCACTCTACTCCCCCACTGACAACACCATCGCCGCGGGTGCTTCGCAGGTGGGCCAGATCTGCAAGGAGAATAAGCTCCCCTTCGTGACCGGCGAGGAGGGTATGTGCATGGCCGGCGGCCTGTTCACCCTCTCTATCAACTATGAGGACCTGGGCTACGCCGCGGGCGAGATGGCCGTTAAGATCCTGAAGGGCGAGGCCAAGCCTGAGGATATGCCGATCAAGCACCTCTCGAGCAAGAACCTGGTCGTCGTCAAGAATGACGAGATGGCCGAGGCTTTGGGCATCGACCTCTCCGCTCTGGACGAGTAGCAGTATGCGCGGCGATGTGCCTAGGGCCCATACTCGCGCCGTTGCCGTGTTATTCAATATCTGAGCCACAGGGGCGAACGCCAAAGACCGGCGTTCGCCCTGCTTGTTTCGGATGAGACAAAACATCCGTCCGCCACTCTATTATGCATTGTTACCGCTATCATGGTGACTCGCGTGTCCACCCTATCCTAGGAGGTATGAAGCATGCTCATTGCATTGCAGGGCGCCGTTTCGCAGGGCGTCCTCTGGGGCATTATGGTGCTTGGCGTGTTTATCACGTTCCGCCTGCTCGACATCCCCGATATGACCTGCGACGGCAGTTTTGCCCTCGGCGGCTGTGTCTGCGCCGTGCTCATCGTCAATAACGACGTCGACCCGCTGCTCGCCGTTTTGGCCGGCATGTGCGCCGGCGCCATCGCGGGCGCGGTCACGGGCATTTTGACCACCGTCTTTGAGATTCCCGCAATCCTCGCCGGAATCCTCACCCAGATCAGTCTGTGGTCCATCAACCTGCGTATCATGGGCAAGTCCAACACGCCCATCCTTGCCAAGGGCACTATCTTCTCGTCTGTCAGCAACATGACGGGCCTGCCGCAGTCCACTGTTGCCATTATCCTAGGCATCGTGCTGGCCGTGGCCATCGTCGCCATCCTGTACTGGTTCTTTGGCACCGAGATCGGCTCGGCACTGCGTGCCACCGGCAACAACGAGTACATGATCCGCGCCCTGGGCGTTAACACCAACAGCACCAAAATGATCGCCCTCGTGCTCTCCAACGCCCTCATTGGCCTTTCGGGTGCGCTCATCTGCCAGAGCCAGAAGTATGCCGACATTGGCATGGGCACCGGCGCCATCGTTATCGGTCTTGCCGCCATCGTCATCGGCGAGGTGCTCGGCCGCCTGCTGCCCGGCGGTCTCACGCAGTTCTCCGTCCGTCTGGCCTCCGCCGTCTTTGGCTCCGTGGTGTACTTCCTCATCCGCGCCATCGTGCTGCAGCTGGGCATGGACGCCAACGACATGAAACTGCTCTCTGCTGTGATTGTCGCCGTGGCCCTGTGCGTGCCCGTGGTTTGGGAGCGCTATAAGCTCCGCAGCTCCTACACGAAGGGAGATGAGGCAGATGCTTAAGCTCTCGCACGTCAAGAAGACCTTTAACAAGGGCACCGTCACCGAGAAGCGCGCGCTCACCGGCGTCGACCTTACCCTCAACGACGGCGACTTTGTAACTGTGATCGGCGGCAACGGCGCCGGCAAATCCACGCTGCTCAACATGATTGCCGGCGTATATCCGCTCGATTCGGGCGTTATCGAGCTCGACGGCACCGACATCTCGCGCCTGAGCGAGTCGCAGCGCGCCAAGTACCTGGGCCGCGTGTTCCAGGATCCCATGCGCGGCACCGCAGCCGACATGCAGATTGCCGAGAACTTGGCCCTCGCCAAGCGTCGCGGCCAGCGTCGCGGCCTTTCGTGGGGCGTCACCAAGGCCGAGAAGGACGAGTACGTTGAGTTGCTCAAGCGCCTGGACCTTGGCCTGGACACGCGCCTCAACGCCAAGGTCGGCCTGCTTTCGGGTGGCCAGCGCCAGGCACTCACGCTGCTCATGGCCACGCTCACCAAGCCGCGCTTGCTGCTGCTCGACGAGCACACCGCGGCACTCGACCCCAAGACCGCCTCTAAGGTGCTCAATCTGACCGAGGAGATTGTCGACGAGAACCACCTGACCACGCTCATGGTCACGCACAACATGAATGACGCCATCCGTCTGGGCAACCGCCTGATCATGATGCACGAGGGCCACGTTATCTACGACGTGGCGGGCGACGAGAAGAAGTCGCTCACCGTCGCCGACCTGCTGCAGAAGTTCGAGGAGGTCTCGGGCGGCGAGCTCGCCAACGACCGCATGCTGCTGAGCTAAAACCTGCCAATAAGGGACAGGTTTATTTTGGCAGGTTTTATCTGCGCAAACGTCAAAACCGCCGCAAAGGAACAGATACCTTTGCGACGGTTTTCGCATATCATGTCGATAATCCAGCGTCAGCAGGAACCACTGGTTAAGAACTAAGGAAACTGCCATGAGAAGACTCCTTCCCCGTCTTGCTTGACCGCCGCACTCCTTGCCGGCGTGCTCGCCGGCGGCCCAGCTTACGCCACCGCGGCCACCCCATCTCAAGTTATCGGCCCGTCCGATGTGATGGGCTTTTTGGTGGGTATCATGGTTGAATGATCATTAGGAGGTTTTCCCTACATGGAATTGTTTGAACCGATTCTTCATTTCTTTGAGCAGCGCTGGGTCCACAACATCATCTGGGCCGTCATCTTGGTAATAGTCACCGCCATCGCCGCCAAGGTGGCATCCAAGACCCTGCGCCACCTACTCAACCGAGACGACAACCCGCTTCCCGCATCGAGCATCTTCATCAACATCGCGCGTGCCGTCATTTGGATGATCGGCGGCAGCTTTATCCTCGACAACTGCTTTGGCATTAACGCAAACGCGCTCGTCGCCGCTCTTGGCGTCGGCGGCATCGCCATCTCGCTCGGCTTTCAGGACACGCTATCAAACCTTATCGGCGGCATGCAAGTGACCTTTATGGGCATCATCAAGCCCGGCGACAATATCGAGGTCGGCGGCGTGTCGGGCGTGGTCCAGGACATCACTTGGCGCCACACGACCATCGAGGACGCCTGCGGACAGACCATCATCGTCCCCAACTCCAACATCTCCAAGAACACACTCGTGCACCTCATGCCCTTTGGACGCGTTGTCGTTCCCGTCGCGGTGAAGGACACGTCAAAGTGGGACTCGCTCGATGCGCTGGCAGACGAGCTCGCCTGTGCCACCAAGGTCGCCGTTTCACCCATCTCGGGCTTTGACAAGGAACCCTACGTGCTCTTTAGCGAGATCGGCGACTTTGGCATTAAGGGTAAGATCATCTTTATCGTCAGTGACGACAGCACCACCTTTACGGCAGCCGACGCCTGCATCCGCGCCATCGCCCCCATCATCGCCTAAACTACCACAAAGGGGACAGGCACCTTTGTGGTAGTTTCGCATCGTGGTACCATGGTTCATATCGTTGTTTAAACGACTAAGGGAGTAGACACCATGGAAGAGGCCTATCGTCAAGCACGCAAGCGCGGCGAGCAGGGACGCCGTCGCGCCATCAGCCAAAGCGAGCACCCGTACCTTACGGACCTCGACAGCTTGGTTGCCCAGCTCCCCTTAGGTCAGCGAGAGAGCGTCGGCCTGCGGGATATTCCGCTCGAAATGGTCGTCGGCACGGTTACCAAGGGCCGTCAGTCTGCCTTTTCGTGCAACTTTATGCCCCTGTTGCCATTTAGCACCGAGTTCGCCCGCAAGTGGTCCAACCTCTACGACATCCAGGTGACCGAGGGCTATCGCGACCCCATCATCGTCACCGAGTTCATGCATCGGTTTTACGTCCAAGAGGGCAACAAGCGCGTCAGCGTCCTCAAATTCCTGGACGCCCCGACGGTTTCGGCCAAGATTACCCGTCTCTACCCCGGCACATGGGATTCCGTCGAAAGCCGCCTATACGGTGAGTTCTGCGCGTTTTGGCGCGTCTGCCCCCTATACGAGATCGAGTTCTCGCGTGAGGGAAGCTACGAGACACTCGCCAAGATGCTCGGTCAGAACCTTATCGAAAAATGGCCGCAGAAAAAGGTCGACTACCTGCGCCACACCTTCTTGCTCTTTAAGCGCGCCTACCTTCGCGCGGGCGGCGACCACCTGGACATTACGCCCGCCGACGCCATGCTCGTCTACCTCAATGTGTACAACCAGGACCGCCTGCTGGATACGCCGACGGATATCGTCGTAAACCGCCTGTGCAAAATTTGGCGCGAGCTGGTCATTGCCGGCAAAAATGACGAGGACAAGGTCGATCTTGTCGAAGCGCCGAGTGTCGATGAGGAAGAGTCGCCCGCCAAGTCCACCTCCGGTGTGCTCAACTTCTTTATGGGCAAGACCGTCTATTCGGCGGCCAATCCCCTGCGCATCGCCTTTATCCATGAATTCCCTTGTGCAACGTCGAGCTGGGACAGCCTACACGACCAAGGGCGTCAGTATCTCGACGAGCACTTTGGCGGTATCGTGCGCACCGAGGCGTTCGAGGACTGCCACGATCCGGACGTGTTCTACGCCGCCGTGGAAACGGCTGTCAAACATGGAGACAACGTCATCTTCTCGACCTCGCACCGCCTGATGGAATACACGCTCAGGGCAGCCGTTGAGTATCCCCAGGTTCGGTTCCTTAACTGTTCTATCGGCCTTCCCCACCAAAGCGTCCGTTCGTACTTTGGCAAGATGTACGAGGCCAAGTTCCTCCTGGGCGCCCTTGCGGCTAGCATGGCGGACAACCATCGCATTGGCTACCACGCGTCGGTCTTTGCGTCGGGCGCGCTTAGCGAGATCAACGCCTTTGCCATCGGCGCCTCGCTGCTCGACCCTCGCGCGCAGGTAATCCTCACCTGGGGCGATGTACCCGCCGGCGGTCTTGCCGAGGCCATGTGCCGCGAAGGCGTGAGTGTTATGACCGGTGTCGACATGTCCAAGTCGCTGGAGGACCCCACGGCCTACGGACTCCACCGCCTGGTCGATGGCAAGGTCGTCGGCATCGCCATGCCGGTATGGAACTGGGGCCGTTACTACGAGCTTATCGTGCGAAGCCTGCTGCATGGCACCTGGGATGAGACCAGTGACAACAGCCAGGTTCGCGCCGTCAACTACTGGTATGGTATGAGCTCGGGCGTTATCGACATTCGCTACGCTCCGGGCCTGCCCTATCAGACGCGCAAGCTTGTTCAGCTACTGCGCAATGGCATCGTCGAGGGCTCCATCAATCCATTTGGCGGCGAGCTCCATAGCCAAGACGGCGTGGTGCAGATCGAGGGCTTTCCCCCACTGCCGAGCACGCAAATCGTCGAGATGGACTGGCTGGCCGACAACGTGGTGGGCACCATTCCGCAACTCGACGATGAGCCGAAGGTCCGCGCCCTATGAAAATCCTTGCCATAGCCGATACCGAAGAGCGATGCCTGTGGGAGTGCTTTCGCAAGGAGCGCTTTGAGGACGTTGACCTGATTCTATCCGCAGGCGACCTGGATCCGGACTATCTTGAGTTTTTGGTCACTGTCATCAACAAACCGCTTGTGTACGTTCGTGGCAACCACGACGACCGCTACGCGCGCCATGCACCGGGCGGGTGCATTTGTGTTGAGGACAGCGTATATGTGTACCGAGGTATTCGCATTGCGGGTCTGGGCGGTTCCATGCGCTACCGCGACGGCGCGAACATGTATACCGAGCGCGAGATGGCAAAACGCATGCGCAAGCTATCGCGAAAAATCGCACTGGTAGACGGATGCGATATTCTACTTACCCATGCACCCGTCGCAGGCATGGGCGACCTGGACGACCTGCCGCATCGAGGATTCGAGTGCTTTAATGCGGCTCTTGAGTCTTGGGGTCCCGACTATATGATTCACGGGCATGTGCACCAAAGCTACGGCCCCAACTTTCAACGCGAGCGCCAACACCCATGCGGAACGAAGATTGTCAACGCCTGCGGCTATACCAAGATCGAAATTGACGAGGCGCGCTACCCCACGCGCGGTTGGAAGGCCGCTTGGCTCAACTCGCAAACCATGCGCCGCGAGCTCAAACGCCACGAAGCAATCGAGTCTTCAACCGCCAGAACCCCCTGGTAACTGCCAACAACCACCACGAAGGGGATAGGCACCTTTATGGTGGTTTTGCTGACTCGTCCGACCTGTCCATCACGGTGCTTGTGTAATTAACGAGAACACTCATTGTTTTGTAAGGACGGCGCTCACGTGCCGTCTTTTTTTGTCAACTTATGCAGTCTCGACCGTGTTGTATGTAGAGGGACCTCGCGAGACGCCTTCCCTATATCCACCACGACCAATTGGAGGTGACACTATGCCTGCACGCCGTAACCGCAATAGCACGCTCCGATGCGATGCCGATCAGATCGAGCGGGAAGCAAAGCGCTTGGTCGACACGTATTCCGACCTCATCCTTCGATTGTGCTATTCGGCCCTTGGATCCGCTGACGACGCTCAAGACATCTGCCAGGACACGCTGATCAAGATTCTCCAACGCACTCAACCGTTCGACTCGCTCGAACACGAACGTGCTTGGGTGATCCGAGTCGCACTGAACGCATGTCGCGATATCGGCCGTACGCACGCGAATCACCCGGTTGTCGACCTCGATTCGCTCCCCGATTTCTGCGCACCCGTAACACATACCGAGCAAGAATTCGCGCAACGCGACTGCGCCATTCTTTCCGCTGTCACGGCCCTGCCTCAAGCACAGCGCATCGCCATCTTTTTGCACTACTACGCAGGCATGAGCATCAGGGAAATCGCAGACGCCGTTCACGCGACGCCAGCTGCAACCGCCCAGCACCTTAGCCGCGGACGTGCGTCACTTCGGCTTTCCTTGAAAGGAGACCACAATGACTACGAATTCGAATGACTATCGCCACGCCCTGGAGCACATTTCGTTTACCGATAATGCGAAGCAGCACATGGCAAACTCGATTGCTCAGTCCGTCGCCTCGAGCGATGCGGCGACCGCTCAAAGCAACTTTAATGGCACGCGACGCAAGCCGCGCATCGCCCGCCATCCCGTAAGAACAGTCGCTCGCATTGCCGCTGTAACGGCAGTCCTCGCTATCGTCATTGGAGGCGCTGGCACGGCTATGGCAACAGGCGTCCTGCCGCTTCCTTCTGACATGCTTTCCGACATCTTTGACGGACCTGCTTCTCAAACCGAGATCATCGACCGTATTGGCCGGCCCGTCGGTGCTAGCTGCTCCAACAACGGAGTCACCGTGACCGCCGACGCCATCATGGGCGACAAGGATATGGTTACCATCGCCTATACGCTTACGTTCGACGATCCCGCTGCCCTGAAAAAGCTTTCCGAGCCGGGCGAGAACGGAACTATCGCCGGAAGTGTCGATGGAAACGTATACGTTGATGGCGAGCATGGCGGCCAAGGCCAATCATGGCTCATTGACAAGAACCCCAATGACTCCAGCATTCAATACTTTGCACAGTTCAGCGTTGAATCACCCGGCCTTATGGGCAGGACCGTCCGCACGCATATCAACTCTCTCGTTGTGCCACGTGCTGGCAAAGAGCTTCCCGAGTATAAGAAAATACTTACGGGCCCATGGGATCTTAAGTTCCAGCTGAATTACGAAGATACATCCGTTACGATTCCCGCGCCCAAATCGGTCAACTTTAACGGCACCAAGGCGACGATTCAAGAGGCCACCGTATCCTGCGTTGGCGTTTCAGTCCGCTACAACATAGATCGTTCCATCGAACACGACAACAACAGCGGCAAGATGTCTCAAAACATGGAGGAGTCTATGGATGCCGTTGGCAACATACCCCTCATCGTGACGTTCAAAGACGGTCATGTTGAGGACGCAACCAGCCACAGCGGCTATTTCGCAAATAAACTGGATAACGGCACCACTGATGTCCACAAGACCTGGCCGTTCTCGCAAGTTTGTGACACAGACAAGATTGCAAGCGTACAAATTGGCGATACGGTCATTCCCATGAATTCGTAACGCTACGCGGCTCGTATATGCACCCGGTTCCGCACTTCGCGTCTAAAGATGCGCTGTCATCGAGCAGCGTGAGCGCAAGGCCGCCCGTATGGTCGGCTGGGAACACCTCGTTGCGCTAAAAACCACCACGAAGGGGACCGGCACCTTTGTGGTGGTTTTGCTGACTCGTCCGACCTGTCCCAACGGTTTGTCTCAATCTGTAACAGGTAGGGCCCAAATAATCGGTTAGCTGTTACAGATCGAGACAGACCACGGATGCTCAGCCGAAAATCTCAATCTGTAACAGGTAGGAACGATTTTGCCCCTTAGATGTTACAGATTGAGATATTTGACAGCTTGAATCGGCATCGCCTACAGCGCGGCGACGACCTTGTCGCCCATCGTCGTGGTGCCGAGGGTCTTATCTGCCGGAGTGTTGACATCGGCGATGTCACGGGTGCGCCAGCCCTCGTCGAGCACGCGCGCCACGGCGCTCTCGATCCACGCGGCTTGCTCGCCCATGTCGAGCGCGTAGGTCAGCAGCATCGCCACCGACAAGATTTGAGCCAGCGGATTGGCCACGCCGAGCCCCGCGATGTCAGGAGCGCTGCCAGCGCTCGGCCCAAACAGCGATACGCCATCATCCAGCGAGGCAGAGGCAAGCATACCGAGCGATCCGGTAATCTGAGCCGCCTCATCGGACAGGATGTCGCCGAACATGTTCTCCGTCACCACGACGTCAAAGTCTGCCGGTCGACTGATGAGCTGCATGGCGGCGTTGTCGACGAGCAGGTCCTCAAGCTCCACGTCGGAGTACTCCTCGTCTTGCACGCGATGCACGATCTCGCGCCACATGCGGCTCGTCTCCAGCACGTTGCGCTTATCAACGCTCGTCACCTTGCCGCGACGTTTGCGCGCCGCCTCAAATGCCTGGCGCGCAATGCGCTCAATATCGTACTCGCGATACTCCATCACGTCGACCGCACGCTGACCGGCCGCACCCGCAGCGCCCGCGCAGGTCACGGATGCGGGCGCCAAAGTCCCACGGCATGTTGTAGCCCATCGTATCGGGGATGTTCACGACCGTGGCACCGGCCTTTACGGCCGCCTCGATAATGCGCACCAGAAACTCCTGATCGGAGCGGCCGGCATCCTCGGCATAAAACTCAACATCGTCAACGAACTTGCGAGCATGTTTGACGGCATGGATCGCTCACTCAATTGCCCTTTCCTCAGTCATATGGAGCTTGTCGCGCAGGTGACTGGTGCTCACACCCAGCCCTGTATGGATACGGGGCCTCTGGGCCGTTTTGAGCGCCTCTGCAGCCACTTCGATATCCCTGTCGACAGCGCGCGTCAGGCCGCATACCGTGCATCGGTCGCCCGCAATCTTGCCAATCTCCTGTACGGAGCGAAAGTCACCAGGACTCGAGATGGGAAAGCCCGCCTCGATAACGTCCACGTTCATGCGCACCAGCTGGCGGGCGATGAAGAGCTTTTCCTCGGTATTCATGCTGGCGCCCGGCGACTGCTCACCGTCGCACAGGGTGGCGTCAAAGATTGTGATTTTGCGGCTTATATGTTCCTCCTGATTGACCGTTTTATGACAGATGGCTTTCAGGAGAGAGAGAAGGCCTAGAGATAGAAAAATACCCGTGTCGCTCATCACGCCTGAAAGCGGCAGACGATAGCGCACCCGGGTACAACAAATCGTTATAGCGAGATTACAACCCTAGCGCGCTATCCAATCTAGTAGCGCTAGGCCTAGGAGCTGTTGCGTGTTCTTAAACATGTTGGGCTCCCTTCGGCCTCGGGTAGTACTACATCGCGCTAAAGTACAACACAAGTAAAACCACCACAAAGGCGCCTGTCCCCTTCATGTTGGTTTTGCCCCGAGATAGCAAGAGACCCGGTCCTGCACGAGGCAGAACCGGGTCTCTTTAGCAATGCTTGCTTTGCTCAGGCAGTAACTGTTAGTTACTCAGCCAGGAAGTCGCGCTGGATAGCGGGATCGACCTTGACGCCAGGGCCCATGGTGGAAGACACGGAGATGGACTTGACGTACTTGCCCTTAGCAGAAGAGGGCTTGACGCGCAGGATCTCGGTGTACAGGGCAGCGTAGTTCTCGACGAGCTGCTGCTCAGAGAAGGACTTCTTGCCCAGGGGCACGTGGCAGATGCCGTAGCGGTCGGCGCGGTACTCAACGCGGCCAGCCTTGAGCTCGGAGACCATCTTGGCGACGTCCATGGTCACGGTGCCGAGCTTGGGGTTCGGCATGAGGCCACGGGGACCAAGGATCTTACCGATGCGGCCAACCTTGGCCATCATGTTCGGCGTAGCGATAGCGGCGTCGAAGTTGATCTCGCCCTTCTGAATCTGGGCGACAAGCTCGTCGGAACCGATGATGTCGGCGCCGGCAGCCTCAGCCTCGCGGGCCTTCTCGCCCTCGGCGAAGACGGCAACACGAACGGTCTTGCCGGTGCCGTGGGGCAGGGAGATGGAACCACGGATGTTCTGGTCAGCCTTACGAGTATCGATGCCCAGACGGAAGTGGGCCTCGACGGTCTCGTCGAACTTGGCGGTGTCGAGCTCCTTGATGAGCTTGGCAGCCTGAAGGGGGGTGTAGAGCGTGGCGCGGTCGATCTTCTCGGCAGCGGCGTTATAGCTCTTACCATGCTTAGCCATGTGCATTACCTCCTGTGGTTAAACGGGCGTGAGCCCTCCCACATCGTATCGTGTGCCCTATTGCACACATTTAACGGGCGCCCCGGTCGGAGCACCCGTCATTACCTAAAGAAATCGCTACTCAGCGATGGTGACGCCCATGGAGCGGGCGGTACCGGCGATGATCTTCTTGGCGGCGTCAATGTCGTTGGCATTGAGGTCCGGCATCTTGATCTCGGCGATCTTGGTGAGCTGCTCCTGGGAGAGCTGACCAACCTTGTCGGCCTGGGGCTTAGCGGAACCAGACTTGAGGTTCAGCTCCTTCTTGATGAGGTGAGCCGCCGGCGGGGTCTTGGTGATGAAGGAGAAGGACTTGTCCTCGTAGACAGAGATCTCAACGGGGATGATGTCACCCTTCTTGTCCTGCGTCTCGGCGTTAAAGGCCTGGCAGAACTGCATGATGTTCACGCCAGCGGCGCCCAGGGCGGGGCCGACGGGAGGAGCGGGGTTAGCTGCACCAGCAGGAATCTGGAGCTTAATGACGTTGGCAACCTTCTTCTCAGCCATGGTCATTCCTTTCGAATCACGAGTGTGAAGTACTTGCTATATCGTAAGCACGCACGTGTTAGAAGCACTCCTGAGATGAGCAGTCACAGAAGAAGCACGCTCGCGCGAACGGACGAAAACTTAAGCGATGACAGCGACCTGGTTAAAGTCGAGCTCGACCGGCGTCTCGCGGCCAAAGATCATCAGCGTGACCTTGAGCTTGCCAGCCTCGGTGTTAACCTCGGAGACCTTGCCATCAAAGTCGGTAAGCGGGCCATCGGTGACGCGGACGGACGTGCCGACCTGAATATCAACCGAGGTGCGCTTGGGCGAATCGCCCTTACCGGGACGACGAGTCATCTTGTTGTACTCGTCGCGGGAAAGCGGAGCGGGCTTGCCGTTGCCGCCTAGGAAACCGGTGACGCCGGGCGTGTTGCGAACACACGTCCACGCATCGTCATCCATCTCCATGCGAACCAGGACATAACCCGGAAAGATCTTAGAATCCTTGGTCTCGCGCTTGCCACCCTCTTTGATCTCGGTGACGCGCTCCATAGGAATCTCGATATCAAAGATACGGTCCTGCATGCCCATGGTCTCGATACGATGCTCGAGATCGGACTTTACGCGGTTCTCGTATCCGGAGTAAGTGTGAACGACGTACCAACGCTTAGACATGGTTTAGCCCCTCAATCCAGAGAACAGAGCAAGAGCCTCGCCAAAGCCAGCATCGAGCAGAGCGATGACGACGCCGACGACGACCAGAGAAGCGCAAACGACGACCGAGTAGTTCACGAGCTCCTTCTTATCAGGCCACGTGACACGCTTCATCTCGGACTTGACCGAAGCGAAATACTTCTTGGTGCGGGCGAAGAAACCAGGCTTCTCGTTCTTCTTGGACTTCGCAGCCTTCTCGTTCTTCTTGGCAACGGCCTTCTTGGCCTCAACCTTGGAGTTGGCAGCAGCGTTGTTGGCAGGTGCCGGCTGCTGAGCCTTCTTCTTGTTCTTCTTGTTGGCCATTTGGGTTACCTCCGCGCAATGCGCTTATACATGAGTAAACCGTAAGCCCCCAAGTGGGAGCTTACGGAATAATGACTGGCACGCCAGGAAGGACTCGAACCCTCAACACTCGGTTTTGGAGACCGATGCTCTACCAATTGAACTACTGGCGTATGTGACTAGAGACTAGCGAGTCTCTTTGTGCAGCGTGTGGTGACGGCACCAGGGGCAATACTTCTTGATCTCCATACGATCAGGCATGGTCGACTTGTTCTTGGTGGTCGTATAGTTGCGGCGCTTGCACTCAGTGCACGCAAGAGTAACTAGAGTACGCATGTATCCTGAACCTTTCATTTCCGCCCCGTACGGGCACGAGTTGTTACTTTATCAGCTCCACGTAAGTGCTGTCAATGAAAACCTCGAGTCAATTGGTTCTCGGTGGATCCATTCATATTTGGAACACATCAATGAAGCCATCGAGAGCTAATCGACGGTGCATCCAGGACCATTATCGATCCTCTCGACACCAGCAACGGCTCAATATCCATTGCAGAAAAGAACCCGGCACCCATATAAGTGCCGGGTTCTCTAAGTCAGCTATATCAAAGAGCTAATTTACTCAATGATCGTGGAGACGATGCCCGAACCGACGGTGTGGCCACCCTCGCGGATAGCGAAGCGCAGGCCCTCCTCCATGGCGATCGGGTGGATGAGGTCGCCCTCGATGGTGATGTGGTCACCAGGCATAGCCATCTCGGTGCCCTCGGGGAGCTTGACCGTACCGGTAACGTCGGTGGTACGGAAGTAGAACTGAGGACGATAACCATCGAAGAACGGGGTGTGACGGCCGCCCTCCTCCTTGGTCAGAACGTAGATCTCGCCGGTGAACTTGGTGTGCGGGGTAACCGAACCGGGCTTGCAGAGAACCTGGCCGCGCTCGATGTCCTCGCGCTTGATGCCGCGGAGCAGCAGACCGACGTTGTCGCCAGCCTCGCAGAAGTCCATGGACTTACGGAACATCTCGATACCGGTAACGACGGTGTTCTGGGTATCCTTGATGCCGACGATCTCGACGGGCTCGTTGAGCTTGAGCTCACCGCGCTCGACACGGCCGGTAGCAACGGTACCACGGCCGGAGATGGTCATAACGTCCTCAACGGCCATCAGGAACGGGAGGTCGTTGTTACGAGCAGGCGTCGGGATGTACTCGTCGACGGCGTTCATGAGCTCGCGGATAGCGTCCATCCACTTGGCGTCGCCCTCGAGAGCGCCCAGAGCGGAACCACGGATGACGGGGATGTCGTCGCCGGGGAAATCGTACTCGGAGAGGAGCTCACGGGTCTCCATCTCGACGAGGTCGATGAGCTCGTCATCGTCGACCATGTCGCACTTGTTCAGGAAGACGACGATGTAGGGAACGCCGACCTGACGGGCGAGCAGGATGTGCTCGCGGGTCTGAGCCATGGGGCCGTCGGTGGCGGCGATGACCAGGATAGCGCCGTCCATCTGAGCAGCACCGGAGATCATGTTCTTGACGTAGTCAGCGTGGCCCGGGCAGTCAACGTGAGCGTAGTGACGGGCAGCAGTCTCGTACTCGACGTGGGAGACGGAGATCGTAATGCCGCGCTCGCGCTCCTCGGGAGCCTTGTCGATGTTCTCGAACGCAGTGAAGTCAGCCTTGCAGCCCTCGGTCTCGGAGAGAACCTTGGTGATGGCGGCGGTCAGCGTGGTCTTGCCGTGGTCGACGTGACCAATGGTGCCGATGTTAACATGCGGCTTAGTGCGCTCAAACTTCTCTTTGGCCATAAAGCCCTCCTCTAAACAGGTCGTCCCCGGACGGGACTTTGCCTTTATACCATAGTGGCCTCTCAACATACTATTGAGAAGCCACCGTGTTACCTATGGTAGCGGTGACTGGATTCGAACCAGTGACGCCACGGGTATGAACCGTGTGCTCTAACCAACTGAGCTACACCGCCGGATGGAGCCTGCAACCAGACTTGAACTGGTGACCTCTTCGTTACCAACGAAGTGCTCTACCGACTGAGCTATACAGGCACTTGACGGGTGGGAGCTATAGGATTCGAACCTATGTAGGCAGAGCCAACGGGTTTACAGCCCGTCCCCATTAACCACTCGGGCAAACTCCCAATCGTTCAAGTATCCGCAGGTCCTTTGGTCTTTTGGACCGCCGCCCCCGCGAACGAAAAAGATAATACGATGCAACCTTGGGGGCTGTCAACGAAAACCTCTAGATACACGGTGCCGGGCGTATCTATATACCTTTGACCTGCTGTTTTGCCGGGTTTGGATATGAAGGACGCTGAATTTGCATGTAGCGGTGACATTTCCCGAGGGAACACTTTGGCGTAGTGGAGTGAGCCTGCAGAATATTGCTTCGATAACGACTCATTTGCACCTATATATAGGTCGGGATCGGGTTTCCCTGGCTCGACCGAGCGTGGATTTTCTCCCGTTTGAAATCGAGCGTGGATAATCTCCCACTTTTGGCCTGACTTCGAGCCCAAAGTGGGAGATTATCCACGCTCATTCACTAAGCCAGAGTGCTATAAAGCCGCAATCACTCGGGCCAGGACAATGTTGAGCCATAGAGCGGCTCCCCCTTTGTGCGGGGGTAGCGGCTCAAGTAGCACGATGAAAGAAGGTCGAAGAAATACGTTATAGCGTATTTCGAGTAAACGCCGAGTCGATCAATTCCGTTCCCCGCGTTGCCGAGTCGATAGACGCGATCGAAAGATCTCACATTCTCATCACTGCTAAACGCAGTGATGAGAATCTTCCTGCCCGAACGGCAATCAAGATACTCACGCGCCTGCGATGCAAATAGCCCGGAAACCGATACGAGTATTATCAAAGACTGAGAAGCATCCTCGACATTCTTCAATTCCGCGACATTTGCCCCGGCAACTATGCGAACTATTTTGCCTGTATAGAATAGTTCCTGTTGAAACCGTACGAGGTTGGCACTCACATTATTAGTACACCAGATTTCAACGTTTTTGTGCCTCCCTATTTCATCGGCAAGTTGCTTAATAACGACATCTGAAACGCCGCTTTCAACCTCTGCAAACATTTCGATCATGCGCACATCGAGCTCTGCTCTGTACTCCTCATAGCCGAATTCCTCCTCTCGGTGGCTTAAGTCGCTAGGAAAGACTGATTGAGTAAATGACTCTTTCAAATCTCTGAGAGACTGATAACCCAACCGATTGCAGAAACGTCGAACGGCAGAGCGCGTAACGAAAGCGTCGCGAGTTATCGCGACAACATTGATTTCGCTCGAGCGCCTAAGGTGAGCAATGAGATATTGGGCAATGGCAGCGTCGTTAGATCCACACTCGCTGTTGATGATGGAGCTAATGCGATTGAGCACATCAAAGCCATTGATATTCACCTGATCCCTCTTTCCATTCTCCTCAAAATCATGATTCATTTATTGAATCAATCAGCTTCGGTCGTTCTCCTATGATTCAAAACAGTTGACGTCATCTTAATCGTAATTCCGCCACACGTATCCACCGTGTTGAATGATGGAAAGGGGATTCATGGGCAACGTGAACAACATGCCGTTTCTCTGGGGTTCCGCCACGGCGTCTTATCAGTGCGAGGGTGCCTGGAACGAAGACGGCAAAGGCCTTGGCGAGTGGGATTTCTTTAGCCACACAAGCAATAAGAACATCAACCATGTTGACGGTGATGTATCTTGCGACTTCTACCATCGCTATGAAGAAGATATCCGCATGATGAAAGAAGGCGGACAAAACACCTATCGCTTCTCTCTTTCATGGAGTCGAATCATCCCCACGGGTATCGGCGAAGTGAATGAAGAGGGTATCGATTTTTATAATCGGGTCATTGATTGCTGCCTCGAAAATGGCATAGAGCCCAACGTTACGCTGTTCCATTACGATCTGCCATTCACGCTTGCTTGCAAAGGCGGATGGCTGAACAACGACATGGCAGAGTGGTTCTGCAAATACGCCAAGATTTGCTTTGAGCGCTTTGGAGACCGCGTCAAAATCTGGGCTACCGTTAACGAGCCGCATTTCTACAGCTACTGCGTAAACATGTTGGGCAACTATCCCCCCAATCGATCGCTCGACGTTCAGTCGTACATGCAGTTTCAGTACAACCTGATGCGCGCAAGCGCACTCGCAGTCCGAACATATCGTCAAATGGGCTACGACGGCATCATCGGCGCCGTCCACGATGGCGGCGTTGTCGAACTCGACCCGGCAACCGAGCACCCTGATGACGTATTTCGATACGCAGACTTTTTCGCCAATCGCATGATTCTGGCACCAGCGCTTCAGGGTCAACTGCCGCCAGAAATGGACGAAATCCTTGAAAAACTTGGCGTCTCGCTCTATCGATCCCCAAATGACGTAGAAGAATTCAGAGACGGTAAAGTCGATTTTATTGGACTCAACGTGTATTGCCGAGAGTATGTAACCGACTGGCACGGTGGAGAGCTTGCCGTTTCGGCGAACAATAAGGGCGGTTCGAGCAAAAAGGTCGAAGGAAAATGCATTGCGCCCTTGTTTGAAAGCGCCCGCGACAGCAATGTTCCCCGCAATAAATGGGGCCGCGAAATACTCCCAGGTTGCATGTATTCAACCATCATGGATGTCCACGAGCGCTATGACGCGCCCCGCATCTTTATTACGGAAAACGGACATGGCGCCTATGAGCAACCAGACGCAGACGGAATGATCCACGATGATGACCGCATCGAGCTTCTGGGCCAGTTCATCGAGCACATGATGAGGGCCAAGCGCGACGGCGCGCGCGTTGAGGGCTACTACCTCTGGTCGACGATGGATCTGTATAGCTGGATCAACGGCTACGAAAAACGATACGGACTTGTCCATATCGACTTCGAGAACAATCTGGAACGCACCCCCAAAAAGAGCTGGTATTGGTACCGAGACCTTATCTCGAAGTATCAGGAGCAGGAAGGTTAGGAGAAAGAGATGAAATATCAGGCAATGTCCGAAACAGTCCTAAAGGCTGTTGGCGGCAAAGAGAACATTACATCGGTAACTCATTGTGCGACGCGCCTTCGCATCGACGCACGAGACACCTCGATCATCGATCTCCAGCTCGCCAAATCGGCCGATCAGGCGCTCGGGGCAGTAGTCAGCGGTGGCCAGCTTCAGGTGATCATCGGCCCCAACGTCACCGAGGCTTACAACGACTTCCTCGACTTCGCGGGAATCGAAGTCGGCGGTGGCACGGTTGCCGACGATGCCCAAACCGCCAAAGACCTTGCAGAAGGCATTAAAAGCGGTAACACCGCCATGGGCTTGATTGAGAAATTCGGGAACGTCTCTGCACAGGTATTCATGCCCATCGTCCCGGCGCTCATCGTTGGCGGACTCATTCTTTCGATCAAGAATCTCCTGGTCAATTATTGCGGATTGAGCACCGATAGCGGAACCGCCCAGGTCCTGTTGGCGATCTTTAGCGCTTCGTTTAGCTTCTTGCCCGTTTATCTTGGTTATCAGCTCGCAGCCGTCATGAAGATGCAGCCCATCATGGGCGCATTGCTGGGCGCGATCATGATCAGCTCGTCCATTAGCGGTGCTGAGGGTCTCGACTTTCTTGGCATCCCCATCCCGACGAATGACTACTCGAGCACGGTGGTGCCAATCGTACTGGGCGTCGTGTTCATGTACTTCGTCGATCGCGGTCTTCAGAAAATAATCCCCGACGTTACCAAACTGTTCTTGAAGCCGCTGCTCACCATGATCATCGTCGTGCCTGTCGAGCTGATTATCCTTGGCCCCGCCGGCAGCATGATGGGCTACGCGCTGAGCGATGCCGTCACGTGGCTTATGGACAACGTGGCATTTATCGCTACTCCGATCCTGGCAGCCCTTAACCCCTATTTCGTCATGCTCGGTCTCGATAAGGCTTACATCGCAATCGAAGTTACGAGCCTGGCGCAGCTCGGTTGGGCACCCATTATCTTTGGATTCATCTCGAACCTCTGCATTGGCGGCACGAGCCTCGCCCTGGCAACTGCCATGAAGGGAAACAAAGAGAAGAGGGGTATGGTCACCACGGTTGCCGTCACCGCACTCTGTGGCGTAACCGAGCCCGCGTTCTACGGTTGCCTCATCGAGCGTCCCCGCCTGCTTGTCGGCACGGCAATCGGCGCGCTCTGCGCTGGACTCCCTGCAGGCATCTTTGTTCTGAAAGAGTATGTTGCGGGAGCATGCCCCGGCCTTCTTTCGGCACTCATCTTTATCGCTCCCGATGGGTCCATGGGCAACTTCGTGCTGGCATGCGTTGTCGCCATCATCGCCATCGTCGTCTCCTTCATCGCTGCACGCGTGATCATCAAGAAGAACCCCAGCTATATTGAGTAGATGCCCGCTGTTTGCATTGGGGACATCCTCGGCAGACCATTAGCAAGAACCCAAGAAGTTCCTTAGGAGCTCGATTAATCCATTCGGATTCCTGAGGCACAAACGACCCCGATTCCACAATGAAATCGGGGCCGTTGTTTCTAAAGCCGTCGATAGACAATCGGCGTTTACCTTAGCTCCCTATCCAAATTAATTATCCACGCTCGTTCTCCGGTCGGGAGATTTTCTTCGTTCGCGTGTCCAGAAATCCACGCTCGAACAGGACCCCATGTCCGCACCCGCCCTTGTCTCGATCTGTAACAGCAAGAGGCCTATTCCGCTTCTACATGTTACAGATCAAGATATTCCTAAAACACCCTAAGTTTCATCTCAATCTGTAACAGTTAGATGCCAAATATCGGTCTTGTTGTTACAGATTTAGACAAACTAGAGGACGAGACAAACCAAAAACGGGATGGGCGCCAACCCGATGGCACACCACCTACAAAGAAACGGGCCCTGTCCCACAGGGGAACAGAGCCCGAAACTTTCATGGAGCCAGTGACAGGAATCGAACCTGCAACCCACTGATTACAAATCAGTTGCGCTACCGTTGCGCCACACTGGCACACTTGGCGCTTTCGCGCGAAGCCTGTTAAGGATAAAGGAATTGAAGACGGGGCGCAACAGGCCCTTCGACCGACCACATCTCAAAACTATTCGCCAGAACGAATAGTTTTATCCGTTCGCCAAAACCAAAAACTATTCGTTTTGGCGACGGCAACCCACAGTCCATTGATTACAAATCAACGGGCCGGCCAATTGGGAAACGGGTCTCTATGGATAATCCCCTACCGTCCGCGCAGGGCCTTAAGCTTGGCCAGGGCATCGGGACTCAGGCGGCTGCCCAGAGTCATCTTGATCTGCGGGGCCTCCTCGGCCTCGTGAACGTCGTTATCAATCTGTTTGATCTCGTCCACCAGCATACGGCTCGAGATGCGCGTGACGCCCTTCCCCATGACGACAGCCTGGATCGTGCCGTCACTCGATACCACGGAGCACGCGCGGCCTTCCTCGCGTGCCTCGATGCAGAGCTTCTGCACCACGGTATC
Organism: uncultured Collinsella sp.; assembly: GCA_905202925.1. Taxonomy (GTDB): domain Bacteria; phylum Actinomycetota; class Coriobacteriia; order Coriobacteriales; family Coriobacteriaceae; genus Collinsella. Next base: position 27,855 of record CAJKTW010000013.1, on the reverse strand, counting down.
GGCAGAGACGCCCGTCGGCGAGAACTCGATGCGCACGCCGCGGGCCGGTAGGTTGGGGCGCTCGTTGGAGATGTTGCCCGCGCCGTCGAACACGATCACGGCCTCGTAACGGCCCTGGGCAAACGCCGCGACATCGTTGATAAGCGCAGTACGAGCCATATCGTGGACGTCGCTGGAATATGGATCGTCGGAATGGTCGTAGACGAGCTTTTCGTAGCGCGGCGTGCAGTGAATCACGTTGTAGCCGTCGACCACCAGCAGCTCGGGCTTATTGGAGTGCACCGTCGAGACCGGATCGGCGATGGCCTGCGCAAACGCATTGCCGCCCACACCATAGGTCGCGGCCGAAACGATCGGCTTGGCCGAGCCCTCGCCAAAGCGCTTGGCCTTGGACTTGGCGCGGTTCTTCTTGGACATGCGCTACTCCTCCCCCATGAGCTCGCCGGCATTGCGGCGCAACCACTCAAAGCACAGCGCAGTGGTCGCCTGGGCAACATTGAGACTCTCGGTCATGCCGCGCTGGGGAAGCTTGGTCAAAAAGTCGCATTTCTCAAGCACCAGGCGCGAGATGCCGTCGCCCTCGGAGCCCATGACGAGCGCAACGCGGCCCTCGAAGGGAGCATCCCAGCAGCTGCCCTCGGCGTGCTCGGAAGCACCGCCCACCCAAAAGCCGGCGGCCTTGAGGTCGTCGAGCGCTCGAGCGATGTTGGGAACCTGTGCGATGGGCAGATGCATAACGGCGCCGGCAGAGGTCTTGTAGCTGCCGACGGTCACACCGGCGGCGCGCTTGTTGGCAATGATGACGCCCGCCGCGCCCACGACCTCGGCAGAGCGCACGATGGCGCCAAAGTTACCGTCGTCGGTCACGTGGTCGAGCACGACGACAAGAGCCGGACCCTCGCCCGCGCGGTCGAGGATATCGGCAACATCGGCATAGGGGAAGTTGCCCACCTCGAGCGCAATGCCCTGGTGAGCGCCATGGCTCGACAGCGCATCGAGCTGCGCGCGCGGCACATACTTAATGCGGACACCCGCGGCGTTGAGATCGTCGACCAGGCGCGACAAGGCAGCATCGCGCTCCCCGCCCTCGGCGATGAGCGCGCACTTGACGGGAAAGCCGGTGCGCAGGGCCTCGGCGGCAGCACGGCGACCTTCGATAAACTCGCCCTTGGGGACCTGAATGTTGTCGCGGTTGCGATTTCGCTGCGGACGCGCAGCCTGGGCTTGGGAGCGCTCGCGCTGGCCCTTGGAAGCGGCAGCGCGGTCATTGCGGCGAATCGGGCGCGAGCCAGAAGCAGCCTGTTTGCCACCACGAGGCGCACGCTTGCGATTGTCGGCCATAAAGCGACCTCCTAAATACGACTATCAAACGAAACAAATAGACCGACCGCCCGAGGTGCGGCAGATTGCCTTGAAAGAGGAGGGCATAGACCTTGAGGTCATGCCCGACGATTGAAAGGCAAGGTGCCGTGGCTCGGGCGGTCGGCACGGGTTTTCCAAGTGTCCGAGATGGCCGTGAAAGAGGAGCGACGCGTACTTGAGTACGCGAGCGACGGTTTGAACGGCAAGGTCGGGTGCTTGGGAAACCAGCAGGGATTAGAGAGTCTTGATACGGGTGCCAGCTGCAGTATCTTCGATCGTCAGACCCAGGTCCTTGAGCTGATCGCGGATGGCATCTGCCAGATCCCAGTTCTTGGCGGCGCGGGCCTCGGCGCGGGCCTCGAGAATCTTGGCAGCGGCCTCGTCCACATCGTCGCCCGTGTAGGCGACCAGGCCGGCGGCAACGCCTAGCAGACCCAGCGGCAGCTCGACCTTGGGCTCGGGGAGCTCAACGCCAAACGTATCGAGCAGCTCGACCAGCGTATCGGCGGCGGCAAGCGCGGCGGCCTTGTCGGCAGCGTCGCCCGCCTGCTCCAGGTACTGGTTGCACTCGGTCACAAAGCCAAAGACGGCACCCATGGCACCAGCGGTGTTAAAGTCGTCGTCCATGCACTCCTTAAAGGTGGCACGGGTCTCAGCGGCCTTGGCGGCAAACGCCTCGGATGCTGCCTCATCGGCATCGGCCGTCGCATGGTTCGCGGCCCAGCGCAGGTTCTCGACCGTACCGGCGATACGCATGAGCGAGTTCTCGGCACCCTCCAGGCGCTCCCAAGAAAAGTCAAGCGGCGAGCGATAGCTCGTCTGCAGCATCAGCAGGCGCAGGGCCGCGGCAGAGTGCTGTTCGAGCACCTCAGCCAGCGTAAAGAAGTTTCCGAGCGACTTGGACATCTTCTCGCCGTCGACCAGCAGCATGCCCGTGTGCATCCAGGTGTTGGAGAAACCCTGGTGCCAGGCGCAGGTGGCCTGGGCGCACTCGTTCTCGTGATGCGGGAAGGCAAGGTCGGAGCCGCCGCCGTGGATGTCGATCGGGGTGCCCAGGTAGCGATGCACCATGGCGGCGCACTCGGTGTGCCAACCGGGACGGCCCTCGCCCCAGGGGCTCGGCCAGCTGGGCTCGCCGGGCTTGGCGGCCTTCCACAGGGCAAAGTCGAGCGGGTCGTTCTTGTCCTCGTTCTCCTCGATGCGCGCGCCAACCATAAGGTCGTCGATGTTGCGGCCCGAGACCTGACCATAGTTGGGATCGCTGCGCACGGCAAAGTACACGTCGCCGTTATCGGCGGCGTAAGCGTGACCCTGCTCGATAAGCGTCTTGATCATAGCGATCATGGGGCCGATCTCCTTGGTGGCGCGGGGGCGCACATCGGGATCGAGCACGTTGGCGGCGCGCATGACGCCGATGAACTTGTCGGAGAACTCCGTCGCGACCTCGGCGGCCGTTCGGCCCTGCTCGTTGGCGCGCTTGATGATCTTGTCATCGACATCGGTGAGGTTCTGGGCGAACGTGACCTCGTAGCCGCTCGCGATGAGCCAGCGGCGAATCACATCGAAGCTGATGAACGTGCGGGCGTTGCCGATGTGGATGTTGTCGTAGACCGTGGGGCCGCACACGTACATGCGGACCTTGCCGGACTCGATGGGCTGGAACTCTTCCTTTTTATGGGTAGCGCTGTTGTAGATACGCATTCGTTACTCCTTAACGGTTTTCTGTAGCAGGCAGACGGCCCAGGCGCCAATTCCCTCGCCTTGGCCTTCCCAGCCGAGCTTTTCGGTCGTAGTGGCGGCAACGCCCACGTTTTCGACGTCAACGCCCAGGGCATGGGCAAGGTTGGCGCGCATGGCATCGCGGTGCGGGGTGATCTTAGGCTGCTGGCAGGCAATGGTGCAGTCGGCATCGACAAACTCAAAGCCCAGCTCGCGCGCATAGTCCATCACGCGAGCGAGCAGCACCATCGAATCGGCACCCTCGTAGGCGGGATCGGTGTCGGGGAATAGCTTGCCGATGTCTCCCCCGCGGCAGGCTCCCAGAATGGCGTCTGCCAGCGCGTGTGCAAGCACATCGGCATCCGAGTGGCCCAGCAGGCCGCGCTCGTAGGGGATGTCGACCCCGCCGATGATACATCGACGCCCCTCCACCAAACGGTGGACGTCGTAGCCGTGGCCAATGCGCAGGTTACTGAACATGGGGAAGGTCCTCTCCCTCGGCCATACGGCCAAGCAGAATCGCGGTTACGGGACGCAGGTCCTCGGGCACCGTAACCTTAAGGTTGTCGCGCGGACTCTGGACGCAGCGGACGCGTCCACCCATGCGCTCAACCAGCGATGAATCGTCGGTACCGATAAAGCCCTCGGCGATGGCTGCGGCGTGAGCGCGCTTCATGGCGTCGACGCTAAAGATCTGCGGCGTCTGCGCGGCCCAATAGAGCTCACGCGGCGGCGTCTCGACGATATTATCGCCGTCGACGATCTTGAGCGTGTCGATCGCGGGCTGACCGCACACGACACCGTCGAGGGCGCGGTCGCCCACAAGCACGTCGATCGCATGATCGATGGCCTCGGTCGTGATGAGCGGACGGGCGCCGTCGTGGATGGCGACGTACTCAAAGCCCGCCGGCACCGCGTGCACGCCGGCGCGGGTGGAATCCTGACGAGTATCGCCGGCATCGGCAAAACTGATGGGCGTGTCATAGTCAAACGGGTCGATGGCCAGGCGGCGCATCTCGGCACGGCGCTCGGCAGGGCACACCACCACGATGTGGCCGACCTTGTTGCTACGATCGAATGCGCGGATGGACCAGCTCATGAGCGGACGGCCCGCCACGTTAACGAGCTGCTTGCCGCCGGGATTTCCAAAGCGCTGGCCGCTGCCGCCGGCAACGACCACGGCGCATACGGGCGCCATTATGCGTTCCCCTGTTTGGTGCCCTTCATGCGGTACAGGGAGTCCGCAAGAATGGCAGGGTTGTTGACGCCAAAGTCGCCCAGGCGCTCCGGATCCTCGCTGATGTCATCCATGAGCTCCTGCAGCGAGCCGTACTCGTCGACGATCTTCTCGGCCACGCCGTCGCGCACAACAGACACGCGCGAAAGCGTGCGCAGGCCCAGCGGCGTCATGACGGAGTCCTCGTCCAGGTCGTCGTAACCCAGAACCGCCGCCACATGCTGTGGGTCGGACAGGTCCTTAGGCGTCATACGGCTCAGGTTGGCGCGGATCTTTTCGGCATTGGCCTCGGAGGAATCGCTCGCATAGTCGCGAATCATCAGGTCGTACTCGGTATCCATGCTGGAGCCGGCGAGCTGCTCGAGCTGCATCTGCACGAGCTTGCCCTGGTTGCCCAGCTTGACAATGCAATCCTTAAGTTCGGTCTTTGCCTGCTGCATGATCTCGAAGCTCGAGAAAATCCCGGTAATGTCGGCGAGCGTAACGTAGTCGTCGAGCTCGAGGGCCGTCAGGCGCAGCAGGGAGCGGTCGAGCGACTGACGGGTAGTCTGGAGCGTGGCGACGAGCTGGTTGACCGAGCTCATGATGGTGGTGACGGGCTGGATCTCGTAGCTCTTGCCGTGAACGTACACGTTGACGACGGCACGACGGGCCGAGACCGAGATCACGATGGCATCCGTGAGCACCGACATGCGGGCGGCGGTGCGGTGACGCATGCCCGTCTCACTCGTGGCAAGCGAGGGATCGGGATTGAGGTGGAAGTTGGCGCGCAGGATCTGGGTGAGGTCGCCGTCGATGACGATGGCGCCGTCCATCTTGGAAAGCTCGAACAGGCGGTTCGAGGTAAACGAAATGTTGAGCGGGAAGCCGTCGTTACCAGCAGCGAGCACGTTTTCGGTGTCGCCGACGCAAATAAGAGCGCCCAGGTGACCAGCAATGATCATGTCGAGGGCGGTGCGGATCGGCTGGCCAGGTGCCGTCAGGCGGATGGCCTGTTCCATACGCTTTTGCAGCTCGTTCTTATCCAAGGCATCGCTCCCATCGCATACGCTCCATAAACGCTAAATAGTTTCTCACGGTTTGTCCCCGCGGCGCTCGCGAAATCCGATGCTTACAGAATGAGCGAACACCGCTGAGAGCCTCAACCCAAATGAGCTGTTCATGTGGTAGCATCGGGATTCACATGAATGAGGGAGTAGTCGCGTGACCGGGTTCGCCTCCGGTGGCGCGGCAAGTCAACATACTGGCCGACACGGTCTGGCTTGCCTTAATGAACGAGACTCGTGGTTGTACGCGCGGCGCGTACGCCACGGGTCTTTTTTGTTGCTCCCCTGTCAGAAGTACACGCGGGTTCGCCCGCAAGGAGGGAGCCAAACCATGGGACTCGTAGAGCTCGTGCTGCTCGCCATTGGCCTTTCGATGGACGCCTTTGCCGTATCCATCTGCAAGGGCCTTGGCATGAAGAAGATCAACCTTAAGGTCGCCGTAGTGCTCGGCCTGTTCTTTGGCGGCTTCCAGGCCGGCATGCCCGTGATCGGATGGGCGCTTGGCAGCCAGTTTATGGGCATCATCGGCCCCATCGACCATTGGATTGCCTTTATCCTTTTGGCCTTCATCGGCGGCAAAATGCTGTGGGAGGCTTTTACCGAGGACGAGGATGAAGGCGACGGCAAGAATGCCGAAAAGATTGAACTGAGCGAGTACCTGATCCTCGCCATCGCCACTTCAATCGACGCCCTGGCCGTGGGCATCTCGTTCGCCGCGCTTTCGGTCGACATCGTTCCCGCTGTATCGCTTATCGGCGTCACAACGTTTATCTTCTCCGTCGCCGGCGTAGCGATCGGCCACACCTTTGGCGCGCGCTACGAAAAACCTGCCACCATCGTGGGCGGCATCGTGCTCATCCTCATCGGACTTAAGATCTTGCTTGAGCATCTGGGGATTTTGGCGCTGTAACGCCAAACACAATCGCTCAAAACTCAACGCCAGTACAAGGCCTCATGCAAAGTTTTGCATGAGGCCTTTTCGTGCAGACTTTTGCATGTCATACTGATATGCAAAAGTCTGCACGTTAGGAGATCGCCGTGAATACCCTTCCCATCACCACACCGCGCCAAGCTGGCATCTACGTGCGCCAGGCACGCGAGGCTCAGGGTCTCACCCGTGCCGCCCTCGCCAAAACGGCCAGTGTTTCAGAGCGCCTGCTCGCATCGCTCGAGCTAGGAGACGCCACCGGCATTCGACTCGACAAGTTGCTGTCCGTCTTTAACGCACTCGGCATAGGTCTCTTTGCGCAAAGCGATAACGACTCCATCGCATCGCCCTCCGAACATCCGACGACGAAAGCGGACCTCCCTATCGCGAACTCGAATGCCCTGCCAAAGCCAAGCGTAGGCAGACGACCCGCTCGACAAGGAACGCCATCTTCCTATGGTGCCTTGCTGGCCCAAATCGCAGCCGAGCAAGGCCTTTCCGACACTTCAGACCTCTCCTTTGACTGTAAGGTTGTGAAATAAATGGCAGAGATGGAGCTTGCGACCCTCATTTGTGGCGAAATCGCAGGCACTCTCCGGCAAGACGAGCATGGACTCTGCAGCTTTGTATACGCCCCAACCTATCGCGGAGCACCACTATCGCTTACAATGCCGCTTTCCAATCGCACGTATGGCCATAACATCGTCCGCCCGTTCCTATTTGGCCTTTTGCCCGACAGCCAAGAGCAGCGTCGCGCTATTGCCGCCGAGCATGACGTTGCATCCAACAACCCCGTCGCCCTCTTGTGCCATATCGGTCTTGACTGCGCAGGGGCCGTTCAGTTTTGTCGAACCGATCAATTAGGCGCCGCCCGCGGCAGGGTCTCGGCATACCGCCCGCTTACCAATTCTCAAATCGCTCACAAGCTCAAAGCAATTCGCGATGACGAAAGAGAGACATGGATGGGCTCCAACGAAAGCTGGTCCCTGGGCGGCAACCAAGGCAAATTTGCACTAGCTTGGCATGATGGCCAATGGTGCGAATGTCTAGGGTCATCCCCCACTACCCATATCTTCAAAAATGGTGTCGTTGGGTTCAAACATCAGGCCTTAAACGAATTCGTCTGCATGAAAACGGCTCGGCGTGTTGGCATTCCAACTGCCAACGTCTCCTATTGCACATTTGAAGACGAAGCCGCGCTCGTCGTTGAACGGTACGACAGAATTGTCAATAGCAGCGGAAATATCGAAAGGCTGCATCAGGAGGACTTTTGCCAGGCGCTCGGTGTATTGCCAAGCCAGAAATACACCGCCGACGGAGGACCAACCACACGAGACATCCAAGAACGACTGATTAACACAGTCCCCCACCACATGAATCTTGTGCTTTTTACCTATATGTTGTTCTATAACGCCATTATCGGAGCGCCTGACGCACACGCTAAAAACTACTCGCTCATCCTAGGTAAAGGCACAAACGCAGCGCTCGCACCCATGTACGATGTCGCATCGGGCTTGGCGTACGAGCGTATGCGCCGCCGGGCGCGCCTTGCCATGAGCGTTGGCGGCGAAAATCGAGTGGGGCGCATCGGTCCAGGCGCTATCCGCCGATACCACGGTATGGGCGACCCCGCGCTGGAGGCGGCGCTCACCGATGCCGGGCTATCCGAGAAGTTTTGCTTTGCGACCATGATGGACCTCGCCTACGAGGTGCCCATTTGCATGGAAGAGATCATGGACGAATACGCCGACCTGCCCGGCATGGCGGACCTGCGCGAGCACATGCTCGGCCCCGTCCGCGAAAACTGCCAGCGAACCCTCGACCTCATCAGGGCGGATATGGGCTAGACGCCAATCAATTTCCCATTTCTTAAAAGAAGAGAGGGGACACCTGTCGCAAAAGACCGGGTACCCCCTCTCGTAATGTCATTTGCAATCCGCTAGCACGTGGCTCGGACTGCTGCTAGCGCAACCTTTACGCGGCGAGGCGCTTGAGCACGTCGATGAGCAGCTCGTAGAAGCGCTCGGCAGAAGCGAGCTCCATGCTCTCGTCCGGGGTGTGGACATCGGAGAGCGTCGGGCCCACGGCGATGGCATCCAGGCCGTGCAGGGCCTCGGCAAACAGGCCGCACTCAAGGCCGGCGTGAATGGACTCGATGCGCAGCTCGGAGCCAAAGAGCTCGCGATAGCTCTCGACAAAGACGTCGCGGACCGGCGAATGCTCGGCATAGCTCCAGCCGGGATACTCGAACTCAAACTTGGCGTCGAAGCCCAGGACATCGGCAAGCGTCTGCAAACGATCCTTGAACTCGTTCTGCAGCGAGGTGATCGAGGAGCGCGGGGAAAGCATGATCTTAACCTCGTCGTCAGAGGTGGCAACCACGCCGATGTTGGAGGAAACCTCGACTGAGCCGTCGGTGGCGACGTTGCGGCGAATCACACCATTGGGGGCAAGACGCAGAGCGCGGATGAGGGCAAGCGCGGACTTCTGGTCCATGGCCTCGACCTCGGCGTCGTCGGCAATCTCGACGGTGCAGGTAAAGCCGGGGTCGAAGACCTCGAGCTCGGCAGTGACGTCGGCGATGATGTCCTTTGCGATCTGGGCCGCGGCCTCGGCGGCAGCGTGGTCGGCATAGACCAGAACAGCCTTGCACTCACGGTTGATGGCGTTGTCCTTGGTGCCGCCGTTAAAGCTCACGATGGCGGGCTCGCCGGCAACCATCAGGCGGTCGATGATGCGGGCCATGATGAGGTTGCCGTTGCCGCGCTCCAGGTGGATATCGCTGCCGGAGTGGCCGCCCAGCAGGCCGGAGATGTCGAGCGTGAGGGTGCTACCGGTCTTGTGCTCGCGCGCGATGGGGCAGGTGTAGGTAACGACGACGCCGCCGGCGCAGCTGACGGTGGCAACGCCCTCTTCCTCGGAGTCAAGGTTAATCATGGTGCGGGCGCTAATCTGGGACTTGTCGAGCGTCTCGGCGCCGACCAGGCCAGTCTCCTCGTCGGTGGTGAATACGCACTCGAGGGCGGGGTGAACGATCGAATCGTCATCGAGAACAGTGAGCATAAGCGCGACGGCGATACCGTTGTCGGCGCCCAGAGTGGTGCCGTTAGCGGTGAGGACGCCGTCCTTGACGACCAGGTCAATACCGTCGGTCGTAAAGTCGTGCTCAACAGAGCCCAACTTGTCGCACACCATATCGATGTGGCCCTGCAGCATCACGGTCGGAGCATTCTCGGCGCCGGCAGAAGCGGGCTTGCGAATGATGACGTTGTAGACCTCGTCCTGGTACACATCGAGGCCGCGCTCCTTAGCAAACGCAACCAGGAAATCGCTGATGCCCTTCTCGTTGCCAGACCCACGGGGGATCGCGCTGACCTCCTCAAAGAAATGGAACAGTTGGGCGGGCTCGTAGCCGGTGATCTTGTAATCCATGGTGCCTCCTTGGCGCAACTGGTTAGACAGTAAGACATGCGACTTGTATATTCCCAGACTTTGCGTGCATAAACCAGTCGAAAACGCCGAGCGCCCTTGCATCATCGGCTAACGGCGGGGAAACGCCACTTTATCAAGGTAAAGCAAGCTAGACGGGCCGTGCAGAGGGAACGTTGGACCCCCCAACCAACCTCAACGCCTGTTGAACATTAATGCATACACCATTGGTGTGTTTAATAAGATTCTTGTCCTCCGTCACGACGTAATCGGCATCAATGCGATTGGCGACGCCCAGCATCAGGTCGTCCTCAAAGTCATTGTGGTGGTACTTGAACACAAAGGAGTCGAAGACCTCGTCTGCACCGACCGGGGCGATGAGGGCTAGCTCGCGCATCTGTCGAACGCATGCCCAGGCCGTTTCGTCTGCCGCCGCAATGGCGTTATCGCTCAGTGAGCCAGTCTTTCTTCGGCACTCCTGCTTGATTGCCGCCGAGACAAGATATGAAACGTCTTTGACCGAAAGCGACGAGGCAAACAGGGCAATCCGCTCCGAGGCGTCGGCAATCTCGATCAGATGGACGACATTTGCCGTACGGTCGGACCTGCCAGAAAAATAATCCATCCATACGTTGGTATCGATTAACAGCTTGAGGACGCCTTCTGTGCTCATAGTTCCACCCACTCGGGATAGCGCTCCGCCATGGCCTCCTCATAGAGGTCGTCATAGTCTCCCGAGAACTCAGGGATGGGGATGCCGTATTTGAGGCACGAATCGCGAACGATATGGCTGCCTTGCGCGGCCCTTGACTCCATGCGCCGGGGCTCCACTCCGTCAGAAACCGGAGCCGCCGCGTCTCCCTTCGAGGGCATGCGTCCGTTAACGACCAGATACTCCCAAAGTGTCCGAACGGCTTGTGACGGCGTCATGCCAATATGAGTCAGGACGGCGTCTCCCGCCTCTTTGAGCTGGCGATCTATACGCACGTTCATCTGAACTGGCCGCGTGTCGAGTATTGACGTAGGCATATCAGCTCCTTTGCTATACTATATCTCGATTTTAGTATAGCACGGCAGATTGAAGCGCATTTCAATAGAAATGAGGGCGCTTCCTTATCGGAAACGCCCCCGTTATACAAGGTATGTTCAATCCCTACAGCGCACCAGAGCCGGCTTGCATCATGCCACCGGGGCCCGAGCTCACGCCACTGCTCACAGGCGCGGCGTTTCCGGTGTGCGGCGCCGCCGGAGCGGTATCGCCACCGAGCGTGCCCGCCGGACGCGGTGCCGGGATCTCGCCCGTGCCGTGGCTAAAGACAAACTTGCCATCGGCCACGTCGCACAGGACGGTATCGCCCTCGCCCCACTCGCCGGCCAGAAGCTCCTCGGACAGCGGGTCCTCGATGAGCTTTTGAATAGCACGACGCAGCGGACGTGCGCCATTGGTAAGATCGGTACCCTCGGCCACAATCTTGTCGTAGGCCGCATCGGTGAGCTTGATGTTCATGCCGTTTGCGATCAGGCGCTGGCGCAGATCGTCCACCAGCAGGTGCGCGATCTTGGTGAGATTCTCGCCCGTGAGCTTCTGGAACACCACAATGTCGTCGATACGGTTGAGCAGCTCGGGGCGGAACAGGCGCTTGAGCTCGCCCATCGCGCGGCCCTTGATTTCACTCGACGTGAGACCCTGCTCGCCGGTGGTGCCAAAGCCAACGCTCGCATCCTGTGCGATCTCGCGGGCGCCCACGTTGGACGTCATGATGATCACGGTGTTGCGGAAGTCGACCGTCTTGCCCTGGCTATCAGTCAGGCGGCCCTCCTCCAGCACCTGCAGCAGGATGTTGAAGATGTCGGGGTGCGCCTTCTCGATCTCGTCGAACAGCACGACCGAATACGGGTGACGACGAACGGCCTTGGTAAGCTGACCGCCCTCGTCGTGACCCACGTAACCCGGAGGGCTACCGATGAGCTTGGAGACCTCGAACTCGCTGCCGAACTCCGACATGTCGAAGCTGATGAGCGCGTCCTTGCTGCCAAAGAGGTACTCGGCGAGCGTCTTGGCGAGCTCGGTCTTGCCTGTGCCGGTGGGACCCAGGAAGATAAAGCTGCCGCCGGGGCGACGCGGGTCCTTGAGCGGCGAACGGCTGCGGCGCACGGCCTTGGCGACGGCCTCGACTGCCTCATCCTGACCGATGATGCGCGTCTTGAGCACGCTTTCGGTCTGCAGCAGGCGCCGGCTCTCGCTCTCGGTGAGCGAGGAAACCGGCACGCCAGAGGTCACGGACACGATGTCGGCGATCTGACTCACGTCGATGGTGAGCGGGCTGGCGTCGAGCTCGGCGGTCCAGGCGGCCTTGGCTTCGGCGAGTTCAATCTCGGCGGCCTTCTGCTGCTCGGTGATCTCGGCGGCCTTGTTCATGTCATCGCTCTCGGTGGCCTCCTGCGCGGCGGCCTTGAGCTCCTCTATACGCTGCTCGGCCTCGCGCACCGGCTCGGGCGCGCGATTCGCGGCGATGCGAGCGCGGGCACCGGCCTCGTCGATGAGATCGATGGCTTTATCGGGCAGGAAGCGATCCTGGATGTAGCGGTTGGAAAGGTTCGCGGCGGCCTCGATAGCACCCTGCGTATAGCGCACATGGTGGTGCTCCTCGTAGCGCGGCTTAAGCGCGGTCAGGATCTTGACCGTGTCCTCGACGCTCGGCTCCTCGACATCGATGGTCTGGAAGCGACGCTCGAAGGCCGGGTCCTTGGTGAGGTACTTGCGGAATTCCTCGGCCGTGGTGGCGCCGATAATCTGGAAGGCACCGCGCGCGAGTACGGGCTTGAGCATGGAGCTCGCATCGATGGAGCCCTCGGCAGAACCGGCACCGATGATGGTGTGCATCTCGTCGATAAACAGGATGACGTCGTCCGCTTCGGTGGCCTCCTGGATCACGTTCTTGAGGCGCTCCTCAAACTCGCCGCGATACTTGGCACCCGCCACGAGACCCGGCAGGTCGAGCGTCCAGATATTCTGGTTCATGAGGTTCTCAGGCACGTTGCCGGCTGCTATCTGCTGAGCCAGGCCCTCGACGATGGCCGTCTTGCCCACGCCGGGATCGCCCAGGATGAGCGGGTTGTTTTTGGTGCGACGCGAGAGGATTTCCATCATGCGCTGGACTTCCTTTTCGCGACCAATTACAGGGTCGAGCTCGCCGTCGCGCGCCTTCTGCGTGAGGTTGGTCGCGAACTGCTTGAGCGTGTCGGTGCCACTCCCCTTTTGCTGAGAGGCATCCGAGCCGCTAAAGAACGGCAGGCCCGCACCGGGACGCCCGGCACCGGCACCGGCGAGCGGACGCTTCTTGTCCTGGTCCTTGGCGGTGAGTTTCTCGATAGCCTTTTTAATGGAAGCAGACGACACGCCCAGGCGCATGAGGATGTCCATGGCCATGCCGTTGCCCTCTTCGACGATGCCGATCAGCAAGTGCTCGGTCGAAACGTAGGTCTGGTTGTTCTCGCGTGCCACGCGGAAGGAGCGCTCCATCACGCTGATGACGAGCGGCGTAAAGGCGAGCTTGGCAGCCTCGGTCTCCTCGCTGGGCTCGGGAACCGTGGTCTGGACCTCTTTGAGGGTATCCATGATGTCATCGTAGGAGATGTCGAGCGAACGCAGCGCCTCGGCGGCAATGCCCTCGTCCTCCTTGGCAAGCGCGAGCAGCAGGTGCTCGGTGCCCACCTTATTTGAGTGCAGATCGAGCGCCTCCTGCTTGGCCATGGACATGACCTTGCGCGCGCGATCGGTAAAACGGTCTAACATGCTAGTTCCTCTTAGACGAGCTAGTTTTTCAAACGCAAAGCGCCACTCGTGGCGGCGCTTTGGTCTCTTTACCCATATGGAGTATATGTTAACCGTTGGGACCTTTCCTGCCCGTAGCCGCGCGACAACGTCTACAAAAAAGGAATTGCCAGGTGCCTCTGCATCGGCCCAACGAGCGTGGATTTTCGGACACCCATTCCACGAGCGTGGATAATCTCCCGTTTTGAGCCCGTAAACAGGCCAAAAACGGGAGATTATCCACGTTCATGTTTTGCGGATCAGTTTCATTTGCACCAATTAGCTGGTGTGACGCCAGCGAGAGTCGGTGAGGGTTCTCGCCACGCCCAGGCCAACGGGCAGAAACGCCACAATGAGCACTGCACGCACAAACCAGCCGAGCATATTGACCGTGTCGAAGGTGCACATGTAATACATCGAGCGATACAGATACAAGCCCGGCACCATAATGACAATCGATGGCACCGTGAGGGCGATACGTGGGTAGGTGAGCTTGATTTCGGCTAAGCTCGCGAGCAGGCCCGATACCAGCGCACCGATAAACGCTGCCGCCTCGGGAGGCATACCTAAGCTCAGGCCCAGGAAGGGAAACAGCGCCGGCGCATCAACAAGGGTCAGACGCAAGGTATTGGACACGGCGCCGATCAGCCCAGCTGCCGCGGCCATCTTTACCGGGCTGTTGAACATCACCGAGAAGCCGAATACGCCAACAAAGCTCATCACCACGCGCAGGAGCGTAAGGGCAAGCGGCGAAAGGCCGAGCGGGGCAAAATCATCCGGTGCCAGCCCCACACACTCGGCAACCATCCAGCCCACAAGGGTCGCCATCACAATAATCGACACGGCATACGAAAGACGCTCAATGCCGCTTCGCATATCGAGCTTAGCGATGTCGAGGCCTGCCGTAATGAGGGGAAAGCCGGGAATCACAAAGAGCATGGCGCCGATATAGCCTTCTTGGTGCGACATTGCCCCCGGTACGACCTGGCCAAGGCCGAGCAATGTCAGCAGATACGAAACGCAAGCGAGCGCAACGCCAATCGTCAGCGCGCTAAACTGGCCAAGACCCTGCTTGAGAATATGAGAGCGAGCAAAGTTGCCAACACCAGCGCCTACGAATGCGCAGGCCATCTCGATAGGGCCGCCGCCGAGCAAAAAGACGAAGGCGCCGCAAGCACAAGCTGCCGCAAGGCCCTGTTGCCAGGGAGAGTAATCGGGTTTTGAACTCTCAACGGTCTTGAGCATCTCGTGGTATTCGTGCACGGTAAACCGGCGCCCATACGTCTCGATTTCCTTTAGGAAGCTCTCCATCATCCAAATGCGATGGGTATTGACTCCCGTTGTGGGCAGGCTGACAACCTCGTTAAAGCAGTGGCCATCTTCGATGCAGGTGCACTCAAACGACAGAAGACTTAAGTCAACGTGGACGGTGACACCGAGTACGGCGGCAACGCGATTCATGGTATCGCGTACACGCCAGGCACCTGTTCCGCTCGCGAGCATAAGCATACCGGTGCGGCAGATGATGGATGACTTATCGGTGAGCGGTGCATCGACGGCAAGCTCATCGCCTGCCGTCACGATCTGGTGCCAGTCTGTTTTCATATGGAGTGCGCCGGCACGAACACCGTGGTGCATGGGGGCTCTCGAAAGCAGCGAGTCAAGGCGCGAAGACTGTGGGGGCTCCGTTGATTCGTCCTCAACCTCATCAGTCTCTTCATCGACCAGATCAAATGAGTCAAGCGATGCCGGCTCGCGACGATCGATTAGCTCCTCATCCTCATCGTCAAAGTAATTGAACTGATCGAGCATGTCCTCTTCGATTGCACGCTCGCTCGCGTCGTCCATATAGACGCTCCCTTCCTACCGACTAACCCCCATCCTAGGCAGCAACGGCTAAAGGAAACATAAAAGAGACGGCTGCCATGCGAGCCATGTGCTCAATAGCCGTTGGGTAGTCGTTTAAGAACGTCCCCAATGACTATTGACGGCCAAGGCAACGCCGATGTATTGGCAACGTCAGCGAGCGGGCCGCATTTGAGACAAGGTGACGTGAAACGAAAGGGCGCTGACCTTCTGGTCGCGCCCTTGAAATTGAACGTCAGATTGTCCAAATGCGGCCCGCGCAGTGTCGAGCCGTTACGCGGTTCGTAGAACCGCGTAACTAGTTAGTACATCTTTGCGCCGGCGGGGATGGAAGCGTCGAGCTGGATCAGATTGAGACGCTCCTCGCCCTCCTCCTCGTGGATAGCGCTGATGAGCATGCCGCAGCTGGGAATGCCCATCATCTTGCGCGGAGGCAGGTTGGTGATGGCGAGCAAGGTCTTGCCGACCAGGTCCTCGGGCTCATAATAACCGTGAATGCCGGAGAGGATGGTACGATCGGTGCCGGTGCCGTCGTCGAGCGTAAAGTTCAGCAGCTTCTTGGACTTCTTGACGGCCTCGCACGCCTTGACCTTCACAGCGCGGAAATCGCTCTTGGAGAAGGTATCAAAGTCGACGAACTCCTCAAACAGCGGCTCGACGGCAATCTTGGAATAATCAACCGTGGGCTTGAGCGGCTTGACGAACGGGCTCGCGGTGTTGCCGGCCTCGGCAGCCTTGGCGGCAGCGGCACCGGACTGGAAACCCTTCTCGGGCTTCATGTGCGGGAACAGCAGCACGTCGCGGATGGAAGCCTGGTTGGTGAGCAGCATGACCACGCGATCGATACCGATGCCGATGCCGCCCGCAGGAGGCATACCGTACTCGAGGGCGCGCACGTAATCCTCGTCGTACTCCATGGCCTCGTCGTCGCCGCCAGCCTTCTCGGCCATCTGGGCGGCAAAGCGCTCGGCCTGGTCGACCGGGTCGTTGAGCTCGGAGAACGCGTTGGCGTACTCGTGACCGGCGATAACCAGCTCAAAGCGGTGCGTCAGGCGCGGGTCGTCCTCAAAGCGCTTGGCAAGCGGGCTGACCTCGATGGGGTAATCGCACACGAACGTGGGGTTGACGATGGTGTCCTCGCCCAGCTCATCGTAGATCTCGGCGATAATCTTGCCGGCGGTCCACTCGGGCTTAATCTCCAGGCCCTTCTCGCGCGCGGCAGCAGCAAGCTCCTCGACCGGCGTATCGATGGTGACCTGTTTGCCGAGCACGTCGGAGACGATGTCGGTCATGGGACGGCTGGCCCACTCACCAGAAAGGTCGATGGTCTGACCCTGGTACTCGATGACCTCGGGGTTGCCGATGGCCTTGTTAGCCGCCTTAATGACACCCTGGGCGAGCGCCTTCATGCCCTCGAGGTCGGAGAAGGCACGATAGGCCTCCATCGTGGTGAACTCGGGGTTGTGGGTAAGGTCCATGCCCTCGTTACGGAAGATACGGCCGATCTCGAACACGCGCTCAAAACCGCCGACGATGCAGCGCTTGAGGTGCAGCTCGGTAGCAATGCGCAGGTAGCACTCCTGATCGAGCGCGTTGAAGTGCGTGATGAACGGCTTAGCCGTAGCGCCGCCCTGGATGGTCTGCAGGATGGGGGTCTCGACCTCCATGTAGCCGTCGGACTCCATAAAGCGACGGAAGGTGGAGAGAATCTGCGAACGCTTACGGAACGTCTCGCGAACGTCGTCGTTGGCGATCAGGTCAACATAGCGCTGGCGATAGCGGGTCTCCTTATCGGAAAGACCGTGGAACTTCTCGGGCAGCGGACGAACGGCCTTGGCAAGCAGGGTCGCGCTCTTAGGGGCAACGGAAAGCTGGCCGCGCTGGGTGCGCACAACCACGCCGGTCACGCCCAGGATGTCGCCCAGGTCGAGGGACTTGAGCGTATTCCAGGCAGCCTCGTCCATGTCGTTGATGCGGCAGAACAGCTGAATCTCGGCAGTCGCATCGCGTACGACGATGAACATGATCTTGCCCTGACCGCGCTTGGCGACCACACGGCCGCCGATCTTCACGACGTCCTCGGTGTCCTCGCCATCGGCAAGCTCGGCGTACTTAGCCTCGATATCGGCAACGTAGTCCTCAAGCTCAGAGTGCTCGGGATAGGGGTTCTGGCCCGCCTCGAACAGGGCGGCGCGCTTGGCCAGGCGGGTGGCGCGCTCGTCGTTGAGCGTCGATGCCTGACCTGCGGCGTTCTGGTTCTCTGCCATAAGTTAGCTCCTCGAACTAAAACGCTCCCCAGGATTCGGTCCCAGGGAGCGAAAACATACCTTTACGCGGGACCGTGGTCTAGCGTGCAATCTTGGCGATGGTGTAGACGCGAGTCTTGCCGGAAGGCGTAACGACCTCGACGGAGTCGCCCTCGCCGTGACCGATGATGGCATGGCCGACCGGAGACTCGTTGGAAATCTTGTGCTCGAGCGAGTTGGTCTCGGTGGTACCGACGAGCGTGACTTCCATGACCTCACCGTTGGGATCAATCAGAGAAACGGTGGAACCGATGGAGACGGTCAAATCACCTGTGGTGGCAGCAACCTGAGCGTTGGCAAGGATGGCCTGGATCTCGGCAATACGAGCGGCGTTCTGGGCCTGCTTGTCCTTGGCGGCATCGTACTCGGAGTTCTCCGAAAGGTCGCCGAACGCGCGGGCTTCCTTGATGTCCTCGACGATCTCCTTGGCGTAATCGCCCTCACGCCAAGCGAGCTCCTCGACGAGCTTCTGGCGGCCCTCAGCGGTCAGTACGATCTGGCTTGCGTCCATACGGATATCTCCCCAACTCTGATCAAACAATCAACTGTCAACAAAACGAAAAAGACCGGCTAGCCTGCGGGCAAGCCGGTCAGGTGCTCACCCCAAAGGGATGGGACTACTCTGCGTCCGCGTCGCTGTCCTCTGCCTGCTTCTTCTTGGCAGCAGCGAGCTTGGCCTCGAGCTCAGCGATCTCCTTGTCCTCCTCGGACTGCTCGACCACGACCTCCTCGGCCTGCTTGGTCTCGGCCTTATCGTCGCCCTCCATACCCTCACGGATATTCTTGACGGTAGAGCCGAGGGACTTGCCGAGCTTCGGCAGGTTCTTGGGCCCGAAGATAATCAGGACAACGACGAGAATAATGATGAGCTCAGGAGCCCTCAGTCCAAACATGTAGACCTCCACAATACAGCGAGACAAGCTCGAATGAGTATACCGCGGGTATCGCGGTATCACAACAATAGCTAAAAAAAGGGACCGCAAGAAGCGGTCCCTCCTCATGCTCTGGTCGGGTTGACTGGATTTGAACCAGCGACCCCTGCGTCCCGAACGCAGTGCTCTACCAAACTGAGCCACAACCCGTTAGCTCGACTATAGTAACAAAGATTTCCGTCGTGTGCTAGAGAAATTTTTACTTCTTTGGCACTTCGATGCGAACCGTGTTGGGAATGAGCTCCGTCGCGCAGGACCACCAGCCGTTTTGCAGGGCAGCGTCGGCAAGCCCCTCAGCCGTGGCGACGGTGTCGCAAATGGCAAACGAGCAGGCGCCCGATCCGCACACATCTACAGCAACGGTGCCGCCTTGTTTACGCAGCCAATCGAGAACCGTTTGTATCTGAGGCTCCATCTGTGCGGAAATGACACCCAGGTTGTTATGGATGAGCGCATATGCCGTCTCAGCATCACCAGCACGCAAGGCAGAAGCTATCGCGCCGGGCTTGTCTGCAGGCACCGGGGCCTCGTCAAAACGTCGATAGGCTTCAATTGTCGAAACGCTTGCCTCGCGCGGCTTGACCAACACGACGGGCGTTGCGGGCAGCACGGGATACTCAGTTGCCAGCACGTCTCCCCCACCTACGTAGAACGAAGGGCTCGCGTGCAAAAAGAACGGGACGTCAGCACCAATGCCCCGCGCAATGTCGTCGAGCGCGGGGTCGGTGCGATCAATTCCCCAGAGCTCCGCCAAGGCGACAATGACCGCGGCCGCATCCGTCGAGGGACCGCCCAAGCCGGCGCACAATGGAATGCGCTTCTCAATCGTCACGCAGATGTTTGCCTCGCGACCATAATGCTCGGCCATAGCAACCGCAGCCCGATACGCCGTATTCTTTTGCATGGGAAAATCTGATGCCGGAACCGTCTGGACGGTCAGCGCCTGTGCCGGCGTAACCGTCACGGTATCGGAAAGACCGACAGCTGCCATCAGGGAATCGACCCTGTGGTAGCCGCGGTCATCGCGCTCGGTATGAACCCCCAGGTAGAGGTTAATCTTTGCCGGCGCGGAAAGAGTCAGGGACCGATCGGTCACCGCTAGTGCTCCTCGAGCTGATTGCCGAGCGGGGTAAAGATATGCTCGCCGCTCTCGGGGTCGAACAGCTCGACCTGACCGGTGAGGACATCGATATACTGGTAGGACTGACGCGACTTGCGGCCGCGGCGCTCGTCAACCTCGACGATAAAGACTGCCGGATGGACGCTCTTGATGGTGCCCATGCGCTCGACGACGCGGGTGCGGCCCATGTTGGCCTTCACCTTAACGCGATCGCCCACCATATCGGTCAGCTTCTCGTGGATGTCGTCGACGTGATTGACTTCCATCTCTTCCATGAACAGGGCCTCCAGAAGATGCAATTCAAAAAGGGGATAATACCCCTAAGATAGACAAAACTCTAATACTATAGCACCCTGTTGCGACCACGCGCAAGTAGCTAATTTGGCTACTTACAGATTGTCGGTATCGAGGACGATGGTGAACGGACCGTCGTTGACCAAGTCGACTTTCATATCGGCGCCAAAGATGCCGTGCGCCACGTGTTCGACATCTTTGCGAACGAGCGTCAAGAAGTACTCGTAGAGCTCGTTGGCAACATCGGGGGCGCCGGCATCGGTAAACGATGGGCGGCGGCCGTGACGGCAATCGGCGAACAGCGTGAACTGCGACACTACGAGAACCTCGCCGTCGACATCGGCAAGTGCCAGGTTGGTCTTGCCGTTCTCGTCCTCGTTAATGCGCAAGCCGCGGAGCTTGCCCCACAGCTTATCAGCCTCGGCGCGCGTGTCGCCGTGGCCCACGCCCAACAGCACCAGATAGCCGCGCCCAATTTTGCCCACGCACTCGCCGTCGACTGTCACGCCGGCATTGAGTACGCGCTGCACCACCGCACGCACGGCTTACTCCTCGCCCGTCAGTTTGGCGGATAGGTGCTCGAGCGCATGGAATCGATGGCTGATGGCGTTCTTCTCGTCCGCCGTGAGCTCGGCCATAGTCTTGCCCGGCGTATCGACCGGCAGGAACAGCGGGTCGTAGCCAAAGCCGTGATCGCCGCGGCCCTCGTGCGCGATAACGCCCTCACAGGCGCCCTCGCCATAGGTGACCAGGCCGTCCGTATCGATGAGCGCAACGACGCTCATAAAGCGCGCGGTGCGGTCCTCGTCTGCCACGCCTTCCAGATTCACGAGCAGCTTGGCATTGTTGGCGGCATCGTCGCCGTGAACGCCCGCGTAGCGCGCGCTATACACACCGGGCTCACCGTCCAGCGCGTCGACGACCAGGCCCGAATCGTCGGCAATGGCCATGAGCCCCGTCTCTTCGACGGCAGCCTGCGCCTTGATGATGGCGTTCTCCAAAAACGTCGTGCCGTTTTCCTCGGGGTCCTCAAATTCGCCCAGCTGGCCGAGCGCCACAAAGCGCACCTCGGGCATGACCTTGCCCAAAATGGCCTCGATCTCGGTGAGCTTATGGGCGTTGCCCGTTGCCACGACAATGGTCGCCGCCGGGTCGAGGGTGTCGATGTCGATCTTCTCAAGTGCCATGAGTGGTCTCCTTGTCTCTATAGCAATGCCGCGCCGAGGGCGACGAGGGCCTCCGCCTCTCCCCTCTCAATCAACGGCAGTCTTATACTTCGACGTTTTCCCAGATAAAACCTGCCAAAATAAACCTGTCCCTTTTTGGCAGGTTAGGCGAGGGCTTGGCGCTGAAGCTCGATGAGCTCGGCGATGCCCTTGTCGCCCAGGTCGAGCAGGGCGTTGAGACGCTTGCGGTCGAAGGGCGCCTGCTCGCCGGTGCCTTGGAGCTCAATCATCTCGCCGGTGTCGGTAGCGACGAGATTCATGTCGACCTCGGCGTGGCTGTCCTCGGAATAATCGAGGTCGAGCATGGTGTTGCCGTCGACAACGCCCATAGAGATGGCGGCAACCTGGCCCGTGAGCGGAATGCGCTCGATCTTGCCGGCCTCGACCCACATAGCAAGAGCATCATGCAGCGCCACCCAGGCACCGGTAATGCTCGCCGTACGCGTGCCGCCATCCGCCTGGATCACATCGCAGTCGACGGTGACGGTGTACTCGCCGAGCGCCTTCATGTTGACGACGGTACGCAGGCTACGGCCGATGAGACGTTCGATCTCCATGGAGCGGCCCTTACGCTTGGTATACTCGCGCTTGCAACGCTTACCGGTCGATGCCGGCAGCATGGCATACTCTGCGGTTACCCAACCGGCCTTGGCGCCCTTGCGCCAGCCCGGCACGCCCTCCTCAATTGTGGCGGCACACAGCACGCGCGTGTCGCCGAACTCAGCCAGGCACGAGCCGTGGGCATGTTTCATAACACCACGGGTGAGCTTGACGGGGCGCAGTTCATTGGCGGCACGGCCGTTGGCGCGGTTGACCTGCATGTACTCCATAGAAATATCCTTTCGGCAGAAGAAGAGGGCAAGTCTTTGGACGGTAACCCTACATCTATTTCAGTTCGTCGATATCAATATGTTCGATGCTCTTGAGCGGCTGGCCAAAGATAAAGCTACCCGCCACCGCAAACTCGGCAATGTTATCGGCCGTCGTCGCAAAGCGATGCTGAGGCTCGGCAGCGTCGCCCGCCAGCTGCTCGCGGCGCGTGAGGATATCGGTCAGCTCGCGCGTAGTCTCCTCGGCGGAACTCACCACACGCACCCCGGGCCCCAGCGCATGGCGAATAGGCCCCACGAGCAGCGGAAAGTGCGTACAGCCGAGCACCACGGTATCGATTCCGCGATCGCGCAGCGGCTCAACCGTGGCACCCACCAGCGCTCGCACGGCTGGCGTATCGAAGATGTCCTCGTTCTCGAGCCACTGCTCTTGCAGATGCGCGCCCGAGGCGAGCTCGTGTTCGACAACCTCGACAAAGCTCGAGGCAGGACAACCGTATACATCGACGCCGGCATCTAGATCCTGAATGGCGCGCGTGTAGGCGCCCGAGCGAATGGTGAGGTTGGTGGCGAGCACGCCCACGCGACGCGAACGGGTGCTGTTGATTGCCGCACGGGCACCCGGCGCGATCACGCCGATCACGGGAACGTCGAGCACCTGCTGGGCCAGACGCAAGGCCGCAGCTGTCGCCGTGTTGCAGGCGATGACCATAATCTTGACGTCGTGCTTCGACAGCCAACGGCCCGCCTGCAACGCAAACGAGCGCACCTCATCCTCGGTGCGCGTGCCGTAGGGGCAGCGTTTGGTGTCGCCGAAGTAGTAGACGGACTCGTGCGGCAGCACCGTCGCGATGGCGCGCGCAACCGTCAGACCGCCCAAACCAGAATCGAACACGCCAATCGGGCGCGTGTCGCCTGTCGGATTCTCGATATCGGACATTACCTCACCAGTCTCTCTCGAAAAGACATGTCCAAGTGCGGCGACGCCGCGCTACGAACGCGCCGCGACCAGCAGCTCTGCCGTCGCCGCCCAACCGTCGACAATTTTGCCGCGCGTAACGAAAGCGTTCTCGCAAGCAGCCAGGAACTCGGGCGCGCCGGCGCTCGTCAGGCCATTCTCGACCAGGCAGAACGTGCCCACGTGATCGGCCATGTAGAAGTCGGACTCGGAATCGCCGAGCGCGAGCGTCTCCTCGCGCTCAATCCCCAGGTGCTCGCAGAAGCGCGCGATGGCAACGCCCTTGTTGAGGCCGGCGGGATTGATGTTAAACGCGCGACCGTCCTCGACGCGATCGAGCTCGAGCGTCGTCGGCTTGGACAGATGCGTCAGGTGACCGTTACAGGCCCACACCAGGCCGCAGCCGGCCTCGTCCAGGATGGCCTGGACCTCATTGTCGGGCACATCGCCGCGCATGCCGACGGTGACCTCGCGGTACTTGTAGCCGGTCGACATGTCGTTGTGATACTCGATCTTGTGCGGCCAGCGGGCAAGAATCTTCTCGCACACGCCGGTCTGCTCGATCACCTGGTGCGGAGTAAGGCCGCAGGCGGGGTCGTAAGGCATGTCGCCAGTCAGATACTCCCAATCGTTGGCTTTGAGGTCGTACATGACCAGGCCGCCCATCTCACCGATGTAGGAGTTGAGGCCGAGCACGCGCGCATCCTCGTGGATCATGGTACGGTTGCGGCCCGAGGTGGGAACCACCTGAATACCAGCGCGGGCAAGTGCCACGACGGCCTCGACGAGTTTGGTCGAGGGGTTACCGTCGTTGTCGCGCAGCACGCACGAGCCGGGCGCGAGCATCGTGGCATCCAGGTCGGTAAAGACGTACTTGACCTTGGCCAAGCGCTCGCGCATCTCGCCCGAAAGCTCGGCAACGGTCGGCAGGGTGTTGTGGGACATGGTTACTCCGTTTACGTAGAAGGGTTTGGACTTGGACGGCATGTTTTGATTGAGGGAACACGCTTATGGCGACAGCGCACTCAGGGCGCCGCCGCCATCATGGTTCATTAGTCAAACTGGGTAACATCGATCAGGCGATTGGCCAGCGAAAGGTCGCTCTCGATGGGCACGAACTCGTCGCCCACGTGCATGAGCTCCTCGTCACCCTTTGCCAGCAGCAAGACAATGGTGGGAGCATCGGGGTTGACGTACTCCTCGCGCGCCGCCTTGAACGCCGCATGCACAGCGGCTTCGCGGTCGAGGATGATCTTGTTCGGCGTATCGTCGGGAACATGCTCGGCAAGCTCGCGACAGACCTTCATCGGGTCCTCGTGAGCCGGGTCCTCGTTGGCAAAGATCATCAGGTCGGAATATGGTGCGGCCTCGCGCGGAAGCTGCTCGCGGCGCTCCTGCGCCTTGCCGCCGGCAGCGCCAAACACTGCAATGACTGGACTAGTGGGAAACGCGCGCTTGACCGACGAGAAAAGCGACCGGAACGAAAGCTGGTTGTGAGCGTAGTCAACGACGCAGATCACGCGGCCATCCTTCGACTCCACGACCTCCATACGGCCCGGCACACGCAGTTTGGAGAGGCCCTTCTTGATAGCCTCGATACCGATGCCGATCTCGTGCGCAGCGGCGATAGCGACCAGCGCGTTTTCCACGTTAAAGTCGCCCGCGATGCCCAGCAGGACCTTCTCCCCCGCCTCGGACTCGTCGGCACACAGGCCATGCAGGTTAAACTCGATGTTAAAGCCGACCACGCGGACATCGCTTGCCCACAGGCTTGCCTCGGGATGCTCGACGCCAACGGTCACCAAGCGCTCGGCCGTCGACGCTGCCTCCAGCACACGGTCAACCTCTTCGGTGCCCAGATTCACCACGGCGGTCTTTGCCTGGTCAAAGATCCTGAGTTTGCTCTCAAAATAATCCTCAAACGTGGGGTGTTCGATCGGTGAGATGTGGTCACGGCCGATGTTGAGGAAGCACGCCACGTCAAACGGCAGATTCTCGACGCGTTGGTACTTGAGTGCCTGGCTCGAGACCTCCATGACCATGGACTGGCGACCGGACTCACGGCAGTTGGCGATATGGCGCCAGACCTCGGGGGCCTCGGGCGTAGTATTGGTGCTCTCGTAGCACTCGATGCCATCGTCGGTACTCACCGAGCCGATCATGCCGCAGGATTCGCCCGCTGCCTTGATGATGGACTGGAGCATAAAAGCGGCCGTGGTCTTTCCCTTGGTACCGGTGATGCCCACGATCTTGACGTCGTGGTCGGGACGGTCGTAGACCTCCGGCGGCAACAGGGCCATGGCCGTGCGAACGCTATCAACAACCAGCATCGCAGCACCGCTCTCCTGCGCCAGCGGCTCCAGAGACTCGACCAGCGACTCTTCGCACACAAATGCGACGGCGCCCGCATCGAGCGCCATGCTCAAAAACGCGGGCTTAAAGGCAGCGCCTTTGCAAAAGAACACGTCACCTGCCGAGACCGCACGCGAATCAAACGAGCAGCCGGTCACGGCACGCTCGTCAACCTGCTCTGATGCGCGCAGCTCGCCGCACACATCGAGAAGCTTGGCAAGCGTATCGACCGTGGTCACGGTCGCGGAATCCGAATGGTGCATCTTTCGCCTTTCTCAGCCATTTGGCAGGGACGGTTTTTATAGTAACTGAAACGCACCCACGCAAAAACGGCTCCCGGAGGAGCCGTTACGCGCAGGCGTTCGTAAGCCGAGGCTAGGCAGCCTGAACAGCGGGCTGGTCCTCGTCGATAAAGAAGCGCTTGTACCACACCAGGAACACGAGCGGCGTATAGATCTTGCGCTGGAAATCGCCCTTGCCCGCAAAGTGCAGATCGAGCAGGTGCATGAGCTCGTCGGTATCGAAGAACTCGCTTGCCCACGGCGCGGTGAAGTACTCCTTGACATAGTCGTACCACTTTTGCTCGCGCAGCCAGTAGACAATCGGCACCGGGAAGCCCACCTTGGGACGGGTGGCCCACTCATCGGGCAGCGACTTGTTGGCAGCGTGGCGGAGTACTTGCTTGTTGCCGTTCTCGTTGATGCGGTAGCGGTCGGGAATGTGCTCGGCGAACTCCATGACTTTGCGGTCCAGGAAGGGCACGCGCAGCTCCAGCGAGTGCGCCATGCACATCTTGTCGGCCTTGAGCAGAATGTCGCCCGGGAGCCACATGTTCATGTCCAGGTACTGCTTCTTGACCAGCTCGGGCTGACCCTTCACGCGCGCATAGATGGGAGCGGCAAGCTCGAAGGCGCCATCGCCGGTGTTGTACTCGGGCTTGAGCACGCCGTCGACCTCGCGCTCCGGCCATACCAGAGCCTGTCCCAGGAACGACTTCTCGGGGATCTCGGCACCCTTGACCAGGAAGTTATGTCCCTTGAAGTACGGCATATGCAGCGCCAGGTTACCGAGCGCGCGACGAATGGGCAGCGGCACCATCTTTTTGTATTTGCGGACCGGGACCGTGTCCTCGTAGTAGGCGTAGCCGCCAAAGAGCTCGTCGGCGCCTTCGCCCGAAAGCACGACGGTGACGTCCTTGCGGGCCATCTCGGCCAAGAACCACAGCGGCACGGAAGACAGGTTGGACTGCGGCTCGTCCATGTGATACTGGATGTCCTCGAGCGCGCCAAAGAACTCGTCGGCGGTGATCATCTTGCGGACATTCTCGACGCCGAGCTTGTCAGAAAGTTCCTTGGCGTAGTTGGTCTCGTTGAAGTTCTTGTAGTCAAAGCCCACCGAGAAGGTCTTGTCGGGCATGAGGCAAGCGGCGATGTAGCTGGAGTCGACGCCGCCGGAGAGGAACGACGCGACCTTAACGTCGGCGATGCGATGGGCCTCGACGCTCTCGTGCACGACCTCATCCAGCTCGTCGACGTACTCCTCGAACGGCTTCTCGACGGCAGAGTAATCGCAATCCCAGTAGCGCTCGATGTTCATCTTGCCGGTCGGGATATCGACGGTAAAGTAATGCGCCGGCGGCAGCTTGTAGACACCCTCGAAGAAGGTCTCCTCGGTTGCCGAATACTGCAGCGTCATGTACGGACGCAGGGCCTTTTTGTTGACCGCCTTGTGGAAGTGCGGGTAGTCCAGGAAGCTCTTAATCTCGGAACCGAAGAGCACGCCCGGAGCGCCGTCGCCCGCATCGGCCATGGGATAGTAGTAGAGCGGCTTGATGCCAAAGATATCGCGGGCGCCAAAAAGCTTATTCTTCTTCTTGTCCCAGATGACGAAGGCGTACATACCGCGCAAGCGATCGAGTACTGCCTCGCCCCACTCCTCATAGCCGTGCAGGAGGCTCTCGGTGTCGGCGCCGCAGTGGAACTTGTAGCCCTTGGCCTCGAGCTCGGAACGGAGTTCTTGGAAGTTGTAGATCTCGCCGTTGAAGACAATGACGACGCTACCGTCCTCATTGGCCATGGGCTGAGCGCCGGCCTCGGTCAGGTCGAGGATCGACAAGCGGCGGAAGCCGAGGGCAACGCGGCCGTCGATAAACTGGCCGCCCATGTCGGGACCACGATGGACGATGCGGTCCATCATCTTGGTGAGCACCTCGGATTGGTTATCCGTCCCACCGACAAAACCGACAAAACCGCACATATACTATCCCCTCTGCTGTTGCTGGGCATCAAATCGAATCAGTAGCTTTTGAGTATACCCGAGGGCGTAAAGAGGGGCGGAATGTTCAGGCAATCTCAACTGAATCAGCTCCGCTGTGACACGCGGGTTGATTTCCGATCTCAGCCGAACACATTGAGCAAATAGGCCGTTCCCGCACCT
>CAJKTW010000012.1:0-76189 GCA_905202925.1 uncultured Collinsella sp. | reverse complement strand
CGGGCCGTGTTCCGCTATGCGGTTGTCAATTTGCGAAAGAAATTATGCGTCACCTTGAAAACAAAAGGGATTGATAAGCTTCTATGAATTCGGCAATTGCCTCTCCACTCTTTCCTTTGAAGCAAAATCTCGCCTCCATGGCGAGCGATTTCATTTCATCTAGCTTTAAATGCAAATTAAGTTGAGGGTCGGCATCTAACACATGATTTATTGAGGTTGAAATTGATTGCAAGTACGTGGTGTTAGTTAGCAAAGCAAATTGCAGGTCGATATTCATTTGTGGTTCGTCATCATGTTCCAAGTCCTTCGCGTTTTTTACGTAAACGCTCATGAGTTTATCGACGGTTATCCAAATATTTAAACGTCGATTAAATAGAGACTGTTTATTACTGAGACGAGCTTGGTAACAAGAAATGAGCAATGCGATGATTGCCACAATCGCTGAGATGTACTCAGGTAGATTCGTTAGGTCCATTGTCTCCTCCGCCACTAAAATCAATTGGCAATACTACAATTATCGTTCTGCATTCAGGATTCTCTGATTCAGTATCCATATAGTGGGACTATGCGAAAGGTTCTCCAAAAAGGAGAAATAAAAGGGTGAATAGATTGCTTGCTTCAAAAGCAGCAAAGGACCTTCGGATTAGGAGCCTGTACAAATAAGGCCGGATTGCTTTGTTACTAGTAAACAAAGCAATCCGGCCTCAAAAAAAACCAACATATAGAGTTATCGAATAGTTCTTATCCCATTTGAACTTCAATTAACCTAAGAGCACGGTCGCAGTTGGTTAACGCTTCTTCTTTCGTGTTGCCGCTGGCAACAACGGAAGCAAAGCGAGCAGAATCATCCACTGCTTTTCCGTACCGTTTTCCGACGATACCGTGAACTTCAACATGAATAACACCTTCGGAATCTCTTGCAGTTTCAATACCGTTTAATTCCTGAAGTACGCCCTCTCGGGCAGGAAGGAATTTAGTCGCTACGTATTTACCACTATCACTGTAGTTGAACTCATTGATATCTTCGCCCAATGACAGTCTAATCATGGCCTCAACCATGTCGATGCCCGACACAGAATTCCAAATAAGATGTGAGGTGATCCAGTCGCCACCAAGTCGAGCTCCAAGCTCAACCATCTTAGGCCCTTCGGAAGTTAGCATCACTTCTGCATGCGCGGCGCTATTTTTGAGACCAACGGCTAGTACGGCTGATGAAGCAACATTCGAAATTGCCCGACGCTGTTTGCAACTTAAACTTGTGGGTTGTACATGACCAATTTCAAAGAAATTTGGAGCACCGGACGTTAACTTATCGGTAACCTGCAGAACATGAGGGACACCGCGAGAAACGATAATTTCCACGCTGACTTCAGGGCCGGTCATACATTCTTCTACAAGCACATCGCCCGAGATGCCCGCTTTGGATGCAGTCTGAAGTGCTGCGTGGAGTTCCTCCGGTGATGAAACCAGATTCACTCCCCTGCCTCCAGCGCTGTCAGTAGGTTTTGTTATGACAGGATAGGAGAATGGGGGAACAAAAGTATCAAGCTCACTCACCTTGGCTACGGCGAAGGCAGGATGAGGAACCCCCTCTTGAGCAAAGCAATTTATCATCCTAAATTTGTCGGTTGAATTAAGAGCGGCATCTACTGAATTGCCTGGCAGCCCTAGCTTCTCGCAAAGACGAGCAACAGTGACAACCGAGGTATCGCATGCTCCGCTGGCAATGGCATCCGGTTTAAACTCACGAGCAATTGCGAGCATGGCATCATAATCTCTAATGGAACCCTGAAAAAACTCATCAGCGAGTGATGCTGCGGGAGCATCCCGACTGATGTCAGCCACGCCAACGTAAAACCCCATAGACTTGGCGCGCTGAATTACAGGTTTTTGAAAAACGGGGCCGCCTAATAGAAGAATTTTCTTCATTTATGAACCTCCATGTATCTAACGTGATCGCCTCGCTCAAAGGAACCGACCACTTCACAGATTGCACGTGTTATATCTCTTTCAATACCACCTTCACGACGAAGTGCCTCTTCACCATCAGTCCCTTTGCTCACCGCCTCAATCATCCTTAGGAAGGAAACCCACTCAAATCGAATTCCCTCTCCATCCAATTGGTAGAAATATCGACGGTTGTCAGATGAATTTTCGTAGCGAATTTCAAAGTAGTCCGTTTTCCACCAAGGAGCAGGAACGTATACATAGCCTTTGGTGCCAGATACTACAAGGCTTCCTTCGGACTTTGCACCTGCACCTACTTTTGCACTACCAACGGCCCCTTGGAACTCAACACTGATTCTGGAGAAATTATCGAAGGCTTTATCTTTTAGATCGCATAAGGAGGAAAACTGTACAGTCTCGGGGCTGGAACCCAATATTTGAAATATCGGCAGCAGTGCTGTGGGTCCCCATGCGGCCATGCTGCTCCAGGCTGTTTCATGGCTCAATGAATACGGTGGGCGGTTCGTATTGAGGTTAGTACAAGTTGCATCAACGGATACGACGTCGCCGATACGACCGCCCGCTACAAGTAATAACATTCGTGCGTATGCTGTTGAATACGCGGTTCGGAGGGAGTCCATAAGCACTAGGTCCCGCTCGTCAGCTAAGGAAAATAGCTCATCGCATTCTGCTGCACTTTTGGCGAGCGGAGCTTCACACATAACATGTTTGCCTGCCTCAAGTGCCTTTTTTACTTGTTCATAATGGCAATCTGGATGCGAGTGGATATAGACCAAATCCACGGCGTCTAGCAGTTCGTTGAAATTATCTGTAATCAGCGGAGCGCTTAACGAGTTCTTGCTTAGCGAGCTTCTATCTTTCGTGCATATCGCAACGACCTCAAGGCCGTTAACTAAACCGCATTCTGCATACACGCGGTTCATGTAGTCAGAATATCCAACCAAGCCGCAACGCTGTTTTTTAGTGCTGCGAATTTCTGTGGATGATACACCGCGGGTACGTTCAAGGTATTCAACTTTACAGTACTCGTTTAGATAATCGAAATGCCCTACCCAGTCAGAGCCTACAGTGAAAATATCCACGCCATAACGCTTGATATCATCAATTTTTTGACCCTCGTACTCTTCGACAATAATCTTGTCAGCAATACCCGTGGCTCTTACTGCAGCAATGCGCTCCTCGAGAGGCTGCTGTACGTTAATCTTGCCACGCTGCTTGTCGAAATCATCAGAAGTGACACCTACAATCAGGTAGTCGCCCAGGGCCTTTGCACGCTCCAGTAGACGCACATGCCCACGATGGAGATGATCGTAGGTACCATAGGTGATGACCTTCATCATTTATTGGCTTCCTTGTCGTGCTTAGACTCCAAACGTCCGTAAGCATCGACGAGTGCTGCAACTAAAAGTACATTATCAGAGAGCGGATGATTGCCGATGTGCCCTACTCTGAACGAGGTGTCAGCCTTTTCCCCGCCGTTGGGGCACAGCCAAATGCCGTACTCATCTTTAAGCAAGGCAAACAGTGCCTTGGCACTCACGTAAGGGCTTTCGATATAGGTCACGGCATTTGAGGGAGAAGCTAGGCGCATTTGAAAAGGTAGACCGGACGAGAAAATCCTATTGCGGAAGTCATTGGCCACGTTGGCACATCGAGCAACTTCAACTTTAGCGCCACCGGCGGCATCGAGGGCGGCTAGCCTCTCGTGAATTTGCAGTAGCGTTGTCACTGCAGGGGTGAACGGAGTCTGCCCACGCTCTTGATTCCTTAGCATCTCACAAAGATCTAAATACATACACGGCTGCCTAAGAGAATTCGCTCTATTAACAGCATCAGGTGAGAGGACCATAGGCGCCACGCCCGGAGGACAGGCTAAGGCTTTTTGGGCATCGGTGATAAGTACGTCAGCCCCCATGGCCTCCATGTCAAATGGATCCGCCAGGAAAGAACTAATTCCGTCAACGATTAAAAACAGACCGTGTTCACGACAAAAACGTCCGATGAGGGAAGCATCATATAGCACTCCCTGTGAGGTCTCGCCAAGGTTCACAAGGAACACGGTGCAGTTATGAGTATCAACGGCTTCGAGATCGGTCTCGGTAAGCGGAGTGCCAGGTACAAGCTCGATTGGGACGTTGTCAATACCGTGCAGCTCAAGCATAGAACGGAACCTGAGACCGAAACTGCCACCATCAACAACAATTGCTTTGTCGTTGATGGGATCAAGAAGCCCCATGATAGCGGCTTCCATCGCCCCGGTTCCCGAGCAAGTTGGGAAGATCGCACGTGACCCCTCGGGCGCGTGGGCTAGGTTGCAAAGAAGCTGTTCGTTTTCGAGCATGATATGTGAAAATTCCGGAGTGCGGAAATAAGGAGTATCCAGGGAACCAATTGCTCTAACGTTTTCGGAAGAGGGCACAGGACCTACCGCGAAGTTAATCATAAAATAATCCTTTCATGGGTCAAAAATCTGGACTTCGGAGCTCAGGCACGCCACGCCTTAAGACAGTGAGTTTGCCTATCGTTCTCGGGAGGAAGTTTCATATAGTCCCCGTAGAGGTCAGTAAGGAATTCGTCCCAGCAACTCATACAAGGCAGCATATGCCCCTCAAATTCCAGATATACGGTCTTTTCATATGCGCTTTTAGGTAGTGTCCAAAGTCCATTTTCTGCGCCAAAAAAGCATCCAACCCGCTTGGCAGACTCATATCCAGGACATGCAATGGTCTCTTCAATGAGCTTTAATAAACGACTTTTAGGATTTTGGAACCTGAAGAGCCAGCCAAAAATTGTCTTGATTACTTTACGCGCCCCTCGTTCGTAATTGAGGTTTATATTTGCCCACTCGTTGCGCTTCAATGCTCTCTGTATGCGTTTTTTTGACTTTCTAAATAGTTCAGAGTTTTCAGGGACGCCATCAGTTGGGAAGATATCGATCCAAAGCATTTCTTCCATTACCCCGTCATAAGAAGGCTCCTGAGCTCGAATATTAGAAGTGCATAGCTTCGTAAACCCTCCAGTAAAGTTGCTATTGGAGGCGTTTATAACGCATAAATCAGTTGGCAGATAATTTGCAATTTTCAACAACCTATCGTAATCAGGCCTAGGCATATTCAAATCAATATCGTAGTCCCATGGAATAAAACCCTTATGACGAACTGCCCCCAAAAGCGTTCCCGAATCTAGCGAATAATGAAGATTATGTTCCTTGCAAAAAGCATCAAAACGCAGAAGCAAATTCAGTAGCTCTTCATGCACCTCGTCAAGCGTTAGATATGTCCGCTCTTCATCCATTAACTTATCCATTTCAGGACTCCTTTTAATGCAGCACGGGAAGTGCGTGATAAAACCTAATTCCGCACAGTAAAGCCTCCGTGGCACATCGAATGGCGCAAATCACATGGAGGTCCGTCATACCAGTAAACGAGGCAATCAAAAGCGTAACAATGCAGAATAAGGCACTAATTACAGTGGACTTTGTGACCTCAGCGACTTTACCTACTGCCCCGAGGACTGGCCAGCCAAATAGCATGCCAAAGAAGCTAAATACAAGTAATGGACTTGCCCACACGAGTACCCAGGAGCCTTCTAAGTATTGTTCGCCGCCTAAAACAAGCATGATAGATTTAGAAAGCAAACAGAAGGCAACTGTGCCGATTAAGACGGCTGGCAATGCCAAAATACTTAGTTTTCTGGCAAAGCAATAGTCTCCTGTATTTACCATATGAGGGTATAGGCTGTTGATGATAGGCTCATAGAGCGCCTGAACCGCGGTCACTGCCGTCATAGACAAAGACCAATAGGCGACTTGGGCCGCATCGGTCACGACTGCGCCGATAAGCAACGTCGTAAAACCCGAGAAAACGCTTGCGGCCATGTTCGAAAAGCAATATAAACCCGAAGTTCTAAGTTCAGCAAGTGATTCGCTTAGCGGCGCGAGCTCGATGGTAGTGCCAAAGCTCCGCTTTGCGGCCGAAAACGACCATGCAAGTGCAACGCTGTTTGAGACTATATCGAGCACTGGCACCCACATGATGTCGTTAATTGAATGTACAAGCACGAACGTAAAGATAGTCGATATGCTTTTCGAGGCAAAGAAACGTGTGGTGATCGGTCCCATATTCTCATGCCCCTGAAAAAGGAAATCGGGAACTAGTCCCTTTCCGCATACCGCTGTGAATGCCAGAAAGACATAGGGCAACCTATTTTGTGTTAGCGGCAGGAAAGACGCAGTAACCATTACAGCCACGCCTGCAACGATGCAAAGAAGGAGTCTCGCTTCGGTTACTGCTCCTATAACGTGGTTTTCCTCTTTTATTGATCGTGCCTTCGCGATTCGCTTGGTACCCGACAGGTTAAATCCAAAATCAACAAAAACCTGCGCGAAGGACATGAAAGATATCACGTACGCATAGAATGCATAACCTTCGGGCTCCAGCACGCGCGTCAAGTAAGGCAGCGTAATTAAGGGAAACAAATATTTGATTATTTGAAGGCCATATTGCCAGGCAGTATTCTTAAAAAAAGTACCGTGTTTTTTATTCATCTGATTCCCCCACATAAAATGGGTTTGAGTCTGCAATCAGCATCGCAAAAGTCATAGCAAGTAAAACTGAATATGAAGAAAAAATACTTGCCTCAGATGTGCTTGCTATAAGAAGGTAGATGGGAATCGCAAAGCTAGCCCAGAGAGGGACACCATGATCTACGGCTTTGCGGGACATTGAAAATAGAAGTACAAATATGATGGCAACCAGCAACAGGCCAATATAGCCACATTGGCCAATAACAGCAGGCCAAAAACTGTCAACTAAATAATCGTGATTCATGGGACCAAGGCCATAAACGCTTGGGAATCCTAAGGAATAATAGAATGACGAATAATAATCAGCAGATGCATTAGAACCGTAAGTAGCAAGACCGCTGCCTAGTGGCCAATGCATGTTTGCAACGTCAAAGGACGTTGACAGAAGAACGCTTCGTGCCGTAGAGGAGTCAAAAAAATAAAGCGATATCTGATCGTAAACAAGAAATAAAGCTCCACATCCCGCTAGAAGAATGAAAGAGATGGGAATCTTTTTCTTATTCGAATACAAGAAAACTGCAGCAGCAATGATGAAAGCAAACCCGATGGCTTTGAAGCGTCCTGTAGCGCAGAGAACAAGAAGTCCACAGACGATAAATAACCTATTGGATTTAACATCAAGTAGAAGAATGCTAATCAGACAAACAACAGTTGCGGCAAAATTCGTCGGATGGCCGAATAAGAATGAATATCCTAATCGCTCGCCAGATGAGAGACCAAGATCAATAAATTGATTAAGAAAATATAAGATTAGGAGTAGTGGGAGGACAAATTTTGCAAAGGTAGATGCAAGTTGAATCACAGAACGCTTTTGCAGAATCACTACGGAAGAAATCAAAGAAATAATGAACTTCGAACAGGCAAAGGCGTCGATTGCAATCGCCTGATAAGCAGGCTGTAACTTATACAATAAGTTACCGCATAATCCCAACAGAAGAAGAAGGCTGTTGATCAACAGCAAATAGCGTGAAATCATACAATAACGAGTTTTGTGACCATGCATACTGAAGACCGCCCAGCAACAAAGCAGAAGGGCTGAAAGCTCGTCGATATATGCAAATGCCCCTCCAAAGAGCTTTTGAAATGCATTCTGAAAGGCAAGCAGAAAGAAAATGTTGAATAGTATAAAGTCACTAACCCTATATGAAAGTAAGCTCATCTTGCTGTCTAATTTTTTCGACCCGTTATGTTCGCAATTGAGACACGTCATTTCTTGCGCCTCATCAACTTAACGTGCTGATATGCTGAAAATGCTACGGAATATGCCCAGGGTGCTTTTGAACTCATATAAGACTTTATAAGTAAGGAGCGAGAAGCCGAGGCATTTTTTCTGATTGTCCTCAAATGAAGAGTGACATAGTTCCTAGCTTCGTTCCTGATAGAGAGACTATTCTCGTCAGGTTTATTAATATCGTTAAAGAGACGAATCAATCGAACATTGTTTAACATCATGAAGCATTCAATTTCATCTTTGAGCTCGTCATAATGTTTACTATTTTTAATAGTTTGCATTGAACGATTCAGCGCATAACTCCAATCAGAATATTGCTTATTACTAATTTTGCCTTTTCTAGAAAGGGATCCAGCGCGATAAACTTGGCCATAAATCTTCCCAGGGGAAAACGCAATGGAATCAGCATCATTGATAATCCCTGCGCAAGTTGCTAAATCTTCGTAAACTCGCCCAACGGGAAACTTATGTTGCTTCCAAAAAGAAGCTTTTGCAACTTTTCCACACGCAGACTCGCAGATATCTACGTTACAAAGTAGTTTCGACAAAGCTGTTTTGGTATTCACGATTTCAAATGCAGGTAAATCTAATTCACATGGTAATGAGCTGATAGCGCTTTGGTTTTCAATCTCCTGCAGTTGAACGCATGATAAGTCGGCCGACCCGTTTGCCAATCCTTTCATTAGATAGTCAATGTAGTAAGCCGGAACAACATCATCGCTATCGATAAAAGTTATATACGACCCCTTTGAGGCACCAACCCCAAGGTTTCTTGCATATGAGAGGCCGTGATTCTCAATGTGATAGACACTGATATTTTCATTGCTAATTGAGTATCGATCGCAAATTTCAGAAGAACCATCACTAGACCCATCGTCAACAATCACAATTTCAATGTTCGGATAGGTCTGGCATAAAAGACTTTCTATGCAAGTCGAAAGATAATCCGCAGTATTAAAAACGGGCAATACGATTGAGACAAGATCAGTAGAAACTGCTTCTATTTCATCGCAACAAGCCATATATAATTCCTTAAAATTAATCACATTTCACTAGTCATGATGATTCTTGCAGGTACGCCAACGGCAGCAGCACTTTCAGGAACATCACAAAGAACGACGGCCCCTGCGCCAATCTTCGCTCCTTTATGGATTACGATATCTCCAAGCAATACAGCGTTGGCACCGATTGAGACGTCATCCTCAATGATAGGAACCCCCCCCCGGAGCGTTCCAACAGTAACATGCTGATAGAACTCGCAGTTCTTTCCAATCACGGCTTGCTCGGAGATGACGCATCCCACACCGTTGTGCTGGAACAAGCAACCATCGCCTATCTCGGCTTGGCTTCCGATATGGCAAGCAAAGAGAAACTGCGACAGATGTCTGAAAACTCCCGCCAACGGACGAACGAACTTCGGGCCCTTGGTGCAGGCGTGGGCAACTTTATATAGTTTAAAGCATTCATTCATATTGCTAACCTGCCAGCACATCCACAATCCGCTCGCTCGCATGCCCATCTCCGTAGGGGTTCGAAGCATGGCTCATCGCCTCATACTCGGCCTGATCGCTGAGCAGACTGCTGAACTCGCGGTAGATCACGTCCTCCTCGGTGCCGACGAGCTTCAGCGTGCCGGCGGCCACGCCCTCGGGACGCTCCGTGGTATCGCGCATGACAAGCACCGGTTTGCCCAGGCTCGGGGCCTCCTCCTGGATGCCGCCCGAGTCGGTGAGGATGAGGTGGCTAGCGGCCATGAAGTTGTGGAAGTCGAGAACCTCGAGCGGGTCGATGATATGCAGGCGGTCGAAGCCGTCAAGCTCCTCGTGCGCCGCCTTGCGGACGAGCGGGTTCATATGGATGGGGTAGATTGCCTTGGTGTCGGGGTGCTCCTCCATCACGCGGCGAATGGCGCGGAACATGCGGTGCATGGGCTCGCCCAGGTTCTCGCGGCGGTGCGCCGTGATGAGGATGAGGCGGGAGCCCTCGGCCCAATTGAGCTCAGGGTGGGAGTAGCCCTCGCGTACGGTGGTGCGCAGGGCGTCGATGCCGGTGTTGCCGGTGACCCAGATCCTGGACTCGGGCTTGCCTTCGTCGAGGAGGTTCTTCTTGCTAGCCTCCGTGGGGGCGAAGTAGTACTCGCTCACGATATCGACCGCCTGGCGGTTGAACTCCTCGGGCCAGGGGCTGTAGATGTCGTGCGTGCGCAGGCCGGCCTCGACGTGCCCCACGGGGATCTGCAGGTAGAAGCACGCGAGTGCGGCGGCGAAGCTGGTCGTGGTGTCGCCGTGGACCAGGACGACGTCGGGCTTCTCGTCCTCGAGGACCGCCTTGAGCTTGAGCAGAACGTCGCACGTAACATCGAACAGCGTCTGGCCCGGCTTCATGATCGCAAGGTCGTGGTCGCGCGTCACGCCGAAGACACGCAGCACCTGGTCGAGCATCTCGCGGTGCTGGCCAGTCACGGTGACGACTGTCTCGAACACATCCGTGTGCGCCTTCAGCTCGTTGACGAGCGGGCACATCTTGATTGCCTCCGGGCGGGTGCCGAAGACGAGCATCACTTTCTTCTTAGCCATTGGCCTTGCTCCTCTTTGCTTCCTTACGGAGAAGCATGTAGAAACGGGTGTTGCCGACCACGTAGCGCCTCACCAGGCGCTTTGGCTCCTGCATCATGCGGAAGAGCCACTCCAGGTTCGCGCGCTGCATCCACATCGGGGCGCGCGGGATGTTGCCGGAGACGACGTCGAACGAGCCCCCCACGCCCACGAAAGCGCCCTTGGCGCCCAGCTCGCGGAATCGCTCGATAAGGCGTTCCTTCTTGGGCGAGGTGATGCCCACGAATACGATGTCGGGCTCGGCCTGCTCAACCTCAGCGACCACGGCGTCGAACTCGTCGTCACCGAAGTAGCCGTCACGGTAGCCAGCGAGGACCATATTGGGATACCTCTCGGACAGTACCCCTGCGGTCTTTGCGACCACTTCGGCCTTGGCGCCCAGCAGATAGACACTGTGCCCCTCGCGCTCGGCCAGCCCGCACAGCTCCCACATGAGGTCGATGCCGGCCACGCGCCCGGGCAAATCCACGCCCAGCTTCTTGGCGGCCATGACCATGGACGCGCCATCCGCGTTCACGATCTCGCAGCGACGCACGCACGCGTCCATCTCGGGGTCGTCAAGCATCTGCAACAGCTTGTCGGCGTTCACGCCGATCAAGTGAGCGAAACGACCCTCCTTGATGAGGGCGTCGGTCGCCTCGACGGTCTGCCCCATAGTCCAGGGGTCGACGGGCGCACCCAGGACTTCGACTCGCCCGGGAAGATCAACCACTGAACTGGTGCCTTCGTATTTCCCTCTTGTCTCTTTAGCAAGCGCCATTTCCGCTGACAACCTCAATCACTGTTAGTAGGATTATTTTTAAATCGAAGAAAACGCCTTGTTTGGCGATATATTCCAAGTCGCGACGGACCATGCCGTCGAATCCCGTCGAGTTGCGCTCAGTAACCTGCCACCAGCCGGTGATTCCGGGCTTTACGGACAGGCGCTGCAGGTCGTACTCGGTGTACTCCGCGACTTCATTCGGCAGCGGCGGGCGCGGACCCACCACTGACATCTGGCCCAGAAAGACGTTCAGGAACTGCGGGAACTCGTCGATAGAGTGCTTGCGGATGAACCTGCCGATCTTGGTGACGCGCGGGTCGTCCCTCATCTTGAACATGGCGCCGGCGATCTCGTTCTGTTCCTTGAGCTCGGCGAGGCGCTCGTCGGCGTTCCTGTACATTGATCGGAACTTCCACATGCGGAAGGTTGACAGGCTGCCGTCGGGACGGGTCTGGCCCACGCGGATCTGGCTGTAGAAGGGGCTGCCCTCGCTCTCCAAGCGGATGGCAGCGGCCAGCACCAGGCTGGGAATCGCGATGACGACGAGCACGGCACCGCTGAACACGATGTCGAATGCGCGCTTGACGGCACGGTAGGCCAGGCGCGAGTGATCCCAGTCCATGATGGATTGCATGGCCCTGTAGCGGCCGGCGCCCTCGCGCCGGTCCATGGCCTGAGCAATCAGCGCTGCCCCCGCGGGTGCATCCGTTGTATATTGAGTTTTATCCGACACGTTCTCTTCCAACACTTCATCCCCTGATCGGGGATCCTCCTTGTCTTGTGTTACGGCCGCCAGCAGCTAGGCGATCGCCTTTTTTAGGTTGCGCATGACGCGCTGCTCGCTTGAAAGCACGGCGAGGCCAACGCGCGTAGTTACGCGTCGGCCGCACAGGTTGAGCTCCAAATAAGCAGTGCTCTTGCGTCTATTAATGGTTTTGATAAGGCCCTCGTGGCCCAGCAGCGGACCTGCCGTCACTACGACCTGATCGCCGTCTTTTAAGGCCTCGCTCATGGGCACCACACGGTCTCCCCTATGCGTAAAGCCGCCAATAAGCTGGACCTCTTCTTTTGCCAGCGGCACAAACTGACCGTCCTGGGATAACACCCTGGCAAAGTCGTCCATGCGCAGCAGATACTGTTGCACGGTGCGGGGATCTGCCGTGTCGCAGATCAGATAACCGGGAAAGAGCGGCTTGGTCGTATTTGCCCATTCGCCGTGTACTTTGATCTCGGTTTGAAATTGGGGATAAAAGAGCTCCTGCATGGTGCCAGCCGGCACCATGCGCTCGATGCGCTCGCGCATTACGTCTTCGCGACCGTTAATGACCTGGATTACATACCACACGAGCACCACCCCCTTGCTGTCTTACGTATGGCTCACGTGATTTGGATATGGCTTCGCCAGGGCGCTTGTGCGCGAAGGCGCTCCATATTCAAACCCTGAGCCCAGTCAGACAAGCACGTGGCTCTGCCCCACCGTGAACGGTATGCATAAAAGCAGCGCTGAAGCTGCAGGCACGTATCGCAAGATTGCCTACAACCTCAGCTGGCTGCGTGCGAGCCAGTCAAGGGATTTCAAAACTGGACCGCACGCAAACAGCTGAAGAACCGCAGTGATTTGCCATAAAAAATTGTTGAACTGACTAAAACGAACTTATAAATAGCCGCAAAAGCAAGTGCAAAATCGCGCATGGCAATCGATATTGGAGCTCGTGGTTTTTCTGGCACCGCCGTTACGGCCGGATGCTGATCGACCCTGCGCTTCGTGGCCTATTGGAGCCGTGAGCACAGTTGAACTCATGTAACGTTAGATATCCTAGCACAAGCTGTTAGTGAAACTGATTTGGGCTGCGTTTGACAACATATCGTTCATTTGACGTGCTAAAGGGGGTTGTTTTGGAAAGTTGTTCACGTTGGCGCAGGTTATTGGGGTGCTGGCAATAATTGGGAGCGTTCCTGAAGCCCAACTAGAGCAGCGAGCTGCACTGGTAATTGCGTTTGGCTAACAAACTATGTACAGACATGGGAAATAAATTGTGCAACTTTTTGTTGACGTAAGTGGGGTTTGTGGCGCGTGGTGTTTTGGCATGAAAAAAGCCTTCGGAATTCCGAAGGCCTTTGCATTCACGATGGTGGAGACGAGGGGGATCGAACCCCTGACCTCTTGACTGCCAGTCAAGCGCTCTCCCAGCTGAGCTACGCCCCCGTGACGAAGAAATACTATAGGGGAAGTTAGCGCGACGCGCAAGGACTTTTTTGGGGTCAGATTCTAAATGCCTATTGATATAGGTAAGCGATGGCGGTGCCGGTATGGACTTGGATCGTGGCTGTTGACCTGACGACGTTGCTAATGCCCGTATCGGCTAACAAGCCCAGCGAAGCGTGATCTAACTCCCACTCTAGACCGTGTTCGCTTACAACCGTCCTAGGGGCTATGGCGACGATGGAGAACGTCTTGCCTTCGGCGCCCTCAATGGTCCAGGATTCGCCTTCGTGCAGAATGCGGGCCGTGGTCTCGTCTTCGGCAATCCAGACTGGGGCGTCATCGTAGCCTGCGAGCAACCCCAGTACGGAAAGCGCCATATCCGGGCGGCCGCCGGTAGCGCAGGTTGCCACCACTTCGGCACCCGGCCAGCGGCGTCGGACGGAATCGAGGGCCAGTGCAAGATCGGTATAGTCCTTGTACGGGTCGTGGCGCTCAACTTCAAAGTCCTTAGCGGCATCGACCAACGCGCGACCCGCATCACTCACCGTGTCGGCATCTCCCACATATACATCGCAGCTCAGGCCGGCGCCCAGCAGCGCATCGAGTCCGCGGTCCACGGCGACGACGTGGTTGCACTCCCCTGCTAGCCTACGCAACAGATCCGCACTCGCCACCACCGGCGAGCCACAAACCACTAATACTTTGCAAGCCACGGTACTCGCCTAGCCCTCAAACGAAAGTACGCGGGCCAGGACCAGGTCCTCATAACTGTCGATAAAGATGTCGCAGTTGTCACGCACCTCATCGCGCTCCATACGGCCGTGCGGGTCATAGATGCCCACGCGCTTAAAGCCGGCGGTGCCAGAGCTCTTAAGGCCAAAGACGGCGTCCTCAAACACCCATGCGCGGTCAAACTTATGCCCATGGCGCTCCTCCAGGCGGCGCAGTGCCAGCTCATACACATCGGGGAACTGCTTGGAGCGTCCCGCCTCGCCGGTGGTGGTCACAAACTCCATGTAGGCATCGAGCCCGGCTCCCGCAAGCGCAGACTTAACCAGCTCGGCCGGCGTGGACGTAGCCACGCACATGGCAACGCCCGCCGTTTTCGCCTGCTCCAAAAATGCAAGGAGTCCCTCGCGCGGCGGCACCTTGGAGTAGCCATCGATCAGGATGTCGCCCAGCTCGCGATACAGCTCCTCACCATTCGCACCAATACCCCACGTATCGTGGTAGGCCTGGCACTCGTCCTCCAGCGAAAGATGCTCAAACTGGGCAAAATCATCGACCGTCACGTCAACTCCGTGGCGGTGCAATAACTCGGGCTGGGCATAAGCCCAAACGGGGGTGCTATTAACCAGTGTGCCGTCGCAATCGAAAATAAAAGCAACGTTGGAGGCGGCGGTCTGGGACATAAACGAACCTTTCAATGTCAAATGGTAAACATCCTGCTAAAAACGTTTTACCAAACGTCAGACTAACAATCTTGAAACCCTAATTGGTAAAACTGTCAAGAGTTTTACCACGGCAATTCTGCCAGTGGTCTAAACATGGCGCTTACCGATTAAACGCCGCCCTAAAACCACTTTCCTTCATAAAAGTAACGTACAGGTGTTATCGTAGTTTCTGCCGAAAGTTCCACCGAGCACGCGAGGTGGAACGAATCATAGAACTATCGCCGTCCCTTCGATTCGTGCAGCCTTGGACCTTTCGCATCTAGTCACCAAGGCAACACGCTGCCGCGTCATGATGGGATCAAACGTGAGCGATACAAAGCTAAAGCCAGCAACCAAAAAGCCCGCTACCCGTAAAGCCGCCCCGCACGCGCCGGAACTCTCTAAGGACGATGTCTATCTGTTTGGCATTGGCATGTGGGAGCGCAGCTGGGAAAAGATGGGCGCGCACCCCGACACGCAGAACCGTACGCGCGGCTGGCGCTTTTGCGTTTGGGCGCCCGACGTAAAGAGCGTCCATGTCATTGGCGAATTTAACGATTGGAATGAGGAAGCCAACCCGCTGGTGCCCGTGCATACGAGCGCTATTTGGGAAGGCTTTATTCCTGGCGCCGAGCAGGGCCAGCTCTATAAGTATCTCATCGAGACAAACGAGGGAGAAAAGCTCTATAAGGCCGATCCGTATGCCTTTAAGGCCGAGTGCCCTCCGGGTACCGCCAGCGTGCTGTGGACCCTCGACGGCTATAAGTGGAACGACGCCGCGTGGCTCAAGCGCCGCGCCGGTCACAACCACATGTCGCAGCCGCTCAACATCTACGAGGTGCATATTGGCTCGTGGAAGCGCCACGGCGACGCGCCGCAGGGCGAGCCGGACGAGTTCGGCAACTACCCCGGTCCCATGGACCCCTTCCCCGCGCAGCGCGGCGAGTTCTACACCTACGACGACCTGTCGGTGGAGCTCGTGGACTACGTGCGCGACATGGGCTACACGCATATCGAGGTCATGCCGCTCATGGAGCATCCCTTCGATGGCTCCTGGGGATACCAGACGACCGGCTACTATGCCGCCACGTCGCGTTATGGCGACCCGCAGCAGCTCATGCACTTTATCGATGCGTGCCACGAGGCAGGCATCGGCGTGATCATGGACTGGGTGCCCGGCGGTTTTTGCGCCGACTCCCACGGCCTTGCCACCTTTAACGGCCACATGCTGTTTGAGCACGAGATTCACCCCAACTGGGGCACGCACAAGTT
Source organism: uncultured Collinsella sp. (assembly GCA_905202925.1). Taxonomy (GTDB): domain Bacteria; phylum Actinomycetota; class Coriobacteriia; order Coriobacteriales; family Coriobacteriaceae; genus Collinsella. The sequence continues at coordinate 60,116 of CAJKTW010000012.1, read as the reverse complement.
CGATTTCGCCCGCGGCGAGGTCCGCTCCTTCCTGGTTTCCAACGTGCTGTACTGGCTCGAGAACTTCCACGTTGACGGCATTCGCATGGACGGCGTGTCCAGCATGCTGTACCTCAACTTTGGCATCGACGATCCCGGCCAAAAGAAGTTCAATAAGTACGGTACCGAGGAAGACCTGGACGCCAGCGCATTTATCCGCCAGGTCAACTGCGCCGTGGAGGCCCACTTCCCTGACGTGATGATGATGGCCGAGGAGTCCACCGCATGGCCGCTCGTGACCTATCCGCCGCAGGACGGCGGCCTGGGCTTCCACTACAAGTGGGACATGGGCTGGATGAACGACACCCTTCACTACATGCAGACCGATTTTCCGTGGCGCCCCGGCAACCACGGGCTACTCACGTTCTCCATCATGTACGCCTTTACCGAGAACTTTATTTGCCCGCTGAGCCACGACGAGGTCGTGCACGGCAAGTGCTCGCTGATCGGCCGCATGCCGGGCGACTGGTGGCGCCAGTTTGCCGGCCTGCGCACGCTCGCCTTCTACCAGATGACGCACCCCGGCGCCAAGCTCAACTTTATGGGCAACGAGATCGGCCAGTTTATTGAGTGGCGCTACTACGAGTCCATCCAGTGGTTCCTGACCGAGGAGTACGAGACTCACAAGCATCATCAGGCGTTTATCAAGGCGCTCAACCACCTGTACACCGCCGAGCCCGCCCTGTACGAGCGCGGCTACACCGACGACGGCTTTACCTGGATCGATGCTGATAACTCCAAGCAGTCCATCGTGAGCTTTGTGCGCCAGGGCGAGGACATCGACGACGACCTGGTGATCCTGATCAACTTTGACCCGGCGAGCTACGAGAGCTTCCGCGTGGGCGTGCCGCGCGAGGGCGACTGGGAGGTCATCTTCGATTCCGACCGTCCCGAGTTTGGCGGCAGCGGATACGCCGGCGAGGAGCCCTACACCTGCTCGAGCGAACCCTATCCTTGGAACGGGCAGATGGACTCCATTGAGATTAAGGTGCCCGGCCTGGCTGGCGTGGTGCTTAAACGTCGCGGTCCCAGCAGCTATAAGCCGCCGGTGGTTGAGGCCCCCAAGAAGGCGACGTGCAAACGCACGTCCTCGGTGAAGCCCAAGCCTGCAGCTGCTAAGAAGGCTCCGGCTAAGGCGAAGGCCAAGGCAACCAAGCCCGCCACGGCCAAAAAGACAACCACCAAAAAGGCCGCTACCAAGGCCAAGTCTGCTTCTGTTAAGCCGTCTGCCAAGGATGCGTAACAAAGCCGTTACAGCTGTAATCACCCGCCCCGCCGGGGCGTAGGATACAAGTCATAACCGTTCCGGGAGAAACATCCCCGGGGGAAAGGAACGTATGAATAAGATCTTCGACAACAAGCAGGAGTTTACCGAGCTCTATCGCGATGCCGTCATGAGCATCAGCGGCAAGAGCGTCGAGGCCGCCAGCGACCTCGACCGCTTTAATGCCCTGGCCAAGCTCGTGGCCGAGATGGCACGCACCGTTGCCACCAAGAGTGACGCCCGCGCCACCACCGAGGGCAAGAAGCGCGTGTACTACTTCTCGATCGAGTTTTTGATCGGCCGCCTGCTCGACAACTACCTGCTCAACTTTGGCGTGCGCGACATGGTCGCCGAGGCGCTCGACGACATGGGCTTTGACCTGTCCGTCATCGAGAACCAGGAGCCCGATCCGGCGCTGGGCAACGGTGGCCTGGGCCGCCTTGCCGCATGCTTCCTTGATTCCATGGCAGCCGAGGGCATCGCCGGCTACGGCAACGGCATGCGCTACCGCTACGGCCTGTTTAAGCAGGAGATCGTCAACGGCAGCCAAGTCGAGGCTACCGACGAGTGGCTCACCCACGGCTATCCCTGGGAGGTCCGCCGTCAGGACAAGGCCGTGACCATCAAGTTTGGTGGCCGCGTTGAGGGCTTTGAGGAGGACGGTCGCACGTTCTACCGCACGGTAGACACGCAGGACATCCTGGCCGTCCCCTACGACATCCCCGTGGTGGGCTATGCCGGCGAGACCGTCAACAAGCTGCGCGTCTGGGCCGCCGAGCCGGTTGAGGAGCACTTTGACCTTGAGGCCTTCAACCGCGGCGACTACGCCCTGGCCGACGCCGAGCGCGCCGAGGCCGAGGCCATCAGCGCCATCCTCTACCCCAACGACGCCGGCGAGCACGGCCGTCTGCTGCGCCTGAAGCAGGAGTACCTGTTTGTTTCGGCCGGCATCTACAGCCTGCTCGACACCTTTGAGAAGGAGCACGGCGAGAACTGGGGGCTGCTGCCGCAGTTTGTGGCCATCCATACCAACGACACGCACCCCGCCATGTGCGGCCCCGAGCTCATGCGCATCCTTATCGACGAGAAGAAGCTCGAGTGGGACGACGCTTGGAACATCGTGACGCAGGTCGTGAGCTACACCAACCACACCATCCTGCCCGAGGCCCTGGAGAAGTGGCCCATCGGCACGTTCTCCAAGCTCCTCCCCCGCGTGTACCAGATCATCGACGAGATCAGCCGTCGTTGGCACGAGTCGTTCGACACCACGCAGGAGGGCTGGCAGGAGCGTCTGCGCCAGACCGCCATCCTGTGGGACGGCGAGATTCGCATGGCCAACCTGTCCGTGATCTGCAGCCACAGCGTCAACGGCGTGGCCAAGATCCACTCCGACATCATCAAGAACATCGTCCTCAAGGACTTCTATGCCCTGACGCCCGAGAAGTTCAACAACAAGACCAACGGCATCTCGCACCGTCGCTTCTTTGCCGAGGCCAACCCCACCTATGCCAAGCTCGTGACCGAGGCCATTGGCGACGGCTGGCTGAAGGACGCCTTTGAGCTGGAGAAGCTCAAGGAGTTCCAGAATGACACCGAGTTCCTCAAGGCCGTGGGCGCCTCCAAGCGCGCCAACAAGGAGCGTCTTGCCGCCTATGTTAAGGCCGAGACCGGTCTGGTCATTGACCCCAATACCGTCTTCGATGTTCAGGTGAAGCGCTTCCACGCCTACAAGCGCCAGCTCATGAACATCATGAAGGTGATGGACATCTACAACCGTCGCATCGCCGACCCCAACTTCCATGTGACGCCGACGACCTTCATCTTTAGCGGCAAGGCTGCCTCGAGCTACACCTTTGCCAAGGAGACCATCCGCCTCATTAACTCCGTGGCCGACGTCATCAACAACGACGCCCGCGTCAACGAGGTCATGAAGGTCTGCTTTATCCCCAACTTCCGCGTGAGCAACGCCCAGCTCATCTACCCCGCCGCCGAGATCTCGGAGCAGATCTCCACGGCCGGCAAGGAGGCCTCGGGCACGTCCAACATGAAGCTCATGATGAACGGCGCCATTACGCTGGGCACCCTCGACGGCGCCAACATCGAGATCGCCGATCTGGCCGGCCGCGAGAACGAGGCCATCTTTGGCCTGACCGCCCCCGAGGTCGAGCAGCTCTGGGCGTCGAACAGCTACTTTGCGTGGGATACGCTCAACAACGATCGCGAGCGTCTGGGCCGCGTGATGGACGAGCTCAAGGACAACACCTTTGCGGGTCTTTCGGGCAACTTCGAGAGCATCTACAACGAGCTCATGAACAACAACGACCCCGACCTGGTCATGGCAGACTTCCGCAGCTATGTGGATGCATGGGAAAAGCTCACCGGCAGCTATGGCGACCAGGAGACCTGGAACCGCAAGGCCCTGCTCAACACCGCCTCCTCCGGCTGGTTCTCGAGCGACCGTACCATTCGCGAGTACCGCGACGAGATCTGGCACGCGTAAAGGCGCGCGAGCTCCCTTTGCCGCACGGCATTACTCGACGGGCGCGACCGAGCGCCGCGCCCGTCGCTAATGGGTTTAGGAACATCGATGACAGAAGGAGAAATCGATGAGTAAGAAAGAATGCATCGCGATGCTCCTCGCAGGAGGACAGGGCAGCCGATTGGGGGCACTCACCCAAAAGATCGCTAAGCCGGCGGTTAGCTTTGGTGGCAAGTTCCGCATTATCGACTTTTCGCTCTCCAACTGCTCCAATTCGGGCATCGACACGGTGGGCGTTCTGACGCAGTATCGCCCCTACCTGCTGCATGCCTACGTGGGCTCTGGCGAGGCCTGGGATCTGGACAGCCGCGACGGCGGCGTGTCGATCCTGCCGCCGTACGAGACGCAGACCGGCGGCGCCTGGTATGCGGGCACGGCCGACGCCATTACGCAGAACCTGGACTACATCAAGGCCAACGACCCCAAGTACGTCCTGATTCTTTCGGGCGATCACCTGTATCGCATGGACTACCGCAAGATGCTCAAGACGCATATTGAGAACAACGCCGACCTCACGGTGAGCGTTATGCCCGTGCCGTGGGAGGAGGCCAGCCGCTTTGGCATCCTGACCACCGACCCCGAGGACGGCCGCATCACCAAATTCACCGAGAAGCCCGAGAAGCCCGATTCGAACCTCGCGTCCATGGGCATCTACATCTTCTCGGCCGATGTGCTGATCGAGGCGCTCGAGGAGGACGCCCTTGACCAGCGCTCGAGCCACGACTTTGGCAAGGACATCATCCCCAAGCTGCTCGGCGAGAACAAGCGCCTGTACAGCTACGAGTTCCACGGCTTTTGGAAGGATGTTGGCACCATCGCCAGCTTCCACGAGACCTCGATGGACCTGCTGGGCAACAACCCTGAGTTCGATCTGTTTGACAAGAACTTCCCCATCATGTCCAACATCACCACGCGTCCGCCGCACTACATTGGCCCGGACGGCCGTCTGGACGACTGCCTGGTCTCCAACGGGTGCAAGATCTACGGCACCGCTCGCCACTCGATCCTTTCGACCGATGTCATCATCGAGGAGCGCGCCGTGGTCGAGGACTCCGTGCTGCTGCCGGGTGCGCACGTTAAGAGCGGCGCGCACATCTGCCGCGCTATTTTGGGCGAGAACTCCACGGTCGAAGAGGGCGTGAAGCTCGGCTCTGTCGATACCACCAAGGATACGGCCGTCGTTGGAAATGACGTCGTTATCGGGAAGGGGGAATGATCCGATGATCAATCGCAAGGCCATCGGTTACATCACCGCTAACTACTCTTCGACCTACGGCAGCGTCCTGCTCAAGGACCGCCCCATCGCGTCCGTTCCGTTTTTGGGCCGCTACCGCCTGATCGACTTCCCGCTGTCCAACATGATGAATGCCGGTATCAAGACCGTCGGTGTCGTCATGCCGGGCAACTACCGCTCGCTGATCGACCACGTGGGCTCGGGCAAGGACTGGGGCCTGGACCGCAAGAAGGGCGGCCTGTTCATGGTGCCCGGCAACGCGTATGGCACCACCAAGGGCGGCATGCGCTTCCTGCTGCGCGACATCATCTCCAACAAGACGCTGTTCCAGCGCTCGGAGAATCCCTATGTCGTGATGATGGGCACCAACATCATCTTTAACATGGACCTCAACACCATCATCGAGGCGCACGAGAACTCCGGTGCCCAGATGACCGTGGTGTACTGCAAGGCCACGCGCAATGTCGAAGACGAGACCAAACTCGAGATTAACGAGAACGGCCGCCTGACGGGCGTGAGCGCCGGCGTCGCGTACGGCGACAACGCCTCCATGGACTGCTGCATCGTCAACCGCGAGACGCTCCTCGAGATCATCGACCACTACCAGGCCGCCGACTATCTGGACCTGCTCGAGGCACTCCAGGGCGACTTTGGCAACATCGACGTGTGCAGCTACGAGTACAAGGGCGAGGTCGTGGGCGTGTTTAGCGAGAAGTCGCTGTATCGCCGCAGCATGGACCTGCTCGACCAGACCGTGGCCGACCAGCTCTTTGACCCCGAGCGCCCGATCCTGACCAAGGCTCACGACGTGCCGCCTTCGCGCTATGCGACCGGCAGCCACGCGTGCAACTCAATCATCTCGGCCGGCTGCATCATCAAGGGCACCGTGCGCAACTCGATCCTGTCGCGCGGCGTCGTGGTCGAGGAAGGTGCTTCGGTGACCAACTCGATCATCAACCAAAGCTGCATCATCAAGAGCGGCGCCCGCGTCGAGAATGCCATTCTGGACAAGAACAACGTGGTTCCCACCAACACCGAGCTTCGCGGCACGCCCGAGAACATCCTGGTGCTGGGCAAGGCTCCGTTAACTTCTGACACCACCATCGTACGTTAACGTTGGCACCGCAACATCGCTCGTAACATGTAGAATAGCCGCCCGGTTTGCGCCAGGCGGCTATTCTCGAATTGCAACATGGGAGACAATATGGCAGATTCCAGCAAAAAGATGCAGATCGTGTTTGCCTCGGCCGAGTGCGCACCGTTTGTAAAGACCGGTGGCCTGGGCGACGTGGCGGGCTCGCTGCCTGCGGCGCTTGTGCGCGCCGGCGCCGAGGTTATCGTGATGGTGCCCAAGTACGCCACCATCAAGGACGAGTACAAGGCGCAGATGGTGCACTTCTCCGACTTTTACGTGAGCCTGGGCTGGCGTAACGAGTACTGCGGGCTCGAGAAGCTCGAGCACGACGGCGTCACCTATATGTTCATCGACAACGAGCGCTACTTTGCGCGCGACTATCCGTACGGCTTCTTTGATGACGGCGAGCGCTTTGCGTTCTTCTCCAAGGCCATCACCGAGAGTCTGCAGCACCTGCCGGCCGGCTTTGAGTGCGACATCCTGCACTGCAATGACTGGCAGACGGCGCTGGCGCCCGTATTCTTGCGCGAGTTCTACCAGGGCCTGCCGCTGTACGACCGCGTCAAGACCGTGTTCTCGATCCACAACGTGGCGTTCCAGGGCCAGTTTAGCGACACTGTGATGGAGGACATCCTGGGCGTGGCGCATATTCCGGCGGCCGCCTCGCAGCTGCGTTGCGACGCCTGCAGCATCAACTACATGCTGGGCGCGCTGCGCTATGCCGATGCCATCACCACGGTGAGCCCCACCTATGCCAACGAGATCCAGACGCCCGAGTTTGGCGAGGGCCTGGACGGCGTCCTGCGCGAGCGCTCCTATGCGCTGCAGGGCATTTTGAACGGCATTGACGTGGCGGGCTTTGACCCGGCGACCGACAAGCGCATTGCCGCCAACTACACGGTTGATGACCGTTCCGGCAAGGCCGTGTGCAAGGCAAAGCTGCAGGAGGAACTGGGGCTCGAGGTGCGCGACGACCGCCCGCTCATGGTGATGGTCACGCGCCTGACGCGCCAAAAGGGCATGGACCTGGTCATGTACGCGCTCGACCGCATCCTGGTCGGCGGCGTACAGGTGGCCGTGCTGGGCACCGGCGACCGCGACTACGAGGACGGCCTGCGTTACTTCCAGGACAAGTACCCCGGCACCATGGCCGCGCGCATCGAGTTCGATCCGGCGCTGTCGCAGCGCATGTATGCCGCCGCCGATATGTTCCTGATGCCTTCGAAGTTTGAGCCCTGCGGCCTGTCGCAGATCATCGCCATGCGCTACGGCACCCTGCCGATTGTTCGCGAGACCGGCGGTCTGAAGGACACGGTAATCCCGTATAACGAGTTTACCGGCGAGGGCACGGGCTTCTCGTTTAGCAACTTTAACGGCGACGAGATGGGCGACGCCGTGTTCCGTGCGGCGCGCCTGTTCTGGGATAACCGCGACGCTTGGAACCAGCTGGTCACGCAGGCCATGAGCCAGGACTTTAGCTGGACGCGCTCGGCCGACAAGTATCTGGACCTGTATTTCTTTATGCACCCGGAGATTGAGAGGCCGGCAGCTGTTGTCGACGAGCCTGAGGCTGTTGCTGAGCCGGTGGCCGCTGAGGAGCCCAAGGCCGAGTCGGTTGTTGAGGCGCCCGCTGCTGCTGAGGAGCCCAAGGCTGAGGAGAAGCCGGCTGCGAAGCCTGCGGCAAAGAAGACCACGACTCGTAAGACGACGACTAAAAAGGCCACGACAACAAAGGCCGCTGCGAGCAAGACCACCACTGCCAAGGCAACTACCGCCAAGGCAGCGACCACGCGCAAGCGCACCACCGCAGCTGTCAAGAAGGCCGCCGAGGCCGAGGTCGTTCCCGAGGTAAAGGCCGAGACCGCTGCAGCCGAGGTTAAGCCCGCGGCAAAGGCTCCGGCCAAGACCGCCGCCAAGAAGACGACCGCGTCCAAGAGCACAACCAAGACCCCTGCCACCAAGAAAGCTACAGCTACCAAGGCCACTGCAACGAAGGCTGCCGCAAAGCCGGCCGCCAAGGTCGAGGAGACGCCTGCCGAGTCCAAGGCGGAGGCAACCGTCGAGGCCAAGCCTGCCGCCAAGACCACCTCGCGCAAGCGCACGACGACAGCCAAGAAGACCATGGCAAAGACCGCAACTCCCAAAGCAGAGACTAAGCCCGCTGCTGCCAAAGAGGAGCCCAAGGCCGAGGTAAAGGCCAAGCCGACGCCGAAGGCCGCTGAGGTCAAGGCCGCACCGAAGGCAGAGGCTAAACCCGAGCCTGCCAAGGAGACTCCGGTCTCCCCCGCCACTCCGGCCGAGGAAAAGGCTCCGACCAAGAAGACCTCCGTCCGCAAGGCAACTGCCACCCGCAAGCGCCGCTAATCCTGACGATTAAAACTTAATCCTCAACGCAAAAGAGGGCGCCCCAAGCAGGCGCCCTCTTCTTGGTTGAACCCCGCATTAAAAAGAGGGCCGGTTTACTACGACAAAATGGCTCCGGCCGACCACGGCGAGTAATCATCGAAATTGGCAACGCTTCTACCTGCAGTTTTAATATCACTAAAATGACTGTGGTTGAGATCATTCAATTCGTCGTAGTAAACCGGAGCTGTTTTGTTTGGCTACAAATACTATCTACATAGGCGTTTTCGAGTATCGCGATAATGTGGATGGTAAAACGATTTTCTAGGACAACCGTTCGCCGATAATGAGCGGCTGTAGTTTATACAACTAAAGTGCAACGATATACTTAAGTACTGTGCGTTTAGCCCATGGCCCGTTGGCCATGACTGTATAGAACTGGACCGTACTATGAGATTGATTCACAACAGCCGCCTGCCGCAGTTTCGCACTCCGTTTGGCGCTGTGACCACTGGAACTTCCGTTGCACTCTCGGTGATTTTGGAGGATGCCGACCCCAACCAGGCAACGCTTACGCTGCGCACCTGGGTCGATGAAATCGGTGAGTCTCTGTATCCCATGACGCACGAGGGCGACGGCATATTTACTGCAGAGCTTGAGTGCACCGAGCCCTGTCTTATCTGGTACAGCTTTATCTGCAATATCGAGGGCCAGCCCGAGGTTCGCCTAGGCGCGCCGCAAGGTCGCACCGGCGGCGAGGGCGTAACCTACGACTACGCCGAAGTGCCGTCGTTCCAGGTCACCGTCTACAAGCACCGCGAGAACCGTCCCACCTGGTACGAGCGCGGTATGGTCTACCAGATCTTCCCCGATCGCTATGCTCGCGACGAAAACTGGCGCGAGCGCACGCTGGCCGAAGTCGAAAAGCCACGCAACGGAATCCAGCGCCGCATGGTCGAGGACTGGAACGAGCCGCCCGTGTACGAGCGTGCCGAGGACGGATCCATCAAGACCTGGGACTTTTACGGCGGCTCGCTCAAGGGTGTCCAAAATGACCTGCCCCGCATCGCCGAGCTGGGCTTTACGGTCATCTACCTCAACCCCATCTTTGAGGCCGCGAGCAACCACCGCTACGACACGGCCGACTACACCAAGATCGACCCAATCCTGGGCACCGAGCAGGATTTTACCGAGCTGTGCCAGGCAGCCGAGAAGCTGGGCATCTCCATCATCCTGGACGGCGTCTTTAACCATACGGGTGACGACTCCATCTATTTCAACCGCTACGGCAACTACCCCGGCGTGGGCGCGTGGCAGAGCGAGGATTCGCCGTGGCGCGATGCGTTTTATTTCCACGAGGACGGCTCGTACGACTGCTGGTGGGGCGTGGGCAATATGCCCGCCATCAATGAGAGCTCCGAGCTGGTACGCGAGCGGCTCCTGGGCAAGGACGGTGTGATCCGTAAATGGCTGCGCGCTGGCGCTCATGGCTGGCGCCTTGACGTGGCCGACGAGCTTTCGGACGATTTCCTGACCGAGATCAAGAAGGCAGTACTTGCCGAAAAGCCCGATGCGCTGCTGCTCGGCGAAGTCTGGGAAGACGCCTCCAACAAGATCAGCTACGGCCATCTGCGTCGCTATCTGCAAGGCTCAGAGCTCGACTCGGCTATGGATTATCCCTTCCGCGACATGGTCATCGGCTTTTTGATGGGCTACAAGAACGCCTACCAGGCAGCCGAGGATATCGAGACCCTGCGCGAGAACTATCCGCGTGAGGCCCTGTCCTGCGCACTTAATCTGCTTTCGAGCCACGACCGTCCGCGCATTATCTCGGTGCTCGGCGGCGGCCCCGACGAGTCGCAGCTGCCCGAGTGCGAGCGCAGCAAATGGCGCCTGGACGAGAACTCGATGGGCCTGGCCAAGAGCCGTTTTTGGCTCGCCACGCTCATGCAGATGACCTTCCCCGGCGTGCCTTCGATCTACTACGGCGACGAATACGGCCTGGAGGGTCTAACCGATCCGGGCAACCGCCGCACCCTGCCGACCAAGGACCAACTGCACGACTTCGACACGCTGGCTATTGTCAAAAACGCCTCCGCCGTACGCCGCGCACTGCCGTTTATGATCGACGGCGAGATCAGGGCCTTCGCGCTCAACGACGAGGTGCTGGCATACAACCGCACGGGCAAGGATGGCGAGTCCGCGACGGTTATCATCAACCGTAGTCTGCGCAATTCGCACCGCGTGACGATTCCGGCACTCGCCGAATGCGCGAGTGACGTGATCAGCGGTCACGAGTGCGAGATCCACAACGGCACGGTCACGCTCGATTTGTATCCGCTGGGCTCGTCGATCATCTATCATCATGCCGAGCAGCGCCTGCAGGAGCTGCTCGATCACGGCGCAGGCGTTGTGTGCCATATCACCTCGGTACCGACCGATGACGGCAAGCCCGGCACGATCGGCGCACCAACGCGTCGCTTTATCGACCATCTGTCCGCTATGGGCATGCGCTACTGGCAGGTCCTGCCCGTCAACCCGACGGATTTCTTCCGCTCCCCCTATGCCGGGCCCTCGGCTTTTGCTGGCAATATCGACCTGCTGCCCGAGAGTCACAAGGAGCTAGCCGCCGACTTTGAGACCTGGAAGGCCCGTGGCGGCGAGGATGCCGATCCGCTGTACACCGCGTTTAAACATCGCAATGCCGATTGGCTCGAGAAGTACTGCGTCTATATGGCCGTCAAAAAATACTTTGAGGGCGAATCGCGCCACGATTGGCCGGCAGATGTTGCGCGCTACAACGAGCATCTGATCGACGATAAGCGTTTCCACGACGAGGCCGAGCTTCAGGCGTACATGCAGTACCGCTTTGACCTGGCTTGGTGCGAGCTTATGAACTATGCGCACAAGAAGGGCATCGAGGTCATCGGCGATATCCCGATGTATGTCTCGGACGATTCGGCCGATGCATGGAGCGAGCCCGAGAACTTCTGGCTGTCCGATACCGGTAAGGCGATTGAGATTTCTGGCGCGCCGCCCGACAACTTTGCGCCCGAGGGCCAGGTGTGGGGCAACCCGACGTTCCGCTGGGACCACATGAAGCAGAACGGCTATAGCTGGTGGATGGATCGCCTACGTCGTGCGTTTTCGCTCTACGACCGCGTGCGCCTGGATCACTTCCTGGGCTTCCACAGCTATTTTAGCATTCCCGCGGGTAAGGCCTGCGCCGACGGGCGTTGGCTGGCAGGCCCGGGCAAGGACCTGTTCCAGACCGCCTATGACGAGCTGGGGCCGCTCAACTTTATCGCCGAGGACCTGGGCTACCTGACGCCCGGCGTTCGCGCCATGGCTTCGACTTGCGGCTTCCCCGGTATGGACGTACTGGAGTTTAGCGATTACGACGTTCGTTGCGGCGTGCACCCTACGCCCGGCAAGATCCTGTACACATCGACTCACGACACGTCGACGCTCGCGGGTTGGTGCACGCGCTCCTTTGCGGGCGGCGACGAGCCGAGCGGTGTTGAGGTGGCGTCCAAGCTGATGAGCGACGCGCTGGCAAGCGACGCTCCCCTGGTGATGATGCCGCTGCAAGATGTCTTGGGGCTGGGCGACGACGCGCGCATGAACGTTCCGGGCGTGGCCACGGGCAACTGGACCTGGCAGGCTGACGAGACCGATGTTGCGGCCGCCGAGGGCAAAACTGCGCAGCTCCTGCGCAACACCCATAGATTCTGGGGCGAAGCGTGATAAAACCCCCGATATAGGGTACAGTTACAGCTGTTTGAATTTTTGCGGGCAGAGCGATCTGCCCGCTTTATGCTGAAAAGGAAGTATTATGGCGCGCTACGATTACAAGTGCTCGAGCTGCGGCAACGTGTTCGAGGTTGAGCATCCCATGTCCGAGACCCCCGAGGTCCTATGCCCGAGCTGCGGTGCCCCGGCGGCCAAGACGTTCTCGGCCAGCGGTATTAAGTTCGATGGCAGCGGTTTCTACAACACCGACCAGCGCAGCGGCGGCTCCAGCACCAGCGCCACAAGCGGCTGCTGCGCCAACTGCCCGCATAACCACTAGAAACCAAACAGCCCCGCGATCAACACCGATCGCGGGGCTGTTTCTTTGTGTCGCAGGTAGCTCTATGAGTTGCGGACCAGGCGGGCGCAAAAGTGGCCGTCGTAGGAGTCGGCGTTTACCGGCACGCTTTGGAAGAGGCCACGGTCGTTTTGACGGACGGCTACCAGCTTCTTGGCCTGCTCGAAATCGGGCAGTTGCAGGATCTGCGCCTCGGAGAGCGGCTCCAGGCTAAAACCGGTACCCTCGGGAGAGTTTAGGAAAGCATCCACGACCTGCGTGTTCTCTTCGTCAAAGACCGAGCACGTCGCATAGATGAGCTCGCCGCCAGCAGCCACGCGCGCGGCTGCTTCCTTGAGCATCGTCAGCTGCAGGTGAGGCAGCTCAGTCGTAACGTCGTTCTCGGTCAGGCGCCACGGAATCTCGGGATGACGGCGCATGGTGCCGGTGCCAGAGCACGGCGCATCGATAAACACCGTGTCGAACAGGGCGGGCTCGCCGAGCATGGCATCAAACGACGTAAGCACCTCATTGAGCTCGCAGGCATCGCCCGACACCGTACGAACACCCGAGATGCCCGCCTTATGCAGGCGCGCGAGATTCTGATCACATTTACGATCATGCAGATCGAGCGCAGTATGCTGACGCTTGTAACCGGCACGTTTGGCCTGGCACATCATCACATAGGTCTTAGTGCCGCGACCGGCGCCAATCTCCAGGCAACGACCGGGACGCGTCGCCGCAGTGGCGATGAGCTGAGCGTTGAGGTCCGAGGCAACCGCGGCAGCACGCTCAAACACACCCGACGCAACCGCGACCTGCGCATCGACAGGAGCATGACAGCCCGGGAAGACAGGCGCAACGAGCTGCGAGATATACGGGTCGGCTTTAGTCGCAAACGCATTCTCGTGCAGAGCAAGCGGCGCGGGCGCAAGATTACCGGCAAAGTTGAGCACGCCCTCGGGCGTATCGAACGACGCCATAATGCGAGCGCACAGCCAGCGAGGAAGACCCATCAAACGAGACAGGCGAACCAAACGGCGCTCGGACTCATCCACGTCGGATGCCGTGGCAAAGTCCTCAACGTTGTCCGCAACCTTGTGCAGCACCGCGTTTGCCAGGCCCGCAGCAGACTTAGCACCGCTGCGCACCAGCTCAACACCCTGGCTCACGGCAACGCGGCCCGGCGTATGCAGGTAGAGCATCTCGAAGGCCGAGATACGAAGCGCCATACGAACGCGCGGCGCGACCTTTTTGGGCTTATCGAGAAACTGATCGAGCAACTCATCCAAAACGCCCTGCGTGGCGGCGACACCGAGCGCTAAACGAGCGGCAAAAGCGGAATCGCGCTGGTCAATGGCCTTGGCGGAAGCACGGGAAGACAACACGTCGCGTGCGTACATACCGCGGCGATCGGCCTCCATCAACACGTCGAGCGCAAGCTTGCGCGCGGGAGACAACTTGCTCATGACAGTACACCCCACCTAAGTTCGGCACCCTGCAGGCCGGCAGCCCAGGCAGAAGCAGCCATGGCACGCTTACCATCGGGCTTAACCTCGAGCAGTTCAACAGCGCCATCGGAAAGGCCCAGGTAAACACGCTTGCTCTTGACGGCAACAGCGCCCTCGCCAAGCGACACATCGGCCGGCGCAGCATCGAGCACGCGAACCGTCTTGCCAGCAATCACGCAACGAGCAGGCGCGGTATCGGACGAAGCGAGCACATGACGAACGCAATCGAGCGCCGCCATCTGCGGATCAAGACGCATCTCCTGCTTGGAAATCTTGGCGGCATGAGTGACGAGCGACTCATCCTGCTCAGTCCAAACAGCCGAGCCATCGGCAAGCGAAGGAAGCGTATCGGCAAGCAACTTACCGCCAAGCTCACCAAGCTCCATCGTGAGCGCCTCGGCATGCTTACCGGTAACCGACGTAGACGCCTGGGCACAATAAGCGCCGGTATCCACGCCATGCCCAATGCGCATAATAGAAACGCCAGCAACCTCGTCGCCAGCAAGAATGGCACGCTGAATGGGAGCAGCGCCACGCCAACGAGGCAGCAGCGAAGCATGAACATTCACAATACCAAGCGGCGCCATATGCAGCACCTCATCAGGCAAAATGCAGCCATAGGCAGCCACACAGAAAATATCAGCCTGGGCAGCCTGGAGCGTCTCAACAACCTCAGGCGTCATACGGTTGGCCTCAACAACCGGCAACCCCAGCTCAAGCGCCTTGGCCTTAACAGGAGACGGCTCAAGCTTCTTACCACGCCCACGAACAGCATCAGGACGAGTAATTACGAGCGCAATATCATTCCCAGCCTCAACAAGCGAAGTCAAAGAAGGTACAGCAAAATCAGGCGTACCCATAAACACAATACGCATAAAAGTAAGTCTCCTCTCAATAACGAGCCGAGACGGCTACAAAAAAGCGTTCCAGGTCGCAAGCGCACCCAGCCGCAAGAACAGTTCAACAAAGACAAATATACCCAAAAACAAAGAAAGAGCCGCATAAAAGCAGCCCTCCCAACAAAGCACCTATCAGCGAAGACGCCCTTCCCTGGCCCGACGGCACCCGGGCGAGTCAAGCAGCGTCAACGTAGTCCCCGGGGCGCCCGCCTATATCGTCCCGCGCGCAGTTTCGCAGCGCAGCGAGAATGTTTGAGCACGGGATGATATAGGCGGGCGCCCCGGGGGCGGACAAACCTACTCAGTCTCGCCCGGTCGAGCGCCGCGGGCCAGGGCGTCCTGGTACTCCTTGACGGCCTTGAGCCTCTGCATGGGCTTAAGGCGCTCGAACATGGTGTTGCCGTGCAGGTGGTCGATCTCGTGCTGCAGGCACACGCAGAACAGGTCGCCCGAGGCCTCGTAGCGAATCAGGTTGGCATCCAGGTCGTACGCCTCGACGACGACATGGTCGGGACGCTCGATCTCGCAGCTAATACCGGGAATGGACAGGCAGCCCTCGCTAAACGGCACCAGATGGTCGCTCTGCTCAACAATGACAGGGTTGATGAGCACGTAGGGATCGTAGTCATTCTTGTCGCTGTAGTCGCAGTCGATGGTGACGAGCTGAATAAGCTCACCGATCTGCGGGGCAGCCAGACCGCAACCGCCGTTGTCGAACATCATCTTCTTCATCTTCTCGGCAAGCGCCTCGATCGCCGGAGTGATCTCCTCGATGACGGCGCACTCCTGGCGCAGACGAGGGTCGGGCGACAGTACGATTCCGTTGGCTTCCATGGCCATCCTTTCGGGTTGTTATATCAAATCATAGGCGTCGACGTCAACGCTCACGCTCACGCCGCGCACGGAGCCAACCTCTTTGAGGCAGGCGTCGATATCATCAGAGACATGGTACCCTACCGGCGACTTTACAAGCAGATGGAAGCGGTAACGGTCCTTGGCTCTCTCGATTACACACGAAGCCGGGCCCAGCACCTGGGGCACGGCGCTCCCCGCCCGCAAAAAGTCGAACGCGGCGGCATGCCAGCGACGCTTGAGGAGCTTCGCGATGCGGCCGATGTAGTCCCGCGCGTCATCCGCGTTCGTCGACCACACCAAGATGTTGGCCAAGCGCACGAACGGCGGATACAGGGCGTCGCGGCGCTGGTCCAGGTCGTAGTCGGTAAAAATCGAGCGGTCGTGCTCGGCGACGGCGCGAATGACCGGGTCCTCAGGCAGGTAGGTCTGGATGATAACCTCGCCGGGACGATCGCCGCGGCCGGCGCGGCCCGCAACCTGCTCTAGCAGGTCGTAGGCGCGCTCCCCTGCGCGGAAGTCCGGCAGCTTGAGGGCGAAGTCGGCATTGACCACGCCCACGAGCGTGACCTCGGGAAAGTCGAGGCCCTTTGCGATCATTTGAGTGCCCAGCAACACCGCGCAATCGGCCGCATCGAACTGCTCGAGCAGCTTTTTGTGCGCGTCCTTGCCGCGCGTGGAATCGGCATCCATGCGAATGATGGCGACGTCGTCGGGCAGCATCTGGTGCAGCGCATCCTCGATCTGCTGCGTACCCAGGCCCATTTTAGCCAGGTAGCGGCTGCCGCACTTGGGACAGCGACTCGTGGGCGCCGGATAGGGTTGCACGCGCCAGGACGAACCGCAAGTGTGGCACTGCAGCGTATGGGTGCGCTCGTGATACGTGAGCGCGGTGGAACAGTGATTGCAGGTGGGGACGCAGCCGCACTCGCGGCACATCAGAAACGGCGCAAAGCCGCGACGGTTGTGCAGCAGCACGGCCTTCTCGCGGCGCTCGACTACGCGCTCCAGGCCTTCCATCAGCGGTTTTGAGAACATGGAGCGGCTGCCGTGCGAAAACTCGCGGCGCAGGTCGGCAATGCGGACCGTGGGCAGCACGGCATTTCCCGGGCGCTCAGGCATCTCGACACGAGTCCAGGTGGCACCGTTGTACGTGCCGCGGCGGCAGCGGTCGAGGGCCTCCGCAGAAGGCGTGGCCGAGCCCAACACGAGCGGACACCGATAGCGGCGCGCCATCTCGGCAGCCACCTCGCGCGCATGGTAGCGCGGGCTGGAGCCCTGCTTGTAGCTGGTCTCGTGCTCCTCGTCGATGATGATAAGACCCAAGTCGCTGAGCGGGCAAAAGAGCGCCGAGCGGGCGCCCACGACCACACGCGCGGCACCGCTGGCGACCATATCCCACTGGTCCAGGCGCTCGCCAGCAGAAAGTCGCGAATGGAACACGGCAACCGTCTCGCCAAAGCGCGAACGGAAGCGGCCGACGGTCTGGGCCGTCAGCGAAATCTCGGGCACGAGCACGCATGCCGAACGGCCGGCCGCCAGCACGCGCTCAATCGCCGAGAGGTAGACCTCGGTTTTGCCGGAACCGGTAACGCCATCGACAAGGACTACGTCGCCGTGGGCGTCAAGGCGGGCACGCTCAATCTGCGCGAGGGCCTGCTGCTGGCCGTTGGTAAGCGAGACCGGCGCTTTGCCGCTCGCGGAGGACAGCGTGGTCTGCTCGCTACAGCCACGCCACGCCCGGCGCTCCTCCACCACCACGACGCCGCGTTTTTCGAGCGCCTTGATGGTCGCCGACATGCTGTTGTAGAGCAGGTTGAGGTCGCGCGTCGTGACCGGGCCGCATTGGAGCGCCTCAATGAGCTGACGCTGGCGGACCGCGGTCTTGGGCGGCGTGTAGTCGAAACCCTCGGGCGTGAGCATGACCCAACGGTTTTGGATGGGTTTGACGGCGGGGCGTTCAACGGTCCACACGCCGTCATCGACCTTGACCACGCGCGGGCTTCCGCCCGGGGGCAAGAACAGGCGCAGGCACTCGGAAAGCGTCGCGACGTACTCGCGGCTCATCCAACGTGCGATACGGGCGGACTCGGCGGTAAAGAGCGGCTTGCTGAGGATAGCCTCGATAGGCTTGATGCGCGCGGGATCGAGAGCGTCGTTACCTTGCAGGTTGGCAAGCTCGGGCGCAATGTCGACGATGTAGCCTGCGGCCGCACGGTTGCCAAAATGAACCAGGACCGTCGATCCGACCTGGGCATCGTTGGCGAGCGACTGCGGTGTGCCGTAGGCGAATGGCTCGGAGAGCACACGGGCGGGAATGTCCAGGACCACGCTCGCGTAGGCGACGACGGGCTCGGATACGGGCTCGGGCTGCGCCGGGGCGGCGGCAGGGGCCGCGGACTTCGGAGCTTCCTTAGGTTCCGGCGAACCAAACAGTGACAGTTGCTCGGCCATGGCTCCAGCACCTCCTATCCCATACGTCTTTAGAAACAAGAGCCCCGCTCGGGGTGAACGGGGCTCGGATACATACGTTTGCGCAGCGATTACAGCGCCATCGCGCGGGCGCGGTCGATGCGCGCCAGGCAGTCGTCGCGGCCGACGAGCGCCATGGTCTCGCCCAGCGGAGGGCTCACCATGTTGCCGCAGACGGCGACGCGCACGGCCTGGAACACCACGCGCTTCTTGAGGTCCATCTGCTCGGGCAGCGGCTCAAGCGCAGCGTCGATGTTGGCAGCCGTCCACTCGGTAACACCCTCGAGCGCGGCCTTGGCGGCATCCAGAATGGCGCCCATGCCTTCCTTGGCCAGACCCTTGTTAACAGACTTCTCGTCATACTCGAGCGTCTCGGCCGTAGCAAAGATGGGAGCGGCGACGGTCACGGCATCGGCCGGCATCTTGGTGCGCGGCTTGACGATGGCGGCAAGGGCATCGATCCAATCCTCGCCGTACTCGACGTTGCCCTCAATGAGACCCGCCTCGTGAAGCTCGGGGACCATAATCTCGTCGGCAAACTGGGCGTCGGACATGCCGTTGATGTACTCAGCATTGACCCAGTCAAGCTTCTTGGGATCGAAGGTCGCGGGGTTCTTGGAGATGCGGTCGAGCGAGAACTTGCTGGCCAGGACATCGCGCGGGATGATCGTGGTCTCGCCGTCGAGCGACCAGCCGAGCAGCGCCAGATAGTTGACGAAGGCGTCGGACAGGTAACCGGCGTCACGGTACTCCTCCACCGAGGTGGCGCCGTGGCGCTTGGAGAGCTTCTTGCCGTCGGCACCCAAGATCATGGAGATGTGGGCGAACGTGGGCACGGGTGCGCCGAGGGCCTCGTAGACCATGACCTGGCGCGGGGTGTTGGACAGGTGGTCGTCGCCGCGGATGACGTGGGTAATCTTCATCATGGCGTCGTCGACGACGGTCGCGAAGTTGTACGTGGGCGTGCCGTCGGAGCGGAAGATGACAAAGTCGTCGAGCTCCTTGGCGTCAAAGGTCACCTCGCCGTGGACGGCGTCGTGGATACGGACGTCGCCGCGGTTCTCGGGCACCTTGATACGCAGGACGTAGGGCTCGCCGGCCTCGATGCGACGGCGTGCCTCCTCGGGATCAAGATCGCGGCAGCGGCGCTGATAGCCCTGGAAGGGGTCCTTGCGCTCCTGGGCGGCCTTGCGATCGGCGTCGAGCTGCTCCTTGGTGCAGAAGCAAGGATAGGCCTTGCCCTCGTCCCAGAGCTTCTGGGCGGCCTGCTTGTACAGGTCCAAGCGCTCGGTCTGTGCGTAGGGGCCATAGTCGCCGCCCACCTCGGGGCCCTCGTCCCAGTCCAGGCCCAGCCAACGCATGGCGCGCAGAATGATCTGCGTATTCTCGTCGGTGGAACGGGTGGGGTCGGTGTCGTCGATGCGCAGGATGAACGTGCCGCCGTTTGCGCGGGCGAAAGCCCAGTTATAGATAGCGGTACGGGCGCCGCCGATGTGCAGCTTGCCCGTCGGTGAGGGTGCAAAGCGGACGCGAACGTCTGATGCCATGGAAATCTCCTCGATTGCAGGATGGATGTCTAACCGCATCAGTATAAAGCAACAAAGCAACCTCCGCACAAAGGGCACCGACCCACTCATTTAAGTCTGTCCCCAATGAGTAGGTGCGGAAAGGGTGTGAATGTTTGATTTACGCGCTATGATGTGCCCTTGCATACAGAGCTCGGCGGAATGGTAACGGTCGCCGGGACACGTTTTTGAAAGGACAATCATGTCAGAAGAACTTCGTTCCATCCCACCCCAACACGGGTCCTTTGTTTTTACGTCGGAGTCGGTGACCGAAGGTCATCCCGATAAGATCGCTGACCAGATCAGCGATGCCGTCCTCGACGCAATCCTCGCCAAGGAAATAGAGCTACAGGAGCAGGGCTATATTGCGCCCAACGGCGTGCCCGCCAACGTGGAAAACGTCCGCTGCGCCTGCGAGACCCTCGTGACCACCGGCACCGTCATCGTAGCCGGCGAGATTCGCACTCAGGCCTACGTCGACGTACAGGAAATCGCCCGCGGCGTTATCCGCCGCATTGGCTACAACCGCGCCAAGTTCGGTTTTGACTGCGACACCTGCGGCGTTATGAGCCTCATCCACGAGCAGTCGCCCGATATCGCCCAGGGCGTTGACGAGTCCTTCGAGACCCAGACCGGCGCTACCACCGACCCGATCGACCTGATCGGTGCCGGCGACCAGGGCATGATGTTCGGCTACGCCTCCAACGAGACCAAGACCCTCATGCCCATGCCACACTATCTGGCAAGCCGCCTGGCCGAGCGCCTGGCCGCTGTGCGCCACGACGGTACCCTGCCCTACCTGCGTCCCGACGGCAAGACCCAGGTCACCGTGCGCTATGAGGACGGCAAGCCCGTGGAGGTCACGACCATCGTCATCTCCACGCAGCACGCCGCCGAGATCGAGGACATGGGCAAGATCAAGGCCGACCTCATCGAGCACGTCATCACCCCGGTCATGGCTGCCGAGAACATGCCGTGGGACAACGCGGACATCTACGTGAACCCCACCGGTCGTTTTGTCGTGGGCGGCCCCATGGGCGACACGGGCCTCACCGGTCGCAAGATCATAGTCGACACCTACGGCGGCTATGGACGTCACGGCGGCGGTGCCTTTAGCGGCAAGGACTGCACCAAGGTTGACCGCTCCGCCGCGTATGCCGCACGCTGGGTCGCCAAGAACGTGGTCGCCGCCGGTCTGGCCGACCGCTGCGAGGTTGAGCTTGCCTACGCCATCGGCGTTTCCAAGCCCCTCTCAATCATGGTCGACACCTTCGGTACCGCGCATGTTGCCGAGGACAAGATCGTCGAGGCCGTAGAGAAGACCTTCGACCTGCGCCCGGGCGCAATCATCCGCGACCTAGACCTGCGTCGCCCGATTTACGAAAAGACGGCAGCCTACGGTCACTTCGGCCGCGAAGACGCCGACTTCACCTGGGAGAAAACCGATCGAGTCGAAGAACTCAAAGCAGCCTGCGGCCTGTAATTAAGAACCGCTAAGGTCACAACAACATATGCACTCTCAAAAGAAGTACCGCCCCCAACCGGTACTTCTTTTTTATTTAACCGGTGGTGAAGATGAGCCACTGCGGGACATGGAATAGGTCACCAGCCAATGAATTTTGGAGCACACGCGCCTCTACCATGTATCCTTAGTCCCGAGGGCGGGGCATAAGGTCGATCGCGAGTTCCGCACGAGCCGGAGAGCACTTAATGTGCTCTCCGTGCGAGCAGGACTGTCCGAGCAGGCGACCTTATGCCCCGCCCTCGGGACGAAGGGATAGAAAAGGAGCAGCCATGGCAGGCAAGCCGCAAACACTAGCTACGACCTCGGCATTCGAGATCTTGGGCCCCGTCATGGTCGGCCCCAGCTCATCGCACACCGCCGGCGCCCTGCGCTGCGCCCAAGTTGCCGCCAGCCTGTTGGAAGGCCGCATCACCAAGGTCACCTTTGGCCTGTGGAACTCCTTTGCCCACACCTACCGCGGCCACGGCACCGATCGTGCACTCGTCGCGGGCATCCTGGGCCTCGACACCGATGATGAAAACATCAAGCAGGCCTTCGACCTCGCACGCGAGCAGGGCCTCGAATATCACTTTGAAATCAAGGGCGACGACGCCTCCATCCACCCCAACACCGTCGACATCGACATGGTCGACGACACGGGCGCTACGGCGCAGGTCCGCGGCGAGAGCCTGGGCGGCGGCAAGATGCGCATCAGCCGCATTAACGGCGTCGGCGTTGACATCTCGGGTATGTACTCCACGCTCTTCGTGGCGCACCAGGATGTTCCCGGCGTGCTCGCCGCGCTCACGAACCTGCTCGCCTACGCACACGTGAACATCGCCTTCTGCCGCACCTACCGCACCGAGGTGGGCGGCCAGGCCTACTCCGTCTTTGAGACCGACGGCGCGCCCGACGACACCGTCGTCCCTATGCTGCGCAAGCTCGACAATGTCGATTACGCGACCTTTATCGAGCTCCCCGGTTCTGCCTCGTCGCTCTCCCCCGGCGTCTCAGCA
The DNA here is from genome assembly GCA_905202925.1 of uncultured Collinsella sp. Classification (GTDB taxonomy): domain Bacteria; phylum Actinomycetota; class Coriobacteriia; order Coriobacteriales; family Coriobacteriaceae; genus Collinsella. The sequence goes on along the minus strand of CAJKTW010000012.1, from coordinate 37,674 downwards.
AAGGAAATCTTCGACGACGGCGAACAGCTGCTCGATGCGTGCGAGGAACTGGGACTCAGCATCGGCGCCGTTATGGCCCTGCGCGAGGCGCGTCTGACCGGCGAGGCCCACGCCGTCGCCGCAATGCGCCGCGTGCTCGACGTCATGCGCGAGGAGACCACGACCCCTATCGTCAATCCGCAGCGATCGCTCGGCGGGCTTATCGGCGGCGAGGCTAAACTCGTCGATGCCACCGACCGCAACGATTTGAGCACGAGCCTGATGGGCACCGTTCAAACCGATGCCGTGGCCCGCGCGATGGCCGTGCTCGAGCGCTCCGCCACGATGGGAGTGATCGTCGCCGCTCCCACGGCAGGCTCCGCGGGTGTCGTGCCCGGCTGCGTGCTGGCGCTCGCCGATCACCTTCAGCTCGACGACGAGCAGGTCATGGACGCGCTCTACTGCGCAGCCGCCATCGGCCTCAACCTCACCACGAGCGCCTGCGTCGCCGGTGCCGAGGGCGGCTGCCAGGCTGAGGTAGGAAGTGCGGCCGCCATGGCAGCCGCCGCGCTGGTGCAGATGCTCGGCGGCACGCCCGGGCAGGCGCTCGACGCCAGTTCCATCGCGCTGAGTAACTTGCTGGGCCTCGTTTGTGACCCCGTCGGTGGCCTCGTGGAGGTGCCCTGCCAAAACCGCAACGCCATCGGCGTGGCAGCCGCCTTTAGCTCGGCGCAGCTTGCACTTGCCGGTATCAAGAGCCTGGTGCCGTTTGACCAGATGGCACATGTCATGCTCTCGGTGGGCCACGCGTTGCCGGCCACGCTGCGCGAGACGGCAAAGGGTGGCATCGCGCAGGCTCCGGCCGCACTTTCGGCCTGTGCAAAATGCGGTGTGTGCGGATAGCGACAAAGAACGACTCGAAGGTGGGACAAATGTCCCACCTCTTTTGAATGCCACCGTTTCCATACCACAAACAACTGGGTAATCGCTATAATGCAAGCCCAGTAAAAACACGATGAGCCGCAAGGCGAAATCCGAAGGATATGCATACGATGTCGCAAAACGATCGAACTCAACTGATTCCCGATCCGCAGCAGCCGAGCAGGCACTCCGGCGGCGTTCAGTCGCCGCGTCCTATCGCGCCGAGCCGCGGTCAGCAGCGAGGTGCGGCAAACGTTTCCCAACGTCCGAACAAGCAGCATCAGCAGCGCCAGGCAAATGGCAATGCGCCCAAGCAGCCCCCCACGCACGCTCGAGGCGATCGCGGCCCCGCACGCAAACCCGCCGAGAACAATAAGTCGGGCAAAAAGACGACGCTCTTTGTCGTTCTGGGTCTTATCGTCATTGTCTATATCGTAGGCGTTGTAGCGTTTTCGCAGGTAGCCTACCCCAACACCACTATCGCCGGCGTCGATGTCTCGTTCTCCAACGCTTCGTCTGCCGCCACCAAGGTCAACTCGGCTTGGAAGCACTATAAGCTCACCGTGACAGGCGATGACTTTAGCTGGACCTATCAGCCCGAGTCCGATGAGCCCATTGTCGACGGCGAAGCTGCCGCAAAAGAGATTATCAGCCGCAACGAAGCCATTGTATGGCCGGTTCGCCTTGTAGAATCCTTAAGCGGCAAGACCAAAACAACCGCTAGCTCCAACGAAGTCGATCTTGATCAAGACGTCGACCTGTCCATGCTCTCCGACACCTTTAACCAAAAGAAGTTTGAGGAGGATCTGGGCGCCGCCATCGACGAGTTTAACGAGGGGCGTTCGGGCACGTTCGAGGCAAATAGCTCCTATGACGAGCAGGCCGGCAAGTTTACCGTCGAGAAGGCGCGCACCAACGAAAAGCTCGACCGAGAGCATGTCATTAAGTATGCCGAGCTCGAGCTTGCCTCGCTGTCCGAGACCGTAGACCTTTCCAAGCTCGGCAACGATGCCTATGAGCCGCTCAATGGAACGCTGACCGATGATCAGATTCAGGCCGCTTGCGATGCCGCCAACAACTTCCTGGGCGTCAACGTGACCCTCAAGCTCAACGGCGAGGATGCCGGCAAGGTTGATGGCAGCTCCGTGTTGCAGTGGATCAGCTTTGCCGATCCGGCCAACCCCACGCTCGATACGTCGCAGATCAGCAGCTGGGCAGCCGAGCTCGCCAACGGCTTTAATACCGTGGGCTCCACTCGCTGGTGGACGCGCGCCGATGGCAAGCAGTGCGCCGTCGAAGGCGGCGACTTTGGTTGGTCCATCGACAGTACCTCGCTCGCCAAGCAGGTCGAAGACGCCATTAACAACAAGCAGACCGGCGAAATCGATATCAAGTACTCCCAGAAGGCCGACACCTTTACCGCAAAGGGAGAGCCTGACTGGAAGGCATACGTCGATGTCGATCTGTCCGAGCAGCACGCGCGCTACTACGACGAGAGCGGCAATATTGTGTGGGAGGCCAACTTTATTTCCGGCAAACCGGGCGAAGACGCCACCCCCGAGGGCGTATGGCAGATCAACAGCAACGATGGCGCCAGCAAACTCATCGGTGCCAAGGACCCCGAGACCGGCAAGCCCAAATACGAGAGCCCGGTTAGCTACTGGATGCCGTTTGAGGGCAACATGGTCGGTTTCCACGATGCAACGTGGCAAAACGACAAGAGTTTCGACGATCCCAACTCCTACAAGTGGTGCGGCAGCCACGGATGCATCAACCTTCGCCTGGCCGACGCCAAGGCGCTGCACGATTGCATCAAAGTCGGCCTGTGCGTGGTTGTCCACTCGTAGTGCAACGCGCGCATTCATACAACATGCAACTGCTGCGACCAATCTAACAATTCCGAAAGATACAGTCCTATGCGCCTGCCCCAACCGGCGGGCGCATATACTTATCAAGGTTCTTTCTATAAAGGAGACGCTATGCCGAATGTCCCCAACATCACCCCGGGCCCGGATGATACCGAGCACACGCCCGAAGGTGCCACCGAAACGATTCCTCTGATCACAGACGTACATGCCGACAAGGAGAGCGGACGCACGAACGATACGGCCGAGATTTCCGATGAAGAGGCATATGCCAAGCTCAAGGCAAAACGTGCCGAACGTCGACGCAAAAAGCTGATTCGACGCGGCATTGCCGCCGGCATCGTGGGTGTCATCGCGCTCATTGCTATTGTTGCAACCCTGGTTATCAATGCGCAGCCACAGGGCGATAGCGGGCCTGCGACCGACATGGTGACCGAGGGCACGTTTAGCACAACGGTCGAGGCAAAAGGCCAGCTCAAACCCATTTCGTCCTCAGTGGTCTCCCCTTCTGTCGACGGCACGGTCGATTCGATCAACGTGCAGGCAGGCCAATCCGTCAACGAGGGCGACGTGCTTATGACCATTAAAAACGACGAGCTCGATCGCAACGTTGCCGAGGCGCAGCGTGCAGTTGCAGCCGCTCAAGAAGACCTCGCCAACGCGAAGAAAGCCGCAGCTGCCGCGCAGGCCAACCCAACGACGGACGTCGACGGAGGTTCCGCAGCGGCTGGCATCTCCGCCGCATCAGCGGACACGAACGCCGTATCGGCCGCGCAGCGCAGCCTCACATCGGCCCAGGCAAACCTCGATCAGGCGAACGCCAAGGCCGCCAGCCGTACGGTCACGGCCCCGAGCTCGGGCAGCATCGTGGCGCTCAACGCCAAGGTGGGCGCCACGGTAACAGGCGGCATGATCATGGGCGAAGGCGACACGAGCGGCGGCAAGCAGTGCATGCAAATCGCCGACCTGTCCAAGATGAAGGTGACGGTTCAGGTGGGCGAAAAGGATATCGCCAAAATTGCCGTGGGCCAAAGCGCCAACGTGACCTATCCCGCGTTTCCCGATATCGTGAGTCAAGGCACCGTCACGGCTATCGCCTCGGTGGCAAACTCTGACTCCGGCTCCGGTAGCGGCGGCAGCGTGACCTTTAACGTCGACATCCTCATCGAAGCACCCGACAGTCGCCTTAAGCCGGGTATGACTGCCGAGGTCTCGGTAGTGACCGAGAAGCTCGACGACGTGGTTATGGTGCCGACCATGGCGCTGATGACCGAAGACGGCGAGCACTATTACGTCAATTTTGCCACCGATTCGGAGGGTAAAAAGACGCGCCGCGTGAAGGTGACCGTCGTGACGCAAAACGACAACGAGGCTGTAGTCGGTAAGACGCAGGTCAAGCGCGACGACCAGGGCAACGAGATCAATCCAGACGTCCCGGTTACCAAGCTACGCGACGGCGACACCATCGTGACGGATACCGGCACAGGAATGACGGCAGACGGCGGCGACAACATGCCTGCCGACGAGGGCAAGTAATGCGTCCCGTCATCGACATCCGCAACGTGCACCGCATCTTTGAGAGCGAGGCCGGTTGCGCCCACATCCTGCATAACGTGAGCCTGGCAGTAGATCCCGGTGAGTTCGTCGCCATCACCGGCCCCTCGGGCTCAGGCAAGTCGACGCTCATGAACATCCTGGGCTGCCTGGACAAACCGACGGCGGGCGATTACTTCCTGCAAGGGCTCAACGTCGCCGAGCTCGACGATGACGAGCTCACCGAGGTGCGAGCGCTGAGCATCGGCTTTGTCTTTCAGAGCTTTAATCTGCTGCCACGCCTGACGGTGATCGAAAACGTCATGCTGCCGCTGTCCTACACCAATGTGCCGCGCAGCCAGCGTGAGATGCGCGCCGTGCACGCGCTGCAAGCCGTCACGCTTCCGGTCGACCATTGGGACCATCGTATATCGGAGCTGTCGGGCGGACAGATGCAGCGCGTCGCCATCGCGCGCGCCCTTGTCAACAATCCACCCATCATTTTGGCCGACGAGCCGACGGGCAACCTGGACTCCGCCACGGGAGCGCTCGTCATGGAAACCTTCCACAAGCTCCAGGAACGCGGCAAAACCATCGTGCTTATCACACACGACCCCGGCATCGCCGCCGAGGCCGACCGTGCCGTGACCATCCGCGACGGTCGCATTCACGACGGCGCGTATATTCCGCATGCACCGCGGACCCTACGCAGCGCCGTAGATAGCCTGCCCATGATTTCCGCCTCCGCCAACCCGCCGAAAGGAGTGATGGCATGAGCGCCCGCGATCTTATCCAGGAAGCCCTTCACTCGCTCGAGGCCAACAAGGGGCGCAGCCTGCTCACCATCCTGGGCATTGTCATCGGCATCGCCTCGGTCATTGCCATGACTTCGCTCATCGGCGGCATCCAAAACAGCTTGGTCAACAGCCTGGGCCTCAACGCAGCTCGCATGGTTCAGATCTATTCGTCCCAAGAACTCTCTGATTCTGACGTCCAGAAGCTTAAAAAACTGGTGCCGCAGATAGAACAGATCGGCATTGTCAAAAGCGCGTATACCGAGTACAAGACCGGCGATAAAAGCTATACCGTCATGGCACAGGGTGTCGATAGCGACATGCTCGACGCCGTGGGTGCCAGTAAGCTCGTTGCGGGGCGCACCTACACCGATGTCGAGTCAAAGGCAGGCTCGCGCGTGGCGCTCATCAGCCGCGGCGGCGCCGATCAGCTTTACGGCAACGAACAGGATGCGCTGGGAAAAACCATCAAAGTGTCCAACGGCGAGGTGCAGATTGTAGGCGTGATTGATGGCGGCAGCGACTCCATGGGCTCGCTCACTTTGTATATGCCACGCGAAACCATCTCCGGCCTATTTGGCGACGAGAATCCTTCATTCCCCAGCGTGACGGCACTTGCCGCCGAGGGCACGGACATGGATGAGCTCTGCAAGACCATCGAGTCCAAGGTGCGCGCGATGAAGGGCATCGCGGAGGATGATGAGTACGACAGTGTATCGGCGACCTCCATGAAAAGCGCTATCGACTCCCTCAATTCCTTTATGGGCGCCTTCTCGCTCATCATGGGTGCTGTCGCCAGTATCTCGCTGCTTGTCGGCGGTATCGGTATTATGAATATGATGCTCACCAACGTGACTGAGCGCATCCGCGAGATCGGTATTCGCCGTGCCTTGGGCGCCAGTCGTCGCGATATCACCGCGCAGTTTTTGGCCGAGTCCTCGGCGCTGTGCGTCACCGGTGGCCTGCTGGGTGTCCTGATAGGCTATCTGCTGGCCTGGGGCCTCGCGATGTTTGCCTCCGGATCCGGGATTCTTGGCGAGCTCGGTGCCAGCGGGCAAATCACCCCGAGTTTTTCAATCGCCACGGTGCTGCTGGCCTTCGCCGTCTCCGTCGGCATCGGCGTAATCTTTGGCTTCTACCCCGCTCGACGCGCGGCAAAGCTCGACCCGGTGGAGTGCCTACGCTACCAGTAAGCCACCACCAACAAGTTGCGGTGAATTAGGGACTGAATATGCTATCTAGCAGAAAAAAACAGACACTATTTCACCGCAACTCATTGAAGGGCTGTTTGCGCCAGTTCCGGGCGTCGTCCTCGAGCTACTGGCGGATGACGGGCTTGTACGGGTCGAGCTTGCTCGGGGCGATCCTCCTCGCGGGCGGGAGGGCGCGCTAGGCGCGGCGAGCGCCTAGCGCGCGAACTCCCGTAAGAGCGCATCTTCCACTTCCCGAAGCGAAAGGGCCCCGCCTCCCTCGGCGGGACGGGTGACCACGATACAGCGCGCTCCCACGGCGCGCGCTGCGGCGAGCTTCTCGGCCGTGCCGCCTACGGTTCCCGAGTCCTTGGTCACAAGCCACTGGGCGCCCACCTGACGAAGCATCGCCTCGTTGAGCTCGCGGGTGAAGGGCCCCTGCATGCCGATGACGTGCGACGGCGAAAACCCCGCGTCGATGCACTTCGTTATAGCACCGGGCAGCGGGAGCACACGCACGAAGAAGCGCTCCGCGAAATCGGCGACGCGCGTGTAGGGAGCAAGCTCCTTGCTCCCCGTCGTGAGAAGCACGCGACCCGGGTTCTCGGAGAGAAAGCGCGCCGCGCAGGCGATCGACGCGACCGGCACGACGCCTTTGGGAAGCGCCTCGACCGGGCGCGCAAGGCGCAGGCATCGTGCACCCACGGCGAGCGAAGCGGCCCGGATGTTGTCGCTTGCGAGCGTAGCGAAGGGGTGCGTGGCGTCGACGACGATGCGCGCGCCGGAAAGCTCGCGCTCCATGTCGGCATCGTCGAGCCTGCCCGCATGCACCTCGATGCCCGGAAGCTCACCCAATAGCTCGCCTCCGTACTCGGTTGCCGCGTAGGCACGGGCGGGGATGCCCGCCCCGCTCGCCCATTCACACAGAAGGCGGCCCTCGGTGGTGCCGGCGAAGATGCGCAGCGCCGGCACGGATGCGGGGGCCGTCACTTCGCGCCACCCGTGCGCGTGATCTGGTAGAGCAGCGCGTTCATAATGGCCGCCGCCACGGTCGAGCCGCCCTTGCGACCCCTCGCGACTATGGCCGGCACGCGTCGCGCGAGCAGCTCCTCTTTCGCCTCGACCACGTTCACAAACCCGACCGGCACCCCAACGACGAGCGCGGGCACGATCTTCCCCGCGTCCATGAGCTCGGCGAGGCGCAGAAGTGCTGTGGGAGCGTTGCCGACGGCCACGATGAGCGGACCCTCGATGCGGCAAGCTTTGTCCATGCTCACAACGGCGCGAGTCGTGCCCGCGGCGCGCGCAGCCGCGGCGACATCAGGGTCGGCCATGTAGCACACGGCCTTGCAGCCGAGCTTCGCGAGCGCGGGCTTGCTTATGCCTGCGAGCGCCATGTTCGTGTCGGTGAGCACCGTGGCCCCTGCGCGCAGTGCGTCGAGCGCACAGTGCGCGGCGTCATGGGTGAACACGAGAGAATCGGCGTACGAGAAGTCGGCAGTGGTGTGGATGACGCGCTTCACGACGGGCTCTTCGAGCGGCGGGAACGTGCGGCCGCCGAGCTCTTCGGTGATGATCTCGAAGCTGCGCCGCTCGATGTCGCCGGGCGCCATCTCCTTGGAATCCATCTAGTACTCCACTCCTTCCCTTGCACATATCCCCTGCTCGTAGGGATGTTTCTTGCACCGCATCTCGGTTATGTAGTCGGCCTTCTCCACGATCTTGCGGGAAGGCGCGCGCCCGGTGAGCGCTACTTCGACGCCGCGCGCGGACATATCGAGCGCGCGGTCCACGAGCGCCTCGTCGACAAGCCCCTTCGATAGCGCGTCGAGCGCCTCGTCGAGCACGAGCAGCCCCTCCTGAGCGCCCTCGAGCTCGGCGAGCGCGGAAGCGAGGTTCCCATCGTGCAGCTCGCACGTCGCGGCAAGTTCTTCCGACGTCATTGACCAGGTAAACTTGTCCGACACCTTCCCCGCGAACACGGGCACGCCGAAATGCTCGGCGAGCAGGCGCGCCTCCCCGCTTTCGCCGTCTTTCAGGAACTGCACGACGACGACGTGGCGGCCTGCGGCGAGCATGCGAAGGGCGAGGCCCATCGCCGCCGTGGTCTTGCCTTTGCCGTCGCCATGATACACGTGGATCATACGCCCTCCTCGATAATGCGGTAGATATACTCCATGTCGAGCGCCCCGCGCACGACGTCGGCCAGGCGGTCGAATTCGCGCGCACGGTGATCGGCCGCGGACGCTGCGCCCGCAGCACCCACGACGCTCTCGGGCAGGCCGCGCATGCGCGCGAGCGAGCGCGCGAGGGCGAGCGCCACCCCCGGTTCGTCGAACAGGCCGTGGAGATAGGTTCCGAACACGTTTCCGCAGGCCGCGCCTTCTGGTTTGCCGCCAATCGTGCCCGCAGGAGCGCAGGAGACGGTCGTTTCTCCGTCGTGAATCTCGTACCCGCGCGCCGTCATGCCGTTCCACACCGAAAACGCGCCTTGGGCGCCCGTGATGCGCAGCTCCGACTGGGCGAGGCGCTTTTCCTCCTTGAACACCGTACTTGCAGGGATGAGCCCGAGCCCGCGCGCGGTGCCAGCGCCTTCCCTGCCGTGCGGGTCGGAAAGCTCGTCTCCCAAAAGCTGGTAGCCTCCGCATATGCCGAGCACCGGTGTGCCCGCGCCCGAAAGCGCGCGGACACAGGCTCCGATGCCGCTAGCCGCAAGCCAGCGCGCGTCGTCGAGCGTGGACTTCGAGCCGGGAAGCACCACCAGGTCGGGTCGGCCCAGATCGGTCGTCGAGGAAACGTAGCGCACGCCCATGCCGGGCACGCGCGAAAGCGGGTCGAAGTCGGTGAAGTTCGACAGATGCGGAAGGCGCACGACGGCGACATCGATGACGCCGCGCGCCTCGCGGGCAGATAGGCGCGGCGCGAGCGAGTCCTCGTCGTCCAGGTCAAGCGTAAGATACGGCACGACCCCCACGACGGGAACCCCGCACATCTTCTCGAGCGGGGCCAAACCCGGGCGCAGGATTTCCACATCGCCGCGGAACTTGTTCACCACAAGCCCCCGCAAAAGCGCGCGATCCTCGGGCGCAAAGAGCGCGACCGTGCCGTAGAGCTGGGCAAACACCCCGCCTGGGTCAATGTCGCCCGCGAGCAGCACGGGGGAGGACACGGCGCGCGCGAGCCCCATGTTGACGATGTCGTTTTCGGAAAGGTTGATTTCGGCGGGGCTGCCGGCGCCCTCGATGACGATGACGTCGTTTTCCTCCGCGAGCGAATCGAACGCCTCCAAAATCTGCGGCATGAGCGCCTTCTTTCGCGCGAAGTAGTCCCTCGCAGCGAAGGCTCCCTGCGCCTTGCCGGCCACGATGAGCTGGCTTCGGTGGTCGCTTTCAGGCTTGAGAAGGATGGGGTTCATGCGTACGTCGGGCGCGATGCCGCATGCCTCGGCCTGCATGATCTGGGCGCGCCCCATCTCGAGCCCGTCGGCCGTGACACCGCTGTTGAGCGCCATGTTCTGGCTCTTGAAGGGAGTCACGCGCAGGCCGTCCTGCGAAAGCACACGGCACAGTCCCGCCGCAAGCAGGCTCTTCCCCGCGTTCGACATGGTGCCCTGGATCATGATGGGCTTCGCCCTACCCACGGGTATCGACCTCCTTCGCCGAGCCTCGGCCATCCGCGCCCGCCATAGCGCCGCTGCAAGAAACGCCGCCCCATTCGTCGGGTTCGCCTTCGCCCGATGCACCTTCCGCCCGAAGCGCACGGCCGAACGCCATCGCAAGCCGGGCATTCTCCTTGCGCGTGCGCACCGCGACGCGGCACCAGAAACGGGACAGTACCGAAAACGAGTCGCACGTGCGGACCAAAACCCCCTGTTTATACAGGCGTTCGGGGATGTCTTTCGCCGGCGTGCGGACTAAAAGGAAGTTCGCATCCGATGGCACGACGGAAAGCCCGAGCGAGGAGAGCTCATGGGAAAGCCACGCTCGCTCGCCCGCCAATACATCGCGCGTGCGCGAGACGTATTCAACGTCTTCCAGGGCGGCGATGCCCGCGGCCTCGGCGACCGAGGAGACAGGCCACGCCTGCCCCGCCCGGCGAATCCCCTCGATGAGTTGGGCGTTTCCGCTGATCAGATATCCCAACCGCAACCCCGCCATTCCGTAGAGCTTGGTGAACGCGGAGAGCACGGCCACATGGCGCGAACACGCGGCGCGTGCGGCCACGCTCCTTTCGCGGGCGTCGGGCGCAAATCCGAGGAAGCACTCGTCCACGACGAGCAGCGCGCCCACCTGCTCGCAGCGGCAAGCCGCGGCCTCGATCACGCTGGGGTCGACGAGGCGCCCCGTCGGGTTGTTCGGATTGCAGAGGTACGCCACGTCTCCCGGCCCCTCGATCGCGCGGGCGAAGGAGGCGGGCACGTCGAAGTCGTCCGCTTCGGAGAGCGGGAACTCCTGCACGCATGCGCCGTAGTACGATGCCGCCTCCGCATATTCAGAGAACGTCGGCGCGCACACGACGATGCGTTTCGGGCGCACCGCCGCGGCGAGCCGCCAGATGATGTCGGACGCGCCCGCGCCGCAGACGATAGTATCTTCGGGAATGCCCTGGTCGCGCGCTAGCGCGCGAACGAGGGCGAGGCTTTCCCTATCGGGGTAGGCGTCGATTCGAGAAAGCGCCTTGCAAGCTGCGGCGACGGCGCGCGGCGAGGGGCCTGCCGGATTCACGTTCACCGAAAAGTCAATGAGGTCGGAGGCGCCCCCTTCGCAAGCGATGCCGAGCGATTGCGCGCTGCCCCCATGCGTACGGGCGCGCAGGATTCCCCCGGCAGCCCGGGGCGCGGCGTGGTCTTCCCTCATGCCATCGCCCCCACGGCGAGCACGACCGCCGCGCGCGCGGCGCCGAAGACGACGAGCGCGCATACGGACGCAGCGAGCATGAGCCTTGTCGCCCGGGCGATGTCGCCCCACTCGATTTCGCGGGACGCGTCTCCTATCGTCGGTTTCTCAACGAGCTTGCCGAAATACACCGCGGGTCCTGCCAGGCGCAGCCCGAGCGCGCCCGCGCACGCTGACTCGGTCTGCGCCGCGTTCGGGCTCGCATGGCGACGCCTGTCGCGGCGCCAGATGCGCGCCGCCCCGCGCGCGTCGAGCCCGACGATCGGGCACACGGCGATCATGAGCAGGGCCGATAAGCGCGCGGGAATCCAGTTCGCCGCATCGTCGAGGCGCGCCGAGGCGCAGCCGAAGTCGATGTAGCGCTCGTTTTTGTAGCCCACCATGCTGTCGAGCGTATTCACCGCCTTGTACGCCATACCCAAGGGCGCACCCCCGATCATAAGGTAGAAAAGCGGCGCGATGACGCCGTCGCTCGCGTTCTCCGCCACCGTTTCCACGGCGGCACGCGCGACGCCGTGCTCGTCGAGAACAGACGTGTCGCGTCCCACGATGAGCCCGACGGCTTCGCGCGCCGCGACAAGGCCGCCCTTCGAGAACGCGCGGGCCACGGCTAGGCTCTGGCGGCGCAGCTCGCATGTCGCGAGAATCTGATAGCTCGCCCATGCCTCGGCAACGAAGCGCAAGCCGGAGTGAACCATGCCGCAAAGATGCAGGATGCCCCAGGTCAAAAGCCCACACGCAAGCGGAAGCGCCACGGCGAGCACAAGACCTGCGGCGCGCGTGCCCGCGGACGTTTGCGGGAATGCGCCCCGCAGGCGGCCTTCGGCCCACGTGATCGCGCGCCCCATGGCGACGACGGGATGGGGAAGCCAGCGCGGGTCGCCGAAGGCAAGGTCGGCCGCGAACCCGGCGGCGACGGCAAGAATCGTCATCACCGGGCATCGCCCCCCGAAGCGGGGCGAACGTCGCGAAGGCAGCGCCCATCCCAGGTGGCGGCCCATGCGCCGCCCGGCTCGGTATGCACGTCGAAGTATCCAATTTTCGGGACAGCTAACTCGGAGAGCAGCGCTTTCACGGTACCCGCGTGAACGACGAAGACGGCGCGCCCACTCCCCTGGGCACGCTCCGATTTGCACGCCTCCCGAAACGCCGCGACGACGCGGCGGGTGAAATCGCTCTTGCCCTCGCCATGCGGGCAGCGCGTCTCGCACCAGGAGTCTACCCAGGCGCGGTAGCGCGCATCCTCTTTAAGCTCGGCGGCGCTTCGTCCCTCGAAGTCGCCGAAATCCATCTCGCGCAGACCGGGGCACGCCATAAGCTCCGCGTTCGGGAAGAGGATGCGCGCCGTCTGGTCGGTGCGGGCCATGCCGCTCGTGATAACACGGAACACGTCACGATAGCATGCGAGGTCGCGCAAAGCGCGCTCGCCCGCGCTCGACAGGGGCTCGTCGGTGCCCGCCCCGCTGTAGCGATGGTCTTCCGTGCCCGCCGTGGCACCATGGCGCACGAAGACGACTTCCAAAGGCGCGCCCGCGCCCTGCGTCCCTCGAGGCGCATCATCAAGGTTTCCCTTGATGACCTGGGGAATCCCGCACGTCATGCGCACGACGACGTCGGCGCGCGCAGCGAGCGCGCATCCCAGGCGCCCCGCGCGCTCGCGCCATTGGGCGTCTTCCGCACGCATAGGGACGACCCCCGAGCCGACCAAGGACAGAATCACTACGTCGAAGCCGATCAGCCGCTCGAGCGCCCGGTCAGCGTCGAGCGCGCGTACGAGTTCCTCAGCACAGTAAGCGACACGGCCGGCAAAAGCCGCGGGCACGCCGCCCTCCGCAAACTGCGCCGCGTCGACGAAATCGTCCGCCGCGAACCCGAGCTTTTCGCGCACGAAGGTCCTCTTCCCGGAATGCGCGCCACCTACCACGAGCATCATAGGAGCATGCCCCCCGCCACCAGCATGGCAAGCATCGCGAGCTCGGCCCATTGCAGAAACCATCCGGCCAAATCCCCCGTCACCCCGCCGAAGCGGGACAGGGCAACATGGCGGTACCACGCGAGCGCCAAAAGCCCCGCCACCGCCATAAGGGCGCCGACGGCCTGAGCGCACGCGACCATCCCTGCAGCCGAAGCCGCAGCGAAAGCGCAAAGCGGCACGACGATCGCCGCGCGCTTCTTAGCAGGCGAGAGCCCCGCGGCCATGCCGTCCGCACGCGCGGCAGGCCAGCATTCAACGGCGAGCCCCGAAAGCGAGCGGGAGAACACGAGCGAGCACAGAAGTGCGAGGAACGCCCCCGCCGTAAGCGGCAGCGCGGTGAACAGGGAAAACTGCAGAATAAGGTACACAACAACACCGATGACCCCGAAGGCGCCCGCCCGCGGGTCGTGCATGATCTCGAGTTTTCGCTCGCGCGGGGCCCAACTTGCAAGCGCATCGGAGGTGTCGCAGAGCCCGTCTAGGTGGATGCCTCCCGTCACCGCCACAGGCAGCGCCACGAGCACGGCCGCGACGATGGTCGCGGGCACGCCGAGCAGGTTCGCAACGTGTCCCCACGCCGTCATGAGGAACCCTTCCGCAAGGCCCACCAGGGGAAACGCGGCAAGCGCATGGGTTGACCCGAAATCGGTCCAGGCCGATTTCGGGACGGGGATGCGCGAGAACGTTCCGAACGCCGCGCCGATTGCCTCTGCTATCTTCACCTTGTAGGTCCTTCACCTTTCATCCACACGGGAATCCCGCATACCACTTCGACTGCGCGGTCGGCCAGCGCCGCCACGCCCGCGTTCACGCGCGCGAGCGCGCGCCTCCATGCCTCGGTCCCCTCATCGTAGCGCATCCCATCGGCGAACACGTCGACGGTGACCACCACCGTATACGCAGCGGCCTGAGCGAGCCGTTCGATGCCTCCGAGTACCTCGCGCGCCGCAGCGTCGGGGTCACGTGGGGACAAGCCGCCTTCCGCGAAAAGCTCGTTCGCAACCAGGTTGCCCACGTCCTCCAAAAGAAGCGTGCAGCCGCGCGGAAGCCCGGGCACTGCGGCGCCCACGTCACGCGTGCGCTCGAGGGTGGAAAACCCCTTGCCCTCGCGCAGCGCCCGATGGCGCGCGATGCGGCGGGCGCCCTCTTCCCCGAAGGGCTCCATCGTTGCCAGGTACACGCGGGGGCCGTCGCGCCCGAGGCACAGAGACTCGGCGTAGGCGCTCTTGCCGCTCGCGGCGGCGCCGATAACGAGCGTCACCGTCATTTCACGGCCTCGAAATGCTCGTAAGCAGCCATGCCAGTCGCCGTGAACGTCTTCCCATCCCGGTATACGCGCAGCGCCGAATCCAGAAGGGGCAGATACGCCATGGCGCCCGCGCCCTCGCCCAAGTGCATGCCTGCGTCGAGGGGTGCCTTTATGCCGAGCTCGAGAAGGAGCTCCCGGCTTGCGGGTTCGCTTGATGCGTGGGTGCCCACGAGGTAGCCCAAGGCGTTGGGGCACAGGCGCGCCGCGCACAGGGCCGCCGTGCAGGATATGACCCCGTCGAGGAGCGCCGGCGCCTTCGAGACCGCGGCCCCCAGGTAGAAGCCGCACATCGCAGCGATGTCGAAGCCGCCCACCTTCGAGAGCACGTCGATCGGGTCGGCGGGATCGGGCGAGTTCGCGTCGATAGCGCGCTCGACCACGTCGCGCTTACGCGCGAGCGAGGCGTCCGAGAGCCCCGCGCCGCGCCCGACAAGGCTCCGCGCGTCCGCCCGGATGAGCACTGCGGCCACCGCCGCCGAGGTAGTCGTGTTGCCGATGCCCATCTCGCCCGCGGCGAGAAGGCGCACGCCGGCGCGGGCAAGCCCGCACGCGACGGCGATTCCGACCTCGATCGCGCGCACGGCCCCATCGCGAGACATAGCGGAGCCGAGAGCGATGTTGCCGCTCCCCCGCCGCACGTTCGCGCGCACCATGCGCGCGTCTTCTATGCCCCGGGCCATACCCACGTCGACGGGCACGACCTCGGCACCCGCGAACGCCGCCATGCGGCAGGCGCTCGCGGCCCCCTCGCACATGTTGCGCGCGACGGCTCGCGTCACATCTTGCCCGCTTTGCGACACGCCTTCGGCAACGACCCCGTTGTCGGAGAAGAATACCGCGAGCGCACGGGGAAACTCGGCCACCTCGGCGCTCCCCTGAGCTGCGGCGATACACGCGACGGCGTCTTCAAAGTCACCCAACCCCCCCAAGGGGTGCGCGATGGAGTCCCACGCGGCGTACGCGGCGGCACGGGCGCACTCGTCTGCGGGCGCGATCCGGGAAAGCGCGGCTTCGAGCACGGCGCCCGGCGCCGACGAGAACGCGCGCTCGACTTCCTCGCGGATGCAGGCAAGCGCGGTTTCGGTTGCTTCAGCCATGCCGCCTCCTCTCTGCGAACGACGCTGCGGCAGACGCGAACGCGCGCGCAACGTCGGGGTTCGCAGGATAGTACACATGCGGGAAGCCCGCCACCAGGGACGGGGTGGTCGTCATGCACGGCCAGCCCTTGTCGCGCCGGGGCTTCTGCGCCCAAAAGTCGCCGCCCGGGCAGGTGGACTGCCAGTAGTGGAACTCGTGCGCGCGGATGCGTGTGCCGCGCGGCCCGTAGAGCCCGTCGCGTTGGGAAGTAAGCTCCACGTACCCGAAATGGGACAGCCTTCCCCCGTTCTCGCTTGCGCCCTCAAGGGCGCCCGCAACAGGCCAGCGCCGCCCTTCGCTATCGGCGATTTCGCGCTGCAGGTACAGAAACCCACCGCATTCGGCGACCGTCGGCATGCCGGATTCCACCGCGCGCCGCACCGCCTCGCGCATCGGCGCGTTCTCGGAGAGCTGCCGCGCATGGAGCTCCGGGTAGCCGCCCCCCAGATAGAGGGCGCTTGTCCCCCGGGGCAACTCGCTATCACACAGGAGGCTGAAAAAGGCCAGCTCGCAACCCAGATCCTCGAGCGCGCGCAGGTTCTCCTCGTAGTAGAACGAGAACGCCTCGTCACGCGCAACGGCGACGATGGGCCGCGCTCCCGCGATCGGCTCCAACCGGTAAGGTTCCTCGCGAATATCGGGTGCCGTCGCCGCTATTTCGAGCAAGCGGTCGACGTCGACGCTCTTTTCCACCAGCTCGGCCATCTTGTCGATGCGCGCGGAGAGCTGCTCGATCTCGTCGGCGGTCACAAGCCCCAGATGCCGGCTTTCGAGCGAGAACGCCTCGTCGGCGGGGATATTCCCCAAAACCGCGACGCTCGTGTGCTTCTCGATCGCAGGCGCCGCGTAGGCGCAGGCAGCGGCGCTCGTCTTGTTCAGCACGACGCCGCGCACGTTCGCACAAGGCAGGAACTCGGCGATGCCGCGGATTACGGCGGCGAGCGATAAAGACGCCCCGCGCCCGTTCACCACTAAAACGACCGGCGTTTCCGTGTCGCGCGCAACCTGGTAGCTGCTCGCGTCGGCCACGCCGGGCGCCATGCCGTCATAGAAGCCCATGACCCCCTCGAGCACCGCGACATCCGCGCCCGCGGCGCCGCGTGCGAGCAGGGCGCGCAGCGTCGGGGCGTCGGTGAAGAAGCCGTCTAAATTGCCCGAGCGCGCACCCACGACGCGGCGATGAAAGAGCGGGTCAATGTAGTCGGGGCCGCATTTGAAGGCCGCGCATGCAAGGCCGCGGCGCGCGAGCGCGCGCAGGAGCGCGCACGTTACGACCGTCTTGCCGCTCCCGCTCGAGGGCGCAGCGACCATGAAGCGCGGGATGGACGTGCTCACCGGGCGCCGCCTTCCCCACCTGCGGCGCTGCAGTTAGCAAGCGAGACCACCTCAACGGATGGGTTCCCCTCGACAGAGAGGTCCTCCCCGACAGGCGACTCAGCAAGCGCGCCGACTTCGGCAAGCTCCTCGGCACCCGCGCCCGCACCACGCGCGCTGACGAGGAACACGGGGTTTTGCGCCTTCATAAGATGGTGCGAGCCTACAGCCTCGGCACGGGCGGCCGACACCTGGCACGCCTCGAACCCCTTAAAGCGCGAACCCGAGAGGAGCGCGAACGCCTCGGTGAGCGTCTCAACGGTGACGCATGGCACGCACAGGCGAACCTGCGAGTTCTTCTCGAGCGCCGCCTCCACGATGGAGGGAAGCTCGCCCGCGCTCCCGCCGACGAACACGGCGTCGGGGACGGGCAGTTTCGCGAGCGCTTCGGGGGCGACACCGGGGACCGCATGCACGTTGCCGCACCCGAATGCATCCGCGTTCTCTCGGATGAGCCGCACGCCGGCCGCGTTGCGCTCGACCGCCCATACCGACCCCGCTCGCGCGACGAGCGCCGCCTCGATCGAAACGCTCCCCGTGCCGGCGCCGACATCCCACACGGTGTCGGTCGCGGTAAGGCGCAGCTTCGCGAGCGCGACGGCGCGCACCTCCTGCTTGGTCATGGGAACGTCGCCGCGGATGAAGAGCTCGTCGGGAATGCCCGAGGAAGCGTACGGCCAGCGGGAGCTCGCGGCGCGGGATGCGCCCGCAGAGTCCGCCGCGAAAGAAGCCGCCGCGGGCGCAGACGCGCCGGCCGGCGCCTCGGAGGCTGCGCCAGAGCCCGCAGGCGAACCGGCGCAGCCTGCGAACTCGATAAGCATCACGTTCAAGTCGTCGAACGTCTGACCTGCGATTTCACTTGCGGTCGCGCAGGTGATGCGCTCGTCGGGGTACGACAGGCGCTCGGCCACCGTCACGCGCGCGTCCCCGAAGCCCGCCTGCACAAGCTCGCCCGAAAGCCGCGAGGGGTCTTCCCCGCCCGACGTGGCGAGGAAGAGCTCACCTGCGCGCTCGGCCTCGGCCACGATGTCGCACGCCACGCCGTGAGCGCTCGCGAAGCGCCAAT
The DNA here is from genome assembly GCA_905202925.1 of uncultured Collinsella sp. Taxonomy (GTDB): domain Bacteria; phylum Actinomycetota; class Coriobacteriia; order Coriobacteriales; family Coriobacteriaceae; genus Collinsella. The sequence goes on along the minus strand of CAJKTW010000012.1, from coordinate 19,636 downwards.
CCTGCCATGGACGCGCGAGGCGCGCGGCGAGATACGACGCTGAGCTTATGCCGGGAATGACGCGCACGTCCACCTGCGCGTCGCCGGAGAGCGCCTCCACCAGGCGGCGCGCGCCGCTGAACAGCCCCACATCGCCTGTCATCACGACCACGGCGCGCTGCCACGACGCCGCATCGGTGAGCGCGGCGACGATGTCCGCCGTCTTCACGAGCTCGCATCTCACCACGTCGGGCGGCACGTCGATGCTGACAAGCGCGCGATGAGCGCCGATGACCACGTCGGCGATGTCGATCGCGTCGAGCGCCGCGCGCGAGAGCAAGTCGGGGTTTCCGGGCCCCGCCCCGATGATCGTTACCTTTCGCATGGAATCTCCCGATACCCGCGCGGCGTGACCATACGGCCGCCTACGCGCTTCGTGTCCGCGTTGCCGACGAACACGGTGGTGAACATGTCGGCGTCGAACTCCCCCAGCTCGGAGAGCCTGCACATGCCCGACTGCTGCCCCTCGCGCCCGATGTTGCGTACCCAGCCGCAGAGCGTGTCGGGGGCCTTCCATTCGAGCATAATCTTCGCCGCGCGCGAGAGCCTGTCGGCGCGCTTTCTGCTGCGCGGGTTGTACAAACAGATGCAGAAGTCGGCGCTCGCCACGGCGGCGAGCCTGCGCTCGATGACCTCCCACGGCGTGAGCAGGTCGGAGAGCGACACGACCGCGAAGTCGTGGGCAAGCGGGGCGCCGAGCACCGCCGACCCGCTCTGAGCCGCGGTGGCCCCGGCGATAACTTCCACGTCTACATCTGGGTAGTCCTCAGCAAGCTCCAGCACGGGGCTCGCCATGCCGTACACGCCCGCGTCACCGCTGCACACAAGCGCCACGGCTTCTCCGCACTGCGCGCGCGAAAGCGCCAGGCGGCACCGTTCGACCTCGTGCATCATCGGCGTCGCGAGATGCGCCGCGTCGGGCACGGCGGCGAGCGCGAGCTCCACGTATTTCGTATACCCCACAACGATGTCGGCCGCCTCGAGCGCGCGCCGAGCCGCAATCGTCATGCCGTCGGGGCCGCCCGGGCCGATCCCCACCACGAAGAGCTTTCCCATCACCGCTCCTTAAACGAAAGTTCGATAGTTACCTTGGAAAACGCGACGGTCACGCCGCCGTGAGCGAGCTTCGGGAAGATAAGTTTGCCCCCGTCCGCGAGCGCCGCGCGCTCGCACACGTTGTCGACCCCCACCGTCGCGCGCACGAAATCAGATGGCGAAACGCTGCCTTCGACCTGCGACAACTCCTCTACGGAATACGTCGCAAGCGGAATCTTGCGCGCGCGGCAGAAGGCGAGCAGACCCTCCTCGTGCGCCTTCACGTCGATCGTCGCCGCCTCGCGCACGGCCGAAGGCGAGATACCCGCCTGCCCGCACGCGAGAAGAAACGCCTCCCCGATCGCTTCGGCGCACGCACCGCGACGGCACCCTATGCCCGCAACGATGCAGGGCACGACAAGGCGAAGCGGCTCGGGCGCAGGCTCCTGCGCCCGCGCGCCCGCCGGCTTCCCCGTCTCACCGGCGGGCACAACATCGCCCGTCGTCTCCGCTGCGCGAACGGACGCACCTGCATTCGCGCCAGCGAACGGCGACACGACAATATCGGCCCGAGCGCAGTCGGACGCAATGTCAACCCCCTCAGGCGGCTGTCCCGAAATCGGCATGTCGGAATAGAGCGCCACGCGCCCGCCCGAAAGCAGCCGCGCCGACACTCGCTTGATGGCCTCGGGATTCGAAACGGCGAGCCCCGCACAGCGCGCCCACGTATCCACCGCCCACACGCCGCGGACGTCGGTCGCCGTGGTGATGACGGGGATGGCCCCTGCCGCGCGTGCCACAGTTTGCGCAAGCTCGTTCGCACCGCCCAAATGCCCCGACAAAAGCGGGACAGCAAAGCGCCCCGCCTCGTCGATCGCCACAACCGCGGAATCGCTTGCCTTCGAGGCGACATGCGGTGCGATCGCCCGCACGGCGATGCCCGCCGCGCCCACGAACAGAAGGGCGTCCGACGCTTCCCACGCGAGCGCCGTCCATGCGCGCAGGTCGGCCTTCCCCTCGCCGAACCCGCGCGAAACGGAAACGTCCCAGCCAGGGTCATCTTCACCTGTCTGCGCGCAATCGGAAAGCGCGTGTGCGGTGCGCTCCGCCAACGCATACCCCCTCTCAGTGAACGCTATGCAGGAAACCCTCATCTAGCGCACCACCATCGTCGAGAAGTAGCTGCCCCGATCGGGCACATCGTCGAGCGAGCGGTACACGCGCTCGCCCGGAAGCCCACAGTCCTCTACGAGCTCGGCACCGTCGAAGGCGCCCTCCTCACGAAGGATGCGCTTCGTGTCCGCAAGCGAGCGGCGCGCCTTCATGACCACCTTCGTCCCCGGCCAGCCGATTGCGCGGCGCACGTCGTCGTAGCCGCCGGGCACGATGTGCAGAGGCGACGACATCTCGGGCGTGAGGTCGCGCTCGAGCGCTGCGGCGACCGCGCAGAAGCTCGGCACGCCGGGAATGGCGCGCGCCTCGAACCCGCAGGCGCGCACGTCGGGCGCTATGCGCTGGAAGGTGGCGTAGATGCTCGGGTCCCCCAGGTTCAGCAGCGCGACGTCGCGGACCGCATCCAGGTGCACGACAAGCTCGCGAACAAGCGAGGCATGCTCGGCCGTGCGGCGCTCGGCGTCGCGCGTCATCGAGAATCGCACGGGGATCACCGTCTTGCCTGTAAGGTCGACGGCGCCGCGCACGATGTCGAGCGCGACCATGGCCCCGTCCGCCGTCTGCGGTGCGGCGATGACCGGACACGATTCGATTGTGCGGACGGCCTTGATCGTGAGCAGCTCGGGGTCGCCAGGCCCCGTGCCCACCCCGTACAGCACGCCTTTACTCATACGTAGCCCCCAATTCCCCGATAACTGCATCGGCGCCCGACGTGCGGAAAAGCTCTCGGCGCTCGGCGTCGAACACGACCGCGGCGATGTCGCATGCGCCCGCCGCGCGGCGTCGCAACCTGTCATCGATTGCCGCAGCGAGCGAGGCGCGCGCAGCGTCCCCCACGCCGGCGGCCTCGATTACCTCGAGCGCCGCCGTGGTCGTGACCGACGACATGATCTCGCGCACGGTCTTCGCGCCAGCGCCGGCCAAGGCCGCGTGGGCGGCCAGAATCTCCGCGCGGCAGTCGGCGGTACGCGAATGGGTGTCCATGATGCCGCCCGCAATCTTCACCAGCTTGCCGATGTGTCCCACAAGAAGGACATTGGTAAATCCCTCGCGAACGCAGCAATCAATCGCATCGCCCACGAAGTTGGAGATGAAGACCACCGGCGCACCGTTTAGGTGGAAATGCCCCGAGATGAACTGCGCGCCGTAGTTGCCGGGCGTGAGCACGACTCCGCGCCGCCCCATAGCCGCATGCTGCCGGATCTCGAGCTCGATGCTGTCGCGCAAGGCAGCGAGGCTGCGCGGCTCGACGATGCCCGTCGTGCCCAGGATGGAGATGCCGTCCTCTATCCCCAGGTGCGGGTTGAAGGTCTTTTCGGCAAGGGCAACACCCTCGGGTACCGAAATCGTCACAGCAATATTTCCAGAAAAGCCGTGCGCGGCGCACACCTCGCGCACCGCCGAAGTGATCATCGCGCGCGGCGTCGCGTTGATGGCGGCCGCCCCCACCGGCTGCTCGAGCCCGGGCAACGTCACGCGCCCCACGCCCACGCCGCCATCGACGGAAACTTCCGATTCGCGCGCGGGCACGCCCTTGCTGCCCGCAGCGCCCGTGCCCGACCCCGCATGTTCCACGCGCGCGTACACGAGCACGCCGTCGGTCACATCGGCATCGTCGCCTGCGTCCTTTCGCACGGCGCACTGGGCGCACCCCTCGCCGATGCATGCGTCGACCACGTTCGCCTCGACAGGCAGCCCGCCGGGGGTGACGATCGACACGCGGCCGACGGGCTTTCGTGACAAGAGCATCTCGCAGGCCGCCTTCGCCGCGAGCGCGGCGCAGCTCCCCGTGGTGTAGCCGCAGCGCAGGCGGGTCGTCCCGGTATATATGTAGTGCTCGAAGGCCACGCTAGCTGCTCGCCTTTCGATACCCCGTGGCAAACGAAGGGTCGTAAAGCTTGCTACGCTCGTACGACTCCGCTTGCGCGCCGTTGTGCGCAAGCCCGCCACGAGCTCCGAGCACGCGGCCCACCACCACGAGCGCCGTGCGGTCGATGCCCTCTCGCGCGCCCGCATCGGCGAGCGTGCCCACTGTGCAGCGCACCACGCGCTCCTCAGGCCAGGTCGCCTTGTACACGAGCGCCGCCGGCTCGTCGGAGCTGCGGCCCGCGCCCAAAAGCTCGGCGGAAAGCTCGGCGAGCATACCCGAGCTCAGGAAGATGACCATAGTCGAGCCGCTTTCCGCCATGGTGCGCATGCCCTCGCCCGCGGGCATGGGGGTACGTCCGGAAAGCCGCGTGATCACGACCGACTGGCTGATTCCCGGCAGCGTGTATTCCTGGCGAAGCGCCGCCGCGGCACCGCAAAAGCTCGACACGCCGGGCACCACCTCGTAGTCCACGCCGCGCGCGTCGAGCGCGTCCATCTGCTCCTGGATGGCGCCGTACAGGCACGGGTCGCCCGTGTGCAGGCGCACCACTTCCTCGCCCCGCGCATCTGCCGCGCACATCACGTCGAGCACTTCCTCCAAGGTCATGTGCGCACTGTCGTAGACGACGCAGGATTCCTTGCACTCGGCGAGCAGCTCGGGATTCACAAGGCTTCCCGCCCAAACGACTACGTCGGCCGCGCGCAGAAGGCGCGCCCCGCGCAGCGTGATAAGGTCGGCGGCGCCCGAGCCTGCGCCAACGATATGAATCATCCGAGCCTTCCCTTCCCGTTTCTCATCGCAACCGTTTACGCCGCCATTCGCGCAGCGGGCAAAACACGGCGCCTGCGGCAGCAATCGGCGCAAATACGCAGGCAGGAGGCGCAATGCCGCCCGCGCTGGCTTTGACACGTTCACAAGTGCCCACTATCATAGTAAAAGTTTCGGCAACGAGCATATGACAATCGGATAAAAGGAAATGACCGGCGCGGCGCCTGCACAGCCCGCGCTGGCTTGCGGAGGGAACCAGGTGGGAATCCTGGGCAAGGGACATTACTGTATAGGACGCGCGGGCGAACCGCCTCGCGCCCCAAGCCAGACTGCTTCGCCTTTTCCTCACGGCATCGCCGTGGCGTTAGCTCCTTGTGAACCCCGAGGGGTGCGCTTTTCTTTCGCTTGTGCCGACAAGCAACTGTCGCCGGGGGACCGGCAAACCGAGGAAAGGAAAAACCATGTCCGACCAGATGTCACGCCGCGGCTTCATGGGCGCCGCAGCAACCGGAGCCGTCGCGCTCGCCGGAGTCGCGCTCGCGGGCTGCTCCAACACCTCCGCGAGTTCCGAGAAATCGAGCGAAAAGGAGAAGGCCGCGAAGCCGGTCATCCTCGTCACGAGCTTCGGCACGAGCTACAACGACTCGCGCCACATCACCATCGGCGCCATCGAAGACGCTATCCGCGAGAAGTACTGGCAGGACTACGACATCCGCCGCGCCTTCACCGCGCAGATCATCATCGACAAACTGAAGAAGCGCGACGGCATCACGATCGACAACATGACCGAGGCGCTCGACCGCTGCGTGGAAGACGGCGTGAAGGAAATCGTCGTGCAGCCGACGCATCTCATGGCTGGCCTGGAATACGCCGACGTGAAAGACGAGCTCGACAAGTACGCCGACAAGTTCGACAAGATCTCGCTCGGCGACCCGCTGCTCACCTCCGACGACGACTACAAAAAGGTGGCCGCAGCCATTAAGGAGAACATGGCGTCCTTCGACGACGGCGAGACGGCGCTGTGCCTCATGGGTCACGGCACCGAAGCCGATTCCAACGCCGACTATGCCAAGATGCAGGAAGTGTTCAAGAACGAGGGTTTGACGCAGTTCTTCGTCGGCACCGTCGAGGCTGAACCGACCTGCGAGGATGTTATCGCCGCCGCGAGCGCCGCAGGCTACAAGAAGGCCGTGCTCGCGCCGTTCATGGTGGTCGCGGGCGACCACGCGAACAACGACATGGCAGACGAGACCGACCCCGACAGCTGGGCTGCGAAGTTCGTGGCCGCCGGCTTCGAAGTGACGTGCCTGCTCCAGGGTCTGGGACAGAACGTCGCGGTCGACGACATCTACGTCTCGCACGTGGACGACGCCATCGCCAAGCTGTAAACTCGCCGCGCACGGGGGCGCCGGTCGCGTCCCCGTGCAACGGGCATGCGCCTTTCCCCGACTGACGACGCATGCCCGTTGCATTCGCATCCCGACCGCCCACCGCACGGCACGGGCGGTCGAAGCGATTGAAAGGAACCCCCTCCATGTTGAAGAAAACCCTCGTCTTCGCCCTGTCGGCGGCGCTTTGCGCGTTCTCGCTCGCCGGCTGCGCCGGAAATTCAATCGACAGCGCAAAGGCAAGCGATGCCGATTCCCAGGAAAAGACCGAACAGGCGGCCGATGCGCCCGCGGGCGCAAGCGCTGCCCCCATCACCGCCGACAAGGTGGCCGACGGCACCTATCCAATCACCGTAGATTCCAGCTCGAACATGTTCAGGATCGTGGACGCCCAGCTCATCGTGGAAAACGGCTCCATGCACTGCGTGATGACGCTTTCCGGCACGGGCTACGGCAAGCTCTTCATGGGCACGGGCGACGAGGCTGCCGCCGCAAGCGAGGCCGACTTCATCCCCTATGTGGAAAACGCGGAAGGCAAGTACACCTACGACGTGCCCGTTGATGCGCTCGACGAGGACACCGCCTGTGCCGCGTGGAGTATTAGAAAAGAGCAGTGGTACGACCGCACACTTGTGTTCGAATCCGCCGGCGTCGATCTGCGCGCCGACGCACTGAAGTAACGCCATGCGGTCGATTCTTCCCAAGGGGGAAAACAGGAAACTCCACAGCATCGCGGCGCGCGCGATCGCCTGCGTTCTCGTCGCCCTGCTCGCGCTTCCCTTCGCGGGGTGCAGTGCGAGCCCGAACGCGACCGGTGGCACGGCGGGCTCTCAGGAATACACGGTGAGCGTCTCGCTTTCCGGCGGGTCAGGGCGCGCAAGAATCGCCTCACCCACCACAATTGTGAAGGATGGCGACACCTACACCGCGACCATCACCTGGTCGAGTTCGAACTACGACAAGATGACCGTCGACGGCGTGGACTACGCGCCCGTAAACGACGGCGGCAACTCCACGTTCGAGATACCCGTCACGCTCGACGAGGACATCGCCGTGTCGGCCGAGACCGTCGCCATGTCGACGCCGCACACCATCGACTACACGCTCCACTTCGACTCATCCACCATGAAGGAGAAATCGGGCGACGATGCAAGCGGCGGCTCCCCTGCGGGAACGGCTTCAAGCGCCGCGGCCGACTTCCACAACGCCGATTTGGGCTGCGGCTGGGAGCCGACGGGAGCGCTTCAGCTTGAATACGCCGAGCACTTCACTGTCGACGAGTTCGAAGGCGGCCTGCGGCTTATCTGCGTTTCGAACGGGGAGCGCTTCCTCGTGGTGCCGCAAGATGCGAAGGTACCTGATGGGTTGAGCTCCGACATCGCGGTCATAAGGCGCCCCGCCGACAAGGTGTACCTCGTGTCGTCGGCGACGATGTGCCTGGTCGACGCGCTCGATGCGAACGACAATATCATCATGTCGGGCACGAAGGCCGACGATTGCTCGGTCGCGGGCTTCAAAAGCGCGCTCGAAAGTGGGGCGATCGCCTACGGCGGCAAGTACAGCGCGCCCGACTACGAGCGAATATCGGCCTCGGGCTGCACGCTCGCCATCGAGAACACCATGATCAACCACACGCCCGATGTGAAGGAAAAGCTGCAGAAGCTCGGGCTCGTCGTGCTCACCGAACAGTCGTCGAGCGAGCCCGAAGCACTCGGGCGCGTCGAGTGGATTAAGCTTTTCGGCGTCCTGTTCGACAAGGAAGACGAGGCCGCGCACCTGTTCAACGAGCAGAAGGCCCGCGTCGAGCAAACGTCGGGGCTCGCGTCGTCAGGTAAAACCGTGGCGTATTTCTACATTAACTCGAACGGGGCCGCCGTCACGCGGCGGGCGGGCGACTACGTGGCGCAGATGATCGAGCTTGCAGGCGGCAGCTATGCGCTCGATGACACGCAGACGGCGTCGACGTCAGGTTCGTCAGTAACGCTCGAAATGGAGCGCTTCTACGCGACGGCGAAGGATGCCGACATCATCGTCTACAACGGCACCATCGACGAATCGGTTGCCACCTTGAACGACTTCGTAGGCAAAAACGCGCTATTGTCGCAGTTCAAAGCCGTGAAGAACGGCAACGTCTGGGTCACAAGCGCCGACATGTACCAGCAGATGACTTCTACCGCCGACATTATCGACGAGCTGCACGGGGCGTTCACCGGCGATGACGCGAGCGACTTCCATTATCTGAGGAAGCTCGGTTAGCGCCATGAGAAGCCGGCTTTCCATGGCATACGACGAATCGGGGCGCGCCGCGCGGTGTCGCGTCGTGACGGCGCTGCTCGCTGTTGCCCTCATCGTGCTCGTCGGGGCCAACCTGTGCATCGGGAGCGTGCTCGTGCCCGCAGACCACATCCCCGGCATCCTTTCGGGCGGCGCGGCCAATTCCATGGAAAGCCAGGTCATCTGGGAGATTCGCCTGCCGCGCGTGCTTTCAGCCGTGCTTCTCGGCGGGGCACTTTCGCTTTCCGGGTTCCTGCTGCAGACGTTTTTCAACAACCCCATCGCCGACCCGTTCATCTTGGGCGTCTCCTCGGGCGCAAAGTTCGTCGTCGCGCTTACGATGATCGTACTTCTAGGCGCGAACATGGCCATGTCTTCGCCGGCCATGGTGGCCGCAGCGTTTCTGGGCTCGCTTATCACCATCGGCTTCGTGCTCCTCATCGCACGGCGCATAAGTTCCATGGCCATGCTCATCGTGGCGGGCGTCATGGTGGGATACATCTGCTCGGCGGCGACGAACTTCCTCATCGCCTTCGCCGACGACCAGTCCATCGTGAACCTGCACAACTGGTCTTTGGGTAGCTTCTCGGGTTCGAGCTGGGACGACATCGCGGTCATCGCGGTCGTGGTGATCACCGTGAGCGCATGCGTATTCGCGATATCGAAGCCCCTTTCCGCCTTCCAGCTGGGAGAAGCCTACGCGAAAAGCGTCGGCGTGAACGTCGAACGCTTCCGCGTGGTGCTCGTCCTTCTAGCGAGCATGCTCTCCGCCTGCGTGACCGCGTTCGCTGGTCCGGTGTCGTTCGTAGGCATCGCGGTTCCGCATCTCGTGAAGTCGGCGCTAAAGTCGTCGAAGCCCATCCGCGTGATTCCTGCGTGCTTCTTGGGAGGCGCCATCTTCTGCGCGGGCTGCGATTTGATCGCGCGCACGCTGTTCTCTCCCGTCGAGCTTTCCATCAGCGCCGTCACCGCCATCTTCGGCGCTCCGGTGGTTATCGCGCTCATGTTGAAGAAGCGGGTGAGGTAGATGGGGGAATTCGTGCCGCGGCCCAAAACGCTCGGAGGGGACATTCCATGCTTAGACAGTCCTGAGCTCGCACGAAAGCGCCAGAAGGCACTTTCGGCTCGTGCGGAGCTGCGCGCGGAACGCCTCCTCCGAGCGGAGCCGAACCTCGAAACTACGGTCGAAACGCAGGCTGACGGAGCGCCGCTTTTCCACATAAGCGACCTGTCGGCGGGCTACGACAAGAAGGTCGTAGTCGAAGGCGTCGATCTGGAGGTTCGCGCGGGCGACGTCGTGGCGCTCATCGGGCCGAACGGCTCGGGCAAGTCGACCATCTTGAAAACCATCACACGCCATCTGGCACCGCTTGCCGGCGCGGTCGAGCTCGACGGGCGGGAGATTTCCCGATGGAAGACGGCGGAGTTTGCAAGGAACCTTGCCGTTATGCTGACAGATCGCCCCCGGACCGAGCTCCTCACCTGCCGCGATGTCGTAGAGGCGGGAAGGCACCCCTACACCGGGCGAATGGGCACACTCTCGCCCGACGACCATAGTCGGGTCGACGAGGCCATGAAAACCGCACATGTGGAAGAGCTCGCCGAGCGCGACTTCATGCAGATAAGCGACGGGCAACGCCAGCGCGTCATGCTCGCACGCGCCATCGCGCAGGATCCGCGTGTGCTCGTGCTCGACGAGCCCACGTCATATCTCGATATCCGCTACCAGATCGACCTGCTGCGAATACTTCGCCACCTTGCGAAATCGCGGAATGTGGCTGTCATCATGTCCATCCACGAACTCGAGCTCGCGCAGAAAAGCGCCGACAAGGTGATTTGCGTGAAGGACGGCCGGGTCTTCCGCGCCGGCGCACCCGAGGACATATTCACGCGCGAGACGATTGGCGAGCTCTACGGCCTTCAACATGGCACCTTCAACGAGCGCTTCGGCAGCGTGGAAATTGGACGCCCGCACGGCGATGCGCACACGTTCGTCATCGCCGGCGCAGGTACGGGGTCGGCTGTGTTTCGCCAGCTCATCCGGCAGGGCAAGGCGTTCTACACGGGCGTTCTGCACGAAGGGGACATCGACTGCGAGCTCGCGCGCGACCTGGCGGCGGAATGCGTGGCCGAGCGCGCCTTCGAGCCGATCGGGGATAGAACCATAGCCCGCGCCAAAGAGCTCCTCGTCCACTGCGCGCGCCTTATCGTGTGTCCCGCCGCCTTCGGCACCATAAACGCCCGCAACGCAGAGCTCGTCGAGTTCGCACGCTCGCACGGTATCGAGGTCATGCGAGCGTGCGAAGGCGCATCGGAGGATTCCCAATTGGGGTGGAAAGGATAAACTGGACTTTCTTTTAAGGATCCTCAGGCTACAGCTCCTACGCCGGCGAGGTCTACAAGGCGCCGGAGAACCTCGTAAACAGGAATTTCCACGCCGACGAGCCCAACCTGCTGTGGCTCACCGACATCACCGAGTTCAGGCTCCCGGGCGGCGAGAAGGTCTACCTGAGCCCGGTCATCGACTGCTTCGGCGGGATGCTCGTCGCCTGATCGATCGGGCTGCACCCCGACAAGCGCCTCACGAACTCGAGCCTGCGCCTAATCCAAGCGAGATTCCAGACTCGACAGGCCATTGAGAGTCAGGTCGTTGGCGACCTCCGAGACGCGCTCGATAGGAACTGAGCCGTCAGACAGCGCCCATGTGCGATAGATTCCGATAATACCCGACAGCAAAAACGCCAGATAGTAGTCGAACATCTCGTCCTTGAGACCTTGGGGCAGCAGATCGCGCTCGGCAATCTCATGCTCGAGCGGCGCACGAAGACGAGCCATAAAATCATCGAGCGGAATGTTCTCGATCAGCTGACGATTGAGCACCAGGTTGTTGCACAGCGCCTCGTTAACGGTTTTAAAGAAGGTCGCCGCCGCGCCCAGGGCGCGCTCGTTGGTGTCACCGTCCATGGAAGCAAGCGTTTTCTCGACCGAGTCGACAATCATCTCCACCACATCGACGGCAATGGCATCGAGCAAGCCATCAACCGTACCAAAGTGCACGTAGAAGGTTTTACGGTCGACATTGGCCTCGCGCGCGATGGCACTCACCGTAATGTCTGCCAGCGGCTTTTCCATGAGCAGGCGCTCAAAAGCGGAAAGGATGGCATTGCGGCTGCGAACGATACGGCAATCAATACGCGGTTTACTGGTGGCCATGGGTGTGTCCCTTCGATATGCGAGCATTCATCAACAGATGAGAGATAATCTACGTAAGAGGATTATCCCCCATACAGCTCAAATATGCCCCGCATCATGAAGAACGCACGACTGCCCTACCGCGACTTAGGGTGCTTCTTCTTATTGAGCGCCGACGGAGATACGCGGATACCGTCGCCCGTCTGGCGCACATAGGCTTTATGAGCCGGCTTAGCGGTCCCAGAAGCCTTCTGAGCGTGCTTCCTGGGATCAACGGTAACAGCATTCGTGGGGTGCGGCTTAGTGGGCGCAGAGGGCGTCTGAGGCTCGCGGCCGAGCTTGCGCATCGCGCGATCCCAGCGTGAGTGGATACTCTCGTTGTGAGCGCTCTTAAGACCCAGCAGGGGCGCGGCCAAAATCGTCGGCGCGATAAACGTAATGAGGCGCCACAGCAGATAACCGGCGGTCGACGCCGATCCAAAGAAATGACCCAGGAACAGTGCGAAGCCGCCCTCGGCGCCGCCGGTGCCGCCGGGCAGAGGAACAGCAGAGCTCAGGAGCTGAACAAAGGCACTCGCGGCCATGACCGAGAAAAAGTCGACTTCGTGGTGGCCAAAGGCAAGCATCAGAAAATACGGCACGAGGTAGAAAAACGCGAGCTGCAACATGGTGATGACCACCGTGAGCAGCATGGACGAAAAGTGGCCGGCCGAAAGCTTGAACTTCTCGGAGAACGAGTAGATTTCGCCGTCGACAAACGTACGCCAGCCCTCGATCTTAGTGGCCGAGACGCCCATTCGCTCGAGCCAATTGATGATGCAGTGTGCGACGCGCGTGACGGTCTTGGGCATGAGCGCGACGGCAAAGATGCCAAGCAGAATGCAGCAGTGACCGCCAAAGCTAAAGACGCATAGCAGCGTCATGTCGCCATAGCGCTCGGCGAAAAACGGCATGCGGGCAAGCAGCAGAATGGCGCCCCAGGCAACAAGGCCAAACTGATACACGATAAAGCGCGTGAACTGCGTGGCACCGGCCTCGCCGACATTTTGGCCGGCCTTGGTCAGGCGGTAGATCTGGGCAGGCGTAGAGCCCATCATCATGGGCGTCAGGTTGCCAAAGAAGATGCCGCTCGCCTCGACCGAGATCAGGTCGCGAATGCCGACGGGCGAATTGGGATCGAGCCAGACGGCGATCGCATAGGCGACGATGCCAAAGAACAGATACAGGAACATGCAAAAGCATGCGGCAACGAGCCACGGCGCTTGAACGCTCGACATGGCAGCCCAGAACTGTCCCATCTGACCGGTCGCAATCAGATAAACGATATAGCCAACCAGCACGACGCCGATAAAAATGGCACCGCGACGTGCACCCTTGTTGTCATCGCCACCCGAGGCCTCAACCTCGACCTGGGGCTTAGATGTATGCTGAGAGGACTCCTTCATGAGGCTCCTTCTGACCGTTCAAATATCTTGCATATTGTACCCGCAAGGGCCACAAGCAGAACGTAAAGCTATGGGCCAAATGGGAATTGCAGATTGTTTGCTCGGAAATAAAAAACCCGGGCTTCCGTGGGAAGTCCGGGTCTCAAATTCAAGGTAGCCCGTACCAGATTCGAACTGGTGATCTCCGCCTTGAGAGGGCGGCGTCCTAAACCGCTAGACGAACGGGCCATAAGCCTCAGCAGAAAAGAAGTGGTAGCCCGTACCAGATTCGAACTGGTGATCTCCGCCTTGAGAGGGCGGCGTCCTAAACCGCTAGACGAACGGGCCACATGACATCTGCACTGCCGTGCTGCGAGAAAATATATTACGGGACAAAAAACATCAGCGCAAGAAGAAATTCCAAATTGCCGAAAAAATTGTCGGCAGGTTATGGAACGCGCAGGTCAACTGGTTAGCTAGTTCAAGTTGAGATGAGCCAGGAGGGCTTCGCGGTTGTTGGGGATGTTGTCCTCGATCACGGCGTCGAGGGCGGCGTTGAGAAGCTGTCCCAGCTCCGGCCCCGGCTTGACGCCGGCGCGGATCAGGTCGCCACCATTGATGGCAAGCATCTTGAGTGTATAGGGCTCCCCCGCCTGCAGCAGATCGTGGGCGAGCGTACGCATCTCCTCGATCGTCTCGACGTAATAGAAGCACGAAGGCGCCTTGCCGAGCGTGTCGGCACGCTTAAGGTCCATGAGCTCGTCCATCAGACGCGGCGTATCGACACCCTCGCCCGAAAGCGCGCGCATCATATTGAGCAGGCAGGAGCGCTCGGGGCGCAGCGGCTTGTCATGGTATTTGATCAGCAGGCACACATCGCGCACCAAATCGTGCGAGAGCGCCAGGCGATCCATGATGACACGCGCCTTCTTGGCGCCGAGCTCGGGATGACCGTAGAAGTGGCCGCTGCCGTCGTGATCGACCGTAAAGCACTCGGGTTTGGAAACGTCGTGCAAAAACGCCGCCCACATAAGGCTCGACGAGGGCGCGACGCCGTCGCACAGCGCCAGCTCCCCTGCCACCGTCAGCACGCGGGCGATATGCTCGTAGACGTTAAACGCATGATAGACGCTGCGTTGATCAAACCCGCGAGCGGACGCGAGCTCGGGCACGGCGGCGCAAACAAGCTCGGGGTAGCGCAGCATCGCGTCTCCCCCATGGCCGGTCGAAAGGATACCCTCGAGCTCAATGCCCACGCGCTCGCGCGCCACAGCATCGAGCAGCGGCGCGCACTCGGCAAGCGCCTGTTTGGTCCTAGGCTCGATCATAAAATCCAGACGGCAGGCAAAACGCACCGCGCGCAGCATGCGAAGCGCGTCCTCGTTAAAACGACGCTTGGGATCTCCAACAGCGCGGATGAGTTTGCGCTTCAGGTCGCCCTGGCCATCGTAGCGGTCGACAAGACCGCGCTCGGGATGCCAGGCCATGGCGTTAACGGTAAAGTCACGACGCGCCAGATCGTCCTCAAGCGACGCCGCACGCTCTACGCTCTGGGGATGACGGCCGTCGGTGTAAAAGCCGTCCAGGCGATACGTCGTGACCTCGATGGGCTCATCATCGCAAATGGCGGTAATGCCGCCGAATTTAATGCCCGATTCAACCACGGCGATATCAGCCGCCTCGAGCGCCGCTTTGGACTCCTGCCACAGGCCGCTACAACACATATCCACATCGTGGCTGGGGCGCCCCATCAGGGCATCACGTACCCAACCGCCTACGTACCAAGCCTCAAGACCGGCTGCCTCAAGCGCACGCAGGACACGGATGGAGGCATCGGTCGGCTGCGTACCGTTGAGCGAAACATTGCACATGCCTATGGCCTCCTGCACTTGCGAGCGTTAATCGATGGTTCTCAAGAAGTCTAACAAGAAAAGGCCTCCACTGCACACGCAAGTCCGATAAACAAAAACGCATCCGTCCTGGTCTAAGACGGATGCGAAATAATCAAACTATTCAGGCAAGGTGCCGGAACTAGCAGACCTGACGAATGGCGATACCCTTCTGATACTCATCGACCTTGGCAAAGTCGCCCAAGCCCGGGCACTCGACCACGTTGGCGCCGGTAGCCATCGAAAGGCGCAGGGCGTCCTCGACGCGCTCGGGGGCGTCGTGCCACACGGACAGGAAGGCAGCGAGCGAGGAATCGCCGGCGCACACCGTCGACAGCAGCTTGACGTCGAAGGTGCGATTGGCAAACCAAATGTGCTCGCCGTTGGAGAAGTACGCACCGGCGCCACCAAGGGTCAGCAGCACGTTCTTGGCGCCCTTGGCGTGCAGCTCGGCCATCGCGCCCTTGACGGACTCGTCGTCGCCACCGCTCACCTTAATGCCAAAGATGTCGAGCAGTTCGTCGTCATTGGGCTTGATCAGCAGCGGCTCCATGGCAATGAGGTCTGCCAGCTGATGGCTCGAGATGTCGAGGACGAACTCGGCCCCCTTGGCCTTGACGCGGCGCAGGACCTCGGCCAGGAAGCCCTCGGAAGTGTTGGGAGGCAGCGAGCCGCTGATGACCAGGCAGGTCATGTCATCGAGCGAATCGATGAGCTCAAACATCTCCTGCTCGTTGGCCTCGTTGATGGCGGCACCGGCGTTGACCATGTTGTACTCGGTGTCGGGGCCGGCGTTGAGGAACACGTTGACGCGCGTGATGCCGTCGGTCCACACGGGCTTGACGGGCACGCCCAGGGCCTCAGCGCCCTTAACGATAAACTCGCCCGAGAAGCCGGCGAAAAAGCCCAAGATCGTCGTGTCGACACCGTAGTGATCAAGGGTGAACGAGACGTTGAGGCCCTTGCCGTTGGGCGTGTAGACGGCGTTGCGGGTACGCGTGACGGTGTTGGCAGCAAGACCGTCGCAGGCGATGTTGTAGTCAATGGCGGGATTTGCAGTGAGCGTATAAATCATGAATGTTCCTTTCACGAAGCAACGTGTTAGTGAAAGTATATTCCACGCATCGACAAAAGGCTACAACAACTCGGTGAACGGTGTGGAAGCGATGAAGTACGGCAAGGCACCTCTCCAACATGGCGGAACAAAAAAGCGCCCCGGCGGAAACCGGGGCGCCGCTTGCGCACGAATATGTCGCGTTTCACTTACTTGCGATCGAGCTTGCGAACGGCAACGCGCTTGCTGTACTCGTCGACGTGACCAAAGTCGCCGATGCCGACGGACTCGGCAACGTTGGCGCCGGTGGCCATAGCGAGCTTCATGGCCTCCTCGACGTTGTCGCGATCCCTGTACCACTTGTGCAGGAACGCAGCGAGGGTGCAGTCGCCGGCGCAGACGGAAGAGACAAGCTTGATGTTGAACTCACGCTTGGCATACCAGATGTCCTCGCCGTTGGAGAAGTAAGCGTCACCGCGGCTACCACGGGTGAGCAGCACGTTCTGGACGCCGGCCTCGTGAGCCAGCTTCATGGCAACGCGGACCTCGTCGTCGGTGTCGACCGGCACGCCGAAGATAGCCTTCATCTCGTGATGGTTCGGCTTAATGAGCAGCGGCTTCTTGTGAGCGAGCTCCTTGAGCTTGTCGGAGGACAGGTCCAGGACGACGTCGGCGCCACGGGCCTGAGCGTGCTCCATGACCTGAGCCAGGAAGTCGGGCGTAGCTTTGGGAGGCACGGAGCCGGAGACGATCAGGCACTCAAGATCGCCCGCGGTGTCCAGGATGTTGTAGAGCTCCTCCTGATGCTGCGGCGTGATCGGAGCACCGGGGTTCAGGATGCCGTACTCGTGCTGGCCATCGTTGACGTAGGTGTTGATGCGCGTGATACCGTCGGTCCAGACCGGGCGGCAGAGGCAACCCAGGTTCATGACCTCCTCGACGATGAACTTGCCCGTGAAGCCGGCGAAGAAACCGAGCGCGACGGTGTCGACGCCCATCTTCTTAAAGGCGAAGGACACGTCGAGGCCCTTGCCGTTAGCCGTGTAGCTGGCCGAGCCGGTGCGGACGTTCTCGTCGGGCTCGAGCGGAGAGCTCGAAACCGTCATGTCGACAGCCGGGTTAGCGGTTAGCGTGTAGAACATTTACAGTACCCCCTGTATATGTGAGGGCCGCGTGGCCGGCCCATTCCAACCACGCGGTTACCTCTGATACCAAATTAGCGAGCTGCGGACTCGAGCAGTGCCTTGACCTCGGCGGCGGTGTTGCAGGCGAGCGCCTTCTCGGCGAGCTCGTCGCACTCGGCCTTGGTCCACTGGCTGATGGTCTTGCGGGCGCGCAGGATGGACGGAGCGCTCATCGAGAACTCCTCCAGGCCCCAGCTGATCAGCAGCGGCTCAAGCAGCGGATCGGCAGCGGCCTCGCCGCACATGCCGACCATGATACCGGCCTTCACGCCGCTCTCGATGATGTTCTTGAGCGAGCGGAGCACGGCGGGATAGTACACCTGGTACAGGTTGGAGATGGTGTCGTTACCACGGTCGGCGCACATGGTGTAGCCGATCAGGTCGTTGGTGCCGATAGAGAAGAAGTCGGCGACCTCGGCCAGACGGTCAGCGAGCAGCGAAGCGGCAGGCGTCTCGACCATAATGCCGACCTCGATGTTCTCGTTGAACTTGCGACCCTCCTCGGTCAGCTCGGCCTTGCACTGCTCGACGAGCTCCTTGACGGCCACGACCTCCTCGACGCAGGTGACGAGCGGGATCATGATCTTGACGTCACCAAAGGCGCTGGCGCGCAGCAGGGCGCGGAGCTGAACCTTGTACTGGTCGGGATTGGCCAGGCAGTAACGCACGGCGCGGAAGCCCATGAAGGGGTTCTCTTCCTTGACCATGTGCAGGTAGGGGATCTCCTTGTCGCCACCCACATCGAGCGTGCGGATGATGACCGGAGCGCCCTTGAGCGCGCTGGCGACCTTGCGGTAGGCGTTGAACTGCTCTTCCTCGGAAGGAAGCTCAGCGGAGTCCATGAACAGGAACTCGGAGCGGAACAGACCAATGGCCTCGGCATCGTGATCGAGCGCGTTGGGCACGTCATCGGGGTTACCGATGTTGCAGGCGATGATCTTCTTGATGCCGTCGGCAGTCACAGAAGGCTTGCCGCGGAAGGCCTCGAGGGCTGCCTTCTCGGCAGCGAAGGCCTCGGCCTTGGCGGTGTAGGCAGCGAGCGTCTCCTCGTCGGGATCGGCCTCGACAACACCCTTGCCACCGTCGACGACGACGGTCATACCGTTGCGAAGCGCAGTGCAGCTGTTAGAGACCGAAAGGACGGCCGGGATCTCGAGGGCGCGCGCGATGATCGCGGAGTGCGACGTGCGGCCACCGGTCTCGGTGACGATACCGGCAACGTGGGCCTTATCGATCGTGGCAGTCATGGACGGCGTAAGGTCGTGCACGACAACGACGGTGTTCTCGGGCAGGACGGAGAGGTCGACGACCTCCTTGCCCAGCAACTCGGCCAGAATACCGGTGCGGATGTCGGCGATGTCGGCCGCGCGCAGACGGAACATCTCGTCGTCCATGGACAGGAACATGTTCTCGAACATGGTCGAGGTGTCCATGAGCGCCTGCTCGGCGCAGGTGCCGCCGTCGATGGCGGCGTTGATGGCGTCGGTCATGCCCGGGTCCTGAGCCAGGACAATGTGTCCGCTCATGATCTCGGCCTCGGCCTCGCCCACCGTCTCCTTCATGTGGTCGGCCTGAGCCTGGGTCTTCTCGCAGAAGACCGAAAGAGCGGTCTGATAGCGCTCCTTCTCTGCTGCCGAATCAGCAACCTCGTGCGGCTCAAACGTCAAGTCGGGATCGACGGCGACCATAACGGTGCCGATTCCGATGCCCTCGGATGCGTTGACTCCCTGATACATTCCCATTCCTCTCTCCATGCCATGTGATAAAGCGTTTTGCCATATCCATGACAAAAGAGCGCAGCTACCTTGATACAGGTCACTGCGCCCCCAAGTATGAACTTAATTGTTCAACATGCGACCCGTTTGAGTTCTACTCGCCAAGACCGCTCTTGATGAGCTCGATGGCAGCAGCCAGAGCCTCGGCCTCGTCGGCGCCGTCGCACTTGACCTCGACCTCGGTACCGCAGGGGATACCAGCAGCCATGAGGGCCATCGGGGACTTGCCGTTGACCTCCTTCTCGGGGGTGACGACCGTCACGTCACAGGCGTACTTGCCCATGGTGGAGGCGAACAGACCAGCCGGACGCATGTGCAGACCCTGAGGATTAACGAGGGTAGCCTTCTCAGAAACCATAGTTGACTCCTTTTTTGTGTTTAACCCCTGTCATGCATGTGGCAGGAGTCAGATTCACGACGTTGTTTATATTAACTCACATCAAACGGTTTTTCATTGTGTTTCGCACGAATTGTTGGACAGATGTCGTTGTCGTCCGCTCGCCTGCCGGGCGGGGCGGTTAAGTTTGCTGCTCTACAGTCCTGCGCAAGACGGAAAGCACATTAAGTGCTT
>CAJKTW010000011.1:0-77189 GCA_905202925.1 uncultured Collinsella sp. | reverse complement strand
CCGTACATGTACGGATGAATATGGGAGGTGTTCGGATGAAGTTGCCAATCAAGGAGTTCGCCATAGTCGGCATAACCTACGTACGCAATTGATGTAAGCCCGTGCTTATTGCTACAATTCGTACAAATATGCTTTAAACGCACGAGGAAGGAACCACATGTTTGGTTTTAAGAAAGAGCTCTACACGCCCGAGTATCAGCTTGTCGGCGACGAGTGCGCCGTAATCGAGACGTCGAAGGGTACCATCAAGGTCAAGTTTGACGGCGAGGGCGCTCCCATTCATGTCGCGAACTTCTGCGAGCTTTCCACGATGGGTTTCTATGATGGCCTTAAGTTCCATCGCTATGTGCCCGGTTTTGTTATCCAGGGCGGCGACCCCAATACCCGCGACATGTCCGGCGCCGACGTCGCTGCCGGTCTTGAGGGCCCCGACGGTATGCCCGGTACCGGTGGCCCCGGCTACTGCATCAAGGGCGAGTTTGCCACCAATCCGCGCAACAGCCATGTCGATGGCGCCCTTGCCATGGCACGCTCCATGGACCCCGATTCCGCGGGTTCGCAGTTCTACTTCTGCCTGGGTGCCCAGCATAACCTCGATTCCGGTTACACCGTCTTTGGTACCACGGTCGAGGGTCTCGATGTGATTTCGCAGCTGCGTGCCGGCGACGAGATCGTCCATGTCGAGATCGTTCACGAGTAAAGGGGACTTCCTTGAATAGCCAGCTGATCCAACAGGGCCGCGCCGCTTACCGCGCGGGTGATTTTTCCGCTGCAGCCCAGATGCTTGGGGCGGCAAAAACTCCCGATGAGATTATGGGCGAGGCCGATCACCTTCGTGGTAACGCCTTGATGCACCTGGGCATGTATGCCGAGGCCGCCGAGGCCTATGCCGCCGCCCTCAACGACGGCACCTACGGCAAGCGCGGCGCGCTGCTCACCAACCGCGGCAAGGCGCTCGCCGCCGTGGGCGACTACACGACGGCCGCCCAGGCGTTCTCTGCTGCTACACAGGATGCTTCCTATGCCACGCCGTTCAAGGCCTATCTGGGCCTGGGCAATGCGCTGTTCCAATCGGGCGACTATGCCAACGCGGGAACCGCCTTCCGTCAGGCTGCCATCGATGGCGCCAATCCGGCTCCTGCCGCCGCACTCGGCGAGCTCGGTCGTTGCTTCATTAAGCTCGGCCGTCCGGCGGATGCCGTGGAGACCTACCGCACGGCTATCGACTTTGCCGGCCCCCGCGACGACACGCGTGCGCTCAACGCCGGCATGGGTCAGGCGCTTTCTGCCGCCGGCCGTCCCTCCGACGCACTCGATGCCTTTAACGCCGCTACTGCCGATGGCATCTACCAGCTCACCTCCGAGCAGGCCGATGAGCTTGCCCGCGTGCAGGATTCGCTTGCCGCGCTGTCTGCCCAGACGGCTATGGCCACGGCTCCGGCGCCCGCGATGGACGCTCCTGCCGTCGATCCGCTCGATCCTACGGGCGCGACCGGTCAGTTTATGCCCGATCCCTCGGACACCGGCTTCTTTACGCTGTCCGAGTCCGAGATGGTCCAGCAGGACCGTCAGGATCGTAAGCAGGCCAAGGTCCGTCGTCGCCATCGCCACACGGGTCTCAAAGTCTTCATCGTGCTGCTTCTGCTCATTTTGATCGCCGCGGGCGGTCTGGGCTTTGCCTACACGCGCGGCTTTGGCTTCCCGTCTCAGGAGTCTGTCGTTACCGATCTGTTCCAGGCTGCCGGTGACGGTGACACCGCAAAGGCCGAGTCTTGCCTGGCCTCGAGTCTGTCCGAGGACGCTAAGTCGATGATCATCTCCTCGATTCCGCAGGGTGCCACCGTGTCCGTCGAGGGCATGGATCAGTCCATGACCGAGACGACCGCCAAGGTGAAGGCATCGCTTTCCAAGGGCGGCGAGCAGGAGTACACCGTCAAATTCGTGCGCTCCGACAACCATATCGGCTGGACCGTTTCTTCGCTCGATATGGATTTCTCGGCTGCTGACAACCAGTAGTGACCTTATGGGATTTAGCTTTGCCCGGCGCTTCACCGCAAGTGAGGTGCCGGGCTTGCGCTAGTATGATGAGCTAGTAGTTTTCCAGCAATCATCCAACACATCAGGAGTTGCGTTGTTTTCTTTGATGGATATGTTCTTCGGTAGCTATGCGGGCGATCTTGCCATCGACCTCGGCACCGCAAATACGCTTGTCTCCGTGCGCGGTAAGGGCATCGTCATTCGCGAGCCCTCTGTTGTCGCCATCGACAAGAACGACGAGCGCATCCTGGCGGTCGGTATCGAGGCAAAGCGCATGCTCGGCCGTACGCCCGGCAACATCGTGGCCGTTCGTCCCCTGAAGGACGGCGTCATCGCCGACTTCGATGTTACCGAGGCCATGCTTCGCTACTTTATCGACAAGGCGTCCGAGAAGCGCTATCCGTGGACTCCGCGTCCGCGTGTCGTCGTCTGCGTTCCCTCCGGTGTCACGTCGGTCGAGAAGCGCGCTGTCTTTGAGGCCACGATCCAGGCCGGTGCCCGCCAGGCCTATCTGATCGAAGAGCCTATGGCAGCCGCTATCGGCGCCGACCTGCCCGTCGAGGAACCCACCGGCTCCATGGTCATCGACATCGGCGGCGGTACCACCGAGGTTGCCGTTATCGCTATGGGCGGCATCGTCGTCTCGCAGTCCATCCGTATTGCCGGCGACGAGTTCGATCAGGCCATCCTCACGCACGTTCGTGATGCCTACAACCTGGCCATCGGCGAGCGTACGGCAGAGGACATCAAGATCAAGGTCGGCTCCGCCGTGCCGCTTAAGGACGAGCTCGACGTCGAGGTCAACGGCCGCGACGTGATTACCGGTCTGCCCAAGACCGTGCGCATCGAGAGCGAGGAGATTCGTCGCGCGCTCAACAAGCCGCTCGACGAGATGGCCAAGGCCGTCAAGGACGCACTCGACGCTACGCCTCCCGATCTTGCCTCGGACCTTATGTACTACGGCATTTTGCTGACCGGTGGCGGCGCGCTGCTGCGCGGTCTCGACGTGCGCCTGCGCGATGAGACCGGCGTTTCGGTCAACGTCAGCCCCACGGCGCTCGATAACGTTGTTAACGGCTGTGCCCGCGTGCTCGAGGCCAATGCGTTTGATGGCGGCTTCGTCCAGACCAATGCTTAATTTCCAAAAGGTGGATTCCATTTGGCACGATCTTCGGGTTTCTCCACAAATCTGAATACCAAGCGACAATCAACGGGTATGCGCCCGTTGATTGTTTTCAGCCTGATTTCGGTGTTGCTGCTCACGTTTTATATTCGTGAGGGCGAGACGGGGCCGATTCATGCCGTTCGTTCGGGCGTGACGACGATTACCTCGCCGGTGCGTTTTCTGGGCTCGACTGTGGCGGCTCCCTTCAATGCGATCGGTAACGTGTTCTCTAACCTTACGGCGTCACAGGACACGCTTGACGAGCTCAAGAAGCAAAACGAGGAACTGACCTCTAAGGTTGCTGAGCTCTCCGAGGCTCAAAAGACCGCCGAGCGTCTGGAGGGGCTGGTCGGCCTGCAGTCGACCTATAACCTCAAATCGACCGCAGCTCGTATTGTCGGTGCCTCCGGCGATGCCTGGACTTCGACCGTAACCATCGACAAGGGTTCTGCCGATGGGCTTTCCATCAACATGCCCGTGACGAGTTCGGCCGGTGTTATCGGCCAGATCATCGAAGTCTCGGCCAAGACCTCTACCGTGCGCCTGATTGGCGACGAGAACTCGGGCGTGTCCGCCATGGTGCAGGACACGCGCGCCCAGGGTATGCTGCAGGGTCAGGCTGACGGCACGCTGCGTCTTGAGTACGTGAGCGTCGACTCCGACGTTAAGGTTGGCGACATCATCGTGACCTCGGGCATTGGCGGTGTGTTCCCCAAGGGCCTTCCGCTCGGCACCGTCTCGTCGGTTGAGAAATCGGCAAACGACGTTTACTACACCATTGTGGTGCGCGCTCAGACCACGGCCGAGAACAATGAGGAAGTGCTGGTCATTACCTCGCTGACCGACGAACAGTCGGCCTCGGATGAGGACGTGAGCACCGCTAATAGCACGCCGCAGGGAACGTCGCGCGATGCTGCGACCAAGACGAAGGACGAGAGCTCGGATGACAGTTCCGACACGTCCGAGACGACCGATTCCGGCTCGAGCGAATAGGGGGCATGTCCATGGATCTACACGAGCAGGGGATGAGCTCCCGCACGTTTGTAATCGCCGCCATCGTGTGCGTGCTGCTGCAGGCAGGCCTCGCACCGCAGATCTCCATTGCGGGCGGTCGCGTCAACTTTATGATTATTCTTGTGTGCCTGAGTGTGTTCTCGGGCGACCCGACCCGTGCCGTCGCGTGCGGTTTTTGCAGCGGCTTGTTCTATGACCTGTCCGCTGCCGTGCCGGTGGGCGTTATGTCGCTCCTGCTGACCGTGGGTTCTTTTGCCCTGGTGCACAGCGCCGCCGGTCAGACGGGTGGTACCCCGAGTGCGCGCGGCATCACGGTGGGCACCTTCGCGCTCGTCATTAATGTGATTTACAGCATCATCTTGCTGTTTATGGGTTTGGAGACGAGCTTTGTCGTGGCGATCTTCGGCCATGCGCTGCCGTCCTCGATCCTGACGGGTCTGGTTGCCATTCCGTTTTTGATGTCCGGCGTCGTGCCACAGTCCGGCTATGGATTCTCCGCACGTGGCGGACGCCAGACGGGTATGCGCTTTAAGCCCAAGACCCGCAAGCTCAAATAGGGGAGGCCCGTAGATGTCTTCCCAGTTGACGGTTATTATCGCCGGTATCGTGCTGGTCGTGGCCATCGTGGTTGCGCTGGTCATCATGCGTCGTGGCGATTCCCGTTTTACCTACGATACGCAGCATGGAACGGCCCCGCGCGCCACCGAGGGCGAGGGCAATACCGCGGCGACCGCCTTTAAGGGCCGCTTTTCCATCCTCACCACGGGTGTGGGCGCGATGTTTGCGGCGCTCGCCGTCAAGCTGTGGGGCATGCAGATGGTCTCGTCGGACTATTACGAGAAGCAGGCTAATAGCAATCAGACTCGCACCGTTACCACTCCCGCTGTGCGCGGTCGCATCCTCGACCGCAATGGCGTGGCGCTTGTCCAGAACCGTCCCTCACTTGCTGTCGTGGCCTACCGCGACCTTGCCGAGGATGAGGTTCTGGTTCGCCATCTTGCCAACGTGCTTGGAATGCCTTACGTGGCGGTCCTTCGCAATATTCAGGACAATACCGAGGGTGCCCAGAGCCTGCATACCATCGCGACGGACGTCCGTCGCTCCACGGTTGCCTATATCAAGGAACACGCCGGCGAGTTCCCGGGCGTCAAGATTGCCGAGCGTACTGAGCGTCAGTATCCATATGGCGAGACGGCATGCCATATCTTAGGCTATACCGGCACCATTACCTCCGAGCAGCTCGAGGCCCAGAATAAGAAAACCTCTGGCGATGATGATGCTTCTGCTGGCAAGATTACGTACCAGTCGGGCGATATCGTGGGCCAGGCGGGCGTTGAGAGCTACTACGAAAACCTGCTGCAGGGTATTCGTGGTGAGCAGACCGTCAAGGTCGATGCCTCGGGCAATGTGACCGGTCAGGCCGGCGCCGTGCCCGCGAAGGCCGGCTCCGACATTAAGCTCACGCTCGACCTTAAAATCCAACAGGCCTGTGAGACGGCGCTGTCGAGTGCTATCGAGCTTGCCAAGACCACTGGCTACAGCAATGCCGGTAATGGCGCTGTGGTGTGCCTCGATCCCAACAATGGCGAGATCCTGGGCATGGCAAGCGAGCCCAAGTTCGATCCGTCCGTCTTTATCGGCGGCGTCTCAAATGACGTGTGGACCGAGCTTAATGATGACAAGGGTTCGCACCCGCTGCTCAACCGCGCCATTAGCGGACAGTACATGTCGGCCTCGACCATCAAGCCACTCTCGGCACTGGCCGGTCTTGAGTTTGGAACCTACACGTCGGGGCAGACGACCAACTGCACGGGCTATTGGACGGGTCTGGGCAAGTCGTGGGGCAAGTACTGCTGGCTGCATTCCGGCCACGGCACCATGACGCTGCAGTCGGGTATCGCCAACTCGTGCGACCCCGTCTTCTACGACATGGGCAAGGCGTTCTTTTATGACGAGAAACATTCCGAGGGCCTGCAGGAGGTCTTTCGTCGCTGGGGCCTAGGCAAGACCTGCGGTATCGATCTGCCGAGTGAGGGCGCGGGCCGTATTCCCGATGCCGAGTGGAAAGAGTCGTACTTTACCGACGCCTCTGCCGAGGACCGCAAGTGGAATGCCGGCGATATGACCAACATTGCCATCGGCCAGGGTGACATCCTGGTGACGCCCCTGCAGATGGCGTGCGCCTATATGGGTCTTGCCAACGGCGGCAAACAGTACGTGCCTCACGTGTTTTTGTCTGCCGTGTCGCGTGATGGCGACGGCGATGCCTATAAGTACAACGGCAAGGGCAAGAAGAAGCGCCTGGTGGCCAAGATCAACAGCGATTCGGATTTGACTCTTGTTCGCAACGGCATGCACGACGTGATTTACACGGCATCGACGTCCCTGGCGGCTCACTTTGGCACCCTGACGCCGCAGGTGTACGGCAAGTCGGGCACGGGCGAGAAAAGCGGCGAGGACGAATACGCGTGGTTCTGCGCCTATGCACCGGCCGATGATCCCAAGTATGTCATCGCTACTGTCCTGGAGCAGGGCGGCGGTGGTTCGGATACCGCGATGCATGTCGTGCGCGACGTGCTCGGCGTGATTTATGACGAGCCCGATACCTCTTCGGCCTCGGGCGATTCTTCGGTTCGATAGGAGGTTGCGATGGATTTTTCTCCGGCGGATCTGTTCCGTTCAACCAAGACCGGCTCTCGCAGCAGCCTGGACCGCGTCAACAAGCAACTTTCGGCCTCGCGCGGTACGTTTCGCCAAAAGGTGCATATCGGTGTGCTGCTGGCTACCGTCGCGCTCGTTGCCTATGGCGCCATCATTATTTGGTCGGCGTCACAGTTTAAGGCCGACGCCTCATTCTCGCGCCACCTGCTGGGCATTGGCATTGGCGCGGTGCTTGCGGTGCTCGTCTGGCGTACCGATCTGCGCGGTATTTCCAATTTTTCGACGGCGTTGCTCGTCATCGACCTGATCGTGATCTTCTCGCCCAAGATTCCGGGTCTGTCCTATACGGGCGGTCTGGGCATGACGGGCTGGATCAAGATTCCCGGTATCGGCTTGACATTCCAGCCGGTCGAGCTTGCCAAGCTCATCACCATCTTCTTTATCGCTACGCTTGGCTCGCAGTATAACGGCCGCATCGATACCGTTCGCGACTACGTCAAGCTCTGCGGCATGCTGTCCATCCCGTTTTTGGCCGTCGTTGCCATGGGCGACCTGGGCTCGGGCCTGGTCGTGCTGGTCTCGGGCGCCATCGTCATCTGCATGAGCGGTGCGCGCCGCGAATGGGTGCTGTCGACCCTGGCCCTGCTTGTGGGCCTGGTGGCCCTCGTCCTGGCGCTCGATTCGGTCTTTGATTCGTTGCTCGGCCACGATGTGCTCATCAAGCAGTATCAGATGAACCGTCTGACGGTCTTTATCGACCCCGATAATGCCGATTCGGACGATGCCTACAACCTGCAGCAGTCGCTTATCGCCGTTGGCTCGGGCGGCTTCTTTGGTAAGGGTTTGGGCCATGCGACGCAGTCGGCCGGCGGCTTTCTGCCTGAGTTCCACACCGACTTCGTCTTCGCCTTCCTGTCCGAGACCTTTGGCTTTTGCGGTTCCTTTTTGCTCCTGTGCCTCTACGTGCTGCTGATCTTTTCGACGATTCGCGTCGCCTTTAAGTGTGAGTCGCTGTTCTTGCGCCTTTCGTGTGTGGGCATCGTTGGCATGTGGGCGTTCCAGACCTTCGAAAACATCGGCATGTGCATCGGCATGATGCCGATTACCGGTATTCCGCTACCGTTTATTAGCTTTGGTTCGTCTTCGATGATGATTCAGCTGCTGACGGTGGGTATCGTACAATCCATATGGCGGCATCGTTCGGGCGCCGCGTAACCGCTGGAGGGGTTTGCTATGAAAATTCCCGTAGATAAGCTGACCCGCGCTTTTAAGATGGGCGCGTCCGTTAAGAAGGATTCCGATACGCCGGTGCGCGTCTCGGTCTATTTGGATTCGTCCGCCTCGCGCTTTCTGGCCGAGACGGTGCGTGACGCCTTTGTGCCGCAGACGACCTCGGGCATTGTGCGCGTCGAGCGTTTGGGGGAGGAGCGAATTGCTCCAAAGACCGATACCGATGTGGTACTGGTGCTCTCGTGCGGCTCCGACCGCTTGGAGAGTGCCGTGCAGGAGCTCGTGATCGCCGGCGCGCCCGTGTGCGTGCTTGCCGAGTCTGCTGTGGAGGTGCCGTTTATCGAGGAGTCCACGCCTATGCTCGGCGTGGTAGCGGCAACCGATAAGACGTATCTGCTCGAGACGCTTGCCCGCTGGATTCTCGATCGCACCGAAAAGGAAACGGCTTTTGCGGCGAACTTTGCCTTCATGCGCATCGCGGCGGCCAATCGTATCATCACCTCGTGCGCGCTCACCAATATGGCGACCGGTGCGCTGGTGTTTTTGCCGGGCGCCGATTATCCCGTGATGGCGCTGGCGCAGGTGGGCATGCTCTTTGAGCTCGCTGCCGTCTTTGGACGCGGCATTAAGCCTGAGCGCGGCTACGAGGTCGCGGGCGTGCTTGCCGGCGGTCTTGTGATCCGCGCGGTCACCCGCGCGCTCGTCAAGCAGACGCCGCATATTGGGTTTGCCGTCAAGGCGCTTACTGCCGCCGCGGGCACCTATGGCATGGGCCGTGCGCTCGTTTCGCTCTACGAGCGCGATGTCGACTACAGCCGTGCCAACGAGGTGGTCACTTCCACGTTCTCCCGTGTTCGCGATCTGGTGACCACCGTCGCGGGCGCTACCCGTCCTATCGCGTCCTACCAGGACGCATCCGATCTCGCAGCTTAGGGGTTTTCCGTTGCGCGTTGCATACCAAGACTGTTTTCATTTAATTGAGCCGCTGCTCGCCAAGGTCGAGAAACCGAGCCGCTATATCGATCACGAGTGGGGCACGCTTTCCAAGGCCGATGCCGACTACCGTTGCTGCCTGATCTACCCGGATGTGTACGAGGTCGGTCTGCCTAACCAGGGCATCGCCATCCTCTACAACATCCTTAACCAGGCCGAGGGCATCTCCTGCGAGCGCGGCTATGTGCCGTGGCCCGATATGGGTGACGCCATGCGCGAGGCGGGCATTCCGCTGCTGTCGCTCGAGGGCGCAGCGCCGGTCGCTTCGTTTGATATCGTCGGCCTGCATGTGCCGCACGAGATGGCGGTGACGAACTTCCTCGAGGCACTCGACCTCGCTGGCATTCCGCTGTTAGCGGCCGACCGTACCGAGGACGACCCCATTATCATCGCCGGCGGCCCCTCGGTGTACAACCCCGAGCCGTACGCGGCCTTCTTCGATGCCATCCTCATCGGCGAGGGCGAGGAGTCGCTGCTCGAGACCTGCCAGCTGCATCGTCGCCTGCGCGACGAAGGAGTCCCGCGCGCACAGATTGTTGAGCAGCTTGCATCCATTGCCGGCAACTACGTGCCGTCGCTCTATGAGGTTCGTCACGACGAGCCCTGTTCGCCGCATGGCTACACCGTGCCGCGTGAAGGCAAGAATGCGCCGACAGTGGTCTACAAGCGCGTCGTCGAGGATTTCGGCGCCACGAATCCGCTGTCGCAGTCGTGCGTACCCTATGCGCAGCTGGTCCACGACCGCCTGTCTATCGAGATCCTGCGCGGCTGCGCCCGCGGCTGTCGTTTTTGCCAGGCCGGCATGACGTATCGCCCAGTGCGCGAGCGCTCGGCCGACCAGATCGTCTCGTCGGTGATTCAGGGTCTGGAAAAGACCGGCTATGACGAGGTGTCGCTGACCTCGCTCTCCACGACTGACCACTCCTGCATTCGCGACGTGCTCGGCAGGCTCAACCGTCGCCTGGAGGATACGGGTATTCGCGTATCTATTCCGTCGCAGCGCCTGGATTCGTTTGGCGTGGATATGGCCGAGTCGGTCGCCGGCGAAAAGAAGGGCGGCCTGACGTTCGCGCCCGAGGCCGGCAGTCAGCGCATGCGTGACATCATTAACAAGAACGTGACCGAGGAGGACCTGGACCGTGCGGCCAAGGCGGCCTTCGAGGCCGGCTGGAACCGCATGAAGCTCTACTTTATGATGGGCCTTCCCGGTGAGCGCGACGAGGACATCGTAGCCATTGCCAATCTGGCCGATCACGTGCTGGAGCTCGGTCGTTCCGTGGTGCCCAAGGCTCGTCGCGGCTCGATTTCGGTATCCATCTCGGTTTCGGTCTTTATCCCCAAGGCTGCCACGCCGTTCCAGTGGTGCCCGCAGCTCGACTACGACGACGTCAAGCGTCGCCAGAAGCTGCTTATCACGAGCGTTCGCAACCGTGCCGTCCGCGTGCATTACCACGATGCCGAGACCTCGCTCATCGAGGCCGCGCTGTCCCGCGCCGGTCGTGACATGACGCCCGTCATCATCGATGCTTGGCGCTCGGGCTCTCGCTTTGACGCCTGGGTAGAGCATTTCTCGCTCGATAACTGGAAGGAAGCTGCTGCCAAAAACGGCATCGACCTCAATGAGCTCGTGCACCTGCCCTACGAGTTGGACTGGCGCCTGCCGTGGGAGCACGTGAGTCCCGGCTGCACGCGCGGCTTCCTCGAGCGCGAGTACCGTCGCTCGCTCGAGGGCGTCACGACTCCCGACTGCACCCGCACGTCGTGCACCGGCTGCGGGATCTGCCCCACGCTCCACGCCAAGAATGTATTGATGGGTGATCGCGCATGAGTGAGCGCCTGACCGACAACCCCTCGCTCTTTAGGCTTCGTGTTCGCTATGGCAAGCGCGACCGCCTTAAGTACCTGGGCCATCTCGAAGTAATCCATACCATTGAGCGCATCGTGCGCCGTGCGGGACTTCCCTATGCCGTCACGCAGGGCTTCTCTCCGCACATGCGCGTGGGCTTCTCTTCGGCGCTACCGGTTGGTACGTCGTCGACCTGCGAGTGGTATGACCTGTTTATGACCGAGTTCGTGGCGCTCGACGAGGCGTTTGGGCGCCTGGCTGCGGCGTCTCCGGCCGATCTGGCGCCCATCGAGGCGGCGTACATCGACGTGCGCACGCCGGCGTTGACGGCGCAGCTCACGCGCCTGTCGTATCGCATCGACCTGCACTTGGATCCCGAGGCGCCCGTAAGCCCCGACGAGGTGCGTCGTGCGATCGACACGCTGCGCGCGGACCATGGCATCGACTACGCGCGCGGCAAAAAGAGCAAGCGCTTGGATTTGGATCACACACTCGTGGGCTATGAGCTCACGGCGGGGGAGCGCCCGGACCATCTGGTGCTCATGCTCGACACCCATGCCGACAACGAGGGCTCCATGCGTCCGGAAATTTTGCTTTCCGCTGCTGATGTTTTGTTGCAGGGCTTGACCCCGGGCGTGGATGCACCTATTGTTTCCACCGGTATGCAAGACCTCGTGACCATCTGCTCCTACGATGTCGAGCGTCAGAATCAAGCATGCGAGGACGACGAGGGCCGACTCGTCAGCCCCATACCTGTGCGAACTTGTGGATTTGCTCCACATACTCGTTGACGGGGGTATTTTCGCCTGCTACTATATTCGGCTGTTGCACTAACTGATGCATGAAGGGCAAGTAAACATGTACGCAATCGTTAACACGGGCGGCAAGCAGTACAAGGTCGCCACCGACGATGTCATCACCGTCGAGAAGATCGAGGGCAATGAGGGCGACAAGGTCACCCTGCCGGTTATCTTCCTCAACGATGGTAAGAAGATCGTCACCGATCCCGACAAGCTGGCCAAGGCCAAGGTTACCGCTCAGATCGTTGAGCAGTTCAAGGGCGAGAAGCAGCTGGTCTTCAAGTTCCACAAGCGTAAGCGCTATCGTCGTCTGAAGGGTCACCGTCAGCAGCTCACCAAGCTGAAGATCGTGAAGGTCCAGGCTACGTCCCGCGCCAAGAAGGCTGTCAAGGCAGAGGCCGAGGCTGTTGCCGAGGCTCCCGTCGCCGAGTAGATTACACTCGTAACGAAAGAGTAGGTATACACAATGGCACACAAAAAAGGACTCGGTTCCTCCCGTAATGGCCGTGACTCCCGCGGTCAGCGCCTTGGCACGAAGCGCTATGCCGGCCAGACGGTAACCACGGGCACGATTCTCGTCCGTCAGCACGGCACTCACATCCACCCGGGTGAGAACGTTGGCCGTGGCAAGGACGACACGCTGTTCGCGCTGGTCGACGGTACCGTTGAGTTCCACAAGGGTATCAAGCACAGGGTCAGCGTACGCCCGCTCGCGAACGCGTAATTCACCCTTCATAGAGCACATATGTGGGAGGCACTTGAGTTTTAGGATTCAAGGGTCTCCCTCTTTTTTGTAGGAGGCGATTCTGTTGTCACAGTTCACCGATATCAGCCGCATTAACGTGTGCGGCGGCGACGGCGGAGCCGGATGCATGTCGTTTAGGCGTGAGGCATTTGTCCCCAAGGGCGGCCCCGATGGCGGCGACGGCGGTCGTGGCGGCAATGTCGTCATCCAGGCCGATGCTCAGCTGTCTTCGCTGATCGATTACCGCTTTAAGCATCACTTCCGCGCCGAGCGCGGCACGCACGGGCAGGGTGCCCGTCGTAACGGTAAGAGCGGCGAGGACCTTATTCTCAAGGTTCCCATGGGTACCGTGGTGCGCGAGCTCGACCCCGAGACGCAGACCCCGATGTTCGAGATTGCCGACTTGGTGCATGATGGCGAGCGCGTCGTTGTGGCGCCCGGCGGTGCCGGCGGTCTGGGCAATACGCACTTTGTGACGTCGGTGCGCCGCGCGCCCGCATTCGCCCAGCTGGGCGAGCCGGCCGAGGAGCACTGGATTGAGCTCGAGATGAAGCTCATGGCTGATGCCGCGCTCGTGGGTTTCCCCTCGGTGGGTAAGTCCTCGCTCATTGCGCGCATGAGTGCCGCCCGACCCAAGATCGCCGACTATCCGTTTACCACGCTCGTGCCGAACCTCGGCATGGTGCGTGCCGGTGAGTATTCTTACGTCGTTGCCGACGTTCCTGGTTTGATCGAGGGCGCGAGCGAGGGCAAGGGCTTGGGCCACCAGTTCCTGCGCCACATCGAGCGTACGGCGCTCATCATGCATGTCATCGACATGACGGGCGGTTTTGAGGATCGCGACCCGGTTGAGGATTACCGCATCATCAACCGTGAGCTCGAGCAGTATGGCGCCGAGCTTTCGGAGCGTCCGCAGATCGTCGTCGCCAACAAGTGCGATGCGCCGGGCACGGCCGACAAGATTGCCGACCTTAAGCGCGCCGCGCTCGACGATGGACATATGTTCTTTGCCGTGTCCGCCGTGACGGGCGCCGGCCTCAACACGCTGATGCTTGCCGTGGGCGAGCAGGTGGCTAAGCTGCGCGCCGAGCTGGCGGTCTTCGATGAGCCTGTCGATCTTCGCGACGAAGAGTGGGAGCGCCGCCGTCTGCAGCGCGAGAAGCGTTTCCGCATTGTCCAGGAAGAGCCCGGTGCCTTCCGTGTGGTCGGTCGTGCCATCGAGCGCATGGTCATCCAGACCGACTGGGAAAACGAGGAAGCCGTCATCTACCTGCAGCACAAGTTTGCGCGTATGGGTGTTGACGACGCGCTCGAGAAGGCCGGTTGCCATGCGGGCGACGAGGTCCGCATTTGCCAGCGTGCCTTTGACTTTGAGGGCGCTGAGGACTTCTCGGAGTACGAGGAGCTCGAGGACGCTGGCGAGGACGTTGCCGTTGAGGCCATTGACGTGGCCGATGCTGCGGATGAGGGCGTCGAGGTTGTCGATGCGGCGGATGCCGCGGACGATGCCGAGACCTCGGAGGGCGAGTAAGCCATGTCGCTGCGCGGTGGAATCGGTTTGCCCGAGCTGCCCATAAAAGAGGGCAAAGAGTTTCGGCTTGGCATTATGGGCGGCACATTCGACCCGATTCATTACGGGCACCTGGTGACTGCCGAGCAGGCGCGCGAGTCGCTCGACTTGGACGCTGTGCTCTTTATGCCGGCGGGCTCTCCCGCCTTTAAGTTTGACAAGCCGGTGACGCCTGCCGAGGACCGTTATGCCATGACGGTCCTCGCCACCGCCGCGAACCCGGCCTTTTTGGCGAGCCGGTTCGAGATTGACCGTCCGGGCGTAACCTATACGGCCGATACGCTTCATGCCCTTCGCGACTTTTACCCGCCGCAGGTAAAGCTCTACTTTATTACGGGCGCCGACGCGATTATCGATATTGTGACCTGGCATGATGCCGAGCGAATCGCTGAGCTTGCTACCTTTATTGCGGCGACGCGACCGGGTTTTGATATCGATACGGCGCGTGCCCGAATCAAAGAGTCGGGGCTGCCGTTCGACGTGCGCTATATTCAGATTCCGGCGCTGGCGATCAGCTCGACGAACATTCGTAAGCGAGTTGCCCGCGGCATGAGCGTGCGCTATCTTACGAGCGAGTCTGTGCTCGGCTACATTCGCAAGCGCAGTTTGTATGTCGATCTGGGTCAAGAAGATTTTGAGTGATGGGGGCTACGTTGTCGGTAGAGGATCAGTTTGAGGGCGATGAGCGCGCGCTGCTCAAGCGCATTCAAGAGCTGCTCGATGTTCGCATGAAAGATAAGCGCAAGCGCTATGTGCATTCGCTGGGTGTTGCCGAGACCGCACTTCATCTGGCCGAGGTCTACGGCGTTGACCGCTTTGATGCCGCTGCCGCCGGCTTAATTCACGACTGGGACAAGGTGCTTTCCGATGATGAGCTCGTGGCCCGCGCGCTTCACTATGGCATCAAGGTTGTCGGCTCTCCTTCCGCCGCGACGCCGCTTTTGCATGGCCCTGTTGCCGCCTATGAGCTTCCGCAGCTTTTTCCCGAGCTGTCGCCGGCCGTTTTCCAGGCTGTCGACCGTCACACCGTGGGTGCCTGCGACATGACGCCGCTCGATATGGTGGTCTTTGTGGCAGATGCCATCGAGCCCAACCGTCACGGCGACTATGCCCATGCGCTGCGCAAGATGGTGGGGGAGTCGACGCTTGACGAGTTGTTCTTCTCCTGTTTTGCGCAGGGTCTGGTCTATGTGATCCAGTCCGGGCGCTATCTTTATCCCACGGCTATTACGATTTACAACCATTACGCCCAGCTGCGCTAGCTCGGGTGTGTCTAGAAAGAGGTATTCCATGGCCGACGAGACCATGACTGACGAGCAGATTCTTGAAGGTGTGGAGCACAAGAGTTTCGTTGCCACGTCCGACCGCACCGCCGCCTCGCTGTCCGCGAGCGGTGTCGCCGCCGAGGATGTCGCCCGCGCCGCCGCGCAGGCCGCCTACGACAAGAAGGGCGAGGACGTGCAGGTGCTCGACCTGACCGAGCTTTCCGACGTGTGCGACTACTTTGTGCTTGCCACCGGTACCAACAACCGCCAGGTCGATTCGATCGTCGACGAGATCGAGGAGAAGGTCGCCGAGGCTTGCGGCGAGCATCCGTTCTCCATCGAGGGCCGCGAGCAGAAGACCTGGATGCTCATGGACTACGGCTCGGTTGTCGTCCACGTCTTCACTCCCGAAGCCCGCGACTTCTACCGCCTAGAAAAGCTCTGGGGTGACGCCCCCCAGCTCCCCCTCAATCTCCTCTAGTAGCTCATTTGATACGGGGCTTTTTAGCTAGCTTCGCGCATTTCGCCGGGCAGTTGCGGTTTTCCGCACCTGCCCGGCTTTCTTTTTTGCCTAAAGGCGGTTAATCGTTGAAGCGGGATTGGCGGCCGAAGGATAGGGCGGTGTCGCCGAATTTGTCTCGGACGGCGTCGATGGCGACGGAGAGGTCGCGTCGGTCGCTGGATTGGGCCCCGCGGCCATCGACTTCGCAGAACAGGTCGGTTTGGATACCGCCTTGGTGGTTGAAGTCGCTCATTCCGATACCTGCCAGACGCACGTGCATGCCTTCTTGCCAGATATTGTCGAGCAGCTCGAGCGCCACGGCAACAAAGATATTCTCGTCATCGGTGGGGTGTGGAAGTCGACGCTGTGCCGTACGCCCGCTGCCATACGAATACTTAAGCTTGAGCGTCACCGTGGCGCCCGTTAGTCCCTGACGGCGCAGACGGCGTCCCACTGACTCTCCCAACAGCGCAATCGCCGCTTCGATGTCCCCACGCTCAGTCAAATCTTTCGCAAAGGTGCGCTCATTGCTCACCGATTTAACCTCGCGTTCCTCGTCCAGACTCGTGACTTCGGAAACCTCGAGTCCCAGCGCACGCTGGCGCATGCGTTCGCCGTTGACGCCAAAAATAGAGGCCAAGGTGGATTCCGGTGCACGTGATAGCTCGCCGAGGGTGTAGATGCGCATGCGGCGCAGTCGCTCCTCGGCTGAGCGTCCGATGCCGCTCATGGCAGACACCGGCAGCGCGGCCAAAAAGCGCTGCTCGGTTCCGGGGCGCACGATGGTCAGCCCAAACGGCTTATCCCGCTCGCTTGCGATCTTTGCAACCGTCTTGTTGCAGCCCACGCCGATGGAGCACGTCACTCCCAGCGCTGCCACGCGGTCGCTTATACGCCGCGCAACCAGCAGTGGGTCTTCGGGCGCAAAGCGACCCGGTGTGATATCGATAAAGGCTTCGTCGATGGATACGCGCTCAACGCGCGGGGTCTCGTCGGCGAGAATCGCCATGACCTGCGCGCTCACCTCGCGGTAGCGATCAAAGTGCCCGTGCGTCCAAATGGCTTGCGGGCACAAGCGCCGCGCCTCGGCCGAGGCCATGGCAGAGTGCACGCCAAAGCGACGTGCCTCATACGAACACGTGGACACGACGCCACGCGAATCGGCGTCTCCGCCCACGATGAGCGGCTTTCCGCGCCATTCGGGATGATCGAGCATTTCCACGCTCGCAAAAAACGCATCGAGGTCCATCAGGCCCACTGCCGGACCCGTCCAGGGAGGCGGCGTGACGCCCATGGCATCCTCATAACCGTATGTATGTTCGCGTCTTTCCATGTCATGAGTATACCGCGCAGCTCATGTGGGGTGCGTGTATGTGCTTGCAAATCCCGAATTCTTGTCTAAGATATGGATTTGCCCTCGACTACACCGAAGAAGTTGGTCTCACGGACTTCACCTGCCCGCGTCGATGGCGTATTATGTTCAACTGTTTGTTTGTAGTTGCAGCCTAAAGCTGCTTGGTTGGAGGAGTTTCCTTTGGCAGTCAAGATTCGCCTTGCTCGTCACGGCGCTAAGAAGCGTCCGTACTACCGTGTCGTCGTCGCCGATTCCCGCGCCCCGCGTGACGGTCGTATCATCGAGGAGGTTGGCCGCTACAACCCGATGACCGCCCCCAAGACCATCAACCTCGACCTCGAGAAGATCGCCGACTGGCAGTCCAAGGGCGCTCAGCTCACCGACGCCGTCGCCGCTCTGGTCAAGGCCGCCAACGAGGGCGAGAAGACCGAGACCGTCGTCAAGAAGTCCAAGAAGCAGCTCGCCAAAGAGGCCGAGGCCGCTAAGGCTGCCGCTGAGGCCGCTGAGGGCGCCGAGGAGTAAATCGTGCCTGAGGTTGACGCTGCACAGCTCGAGGGTGAGGCAATGCTCTCAGATCGCATCGCCGATCTCGTCGAATATCTCGTTGTTCAGATCGTCGACGACCCGGATTCCGTGAGCCTTGAGGTCATCGATGGTGACGACGCCTCTACGATTGAGGTTTCGGTCGCCGAGGATGACGTCGCCAAGGTCATCGGCCGTCGTGGCCGTACCATCAAGGCCATTCGCACGCTCGCCCGTGCACTGGCCGCTCGCCTCGACACTGCTGTCGAGGTAGAGGTTCTGGGCTAGGACCTTGAGGTCCCAGTACAAAAACATCGCCCGTGTGGTCAAGCCGCACGGAAGGAAGGGGGAGGTCCTCGCGCAGCCGCTGCGGGGGCTTCCTTCTGTATTAGAGCCGGGTATGCGCGTCGCCCTGACGCCGCCGGCGCTCAAGCGCGACCGCTTTTGTACGGTCGTGTCCGTCACCGATACGGGCGATGGCGATCTGGTCTCGTTTGAGGGCATTGACGACTTGACGGCCGCCGAGGGCATCACGGGATGCTATGTGCTGGCAAATCGTGACGACTTTGAGCTCGATTCGCTCGACGCCGCCTATACCGACCTGATGGGTCGCGAGGTGGTCGACGAGCGCTTCGGTTCGCTCGGCACGATTGTCGAGATCATGTCGACGCCTGCCAACGATGTTTGGGTTGTCGAAGGCGATCGGTACGGCGAGGTACTGATTCCCGTGATCGAGCAGGTCGTGCTCGATCTTCCCGATGCAGGAACAATTTCCGTCCACGTGATGGATGGCTTGATCGATATGGACAAGTAGGGAGGACAACATGCTGATTGAGACCCTTTCGGTCTTTCCCGAGATGTTTGAGCCCGTTATGTCCACGTCGATCTTGGGCCGCGCCCGCAAGGCCGGCCTTTTTGATTTTAAGGCGTATAACCTGCGCGACTGGACGCACGACCGCCATCGTACCGTCGATGACGAGCCGTACGGCGGCGGGCAGGGCATGCTCATGAAGGTCGAGCCCATTGCCGAGGCAATCGAGGCAATCAGCTCCGAGGGCCCCAAGCCGACGGTGGTGTTCTTCACCCCGTGCGGCGAGCCCTTTACGCAGCATGTGGCCGAGCGTCTGCTCAAAAGCGAGCGCCTGCTGTTTGTGTGCAGCCGTTACGAAGGTGTCGACGAGCGTGCCTATGCGTATGCCGACGAGCGC
Source organism: uncultured Collinsella sp. (assembly GCA_905202925.1). Classification (GTDB taxonomy): domain Bacteria; phylum Actinomycetota; class Coriobacteriia; order Coriobacteriales; family Coriobacteriaceae; genus Collinsella. The sequence goes on along the minus strand of CAJKTW010000011.1, from coordinate 58,277 downwards.
CTGTCGATCGGCGATTACGTGCTCACGGGCGGCGAGCTTCCCGCTATGGTCGTTGCCGATGCCGTCGTACGCCTGATTCCCGGCGCCCTGGGCGACGAGATGAGCAACGTCGACGAGTCGTTCTCGACCGCCGAGGACGGAGGCCTGCTCGAGTATGCGCAGTACACCCGCCCCGCTGAGTTCAATGGCCAGGGTGTGCCTCCGGTGCTCGTGAGCGGCGACCATGCCAAGGTTGACGCCTGGCGCCGTAAGAATGCCATCGAGCGCACCTGCCGCTGGCGTCCCGACCTGATCGAGACGGCGCGGCTTACGCCCCAGGAGCGCGCATACGCGCAGGAGATTCTGGACGCTTCGTATTCGCAGAGCGAGGAGTGAGAATGGTTCCATCGCAGCATTCCGCGTTGAGGGGCGCCTTTGAGTGGATCGCGGTCATCGCAATCGCGCTCGTGGCCACCTTCCTGATCCGCACCTTTGTGGTCGAGCCCTTTGTGGTGCCCACCGGCTCCATGGAGTCCACGATCGAGATTGGCGACCAGATCTTGGCGCAAAAGGTGAGCCTTGAGCTCGGCCAGCCCGTCAAGCAGGGCGATATCGTGGTGTTTCACAACCCCGATGGCACCTCCGAGCACGATGTTCTTGTCAAGCGCGTTATCGCCACGGCCGGCCAGACGGTCGATTTGCAGGACGGCCGCGTGGTCGTTGACGGCCAGGCGCTCGATGAGGACTATACGACCGGCATGAGCTGGCCGCTTTCGGTCCAAGCGCCTGGCGCCCAGGTGAGTTATCCCTACACCGTTCCCGACGGGTGCGTGTGGGTGATGGGCGACAACCGCGAAAACTCTGCCGACTCGCGCTACTTTGGTCCCGTCGATCGCTCTGATTTAATCGCTGTGGCGCTTGTGCGCTACTGGCCGCTCAACCGCATCGGCGCTATCGACTAAAAACCGCTATAGTACAGTACCTAACCGTGTAATCGTTTCGACGAGGGGATATTAGAGGCATGAACGCTTCATCGCTTTCCTTCCAAGACATCATCCTGCGCCTCCAGCAGTACTGGGGCGAGCAGGGCTGCGTCATTATGCAGCCCTATGACTCCGAGGTCGGTGCCGGTACCTTCCATACCGCGACCACGCTGCGCTCGCTCGGTCCCGCCGAGTGGCGCACCTGCTATGCGCAGCCCTGCCGCCGTCCCGCCGACGGCCGCTACGGCGAGAACCCTAACCGCATGCAGCACTACTATCAGTTCCAGGTGCTCATCAAGCCCTCGCCGGTCAACGCCCAGGAGCTCTACCTGGGTTCGCTGGCCGCCATTGGCCTGGACCCCAACGACCATGACGTCCGCTTTGTCGAGGATGACTGGGAGAGCCCGACCCTGGGCGCCTGGGGCCTTGGCTGGGAGGTTTGGCTCAACGGCATGGAGGTCACGCAGTTTACGTACTTCCAGCAGGTGGGCGGCATCGAGGTCGACCCCGTGCCCGTCGAGATCACCTATGGCCTGGAGCGTATCGCCATGTATGCCCAGGGCGTCAACTCCGTTTACGACCTGGTGTGGAGCTACCTGCCCGACGGTACGCCCATGACCTATGGCGACGTGTTCCTCGAGAACGAGCGCGAGTTCAGTGCCTATAACTTTGAGGTCGCCAACGTCGAGATGATGCGTCAGAAGTTTGACGACTACGAGGCCGAGTGCCATTCCTGCCTGGAGCGCAAGCTGCCGCTGCCAGCGTATGACTGTGTCATGAAGTGCAGCCACGCTTTCAACCTGCTCGATGCCCGCGGCGCCCTGTCCGCGGTCGAGCGTGCCAACTACATCCTGCGCGTCCGCGCCGTCGCCAAGGCGTGCTGCGAGGCCTATATGGCCGAGGTCGCCGGAGTCAACGAGAATGCCGACCAGGAAGGCGAGGTGGCGTAAGCCATGGCAGACGCTAAGGATTTCCTGTTTGAGATCGGTACGGAGGAAATGCCCTCCGCACCGCTGAACAATGCTGTCAAGCAGCTTGGCACCATGATCGCCAAGGGCCTCGACGAGGCCGGTCTGGCCCATGGCGAGGTCCGCGTGATCTCGAGTCCGCGTCGTCTGGCTGCGCTCGTGGCCAACGTCGCCACTGCGACCGATGAGGTTCACGAGGTCAAGCGTGGCCCTGCGGCCAACATCGCCTTCGACGCTGACGGTAACGCCACCAAGGCCGCCCAGGGCTTCGCCCGCAAGTGCGGTGTGGCTGCCGAGGATCTGGTCCGTCGCGAGGACACCGACGGCCGTGAGTACGTCTTTGCCGAGAAGAACATTCCTTCCGCTCCGGCTACTCCGATCCTGACGGCCCTGTGCGAGAAGACCATCGCCGGCCTGCAGTGGCCCAACTACCGTAGTCAGCGCTGGGGCCACGAGCACGCCACCTTCGTGCGCCCGGTCCGCTGGATCTGCTGCCTTCTGGGCGAGGATGTTGTGCCCGTGTCGTTTGCCGACGTGACGAGCGGCAACACTACGCGCGGCCATCGCGTGCTTGGCCCCGGTGACCACGTTGTCGCTAGCCCCGCCGCCTACGAGCAGGTGCTCGAGGACGCCGGCGTGCTTTCTGCCGAGCGCCGTCGCGAGGCGATTCTAGCCGGTATCGCCGAGGTCGAGGCTGCCCGTCCCGGCTGCCATGTCGATACGCCCAAGAAGGTCTTTGAGGAGGTTATCAACCTCTGCGAGTGGCCGACGGTGCTCGTCGGTACCTTCGATGAGGAGTTCCTCAAGGTCCCGCACGAGATCATCTGCGAGTCCATGCTCACCAACCAGCGCTACTTCCCGATCTATGACGGCGAGGGCAAGCTTACGCGTGAGTTCGTGGTCGTCTCCAACAGCAAGCCCGAGAATGCCGAGCGCGTGATCGACGGCAACGAGCGCGTCGTGCGCGCACGCCTGGATGACGCCAAGTTCTTCTACGAGGAGGATCTGAAGATCTCTCTCGACGAGTTTCGTGAGCGCCTGGCCAAGGTCGCTTTCCAGGAGAAGCTCGGCAGCGTGCTCGCCAAGTCCGAGCGTATTGAGCAGCTCGCGCTCGCTATTGCCCGTGAGGCGCACCTGGGTGCTCACCTGGCAGCCGACGCCGGCCGTGCCGCGCACCTGTGCAAGGCCGACCTGGTGTCCAACGCCGTCGTCGAGTTCACGAGCCAACAGGGCGTGATGGGCGGTTACTACGCGACCGCGATGGGGGAGAACGACGAGGTCGCCCACGCCATTCGCGATCATTATCGTCCCCGCTTTGCCGGTGACGAGCTGCCCGAGGGCACCGCTGGCTGCATCGTGGCCTGCGCCGACAAGCTCGATACCATCGCCGGTATCTTTGCCATCGGCGAGCCTCCGACCGGCTCCTCCGACCCCTACGCGCTGCGTCGTGCCGCTATCGGCATCATCAACATCCTGCGCGACCGTCTGCCGATCGACCCCACGTCGCTGATTGACTTTGCTCTGCAGCTTTACAGCGAGCAGGGCATTGAGTTCGACGCCGCCGAGGTCGCCCAGCAGGTTCGTGACTTTTTCCATGGCCGCCTGGTGAGCATGGCCCGCGACGAAAAGATTCCGGCCGATACCGTTGCCGCCGTCTCCGCGGTGCACATCATCGCCCCGTCCGTCTTCTTCGCCCGCTGCGCCGCCCTCGACGAGGCCCGCAAGAATGATGCCGAGACCTTTGACAACCTGGCGACCGCCTATGCCCGTGCCGCGCACATCTCCAAGCCCGAGCTGGGTGCGGAGTATGACCGCAGCCTGATGGGCGAGGTCGAGCTCGCGCTCGCCGACGCCTCCGAGGCTGCTCAGACCGCTGTCGATGCCGCCCTTGCTGCCGAGGACTACCCGGCCGCATTTGCCGCCCTCGCCGCCCTGCGCGCGCCCATCGACCGTTTCTTCGATGAGGTCATGGTCATGGACAAGGACGAGCAGCTTCGCGATAATCGCCTTAAGCTGCTCAACCGCTTCGAGGCCGTTTTCTCCGGCATCGCCAACATCGGTGAGCTTGCCCGCAAAAAGTAAGCCAGCCTGCGCATAAGCGCAAAAGGAGCCCCGCATGGATTGCCCGGTCACCGCTCGTCCCACCGTTATCGTTATCTCCGACTCGCTCGGCGATACCGCTTGTGAGGTGGTGCTTGCGGCGTCCGGGCAATTTGATGAAGGGGCTTTTCGCGTTTTGCGCCTGCCCAAGGTGACCTCCGTGGAGCAGGTCAAGTCATTTGTGGGGCCGCGCGTCGATGCCGACCATCGCGATGTCGCCGTGTTCCATACCATTGTCGATCCGGCGCTTCGCGCCCGCGTGCTCGATTACCTGGGTATGCTGCATATCCGTTCGGTCGACCTGATCGGCCCGACGCTTGCCGTGCTGTCGTCGCTCATCGGTGTGCCGCCCAAGTGCGTTGCGGGCGTGATTCACAAGACCGATGACCGCTATTTCCATCGTATCGAGGCCATGGAGTATTTCGTTGAGCACGATGACGGGCGCGGTTGCGACGATCTGTCGGGTGCCGATATCGTGCTGCTGGGTGTGTCGCGTACATCCAAGACGCCGCTGTCGATGTATTTAGCCTATCAGGGCTACAAGGTCGCCAATGTCCCACTGGCGCATGGCATGGAGCCGCCGAAGTCGATTTACGAGGTTGACCCGATGCGGTTGTTTGGTCTGATCTCGACCGTCGATGTGATTTCCGAAATTCGCGATAGTCGCTTGGGCGATGACTACGCCCGTGCCGTTGCCGGCTCCTATGCCGAGCCCGAGAGTGTGCGCAGCGAGCTTGAGGAAGCCCGTGCCCTCATGAAGCGCCTAGGCTGCTTTGTGGTGCGTACCGATGGCAAGGCCATCGAGGAAAGCGCTGCCGAGATCATTAGCCACTTGGAGGAAATCCAAGATGCCCGTGCCCGCCGCGCCGCCCGCCGAGCCCAGCAAAGCTAGCTTATTGGGGTAGCTAAAAATGCCCGTCTCTAAAAGACTACCTAAAAATAATGCACGATATTGGTAAAGCGATTTAGCAATAAACTAGCATTTGACCTGCAAGCATCTTGCATTGGTATCTTCATAAGGTAACCAACTTTACCTACCGTTTACCGCCATATTTACCACGTTTACCAACCCCCGCGCCCTCTGCGCAAGCCCGCCCAAAACCCGCCGTATAGTACCCTCACGGCTCGCATTCGGCGGGTCGATTCGTTACCACGGTCGTGCGCGTAAGTGCATGGAAGGGGAAGTATCGTGAGCGATTGCAAGAGGGTTTACCGTTTTGGAACCGACGCCCAGGGCACCTGTGTCACTGAGGGCGACAAATCCATGAACTTCGTGCTTGGCGGCAAAGGCGCAAACCTTGCCGAGATGAGCCGCATCGGTCTGCCGGTTCCCGGTGGCTTTACCATTACCTGCCAGACTTGCGTCGAGTACTCCGGTGCCGGCAATGTGTGGCCCGAGGGCGCACTCGATGAGATCGTTGCCGCTGAGGCCGACCTCGAGGCCCGCTGCGGCAAAAAGCTCGGCGATGCCTCCGATCCGCTGCTCGTGTCGGTTCGCTCGGGCGCTCCGTTCTCCATGCCCGGCATGATGGACACGGTCCTCAACCTGGGCCTCAACGACGATTCCGTCCGGGGCCTTATCGCCCAGACGCAAAACCCGCGTTTTGCCTGGGACAGCTACCGTCGCTTTATCCAGATGTTCTCCAACGTCGTCATGGGCGTCGACGCCGACCTATTCGAGAACGCCCTGACCCAGGCCCGCCTGGTCGCCGGCGTTCGTGTCGATTCCGAGCTTTCGGCCGAGGACCTGCAGGAGCTCGTCGAGACCTTTAAGGGCATCTTCTCCGAGAACGTCGAGGCGACCCTGTATCCCGAGCTCGAGGTCGCCGACGGTAAGCCCGTTTTCCCGCACGATCCGGAGCTCCAGCTGCGCCTTGCCATCCAGGCCGTCTTTGGCAGCTGGATGAACGAGCGCGCCTGCATCTACCGCAAGCAGCACGGCATTTCCGACGAGCTCGGCACCGCCGTCAACGTCCAGGCCATGGCCTTTGGCAACAAGGGCGAGACCTCTGCGACCGGCGTCGCCTTTACGCGCAACCCGGCCGACGGCACCAAGGAGTTCTATGGCGACTTTTTGGTGAATGCCCAGGGCGAGGACGTCGTCGCCGGCATCCGAAACACCGAGCCCATCGCCGACCTCAAGACCACCTCGGGCCTCGAGTCCGCAGGCGAGGAGCTCGAGCGCGTGTTCCTGACGCTCGAGGATCATTACCGCGATATGTGCGATATCGAGTTTACCATCGAGCAGGGCAAGCTCTGGATGCTCCAGACCCGCGTGGGCAAGCGTACCGCCACTGCCGCCCTGCGCATTGCTATCGAAATGGTCGAGGAGGGCCTCATCACCCGCGAGGAGGCTGTGAGCCGCATCGATCCCGCGCAGCTCGACCAGCTCCTGCACCCGCAGTTCGACGCCTCCAAGAAGTACGAGGCCCTGGCCAGCGGCCTTAACGCCAGCCCTGGTGCCGCCGTGGGCGAGGTCGTGTTCTCGAGTGATGACGCCGTCGCGCGCGCCAACGAGGGCCACAAGGTCATTCTGGTCCGCTGGGAGACCAACCCCGACGACCTGAAGGGCATGGTCGCCGCCGAGGGTATCTTGACGAGCCACGGTGGCAAGACGAGCCATGCCGCCGTTATCGCCCGCGGCATGGGTACGCCCTGCGTTTGCGGCGTTGAGCGCTTCCACATTGACGCGGCAGAGAAGGTCGTGCGCATCGAGGGCAGCGACCGCGTGCTGCGCGAGGGCGATGTCATCTCCATCGACGGCACCCAGGGTATCGTCGTCGACGGCGCGGTTGACCTGGTCTCTGCAGAGCTCACCGGCGACCTGGACACCATCCTGTCTTGGGCCGATGAGATCCGTTTGGACGAGACCGATGGTCACGCCAACCACGTGCGCGTCAACGCCGACAACCCCGAGGATGCCGAGCTCGCGCTCGAGTTTGGCGCCGAGGCCATCGGTCTATGCCGCACCGAGCACATGTTCCTGGGCGATCGCAAGAACATCATCCAGAGCTTTATCCTGTCTGACGATGAGGCCGTGAAGCAGCAGGCCCTGGCCGACTTGCTCAAGGTTCAGACCGAGGACTTCCTGGCGATGTTCAAGACCATGTCCGGTCGCGATGTGGTCGTCCGCCTGCTCGATCCGCCGCTTCATGAGTTCCTGGATAATCCTCGCGAGCTCGAGGTCGCCATCACCAAGAAGGAGGCCGCCGGCGCTCCCGAGGAGGAGCTCACTGCCCTGCGCGCCCGCCTGCGTCGCATCGACGGCATGGTCGAGTCCAACCCCATGCTGGGCTTGCGCGGCGTGCGCCTGTCCGTCGTCTTTGGCGATCTGCCGCTCATGCAGGTTCGCGCCGTCGCCACGGCCGCTGCCCGCCTTATCAAGGAGGGTGTCGACCCGCGCCCCGAGATCATGGTTCCGCTCGTTTCCATCACGGCCGAGCATGTCCAGACCCGCGAGGTCATTGAGCGCGTAATCGCCGAGGTTTCCGCCGAAGAGGGCGTCGGGCTCAATATTCCCGTGGGCACGATGCTCGAGCTGCCGCGTGCCTGCATGGTCGCTGACGAGATCGCCCATCATGCCGACTTCTTCTGCTTTGGCACCAACGACCTCACCCAGACGACCTTTGGCTTCTCGCGCGATGACGCCGAGGCCAAGTTCATCCCGCTGTACATGCATAAAAAGATCCTGAAAGACAACCCCTTCGAGACCATCGACGCGGCGGTGCTGGAGCTCGTGCGCCTGGCCGTCGAGAAGGGCCGCGCCACCAATCCCGACATGCACTTTGGCGTGTGCGGCGAGCACGGCGGCGACCCCAAGTCCATCAAGGGCCTGTTTAACGTGGCCGACGTGGACTACGTGTCCTGCTCGCCCTATCGCGTGCCCCTCGCGCGCCTGGCTGCCGCTCAGGCCAAGCTCGAGGCCAAGCGCAACGCCTAGCCCCCTGCGCATCGACGCCTAGCGTAGCGCCCCTTCATGCCGCCCGTCTCATTCGTGAGGCGGGCGGTTATCATGTGCGGGTTTTGTCTTTTTGTCTGCGTAAAAAATTGTTCTTGCAGCAGAAACCCGCGCGTGTATACTCGAATACGTTTGTTCAACTACGTGCCGGCCAAGGTGGTACGGCACCTCTAGAAGAGTAAGGAATTGCACATGGATTACATCCGCGCAATCGAGCGTCAGCAGATCCGCGAGGACATTCCTCAGGTTCGCGTCGCCGACAACGTCAAGGTTCACTACCGCATTAAGGAAGGCGACCGCGAGCGCATCCAGGTCTTCCAGGGTGACGTCATCCGCATGGCCGGCGCCGGTGCCCGCGAGACCTTCACCGTCCGCAAGATGTCCTTCGGTGTCGGTGTTGAGCGTACCTTCCCGCTTCACAGCCCCAAGATCGCCAAGCTCGAGGTCGTTCGTCATGGTCGCGTCCGTCGCGCCAAGCTGTACTACCTCCGCGACAAGGTGGGCAAGGCTGCTCGCATCCCCGAGAAGCGCTAAGAAGATCGCAGCGTCTGTCCACTCGTTTGGACACAAGGGTCACCTTCGGGTGGCCCTTCTTTTTATCTGATTTGCATACAAGGAGGGCCTGGTATGGCCAATATGACGAGCTCGGTTTCGGCATCGCAGGTTGCCGGAGAGCTGGCGAGCGCAACGTTTGAGGAGATCCCCGCCCTCGTGGAGCATTATCGCGAGGACCCGCGCCAGCAGGTGATCAAGGCTTGCGAGCGTGCTCTTAAGCGCCATGCCAAGGAACTTGCCGAGCGCGAGCGCGTCAATGACATGTACGAGCTTATGCATGAGCTTGGCGGCAATGGGGTGGTCGTTGGTGTCGACGAGGTGGGTCGCGGATCGGTGGCCGGTCCTTTGACGGTATGCGCCGTCTGCCTTCCTATGGAGCCGCGCATCTGGGGCATCAACGATTCCAAAAAGCTCACGCCCGCGCGCCGCGAGCTGCTCTCGGTGAAGATAGCCGAGGTGGCGACGGCGATCGGTTTTTGCCATATCGCGCCTAAGGATATCGATGAGATGGGCATGGCCCGTGCTATCCGTACTGCCGTTGCGGGCGCCGTGGCCGATACGGGACTTGAACCCGACTGCGTCCTCATGGATGGCAACCCCTTGGGCGCCGTTCCTAACGAGCGCGATGTGGTGAAGGGTGATGCCAAAATCGCCTGCATCGCCGCGGCGTCCATCATGGCCAAGGTCACGCGTGACGAGATGATGGTCGAGTACGACGCCGAGTATCCCGAGTACCATCTGGCCGAGTCGAAGGGCTATGCAAGCCCCGAGCATATCGAGGCCATTCGCAAACATGGACTTTGTCCACTGCACCGCGTGAGCTTTTGCGGAAACTTTCTGCAGACTGAGCGCCTTTTCTAGGTCAATTGTGGAGACAGGGACCTCAGGGGTTTTATAAACCTGCTGGTAGCGGGCCGTATGCAACACCATTGCTGCGTACGGCCCGTTTTTTGACGGCATTTGGTCAGCTTTTGGTTTGCTTCCGGTACTTACCCGCATGAAAGGTGCCCTCATCATCGGGGCAATGCAGCGTGCGGGAAAGGAGACCCCATGAGTGCCGCAAGCAAAAAGAGCAAGACGCAGCAGCTCAAGGAGCGTTGGGAAAACGGCGAGCTCGACTGCGGGGCGATGACGCCCGAGTTTATCAAGGGGCTCAGTCCCCGCGAGCTGGGCATGCTGGGCGAGCTGATCACCATCGACTACTTTAACGAGCGCGGCTACACCTTGCTGGAGCAGGGTTATCGTTGCACCGAGGGCGAGGCCGATCTGGTGCTGCTCGATGAGCTCGACGATGTCGTGGTGATGGCCGAGGTCAAGACCAGACGCGTCGCACTGGATTGCAGCACGCGGGTCTTTCCCGAGGAGGCCGTGGACGCCCAAAAGCAACGCCGCTACCGCCGCATCGCAAGTTGCTATCTCATGGATCATTATCCGCTCAAGGCGATTCGCTTCGATGCCGTGGGTGTCACCATTCGCGGCGGGCATATCGCTGAGATCGAGCATCAGTACAACGCGTTCGATTGGCAGGTGTCGTGATGGCGTTCGAGACGTTTGCCGTTCACGCGGCCTGCATCCGTGGCGTCGAGGCGATTCACGTCACGGTCGAGGTCTCGCTTGCCGGCGGCGTTCCGGGCATTCAGATGCTCGGCATTCCGAGTATGGAGGTGATGGAGTCACGCGGTCGTATTCGCTGCGCGATGCGCTCCGCCGGGTTCGAAATCCCGCGCTCGGGCATTACGGTCAATCTGGCGCCTGGCGATATTCGCAAGACCGGTAGCGGCTTTGATCTGCCCATCGCCATCGCGGTTCTGGCGGCCGATGGGCAGATTCCCCGTGACAACCTCGATCGCTGCCTTATCGCCGGCGAGCTCGGCTTGGACGGTACGGTGCTTCCCGTCAAGGGCGAGGTGGCGTTTCAGCTATTGGCGCGTGATATGGGGCTGTCCTTTATCGCCGGCAGGTCCGATCAGCATGTGCCGCTTGCGGGCGTGGATTGCGGATTTATCGATCATTTGTCTCAGCTTGCCCATGGCATGGGCGATGCCGCGCGGCACTACTTGGATTCTGAAGTGCTCGAGGCGACCTTTGAGCCCGAGCTCGACTATGCCGACGTACTGGGGCAGGAGGTCGCCAAGCGCGGCATGGCGCTTGCGGCGGCAGGAGAACTCGGCTTGCTCATGATCGGGTCCCCGGGATCGGGCAAGACGATGCTCGCGCGTCGTATGACCGGCATCCTGCCCGAGCTTTCCGTTGAGGATCAACAGGAGGCGCTGTGCATCCATTCGGTTTTGGGTGAGAACATTGATGGCTTGTTGGCGGGGCACCGGCCCTTCCGCAGCCCCCATCACAGTATTTCGACCGCAGGTCTTATCGGCGGTGGGCGCCCGGTGCACCCGGGTGAGATCAGCCTTGCTCATGGCGGCGTGCTCTTTTTGGACGAGCTTGCTGAGTTTCCCACGGGTGTGCTGCAGACGCTGCGTCAGCCCATCGAACGCGGCTACGTCAGGATCGTACGCGTCGACGGGGCTTTTACCTTCCCGTCGCGCTTTCAGCTGCTGGCTGCGAGCAATCCCTGCCCCTGCGGCTTTTTGGGCGATCGTGAGGTACCGTGTCGCTGCTCGGCGGCGATGGTCGAGCGCTATCGGTCTAAACTGCGCGGTCCTTTGGCCGACCGTATCGACATGATGATCGATGTGACCCGTCCCGACCCTCAGGTGATTATCGAGGGCGCGGAGGGTATGTCGTCAGCTGAGTTACGTGACTACGTTGTGCGCGGTCGCGCTTTTCGCGCTTGGCGCGAATCCCGTATGGACGATGCTGATGCCGAGGCCGAGGATGACGAGACACGGTCCATTGACGGCGTCGTTTCGACCTTTGAGCTCGATGATGCGGCGGAGAAGTGTGTGCTCGGCCTGTCGAAGCGCACGCATCTCACGGGCCGCGGCATCGTGCGCCTGGTGCGTATCGCGCGTACCATCGCCGACGTCGCCGAGAGCGAGCAAGTGGCGCAGGACCACGTGCTCGAGGCGGCGATGTACCAGGGAAGGAGGGACCAATGATGGCCGAGGGGACCTTCGAGCTGCATCCAGGTGACGCGTTGTATCCCGAGACCGTTTTGGAGCTTTCTGATGTACCCCAGACACTCTATGTGCGCGGCAACCCCGAGGTGCTTTCGACGCCCGCGCTCTCCATCATCGGCGCGCGCAAGGCCTCTCCGTATGGTCTTGCCGTGGCAGAGCTTGCGGCAAAGGTTGCGGTCGAGGCGGGCGTGACGGTAGTTTCGGGCGGCGCGGTCGGTTGTGACCAGGCCTCGGGTTGGGCTGCGGTCAATGCCGGCGGCAAACACGTCGTGGTGCTGGGGACGGGCGCCGACGTGGTCTACCCGCGTTCGAGCGCGGGGCTTATTACGCGCACGCTCGATACGGGTGGCGCGGTCGTGTCGATCTCTCCGTGGGGCATGGGTCCGCGCAAGTTTGCCTTTCCGCGCCGCAATCGCGTAATCGCGGCCCTGTCGCAAGCCCTCTTTGTATCCGAGGCGGGTATGCCTTCCGGGACGTTTTCTACAGCCGAGGCTGCTATGGATTTGGGGCGAGAACTTCTTGCCGTGCCAGGGTCGATCCTATCGCCCGAGTCGCGTGGAACGAATTACCTCATTGCGAACGGTGCCTGCTGCATCATCGACGAGGAATCTATCGAGATGGCTATTTCACGCATCTACGGCACCCTGCGCTACTCGCGCCCCGATGCTCCCGGCATTGCCGACCTGGATCAAACACAGCAGACCGTGATGCATGCGCTCATCGCCTCTCCGCTCAAGGTCGACGACATCGCGGCGCTCGTCTCGCTCGATGCCGTCGGCGTACTCAAACTCCTGGGTTCGCTTGAGCTCGAGGGTCTTATCGAGCGCATGATGGATGGAAGGTATGCGCCCTCCAAGTTTGCCCTTCACGCTCAGACACCCTTCGGTCACAATGGAAAACATGTCAATTAGAAAGGTGTTTGCAGATGCTGTTTGATCAGGTGACGGTTATCGGTGGCGGTCTGGCGGGTTCGGAGTGCGCGATTCAGCTGGCAGATCGCGGGTTCGCCGTAAGGCTGTGCGAGATGCGCCCCCAGGTTAGCTCCCCGGCCCACCATACCGATCACCTGGCAGAGCTCGTCTGTTCCAATTCGTTTAAGTCGACCCGTCCGGATTCCGCGGCTGGATTGCTGAAGGCCGAGCTTGAGCGCATGGGTTCAGTCCTGCTCGATTGCGCCCATCGCGCCGCTGTTCCCGCCGGTGGCGCCTTGGCGGTCGACCGCGTCAAGTTTTCCGAGTTTGTCGAGGCCGAGGTTGCCGCTCGTCCCAATATCGAGATCATTCACGGCGAGGTCACGCAGATTCCCGAAGGTCACGTGGTCATTGCCGCCGGCCCCTTGTGCTCGCCGGCGCTGAGCGAAGAGGTCATGAAGCTCGTCGGTGGCGACGCCCTTGCGTTCTTCGATGCCGCGGCGCCGATCGTCGATGCCTCCACGCTCGATATGGACGTGCTGTTCTCGCAGTCGCGCTACGAGGAGCAGGGGAGCGGCGACTATCTCAACGCTCCGCTCAATAAGGAGGAGTACGAGGCCTTTATCGAGGCGCTTACCACGGCCGACCGCGTGGTGCTCAAGGACTTTGAGGGCGGCGATCTGTTCCAGGCCTGCCAGCCTGCCGAGGAAGTTGCGCGCACCGGCAAGGACGCCATTCGCTTTGGCGCCATGAAGCCTGTTGGCCTCACCGATCCGCGAACCGGTCGTCGTCCCTGGGCGGCGATTCAGCTGCGTGCCGAGAATAAGGAGAAGACCGCCTATAACCTGGTGGGCTTCCAGACCAACTTGACCTTTGGCGAGCAGAAGCGCGTCTTCCATATGGTGCCGGGCCTGGAGAACGCTGAGTTCTTCCGCTACGGTGTCATGCACCGTAATACCTTTGTCGACGCCCCGCACGTGCTCGATGGCACCTTTGCCGTGCCCGGCACCGGCGTGCGCCTGGCCGGTCAGATCACCGGCACCGAGGGGTACATGGAAGCCGTGGCGACGGGTCTGCTCGCGGCGCTCAACACCTATGCCGAGGCTATCGGGGCCGCGGGCGTCGAGCTGCCGCGTGTGGGCGCCCTGGGTGCGCTCGTGGGCTATGCGACCGATCCTGCCACCGTGGGCTATCAGCCTATGCATGTCAACTTTGGCCTGGTGCCGCCACTCGAGGATGGTAAGCGCCGCAGCAAGCGCGACCGCTACCAGGCCTATGCGGACCGTGCGCTCGAGGCCCTTGATGCCTATCTGGCCACTCGCCCCGATTTGTTTGGAGGCGACCGGTCATAGCCTTTGACCTGTACGACACCGTCGACTCGTTTATCGCCTATATCTCACGTGTCGAGGGACTTTCTCCCAACACGGTGACGGCCTATGGCTCGAGGCTGGAGCGTTTTGCTGCCTGGTGCGAGCGTGAGGATATAGATGCTTTCGCTGCCGACGTGCGCACCATTCGTCGCTATCTTGCCGAACTTTCGCGTGAGCAGGTGGCTCCCCGAACGCTTGCGGCACACCTGTCTGCCATTCGCTCGCTCTATCGGTGGATGGCTGCCGAGGGGGTCGTGGAGGGCGATGTGGTCTCGGCAATTTCCTCGCCCAAGCTCCCGCGCGATCTACCCGGTGTGCTGACGACCCAACAGGTGGAGGCGCTGCTCAAGACGCCTGATACCTCAACACCCGCGGGACTGCGCGATGCGGCGATGCTCGAGCTGCTCTATGCCTCGGGCGCCCGTATCTCTGAGCTCGCAGCACTCAATGTGGAGTCCATTGTGTGGTCCGAACGCACGCTGCGCCTGTGGGGCAAGGGGAGCAAAGAACGTATCGTCCCTCTGTATCGTCGCGCGCTCGAGGCGACGCGTCTCTATATTGAGGAGGGGCGGCCGGAGTTGCTCGCTCAGGCAAAGCGCCGTGACCCCACTACCGGGCCGCATCCGCTGCTTATATCGGCGCGCGGTAATCGCATGAGTGCCGCCATGCTCAGGCGGCGGTTCCATACTCTGGCGACACTCGCCGGCATTCCGGCCGACATCGCCCCGCATGCGATGCGCCATACCTTTGCGACCGACTTGCTCGAGGGCGGTGCGGACCTGCGCTCGGTTCAAGAGCTGCTGGGTCATGCGAGCCTGTCCACGACGCAGATCTACACGCACCTCACGCCCGATCGGCTCAAACGTGCCGTGGCTCAAGCCCATCCCCGAGGCGAATAGTGGCTGGGACGTCCCGCGCCGCACTCAGGTGTGTGGTTTTGATTGCGGGTTGGCACGAAGATGCATTCCTGCTATCATTCATCGGGTTGCTTCACGGCAACATGTTTTTATCACGCACGCGCGGCTACTTCATACCGTGGTGCCCGGGCTTTGGTAGCACATGTCCGGGTTGGTTTTGGAGGATGACCCCGCGCGGAGGCAAACCACAGGAGGTTTAACATGGCTACCAAGATTAATATCCGCACCCTGCTCGAGGCCGGCTGCCACTTCGGTCACCAGACCCGTCGCTGGAACCCCAAGATGAAGCCGTTCATCTTCGGTGAGCGCAACGGCATCTACATCCTCGACCTCAAGCAGACCATCCTCGACGCCGACCAGGCCTACACCTTCGTCAAGAACGTCGCCAAGGGTGGCAACGTGCTGTTCGTCGGCACCAAGAAGCAGGCTCAGGAGGCCGTCAAGAACGCTGCTGAGCGCGCTAATATGCCCTACATCAACCAGCGTTGGCTCGGCGGTATGCTGACCAACTTCGTCACCATCCGCTCCCGCATCAACCGCATGGAGGAGCTCGAGGCCATGGTCGAGGACGGCCGCATGGCAGTGCTCCCCAAGAAGGAGCAGGCTGTGCTCGGCAAGGAGCTCACCAAGCTCCAGACCAACCTCGGTGGCGCCCGCGACATGAAGGGTCTGCCCCAGGCTCTCTTCGTCATCGACACTAAGCGCGAGGAGAACGCCATCAAGGAGGCTCAGCGCCTGAACATCCCCGTCGTCGCTCTGATCGACACCAACTCCGATCCCGACGAGGTCGAGTACGGCATCCCCTGCAACGATGACGCTATCTCCGCTGTCACCCTTATGTGCGAGCTCATGGCTGACGCCTGCCTCGCTGGCTCCGGTAAGGAGCAGGTCTCCGAGGCCGAGATGGCCGCTGAGCCCAAGGCCGAGTAAATCAGTCTTAGTTAATTCTTTTTCATCTCTTTGAAAGGAACCACAATGGCCCAGATTACCGCCGCTATGGTCAAGCAGCTCCGCGAGATGACCGACTCCCCGATGATGGAGTGCAAGAAGGCTCTCGTCGAGGCTGACGGCGACATGGACGCCGCTGTCGACGTTCTGCGTAAGAACGGCCTTGCCAAGGCTGCCAAGAAGGCTGGCCGTGAGACCAACGAGGGCGCTGTCGCCGCGTTCGTCTCCGAGGATGGCAAGACCGGCGCTCTGCTCGAGCTCTCCTGCGAGACCGACTTCGTTGGCTCCAACGCCAAGTTCACCGGCTTTGCTTCTAAGGTCGCTGAGGTTGTCGCTACCACCGAGCCTGCTGACGTCGACGCTCTGCTCGAGAAGCCGATGGGCGAGGAGACCGTTTCCTCCGAGCTCACCGAGATGATTCACATCATGGGCGAGAACATGAAGATCTCCCGCTTCGCTGCCCGCAAGGCCGAGAACGGCGCGCTCGCTTCTTACATCCACATGGGTGGTAAGATCGGCGTCCTCGTCGAGTTCGCCTTCGAGAAGGCCGAGACCGCTCAGGCTGAGTCCTTCAAGACCTTCGCTCACGACGTTGCCCTTCAGGTTGCCGCCGTCGCCCCGATCTGCGCTACCCGCGATCAGGTTCCGGCCGAGACCGTCGAGCACGAGAAGCAGATCTACATGGCCCAGGCTGCCGAGTCCGGCAAGCCCGAGGCTATCCAGGAGAAGATGGCTGTTGGCCGTCTGGAGAAGTTCTACAAGCAGTCCGTGCTCACCGAGCAGGAGTTCATCAAGGACAGCTCCCTCACCATCAAGAAGTACGCTGAGCAGGTCTCCAAGGAGCTCGGCGACACCATTACCGTCGTTGCCTTTGACCGTCTGGTCCGTGGCGAGTAAATAAGCTCTTGTAGCTGGTAATGAGCAGGCTGTGGGTTTTACTCACAGCCTGCTTTTTCATGGCTCTTATCAGAGCCTTTGATATCATATTGAGAGTCTAATTAAAGGAGGATCGCTTTGTCCGACATCCGATATAAACGAGTGCTTCTTAAGCTTTCCGGCGAAGCGCTGATGGGCGACGGCCAATATGGCATCGACCCCAAGGTTACCGATCATCTTGCCAAGCAGGTCAAGGAGCTGCTCGCCGTTGGCCATGAGGTCGGCGTCGTTGTCGGCGGCGGCAATATTTTCCGCGGCATGGCAGGCGCTGCCGGTGGCATGGAGCGTGCTCAGGCCGACTACATGGGCATGCTCGCGACCGTTATGAACGCGCTCGCCCTGCAGGATGCTTTCGAGCATAACGACGTTCCCTGCCGTGTGATGAGCGCTATCCAGATGAACGAGATCTGCGAGCCCTATATTCGCCGTCGCGCCATCAACCACCTTTCCAAGGGCAACGTCGTTATTTTTGCCGCCGGTTCGGGCAATCCGTACTTTACGACCGACACCGCCGCGGCTCTTCGTGCGTGCGAGATCGGCGCCGAGATTCTGATTAAAGCCACCAAGGTTGACGGCATCTACGACAAGGATCCCGTCAAGTGCGCCGATGCCGTCCGTTTTGACAAGATTACCTATCACGAGGTTCTCGTTCGCGGTCTGCAGGTTATGGATTCCACAGCTACGGCCCTGTGCCAGGATAACCGTATGCCTATTTTGGTCCTCAACATCGATGGCGAGGACACCGTCAAGCGCGCGCTCGCGGGTGAGCCCGTCGGCACGCTCGTCTATCAGGAGGATTAAGCATGGCAGAGAACATCACCGCCCATATGGACAAGTCGCTCGAGTCCCTCAAGCATAACTTCTCCAAGGTCCGTACCGGTCGTGCCAACGCCAACATTCTGTCCGACATCACCGTCGATTATTACGGTGTCCCCACGCCGGTCACGCAGGTTGCCGCCGTCAAGACCCCCGAGGCTCACATGCTGCTCATCGAGCCGTGGGATAAGGCGCTCATCAATGCTATCGTCAAGGCCATCGGCGCTTCCGATCTGGGTATTACCCCCAACTCCGATGGCACCGTCGTTCGTCTTCCGTTCCCGGCTCCCACTGAGGAGCGCCGTCGCGAGCTCGTCAAGGAGTGCCGCGAGTACGCCGAGCAGGCCAAGGTGTCTATCCGTAACATCCGTCGCGACTTCAACAACAAGCTCGAGCGCGATGAGGAGCTCACCGAGGACGACGTACGTCGCGAGCAGGCCAAGGTCCAGAAGCATACCGATGAGTATGTCGCCAAGGTCGAGGAGCTTCTGAAGGAAAAAGAAGCCGAGGTCATGGAGATCTAAGGTGCAATACGACGAGCATAAACTGGTCGAGTACTTTGCCGACGCCCCTGCGGGCGTCGGTTTTTCCGACCTTGACCTCAATAACATTCCGCACCATATCTCGTGCATCATGGACGGCAACGGTCGTTGGGCCACGTCGCGCGGTCTTGCACGCACCGAGGGCCACAAGGCGGGTATCGTCTCGCTGCGCGAGATCATTACCGCCTGCGTGCGCCTGGGCGTCGACGTGCTTTCGGCCTATGCATTTTCGACCGAAAACTGGAATCGACCGCAGCATGAGGTCAACGTTCTGATGCACCTGTTTGCCAAGACGTTTATCGACGAGCTGCCGCTTCTGAAGCGCGAAAATGTGCGCGTAGTCTTTTTGGGTGACATTTCCGCGCTGCCCAAGAAGACTCGCGACGTTTTTGAGCGCGGTCTTGCCGAGTGCGCCGATCACACCGGTATGACGCTGGCGCTTGCCGTCAACTACGGCGCGCGTGCCGAGATTACCCGCGCTGTCCGTCAGATCGCATCCGACGCTGCCGCCGGTAAGATCGATCCTGCCGCAATTGATGACGACATGGTGGCTTCCCACCTCTATACCGCCGGTCTTCCCGATCCCGAACTTGTGATTCGCACCTCTGGTGAGCTGCGCCTTTCGAACTATCTGCTGTGGCAGGTGGCTTATTCCGAATTCTACGTCACCGATACCTATTGGCCCGACTTTGATCGTTGGGGCCTTGTCGACGCCATTTTGGCCTATCAGGGCCGTGACCGTAGGTTTGGTGGACTGAGCAAGACCGAGGAGGCTTAATCGTGTCCGATCGTCCCAAGGCATCTGCTCCCAAGACGCCAGTTTCCGCGGCGCCTGCGCGCAAGGCTGCCGCTGCGGGAGCACCTGCAGCAAAGAGCGGCACCGGTTCGTGGCTGGCGGGCTTTATCACCCGTGCCGCCGCCGGTATCGTCTACGCCGTTGTCTTTATCCTGTGCCTGGTTTTGGGTATCGTGCCCACGGCCATCTTTGTTTCTGTCATGAGCGGTCTGTGCTGCTATGAGTTTTTCCGTATGACGAGGCTCGATGGCAAGATGGCTAACGAGCGCATGGGTATCGCTGCCGCCGTACTCTTTCCGCTGTCGGCGTTGGGCGATTCGATGTTGCTGAATGCCCTGCTTTTTGCCTTGATGCTCGCTGTGGGCATTTGGTATGTCTGGTCGCCGCGTACCCGCATCTCTGATGTGGCCGTGACGCTCATGGGTCCCATCTACACTGGCTTTATGCTGTCGGCTATCGTGCTGCTGCGCGATGCCGTGCCCGGTTTTGCCGGCGCCCTGCTTTCAGTGGGCGTTTGCGCGTCCCTTTGGGTCTCCGATTCGTTTGCCTACATCGTGGGCAGCCGTATCGGCAAGCACAAGATGGTTCCCAAGATCTCCCCCAAAAAGAGCTGGGAGGGGTTTGCCGGCGGCATCTTGGGCTCGGTTTTGATTTGGCTCATCCTGTGGGCGACGCACTTCTACAAGCTCAGCCTGCCCTATGCGCTGCTGTGCGGCGTGGTCGTGTCCATTCTGGGCGTTATCGGCGACCTTATCGAGTCGCGCATCAAGCGCGGTGTGGGCGTCAAGGATTCCGGCAACCTTATCCCGGGCCACGGCGGAATGCTCGATCGTAGCGATTCGCTTATCTTCGGTTGCATCACCGCACAGCTGTTGCTGATGATCGGAGGCGTGCTGTAATGTCCTTCCAGACGACGTATGGCCCCGATGGACGCCTTCGCGTTGCCATCCTGGGTTGTACGGGCTCTATCGGCACCCAGGCGCTCGATGTGTGCCGCCAGCATGCCGATCGCCTGCAGGTGACGGCGCTGTCCGTTAATTCCAGCACCTCGGAGCTCGTTGCCGCTGCCCGCGAGTTCTCGGTTCCGGCGGTTGCCGTTGCCGATGTCGCTCATGGCGATGACGCCGTGCTGCAGGAGTTGCCCGAGGGCACACAGCTCGGCGTTGGCGCGCAGGCGGTTTGCGAGCTCGCGCGTCGCGACGATGTTGACTGCGTGCTCGTCGCTATTGTGGGCGCCGCCGGTCTCGAGGCGAGCCATGCGGCCTTGACCTCGAATAAGCGCCTTGCCCTTGCCAACAAGGAGTCCCTCGTCGTCGGTGGCGACTTGCTTATGCCGTTGGCGCAACCGGGCCAGCTTATTCCGGTCGACTCTGAGCATTCCGCCATCTACCAGTGCTATCTGGGGGAGAACCCGCGCGAGGCCCACTGCATTTGGCTCACCTGCTCGGGCGGTCCGTTCTTTGGCCGCACGCGCGACGAGCTCGATCGCGTGACGCGTGCCGATGCCCTCGCGCATCCCACGTGGGCCATGGGTGCCAAGATCACCATTGACTCCGCCACCCTCATGAACAAGGGCCTGGAGCGCATTGAGGCCATGCATCTGTTTAACTGCGACCTCGATTTCATTAACGTGGTCGTGCAGCGTCAGTCCAAGATTCACTCTATGGTCGAGTTCGCCGACGGCTCCGTGATGGCGCATCTCGGTGCATCCGACATGCGTATTCCCATCCAGTTCGCGTTCTCGTATCCCGAGCGTTGGGATACTCCGGCGCCTCGTATCGATTTCCGCGAGCTGGGGCAGCTCACGTTTGATGCTGCCGACATGGATACCTTCCGCTGTCTGGCACTGGCCGAGCGTGCCGGCAAGACGGGTGGCACCATGCCGTGCGTGCTCAATGCCGCCAACGAGGTCGCCGTCGATGCCTTCCTGCACGATGGCTGCAGCTTTACCGATATCGATCGCATTGTGGAATCCTGCATGGACGCCCACGATATGCAGGTGGTCGATTCGTTTGAGCAGCTTCGCGACATCGATGCGTGGGCGCGTGAAAAGGCTGCGCAGGTGCTCGCCGCAACCCGTTCCTAACCCATAAGGATTGCTTTTTCGTTTTATGGATACTGTTCTGAGCGTTCTCTCATCGGTCTTTTGGGGCCTGCTGATGCTTTCCGTCCTCGTGTTTTTGCACGAGGGCGGCCACTTTTTGGCGGCGCGTGCCTGCGGCGTCCGTGTGACCGAGTTCTTTTTGGGTCTGCCGTGCCGCTTTGACATCCATTACACGTCGCGTCGCATTGGAACCAAGTTTGGCGTGACCCCGCTGCTGCTGGGTGGCTACGCTGCCATCTGCGGTATGGATCCGACCGATGTTTCGTGCGCCGACCGCGTGCTCGCGGCTATCTATCGTCATGGTCGCGTGACCGTGGCCGACCTTGCTGCCGAGCTCGAGCTTTCCGAGGAGGATGTGCTCGAGGCATGCGCCCTTTTGCTGGGCTGGGGCTCCATCGCGCCCTGGTATGAGGAAGGGGAGAAGCCCTCGCCGAGCTACTATCCCACCAAATATCAGACGTTGCCGCGAGACAAGGCAGGCTATACCACCTTTGATGGTCGCCGTTTCGATCGCGAACATGCGACTGCCGAGGGCGATGTGTGGGAGCTGCCGTGCGGCGAGGCCGAGTTCCTTGCGCAAGAACGCTCGCACACCTATCTTGGCCAAGGCTTTCTCAAGCGCGCCTTTATGCTGCTCGCAGGCATTATCGTCAATATCTTGACGGGTTTTTTGCTCCTTATGAGCATCTATTCCATTGCGGGTGTCACCGTGCCGATGGATACCAACGCGATCGGTCAGGTTGACGAGGGGTCTATTGCCGCCAAGGCGGGTATCGAGGCCGGTGATGCGATCCTTTCGGTTGACGGTGTCTCATGTTCTACTTGGATGGATGTCTACGATGCCATCGGCAAGGCCGCCGGTAAGGACGATATCGCCATCGAGTACGAGCGTGACGGCAAGCAGCATTCGACCACGGTTGCGCTCAAAGAGGACGAGCGCCTGGGTGTGTATGCCTCTACGCAGGTGGTCCGTTTAGACCCCATCACGTCGGCTCGCCTGTCGTTCTCCTATGTCGTGCAGACAGCGGATGGCGTGCTGCGCCTGCTCCAGCCGCAGCATACGATGGAGATTCTCGATCAGTCTTCTTCGATCGTGGGCATTAGCGTTATGTCCTCACAGGCCGCTGCTGCCGGCCCTGCCACGTTCCTTTCCTTTGCCGCCCTCATTTCGTTCTCGCTTGGCTTTATGAACCTGCTGCCCATCCCACCACTCGATGGCGGCAAGCTGCTTATTGAGATCATTCAAAAGATTGCGGGCCGCGAGCTGCCGCTCAAAGTGCAGACAATCGTCAGCTATGTCGGCATCGCGCTCTTTGCACTGCTGTTTGTCTATATGCTTCGTTCCGACATCCTTCGTTTTATTCTGTAGGGGAGTGTTTGGATTGTCTTTATCCCATCCTTTGCCTCGCGAGTTGACGCGCCCCGTGCATGTGGGCGGCGTGCAGATCGGTGGTGGCGCTCCGGTCGTGGTTCAGTCTATGACCTGCACCGATACTGCTGATGCCCAGGCAACGCTTGCGCAAGTGTGCGCGTTGGCGCAGGCTGGCTGCGATATCGTGCGCGTGAGCGTGCCTACCGAGGCTGCGCTCGAGGGCTTTCGCACGATTTGTGCCGAGTCTCCGGTGCCAATCGTCGCCGATATCCATTTTAACCATAAGCTTGCCATTGGCGCTGTCGAGGCTGGTGCCTCTAAGCTGCGCATCAACCCCGGCAATATCGGCGATTGGGCTAAGGTCGATGCCGTCATCGATGCCGCGGGTGCCGCGGGCTGCGCGATTCGCATTGGCGTGAACGCGGGCTCGCTTGAGCAAGATATTGCCGAGCGCGACGACCTCACGCAGCCCGAAAAGCTCGTGATGTCGAGCGAACGCTTTGTGCGGCACTTTGAGGACCGTGGGTTTACCAACATCGTGCTATCCGCCAAGGCCCATAGCGTACAGACGACACTTGATACCTATCGCGCCCTGTCGCGCGAGATACCGCATGTTCCGCTCCACCTGGGCGTGACGGAGGCGGGGACCAAGCTTCAGGGCACCATCAAGAACTCTGTAGGCTTGGGTATCTTGCTTTCCGAAGGCATCGGTGACACCATGCGTGTGTCGCTCACGGCCGATCCGGTTGAGGAGCCGCCGGTCGCCTGGGGAATTCTACAGTCGCTGGGCCTGCGTCGCCGTGGTCCCGAGATTGTCTCGTGCCCCACGTGCGCCCGCTGCCAGGTTAACCTGATTCCCATCGCCGAGGAGGTCACCGAGCGGCTTAAGAACTATTCCGCGCCGCTTTCGATCGCCGTGATGGGATGTGCGGTCAACGGCCCCGGAGAGGCATCTGACGCCGACCTGGGTGTTGCCTGCGGACGTGGTCAGGGCCTGCTCTTTTCGCATGGCCAGATCATTGGTAAAGTAGCTGAGGATCAAATTGTCGACGCGCTTATGGCCGAGGTCGACAAACTTATTGAGGAGAAATAAATGACCCGAGCAATGTATATGTCTAAGCTCTATGCGCCGACGCTCAAAGAGGATCCGGCGGATGCCGAGCTAGCGAGCCACCGTCTGCTGCTTCGCGCTGGCATGATCCGCAAGGAGGCCGCCGGCCTGTATTCCTATCTGCCGCTCGCTTGGCGCTCGATCCGCAAGATCGAGAACATCGTGCGCGACGAGATGGATGCCGCCGGTGCTCAGGAGCTCATGATGCCCATCATGGTCGATGCCGAGCTGTGGCGTGAGTCCGGCCGTATCGATGCCTATGGCAAGGAGCTTGTGCGCTTTGATGACCGCCACGGCCGCGAGTTTGTGCTCGGACCCACGCACGAGGAGACCGTGACTGCCCTGGTGCGCAATGAGTTGCGTTCCTACAAGCAGCTGCCAGTGAACCTTTATCACATCCAGGATAAGTTCCGCGACGAGTTCCGTCCCCGTTTTGGCCTGATGCGCGGTCGCGAGTTCATCATGAAGGACGCCTACAGCTTCTCTGCTACGCAGGAGAGCCTGCAGGAGGAGTACGACAAGATGAAGCAGGCCTATGCCAACATTTGCGAGCGCTGCTACATCAAGGCTCTGCCCGTTGTCGCCGACTCCGGCGAGATCGGTGGCGATACCTCCGTCGAGTACATGGCTTTGGCCGACGCTGGCGAGGCTTCGCTCGTCTACTGCGACGATTGCGGCTTCGCTGCCGACGATGAGGCCGCAAGCACCAAGGTCGTTGTGACCGAGGGTCCTGGCGACGGTACGCTTACCAAGGTCGAGACTCCGGGCATGGGCACCATCGAGGCCGTTGCAAAGTTCTTCGGCTTCCCCGAGAACGGCACGCGCAAGTCTCTGGCACTCCTCGACGCCGAGGGCAAGCCCGTCGTGGCCATTGTTCCGGGCGACCACGAGCTCAACGATTGCAAGGCCGAGCATGTCTTTGGCAAGGCCTATCGCATGATGACTGATGAGGAGCTCCAGACCTACGGTCTGCATAAGGGCTTTATCGGACCGGTTAACCTGCCCGAGGGCATTCGCCTGGTGTGCGACGAGAGCCTGCGCGAGTCCAAGCAGTGGGCCTGCGGTGCCAACGAGGTCGATTATCACTTTACCGGTGCCTGCCCCGAGCGCGACTTTACCGTCGACGAGTGGGCCGACCTGGTAACCGTCGTTGCCGGCGATCCCTGCCCGCACTGCGGCAAGCCGCTCTCTGCTGCTCGCGGCATCGAGGTCTCGCAGGTCTTCCAGCTGGGTACCAAGTATTCCGAGGCCATGGGCGCCACCTTTATGGACGAGGACGGCAAGGAGAAGCCGCTTATCATGGGTTGCTACGGCGTTGGTGTGTCCCGCTCGCTTGCTGCCGTCGTGGAGCAGCACAACGACGAACACGGCATCGTCTGGCCGGTCTCCGTTGCCCCGTACGAGGTCGCGGTGATTCCGCTCGATCCCAAGAAGGAGGAGTGCGCTAACGTTTGCGACCAAATCGTCGAGGGCCTGTGCGCCGAGGGTATCGAGGTTGTCGTCGATGACCGTGACGAGCGTCCTGGCTTTAAGTTTGCCGATAACGACCTCATGGGCTTCCCGTATCAGGTCGTGCTTGGCAAGCGTGGCCTCAAGAATGGTACTGTGGAGCTCAAGGACCGTGCCACGGGCGAGCGTGAGGACGTGGCGATCGACGAGGTCGTCGCCAAGATTGCCGAGCTTGTTAAGGCGGCCCGCCGTTAATCGACGTTTCTGCTATTAGATGTAATTGCGGGGCTGCTCCGTATCTCTCTTAGGATGAGATGCGGAGCAGTCTATTTTGTTGGAATAAACTCGATGGGTAAAGAAAACCCCACAGCCCATATGAGCTGCGGGGTTTTCTTGTGCCTCCGATGCGAAATAAATCGCTCAGATATTACTGATAATCGACGACGTCGATCCAGTTCTTCAGGAACTCATCGTTCACGTTGCGCTTACGAGCGAGCTCGGAAGCGGCGACGATGCTCGTCCACTGACGCACGACCTGCATGGGCATGTCGGCGCGGTCGCAGTAGAGCTCCAAGTAGGCCTCAGCCTGGTCCTTGCTGTTGAGGGCGAAGAGCAGGTAGGTGGTGGCAACGTCGGCAGCAGGGGAGCCCTGGGTGGCGTGTGCCCAGTCGCACACATAGAGCTGGCCGTCGTCGCCGACGATGACGTTGGAGGGGTTGAAGTCGCCGTGGCAGACCTTGAACTCCTTGGTCATGCCGTCCAGACGCTCCTGAAGGTTGTAGCGCGTGGTGGCATTGAGCTGATCAAGGCTGTCGATCATGCGGGCGAACTTGTCGCGCTGACGGTTGAGCAGCGGGGAGGTATAGCCGTGGATCTCGATCTGGAGGTCGACGAACATCTCGAGATACTCACCAAAGCGCTGGGGCTCAGCAGTCATCTTCTCGGCAAGGGTGGTGCCCGGAACCTTCTCGGTCACGAGCGCCCAGCCGTTGGCGTTCTCGAGCTGGGAAACCTCGAGAGCCTTGGGGCTGCGGATGCCGCACTCATTGATGCGGGCAAGATTCAAAGCCTCGTTGAACACGTCGGAGACAGGCTTGGTCTCGTTAAAGACCTTGACGATCTTGTCGCCCAGGTCGTAAACGACCTTGTTGCCACGGCGGACGAGCTCGGTCTTGGAATCGGGTAGCAGCATGGTTGCATCCTTTCAACGATGCGATAGAAGCGACGGCGGGGGTGTGTGAAACACCCGTGCACCCCTGCCGTTAAAAACCGTGCTAAAACTAGCAGACGGCGTAGTCCTGAGGCTCGCGGCCGTAGTAGGCGTCCAGGTAGAGCTCCTTGATCTCGCTCATGAGCGGGTAGCGCGGGTTTGCGCCGGTGCACTGGTCGTTGAATGCCTGCTCGGTCATCTCGTCGAGGGTGTCGAGGAAGTACTGCTCGTCAACACCGTAGTCGGCGATGGTCTTCTTGACGCCGATGAAGTCCTTGAGTTCCTCGAGCTTCGTGATGAAGTTCTCGAAGACCTCCTTGTCGTCCTTGCCCTCGATGCCGCAGTACTTGGCCATCTCGGCGTAGTTGTGCAGCGCGTTGGGGTAAGGATACTGGGAGAAGGTACCCATCTTGACGGGAGCCTCGGCGGCGTTGTAGCGCATAACGCGGGTCAGGATGACGGCGTTGGCGAGGCCGTGAGGCAGGTGATGGAAGGCGCCGAGCTTGTGAGCCATGGAGTGGTTGAGGCCCAGGAAGGCGTTGGCGAAGGCCATACCGGCCATGCAAGAGGCGTTGTGCATCTCCTCGCGGGCATGCGGGTCCTTGGCGCCGTTCGTGAAGCTGGAGGGCAGGTTCTCGAAGACGAGCTTAGCAGCGCGCTCGGAGAGGCCCTTGGTGTAGTCGGAAGCCATGATGGAGACGTAGGACTCGATGGCGTGGGTCATGACGTCGATGCCGGAGGCAGCGGTCAGGCCGCGCGGGGCGGTCATGCAGTTGTCGGCGTCGACGATAGCCATGTTGGGGAGCAGCGCGTAGTCGGCGAGCGGCCACTTGATGCCGGTCTCCTTGTCGGTGATGATGGCGAACGGCGTGCACTCGGAGCCGGTACCCGAAGAGGTCGGGACGGCGACGAAGTAGGCCTTCTTGCCCATCTCGGGGAAAGTGAAGATACGCTTGCGGATGTCCATGAAGTCCATGGCCATGTCCTCAAACTTGCACTCGGGGTGCTCGTACATCATCCACATGATCTTGCCGGCGTCCATAGCGGAGCCACCGCCGACGGCGATGATGACGTCCGGCTCAAAGAGAGCCATCTGCTTGGCGCCGCGACGTGCGCACTGCAGCGACGGATCGGGCTCGACGTCGTAGAAGCAGTCGTGGGCGATGCCCATCTCGTCGAGCTTGGCCTCGATGGCGCGGGTGTTGCCATTCTTGAAGAGGAACTGGTCGGTGACGATGAAGGCGCGCTTCTTGCCCATGACGTTGCCAAGCTCGTCGAGGGCGATGGGCGTGGAACCCTTCTTGAAGTAGACCTTCTCGGGAGCGCGGAACCACAGCATGTTCTCACGGCGCTCGGCCACAGTCTTAACGTTGATCAAGTGCTTCACCCCAACGTTCTCGGAGACGGAGTTGCCGCCCCAGGAGCCGCAGCCCAGGGTCAGAGACGGCTTCATGCCAAAGTTGTACAGATCACCGATGCCGCCGTGCGAGGACGGGGTGTTGATGACGATACGGCAGGCCTTCATGACGTGCTCGAACAGGCTGATCTTCTCGGCCTGGGCGGGGTGCACGTACAGAGAGGCGGTGTGGCCCGGGCCACCGGCGAGCACCAGGTGCTCGGCCTTGTCGACGGCCTCCTGGAAGTCCTTGGCGTGATACATGGCCAGGACCGGGGAGAGCTTCTCGTGGGAGAACTCCTCCTTGGCGGGGTCGGTGGAGGTGACCTCGGCGATCAGGATCTTGGTCTTGGCAGGAACCTCGATGCCGGCGAGCTCGGCGATCTTGGCGGCAGCCATGCCGGGAATGCGGTGATCGAGAGCGCCGTTCTTGAACATGGCGGCACGCAGGGCCTCCATCTCGGCACCCTGCTTGACGAAGTAGCAGCCGCGCTTCTGGAACTCGGCTTTGACCTGGTCATAGATGGTGTCGATGACGGTCACGGACTGCTCGGAAGCGCAGATCATGCCGTTGTCGAAGGTCTTGGAGTGGATGATGGAGTTGACGGCGAGCAGCACGTCGGCGGTGTCGTCGATGATGACCGGGGTGTTACCGGCGCCAACGCCCAGGGCGGGCTTGCCCGAGGAGTAGGCGGCCTTGACCATGCCCGGGCCACCGGTGGCGAGGATGATGTCGACGTCGCGCATGACCATGTTGGTCAGCTCGATGGAGGGGACATCGACCCAGCCGATGATGCCCTCGGGGGCGCCGGCCTTGACGGCGGCGTCAAGCACGAGCTTGGCGGCGGCGATGGTGCACTTGGCGGCTGCCGGGTGCGGGGAGATGATGATGCCGTTGCGGGTCTTCAGGCTGATCAGCGTCTTGAAGATCGCGGTGGAGGTGGGGTTGGTCGTCGGGATGACGGCGCCCACGATGCCGATGGGCTCGGCGATCTTGGTGATGCCGTAAGCCTCGTCGCGCTCCAGAACGCCACAGGTCTTGGTGTTCTTGTAAGCGTTGTAGATGTACTCTGCGGCGTAGTGGTTCTTGATGACCTTGTCCTCAAGAACGCCGCGGCCGGTCTCCTCGATGGCCATCTTCGCCAACGGGATACGAGCCTTGTTGGCGGCCATGGCGGCCTCATAGAAGATCTTGTCGACCTGCTCCTGCGTGTACGTAGCAAAAAGCGCCTGGGCCTCTCGCATCTGAGCGAGCTTAGCCTCAAGCGCCTCTACGTTGTCCACAATTGCGGGAGTAGTGTTTTCCGGTGACTTTTTCACCATTTGTGTCTCCTTGCGATCGGAGATTTACCCTACGACTTGCATGATAGCAAGAAATTATTCGGCGAACGGCAAGATTCCCGTAAAAGGCATACTAAAACGCTTCAATAAACTGAAGCGTTTTAACTAAAACTATCTGCCAGTGCATCGCCCCGCTCATTGGGGACAGACTTACATGAGTGGTTTCACTCATTTGGGACAGACATCGATTTGCGATTTTGTCGTTTTGGGCCTGTTTTTGTTGCTGATTGGATATAAATAGGTCACAGGCTCAGCATTTCGCGTTCCTTCTCTCCTTTTAGGTGTTGCCTGTACGGCTTTGAAAGGAGAGACCATGCCCCGATGCGCCCGCGAAATTTCGCTCACCGGCTATTACCACGTCTTTGACCGCGGTAACTCCAAACAGATCATTTTTGAAGATGATTCCGACCGCTATCGTTTCCTATCGGACATATCGGACAGGTTTGCGTGCCATGACGTGGCGGTGTTGGCCTGGTGTCTTATGGACAACCACTTCCATTTGATGGTTGATGACCCATATGACAACCTTTCAAAGGCAATGCAGTGCGCGCTGACGGCGTATGCCAAGTATTTCAATGGGAAAACGGGAAGAACGGGCCATCTATTTGACAATCGCTATTCGCGGGTCGCGGTTGAGTCGGACACGCAGGCAGTGCAGCTGCTCGACTATATTCATCTCAATCCCGTGAAGGGTGCGCTTGACTCGCTCGAGGCGTACCGCTGGTCAAGCTATAAGGCGTATCAGCTGGGCTATGATCCCTTTGACATCTGTGATGCGGCCCCTATGCTTGATGTTGTCGGAGGCTCCCGTCGCTATTGCGAGCATCTCAAGAAAGTTGCCGGGCGCATCTGGTCAGTGGAGGTTCTTCCGCGCCGGCGGATCCCCGATGAGGAGGCCCTTTTCGTTGCGCGCGAAGTCCTGACGAGCATAGATCCTGCGTTGCTCAAGGCCCTGCCACGCCCCGAACGCGATGCCTGCCTGCTGAGGCTCAGGCGGGCACATCTCACGGTCAAGCAAATTGCCCGTATCACCGGTATCGGCGCCACAAGCGTGACCAAGGCTACTGCAGGCTGGAAGGATGCAGCGTGAGATAGGGGCCGGAGCCGATCGGGACGCCGCATGCGTGCGTCATGTCTGTCCCCAATGCGTGAAAACACTCATCTAAGTGTGTCCCCAATGAGTGGGGCTATGATCCCTTTGAAAAGTGCAAACACTCATGTAAGTCTGTCCCCAATGAGCGCAAAAAAAGGCGCCCTCCGTAGGGGAGAACGCCTTTGGTAAGTTCTATGTGAACGCGAGGTCTTTGACCCGGAGAGTCCGAGGTACTTGTTGGTAAGACCTTATTTAGGAGCGCGCAACCTTGCCAGACTTGAGGCAGGTGGAGCAAACGTTCATCTTGCGACGGTGACCATCGACAACGACGTAGACGCGCTGGATGTTGGGGCGGAACTTACGGTTGGTGACGCGGTGAGAGTGGCTGATGGAGCGACCGGCAACGGGGTGCTTACCGCAAACTTCGCAAACTTTGGACATAACTGACCCTCCTTGGGCGACAAACGAACATGTCGCGTTAACAAACAAGCCTGAACTATAGCACAGAAGCAGCTCCCTGTGCGTAATCTACACAGAGATATTCCTCTTTTGGCGATAGTGCTCACGCTACGGCCCTGGACGTAGATCCGATTTGCGTGCAGCAGAGGGGATTATGCCAGCTCGTGCGTGCGTTTTCAAGCTCGTCCCACAAATATATATAGGTTTATTGAGCGCCTGCGCCCGTTTACGGATTGCTCTGTATTTATGCTCGCAATTAAGCTCGAGGTTGGCTACACTATCCCTTGACCATTAAAGGGGTACGAGATGCCCACATGGAATTACATTGCTGCCAAAGAGCAGCCCTTCCTGTGGGTGTCTGGTCCGCTTTGAGCGGTCGGGCATCTATTTTTTTGACTGTGTCAGCAGTCAAGACATGTGAGGAAGGAGATCGATGGGCACGACTTCCCCCAAGGCGGTCATCATGGACGAGACCGCCGTCAATCGAGCGATGACCCGCATCGCGCACGAGATTCTCGAGCGCAACGAGGGCTGTGAAGACCTCGCTCTGGTCGGCATCGTCACGCGCGGCGACCTTCTGGCAAAGAAGCTTGCCGAGGAGATCAAGGAGATCGAGGGCGTCGAAGTTCCGCTCGGCAGCCTCGACATCAGCTTCTACCGCGATGACTATGCGACCAATTTCGCTCCCGCGATCCACGCCACCAACATTCCCTTCAGCGTCGACGGCAAGCGCGTCGTGCTGGTGGACGACATCCTGTATACGGGTCGTACCATTCGCGCCGCTCTGGATGCCGTCATGGACCTGGGCCGTCCGAGCCGCATTGAGCTGGCAGTTCTCGTTGACCGCGGTCACCGCGAGCTTCCCATCTCGCCGGATTTTGTCGGCAAGAACGTTCCCTCGTCGCATGAAGAGAACGTGCACCTATATATGAAGGAAGTCGACGGCCGTACCGCTGTCGAGATCAACGACGTCGCGCCGGGTTCCCACGTGGGCTCCGCGCCGCTGGGAGGTGAGTAGTACCGTGGCGTTCAACCATAAGCACCTGATTGACATTACTGAGTACTCCGAAGAGGACATCAAGC
Source organism: uncultured Collinsella sp. (assembly GCA_905202925.1). Classification (GTDB taxonomy): domain Bacteria; phylum Actinomycetota; class Coriobacteriia; order Coriobacteriales; family Coriobacteriaceae; genus Collinsella. The sequence goes on along the minus strand of CAJKTW010000011.1, from coordinate 26,800 downwards.
TCATCCTCGAGACCGCCAAGGCGTTCTCCGAGGTCAACGAGCGTGCGATCAAGAAGGTCCCCACGCTCAAGGGCAAGACCATCGTCAACATGTTCAACGAGCCCTCGACGCGCACCCGTAGCTCCTTCGAGCTTGCCGAGAAGCGTCTTTCGGCCGACAGCCTCAACTTTGGCGGCTCTTCGACCTCCACGGTCAAGGGCGAGAGCCTCGTCGATACCGTCGAGACCCTCAACGCCTATAAGATCGACTGCATTGTCGTGCGCGATAAGCACGCCGGCGCTCCCTACATCGTCACGCAGAACTCGCCCGCGAGCGTCATCTGCGCCGGCGACGGCAAGCACAACCATCCCACGCAGGCCCTGCTCGACCTGTACACCATCTGGGAGCACAAGGGTGACTTCCACGGTTTGAAGGTCGCCGTCGTCGGCGATATCGCGCACTCCCGCGTCTGCGGCTCGCTGATCCCCGCCCTTAAGATTATGGGCTGCGAGACCTACGCCGTCGCCCCCGGCACGCTGCTGCCGCCGGCGCCCGAGGTCCTGGGCTGCGACCACGTGACGAGCGACCTCGATTCCGTCCTGCCCGAGCTGGACGTCGTCTACATGCTGCGCGTGCAGCAGGAGCGCCTCGAGGGTGCCCCGTTCCCGACCATTCGCGAGTACCACAAGCTCTTCGGCCTGACCAAGGACCGCGAGAAGCTCATGAAGCCCGATGCGATCATCTGCCACCCGGGCCCCATCAACCGCGGCGTCGAGTTCGACTCCTATATGGCCGACCACCCGCAACGCTCCGTCATCCTGGAGCAGGTCTACGCCGGTATCTGCGTGCGTATGGCTATCCTGTATCTGCTGCTTGGAGGTGCCGATAATGGCCTTGCTTCTTAAGAATGCCCACGTCGTCGACCCGTCCGTCGAGCTTGACGGTGTCGTTGACGTCCTGATTGACGGCGACAAGATCGCCGAGGTCGGCGAGAATCTCGCCGTCGAGGGAGCCGAGGTCCGCGACCTTTCCGGCAAGTACCTCGTACCCGGCCTGGTGGATATGCACGTTCACCTTCGCGAGCCCGGCTACGAGGTCAAAGAGGACATCGAGAGCGGCACCCGCGCAGCTGCCAAGGGCGGCTTTACCGGCGTGTGCTCCATGCCCAACACCGATCCGGTCACCGATAACGGCACCGTCGTGGAGTTTGTCAAGTCCCGTGCTGCCGAGGTCGGTCACTGCCGCGTCTATCCGTCGGGCGCCATGACCCGCGGTCTTAAGGGTGAGGCCATGTCCGAGATGGGCGATATGGTCGCCCACGGCGCCGTCGCCTTCACCGACGACGGTCGCGGCGTGCAGGGCGCGGGCATGCTCCGTCGCTGCATGGACTACGGCAAGATGTTCGGCAAGGTCTTTATGAGCCACTGCCAGGACGAGGACCTGGTCGGTCACGGCCAGATCAATGAGGGCAAGGTCTCGACCCGTCTGGCTCTCGAGGGCTGGCCGGCTGTCGGCGAGGAGCTCCAGATCGCCCGCGACATCGAGATTGCCAAGCTGACCGGCGCCAAGCTGCACATCCAGCACATCTCCACCGCCCATGGCCTGGAGCTCGTGCGTGCCGGCAAGGCCGCTGGCGTTCAGGTTACCTGCGAGGCCACGCCGCATCACATGTTCCTGACCGAGAACGACCTGGACGAGACCTACAACACCTCGCTCAAGGTCAACCCGCCGCTGCGTACCGAGGCGGACGCCGAGGCCATCCGCCAGGGCGTCATCGACGGCACCGTCGACGCTATCGTCACCGATCACGCTCCCCACACTCCGTGGGAGAAGGCGCGCGAGTTCGAGCTTGCGCCCTTCGGCATGATCGGCCTCGAGACCTCGCTGTCGCTCGTGCTCACCGAGCTGGTCAACACGGGCAAGATGAGCATGGGCCGCATGGTCGAGCTCATGGCCATCAAGCCTCGTGAGATCCTGGGCCTTGACCAGGTTCAGGTCAAGGCGGGCTCTGTTGCCGACCTGACCGTGTTCGACGCGTCCGCCACCTGGACGGTCGGCGAGGACGGCTACGAGTCGCGTGCCGAGAATTCCGGTTTTGCCGGCCGCACGCTCACCGGTCGTGCCACCGATGTGTTTGTCGGCGGCAAGCAGACGCTCGCCGACGGCTGCATCTGCTAGCATAGCCTTATCGCTTTTGTGCGCGGCGCCCTTGCGGTGCCGCGCTTTCTGTTCGCCTGAACCATGCAACCGCATGGGGGATTGGAGCGTCTATGCCCACACCTTCCACTGCACGCATGCACGACTTCGAGGTCGTCTCGAACAAGGAGATCGCCGAGGGCATCTTCTCGCTCGTAATCTCGGCCCCCAAGCTTGCAAGTGCGCTCAAGCCCGGTCAGTTTGTGAACATTGCCGTGCCCGGCGATGCCTCCTCGCTGCTTCGCGTGCCCCTGAGCTTCTATCGCGCCGACGCCGAGGCCGGCACCGTCGAGCTGTGGTACGCCGTCGTGGGCGACGATACCCGCCGTTTGTCCCAGATGGGCCCTGGCTCCACCTCTAACCTGTTGGGCCCCGGTGGCCGTGGCTGGATGGTACCCGAGGGCACCAGGAAGGCACTGCTCGTCGCCGGTGGCATCGGCGTTCCGCCTGTGCTGTGTCTTGCCGGCATGCTTGCCGAGCAGGGTGTTGATGTGGACGTGTGCCTGGGCTTTGGCACCGCTTCCAAAGTCGTGGGTGTCGATGAGTTCCGTGCGCTGGGCGCCACGGTTAACGTGTGCACCGACGACGGTTCGCTCGGCACGCACGGTTTTTGCACCGATCCGGCAGCCGAGCTGCTTGGCGAGGGCGGCTACGACTACGTCGCCAGCTGCGGCCCCGCCGTCATGATGAAGAAAGTCGCCGCCGCTGCCGCCGAGGCCGGTGCGTACTGCGAGGTGTCGCTTGAGCGCATGATGAGCTGTGGCTTTGGCGCCTGCAACACCTGCAATGTCGAGACGGTCGACGGTATGAAGGGTGCTTGCATGTGCGGCCCCGTGTTCGATGCTTCCAAGGTGGTGGTCTTCTAGTGGGTACCGTTAACATGGCCGTCGATTTCGGCGGCGTCAAGATGCAGAACCCCATTAACACCGCAGCCGGTACCTTTGGCTACGGTTGGCAGTTCCAGAACTTCTTTGATGTTTCCCAGCTGGGCGCCATCACCACCAAGGGTTGCGCTGCCGAGCCCTGGCCCGGCAATCCCGCGCCCCGCATGGCCGAAATTCCCGGCGGTATGATCAACTCCGTGGGTCTTCAGAACCCCGGCGTGGCCGCCTTTGCCCGTGAGTCCGGCCCGTGGCTCGAGCAGCTGTCCAAGGACGGTTGCCAGGTCATTTGCCAGGTTGCCGGGCACTCCGTTGATGAGTTTGTGCGCGCGCTCGAGATGTATGTCGAGCTATGCCCCTGGGCTGCCGGCTACGAGATCAACGTGAGCTGCCCCAACATCGCCGCCGGCGGTGCCGCCATGGGCTCTACGCCCGAGGGCGCCTCTTCCGTCATGGCCGCCTGCCGTAAGGTGACCGATAAGCCGCTGTTCGTCAAGATGGCTCCGGTTAACGTCGCCGAGATTGCCAAGGCTCTCGAGGCCGCGGGAGCCGACGGCCTTTCGGTCATTAACTCCATCCAAGGCATGGCCATCGATGTTCATACCCGCAAGTCCCGCGTGGCCAAGCCCAAGGGCGGCCTTTCTGGCCCGCTTTGCCACCACATCGCCGTGCGCATGGTCTGGGAGGTTGCCCAGGCCGTCGATATCCCCATCAACGGTGTCGGCGGTGTCATGACTGGCGAGGATGCGGCTGAGTTTATCCTGGCCGGCGCCACCTGCGTGTCGGTCGGCATGGCCAACTTCGTCGATCCGTGTGCTTCGCTTAAGATCGCGCATGAGCTCGAGGCCTGGGCCGAGTCCCAGGGCGTAAAGGACATCAACGAGCTGGTGGGTGCTTTCGAATGCTAGAGAATGATGCCCGCGACCGTGTTATCGTCGCCCTCGACTGCGACCGTGAGCGCGCGCTCGAGCTCGCCCACGAGCTTTCGGGCCATGCCGCCTGGCTCAAGGTCGGCATGACGCTCTATTACGCTGAGGGTCCCCAGATCGTCAAGACCTTTAAGGACCTTGGCTTTAAGGTCTTCCTCGACCTTAAGTTCCATGACATTCCGCATCAGGTGCGCGGCGCTGCCCGCTCGGCCTCGCTTGCCGGTGCCGACCTGCTTTCGGTCCACGGCCTGGGCTCGGGTGCTATGCTCGCTGCCTGCCGCGAGGGTGCCGAGGAGGCGCGTGAGGACCGCGCCAAGCTCGTCGCCATCACCGTGCTCACGAGCATGAATCAGGATGCCTTGAGCGAGATCGGCGTCGAGTCGCCCGTGGCCGAGGAGGCCGCCCGCTTGGCAAAGCTTGCTCAGGCCAACGGCATCGATGGCATCGTGTGCTCACCGATGGAGGCTCATGACATGCGTGAGCTGCTGGGTCCTGATGCCCTGATCGTAACTCCGGGTGTGCGTCCGGTGGGTGCCGCCCTTGGTGACCAGTCCCGAGTGGCGACGCCTTCCCAGGCTATCGAGCGTGGCGCAAGCCACATTGTGGTGGGCCGTCCCATCACCGGTGCCGACGATCCGGTTGCCGCCTTTGACGCCATCGTCGCCGAGCTGGTCGAAAACGTCGCGTAAAAGATTCCCCTAAGTCACCACTTTTGGGTCTCATTAGCACAAAATAGCCCCTGTGCCTGCGTAAACTTTCCCATCCTTTGTGTGGAATCGCAGGTCAGGGGCTTAACTTTGGGCGCAGTATATTGCACTTTTTGCGGGTATCGTCTAACCTATGGAGCCGCGATTAGGCATTTTGTACGTTCTACGTGCTAAAATGCCAATTATTGAATCAGATATAACCCAACTATTTGGAGGTACGAATGGCACTCCCTCAGCTTACCGACGAGCAGCGCAAGCAGGCTCTTGAGAAGGCTGCTGCCGCACGTCACGCCCGCGCTGAGCTTCGCGAGCAGATCAAGAAGGGCGAGAAGTCCCTCGAGTCCGTGCTCAACTCCGATGACCCCATCGCTTCCCGCATGAAGGTTTCCACCCTCATCGAGTCTCTCCCCGGTTATGGCAAGGCCAAGGCCGCCAAGATCATGGAGGAGCTCGGTATCTCCGCTACTCGTCGCGTCCAGGGCCTCGGTGTCCGTCAGCGCGAGCAGCTCCTCGAGCAGCTGACCAAATAAGTGAGCGCTCAGGATTCCAAGCTCTTTGTGATTTCTGGACCGTCAGGCGCAGGCAAGGGTACGCTCGTCACTCGTGTGCGCGAGCGCCGCTCGAACCTGGGTCTGACGGTTTCGGCTACCACGCGAGCACCACGCAAAGGTGAGGTCGACGGCGTCAACTACTTTTTTCTGACGCGTGAGGAGTTCGACCGCCGCGTGGCAAACGGTGAGTTTGTTGAGTGGGCCGAGGTCCACGGTAACTGCTACGGCACGTTGGTGAGCGAGGTCACATCCAAGCTCGCCTCGGGCTCGTCTCTGATTTTGGAGATCGATGTCCAGGGCGCCCTGCAGGTGAAGGAGCGTTTCCCCGAGGCCGTGCTGATCTTTATCAAGCCGCCTTCGCTTGAGGTGCTCCGCGAGCGTCTAGTCGGTCGCGGTACCGAGACGCCCGAGACGATTGAGCTGCGTATGGCAAACGCCGCCGATGAGCTTGCCCTTGCCGACCGCTACGACGACGTCGTGGTGAATGACGATCTCGACCGCGCGACCGATGAGCTCGTTCGCGTTCTCGATATGCATGAAAGGATCTGAGGTCCGTGTCCGTTGTAAAGCCTTGCATTGACGATCTTCTGGAGAAGACCGATCACAACCGCTTCCTGCTCGCTTCGCTTGCCTCCAAGCGCGCCTGCGACATCAATAGCATGCTGCGTGGCCAGCACAACCGCGTGCTTGCCGTCCAGGATGTCGATGACATCACCATCGGGCTTTCCGGTGCCGATACCATCTCGATGGCTATGGACGAGATTGTCGACGGCGACATCTCTTACGACGAGGCCCGTTACGAGAAGGCGCTCGGCCACAAGGTTGCTGAAGCCTAAATGGCGGCTCGCGTCTGCCTAGTCCACTATCACGAGGTTGGACTGAAGGGCAAGAACCGCGCACATTTTGAGCATATCCTCATGGATAACATTAAGGCGGCCTTGGCCGCCTTTTCCGTGAACGCCGTGTCTCGAATTTCCGGTTATATCCTCGTGACCTTTAACGAGCATCAGGCCGACGAGGCGGCGCGTGTCATCCGCACCGTCCCCGGCGTTGCTCGTGTGTCTTTGGCGTATCACACCAACCGCGACCCGCAGGAGTACTGCGCCGCCGCCGTGAAGGCGCTGCGCGAGTTTGGTTCCTTCGATTCGTTTAAGGTGCACGCCAAGCGCTCCAATACTGACTATGAGCTCACCTCGATCGATATCAATCGTCAGGTGGGCGAGGTGCTGTGTGAGGCGTTTCCTGATAAAAAGGTCCAGATGCACGATCCTGACGCTATGGTGCACGTATTGGTGGTCCAGGGTAGCGTCTACGTGTATGCGCGCTCCGAGCGCGGCGTGGGCGGTCTGCCGGTGGGTTCTGCCGGCAAGGTCGTGACGCTGCTGTCGTCGGGTATCGATTCTCCGGTGGCGACCTGGATGCTCGCGCGTCGCGGCGCGGTTTGCGTGCCGGTACATTTCTCCGGTCGTCCGCAGACGCCCGATACGAGTGAGTATTTGGTGCAGGACATCATCCGTGCGCTTGAGCCGGGTGTCCAGATCGGTCGTCTGTACGTGGTTCCGTTTGGCGACTGCCAGCGTGAGATTTCGGTCACCTGCCCCAGCAACCTGCGTGTGATCATGTATCGTCGCATTATGTATTCGGTTGCCGAGCGCATTGCGCACATCGAGGGCGCCAAGGCCATCGTTACGGGCGAATCGCTTGGGCAGGTTGCCTCCCAAACGCTTGAGAACATCATGGCCGTCAACGAGGCCGTGAAGATTCCCGTGTTCCGTCCTCTCATCGGTTCGGACAAGCAGGAGATCATCGCGCGTGCCGAGGAGATCGGTACGTTCGATATCTCGACTGAGGCCGCTCCCGACTGCTGCACGTTGTTTATGCCGCGCCGTCCCGAGACGCACGCTAAACTCGATGCCGTACATGAGGCCTGGGAGTTGTTCGATCATGAGGAGATGATCGAGCGCCTGCTCAAGCAGACCGAGTACATCGACTTCGAGAGCAACACGTATAAGGCCCCTAAGACCTTAAAACGCAAACATTCGGAGCTTGCTCCGCGTGAGATTTACCAAGATCACGAGTAAATTTGTGTATAGACCGACGATGCGCCTGTATCGTCGGTCTTTTGGTATCTGGGTATTTTGCGGCTAAGTGTTCATTTGCTGACGTATGTCTGAATAAATGGACATTATTTCGCAAGGTTTTGGTCAGCTTTTGGTTTGACCTCGAAAACCGGTTTTGGGGCGTGGCTGTTGCGGAGCTCCTTTCCTGACACGATGGTGTTGGGAGGTTTTGCTATGGCGCAGCGCGAACAACACGAACGAGTCAAAAAGATGGACCGCTGGGCGGGAAAACTGCTCGGTCATAAGGCAGTGGTGATGGCGATACTGGTCGTCATTGCGATGTCGAGTGGACTGGCAATGGCGAACCTTGGCGGCGGTGCCGGCGGCGTGTCGTTTGAGCGTACTGATGGTTCGGGCTCGTTAGTGGAGCCGGGATCCGGCGATGCCTCGAGCGGAAAGACATCCGAAGGCTCTTCGCCTAAGGCGTCTGCCGCGGCAGAGGTCTATGTCGATGTTGATGGCGCCGTGGTGTCACCCGGTGTATATCGCCTCAAAGACGGGGCGCGGGTGGCTCAGGCGATTGATGCCGCCGGCGGGCTGGCGCCCGAAGCAGACGTTACGGGGCTTAATCGTGCATCTAAGGTCGTCGATGGACAGAAGATTCACGTTCCAACGGTAGGGGAGCAGCAGGCGTCCATTGCGGAAGCTGGTGTTGATGGTGGGACTTCCGCATCATCAGGCGTCGGTGGCGCAACAGGCCTAGTAAACATTAATACGGCAAGCTCGGCAGAGCTGCAGACGCTCTCGGGAATCGGTCCCTCAATGGCACAGTCGATTATCGATGAGCGGACAAAGAACGGTGCTTTTGCTTCGGTTGACGATCTGATGCGCGTGTCGGGAATCGGCGAAAAGAAGCTTGCCAAAATCAAAGATTGCATCTGCGTATGAATGCGACCGAGCGAGAGCACGTGATGCCTCCGCGGCCCCTGATTCCGTGGACGATGGCCCTGTGTGCCGGCATGTGCGTGAGCTGCGCCTTGGTGCTCAGCATAGCCGCTGATGCGCTGCTGAGGGAGCGGGCGACGGCGGTCGGGCCGCTATGGGCCATTCCCGTTGCGGCAGCGGTTTTCGTTGTGCTGGCTCACTCTTGTGCGAGGCTTGCCCCTTTGAAGCGGTGGCTGTATGCCGCGTCCGTCGGTCTCGTGGCGGGAGCGGTCGTCTCGGCGTGGTGGGCTGTGGGTGCGCTAAGCGCCTCGAGGGCGCTCGACGGTCGAGCGGCAAGCGGCCTCGAGTTTGTCGTGCAGGGTGATCCATCCATAAACGACGGCGTGTATTCCTATACCTGCGAGGCACGCGCGGACGGTAAGAACTTGGCAACGGTTCGCCTATCGTGTGATCGTGAGCTCAAGGTCGGGGCGCACATGCGTGTTATCGGTCGCGTTTCGCGTTTTGAGAACGACGCATATGGACGATCGCGCGTGCTCCGAGGCGAGGTGCGCAAGGTTAAAGCCGTTCGGATTTTATCGGTCGATGAGGGTTCTCCGGGGCCGCTGCTTCGGCTGCGAAATGGGCTGCTTGCGTCCATCGCGCCTGCGACCGACCCGGCGCGTGCGCTCATAGCCGGTGTCGTCTGCGGTCGTTCGGCCGAGCTGCGCGCCCAGCCGGCGGGCGACTGGTTTTCTGTGACGGGAACGGCACATCTTATCGCCGTCTCGGGCAGCCATTTGGCTATCGTGGGGTTTGTAATCGAGGGTGTATTGCAAAAGACTCGGTGCTCACGTGGTCTTCAGCGGGCGATATTGGCGATAACGCTTGTGGGCTATGCTGCCTTTACGGGCGCGTCTCCCTCGGCCGTGCGTGCGTGCTGCATGGTGTTCGTGACGCTTGTCGTAAACGGCGCGGGGCGTCGTCGGCACGGCGCATCGGCACTCTTCGTAACCATGTCCATCTTTGTGCTACTGCGGCCGACGGTGCTGTTCGAGATGGGCTTTCAACTCTCGTGTGCCAGCGTCTTAGCCATTCTGTGCTTTTGTCCCTATGCGACCTACGCTTTGGGTGAGCTAGGTGTGCCATCAGGCGTTGCCAGCGTGCTTTCCGTCACGCTGTGCTCACAACTGGCGACACTTCCCATTACCATTCCTGCCTTCGGTACATTCTCGCTCATTGCTCCGTTGGCAAATGCGGTCATCGGTCCGGTGGTGAGCGTACTGCTCGCTGTGTCGATCGTGCTGGCTCCCTTTTCGCTCGTGGGACCGTTGCGGACTTGGGCGCTCGTTGTGCCCATGATTGCCGCCCGTTGCGCGCTGTTCTTCGAGCAGCTGTTTGCCGCCGTGCCAGGTGCATACGTGAGCGTGCCGCCCGATAGCATGTGGATTTACCTAGTGCCGTGTTTTCTGGCGGTTCTGCTGGTCTGGTGGCCGCGTCCCCGTGCACGTCCTATGGCGGTGGGGCTTGCATGCCTGATGCTCTTGGCTGCGATTCCGTACGTCTATTGGGATCGATTCGCTCCGCCTTCGGTGACGGTGCTCGATGTGGGCCAGGCCGATGCGATTCTTATCCGCCAAGGCGGCGCAGTTGCACTTGTCGACTGCGGGCTCGACGAGCGTGTGGTTGCGGCGTTGGTTCGCAATAACGTGCACCATATCGATGCCGTTTTTGTGACGCATTGGGATGAGGACCACTGGGGTGGTTTGCCTGCCGTGCTCGAACAGTTTTCGGTCGGAACGATTGCCGTGGCGGCGGATGCGCTGGAGGATGCTCCTGCCGAGGTATTGAACCGACCTGGCGTGGAGTATCGGCAGGTGCGCCGTGGGGATACGGTCGACATCGGCTCATTTTGCGCTCGCGTGATGTGGCCATTCGAGTTCGTGGATGGCGAGGGAAATGAGGACTCGCTTGTCCTGCTGCTCTCTTATGTTCAGGAGGGCAAGGGCCTGCGAATACTTCTCACCGGTGATGCCGAGCTCGACCAAGAGCGGGAATTCGTGCAGGAGGTGGGGGATATCGATGTCCTTAAACTCGGGCATCACGGCTCCAAGGTTTCAGTCGATGGCAAGTTGCTGGACGTCCTGAAGCCCGAGCTTTCCCTCGCAAGCGCCGGTGAGGGGAATCGATACGGCCATCCGTCCGATGCCTGCATCGATGCCGTTAAGGAAGCGGGTGGTGTGTTCGCGTGTACCATCGAACACGGCGACATTACCGTCACACCGACTGCGAATGGCTTTGCGATGCGATGCCAGCGACCGTGACGACGTCGTTGGCGTGTGGTGGGCCCCTGGGCTAAAATGGCACGGAACGAATACGAAGGCCTGCGGGAGGGGAGCGCAATGTCCGAAACCGGTTTGCTGCCGGCATATCTGATCGTCGGTACCGACGGAGTTAAGCGCGACCACGCCGTCTCGCGTATGAAAGCGCGTCTGGAAAAATCGGGTATGGTCGAGTTCAACCTCGACGAGCGAGACATGACCAAGGACCCCGATATCGAGTCCATTATCGGATCGCTTAACACCTTTCCGATGGGCAGCGAGTTTCGTCTGGTAATCCTCGATGGCTGCTCAAAGCTCGCCAAGGCGGTCTCGGAGCCGCTCGTTGGGTATCTGGCGAGTCCCAGCCCAACAACGGTCTGCCTCATCATCGCCGACTCACTTGCCAAGAATACGCGCCTGTATAAGGCAATCGCCAAGATCGACAAGAAGGCTATCGTCGATTGCTCGGGTACCAAGCGCTGGGAACTGCCGCGCCGTGTGCAGCAGATGGCGACGCAGCACGGCAAGTCGATTTCGACGGCGGCCGCCGAGGAGCTCGTCTCGCGTTCGGGCGAAAACACGCGCATGCTCGATAACGACTTGGCTAAGCTTGCCCAGATGGTCGAGTCGCCCCAGATTGAACTTGCCGATGTTGAGCGCTGGATTGTACGTACGGCCGAGGTCCAACCCTGGGACTTCCTCAACGCCGTCTCGGCTCGCGATATGCGGCGTTCGCTCGAGCTCTTTAAGCTCCTGCCCTCCAAGAGCTACGTGTGGACTTACACATTGCTGTGCGGTCGCATTCGCGAGCTTATCGTCGCCAAGGCGCTCGACGCGCGTGGGCAGGGTCGCGAGCTGGCCGCAACGCTCAAGCTCCAGTCCTGGCAGGTCAAGAATCACCTGACCTGGGCTCGCCGCTTTTCGATGGCAGAGCTCGTCGCTGCGCTCGAGGGTGCCGTCGATGTGGAGCTCGCGCTCAAGGGTTCGGCCGATTCTCAGACCGCGCTTTTGCTCTGGATTACGAACATCTTGAGAAAATCGTGATGATACCTGCCTATTTGACAAATTCGTTCTATCCCTTTGAGGGGGAGCGTGCTATAGTAGGCGCTTGCATGACCTCACCGTGTCTCAGAGGTGTCATACATTTTTTGCAAGGAACTCGAAAGGAACTCCAGAAGTGGCAAACATCAAGTCTCAGAAGAAGCGTATCCGCACCAATGAGGCAGCTCGCATGCGTAACAAGGCTGTCAAGTCCGAGCTCAAGACGCTGACCAAGCACGTCCAGTCCGCCGTCGCCGAGGGCGACGCCGAGAAGGCCCAGGCTGCCCTCAAGACCGTCACCAAGCGTCTCGACATGGCTGCCGCCAAGCATGTTATCCACAAGAACCAGGCTTCCAACCGCAAGTCCGGTCTTGCCAAGCTCGTGAACAGCATCAACGCCTAAGTTGTAAATTTCACACCACACAGATTACGCGCATAAATGGAGCCTGTTTTATGGAACAGGCTCCATTTTTTGTACCGCTCGGGTAAGATAGTCCGCATGAATACTTCAATTGACATTTCCCACATCCGCAACTTCTCAATCGTTGCGCACATCGACCATGGCAAGTCCACGATCAGTGACCGCATTCTCGAGCTCACCCATACCGTCGACGAGCGCGACATGGAGTCGCAGCTGCTCGACACCATGGATATCGAGCGCGAGCGCGGCATCACGATCAAGTCCAATGCCGTCCGCGTGTCCTATGACGCCGACGACGGCGAGACGTATCAGTTCAACCTGATCGATACGCCGGGCCACGTGGACTTCACCTACGAGGTCTCGCGTTCGCTGGCCGCTTGCGAGGGTGCGGTGCTCGTCGTGGACGCCACGCAGGGCGTCGAGGCGCAGACCGTTTCCAACGCGACGCTCGCCATGAACGCCAATCTGGACATTGTGCCGGCCATCAACAAGATCGACTTGCCCTCGGCCCATCCCGATGAGGTTAAGACCGAGATCGAGGATGACCTGGCGATTCCCGCCGATGATGCCGTGTGTGTCTCGGGCAAGACCGGCGAGGGCATCCATGATCTGCTGGAGTCCATTGTCTTTTTGATCTCTCCGCCCAAGGGCGATGCGAACGCGCCGCTCAAGGCACTCATTTTGGATTCGTACTTCGACGAGTATCGTGGCGTCGTCGCCACGGTGCGCGTCTTTGACGGCTCCATCAAAAAGGGCGATACCCTGCGCATGATGCAGGCAGAGGGCGACTTTTTGGTCGACGGCGTGGGTGTCAAGCGTCCTGCCGAGACCCCGGTTGACGCGCTGACGGTTGGCGAGGTCGGCTATGTGGTCACGGGCCTGAAGGACCCCGAGGCCGTTCGCGTGGGCGACACCCTTACCTGGGCGTCGAACCCCTGCCCCGAGCCGCTTCCGGGTTACCGCGAGGCCAAGCCCATGGTCTATACGGGCCTGTTCCCAATCGATAACAAGGACTACGAGAACCTGCGTGACGCGCTCGATAAGCTGCACGTTAACGACCCATCGTTTGTGTGGGAGCCCGAGACCTCGGTGGCGCTCGGCTTTGGCTTCCGCGTGGGCTTCTTGGGCCTGCTACACATGGAAGTCGTCAAGGAACGCCTGGAGCGCGAATTCAACCTGGACCTCATTGCCACGAGCCCCTCGGTCGACTATCACGTCTACAAGACCGACGGCGAGATGATCGATGTCCGCAGTCCGCAGGACCTTCCCGAGGCCACCCGCATCGATCGTATTGAGGAACCCTACCTCAAGGCAAAGATCATCTGCCCGCCTGAGTACACGGGTGCCGTCATGCAGCTCGCCATCGAGCACCGCGGCGTCACGACCGACATGATCCACCTGACGAGCAAATCGGTCGAGATGCGCTTTGATATGCCGCTCGCCGAGCTCATCTTGGACTTCTTCGATCAGCTCAAGAGCCGCACCAAGGGTTACGCCTCGCTCGACTATGAGTTCAACGAATATCGCCCCTCTGAGCTCGTCAAGCTCGACATCCTGCTTTCGGGCGACGAGGTGGACGCGCTTTCGTTTATCGTCCATAAGGACAAGGCATATGGCCTGGCCCGTGGCCTGTGCGACAAGCTCAAGGAGATCATCCCGCGTCAGCTGTTCGAGGTGCCCATCCAGGGTGCTATCGGCAACAAGATCATCGCCCGTTCCACCGTCAAGGCCCGTCGCAAGGACGTTCTTGCTAAGTGCTACGGCGGCGATATCTCGCGTAAGCGCAAGCTGCTCGAGAAGCAGAAAGAGGGCAAGAAGCGTATGAAGGCCATCGGATCGGTCGAGGTCCCGCAGGAGGCCTTTATGGCGATCCTCAAGGTGGACGAGTAGGTCTATGGCTCTTTCCGAATATAGTCTGCGGCTGCTGGGCGCCTATGCCGAGCAGCCGTTCCTTATGGCTCCCATGGCGGGCGTGACCGACCCTGCCTATCGCATCATGTGTCGCCGCCGCGGTGCCAACCTTGCCTACAGCGAGATGGTGAGCGTGGCAGGCCTTGCCTATGCCAGTAATAAGACGTGGCGCCTGGTGCTACCGGCCGACGAGGAGCAGCAGATTTGCGTGCAGCTCTTTGGCTCCAAGCCCGATCAGTTTGCGAGCGCCGTCGCCGCCGTCGAGGAGCGCGTTGGCGATCGCCTGTCGCTCATCGATATCAATATGGCATGTCCCGCCCGCAAGGTCGTTACCAAGGGCGAGGGCTCGGCGCTCATGCGCACGCCCGACCTGGCCGAGAAGATCGTCGAGGCCACGGTTGGCGCGGCGCACGTGCCCGTGACCGTCAAGATTCGCAAGGGCTTTTATGCCGAGGACCGCAATGCCGCGACATTTGCCCAGATGCTTGAGAGTGCAGGGGCTGCCGCAGTCGCCGTGCATGGTCGTTGCGCCACGCAGCTCTACACGGGCCAGGCCGATTGGTCGGTCGTCGATGAGGTCGCAGATGCCGTTGAGATTCCCGTGATCGGTTCGGGTGATGTGTTCACCGCCGAGGATGCCGCGGTGCATCTGCGAAACTCGGGTGCCAGCGCGGTGTTTATCGCGCGCGGCATCTACGGGAACCCGTGGGTGTTTGGCGATGCTCGCGCTCTTGCGCTCGATGGCACACCGGTGCCGGCGCGCAGCTCTGTCGAGCGCCTGGACGCCCTGCGTGAGCACCTAACGCTGACGCATGAGCTCCTGCCGCTCATGTCGCGTGCCCGTACGTACGCAAGCTGGTACTTAAAAGGCATGCCCCATGCCGCCGCTTGGCGTGCCCATGTGGTGCGCTGCTCCACGTATGAGGAGTTTATGGCGCTGGTCGATGAGATCGAGCATGATGTGGTGGCCTGCGAGGCTGCCCTTGCCGCCGGCGAATCGGTGCCCCCTCATCCGCTGGAGGCTTAAGGGTGGCCGTTACCGCGCTGTACGTGCACGTGCCGTTCTGTGCCCAAAAGTGCCGCTACTGCGACTTCGACTCGCGCAGCTTTGCTTCGTGTGATTTGGATGCCGCGCTCGATTCCTATTTTGAGCAGTTGTTCGCGCGTCTCGATGCTTTTGGCAAGGCTGGGGCCCTCGACCAGATCCGCACCGTCTATGTTGGCGGCGGCACGCCGTCGCTGGCGGGGGAGCGCCTGGTGGAGCTGGCGCGGCGTATTCGTGCGTGGTGCGCCCCCGTTGAGTTTACCTGCGAGGCCAATCCCGAGTCGCTGACCGCCGAGCTTGCTACTGCGCTTGCCAAGGTTGGTGTCACACGCGTTTCTCTGGGCGTGCAAACGCTCGATAACACCGAACTTACCGCCATCGGCCGCATTCACGATGCCGATCGGGCGCTCGCCGCCATCGCGACGGTCAAGGACGCTGGGCTTGACGTGTCGTGCGACCTTATGTGCGGACTTCCCGGGCAGACCGCAGCGAGTTGGAAGCGTACGCTCGAGGGCGTGCTGGCGGCGGTTCCGCATCATGTGTCGGTTTACCCGCTCACGCTCGAGGTGGGGACGCCCCTCTATCGCATGGCGTGCCGTGACGAGTCGCTCGAGCCCGACGAGGATTTTCAGGCCGCCTGCATGGACGTGGCGCGCGAGCTCCTGGGTGCCGCCGGCTATCACCCGTATGAGGTGGCGAGCTACGCGCTCGACGGCCATGAATGCGCCCATAACATTGCCTACTGGACCGGACGGGGCTACCTGGGCCTGGGCCGTTCTGCCGCCGGTATGCTTGATACTGGGGATTTCGACCGTCTTGCAGGTTTGTTCCCCGGCGTGTCTGCTCGAGGCGACGCGTACCGTGTGCGTTTGGTTCAGCGCGACGATGACGCGACGTCGTTTGAGGCCGAATACCTGTCGCAGCGAGAGGCTGCGGCCGAAGACCTGATGCTCGCTTGTCGCATGACGCGCGGTATTGCGTCCGACCTGTTGGTTCGCGCGGCTCGTGTCATCCCGGCCGATGAGCTGACAGCCGCTTGTGATCGCGCACTCGAATTGGGTCTTGCCACTTGGGTGCCCGAGACGCTCGGGGTCCATGAGGGACCCTTTACTTCGGCAGATGTCGTCGCGGGCCATGTTCGAGCTCGTTTAGCACCGACACACTTGGGCTGGCTCGATGGAAATGTTCTGTTCGAGCTGTTTTGGGATCTAGCTTAGGCCGCTCGGGTAGAATTACCGGAATATATACGCTGCTGTGAGCAGGAGGTTGCCGCGCATGGCGACGATGAACGAAAAAGATTACTACGAGATTCTAGGTGTCTCCAAGGACGCCACCTCGCGTGATATTCAAAAGGCCTTCCAGCAAAAGGCCCGTAAGCTCCATCCGGACGTCAACAAAGAGCCGGATGCCGAGGAAAAGTTTAAAGAGGTTTCCGAGGCCTACGCCGTGCTTTCGGATGAGCAAAAACGTGCGCGCTACGATGCCATGCGTTCTGGCAATCCCTTTGCCGGTGCCCCTACGGCTTCGCCCTATGGTGGCGGCTATGCCGGCAACACGGGCTATGGCAATCCCTTTGAGGGCGGCTTTCCTTTTGGCGGTGCCTGGGGCCAGCAGCGTCGCGGCCAGGCTGCCTACAATCCCGAGAACGGCGCCAACGTGGTCGTCGATATCAAACTGGACGCCAAGGAGGCCAAGGACGGTGCCCGCAAGACCGTCCGCTATACGCGCTTCGATACCTGTGGTCACTGCGGCGGCTCGGGTTCTGTCTCCTCCGAGCATGCCCATACCTGCCCGAGCTGCGGTGGCCGCGGGCACATCGACGTCGACTTGTCCTTCCTGTTTGGTGCGGGCACGTTCCAGTCGGTCTGCCCCGAGTGCGGCGGTTCCGGTAAGGTCGTGGCCGACCCCTGCCCCGATTGCGGTGGCAGCGGTCGTACTCGCGTAACCTCCGAGCAGACGATTGAGTTTCCTGCCGGCACGCACGATGGCGACGAGGTCCGCATTAGCGGCATGGGTCACGCCGGCACTAACGGTGCCGCTGGCGGTGATCTAGTCGGCCGTGCCCATGTCGAGTCCGAGCGCTTGGAAGGCAAAGCTCGTACCGGTTTTTACCTGATGGGCATCGTGGCGCCGTTTTTGGTACTCTCGGCCATCTCGGGCGTGTTCTCGGCCTTTGCCGTGATGTGCTTTATTCCGTTTACCATGGGCCTGTTCATGGTGCTTTCGGACGGCGTGCTTCATCGCAGCCTGCTGTGGTGGAAGCGCGGTGCGATGCAGTTTGCCAACGGTTTTGCCAATGGCTTCATGTTCGCGCTCGTGTCGGTTTGGTTCGCGAGCTGCTCGCAACGGGCCATGCTTTCGCCTTACGGAATGCAATAACATCAAACCCTCTGTTTGCGGTCGGCCCAGCTTGGGTATAGGACGCACTGTGACAATAATGAAAGTCGGAAGGATTCGGTCGTGTCGGAAAATAGGGATTACTACGAGGTACTTGGCGTCGACAAGGATGCCGACGCGCGGACGATTAAGCGCGCGTTTCTAAAGAAGGCCCGTACCGTACACCCGGACGTTTCGGACGACCCCGAGGCCGAGGCCAAGTTCAAGGAGCTCAACGAGGCCTATTCCGTTCTTTCCGATGAGCAGAAGCGTGCTAACTACGACCGTTACGGCACTGCCGACGGCCCTGGTGGTTCGGGCTACGTCGATATCAACGATATCTTTGGTGGTATGGGCATGGACGACTTGTTCTCGTCGTTTTTTGGCGGCGGTGCCGGCGGTGGCGCCCGCAGCCGTCGCGAGCGTCGTCGCGGTCGTGACATGGCCATCTCGCTTTCGGTGACGCTCGAGGAGGCGGCGCTCGGCTGCAAAAAGACAATCAGCTATGACCGCCTTGCTCCTTGCGAGGACTGCAATGGCACCGGTAGGGCAGAGGGCGCACAGGAAAAGCAGTGCGGCCGCTGCCACGGCACGGGCTATGTCACGACGGTTCAGCGATCGTTTTTGGGCCAGGTTCAGTCTTCCTCGCCTTGCCCCGACTGCCATGGCGAGGGCACGGTTATCGACCATCCCTGCGAGACCTGCGATGGTCAGGGCCGCACGCCTTCGCATGAAAAGATTGACATCGATATTCCCGCCGGCGTTTCGACCGGTCGACAGCTGCGTGTGAGCGGCTTTGGCGAGGCCGGTCTTCGCGGCGAGCCTTCGGGCGACTTGATTGTCAACGTGCGCGTTGCCGACCATGAGCGCTTTAAGCGCAACGGTGACGACCTGTACCTGGTGAGCGATATCTCGATTGCGCAGGCTGCGCTCGGCTGCGAGATCGAGGTCGAGGGCATTATGCCCGACGAGGTCGTTAAGGTGTGCGTCCCCGCCGGCGCCCAGTACGGCGACACCGTGAGCGTCAATAATTACGGCATGCCGCGCATTGGCGGTGGCGGTTCGCGTGGCCGCTTGATCGTGCAACTGCGCGTGGTCGTTCCCACCAATCTTTCCAATAAGCAGCGCGAGCTGCTCCGTGCTTTTGCCGATGAGATGGGCGATGACGTCGCTTCCGGTAAGAAGTCGGTGACCGACCGTATCAAGAGTGCCCTCGACGATATCCTCGATTAAGGAGCCCGCGTGCTCGCACCCCATATTTCCGTCGTCAACCTCGGCTGCCGTGTCAACCGGGTTGAGTCTGACCGTATCACTGCCGATCTTATGCGCCTGGGTTTTGCTATGGTGGAGCCCCAGGATGCCGACCTGATCGTCATTAACACCTGTGCCGTTACGGGCGAGGCCGAGGCCAAGACCCGTAAGGCCGTTCGTCATGCGCTGGCCTATCCGGGCGAGCCTTACGTGGTCGTAACCGGCTGCGTCGTCAACCTGCATCCCGAGGAGCTGCTGGAGCTCTCCGATCGCGTGATCGCCGAGCCGTCCAAGATTGACGTCGCCGAGCGCGTCTGCGAGGTGCTGGGTGTTGAATCCGATAGCGTGCCCGCCTGTAGCGATGGCGACGTGGTCGATGCGCTCGGTCGCTCTCGCCTGGGCGTGAAGATTCAGGACGGCTGCAACCATCGCTGCACCTATTGCATTGTGTGGAAGGCACGCGGCCCCGAGCGCTCCGTGCCCGTCGAGTCCGTGCTCGAGCAAGTTCGCGAGGCCCAGGAGGCCGGCGTGCCCGAGGTGGTGCTGACCGGTGTGAACCTGGGTGCCTACGATGGCAAGAGCGCGACCGACGAGCATGTCGAAATCGATGAGCTGCTCGAGGCCATCATGGAGCGCACGTCTATTCCGCATGTGCGCATTTCCTCGGTCGAGCCCATGGATATCTCTGAGCGCCTGCTTAAGGTTATGGCGCGCTATCCGCAGCGTATCGCCCCGTTTTTGCACCTGCCCGTGCAGTCCGGCTGCACGGCGACCTTGCATCGCATGGGCCGTCCCTATAGCGCCGAGGCGTTTGAGGATACGGTGCGCATGATTCGCGCCAACTTGCCTCAGGCGTCCCTTTCGTGCGACGTCATCGTCGGTTTTCCCGGTGAGACGGATGAGGAGTTCGAGGAGTCGCTGGCGCTATGCCGTCGCGTGGGCTTTTCGCGCATGCATGTGTTCCGCTACAGTAAGCGTCCCGGCACACTTGCCGCCGATATGCCCGACCAGGTACCGCCAGAGGTTATGGCTGA
This sequence comes from uncultured Collinsella sp., assembly GCA_905202925.1. Taxonomy (GTDB): domain Bacteria; phylum Actinomycetota; class Coriobacteriia; order Coriobacteriales; family Coriobacteriaceae; genus Collinsella. The sequence goes on along the minus strand of CAJKTW010000011.1, from coordinate 7,173 downwards.
GCGCAGCCGCCGTATGCGGGCCGCGGCGCAGGAACTCGCCATCGCCGATGTTCGTCGTCGCGTGGGAACCGTTGAGCGCGCCGTGCTCGAGTATGGTGACAACCTGACGCTCGGCTCGTTCCATCATGCCCGTCTTGACGATACCTGTGGACTTACAGCCCCGTGCCTGCTCGATGTTGCTATCATCGAAGTCGATGATTCCGGCTTGGTCCATGCGCGCAGGGAGGTTCATGGAAGCCTCGAAGATTAGACTTACCGTTCCCGAGGGGATTGATCCCTCGCGCGTTTTGGGCGCCGGCGACGGCGTCCTTCGTGCGCTCGAGAGCTTGGTTCGCGCCCACGTGGTCGCCCGTGGCGACAGTATCGCCGTGAGCGGTGACCCGGATGAGGTCGAGCTCGTGGTGCGCTTTTTTGAGCATGCTTTTCGCGAGGCGGCTGCCGGACGCACGCTGTCTGCCGACGATGTCTCGCGTTGCTTGGCTGTCCTGCGCGATGGAGAGCATGATGCCTCGTCGCTGCGCGATGACGTGCTGCTGTCGTATCGCGGCCGCGTTATTCGTCCCAAGACGCTCGGCCAAAAACGCTATGTTGACGCCATCCGCTCGCATACCATCACGTTTGGCCTGGGTCCCGCCGGTACCGGTAAGACCTATCTGGCCATGGCGCTCGCCGTTGCCGCGCTCAAGCGTCACGAGGTGGGTCGCCTAATCTTGACGCGCCCGGTTGTCGAGGCGGGGGAGAACCTGGGCTTTTTGCCCGGTACCCTCGAGGAAAAGATCGATCCGTACATGCGCCCGCTCTACGACGCCCTTTTTGACATGATGGATCGCGAGCGCACCGATGAGCTTATGGAACGTGGCGTGATCGAGATCGCCCCGCTCGCCTACATGCGCGGCCGTACGCTGAGCGATGCGTTCGTGGTGCTCGATGAGGCACAAAACACGACACCCGAGCAGATGAAGATGTTCCTGACGCGCCTGGGCTTCAACTCCAAGTTCGTGATTACCGGCGACTTGAGTCAGCGCGACCTGGTGGGTCGTCGTGGCGGCTTGGCGGATGTCGAGAAGATTTTGGGCCGTGTCGACGATGTGGCATTTTCTCACCTCGAGCGTGCCGACGTGGTGCGTCATGCCCTGGTGGGTCGTATCGTCGAGGCATATGATGCTTATGATGACGTGCGTGAGCAGCGTTCGCGCGACCGAAAGGAGTCCCGTTGAGTGTATTGATCAGCAACGATGCCGAGCTCGATACGCTGCTCGACGCGCAAGAGGTGGAGCACATCTGCGAGGTCGTGCTTGCCGCCGAGGGCGTTGAGCGTGAAGTTGAGATTTCCCTTTCGTATGTCGACGAGGACGAGATGCACGAGCTCAACCACGAGTGGCGCGGTATCGACCGCACCACCGATGTGCTCTCGTTTGAGTGCGATTCGGCCTTTGACGATGACATTCCCGCCGATGAGACGCTCGAGCTCGGCGATATTATCTTGGCCCCGCAGGTTATTGCCCGTCAGGCCCCCGGTTTTGGCAATAGTCCCGCTGATGAGTGCCGTCTGATGCTCGTACACGGAATGCTGCACCTGCTGGGCTATGACCACATCGAGGACGACGAGGCCGAGGTCATGGAGGCCCGCGAGGACGCCATCCTGCGCGATCTGGCGCTCGAGCGCGGCGAGGACCCCAAGCTAGTCCACGTCGGCCCCATCACCAACCATGCCCACGACTAGGAGCCGTCTATGATTCCCGGATCGAACAAGGACCATCCGTCCTTTTTAAAGTCGTTTTCTTACGCCATGGAGGGCTTCGTCACCGCCGTCAAGACCGAGCGCAACATTAAGGTCATGCTCGTGGCGGGCGTGTGCACCGTCATTGCCGGCTGCATCGTGGGGCTCGACATTGCCGAGTGGGCCACGATTATCATCTGTTGTGGCCTGGTGATTCACGGCGAGCTGTGCAACACCGCTATGGAGGCTATCGTCGACCTAGCGACCCAGGAGCTCCATCCGCTGGCCAAGCGTGCGAAGGACATCGCCGCCGCCTCTGTATACGTTCTTTCCATCACCGCCGCGATTGTGGGCGTGCTGGTATTTGCCCACGCGCTCGGCTTTATTTAGAAAGGGATTCCCATGTCCGACAATATGCAGTCTACCGATGAGATTTTGGACGACGAGTCCCCGGATGCTAAGGCGACCGAGGCCTATGAGGAAGTCGAGGAGTTCGACCCGTTTGAGGGCATGAGCGACGAGGAGCTCGACGCCCTGTGCGATGAGGACGACAGCCTCGCGGGCTTTGGCGACGTTGAGCCCGGTTTCCGCAGTGGCTTCGTGGCCTTGGTCGGCCGCCCCAACGCCGGTAAGTCAACGCTGCTCAACGCCTGCTATGGCAAAAAGGTCGCCATCACCTCGCCGGTGGCCCAGACGACCCGCCGCCGCATGCGCGCCGTCGTCAACCGCCCCGGCTACCAGCTGGTCTTTGTCGATACCCCGGGTATCCACAAGCCCAAGGACGGTCTAGGGTCCGAGCTGAACAAGAGCGCGCTGTTCGAGCTGAACGATGTCGATGTTGTCGCGTTTTTGATTGATGCCACCAAACCGATCGGCAGGGGAGACGCCTGGGTTGCCGAGCGTGTCAAGAATGCCCGTTCCAAGAAGGTCCTGGTGCTCACCAAGGCCGATGAAGCCGACCCCGCACAGGTCATGGAGCAGCTTAAGGCCGCCCACGAGCTTATGGAATATGACGACGAGATCGTGACGTCGTCGGTCAAGAACTTTAACGTCGATGCCTTCATCGAGACCGTTGCGCACTTTTTGCCCGAGGGTCCGCGTTGGTTCCCCGAGGACATGGGTACCGACGCTTCCGACGAGACGCTCGTTGCCGAGTTTGTGCGCGAAAAGGTCTTGCGCCGCACCCGTGATGAGATTCCGCACTCCGTTGGCGTTATTTGCGATGCGCTCGAGCAGACCAAGAAGGTGCTGCGTGTGCACGCCACCATTTATGTCGAGCGTGAGGGCCAAAAGGGCATCATCATCGGCAAGGGCGGCGAGATGATCAAGCATATCGGTATCGACGCCCGTCGCGATCTTGAGCGCATCTTTGGCACGCAGGTCTTTTTGGAGTTGGACGTGAAGGTCAAGGCCGGTTGGCGCGACGACGAGGCTCAGATTCGCCGTTTTGGCTACAACGCCGAGGACTAAGGACGCGCAGCGCGCATGGCAGGCTCCCGGACATATCGCACGAAGGTGCTCGTGCTCGACAAGACCAAGCTCAAAGAGACCGATCTGATTCTGACGATGCTTGACGAGCGGGGTCGCCAGGTTCGTGCCGTGGCAAAGGGGGCCCGCAAACCCGGTGGGCGCTTGGCGGCGCGCTGCGAATTATTCTGTACCGTCGATATGCTGCTCGCACATGGACGCTCGCTCGACGTTGTTTCTCAGGCCGAGCTTTTGGAAGCGCCACTCGGTGCCGCTCCTGACTACGAGACGATCTGTGCCGCCAGCGCGATTGCCGAGGTTGCGCGCGTGTGCTCGTTCGAGGATGCCGAGGATCCATTTACCTTTGCCATCACGCAGCGGGCGCTCACGCTTGTCGGCTGCGGGCTCGACTCGGCACATATGGACCTGCTCGTGGCGGCCTTTGTCTTTAAGCTGCTGTCGCACGTTGGTTACCGCCCCGATTTCTCGGCATGCGTCTCGTGCGGCGATCCCATGCTCTCGCATTTCTCGGCCCAGGCCGGCGGGCTTCTGTGTGGGTCGTGCGCCTCGAGCGTGCCTGGCGCCGAGTTGGTATCGGTCGGCGAGGTCGCATGGCTGCGCGCTCTGATGTCCATGACATTCGATGCCCTTATGGACGAGCTGATCGATCCGCATACGGCTGCGTTTTTGCTGGGGCTTTCGCATGTTTGGGCCGCCACGCACACCGATCAGCGGCTCCGTGCGATGGAATTCATGTTGGGTCGGTGATGATGCGCAGGCGCGCGTCGCTTGTGGTAACATACCGACCTGTTGGTACCTCGACCTTGGATGTTCGCTCCGCCGGCGGCTTCCCAGTCCGAGGCGAATGGAGTCGCCCACAGGCGACGCGAAACGAAAGGTGAAACAATGACTGTTTCCAAAGAGCGCAAGGCGGAGCTGACCGCCCAGTTCGGTAACTCCCCGGTCGATACCGGTAACCCCAAGGTTCAGGTCGCCATCCTGTCCGAGCGCATCAAGGAGCTGACCGAGCACATGAAGTCCCACCAGAAGGACTTCCACACCCGTCGTGGCCTGCTTATGCTCGTTGGCCGTCGTCGTCGTCTTCTCTCCTACATCAAGAAGAACGACATCGTCGAGTACCGTGAGCTCATCAAGGCTCTGGGCATCCGCGACAACATCCAGTAAGGATTTGTACATGCTAAGAGCGTCCTGCGCAGCGGGGCGCTCTTTTTGTGTAAGGGCGTGAACAATCACGCTCTGAAGCGTGGCGGGGGCAGGGGGCCCGCGCCACATGAGAAGCCCGCAGGCAAGGGGCCTGTGGGGTAAAGGAGAACAATGACACTCGTATCCAAGACCTTTGAGCTGTACGGCAAGACCTACACCTTTGAGTCCGGCGAGCTTGCCAAGCAGGCCACCGGCGCTTGTCTGGTCAAGCAGGGCGACACCACGATGCTCGACACCGTGGTCGTCTCCAAGGAGCGCAAGAATTACGACTTCTTCCCGCTGACCGTCGACTTCAACGAGAAGATGTACGCCGCCGGCCGTATCCCGGGTGGCTACCTTAAGCGCGAGGGCCGTCCCAGCGAGAAGGCCACGCTCACGGCTCGTATGATCGACCGTCCGATCCGCCCGAGCTTCCCGGACGGCTTCCGCAACGAGGTACATATCGTCGCTACCTCGCTCGTCGCCGACCAGGTCAACCCCTTTGACGTCATCAACGTCATGGGTGCTTCGCTGGCCATGACGCTCGGCGGCGTGCCCTTCGAGGGCCCGCTTGCCTGTGTGCGCATCGGCCGCAACGTGGAGACCGGCGAGTTTATCGTCAATCCCACCTATGAGGAGCGCGAGAACTCCGACCTGGACCTGGAGCTGGGCGGCTCTGCCGACTTCATCTCGATGGTCGAGGCCGGCGCCGAGGAGATCTCCGAGGACGACATGCTTGCCGCCATGAAGTTTGGCCAGGAGGCCCTTGCCGCCTTCTGCCAAGCTCAAGACGAGTTCGTTGCCGAGTGGGAGCAGGTCAACGGCGCCATCGTCAAGAAGGAGTACCCGCTCGACCAGCCCGTCGAGGAGGTCCAGGAGCGCATCTTCGCCCACTACGACGAGATGGCCGCCGCCCTTCGCGACGCCGACAAGCACTCCCGTATCGGTAAGGTCGAGGCTCTGAAGGAGTCCATCCGCGCCGAGTTCACCGAGGAGGAGCAGGCCGCTTGGGAGCGCGAGATCCCCGTGGCGCTCAAGAAGCTCGAGAAGAAGGCCATGCGCACCATGGTCGTCGAGACCGGCGAGCGCGTCGACGGCCGTGCCGCCGATGAGATTCGCCCCATCATGGTGAAGGACAACTACCTGCCGCTCGTTCACGGCTCCGGCCTGTTCCAGCGTGGCCAGACCCAGGTGCTTTCCGTCCTGTCGCTCGGCATGCTCAACGAGGGTCAGCGTCTGGATACCATCGAGCCCACCGAGGGCAAGCGCTACATGCACCACTACAACTTCCCGCCTTTCTGCACCGGCGAGACCGGTCGCATGGGCAGCCCCAAGCGCCGCGAGATCGGTCACGGAAACCTGGCCGAGCGCGCCTTGCTTCCGGTACTCCCCGACGAGAACGAGTTCCCCTACGCCATCCGCGTGGTCTCCGAGGTCATGGAGTCCAACGGCTCCTCTTCGATGGCGTCGACCTGCGGTTCCACGCTCGCCCTTATGGACGGCGGCGTGCCCATTAAGCGCCCGGTCTCCGGTATCGCCATGGGCCTGATCCAGGAGGAGGGCAAGACCGTGGTCCTGTCCGACATCCAGGGTCTCGAGGACTTCCTGGGCGACATGGACTTTAAGGTCACCGGCACCACCGAGGGCATCACCGCCCTGCAGATGGACAACAAGGCCACTGGCCTCACCTTCGACATCCTGGCCCGCGCTCTGCAGCAGGCCAAGGAGGGTCGTGCGTACATCCTGCAGAAGATGCTCGATGTGATCCCCGAGCCGCGCCACACCACGCGCAGCACCGCTCCGCGCATCGTTTCCATCCAGGTTCCGACCGACAAGATCCGCGACGTCATCGGTTCCGGCGGTAAGGTCATCCGCGGTATCCAGGACGAGACCGGCGCCTCGGTCGACATCCAGGAGGACGGCACCGTCTTTGTCGGCGGCACCGGCGAGTCCGTCGACCAAGCCGTCGAGCGTATCAAGCTCATCATCAAGGTTCCCGAGCCTGGCGAGGAGTACACCGGTCGCGTGGTCTCCATCCAGCCCTTCGGCGCCTTCGTCAACCTGCTGCCCGGTAAGGACGGCCTGCTGCACATCTCCCGCGTCGCCAAGGGCCGCGTGGAGAAGGTCGAGGATGTCCTCAACGTGGGCGACGAGGTCAAGGTCGTCGTCATCGAGGTCGACGATCGCGGCAAGATCTCGCTCGATCGTCTGGATAAGCCCGAGGCCCCGGCTCGCGCCGAGGGTGCCTCCGAGGGCGACGGCGAGCACTTCCAGCGCCGTGAGCGTCCGCGTCGCGAGCGCTCCGAGCGCAGCGACCGTCCGCGCCGTCCCGGCGACAACGGAGGCCGCAAGCCCCGCCGCCACCACGACGCCGAGTAACAGCCGCACATAAGCAGCTCAACAAGGGCGATCCCGTATTGGGGTCGCCCTTTTGCTTATCGCAGCCGGGGCGCGGGTAAAGTTTCCTGCTCTACAGTCCTGCTCACGACGGAGGCCACATTAAGTGGCCTCCTGTTCGTGCGGAACTCGCGATAAACTTTACCCGCGCCCCGGCTGCGATAAGCAAAAGGGCTGGTGGGTACTGGCTGCGATATGGTTAGTCATTCCTGCACAGTTTTTGGATTTCTGAGCGGTTGATAGCCGCAAGTTTGCGTTTTCCCAGATAAAACCTACCAAAATGAACCTGTCCTTTTTTGGCAGGTCTGGGGCCATCGGGGTCCGGGGCGGGTTAAGTTTGTCGCGAGTTCCGCACGCAAAGGAAAGCACTTAATGTGCTTTCCGTC
>CAJKTW010000010.1:0-88498 GCA_905202925.1 uncultured Collinsella sp. | reverse complement strand
AAAGCACATTAAGTGCTTTCCTTTGCGTGCGGAACTCGCGACAAACTTAACCCGCGCCCGCCGGCCCCGGAGACCCTCCCTGCCGTCACATTGTTCGAGCCGTTGTTGTTGCTCGCCGCTTCGCGGCTCGGCGACCCCGTTCTCCGCGGCGGGGTTGTCTAAGGTTTTTGTTGAAGCTCGGCCTTTGGCTCATAAAAAACGGGAGATGCAATCTGCATCCCCCGTTTTTGTTGCGGTTAGTCTAGGTCAATAAACTTGGTGCTTAGGATCTTGCCGTCTTTTACTAGCATTCTGGCCATGGTGGGGCCTCGGGTGCCTCTGGGATAGCTGGCGCTGCCCGGGTTGAGGACTAGGCAGCGGCCCACTTGGGCTTCTTTGGTTACGTGGGTGTGACCGTTGATGGCTACGTCTACGGATCCCACCGGAAGGTCTTCGCGGTAGTGGGCTACGGCGAATTTGAGGCCTTCGTAGGTAAAGAGCGCAAGACGGTCTACATCGGGACCGTAGTCGCGGTAGTAATCGTTGTTGCCCAGTACGGCCCGCACGGGGGCGATGGTGCATAGGTGCTCGTAGTCCATCTCTGACGTGAGGTCGCCGGCGTGGATGATCAGGTCTGCGCCCTCAAGCTCATCCAAGAGCGCAGGCGATAAATAGCCGTGGGTGTCCGAGATGATGTCGATACGCTTGGCGCTTGCACTGTTCATGGGATCCCTTCCGCAAAAAACGATTCGGCAGATACATACAAAAAAGGCCCCACGGCTCCGCAGACGATGGGTCTACAGGGCTGCGGGGCCAGTGCGCTAGAGACTCAAGGCCTTCTTGAGCGGCACGACGCGGCGGCGCGAAACCGGCACGCGTTCGTCGACGCCCGTAATGCCCAGCTGGATGGCGCCCGAGGGCACCGTCTCGACGTCCGTAACGCACGCCAAGTTGACGATATAGCGGCGGTGAACACGGAAGAAGCCAAAGTCGCAGAGCTTGGCCTCAAACTGCGCCAGCGAGGTCGTCGACAAAAAGCGATCATCGACGGTATAGATGCAGGAGTAATCGTCCTTGGCCATGATAAAGCGGATGTCGTCCACGGGAATGAGCACCTTGCGGCCGCCCTTTTCCACCGGGATACGCTCGATGGTCACTTTGCTGTCCGTAACCGGCTTGGCGCGTTGCATGACCTTCTCGATCGCGCGATCCAAGCGAGCTTCCTCGACAGGCTTCATCAGATAATCGACGGCATCGACGTCGAATGCCTCGACCGCATGGTCGCTATACGCAGTCACAAACACGATCGCCGGCGGATTTTTGAGCTTATGCAGCGCCTCGGCAAGTTGCAGGCCCGAGGCACCGGGCATCGAGATATCGAGAAACACGACATCCACGCGACTTTCCATAAGCATCTCGATGGCGGAGCGGACGCTCGACGCCTCCGTGATCGTGCCGATCTTGCCCGTTTGCTCGAGCAGGAAGCGAAGCTCCGAGCGAGCCGGCGCCTCATCATCCACAATCATCGCACGCAGCATAGGGATAAAACCTTTCGTCAACTAACTACGCCGGGCATCCGTCGCATGACGTTGAGCCCGTAGCCTTTTATTTTACTCTTGAATGTCAAAGATGCTCTCTGACAAATCAAGATGAAGAAGCACTTTGGTGCCCTTGCCCGGCGCCGATTCGACACGCGTATAGGAGTGCGGCCCATAAAAGCGATGGATGCGCTCCGAAATATTGTGCATGGCCACACCGGCGCCGCCACCCTGGGGAGAGCTGGCGTCGGGACGGGCAGAGCGCTCGTCAAACAGTCTGGCGGCGGTACCCTCATCCATGCCCACGCCATTATCGGCCACGGCAATCAAGATTGCATCCTCGCCGTCTTGGTGAACGGTCACGTCGATCCTCAGGGCGTCGTCATCGCCCATACCATGACGTACGGCGTTCTCGACAATCGGCTGGATCACGAACGCCGGCACCAGCGTATCTTCCACGTCCTCGGACACATCGAACGTCGCAAGCACGCGGTCCTCGCCAAAGCGGGCCTTCTCAAAGGTAAGGTAGCGCTTGGTCTGTGCGACCTCGCGCGAGACCGGAATAAGCGATCCCGAGTTGTCGAGCGTGGCACGATAGAACGATGAGAACTCACGAAGCAGTTCGCGGGCCCGCAGCGGGTCGGTGCGCGTAAACGATGCAATGGTGTTCAGCGTGTTGAACAGGAAGTGCGGGTTAATCTGCGCCTGCAGCGCACGCACCTCGGCGCGCGCCGTGAGCTCCTTTTGCACCTCGAGCTCGTGGATGGCGAGCTGTGTGGACAAGATCTCGGCAAAGCCCGAGGCAAGCGCGTACTGGGTACGGTCGACGGCGCGCGGGGTCTTGTAGTAGAACTTGAGCGTACCGACGGTACGATCGCCCACCTTGATGGGGGCGATAATGCCGGCGGGGACTTGGTTGTGCGAGCCGTCCGAGCCCACGACATCCACCATACGGTTGAACGACTGCACGATGCCATGTTCGATAACGTAGCGTGTGGCAAGCGTGTGGATGGGAGTATCTGGCAGTAGCTTTTCCTCAAACTCGCCCGCGCAGGCAAGCACGTTGCCCTCGTCGGTGATGGCCACCGTCATGGCGCGCGTCTCGGGCAAAATGCGCCGGCACACCAAACGCGCCGACTCCTGCGTCAGACCGCCCTTAATGTCCTCGAGCATGGCCGAGGCCACCGAGAGCGTCTCCTCGGTGTACTGGGAGCGCACCGAATCGGGATTGAGCGTCAAAAAGATAAAGATGCACAGAAAGATGCACAGCAGCGCGCAGGCAATCACCGTGGCGATCGGCTCGATACCGGTCACCAAGGCAAAAATAAAGTACACCAGCACGCAAATGGCGCAGGCAACGGCAATGATGCGAAAGATTGATATTGAACTATCGCGCTGGGCGCGGCGGTCGATCATTCGGCCCCCTCCAGGATACTGATCAGTTGTGCGTCACGCCAAAGCCCGTCCATGATCTTGGGCCAAAAGCTCTGGAAACGCAGATAGCTTGCAGCGTTTTGGCGCGCATAGGCCTTTGCCTCGTCGATACCATGGCGCCAGATGCGCAGGTAGCCCTCATGCTCGCGGGTAAACACGCTGCGGACCATAGCGGTCTTGCGCACGCGGTCGTCGAGCTCGCGCGAAATCCACGGGCCCGGGTAGGGCATGAGCGATGCCGCCGTAACGGGGATGAGCTCCTTTTGATGCGCGGCGAACGTCAACTTGGCCCGTTCGTAGTACCAACGGTATACATCCTGCATAAAGCGCGGTGAGCGCTTTTCGGACTCCGGAGGCAGATGGCGCACGGTCCACTCGTTATCAAACCACACGTCGTAGCCAAACATACGCATGTTAAAGAGGTAATCCAAGTCCTCGCCGCGGGTGATAAACGGGTCAAAGGCCACACGCGTAAAGGCGCGGGCGTGCAGGGCCATCAGGCCGCCGCACACGTAGTTGGAGCGCGAGATGCGGGTGCCCGAGAGCGCCTTTTTCATCCAACGGTTGAACTCGATGCGCTTGGTCCACCAACGATGGCAGATGCCCGCCTTGTCCGTGGGAGCCAGCGGCGAGCCGTCGCGATCGTAGAAATAGCCGCTCTTGACCAAGATCGGCAAGCCCTGACGCGTCTGCTGCCCCAACGCATAGGTCGCGCGCTTCATAAAGTCGGCGTCGATGACAGCCTCATCGTCATCCAAAAAGATAACCGCGTCATGCCCCAGCACAGCGGCACAGGCTAGCCCCATGTTGCGGATGGCACCGTAGCCTCGCAGGCTCACGCACTCGCCCGAACCCTTGGGCGCGATCTGAGCAACCCGGTCTGCGATGCGCGAGGCCTGGGTGTTGGTGACAACGGTGACCTTGAGCGTGGGATGCGCGTCGACAATCTCGTGCACGCGCAGCGACACATCGGCTGTGGCAGAAACAGGACAGACCACCAAAAGGATGATGCGCGGGATGTCGCACACTTGCTCAAGCGAGGCCAGGCAGCGGTCGAGTTCGGGATTGTCGGCGTTGAGTCGCGTCGAATGGTCATAGGTGCCAGGGGCGTTTGCGCAAGCGTCATCGCCCGCCCAATACGTTGGAATCACGACCGTGGCGTTCATGCCTTACCCTCCCTGCAACACAAAAACGGGACGCCGCCAAACACAGGCGACGCCCCGCGACCTAGCTGATTCCATCATACCCACTTGGACAAATCATTGCTCGCAAGTCGCAATGTTTATTGCGGATAACCCCAAAAGAGTACCGTGGACAGGCACAATAGCCGCTCGCTCCTATGCGGCATGCCCTGCCGCCCGAGTCATGCGGGACAAGCGGACCAGCAGCATAAAGCCCACCACCAGCAGCACGCCGATAGACAGGACGCCCAGCGAGGGGTTGCCGGTCAGCGAGGTGACGACCGACACCAGGAAGGTGCCCATAACGCTTGCATAACGACCAAAGATGTCAAAGAAGCCGTAGTACTCGTTGGACTTTTCCTTGGGGATAATGCGGCCAAAGTAGCTACGGCTGAGCGCCTGCACACCGCCCTGGAACAGGCCGACCATAATGGCAAGCACCCAGAATTCAAAGGCGGTCTTTAGGAAGAACGCGGCGAACAGCACAATCCCCATGTAGGCGGCGACCGCCACCAGGATCATGTTGAGCGTGCCCACGCGTCCGGCGAGCTTGCCGTAAATGATGGCAGACGGAAAAGCAACAAACTGCGTGACGAGCAGCGCCAGGACCAGCTGCGTCGAATCGATGCCCAAGGCCGATCCGTAACTGGTGGCCATAGAAATGACCGTGTGCACACCGTCGATATAGAAGAAGAACGCGATCATGTAGACCAGCACGGTCTTGTTGTGGGCGATCTCGCGCATGGTGTGTCCGACCTCGGAGAACACACCGCCCACGATGTGGCCGATGGTGTCCTCGGGACCACGCTCGCGACCGTACTTTTGCTTATAGGTGCGAATGAGCGGCAGGGTAAAGATGAGCCACCAGGCACCAGTGATGATAAACGACAGACGCGTTGCCAGCATGGTGGGGACACCAAGAGCGGGACCACCCATGATAAGCGCCAGGCAGATGATGAACGGCACGGTGGAACCGATGTAGCCCCAGGCATAGCCCGAGCTGGACACGACGTCCATGCGCTCGTCGGTGGTAATGTCGGGCAGCATGGCGTCGTAGAACGTCATAGAAGAGTTGAGGCCGATGGTGCACAGCACGTACACAGTCAAAAATGCCATGGCGGACATTGGGATAGCCTGCGCCAGGCAAAGAACCAGGCCCGTGAGGAAGAAGCCCAAGAAGAACTTGATCTTGTTGCCGGCGTAATCGGCAAGCGCGCCCAGAATGGGCATGAGCATGGCAATGACCAGCGAGGCAATCGTCTGCGCGTTGCCCCAAGCGACCACCAGGTCTGCCGAGGAAGCGCCGGTATTGATGGCGTTAAAGTAGATGGGCACCACCGAGGTATTGAGCAGCACGAGGGCCGAGTTTCCCACATCGTACATGACCCAGTTACGCTCGATCTTGGTGTATTTCATGGACAGGGACCCTTCGTATTCGCCCGATATGCAGCTAGTTCATCGTACCCCAATTGCACGGAGGCGCCGGTAAGGATTCGGCAAAGAGACAGGAGCGGACCCTACTCCTCGCGGTCGAACTCCTCGTCGGTGCCGAGCACGCGGCCGCTGTAGTTGACGTGACCGGTCACGGCCTCCATGTCACCGGTCTCGATAAAACGCGCGACCGTGCACTCGTAATCGACCAGCGCGCGATCAAAGACCTCGGGGAAACTCTCGTTCGAGACCTCGTCGGTAAAGGGGTTCTTCCATGCCAAGTGGCCCAGGTTACCGGTGCGCTCGGGCAGCTCCGTCGTCACGCGATGGGCAAGGCCGTCGAGCAGCGAGTAGTCGTGCACCAAGCCCTCAACCAACGAGATCGCGCGCGTCTTTACGGAGCCAGCCGGCTCAATCGCGCGGTAAAGTCGCTGCATATTGGCAACGGCAGCACCGTACTCCCCCGCCGGAATGTCAATGCCGTACACGCGTCCGGCAACATAGCTCATCAGCACGCCGGCCACGCGATTGATGCGATCGGTGGTGACGATCTCGCCCGCCGGCGGGTAATCGTCGACCGTAGCGCCATCGCGTTTAAGCTGCAGCATCAGTACATCCAGGTCGCTCTCGATCACGGCATGGACCTGACTGCTCGAATCCTCAAGCTCTGAATCGGACTCCACGATGCCAAACTGCTGCTCATAGACAAAGGGGTGAGCGTTGCGGTCGAGCACGTAATGAGACAGCAGGCCCAGCGCAAAGGCACGACCCAAGCTGGCATCGCGCGGCAGCAGATGCGACACGCCGTCGCGCAGGCACGCGAACTGGCGAGACATGCGCGACCGATGCATGACCTGCGCCAGCAGCGTGCAGTCGGAAACACGCGGTGTCAGAATGTGAAAGAAAAACGGGTCGGGGCCTTGGTTGCCCAAGATAAAGGCAATGCGCTCTTCATCGGACGTGATGACGCCCTGCGGAAGACGGTCGATGCTTTCCTCGCCAAACAGATGATGGGTGATAAGCGCGGGCATAATGATCCTTTCGATTTCATTCGATGCCACCCATTATGCCCACCGCGCGCCCATGCCAAACCTGCGATGGTAAACGACAGCACGCAAGCCTCTTACGCAAGCCCCAGGTGCGACTTGACCTCGGCGGCACGACGACGGGACACCGGTACCGTCGAGTTCACGCGGTCGAGCCTGAGCTCCATCAACCCCGTGGAGCCAATCTCAACATTGTGCACGTCTTCCAAATTGACCAGGTAGCTGCGATGAACGCGAATAAAGCCCTCGGAGTCCAAGCGACGCTCGAGCGAAGAGATCGACTCATTGATCAGGTACGTTCCCTCGGCGCAGATGGCGTTGCAAAAATCGGCGCGCGCCTCAAAGTAGCAAACGTCTGCGGCGGAAATGAACACCTTTTTGCCCCCGCGGTCCACCGTCAGACGCAAAGGCTGGCGCGGAGCGTGGATAACACGACGGACGCCCAAGGCCGCCTCGATCTTGTCGAGTGCCTTTGACAGGCGTGCGTCCTCAACCGGCTTGACGACATAATCGACGGCATCGAGGTTATAGGCATCAGCCGCATACTCGGCAAATGCCGTCACAAACACCACGACCGGCGGCGTCTTTAGGTTCTGCAGCGTCTCGGCAAGCTCAATTCCCGAGCGACCGGGCATGGTAATGTCTAAAAACAACACGTCGGGCTTGTTCGACAGAATCGACTCCGCGGCTTCGGTGACATTGCCCGCCTCGGCAATATGACCCACACGCGTATCCTTTTCCAATAGATAGCGTAGCTCAGCCCTAATAGGAGGCTCGTCATCAACCACCAAGATGTTCCATCCCTCGGACATATGCGCTTCCCCTCTTTTTTTCTCTCAATCCAACCGCGCGCTACACCTTCATCGGCGCCGGCTCATGCGGCTCGCCGTTCAGCTCGACGATGACCTGCGTTCCCACGCCCTCCTGGGACTTCACGCGCATGCCAGAATCTTCCCCGTAAAAGAAATGGATGCGCTGAAGCACGTTGAAGAGCGCCAGGCCGCAGCCTCGTTTGATGGAGCCGTCGGCGGTAATGCTCTCGGGCTCCTCTCGGCGATGCTGCTCAAACAGGTGCGCGCAGACTTCTTCGCTCATACCGATGCCGTCATCTTCGACGATGATCTCCAGACCGTCATCGGTCTCAAAAGCCCTAACACGAATAGAAAGCGGCTCGGTCTCGCGCTGCGCATGCTTGATGCAGTTTTCGAGCAGCGGCTGCAAGATAAACGGCGGCACCATGCTGTCGCGCACCTCAAAGTCGATATCGACCGAGACGCGCAGACGGCCGTCGCCATACCGGGCCTGCATAAGGTTGATGTAACGAGTGCCCTGTTCCACCTCGTGCTCGAGCGTTGTGAGGGTATCGGAATCGGACAGTGTCTGACGGTAGTAATTGGAAAAGTCGATGAGCAGCGACCTGGCCTTGTCCGGCTCGGTACGTACGAGCGACACAATGGTGCTGATGGTGTTAAACAGAAAATGAGGATCGACCTGCGATTGCAAGGCGCGCAGCTCCACGCGGGCCGTAAGCTCGTCCTGGCGCTCGAGCTCAAAGCTCGCAAGCTGCGTGGAAATGAGGTCGGCAAAGCCCGAGGCGAGCGCCGTCTGGCGCATATCGATGCTGCTCAGACGGGGATAATACAGCTCGAGCGTGCCCACGCAATGCCCGCGCACGGTAAGCGGTGC
The DNA here is from genome assembly GCA_905202925.1 of uncultured Collinsella sp. Taxonomy (GTDB): domain Bacteria; phylum Actinomycetota; class Coriobacteriia; order Coriobacteriales; family Coriobacteriaceae; genus Collinsella. Next base: position 80,203 of record CAJKTW010000010.1, on the reverse strand, counting down.
GACAATACCGGCGCGCAGGCGCGGAAAGCAGCCACCTGTCTCGGTCGAGGCATCGCGCGAGAAAACGCTTTGCTCACCGCTGTTGATCACATTGAGCGTGGTCCGCAGCACCACCGGGGTGCCCGCGGGGCATTTTGCCGAGTCCTCGCCCCAGCTTGCCAACACCTGCTTGCCGTCGGTAAAGCAGATGGCAGAGGCGATGGTTTCGGACAGGATGATCTTAGAGGCGCCCAGGGCAGCTTCGGGCGTAAGGCCGCGCGACGTGTAGGCGAATATTTTCGACGCGATGGCGAGCGTGCGGTCGGTAGCGCTCGATGTGAGGTCGTCGGGAACGACAAAGACGTACGAGAAGAAGAAGCACAGCATGACCAAGCCGGCAATGACGACAACGGCCGGAACGGGATTGGGATTATCGGTTAGATCCCAGATGAGCAGCAGGATAAGCAGCGGAACGACAATACCGAGCAAGATGGCTTGAACCACATGCTGAGCGGTACGAAAGACCTTGGTAGAGTTGTAGCTCTTGCCCAGAATCAGCCTATTGAGATCCACCGTCATCTCCTTCTTACTGACGCACCCCATAGCAATAAAGAGGGCCGCAAGCGACCCTCTCCATTGCATTATGCAATCAAAAACTGTGTTTTACATCCAGCCATCGACAAACGGTATCTTAGGCGCTGTATTTGTTGGCCTCGCCAAAGGTGCCAGCCTCGACGATCCAGCCGTCCTTCATGATGACGTCCATGTTGTCGGTGTTGAGCACGTGGATGTCGGCGGCGACGTCACCGTTGACGACCAGCAGGTCGGCGCACTTGCCGGCCTCGATGGAACCGGTCTCGTCCTCGATGTGGCACATCTTGGCACCGTTGAGGGTGGCACAGGTGATGGTCTCGACCGGGGTGAAGCCGATCTTGTCGACGAACTCGTACATCTCCTCGATAGAGCAGGTGCCGTACGGGGTGACGAAGGAGAAGGAGTCGGAGCCGATCGTCATGACGACGCCGCGCTTCTTGGCCTCGCGCAGGCAGTCGTAGTTGCGCTGCAGCTCCTTCTCGACCAGGGTGCCCTCGTACTTGTCGTGCAGCTCGGGGACGTAGACGGGCGGATAGGTGGCGTACCAAGTGGGCAGGAAGGCGATCGTCGGGGTGAAGAAGGTGCCCTGCTCGGCCATGAGGTCCATGGTGCGCTCATCGATATCGAAGCCGTGAATCAACTGCTCGCAGCCAAAGCGAACGGAATCGTAGGCAGCGGCGTGGTTGTTGTAGCAGTGGCTCCACACGGGGATGCCGACCATCTTTGCCTCTTCGACCACGGCCTGGATCTCCTCGGAGCAGTAGTGCTGGTCGCGGCCGGAGTCCCAGCGCCAGATGCCGCCACCGGTAGCCCAGATCTTGATGGCATCGGGGTTCTCGCGCAGGCGACGACGGACGGCCTTACGCAGATCCCAAGGACCGTCGACCTGATCGCCCCAGGGGTGCGATTCCTTGTTGAGCTCCTGGCTGCAGTGGTGGGAGTCGCCGTGGCCGGCAACGCGGCAGAAGCCAAGGCCGGTTGCCAGAACGCGCGGGCCCTTGAAGACGCCCTTGTCGATGCAGTCGCGGATCTGGATACCAAAGCGACCGATCTCGCAGACGGTGGTGAGACCGTGGGTGAGGCAGTCGTAGGCCTGCTTGACGGCGACGGCCTGCTTCTCGAGGAGCGGCTGCATGACCCAGTCGGTGTCATCGTCGGTCAGGTTGCCCGAGAAGTGCAGGTGGGTGTCGATCAGGCCGGGAAGGACGGTCTTGCCGGCGGCGTCGATAACCTCAACGCCCTCGGGAAGGTCCTGCATGACACCGGCGTACTCGATCTTGCCATTGTCGTCGACGAGAACGAGGGAGTTCTCGACCGGCTCGGCACCGGTACCGTCGATGAGCTTGCCGCCAACGATTGCATACTTAGTGGACATGGTTCCTCCTTATGGATCCATATAGTGGGCGAGGCCGCGTTGGGTTAAGGCCTCACAAAACTACCCAAGTGGTGCCGGGTTCGGTGCGCGGGAGAGAGGGCCCCGCGCACCCGATCCGCCCCGGCTAGGCGTTATTTTTTGCGGGAATTGGTGAAGGCCATGAGGCCCAGGCCAACAGCCAGCCAGCCGATCACGATGCTCCACTCCACCATGTTGAGGGAGGCGGGAGAGAACGGGATCACGAGCAGGCCAATGATGGTGCCGCAGGCAACGATAGCGAGGCTGATGCCAAACTTGCCGCCGGGCACCTCGTAGGGACGAGGCAGGTCGGGCTCGGTGAAGCGCATACGCAGGCAAGCGAGGGCGACCATGCCGCAGGAGAAGATGAAGGCGAGGGCCGACACGTTGGTCAGAGGGATGAGCATGTTCTTGCCCAGGAACGGACCGACGACGGTGATGACGCCCAGAACGACGCAGGCGAGCTTGGGAGCGCCGGACTTGGGATCGACCTCGGCGAACTTCTCGGGCAGCTGACCCTTGCGGCCCATGGCGAGCATGATGCGGCTCGTGGCGCCGTAGAAGGAGTTCATCGGGCCCATGGGTCCAAGCGTGGCGATGACGAGCATGGCCAGGTACAGGAGCATGTTGATGCCCTTGAGGCAGGCAAGCGCGGGAACCGGGCTCTTAACAAACTCATGCCAGTCGAGGATGGTGCCGAACGAGTAGATGCAGACCATGTAGAAGCCGCCGGCGGCCAGCAGAGCCAAGGAGATGATCTTACCGAACTTGTTCCAGTTGAGGCCCTCGGCTGCTTCCTCAGCCTGCTGAGGAATGGTGTCGAAGCCGGCGTAGAAGAACGGGGTCAGAACCAGGACCGAAACGATGCCTGCGAACAGGCTGGTGCCCTCGGTAGCGGGCTTGCCGCCGCCAGCACCGGTGACCTGGGAGAACACGGGCATGGCGTTGTCCGGCGAGCCGGTGAACAGCGAGACGCCCATGGCGAGCAGCATGCCGCAGAGCAGGGCCTTGGTCAGGAAGGCCTGCAGCTTGGCGGCCGAGCTGGCACCGCGGAAGTTGAGGAAGATGACGTAGGTTGCAAAGCCGAGCGCGATTAGCGTCGGGAACAGGTAAACGTCGGCGCCCAGGATGGTGTAGAGCTTGACGGCGCGCAGCCACTCAAGGCCGGGCAGGCTGCCGAACATCTCGGACACGAGGGTCGAGATGGCGATGGCCTCCCACGGGCACAGGATGCCGTTGCCCAGGGCCAGGAGCCAGCCGGTGATGTAGCTCATCGTACGGCCAAAGCTACGATCGACATACTCGACGATGCCGCCCGAGATGGGGATAGCAGCCGTGAGCTCACCGAAAACAGCTCCGACGGGCACGAGGAAGATTGCACCCAAGAGGAATGCGATCATAGCGGGAACGGGACCGCCGCCCACGACCATCCAGTCGCCGACCTGCAGAACCCAACCGGTACCGATGATGGCACCGAAACCGATGGTGAAGAAGTTCCAGAGCGAAAGCGTTTTCTTCATGCCGCCGTTGTCCTCGACTGCAACTTCTGCGTTCTTGTCCGCCATTGTTCCCCTCCTTTCCTTTTTGACGCCCCCTGGCGTCACCCCTTGCGCGGTCCGTTTTGCCGCGCGCTTTTATTCCATGGCTTTAAGATACGGCCTTGGCGCAGCAGCGCCGCTCGCAGCTCGACCGAAGGCAGAACTGCAAAACGAGCGGCACCGTTTTTGGGACGAACGGCGGGAGACGTCATTCGTCCTGGACGCTTTCATCTTGTCTGCTTTTGAATACCTGTTGCCGTGACGCTTGGCGCGCGGCGCGGCAACGTTCATACCATTTGTCAGGCTTTTGGTGCACATACCCATGTGTCGTGCATCTTTTTATGTAGGATAGACAAGTTACACACGAGGCAAGGTGATTCGAATGGCATACGGATACAATGACGGCGACCAACGGCCACAAAGCGTGCGCCTTGCCGGCCGCACCACGCCAACGCCCAGAAGCACCTCCGACAACGGCAACCAGCAGCGCCCCCAAGAGCAGCCCGGGGCTTCTTCTCGGCAACAAAGCCGTACCGCGCAGCAGTCAGACCGCGTGAGCACGAGCACACGCCAACGCCAGACCGACACATCGCAGCCGCGCCGCTACGATTGCCGTACGACCGACCACTACGTTAAGCGCTCCTTTTCGCCACCTCAACGCAATCGCGGCAATTCCGCCCCTCGCCCCGCGTCGCACACCACAAGCCACGCACTTCCAGCCCGCCGTCTACGCCTTGCGCTTTGCTCCATTGCCGCCTGCCTCGTCTTTGTGTTTTTGGGATCCTGTATCTCGCACGGATCAGCCGGTCTTGAGCCCACTGCCGAGGACAAGCTGCTTAAAGCTCCCGTCGCGCCCGGTTACTCCTTTGCGTTCTCGACCCCACGCTCGCAATGGCAGGCCGGCAACTACGCCCCCACTGGTGCCACCGAGTGGTCGTTTATGACAGGCGGTGCGTGGCAGCTGGGGCTCAACGGAACACAGCTCTATAACGATTGCGAATCGATTGCCCAAGCACTTCGCTCGGGTGCGCCCGTTATCGCCGCAGTGCGCCCCGGTACGTTTACCAACGTAGGCCACTACATCGTGCTCTACGGCATCGACGATGCCAACCAGATTGGCGTCTACGACCCCAACTCGGCCAGCCGCAGCGCCCGCCGCTGGGGCGTCGTAGAGGTCCTCAACGAAGTCGAAGCCATGTGGGCCTACTACTAGTCATTGGGCACTCATTGGGGACAGACTTAAATGAGTAGTCATTTTTTGACCAGTCGTTTAAGAACGTCCCCAACGGCTACTCATTTAAGTCTGTCCCCAATGAGTACCCGCAGAATGAGAGTGGATAATCTCCCGTTTTTGGCCTGTTTGCAGGCTCAAAGTGGGAGATTATCCACTCTCGTCATTTTGGCGCGGCCCGCAGCACTACCCATGAACAGCTACCTCAATAGCAAAAGCCCCGCAGCCGGAGCGGACTGCGGGGCTCATGAAGAGAGGCTAGTTTGTGGGCGCTTTGCCTGGCGCCCACGAGAGAGGCAACAGAGTAGAGACTACTCGTGGATGCGGGTACCGGAGAGGCCGGCCATGGTCTCGGCGGCCTTGTCCAGAGCGCCAATGATGCAGGTGCGGCCCTTGCGGGAACGAGCGAACTTGATGGCAGCACGGACCTTGGGCTCCATGGAACCCTTGCCGAACTGACCCTCGTCGGCCAGACGCTCGGCCTCGTCGGCGGTGAGGTCCTCGAGCTCCTCCTGGTTGGGCTTGCCAAAGTTGATGGCGACATGCTCAACGGCGGTCAGCAGGAACAGAACGTCGGCGTCGCAGTCCTCGGCCAGCAGCTCGCCGCCCAGGTCCTTGTCGATGACGGCGGGAACGCCCTTGTAGCAGCCCTTGTTCTCGTAGTCGCGGACGACGGGGATGCCGCCGCCACCGCAGGCGATGACGATGAACTCGTTGTCGAGCAGGTTGAGGATGGAGTCAGCCTCGACGATCTTCTTGGGATCGGGAGAAGCGACGACGCGACGCCAGCCGCGGCCGGAATCCTCGACGAAGACCTTGGAGGGATCCTCGGCCATGAACTCCTTGGCCTGCTCCTCGGTGTAGAAGGGACCGATCGGCTTAGTCGGGTTCTTGAACGCGGGATCATCCGGATCGCACTCGATCTGGGTGACGACGGTGGCGGCGTGCCAACGCTTATAGCGCTTGTGCATCTCGCGGCCGATGCCCTGCTGCAGGTGATAACCAATGTAGCCCTGGGACATGGCGCCGCACTCGGGCAGCGGCATCTCGGGGGTACCGATGGCATCGTGGGCAGCGGCGAAGGCGTTCTGGATCATGCCGACCTGCGGGCCGTTGCCGTGGGTGATGATGATCTCGTTGCCCTGCTCGATAAGACCAAGGAGAGCGTGGGCGGTGTTGCTCACGGCCTCGATCTGCTCGACGGGGTTGTTGCCGAGGGCGTTGCCGCCGAGGGCGACGACAATACGATCGGGCTTGCCAAGAGGCTTAGACATTGCTGGAATCCTTTCTGTAAAAGGCCTACAACCCATTAATAACCCGCGTCCGTGCGATACGCGAGTTTATTAAGGTTTATATTCTCTTTATCGCTCATTTTATTCATTTTGAAAATACCTAAGCGGCGAACGGTCGATTTTACCCGCTCAGCGTAAAGAAGCCCAGTTCAGGCATATCTACGCCATTTACGTGCAACTTTATTTAAATAGAGCAGGGATTAGACCAGATTATGCAAACTATATCTTTGCTAAACACAAAACGGACAGCGCAATATCTTACTCGCACTATACGCGATTCTATACATTAATTTGACGAGTATGCACCCCTGCAAAAACATGGGGCTTTTCATCCAACATAAGGGATAGCCGATCGCGCTTCACCCCGCGGCAAGCGACTGCGAGTTCGCAGTATGGAACTTTACCGTCGGCTTCTGCATGAACGCTACCGACGCCCTTTCGCTCCTGCGCGCCCAAGCAGCCGAGAACGCTAACGGCGCCACTGTCAACCTGGCCACCCTCAACAACGGCGCCGCCAGCCTTTTCGCAAAGTACCGTGCTGGCTCGCTGGCTTTGAGGCCTAAGTGAGCTTTGCTATTTGCCAATTTTTGTATGATTTGGGTCAAATCTATTTGTCAATTTTTGTATGATTAGGGGCAAATCTATTTGCCAATTTTTGTCAATGAGGTGTTTTAATGCTACGCCGCAAAGTCACTGATAGGCTTTTGAGCTGGAAGAATAACTCCCATAAGGCCCTGCTTGTTACCGGTGCGCGTCAGATTGGCAAGAGCTATGCGATTCGCGCGTTTGGAAAGAGCAACTACGCTTCGTATTATGAGGTCAATCTGCTACTTGATGCCGAGGCAAGAGACGTACTTGTTGGCGCTAAGAACTCCATTGACTTCATCAACCGTGTGGCCCTTCTTGCGGATGCACCGCTTGTTGAAGGAGACACGCTTATCTTCGTCGATGAGATTCAGGAGTATCCGCAGATCGTTACACTTATGAAGGCGCTGGTCGAGGACGGACGCTTTAGCTATGTCTTCTCGGGGTCTATGCTTGGGACTGAGTTTAAGGGGATCTCTTCTTTTCCGGTAGGGTATGTCGAGCACATTGTTATGCGGCCGATGGATTTTGAAGAGTTTTGTTGGGCAAACAGCGTCAGCGAGAATGTGCTTGCAGACATCCGCAGCTGCCTTGTCGAGAGGCGTCCCGTCGAAAATTTTATTCATGAGGCGATGCTCAAAAACTTTAGAGCCTATATCGTTTGCGGCGGCATGCCGGAGGTCGTTCAGAACTATATCGATTCGGGCTATTCGCTCGTGAGAACGCGTGAGCTTCAAATTCAGCTAGTCGATCAGTACAAAAGCGATATCTCTAAATATGCATCGACTCGAGCGTTTAACGTTCGCTCCATTTTCGAGCAAATTCCCGTTCAGCTTGAGGCGGAGTCCCATCGCTTTATCGTCTCGTCTCTAGGCGAGGGAGCTCGTCTTCAAAAATACGAGCAGGATTTCCTATGGCTGGTGAACGCAGGCGTTGGATTGATGGTCCCCCAGGTGACGGAGGCACGAAGTCCTCTCAAGAGGACGGAGAAAACGACGGCCTTTAAACTATACGAGTCCGATACAGGTATGCTCGCATCGCGGTATCCCGGCAGCACGGCACGCGCCGTCTACCTTGACATGAAAACCCCCAACCTCGGCGGCCTCTATGAGAACGTGGTCGCACAGGAACTCGTTGCCCTCGGAGCAGATACGTGGTACTACCAAACGCGTGAGGTCGGTGAAGTCGACTTTGTAATCGAAGGTGCCCGCGGGCATGTTGTCCCAATCGAAGTCAAATCGGGCAAGAAAGTTCGAGCACATGCAGCCCTCGACCGTTTGATGAGTGTGGGCGAGTACAAAATTCCCGAGGCCGTTGTGCTGAGCCACGAAAACCTTTGCAAAGAGGGCAAGATCCTTTACGTTCCAATCTATATGACATTCTGTCTCGATGAGTTTATGGAAAAGGACGACCCCAACAACGATTTCTCGTTTGCACCCATATCTCTCTAGGTCATCTGAGTCCGCAACCAGGTCCCCCTCTATGCCCAAAGCAGCGCGTGGTTTCGCGGCAAAGCCGCGAAACAGCGACCGGGATAAAAGGCCCCACCAACCACGCCCCTCGTTCAGCCCCACAATCCGAGGACGTAGTCGTAGCAGGATCTGAGGTCTAACCTTCGCGGACACTCCGCAGGACGAAAGAACCCCCGCCGCACGTAGTGCGCAGCGGGGGTTCTTTCATGTCCGAGGACGTCCGCGAAGGTTAGCCCTCAGATCCTGCGGTGGGAGACCTAGGCCTCGTTGTACACCGTCTTGAGCTTCAGCAGGTGCTGATAGCGGTCCATGGCGGCCTGCTCGTTCTCCTTGAAGAGCTCCTCGGCGCGCTCGGGGAAGGAACGCGTCAGCGAAGCGTAACGGGCCTCGTTCATCAGGAACTCCTGATAACCGCCCGCGGGCTCCTTGGAATCGAGTGAGAACTTCTTGCCGGCAGCAGCCTCGGGGTTGAAGCGGAAGAGGTTCCAGTAACCGCACTCGACAGCCTTCTTCATCTCGGCCTGGCAGTTCTGCATGCCGCCCTTCTTGATGGAGTGCATCTCGCAGGGGCTGTAGCCGATGATGAGGGACGGGCCGTCGTAGGCCTCGGCCTCGTGGATGGCCTTGAGGGTCTGAGCCGGGTTGGCGCCCATGGCAACCTGTGCCACGTAGACGTAGCCGTAGCTCATGGCAATCTCGGCCAGAGACTTCTTCTTGGTCACCTTACCGGCGGCGGCGAACTGAGCGACCTGGCCCAAGTTCGAGGCCTTGGAGGCCTGACCACCGGTGTTGGAGTAAACCTCGGTGTCGAAGACGAAGACGTTGACGTTGTGGCCGGAAGCCAGGACGTGGTCCAGGCCACCGAAGCCGATGTCGTAGGCCCAGCCGTCGCCGCCGAAGATCCAGAAGGACTTCTTGGTGAGGTAAGCCTTGTCGGCGAGGATCGCCTTGGAAGCGTCGCAGCCGCACTTCTCGAGCTCGGCAACGTAGGCAGCGGCAGCGGTCTTGGAGGCCTCGGCGTCGTTGACGGAGTCGATCCAAGCCTGGCCGGCGGCCTTGAGCTCATCGGACGGACCATCGGCAGCGATGATGTCCTGGGTAGCGGCGATCAGCTTGTGCTGAACGGCCTCATAGCCAACGGCCATGCCCAGGCCGTGCTCGGCATTGTCCTCGAACAGGGAGTTGTTCCACGCCGGGCCGTGACCGTCCTTGTCCTTGCAGTAAGGAGCGGTGGCAGCGGGGTTGCCCCAAATGGAGGAGCAGCCGGTGGCGTTGGAAATGAACATGCGGTCGCCGGCGACCTGGGTCACCAGACGTGCATAGGCGGTCTCGGCGCAGCCGGCGCAGGAGCCGGAGAACTCCAGGTAGGGCTGCTTAAACTGGCTGCCCTTGACGTTGGCCGCGATGAGCTCCTTCTTCTCGGAGACGTTCTCGACCATGTAGTCCCAAACGGGCTGCTGGTCCATCTCCTGCTCGGTGGGAACCATCTCGAGGGCGCCCTTGGGGCAAACCTTGACGCAGTTGGTGCAACCCATGCAGTCGAGCGGGGACACAGCCATGGTGAACTTCATGCCCTTGGCCTTGGGGCCCATGGCGTCGAGCGTGCGGGTAGCCTCGGGCGCGGCGGCAGCCTCGTCCTCGGTCATCGCAAACGGACGGATGGTGGCATGCGGGCACACGTAGGCGCACTGGTTGCACTGGATGCACTTGGTCTCGTCCCAGTGGGGAACGACCACGGCGACGCCGCGCTTCTCGTATGCGGAGGCGCCCAGCTCAAACTGGCCGTCGGCGCAATCGACGAAGGCGGAAACAGGCAGGCTGTCGCCGTCCATGCGATCGATGGGCTCGAGCAGGTTCTTGACCTGCTGGGCGATAGCGGACTTGGTCTCCTCGGAGAGCTCGACGGGAGCGGCATCCTCGGCGGTAGCCCAGTCGGCCGGAACCTCGAACTTACGGAAGGCGGTAGCGCCGGCATCGATGGCCTTGTGGTTGGCGTCGACGATAGCCTGGCCCTTCTTCATGTAGGACTTGGTAGCCGCGTCCTTCATGTACTGCAGGGCGTCCTCGGCGGGCAGGACCTTGGCCAGCGCGAAGAAGGCGGACTGGAGCACCGTGTTGGTGCGCTTGCCCATGCCGACCTTGGCGGCCAGGTCGATAGCGTCAATCAGGTAGACGTTGACGTTGTTGTTCGCGATGTAGCGCTTGGCCACAGCGGGCATGTGCTCGGCGAACTCCTCGTCGCTCCACTGGCAGTTGACCAGGAAGGTACCGCCCGGCTTGACGTCGCGGACCATCTTGAAGCCCTTGACGATATAGCTGGGGTTGTGGCAAGCGACAAAGTCGGCCTTGGTCACGTAGTACGGCGAGCGGATCGGGGAATCACCAAAGCGCAGGTGCGAGACGGTGACGCCGCCGGTCTTCTTGGAGTCATACTGGAAGTAGGCCTGAACGTACTTGTCGGTGTGGTCGCCGATGATCTTGATCGAGTTCTTGTTGGCGCCGACGGTACCGTCGCCACCCAGACCCCAGAACTTGCACTCGATGGTGCCGGGGGCTGCGGTGTTGGGCGCATCCTCAGCCTCGGGCAGGCTCAGGTTGGTCACGTCATCGACGATGCCGATGGTGAACTCGCGCTTGGGCTCGTCCTTCTTGAGCTCCTCGAAGACAGCGAACGCGGACGCGGGAGGCGTGTCCTTGCTGCCCAGGCCGTAACGGCCGCCGACGACCTTGATGCCCGTCTTGCCGGCCTCGTAGAGAGCAGAAACGACGTCCTGGTAGAGCGGCTCGCCGATGGAACCCGGCTCCTTGGTGCGGTCCATGACGGCAATCTTCTGGACGGTCTCGGGGAGAACGTCGACAAAGTGCTTGATGGAGAACGGACGGAACAGGCGAACCTTGACCAGGCCGACCTTCTCGCCGTGAGCGTTGAGGTAGTCGATGACTTCCTCGAGCACGTCGCAGAAGGAGCCCATGCACACGACGACGCGATCAGCATCGGGAGCGCCGTAGTAGTTGAACAGGCCGTAATCGGTGCCGAGCTTCTCGTTGATCTTCTTCATGTAGCCCTCGACGACGGCGGGAAGCTCGTCGTAGACCTTGTTGCAGGCCTCACGGTTCTGGAAGAAGATATCGCCGTTCTCGTGGCTGCCGCGGGTGTGCGGGTGCTCAGGGTTGAGCGCGTGGTCGCGGAAAGCCTGGACGGCGTCCATGTCGCACATCTCGGCCAGATCCTTGTAGTCCCACATGGCGACCTTCTGGATCTCGTGGCTGGTGCGGAAGCCGTCGAAGAAGTTAAGGAACGGGGTCTTACCCTCGATGGCGGCAAGGTGAGCCACCGGCGAGAGGTCCATGACCTCCTGGACGTTGCCCTCGGCGAGCATGGCGAAACCGGTCTGGCGGCAGGCCATGACGTCGGAGTGATCGCCAAAGATGTTCAGGGCGTGGGAAGCGACGCAACGCGCGGAGACGTGGAAGACGCCCGGGAGCTGCTCGCCCGCGATCTTGTACATGTTCGGGATCATCAGGAGCAGACCCTGAGAGGCCGTGTAGGTGGTGGTCAGAGCACCGGCGCCCAGCGAACCGTGAACGGTACCGGCTGCACCTGCCTCGGACTCCATCTCGACGACCTTGACCGGGGTGCCGAAGATATTCTTGCGACCCTGGGCCGCCCACTGGTCGACATGGTCGGCCATCGGGCTGGACGGCGTAATGGGATAGATTCCCGCTACCTCGGTGTACGCATACGAAACATATGCGGCCGCCTCGTTGCCGTCCATAGACTTAAACTTACGCGCCATATACCCCTCTCCTCTCATATAGGTATACAGGCCCCGGCGATCGCCGGGATGTTGGCGTGATGGGATTTTCGCTGTTGCTTCCAATCATCTGGCAGGCAGGCTCAGCAGCAGGTACATGGCGTGGAGAGAAGGCATGCCGAGGCGAGGAGGGCTGCACGCGCTCCACAAGCCCAGCTACCCGTCTTGCACATGACCGAGCGCCGCAAAGGCCGCATGCCGGATGCTCCCGGGCACGCCCCGGCGATGGGAAGCGCCCGCAACGGAAATCCGCATGCGGGTTTATTGTACCCCGCCGTCAAGTGTAATTTCGGCAAATATAGGCGGGCGGTAAAGGTTTACCTTGGGTGACCATCAAGGGCAAAATTGATCCTTCCGTCACCGAGGGACCAAATGGCAGCTGCGGTGAAATAGGAACTGTTTTTGCCGGCCGTAGCCTTAAACAGCCCCTATTTCACCGCAACTTATTTAGGAGATGAGTCAGAGGGCGCCGAGGAGGATGGCGTAGGTTGTGGATTCTCCGAGCTTGAGCTCGTCACCGGGGTTGAGCTGGGCGGAGCGGCCGGGCTCGACCTGGGTGCAGACGTTCGTCGCGTCGTTTACCACCACGGTTCCGTTGGTGGACGACAGGTCCTCAACGTACCAGACATTTTGGTCATCGCACCACACGTGGGCATGGCGAGCCGAAACGTCATCGCCCACATCGGTGATGCCGCCCTCCCCCGTTGCCAGCGCCCCGATCTCGACGCCTTCCTCACTCGGCTGAATCCAGCGCGGGACGCTCACCGCGTAGCCGTTTTGCACGCGCAGCAGTCCCAGCGGATGCGCCGGCGCGACCTCGTGCTCGCCCGACTTGGAACCAAGGCGGGCGTGAGAGCAAACGGCATAGGGAACGAATCTTGCGGATGTACTCCTCGACGTCAGGCAGGTAAGCCCCACGAAGTCACCGGGGAGGCCCAAGCGGCCCGGCACCACTTCCAGATTCTGACCAGGGCGAGTCGTTCGCCGGTGGCTGAAGGCTCGCTCCCACCCAAAAGGGGAGATTCGCGTTGTTCCCCAATCGCTCTCGCATCTTTCATTTTGCTCGAGGTGGGCTATAAAAACTTTCCTGGTGAAAGGCGGCGATTGGTTTCCTTTCTTTCTAGAGGAGCGCGCCTGTAATCTGTTTTCATCCTAAATCAAGTTGAGATCGGACCTTCCAGAGGCAAGTCGACTCAAACTGCGAGGCTCCATGTTGGAATAAAGAGCGCTGTCGAAGTGCCAACAACACAAAGCTTGCCAGTCTCAAATAGAACCTTTTGGGAGTCCGATTGGGCCGCACACCGAATCCCCGCTGGTGGTTTTTTATAGCTGCGTAACAATAAACAAGGTTAGTGCCAGTCCAGCATGAAATTGAGGAACGTATGCATTTTTTCTCAGTAAGTGATCGTCGTTACTGCTTCGATGAGGTCACTCGCAATTGCTTTCAGGTTGACCAAGCATCAGAAGATGCGCTTCGCATATTTGAAGCATCGGGAAGAACGGTCAACTCGAAGTTGCTAACAAAGTCACTTGCTGCGAAAGGCTACGACCAAACGACCATAGCAGAACTTGAAGACGACATTGATGAGTATCAACGATTGTCTGAGCGGACTTTCTTAACAAAAGACACGCCTCGAAAACTTAGATCCATCGAACTCCACGTTTCACATGCATGCAACCTTGGTTGTAGTTACTGTTTTGCCGGTAAAGGAGATTATGGAACGTCTCCTCTGCTGATGACAGACGAGATAGCCTTCAAGGCGGTCGACTACCTCGTCGCAAGTTCATCGGAAAACGAAACGCTTGCGATCGTCTTTTTTGGTGGGGAACCCATGATTAACGAGCCGCTGATATGGAAAACGGTCGACTATTCAAAAAGAATATACCCCAATAGAAACTTTACCTATTCTATTACGACCAACGGAACGCTTTTGAATGACACTGCTGTGAATTCTTTCAAGGAGCACGGGTTTTCTGTTCTGATTAGTCTCGATGGTACAGGATGCAAGCACGATGCATCGCGCCCGTACAAGACGGGAGGCGGCTCTTTCTCCGATATCGACAAAAACGTTCGTCGTTTTTCCGAGTCGTTCCCCTTCGGCGCAAGAGCGACCTTAACAAATAATAACTGTAACCTTGTTGAAGACTATCTTCAGTTTAAAGAGATGGGCTTCAGAAGGATTTACTTCTCGCCCGTGAGCTCATTCGATGAGAATATCAAACTCGACGAACACTCATTAAACAAAATCAGGGCGGGCCTAATAGATTTGGCGGATCAATATCTCAAACAGATTGATCAAGGGGAAAAGCCCTTGTTTAGAACATTGAAAACTGCAGTTGATTTGATTATGAGCAACAGGATCGCCTTTGTCGGATGCGGGGCTGGCAGGCGTTTTATTTCCGTGACTCCCGAAGGGGACGTATACCCCTGTCACAGGTTTGTCGGGATGATGCGATTCAAAATGGGCAACATCGTCACCGGAATTGACGAAACTAGGTATATTGAAAACTGGAGTCAGGGTGTCGAAAAAAGAATTGACTGTACGGACTGTTGGGCTCGGTCTTTCTGTGGTGGGGGCTGTAGCTGGGAGGCTGCAGACGAGCACGGCTACTTGCCCAAGAGTCTACACCCTGCATCATGTGAATATAGAAAGATGTGCTACGAGATGGCTTTTGACCTTATTTCCCGCCACTCATCTTCGCAGGAGAAAAATCAACGAGAAGCTACTGTATCGGAATAAGCGGTTCAGCGCATTGCTGTCACCATTGTGGAGGTGTTCGTTCTTCTGATTACCGTCTGCGAAGCTTATTGCTACGTTCGCCGAAACCATTCTAGAAATATGGTGAACTAGACATCTTGGTTTGTTATACACAATATTGAGGTTTTTCTGCACTCAAAGGGAGGTAGTCGTGAAGCATATTCATCCGATTAATCCAGGAAGTGGCGACGAGGCAGGCGTGAAGCCGATGTCTTTTGACTGCCTCTTGGGCATTACTGACATCTGTACTGTTTATGATAAAGCAGATGGCTGTGGTGCATACGATTACTGCGACTATGACATGGATGGCGGCAGCATCTGCGTTGTAGATCACTGTGGCATTGATCAAACGTAGTCTCTAATTGGATTAAGGTGAGGAGCTGTTATGAAGCATATCCATCCTGTTGGTTCAAATGAACATCCTCCCGTTGAGCCTTGTTGTCTTGGAGTTGATATATGCAATTTTTACGACATCGCCGAGTGCCCTGTTGCGGATTGGTGCTATGTCGATAAAGAATCAAGCTGTGTTTTGCCAGCAGATTGGTGCGATCCAGTTGACGAGTAGTTTTGTGGCTAGGGACTATTTGGTCCAATTCAGAATAAGATGGGAACAAATACCAAAATCTCGTGTCTGGGAGGAGTTATGCCATTATTGCAAGGTCTCGTTGGATTAGCCTTTATACTTGCGTTATATCTGGCACCTTTTTTAATTCTATTCTTCATTATCCGACTCTTTCTTCGGAGAAAATAGGAGTGTCACGCAAACATTAGCGTAGCTTTCTTCCAATATGAGCCGAGCATTGGCAAGTGGAATAAGAAGCCCGACCGTTCGCCACATGAAAGTGATCGGACGGGCTTCTCTATTTAACCCGGGCCGCCACCCATAGCGGCTTTCCAAGCGTATTCTCAGTGCAAAGCAATCGTCAGTTTAATCCTATGCGCTGATACCGCATTTCATTTTTCGGCTCGAATTCTACGGCCTGGCAACCCTCGCACTCTCCGGCAAATGGATTGAACGCGAAGGCAGAGATGATGTGTGCGTGGACATCGAGGCTGCTGTAGGCAACATACTGGGACATGGACCCCCGCTGCGCGTGGCATGCGGCCCGGCATATTCATTGCCGTCCAACCCCGTGTAGTTGCAGCAAAGGGTGGAACCTCAATGCTCAGCTCATGTTGTCCGTGGGACACGAGAATCGTAAGTACACTTTGGTGCGATTCTCACGCTGATACTGAGCCACCTGGAATAAGATACGTCGCGACAACACTTCGCTTCACCTCTGTCTCGACAAGATGACGTAGACTAAAGTTTCCTTTAGTAAGAGAACGAGAACTATATCTGAAAGCGTTGCGATGGCGTGAAGGCACCGAGTCCGAACCGCCTGAATGCTCCGTGCATCTGCATCGCCTTTTTGTTATCTCTGCCAGTTGGGTAGCACTACACTTGTCATCATTTACCCTGGTACATGCTGCCTAAATCCACTACCTCTTCTACCGCGCCGACCATCTCGTCATCGTGAGAGACAACGATGATCAGCTGGCTTTGCTTGTTGCGCTTAACATAGGCCGCAAGCTCGGCGCGGCTTACAGCGTCTAACCCAGTCGTGGGCTCGTCGAGTACCAAAACTGACGACTTGCGTGAAATCGCCGACCATAAGTACACTCGGCGCAGCTCACCGCCCGAAAGCGCGGAGCAACGTTTCCCGAGCAACTCCTTCACGCTGTTTTCCAGCGAAAGTAGGCCATCTACACCCCGGTGATAGGAAGAAAAGGGCGTGTCGAAATACTCTAACAGCTCTTTCACCGTTTCGTCCGGCGCGAAGCACGACTGTGGGCAGCACGATATCTCTCTCGCACGTATGTAATCCAAGTCGCATTCTTCGATTGGCACGCCGTTGTATTTTACTTTGCCTTTCGATGAGTATAGCCCGAGCATCAAGTAAAGAAGTGACGTCTTGCCTCTTCCGTTTTCCCCAACTATGCAATATGTACCAGGACCGGAAAACTTGAAAGAAAACCCGCCGAGGACCTCTCGGACAGATCCGTCTGGAAGGGCAACCGAGAATTCCAAATCAGATACCGAAATGTCATTTATTTCATCGAGTTTAGCTAAATCGGTCCGATTCCACCCCGATCTCTCCTTTTCTCTCGTCGCGATAGCCGTCCTATCCCATGATGCTTTGGCATCTTGATAGGATTTGAACAATGACATCATACTTTTCAAAGTCTTAAAGAGAACCGCGAAGTATGTACCGATGATAGTGTACTCGCCTATTGACATAGTTCCGTTAATGATTCGTACTCCGGAAACAACAAGTATCACCGCTTGAAACAACGCTGCGAAAAGACCATCGAGCGATGTCAGAGAATATGATAGCTTTCCGGAGCGCAAAACTTTGGGAAAATAGCTCTTAAACCCAGCGTCGAGCGCTTGTTCGCTCTTGCCGTACGAAGATGTCAGTTGAATGTTGAGAATCTGATTAAGCTGCGATGCAATTGCGGCGTAAAAGGCGCTGTCCGCCTCTTTCTTCTCATACGTGACCCTATACAAAAGTTTCCTCAACCCAGTAATTACACAGAAATACACGATGAGGAGAATGATGGAAAACACCGCGAGAGTTGAATCAATTGACCATATGATAAGCAATACGATGGGAATGGCTACAATGGACAGCGGCGCACTGATAAAATTCGCCAAAACGAAGGATGAGACCACGCTGGAGTCGGAAATAATCCGTTGCGTTGTATAGGCTGGATCGATGGTCCGACTCACCAAGTAATCGTCTCTTTCAAAACGCAAGACGGCCTCCCTGAGAAGATCAAAGGAAAGTCTCGTGGTTATGCGAATGGAAAGTGTTCCTGCAAAATAAGTAAAGAGGGTGGAGAAAACTCCTATTGACGCAACCAGGAGCGCGAAGAGTACGGCGTCTCTTTCGCTGCGGTTACCGAGAAGAAAATCTAAGAATTTCCCGTTCACGTATGGCATGGCATAGGAGAGAGCGGTTCCAATCACCGTGATAGCAATGAAGACGAAAGCCCCTTTTGCTCTGATGAACCTCGAGAGAACGCATCGAATCAAGGAAGGCCCCAATCTACCCGCCACAAAACATCAATCACTGATACCTTACACCTCAACACAACAGGAGCGAAGATTTGCCAATGAGACTGCTTTAAGATTGCCTTGGGCCAATACGATCTCAAGCTCTTCCTACAAGAGAGTCGGAATCGGACATCTCCTCCGACGAACCTGGCAATCGGGCGGTTGAAATATCTTTTTCAACCGCCCGATTGCCACAATAGATTTGAGCATCCGCCCACAAACGTCCGCGTTTTATACCCATCAAATCCTTTGCCTTTTGTCGTCTAGACTAGAAAAATCGCTCGAAATAACGCAACCGGCCTGCTCGCTTGAAGAAACCTAAGCCCGTAACGTAGATGTGCAAACTTCCGAAACGCCTTGCGCGGCATAGTGCGTATAAACTTCGTCAACCGCCTCAGAAATATCTGAGTATCGCGCCGGGTCAAAAGCATACGATGTCGCAGCTATACCCTGCACCCATTCGGAACGCGGATTAATTGAATAGCCACACAGCATCATCATACATGCATCTAGACCTGATTTCCCAAGTATCCGACGTATTGATGAGAGCATCGCGGGTCGCCCCCGCACCATCGTCGTCACCCCTATTAGCAGTATTTACCGTTTTTCTCTAAATGCGTATCGCCACCCTTAAGAATACGAAGTGTTTTATCCAGACCCGATTGTCCTCCATCTCAAACGAAGGGATAAGGAATCTCATCCGGAATCGGCAGTAACGGAGGATTCACAACGACAAGCGAAAAACATGAGTCATCTCTCAGAGGGGAGTAAAGGCTCCCCTCAAGCACCCTAGTTTCGTCATCCAAAGAGTTGATGGCAGTGTTTTTCTTACAAAGGTCGACAACAAAAGGGTTGATTTCTACAGATGTTACATCCATGCCACAGTTGGTAAGTATCAGGCCCTGTATTCTGGGGCCAGAACACAAATCGAGAGCCTTCCGTGCGCTCTGCGGTGTAAGGCGCCAATCTCAGCAAATCTGTCCCACAATACTGCGCTGAAGAACAACACGGAACCCCTGAGCCAAACTCCCCTATACCTTATTAAGGCTAAGACAGGCAAGTTCACGCACCCGGCATATTCCAGAATAACATCCTATTGTTTTAGATGCTCTACAAGCATGAACAGCCGCGAATCGGAAAGATCTTCTAGTTTCGCCCCGACTGACCGCCAAGGGCCAAAATGGCCTCTCCATCCCCAGGCGACCGGCTCTGGCGCGCCGAGGAGTGTCCCCAAGTGCCGGCAGAAAAGGAACGTCCTTAACTGCCGGCTAGAGGGCACCGAAGAGGATGGCATAGGTAGTGGATTCGCCGAGCTTGAGCTCGTCGCCGGGATTGAGCTGGGCGGAACGGCCGGGCTCGACCTGAATGCAAACGCGCGTGGCCCCGTTTACCACCACGGTTCCGTTGGTGGACGACAAGTCCTCGACGTGCCAGATATTTTGAGCATCGCACCAGATATGGGCATGGCGGGCCGAGACATCGTCGCCGACGTCGGTAATATCGCCCTCACCAGTGGCCAGCGCGCCAATCTCAACACCCTGCTCACTCGGCTGAATCCAGCGCGGGGCGCTCACGACAAAACTGTTTTGCACGCGCAGCAAGCCCAAAGGGTGCGCCGGGGCGGGTTCGCGTTCGCCCGCAGTCAGCGACATGCCAAGCGAACGCGGCGTGGATGTGCCTCCGCCGCAGGTCGCGTTCGCGTAGTCGATGGCATAGTTCACCGAGGACCGCACATCCGCCGAACAACCGACGGCGACAAACAGCACCAGCACGACCTCGGCGCGCTCGGCGGGCATGAGTTCCGCCGCCTGGGACAGGCGATCGAGCGCGTTGCGATAGAGATTCGTGTCCTGGTGGCACTCTTCGAGCGCGCGTACCATCGGTTCACCTGCAGGACCGCACACCATATTGATCACAGCCGTGGAGTCCATGGGATTGCGCTGGCGCAGGGCCAGTTGCGACATAATACGCGCAGCCGAGGTACCGTATTCGGCAAAGTAGCGCTGCTGAAGCGTGCCGACCGGCGCGCGAACGATAAAGCGGGAAACCCAAGAGCGATCGGCGGCTCGGCTCTGCGGGCTGCGGCCGTCGGCGAGCGGACGGGACGAAAGCACCAAGCCGCACAGCTCGATATGGCTCAGATGCGCTGCGCGCTTAAAGATGTCAAACATGGCCCCGCATGGGGTGAGCTCAACTTGAGATGCCATGACCTAGGCCTCCTTGGTCGTAGAAATAGAATCGGACGATACTTCGACAGGTCCGCCAAAAGTACGGACAGCTGCGGCTCCACCGGCAAGCGGAGTCGCCATCTGGGCTTTTGTGCGTCGCGGTGCCGAAACGGGAAGTTCAAAGGCAAAGCCCATCGCAAGCAAAAACCACGTAAGCGTATAGGTTGCAACCAGAGCGGCAACAAGGCCGCCCATCACGGCGCGTTGGGAAAATACGCTACATGCAGCCACAACCAGCACCGGAACCTCGCAGGCAGAAAGCGCAAGCACACCCTGCAGGAAGCCCGAGCGCCGATCGCGCGCAAGTGCCCCCGCGGCAACGCCGGCTATGCCTGGCAGCGCCAACGCCAGTGCGGCAATAATACCCGGTAGCGACCCAGACCACACGAGCGATCCCAAAGTCGCCGTCACGCGAGCGCCCGACGCCAGCAGCGCGGCCGAAACCACGACCACAGCCCAAACCACGCCACAGACGACCGTCGCGCCGACCATCAGCGCGCGACGAACCGCGCGGCCAGACGCATCCATGGGGCACGGCGTGAGCGGCTCGCCGCGGAGCGAACGACCGACATTTTGCGCATAGTGGTCACAAAACGCCGAGAGCGCCGCCTCGACCGCCGCCGGCTCGGGACGATCTTTTTGATGGCTGGACAGACAGGCCATCACCACGTCGAACAGCTGGGCATCGACAAACGCCAGCGCATCGCGTAGCTCCTCGGAATCCGGCTCAAGCCCCAGCTGTTGGGCCTGCTCGGCCGCAGCGAGCGCCACATCGGGCTCACGACGAAGCAGCTGAGTCAAATCGCAACCGGGCGCATGGGCACCAATGGGATAGTCGGGCAGCGTGTCCATCTTGAGACGGTAGGGGCTGGCGATGTCGCGCGTCTTTTTGCGCGAACCCGAGGTGCCCGAAGTGCTCGGCGCGGCTTCGTATGGCGCGGCGCCGGCAATGAGCTCGTAAACCGTGCTTGCTGCGGCATAGACGTCGATCGCCGGCGACATACGCAAAGCGCGCAGGTCGGGAATATCGTCGGTGAGCATCTCGGGCGGGGCATAGGCAACCGTCGCGCGACGCAGCGTGGCATAGCGCTCCGTAAACGACGCCTTGCCGCCGGTACCGGCCACGGCCGACGCAGGCTCAAGCGCCAGCGACGAGCCAAAGTCGATCAGGCACAGGTCAAAGGTGCCCTCGGCAAGCTGCCGGTCAAGCGGTAGACGCGCCGTACGCACCATAATATTAGCGGGCGAGATATCGCGATGGACAAAGCCCTCGCCCACCAGGCTCATACGGCAGAGCAGATCGAACAGGTCGCGACCCAGACGCGCCGCCACAAGCGGCGATAGGCGGCCGGCATCGTCCACGGCAAAGCGCGAGCGCAAGCGGGCGAGCGTCTCGCCCTCGACCCATTCCATGACAATTGCAGGCACACCGTCGACCTCGCCCCAGCCATAGAGGCGGGGAAAGCCCTTAAGGCCCGAAAGGGCGCGATGGCATTCGTATTCCTCGCGAAACGCCGCTTTGAACTTGGCGACCAGCGCCTCATGGGCGGCGGCATCGTCAAACTCATCGCACGTTGGCAAGATGAGCTGCTTGAGTGCCACGGCCTCGCCTTGGGCGTTGACGGCACGCGTCACGCGGCCGATACCGCCACGGCGCATGGTGGCATCGTCGGCAAACAGTATCGTAAAACGACGCAGATAGGCAGGCAGTTCGTCCTGACCGAGCGCAATGGCCGGCTCAAACCCGTCGACACGCGCCAGGCGCAGGCCGACCATGGGATCGCGACCGAGCGATTGTGGTGTGGTGAATGCAAGATCGGTCATCATAGGGCAAGCGCCGCCACGTTATTGTTGAAGTTACCGAGCGCGACGTCATCATCGCCGTAATGGCCGACCCATTGACATAGGTTGGTGTAACAGCCCCACAGATTGGCATACTGCTGATACCACTTTGACCGGGGCGAGAATGTCTGACGACCGAACTCGGCTCGAATAACAAACATCTCCCCGACCAGGCTGTCGCACGGCCTGGGATCTCCCGTAGAGTTATAGGTCGAAACCACGTCATTGGCGCGAGAAACATAGCCGTCGAGCATGTTGTACTTGGTCACAAGCCAACTGTGAATGCTCTCTTCCTCAGCAGCGGAAAGGCCACCGGAGTTTGCATCGTTGTCAGTGTTGCCGCCCGTCGAGCCGCCGTTTCCAGACCCTCCGGCAGAGGAACCCGACCCAGAGCCGCCGCCCGAACTCGACGAATCCGAGCCGGAGCCAGAAGTATCCGAGCTACCGGGCTTTCCGGACTGCTGGGCGTCCTGCTCCTTCTGCTGCTCGACCTTATTCACCGTTGCCGCCACGCTATTGTTGGACAACCGATCGATGATCTTGGTGTTGGTGAGCACGATGGTTTTGCCATTGGCAAGCGTGACTTCGTTGTCCGGGGCCTCGGTGCCGTCCGCGTCGTCAGTGCCAAACACAATATGCGCGACCACACTTGCCCAAGCATATCCAGTCGTGGTGCCCAGGTCACTTTTGACCTCATGCCCTACGCGCGGTTCGCGTGCGGCATGTGCCTGTATCATGGACGGCACGGTCATGCCATAGGCAGAAACGCCAGCTATGACCAGCACCAGCGAGCACGACAGCAGCGCGTACGCCCGAGGCGCCAAGCCCAGTCGGCGTCGCATGCGCACCGCGGCGCCGCGCTTTGTCTGAGTGCCACCGGGCCGCATGCGTTCTCCTCCAACAAAAACACGCCGCTCGGGAGCGGCGCATTCATTCGAATCCATATTTGAGTGTATCAGCGAACCCAAAAGGTTGCGCAACGAATGGGCAAATTAAGGATGCGAGTGGAAGCATCCATGCGATAAGCGGATACAAAGCATCTTTGTTGCACAACAAACTTACAGTCGCACGGGGAAATTATGGCTACCCCGTGCGTCGCGATGAAGACATACGGCAGGAGCAGGCTCGCCACCTAAATCGTGCGACGGGCCTCGATGGCGCGCCCAAGCGTAAGCTCGTCGGCATACTCCAGGTCGCCGCCCACGGGAAGGCCGCTCGCCAGACGCGATACCTCAACGCCCAGCGGCTTGATAGTGCGGGCCAGGTAGCTCGCCGTGGTCTCGCCCTCGATATTGGGGTTGGTGGCGATGATGACCTCGTGGATGTCCTCGTGGCCCAAGCGTGCCAGCAGCTCACGAATGTGCAACTGCTCGGGACCAATCTTGTCCATGGGACTGATCACGCCGCCCAATACGTGGTAGAGACCGTGGTAGCTGCCCGTGCGCTCAATCGCCTGGACATCGCGCGGCTCGCCCACCACGCAAATGCGAGTGGTATCGCGCATCGAATCCTGGCAGATGGAGCACTCGTCGGCCGTGGCGTAGTTAAAGCAGCGGCTGCAAAAGTGAACCTCCTGCTTAACCTCCAGGATAGCCTCGGCCAGGCGGCGCGCCTCCTCGGCATCGGCCTCGAGCAGGTAATAGGCGATGCGCTGGGCCGACTTGGGACCAATGCCCGGCAGACGGCCCAGCTCATCGAGCAATTTTTGCAGACTATGGTTGGCACTCATATATATGCGTGTCTTAGAACGGCATGCCCGGGATGTTGAGGCCGCCGGTGATGGCGCCCATCTGCTTGTTGGCGAGCTCGTTGACACCGCGGACGGCCTCGTTGACGGCAGCCATGATCATGTCCTGCAGCATATCGACGTCCTCGGGATCGAGGGCATCGGGGTCGATGGTGAGGTTGACGAGCTCCATCTCGCCGTTAACGGTCACCTTGACCATGCCGCCGCCGGCAGAGGCGTCGACGGTCTGGGACTTAAGGTTTTCCTGCGCGGCGGCAAGCTGCTCCTGCATCTTGCGAGCCTGCTTCATCATTTGCTGCATGTTCATACCGGCCATGATGGCTCCTTTACGTGCGGCCGCGCGACAAGCTGCAAGGGCAGCCGGAGCGCGACGGGACTTTCAAACTCAAAAATCGTACCACGGCGCGGGGCAAGCAAGCGGGGCGGACACGCTACCTCAGTCGATATACATGTCCTTGAGCGTGACGCACGCCCAAGATTATGCAAGGTCGAATTATGCAAGGTTGCATAATTATCTCAAGCTACATCTAGCAGAGCTGGAACCAGGCAGTTTATGCGTAGGGCTACAAGGCTACATGGCAAAATGCCGAGCCGCTGCTCGAGGCGGCACGCATGGCGGCTGGGTATAATTTGATTGTCATAGATGACGATTTGGAGGTGCCCTCGTGAATGTCCCAGCCGTACTCCAAAACATCCGCTCAAAACACCCCGTTGCATATGTGGTTCTCTATCTCTTTGTCGTCTGGGTATTACTGGTTATCATCACCCATGCCATAGCTTTTGGAGCAGAACTGCTGATAGCCAGCTCGGACCAGCCCGTCGTCAAATGGGAGACGACCGATGAATGCACCAACGGAACCCGAACCATTTACTACAACAGCCCGTCCCTCTACCAAGAGTTCAAGGTCAAGATAAAGGACTCCAAGATTGTCGATGCCGAACTGGGCTCTTTATTTACAATCGGAGCAACCGTCAACGCCGAGCAAGTCGAGTACACGGACAGCCATGCGACGTATCGTATCGACCTCAGCATCCTAGGCCGACCGTCACGCGCCTGTCTGCTCGAATGCGATATACGCGGCACCACGTTGCACATGTCCGAAATACAGATGCGCCCGGGCAAGGGGTTCTCTTCTTGAGCAGTATACCCGCCTGCGCAGCTACTCCACCGGCTTGAAGATGGTGGACTGGCCGAAGACGCTGCGGATGAGGGCTTTGGCCTCGTCCTCGGTCTGCGGGATGCTCGGGGCTGCACCCTGATGGCCGAAGGGGCCGCCCGCACCGGAGTTGGACTCCCAGGGAGCTGCAGGAGCGTCCTCCTCTTTGGAGGCAGTTGCAGCGGACTTGGGCGCGGACGCCGCACCCGGCACGTCGAACGGAGGCAGATCGTCCCCACCAGCATCGGCAACAAAACCGCCAACCATGGCATCGTCGTAGGGAACCTGCTCGGATTCCCATGGCGCAGACGGCGCGGCGGGCTGAGCCTTGGGAGCGGACGCGCGCTCGGGCGCTCGGGGCGCGGGCTCGGTCGGGAGCTTGCCCGTGGCAGGAGCGCCGGCGGGGTTGTCGGAGCGCAGCCAGGGGGCTTTGCCCAGGTCAGACGACTTGGGCGCGGGCGAGGCAGGCTTGGGCGCGGGTGTCGGAGCAGCCGGTTTGGCCATGACGGGCTTAGGCGCCGACGGGGTCGGCGCCGCTATCGGTGCTGCTTTTGGCTGCGTCGCGCTGGCGCTCGAGGATGCAGGGGCCGCCGAGGACACGGGTTGCGGGTCCGCAGATACCGCAGCCCGTGCAGATGGAGAATGCTCCTCATGTTGAGGAGCCGGCGTGCCACCCCCATCCAGGACATAGTCGACGGTACGACGACCGAAGACCGCACTGACTGTCGGCAGGACCACCGACTGCGTGTCGGCGCGTCCAAGCATCTTGATGGCAAAGGTCGAGCCCGCGGGGAACGAGACCGTGAGCCTGGAGCCGTCGTCAGCCGTGGCGCGGGCATTGAGCAAAAGCCCCGCGTAGGAAGCCTGACGCGCCTTGACACGCTCGACAACCTCGGCCCATTTGCGCTGCAGCTCTCCGGCATCCTCGACCGCGGGCGTCTCGGCAGTACCGGCGGCGGCAACCTGGGCGGCATTGTTGGACTGGGGCTTAGGTGCCGGAGCGGTGGCAGGCGCGGGAGCCGCAACGGGCTGAGGCGTCGGAGTCGGCGCAGGCTGAGGTGCAGGCGCTGCAGGCTTGGAAGCTGACACGGACGCAGAACGGGACGCAGGCTGGGCAGCCGGAACAGCAGCACCACGGTCCCAAGGCATACCGCCCTGGCGCGCGGACGTAGCAGCGGGGGCAGCGGATGCCGCCGGAGCGGCAGCACGAGCGCCCGAAATTAGCGTCGGCTGTTGGGCAGCAGCGGGTACGGATGCTGCAGGCGCGGCGGCCTGAGCAGCAGCCACGCTCGCCGGCACGGCGCCGTTGGCAACCATGGCCTCCAAGCGGGCCACGCGCTCGGCCAATGCCTCAATCGTTAAATCGGCCTCGGGACGTGCCAGGCGCGTGCAGGCGATCTCGAGCACCAGGCGCACGTCGCTCGCGCCCCTCATCTCCAGTGCGGCATCGTCGAGCACCGTCAGCACACGGGCCAGGCGGTCGGCAGGATGCTCGCCAAAGGCAGCGGCCTCGGCAGCAAGCGCCTCGGCCTGCTCGGAGCCGCCCTCAAACAGCTCGGCACGGGCACCGGCAACGCAGGCAACGTACACGTCACGCACATGCGCCACCAGGTCGCGCGTCAGCTCCAGCAGGTCGTTTCCTTCCTCGACCTGCGCACGGATCAGTCCATAGAGCTCGGCAACATCGCGATCGGCAATGGCGCGGGAAAACTCGCCCAGAATCTGGTCCGAAACCTCGCCTAAAAGCGAGCGGGCGTCGTCCGCATGCACAGAACCGTTGCCAAAGACGCTCAGCTGCTCCAGCGTGGACAACGCGTCGCGCATACCGCCCTTGGCATGGCGCGCCACGATAGCCAGCGCCTCATCGTCGTAATCGAAGCCCTCCTGCTCGCACACGTATGCCAGGCGACGCTCGATATCCTCGTTGCCGATGCGATGGAAATCGAAACGCTGGCAGCGCGAGAGGATGGTCTCCAGAATCTTTTGCGGGTCGGTGGTGCACAGCACAAAGATCACGTGTGCCGGCGGCTCCTCGAGCGTCTTGAGCAGCGCGTTGAACGCCGCCGTCGTGAGCATGTGGACCTCGTCGATGATATAGATCTTGTACTTGCCGCGCACCGGGGCAAAGTTGACGGAGTTGATGATTTCCTCGCGCACATTGTCCACGCCCGTGCGGGAGGCGGCATCGAGCTCGTAGACATCGGGGTGGTTACCCTCGGCAATGAGCTCGCACTCCTCGCAAGTACCGTCGGGCATGCAGCCGCTTGCACCCTCGGCGCGCGCCGCCTCGGCATTGCGGCACAGCAGCGCCTTGGCCAGAATGCGCGCCATGGTGGTCTTGCCCGTGCCGCGCGGTCCGCAGAACAGGTAGGCGTGGGACAGGCGCCCCTCGGTGATGGCGTGCTCGAGCGTCGAGACGATATGCTGCTGGCCCACCACGGAGTCAAAGGTGAGCGGGCGATACTTTCGGTACAACGATTCCATGGGTGCTCCCCCGGGTATACTGAGTCTTGTTGCCGCGGCGGCCATGCGGTCGCACGGCATACTGCATTCCATAATAACCCGTACGGCGAGCCCGCCGCGATAGGAGTCCAAAGAGCATGGCAGACGCAGAGAGCAACCTCGTTCCCTCCGAAGCAGCCGACCAGGTCGAGGTCGCGCTCGAGGAGCAGGCCGCAGCCGACGACGGCATCCTGTACCTCAACGAGTACCAATACGAAAACGACCTCGTCACCGACTTCGCCCGCCTGGTCGCCTCGCCCAGGCGTCGCGGCTCGCTGTATGTCGCCGCGGCAATTGCCGCGCTCATCGGCATCGGCATGCTGGTGGCCGGCGGCAACTGGATCAAGTTTGGCGTCGTCTTGATCGTATTCGGCGCCTTTTTGGCCTGGTGGAGCAAAAACCTGCACCACACCCTCGCCCGCGACTTTATCGACGCCGTTGAGGCCGACGAGTCCATGGGTGGCCGCTATCGCCGCGTCGCCGCCAACGAGGACGGCCTGATGGTTTGGGGCACGAGCGGCAAGTCGCAGTTCTTCCCGTTTGAAAAGCTCGACCACGTGCTCGACGGCGAGCGCATCTTTGTGGCCATGTTCGCCGACCAGGGCGTGACGATCCCTAAGGACACCTTTGTCCGCGGCGATGCCGAGCAGTTTGGCGCCTTCCTTAAGGCGCGCATCAACAAAAAACTCCGCATCGAGACCAAGCGCAAGAAGATGAAGGCAGAAAAGGCCGCTGCCGAAGCAAAACAGGGCGACAAGCCCCAGGAGACCAAGGGCAAGCAGCGCAAGCAGAAGAAGAACAAGAAGAAGCGCTAAGGCCAAGCCAGACAGGCGGCCTCGCATCCCGCTATCCTCCCCATGCACCCGAGCGTGCTACACTAGCAGCATCTATGCCACCGCGAACGGCTCGGCTCCGCGCCCGCCGCTCGCAAACGAACTTTAAACGCACGAGGGTTGGCCATGCCGCTTTTCTCGCAACACACCGCCCGGTTCTCGCCGGACGTTCCTTTGGAGGGCACCAGCTCTCGCGAGCTGCTCAAGCGGTACCAGCCGCTCGAGACGCTTGCGACCGGCGGTTTTGGCTCCATCGAGATCTGCCGCGACACGCACCTGCGCCGCCGCGTCGCCATTAAGCGCATCCCCCTTATCAACGGTTCCGGCATGCCCGCCAGCGACATCATGGATGTCCTGCGCGAGGCGCACACTGCCGCTATGCTTCAACATCCCAATATCGTGCAGGTTATCGACTTTACGCACGACACAGCCTATGCCTACCTGGTTATGGAATATGTCGACGGCATGTCGCTGGCCGAGTTTTTGCATCGCGTGGACGGCCACTCACTTACCTTTGACGAGGCCGCGGCCATTGCCGATGCCCTGGGCCAGGCGCTCGCCTTCGCCCATAGTAATGGCGTACTCCACCTGGACATTAAGCCCGCCAACGTGCTCATCGACCACTCGGGCAATGTAAAGCTCACCGACTTTGGCATGGCGCGGCTGTCGTCCGCCGGTGGCTTTGGCGGCTCACGCGGCGGCACCATCGGCTACATGCCGCCCGAGCAGCTCGATATCGAGACCGGCACGGTCGACGAGCGCGCCGATGTCTTTGCCCTCGCCTGTGTGATCTACGAGGGCCTGTGCGGCAGCGCTCCCTTTATGGCGGCCACGCCCGCCGACTCGCTCGGCCGCATCATCGGCGGCGCCACCTATCCCAGCGAGCTGATACCACACTTTCCCCCGGGAGCCGAGGCCGCGCTCATGAGCGCGCTCTCCCCCATGCCGCAGGACCGCCCCAACAGCATCGAGGCATTTTGCGACCAGCTCCTTGCCGGTCTGGGCAGCGTGCGCGAAGGCCGTCGCAGCCTGGAGCAAATGGTTGGCGAGCTTTCGGATGACGAGCAGGAGCTCGACGATATCGAGCCGTCGCACTACGAGGACGACGCCATCGAGGTCGACCCCGCACTCGGCTGGGCGGGCACGCGCTGGAGCCATGCGCGCGACTACACCATACGCGCCATCTCGGCGCTAGCGTGCGGCACCTTTAGCTTTTTGCTGATGCAAACGGCCGGGGTCGCGGCGCTTCCCGGCCTGGTCATTGCGGCCATCGCGATTGGGGCGGCCGCCGGCCTGGCCCCGCAGATTGGCTCGGCCATCTCGGCTGTGGGCTTTTTGGTGCTCATGGCCAACGCCACCATGCAGGCACAGGGCATCCTGTCGATGCTGCCCGTCGCGGTGATCTTTGCCGCCGCCATGTCCGGTTGGTGGATCGCCTGGGGTCGCGCCGAGGCTGCCGCGAGCGCCGCGCTCACCTGTGCACTCGCGCTTGGCTGTCTGACCGGCAATACCTTCCTGGCAGCTGGGGTCGCCGCCGGCGTCGCGTCATTTTGGCTCGGCCCGGCAAGCGCCGCCGCGGCAACGGGCATGGGCGCGCTTTTTGCCCGTCTGGCCACGGTCGCGCTTTCAGCCGGAGGCGTGCTGGGGCTCGGCAACGTTGCCGCAGCGCTGGGAGACCCGCTCCTTTGGGCTGCCTTTGTGCTGGTCGCGGCAACTGCCGCAGCGTCATCCGCGCTGCTCAATGCCCATGCCAAGCGTGCCGATCAGGGCCCAAACCTTGCCGCAATCGCCGCCATCGCTGTCACCGGCATCGGCTGCGCAGCGGCGTCCTGTCTTGCACACCATATGGAAATTGCCAGCCTTGCAGCCGCGGTCGTCGCCAAGGCGGCGGTTGCGGGAACCCTATCCTCTATAATCGTTGGGATATGCCTATATTTGCTCGGATACCAAAGAACCTATACGGAGAGTGATCTTTCGTGAACTTCCTGAACATCTTCGAGGACCACGTGGCCGGCATCTTCGGTGCCACCCGTGCCCCGTTCTCCTTTAAGAAGCTTGCCAAGCAGGCCGCTCGCGACATGGAGGATCAGACTCTGGTGATCAACGGCGTCAACACGGCGCCGGCACTCTATACCATCCTGATCGCCGCCGACGACGATCCCATGCTCGCCCCGTTCTACCCCGAGCTTTCGCGCGAGGTCCGCGAGTTCGTGAAGGCGCAGGCCGAAAAGCGCCGCTATGTCTTTGTCGGCGAGCCCCTCGTGCGCTTTATGATCGATCCGCAGCTGCGCGCCGGCAAGTTCTCGGTCTTTGCCGAGAACGTCGATGCCCCCACGCTCGGCCGCCTGTACGAAGAAGAGCGCGCCTATCAAAACGGTCTGGGCCAAAACAACTCCGCGGCAAGCCGTGCCGCCAGCGCCCCGCGCGCCGGCCAGCAGCAGTTTGCTGCCCCGCAGCAGCAGCGCCCCGCCGCCATGCCCCAGCAGCAGCCGACGCCTCGCGCCGCCGCTCCCGACCCGCTTGCCGTGGCAGACCCCTTCGCGCCTAGCGTCCCCGACCCCGCCGCAGCACCCATCCCGGTGCCGCAGACCGTCTCGCGCGACGCGCTTGCCGGCATGGGCGGAGCCGCCGCGACCGGTGCCGCCGTGGGCCTAGGCGCCGCAGCCGGTATCGCCTCCAACATGGCGAGCACTCGCGCCCCGCAGCGCCCGCTCGCCCAGCTCGTCGACGTCGTGAGCGGCGAGAGCCATAGCATCACCTCCGCACAGGTGACCATCGGTCGCGAGCGCTCAGTTTCTGACATTGCCCTGCGCGACCCCAACGTGTCGCGCCGCCACGCCCAGCTCACCTTTACGGGCTCGGATTGGTCGATCGAGGACCTCAATTCCACCAACGGCACGCTCGTCAACAACCGCCGCATTACGCGCTGCCCGCTGCGCAACGGCGATCTGCTGACGTTTGGCCTGAGTACCTTTGAATTTAGGGGATAGTCGCTTATGAACATCGATATCGTCCTTTTTGCAGGCCGCATCGTCCTGGTCGCCCTGCTCTATATCTTCCTGTTCGCCGTCATGAAGACCGGCGTGGGACTCGTGCGCGGGCAGCGCCGCGACTCGGCTATCTGGACGATCGATGTGGACAAGGGCCCGCGCGGTATCCGCGGCATCCACGTAGACATGCTCGGCCCCGTCATCGTCGGTCGCTCTCCGTCTTCGGACATCTGCATCAACGAACCGTTCGTCTCGGCCTCGCATGCGCGCTTTTCGCTGCAGGGCCCGGCGCTCATCATCGAGGACCTCAACTCGCTTAACGGCACGCTCGTCAACGGCCGCCAGCTCGTGGAGCCCGCGACGCTGCGTGAGGGCGACGAAGTCCAGATTGGCGACGTGGTCATGAAGGTGAACCGTCGATGATCGACGAGGAGAACAAGTCCGCAACTATGACCGAGGCACCGGCCGCCGCCACAGCTGCGCCGGCCCACGCCGCTCCGGCGGGCTCCGCACCCGTGGAGCCCGAGGACACCGTGTTCTCCCTGCCTCTTTCGCATGTAACGCATGATATTTCGGATCTCGCCGATAACGAGGACGAAGAGGATGCCGTAGCGGCGCCCATCGGCGCACATGCTGCGGAACAGCCCACAGCGCCCGAAGCAACCCCGGCGCCGGCTCATTTTGCAGAGCCCGTCGCCGCGGCAATCAACGAGAGCGCTGCGGTGTTTGCGGCACCCGAGCCCGCCGCGCCGGCGTTTCCCATAGCCCCGGCATCCGAGGTTGCGCCCGCGTCTACGCCGGTGCCCGAGCCTATAGACGTCAGCCCGCAAGACGACGAGTCGACCGCCCGCGTGTCCGAGGAGCCCGACCCCCCGGACACCGGCGATTCCGAATCAAACGCCGAGACCGACACCGTCTCTCCCGGTGACACAGCCGAGATCGACGTAGCCGCCGTTGAAGCCAAGCTCAAAGACCCCGGCTCGACCATGAGCTTTGAGCCCCTGACCGAGGAGCGCATCGAGACCGACTCGACCTATGATGCCGGCACCACCACGCAACTCATGTGGGGCGCCCGCTCCGACGTTGGCTGCGTGCGCCCGCACAATGAGGATTCCTACCTGGTGCAGTCGCCGCTCTTTTGCGTATGCGACGGCATGGGCGGTCACGCCGCCGGCGAGGTGGCCTCTTCCATCGCCGTCGAGACCATCGCCAAGACAGCTCCTCAGTCTGCCGACGCCGCACGCCTGGCGGCAGCCGTCGAGGCCGCCAACGCCGCCGTAATCGAGGCTGCCCTGAATGGCCTGGGCAAGCCTGGCATGGGTTGCACAGCCACTTGCGCCTATATCGAAAACGACACGCTCGCCATCGCCCACGTGGGTGACTCGCGCGCCTACCTGCTCCACGAGGGTACGCTCATCCGCGTGACCCGCGACCACTCCTACGTGGAGGAGCTCGTGGATGCCGGCGAGATTACGGCCGACGAGGCCCGTGTCCACCCCAACCGCTCGGTCATCACCCGCGCGCTGGGCTCGGATCCCGCCATGTATGCCGACCACTTTACCCTGCACATCGAGGAAGGCGACCGCCTGATTCTGTGCTCCGACGGTCTTTCGAGCATGATTCCCGATAGCGATATCGAGAACATCGCTACGCAGTCCTCGACCGCACAGATCTGTGTCGACAACTTGGTGGACGCGGCGCTCGCCGCCGGCGGCCACGACAATGTGACCGTGGTGGTCGTCGACCTGGTCGACGACGGCGTCGTGCGCGAGGCAAAACGCCTCCGACGCCGCAATGT
The DNA here is from genome assembly GCA_905202925.1 of uncultured Collinsella sp. Lineage (GTDB taxonomy): Bacteria > Actinomycetota > Coriobacteriia > Coriobacteriales > Coriobacteriaceae > Collinsella. The sequence continues at coordinate 47,348 of CAJKTW010000010.1, read as the reverse complement.
CACCATCGCCGCCGTCTTGGCCCTTGTCTTTGTGCTGGTAGCAGGCATCTGGGCATACACGGGCGTCACCGGCTCCTATTACTTGGGAACCTTCCACGGCAATGTCGCCGTCTGGCGCGGCCTGCCCGGCAAGACGCTCGGGGTCGAGCTCCACTGGCTCGAGAGCGAAACCAGCATCAAGCTGTCCGACCTGCCCGAAGACACGCAAAACCGCCTGAAGGCAGGCATTCCGCAAACGAGTGTCGACGATGCGCAGGACACCATTTCCAAGTACCGCCATCAGATTGACGAGGAGCAGACCCGTCAGGTGATTGACGCGCAAACGATTCGCGACAACACCGATCAGAAATCCACCTCCGAGTCAGATTCCGAGAAAACCGCCGAACAGTCAGCCGAGGCCGAAGCCTCCGATAAGAATTAGAAAGGGAGTGCCGCTTATGAGTCGCCGCAACACCGAACTGCTCTTGCTCATCGCCTCGGCGTTCCCCGTCATCCTGCTCTATGCGATGTACGTGCTCACCGCGGGTGCCACGATTTCCTTTGAGACGCTCGCCGTGCCGATCGGCCTGTTCGCCGCCTTCGCCGCGGCGCATATCGCCGTGCGCATCCTGGCGCCCGGCGCCGACCCCGCCATCCTGCCCATCGTCTTTGTGCTCTCGGGCATCGGCATCACATTCGTGACGCGCCTGGCCCCCGACCTCGCCATCTCGCAGCTCATCATCTTGTTTGTCTCGGTGGCGCTCATGGTGGGAACGCTCGCACTGGTCAAGAACCTCGACGTGGTTATGCGCTACAAGTACACCTTTGGCATTATCGGCATCATCCTGCTGATGCTGCCGATCTTTATCGGCACCACGATCTCGGGCTCCAAGCTGTGGATTCGCATCGCGGGCTTCACCATCCAGCCCGGCGAGTTCGCCAAGGTCTTCATCGTCCTGTTCCTGGCAGGCTATCTGGCCGAGAACCGCGAGCTGCTCTCCATCTCCAACCGCAAGATCCTGGGCCTCAAGATTCCGCGCTTCCGCCTGCTGTTGCCGCTGTTTGCCGTGTGGGGCGTGTGCCTGCTCATCGTCGTCTTCGAACGCGACCTGGGCTCGGCCGTCCTGTTCTATACCATCTTTTTGCTGATGCTCTATGTTGCCACGGGACGCCTTTCGTACGTCATCATCGGCCTTGCACTGCTAGCCGTTGGAGCCGTGGGCGCATACAAGTTCCTGTCGCACGTGCAGGTGCGTTTCCAAGTCTGGGCCGATCCGTTTAAGGACGCCCAGGGCCAGGGCTACCAGATCGTACAGTCACTTTACTCGCTGGCCGACGGCGGCCTGGCCGGCGTCGGCATTGGCAACGGCATGGCAAACAACATCCCCGTCGTCGAGTCCGACTTTATCTTCTCGGCCATCGGCGAGGAAATGGGCCTTTTGGGCGGCGGCGCCGTGCTCATCCTGTTTATGCTTTTTGCCGTGCGCGGCCTCACCACGGCCGCCCGCGCTAAGTCCGACCTTGCCGCCTTTAGCGCGACCGGCCTTACGGCAGCCATCAGCTTCCAGGCATTCTTAATCGTTGGCGGCGTAACCCGCCTGATCCCGCTGACCGGCGTCACCCTGCCCTTTATGAGCCAGGGCGGCTCCTCGCTGCTGGCGAGCTTTATTATCGTCGCGCTGCTGCTGCGCGCCGGCGACGAGGCAACCGGACGCGAAGCCGAGCTCACCGGCACCGGCACCATGGCCACCATCACCGATGACCAGGTCGCATCCGCCGCTGCCCCGACCGGTACGCGTTTTGCCAACGCACCTTCCTACAGCGTCGGTAACCGCTCCGCGGGTTCTCGCATGCGTCGTCGCCTGCTCGACACGCCCGAGTCCGGCGTGCTCGGCCGCGTGGCACTTGCCAACCGTCTGACTCGTGCCGTGCTTGCCTTCACGGCGCTGTTCGCCATCCTTATCGGCAACCTCACCTATGTCCAGGTCATCAAGGCGAAGGACTACCAGGACATGCCGACCAACAACCACACCATCGCCCGCTCCAAGTACATCCAGCGTGGCTCCATCATCACGTCCGACGGCGTGACGCTGGCCGAGTCGCTGCAGCAGGAGGACGGCACCTACGCCCGCTCCTACCCCAACGGCAATATGGCCGCGCACGTGGTGGGCTACGTGAGCCAGCAGTATGGCACCGCTGGCATCGAGAGCGTCATGAACGACACGCTCACCGGCTCCAAGGATTACTCCAGCTGGAACAACGCCATCGCGTCGCTCGCGGGGCAGACCCAGCCGGGCAATACCGCCAAGCTCACCATCGACTCGCGCATCCAGACGGCTGCCGAGCAGGCGCTCAAGGGCTTTAAGGGCGCTGTGGTGGTCATGGATCCGCGCACCGGTGCGGTCCTTGCGTGCGCGAGCTCGCCCACCTACGACAACACCAACATCGATGCGCTGCTCCAGTCGGGCGGCGGCGAGGACGGCTCCATGTACAACCGTGCCATGGACGCACTGTACACCCCGGGCTCGACCTTTAAGGTCGTCACGCTCTCCGCGGCACTCGAAACCGGCACCGCCAGCCTTACCAGCACGTACCAGGCGCCCGGCTCCATGGACATCGGCAACGCGCCGGTCACCAACTATGCCAACGAAAGCTACGGCACCATCAGCCTGCAGCAGGCCTTCGCCGTGTCGTCCAACGTCGTCTTTGGCCAGGTGGCCAACGAGATTGGCGCCAGCTCGCTCGTCCAGTTTGCCAACGCCTTTGGCTACGGCCAAAAGCTCGGCCAAGATCTGACCTCCGCCGCCTCCATCATGGCCGACCCGTCGCTTATGACCGAGTGGGAGACCGCTTGGGCAGGCGCCGGCCAGCCCGTCGGCATGGACCACACGCCTGGCCCGCAGACCACCGTTATGCAGAGTTGCGTGATCGCCGCCGCTATCGCCAACAGCGGCGTGGTCATGGACCCGTTCTTTGTGTCCCAGATACTCGCCCCGGACGGAACCGTGGTTAAGACCACGCAGTCCCGCTCTCTGGGCCAGGCTGTCAGCTCTGCCACGGCCGACCAGGTCAAGCAGGCCATGCTCGCCGTCGTCCAGTCCGGTACCGGCACCGATGCCCAGATTCCGGGCGTCAAGGTTGCCGGCAAGACCGGTTCGCCCGAGACCGGCGGCACCAACGTCAACTCTACGTTTGTTGGCTTTGCACCTTACGATTCACCCACGGTTGCCATCTCGGTGGCCCTGGAGGATTACGACAAACACGACGTCAAGGCGGCTAAGATTGCCGGTATCGTCCTGACCGCGGCGCTCGCCGCACAGGGGGCGTGATGCCCGTGATCAAAGCGGATACTTGGGACGCGCCACGGCCGATGAGCTAGCGGCTACGCGCCACACGGCCCCAGCGGCCACACATTTGGTACTACACACATCGTTGAGCGAATAGTTATGTTAGGAGCAGGAATGGAACAGAGGGTCCTCGGGGGAAGATACCTCCTCAAGGATAAGGTGGGAACGGGCGGTATGGCGACCGTCTACCGCGCACAGGATCAGGTCCTCGACCGCACGGTTGCCGTCAAGATCATGCTGCCGCAGTATGCCGGCGACGCCACCTTCGCCGCTCGCTTTAAGCAGGAAGCCCAGGCAGCTGCCGGCCTGTCCTCCCCCTATATCGTGGGCGTCTACGACTGGGGCAAGGACGGCGACACCTATTACATCGTCATGGAGTACCTGCGCGGTACCGACCTTAAGAGCGGCATCAAGAGCCACGGCGCCCTCGATCCCAAGAAGGTCGCGCAGATCGGCTCGCAGATCAGCTCCGCGCTTTCGGTCGCACACAAGCACGAGATCATCCACCGCGACATTAAGCCGCAAAACATCATGGTGCTGCCCGACGGCAACATCAAGGTAATGGATTTTGGCATCGCACGCGCCAAGAACAGTCATCTCACGCAGGACAACAATGTGCTGGGCACCGCCCACTATGTAAGCCCCGAGCAGACCCGCGGCCAGGACCTCGGTCCCACCTCGGATATCTACTCGCTGGGCGTCGTGATGTATGAGTGCGCCACCGGCCGCGTTCCCTTTGACGGTGACGACGCTATCTCGGTCGCACTCAAGCAGGTCAACGAGCTGCCTATTCCACCAAGCCAGATCAACTCCGGTGTCGACGCCGACCTTGAGCGCATCATCCTCAAGTGCATGGAGAAGGACCCGGCAAACCGCTTCCAGACCGCCGAAGAGCTTCGTCAGGTGCTCAACAGCTACCTGTCGGGCCGTGCCGTCAACATCTCGGAGCCCACGCGCATCATCGGTGCCCCCGGCGAGCTGGGCGCCACCAAGACTCGCGAGCTTTCCGATCAGACGCGCGCCATGGTGCGTCCCGTCTCGGGCGTGAGCGGCCAGAATACCGCCCGTAGCTCGGTTTCGGGCTCCACCGGCTCCTACGAGGTCGAAAAGCCCAAATCCAACAAGAACAAGATCATCGCCGCTGTGGTGGCAGCTGTTGCCGTCATCGGCATCGTTGTGGCCTTTGCTACTGGGCTCTTTGGCGGCGAGCAGGTCCCCGTGCCCGACGTGCTGGGCAAGGACCAGCAGACTGCCGTCGAGCTGATCAAGGAAGCCGGCCTCGAGGTCGGCACCATCGACCAAAGCTACAACGACGATGTCGACGAAGGCAAGGTCGCCGAGCAAACGCCCAACGGCCACACCAAGAAGGCCAAGGGCACCAAGGTGAACCTGGTGATCTCCAAGGGCCCCAAGCCCTCCGAGAAGGTTGAGGTTCCCCAGCTTGTCGGCCTGACCAAGGACCAGGCAGAAGCCGCGCTGGCAAGCGTTGGCCTGAAGGGCAACGCCTCCGAGGAGGCCAACGAGGCCGATGAGGGCCAGGTCTTTGAGCAGGGCACCAAAGCCGGTAAGGAAGTCGAGAAGGGCACGACCATCTCGTATAAGGTCTCGAGCGGCCCGGATACCACGTCCGTCCCCGACCTGACCGACATGACCGAGGCCCAGGCGCGCAACGCCCTCGATATGGCAGGCTTTGGCGTCGACGTGAGCTACCAGGAGAACGACTCGGTTACCGAGGGCACCGTGATCAGCTGGAACCCCAGCGGCAAGCAGAAGCCCGGCGCCACGATTACCGTCGTCATTGCCAAGAAGTCCGGCAAGGCCTCCGTCCCGGGCAACCTATACGGCAAGAGCATTTCCGCCGCCGTTACCGCGCTCAACAACGCCGGTTTCTATAACATTGGCTTCTGTGACCAGAACGGCAATCCCGTGAGCGGTAACGAGGATGCCACCGTTACGGGCGTCTCCCCCACCGGCAAGCAGTCCACCGACAACACGATTACGCTGACGGTTTCGATTTCTGGCTCGGGTTCGGGCTCTGGCTCGGGCACGAGCACGGGCGACGATTCCGGTACGACCAACTAGTCGCCGCCCCACCGCCCATTACGGCTCCCGCCGCAAACATATTCGCTCACAGGCGCCCGCTTGCTCCCCCAGCAAGCGGGCGCTTCGTTTTTGACATGGCATGAACCAGAAGAGCCCGGCACCGTGGCGGTGTTCCGGGCTCGACAATTCTCTGGTGCCCCCGGGCGGATTCGAAAACTCCCCCCGCGGGGAAATTGGTGACGCGGGTGTCGACGGTCCGAATCCGGCCTTTAGACCAGAAGAGCCCGGCACCGTGGTGGTACCGGGCTCGGCAAATCTCTGGTGCCCCCGGGCGGATTCGAACCGTCGACACCCGCTTTAGGAGAGCGGTGCTCTATCCCCTGAGCTACGGAGGCATGTTGTATTAGTGTAGCAGATTTACGCCGCTGTAATGCAGCGTATACCCACTCTTCGAAGTTGCGGTGGAACAGCCCTCCGGAAAGTGCGTCCCACTATCCAGGCAAATTCTGGGTCAGACTTTCCCCATGAGACCTCGCTGGGAAACTGTGACCCAGAATTTCGGCTCGAAACGGGACACGGTTTCCCAAACGACCCCGTTCCGGAAACTACATCCCGGAATCGACGCTCGAACTGGGATGCACTTTCCCGATCGAGCCACATGGGAGACTGCGCCCCACTTTGAGGGGGCGCTCTTTAATGACTACTTGCCTTTGTGGAAAAGGTTTTTGATAACGGAGGGGATGCTCTTGGCGCCCTTGGCCGTCACATCGATAAAGTCGGGCGAACGCACGAGCTTATCCTCGTCGACGTACTTACGGACCGCGCGAAGCGTCTCTTTATCGTCGCGCGTCGAAAACGTAAAGTGGCCGTTGTCCTTGGTGAAGATGGCAAAACGCGTAATCTTCTTGGTGCCGCGCAAAACCTCGGCGGCGATGTAGTCGACCTCATCCCACGGGATTTGAATGTAATCCTCGGGATTGCGCTCGTTATAGTACTCGAACGCCTTATTGCCCACCATCACGTTGCCGTGGCTGGTAAGCCCCATCAGGCAGGTTGCCGGCGTTGCCAGATCGACCGTGCTGTTCTGAGATTGCGCCATGCGCGCCTCGCCCTCCAAATAAAACAATCGGACCGCATCCAGTGTACCCACCGGGTGCGGTCCGTTTCAATGGCTCAAAAGCCCTTGCCTAGCAACTCTCGGTCTTAAGCCGAAGCGTGCTTACATGAAGCCGCAGACGCGACCGATGATGCCGACGGCGAAGAGAGCCAGGATGATGACGATCGGGCTGACCTTCTTCTTGAGGAGCTTGCAGACCAGAAGGGTCAGGCACACGGCGGCAAGGCCGGGGATGAGCTGATCGAGGTTGGCCTGAAGCGTGGTGACCTTCACCGGGTCGAGTGCGTTGGCACCGACAGAGCTGTACATCGTCAATGCCTGCTTGATGCCCTCAGAACCGGCGGGCAGGTTGGCCCAGTCGATATAGGCGCCAGCGGACTGCGTGACCTTGGAGACGACCGGGGTGAAGGAGATGGACACCCAGCGCTCGACCAGGGCGCCGATGATGAACATACCCAGGATGGAAGCACCCTCGGTGACCTTGCCCATCAGACCGCCGGAGAGGTCCTTGGCGATGGAGGAGCCGACCTTGTAGCCAAACTCCTGCGTGTACCACAGGAAGGCGTAACGGATGATGTTCCACGCGAAGAAGAACAGCAGCGGACCGGCGATGCTGCCGGACAGGGCCAGGGAAGCGCCCAGTGCACCCAGAATCGGGCGAAGGGTGAACCAGAAGGCGGGGTCGCCGACGCCGGCGAGCGGGCCCATCATACCGACCTTGACGCCCTGAATGGCGACGTCGTCAATCGGAGCACCGTTGGCGCGCTCCTCCTCGAGGGCGAGGGTAACGCCAATGACGGGGGCGGAAACATAGGGGTGGGTGTTATAGAACTCCAGGTGGCGCTTAAGAGCGGCAATCTGGTCATCCTTGCTGGTGTAGAGCTTCTTGATCGCAGGGATCATTGCGAAGCACCAGCCGCCGTTCTGCATACGCTCGTAGTTCCACGAGCCCTGAAGGAACTGATGACGGAAGCAAACCTTCTTACGGTCAGCCTTGGTGAGCTGAATCTTGTTCTCTGCCATATGTATCACTCCCCTCCTACTCGTAATCGTTCAGAATGTCGCCGAGCGGGTCACCGGAGCCACCGCCCATGCCGCCACCCTGCTTGGCCAGATCCTTAAGGCCAAGGTAGATGAGGGCAAGGGAGATGCCGATGAGGCCAAGGGCGATCAGCGTGAGCTGAGGGATGGCAGCAAGGACAAAGCCGAGGATGAAGAACGGCCAGGTCTCCTTGGTGGCCATCATGTTGATGACCATGGCGTAACCGACGGAAGCGACCATGCCGCCGCCGACAGCCATGCCGCCGGACAGCCAATCGGGCATAGCGTTAAGCGCGTTGGTAACGGCCTCGGCCGGGATGATGCACAGAAGTACTGCCGGGATGGCGATACGAACACCCTGCATGAGGATGCCGGCGTACTGCCAACGCTCGATGCCGGCGAAGTCGCCCTTCTCGGCGCAGGCGTCCATGCCGTGAACCATAGCGGTAGCCAGGGTACGGCAGATCATGGTCAGGAACAGACCAGCGACCGACAGCGGGACGGCGACGGCGATGGCGGCGGTAACGGCCTTGGCCGAATCGGTGGCGCCACCGTTGAGGGCGAGCACCATGATGATCGAAGAAGCGACCGAGGCCAGAGCGGCGTCAGGCGCGACGGCGGCGCCGACGTTAGCCCAGCCAAGGGCCATCATCTGGAGCGAACCGCCCAGGAGGATGCCCTCCTGAAGGTGACCGGTTACGAGACCGATAAGCGTGCATGCCACGAGCGGCTGATGGAACTGGAACTCATCCAGAATGCCTTCCATACCGGCAAGCAACGCGACAATCGCAACAAGCAGAATAGTGATTGCAGACATGTATCGGACCCTCCTTTACTATGCTTGAGCGGCCAGTTCGGCCTTAGCTTTCTTCAACATGGCGTCGAGATCCTCGGAGGAATCCGAAGGAACCTTGCGGACCTCGAACTTGACGCCCTTGGCCTTGAGAGCCTCGATGGTCTTGACATCGTCATCGCCCATGGCGACAGCGTTGGTGACGACGACCTTGCCCTTGGAGTGGGCCATGGAACCGATGTTGGCTTCCTTGATGTCGACGCCGGCCTCGATGGCCCTGAGCAGATCCTGCGGGTTCTCGAACAGCAGCATCGCCTTGGTGTCGCCAAAGCGCGTGTCCTTGACGACCTCGGCCATCTTCTTGATAGGCACGACGTTGGCGTGGACTCCCGGAGGGGCAGCCTGCTCGATCATGGTCTTGCGGAGCTCGTCGTGAGCAACGCCGTCGGAGACCACGATGATGCGGTTGGGGTTGATCTGCTTGGTCCACGTGGTGGCCACCTGGCCATGCAGCAGACGCGTGTCGATACGGACGTGGGCGATCTTGATGCGCCCGTCGCCGATCACCGTTCCCGGAGGAATGGCACCCGCAGGAGCAGCGGCGGCCGCAGCCGGCTTCTTCTCCTCGGGCTCCAGAGACTCGGGCTTGACGCGCACGCCGGCCTTAGCCTCAGTCACGAGATGTTTTGCGATCGCATGTGCAGTGTTCTTTGCGTCAAAGCGCTGCGAATATGCCTCGATGAGCATAGGCAGGTTGACACCGGTGACGATAGCCCAGGAATCGTGGCCCTCGATGAGCCCGCTGATCTGATTGAACGGCGTGCCGCCCCACAGATCAACGAGGAAGAGCACCTGCTCCTGGTCCTCGAAGGAAGCGATTGCCTCCTCGACCTTGGCACGGAAGTCGTCGGGGCCCATGCTCGGCTCGAGCGAGACCACGGCAACAGACGGCTGATCGCCAAAGACCATCGAGCCCGTCTGCTTGATTCCAGCCGCCAAGTCACCATGGCTAGCAAGAACAATACTTACCATCACATAACCTCCTTTTTGTCTACGTAATTCCTACACGACAGTTATGGAGTATAGCTGCAAATACAGCAGAATTGTTTGAAAAACTGCAAAAGGTAGCATTATTTGTTTAAACGTCTTGTTTTGTTACAAGCTGATTACATTCCAGTATTTTGGCTGATTTGCTGCTGAGGATTGATAGCTGATCTATTTACATGACCGAATTGAGCACGCTGTTCATTATTGCCGGTTTTAAACAGACACAAATGTGCTCGGGTTGAGGCTATTTCGTTTAAACAGATGGTGCTTGACTAATGGTAAGGAATATGCTCTAGGAAAGTAGTCGTTGGGGACGTTTCTAAATGACTAGTCATTGGGGACGTTCTTTTACGACTAGTCGTTTAAGAACGTCCCCAATGTCTAAGTTAGGCGATATGGAGGGGGTTGGCGGCGTCGACGGCATCGGGGGCGTCGGAGAGGTCGCCAGGAGCAGTGTCTGCCGGGTCCTCGTCGGGGGTCTCGATCTGCTTGATCATGACCTCCTGGCCCTGCAACAGGTATGTCTCGCCGCTGCCGCAATGGGGGCAGGTCTTGCCGTGCTCGACCGTCGCGTAGTCGCAGCCGCACGCCTCGCAATGCGTCACGGCCTCGACGGGCTCCACGATAAGCTCCGCGCCCTGCGTGATAGGCTTTTTATCCGCCGCCCAGCGCCAAGCGTCGAGCAACAAGTCGGGAACGACGCCCGAGACCTCGCCCAGCAGCAGCGTGACGCTCGAAACGCGACGCACGCCATTGGCGCGCGCCACGTTCTCAACATCGCGAATAATGTGATAAACGATTCCCAATTCATGCAAGGTAGAAACCTTTCAACAACGGTTGATGCGATGCAAACTCAAAGCAAGGGGACAGCGAAATCTAGTCTGCGCCGTCCCCTTACCCGCCATGGTTACCTATTTACGACCGAACTTGATTTTGATTGCACGCTTTAAAGCATACTTGCCAAGGCTTGGGAGCTTTTGCTCGTATTTGACCATCGTTGAGCACTCGGGGCGGTCGCGATCCAGATGGATGGCGTCGAACGCGCACTTGGTGGTGCACAGACCGCAGCCAATACACTTGTTGGGGTCGACGATCGAGGCGCCGCAGCCCAGGCAGCGAGCGGTCTCGGCGCGCACCTGTTCCTCGGTAAAGGTCTGGACGTACTCGCTAAACGGCGCGGCCTTCTCGCGTTCGCGGTCCACATGCGCAACCTCGCGGCTCGCGTTGTCGTAGCTTTCGATCACGGCATCGTCGCGGTCAAGCGCGGTGTAGCGGCGCTGGTTGCGGCCGATGGTGAGCGTGGAGCCCGGCTGCACAAAGCGATGGATGGACACCGCGGCCTCGTGACCGGCGGCAATGGCATCGATGGCAAAGCTGGGGCCAGTGTAGACGTCGCCGCCCACAAAGATGTCGGGCTCGGCGGTCTGGTACGTCTGCGGATCGGCAAGGGCACCCTGGCCGCGGCCGAGCTCCACCTTGGAGCCAGCCAGCAGGTCGCCCCACACAATGGACTGGCCAATGGACATGACGACACGGTCGGCATCGACACGGCGCAAGTCGTTCTCGTCATACTCGGGCGCAAAACGGCCCTCGTCGTCAAAGACACGCGTGCAGCGCTTGAAGGTGATACCGCACACACGACCGGCCTCGTCCAGGTGAATCTCCTTGGGGCCCCAGCCGCAGCTAATGTGCGCGCCGTCCTCAATGGCCTCGCGACGCTCCTCCTCGCTGGCAGGCATCTGGACCTCGCTCTCCAGGCAGAACATCTCAACGTGCTCGGAACCCAGACGGCAGGCGTTGCGCGCGACGTCGATGGCCACGTTGCCGCCGCCCACCACGATGGTGCGCCCGGGCAGCGCGTCGATCTTGCCGCTGTTAACCTCGCGTAAGAAGTCGACGGCCACGGTCACATCCTCGGCATCCTCGCCCGGAATGCCGGCAAGGCGGCCGCCCTGGCAGCCAATGGCCACGTAGAAGGCCTTAAAGCCCTGCGCGCGCAGCTCGTCGAGCGTCACGTCGCGACCGACTTCCACGCCATAGCGGAACTCGGCACCCATCAGGCGAATGACCTCGACCTCGGCCTCGATAACATCCTTCTGCAGCTTAAAGCTGGGAATGCCGTAGGTGAGCATGCCGCCCGGGCGCTCGTTTTTCTCGAACACGACGGGCTTGTAGCCCTTCTCGGCCAGATAGAAGGCGCAGGACAGACCGGCCGGACCGGCGCCGATGATGGCGATCTTCTGGTCGAAGCCGCCGGCACGCGTCGGGGTCACCACAGGTGGGACATAGCGAGTCGCGGCATCCAGATCGCGCTGGGCGATAAACTTCTTGACCTCGTCGATAGCCACGGCGGCGTCCACACGGCCGCGGGTGCAGGCATCCTCGCAGCGGCGGTTGCACACACGGCCGCAGATAGCGGGCAGCGGGTTCTCGCGCTTGATGAGCGCCAGAGCCTCGTCGCAGCGGCCCTGCGCCGCAAGCTTTAAGTAGCCCTGAACGGCAACGTGAGCGGGGCAAGCCGTCTTGCAGGGCGCGGTGCCAGACTCGTGCGTCTCGATGCGGTTGTCGTTGCGGTAGTTGGGCGACCACTTGGTGTGATCCCACTTGGTGGCATCGGGCAGCTCCTGGCGCGGATACTCGGGCACGCGGCCGCCGGCCTTTTTGCTGCAGAGCTTCTGGCCCAGTTTGGCGGCGCCGGCCGGACACACCTCAACGCAGCGACCGCAGGCCACGCACTTGTCTTTCTCGACCTTGGCGACATAGGCTGAGCGCGACAGGTTGGGCGTGTTGAACAGCTGCGAAGTGCGCAGGGCGTAGCACACGTTGACGTTGCAGTTGCAGATGGCGAAGATTTTGTTCTCACCGTCGATGTTGGTGATCTGGTGCACAAAGCCGTTGTCCTCGGCCTGGCGCAGGATGTCGTAGACCTCCTCGCGCGTCACATAATGGCCGCGGTCGGTCTCGACCACGTAGTCGGCCATATCGCCCACGGCGATGCACCAATCGGCCGGGTCGTCGGCGCAGCCCTCTCCCATCACGCGACGGCTCGCGCGGCAGCTGCAGGTGCTAGCGGCATATTTGCCATCGTATTTGTCGAGCCAATGCTCGATATGCTCGATCGGCACCGAGGTGCTCGCGGCATCGATGGCCTTCTCGACCGGAATGACATGCATGCCGATGCCGGCACCGCCGGGCGGCACCATCGGCGTGGCCTTGGACAGCGGTCCCTTGGACGCCTGCTCAAAGAACTTGGCATAGACCGGATGCTCCTCGAGCTGACCCATGCGCATGTTGAGGAACTCGGCAGAACCCGGCACCAGCATGGGCAGCACCCACTGCTTGGCGCGCTCGGGGTTTTCCCAGTTGTACTCGAGCAGACCCGTGTAGCTCATGTCGTCGAGCATCTTCTCGATATCGGCTTCGGGCATGCCGGTGAGCTTGACCATCTCGGGCAGCGTATAGGGACGGCGCATCTTCATCTTGCAGAGCACTTCGGCCTGCTCGTCGGTTGCGGCCTCGGCAAACGACCAGTACTCGTAGCCCAGCAGCTCGTCGCGGTGCAGCAGGCGGTTGGTGCAGTGCTCACACAGTTTGACGATGGCCTCGCGCGGATGCTCCGGTATCGGCGGCACGAACTCCGCGCCGATATCGGGCTCGGTATAGCTAATCCCCGGTCCGTTGAGAATCATAGTCGTCCCTTCTCTTGCCACAGCCCGGCGAGACCGCAGCGCCCCTCTTTTTTTGCAGGCCGGGCATGCCCCCATGCCTTTCACCCGCCATTGTTGACATTGTGTCAAAAATAGTATTGACGAACCGTCAACAATATTCAAGACTGTTAGGCGAACGGTCAGGCAAAAGAGGATGAAAGGCGGCAAAACATGGGCAACAACGCAGCAGATATCTCTGTGGTCAATGCCGTCCCCGCATCCGATAGCGCGGCAAAACGCCTGACGGGCGACGAGCGCCGTCGCGAGATCCTCGCCGCTGTGCGCGCCGTGAGCGCCGAGCTTGGTGTGTCCCATCTTTCGGTATCGGCTGTGACCAAGCGAGCCGGCTGCACGCGTTCATTGTTCTACCACTACTTTGCCGATATGGACGCCGCCGTCACCGCTGTCATGGACGAGGCAATCGACGGCTTTATCTCCGAGCTCGAGCAGTGGAACGCCGGCCGCACCGTCGGCGATATCGAGGGCGCGCTCGACACCGTCGCCCCGCTCTTTAAGCGTCTGGTCGCCAGCGGCCACGAACTGCCGAGTACGCTCACCTCAAGCAGTGGCGCGCTCTACGGCGGCTTTTTGCACAACGTGGTCCAACGCGTGGCGCAGTATATCTGCGACACCACCGTGGTGGATTTTGTCGCCCATCATGAGCTACGCATCGACCATGTCTACGAGACGTTCTACACCCTCATCATGGGTCTTTTGATGTATATCCGCACGCACCCCGATGTGCCCGACGAGACGGTCAAGGAAATCATCGCCTCGACACTCCACATCGAGGGCTACACCGCCAAGTATCCGGAGCGCAAGCCCCAGAACTGACGACATTTGGCCAAACTGCCCGCGATCGGAAGAGGGGCCGCGGGCGTGTGAAAGGAGAGCAGCATGCTGTTCGATGTTTGGGGTAGCGATACCCTTATCCACTGGGCCGGCTGGGCCATGGTCTTTATTGGCCTGATCGTGCTCAACGAGGTCGGCCGCCGCACCAAGCTGGGCGCGGCAATCATCTTTGGCGTGGCTCCGCTGGCCATGACCATCTACTGCGTCGCTATCGCCATCGGCGTCTCGCAGGGTGCCGAGTGGGCGCTCACCAACCCCACCCATGTGTACCAGAACAGCTGGTTCCACTACGCCAAGGTGTACGCGGCGCTGGCCGGTTGCTGGGGCTTCATTGCCATTAAGTACCAGTGGGGCAAGATCGGCAAGGCGCATTGGTTCCGCGCGTGGCCGTTTGTGATCGTCGCCATCAACATCATGATTGCCGTCGTGTCCGACTTTGAGAGCGCCTATCACTTCTTTGTCCTGGGCCAGTCCACTTGGGTCACCTCCGAGGGCGCCACGCAGCTTGCCGGCTGGAACAACGTGCTCAACGGCATCGCGGGCATCATCAACATCTTCTGCATGACCGGTTGGTGGAGCGTCTACGCCTCCGAGGACAAGACCGACATGCTGTGGCCCGACATGACCTGGGTCTACATCATCGCCTACGACATCTGGAACTTCTGCTACACCTACAACTGCCTGCCCACCCACTCCTGGTTCTGCGGCTTTGCGCTGCTGCTGGCGCCCACCGTCGCCGCCTTTATCTGGAACAAGGGCGGCTGGATCCAGAACCGTGCCTTTACGCTGGCCATTTGGTGCATGTTTGCCCAGGTGTTCCCGTACTTCCAGGAGGAGTCCATCTTTGTGACGCACTCCACGCTCGACCCCGCCGCCGCCACCGCGGTCTCGGTCGCCGCGCTGATCGCCAACATCGCCGCGATTATCTACGTCGCCTACCGTGCCAAGAAGCTCGGCCGCAATCCCTACAAGCAGGATGTCTTTGAGGGCACCAGCGATTGGGAGAAGGCTACCGCTCGCCGCGCCAAGGTTGATTACGCGCACGCCGAGTAACGTGCCTGACGCAAACATCGTTTGAGCACGAAGCGGCGTAGCCGGCTCCGCGCAACTCAACGCATTGCAGAGCCCCCCGGAATGTGATTCGTTCGCGTTCCGGGGGCTTTTTGCTGCCGCGAGGATGCGGCTGAACGATGTGCTCGGGTTAAATCGGATCTTATATTTCGCATTCGCTTTATATGGCTCCATTTTTGGGTACAGTGTTGAGCCGATATTGCATTGGGGGATATATGAGCGATGAGATGTGTGGCCACGAGGATGCGGCCCAGGATGCGGAAGCATGTGCCGAGGCCCTGGAGAGCCTTGACCGGATTGCGCTAGACGAGCTCTCGTTTAGCGATTCGGCCGTCGACACGCAGGACGAGGCGCACGAAGACAGCGACGCCAAAGACGCTCCTGACGAGGCCGAAGCCGAAGAGGACGATAGCAAGGACGATGACCAGCCGGAATCCGACTCGGGAGAAGAGACCGTCCTGCTTGGCAGCTTGCCTGCCGACGACTCGCTCACCCGCGAGCTTCCCGGCCTGGGCTCCGCGCCTGCCGTGGACGAGACCATCGCCATGGGCGATATTCCCCTACCGTCCGTTCCTTCGGCACATGAGGCCGAGGTCCGCCATCGCAAGATGTCGCCCAAGCGCCGCAATCTAATGGTCGCCGGCGCTGTGGCCGTCGCGCTCGTCGCCGGCGGCGCAGGCTACGCAGCCTGGAACGGATACCGGCAAGAGCAGGCTGCCATCGCCGCCGCCAATGCCCACACGATGATGTCGGTGCAGATTGGCGTACATGCCGCGGGCCTCGACTGTTCCACCGGCTCCAAGATTCCCGTACAGGTGAGCGGCCAGGATTCTGACGGCTCCTCTGTGAGCGAAACACTCTATGTTGACGAGCACGGCCGTGGCATCAAACTGCTACCCGGTGACTACACGCTCTCCATTGCCGCTTCCCCCATCGCATCCGACGGCACCGTCTATACCGTGCCGACCACCAAGGCGCAGGTCACGATCAAGAGCGACGGACAGGACCTAAGCAGCCAGGCCGCCTTTAAGCTCAAGGTGCCTTCGGCCGACACGGTAACCGACGACCAGATCGATGCCGCCGCCAAATATGCCGAGGAGGGAGGCGCGAGCTCCGCCGCTACCGCCAAGGTGCTCCAGCAGGCGGCAACCGCGCGGCGCGACGCCGCCGTCAATGCCGTGAGCGCGCAAAAGGCACAGGCGGCCCGTGATGCCGACGCCCGTCACAAGGCAACCGACCTCTACCAGCTCGATATCCCCGTCGAGTGGTACGGCAAGGTCGAGACTTGGCAAAATGGCAGCACGCTATGCATCTATCTTGCCGACGACAGCGATACGCCTATTGTGACGCTCGTCGCGGTGCGCGAGGGCGAGAGCTTTACGCCCGATGAGGGCGATACGGTTTTGGGTGCGGCCAATCTAGGCAACGGTTATACCGTCTACGCCAGCGGCCCCGTCTATCCGTACGTGGTGCCCCAGACCATCAACGGACGGACGCAGAATCCCGTGTCAACCTACCCCATGGATACGGCGATTGAGCTTGTCGAGCTCACGACCGGCAACCGCTACACCTATAGCCAGATCAAGAACGTACTGGTCGGCAAAGACGGCAAGGCAGACGCCGCGACCAAGCTCGAGACCGACTACCTCGCCCAGATTCTCCTGCCAAGCATCAAGGCCCAGGACTAGCGGACCATGACACCTGAGTCCTGGCCTCGCAAATCCATAGACGATTAGGAAAGGAGCCACTTCCATGCGGGCACAGCATGTACCACGCCGTGTTTGCATGGAATATCGGCCTGCTCATCCATGGTAACGATTGCCGACTCGCCAAGATCAAACTGGGCCATCGCGACATCGAGCGCGGCAATTTCGCGCTCGCGCGTTTTCTCGCTTGTCATATCCACACTTACCTGAATCAGGCCGTAAGCCTGCATGAGCAGTGCATCCCCAGCCACAAAGTCCACCTCATGGCTCTTGCTCTTCTCTTTGATCAGCAGGCGGCAGACCGATCCGATCCTCACCGCGGGAGTCCTTCTTCTTAGCGCGTTGAACACTGCGGTCTCGAGCCTCTGGCCCTGGTCCAATGCCGATGCGGGAGAGAATGCTCCAAACATCGCGGGATCGACAGCGTAGACCTTAGACGCAGACCGCATGTTATTTGCCAGTGAACGCGTGAACTCCGGCACGGAGAACAGCAGGCAGGCATCCTCATAATACTCAAGTAAGTCGCTGAGCGAATTACGACTGACGGGTATCTGCCTGCTCTTGAACTCGTTGTACACTTTGTTCACCGACAGCTCTCGTCCCGAAGATGCCATACACCGCGTTAGGAACAGCGATGCCAGGCGAGGGTTCTTGACGTCGTAACGCTCAACGACGTCCATAGCGACCGTTCGCGAAGCATATTCCTGTAGCAGCTGAATCGCGTCTGCGGGCGTCTGCTCAAGTGTCGCGATGAATCCCCCTCGCTCGAGATATCCGACCAGATGGTGTCTGAGCAACGCTGCATCGCTCGAGGAGAAGGGCGCGTTCGACTCAGGAACGCCCCCCGTCTTATATCGGACGTATTCCGAAAAACTCAACGGAAAAAGCTCTCGCACAAGAGAACGACCCCTGAACTCGCTCTTAAGTTCTGAGGACAGCATCTTAGAAGAAGATCCTGTCACATAGACGGTCGCTTTCTCCGTATCGACTACACGCCGCAGAAACGCACCCCATTCGGGAATTTCCTGGATCTCATCAAAGAAAATGTAAGCGCCCTCGGTTCGAGCAGCAGGATGCAGCGCATAGAACGTGTCGAGCACGTCCGCCAGCAGCGATGGCTCATACGGGCGCAAGCGCTCGTCCTCAAAATTAAAGTAAAGCATCCGGTCAAGCTCGACGCCCCGGCCCCGAAGCCGCTGCATCTCCTGATACAGGCGATACGTCTTTCCACAACGGCGGGCCCCCACAACCACATTTACGATGTTGTCGCGCTTTGGCTCCTGCGGGTTTCCCAGATCAAGGTCTCGCTCAAAGACCTGTGGAACCCCCTGCTGTTCAAAGTCCTTTATTTTCTGGGCGATCAAGTCGTTGAATGCCATGATTCTCCAATCTTGCTCTCTAGCTAATCAAAATTATACCGATTCTTGATTAGCTAGAGAGCAAGATTACGTGCAACTTGATTAATAGAAAATCAAGTTTTACTGTTACCGAGCATCAAGGTCCAAGACTAGCAGCCCGCGACACCCAAATTAGCTACTTAACGCCAGGGGTCAGCTTCGAACATTGGCTCGCGCTCGGGGCGGCGATCGCTGTAGGGATCGTAGCCGTCGTCGTCCTCGTTCTCGGCACGGATGTAGGGGTCGCGCGGCTTGGGTGCCGGCTTAGGCGCAGGCTTGGGTGCGGCGGACGCGGCATCGGTCGCCGGCGCGCTTGTCTTGATCTCGTCTTTCATCTGCATAGCTCCTTGCATCGCATCCGTTCAGCATCATCGATTGTCGCACGAAAAAAGGGCGGCGGACCCAATTGGATCCGCCGCCCTTGGCGTTTAGAGACGGCTGGTAGATTTTAAGGCATGTCCCATAAATCTACTCGGCGTCGGGCACCTCGTAGGTGGCCGCCGGCGTGTTGTCGCACACGACGGTAAAGCCGCCGTCCTTGTCGGCATCGACCGTCACCTGATCGCCCTCGCGCACCGTGCCGTCGATGATGGCGGCGGCGATGGCGTCCACGACCTCGCGCTGCACCAGACGCTTGAGCGGACGGGCGCCAAAGACCGGGTCCAGGCCGCCCACGGCGAGCATCTGCTTGGCCGCCGGGGTGATGGCAAGCGTCATGCGCTCCTTGGCCAGACGTGCGCGGACGTCGGCGAGCTGGATGTCGACGATCTTTTCGATCTGCGCCATGCCGAGCGGATGGAACACCACGATATCGTCGATGCGGTTGAGGAACTCGGGGCGGAAGGTCTGAGCCATGGCCGCATCGACCTGGTGGCGCATCTCTTCCTCGTCCTTGCCTGAAAGATCGGCGATGGCCTTAGAGCCCACGTTGCTCGTCATGATGATAATCGTGTTCTTGAAGGACACTTGGCGACCCTGGCCATCGGTCAGACGGCCGTCATCAAGCACCTGCAACAGCACGTTAAAGACATCCGGGTGAGCTTTCTCCATCTCGTCGAGCAAGATTACGGAGTACGGACGACGACGCACGGCCTCGGTGAGCTGGCCGCCCTCGTCGTAGCCCACGTATCCCGGGGGCGCACCGATCAGGCGCTGGACGCTGAACTTCTCCATGTACTCAGACATGTCGATACGCACGAGCGCGCGCTCGTCGTCGAACAGGCACTCGGCAAGCGCCTTGGCGAGCTCGGTCTTGCCCACGCCGGTGGGGCCCAGGAAGAAGAAGCTGCCGATGGGCTTGTCCGGATCGGAGAGGCCCGCACGGCTGCGGCGCACGGCTGCGGCAACGGCGGAGACAGCCTCGTCCTGACCGATGACGCGCTTATGCAGCTCGCCCTCCAGGCCCTTCAACTTGTCGAGCTCACCCTGCATCATCTTGGACACGGGCACGCCGGTCCAGGCACTCACGACCTCGGCGATCTCATCGGAGGTCACCTGCTCGTTGAGGCCCTCGCCGTCCTGCTGCTTTTGTGCCTCGAGCGATGCCTCGGCATCGGCAATCTGCTGCTGCAGACCCGGGATCACGGAATAGCGTAGCTCGGACGCACGGCCCAGATCGCCGTTACGCGTCGCGCGCTCCTCCTCGCTCTTGGCTTCGTCGAGCTGACCTTTAAGCTCCTGCACGTGGTCGATGGCATTCTTTTGGTTGAGCCAGCCGGCCTTTTGCACGTTGAGCTTTTCCTGGACCTCGGCAATCTCTTGGCGCAGGGCCTCCAGACGCTCCTTGGAGGCGTCATCGGTCTCCTTCATGAGCGCCTGTTCCTCGATCTGCAGCTGGATGAGCTGACGCGTGGTGGCGTCGATCTCGACCGGCATGCTGTCGAGCTCCATGCGCAGGCGGCTTGCGGCCTCATCGACCAGGTCGATGGCCTTGTCGGGCAGGAAGCGGTCAGCGATGTAGCGATCGGAGAGGTCGACGGCGGCCACGAGCGCGCTATCGGTGATATGCACGCCGTGGAAGATCTCGTACTTCTCCTTGAGGCCACGCAGGATCGAGATGGTGTCCTCGACGGTAGGCTCGCTCACCATAACGGTCTGGAAACGACGGGCGAGCGCCGCGTCCTTCTCGATGTACTTACGGTACTCGTCGAGCGTGGTCGCGCCGATCGCATGCAGGTCGCCACGGGCGAGCGCAGGCTTGAGGATGTTGCCGGCGTCCATGGAGCCCTCGGTGGCACCCGCGCCCACGATGGTGTGGAGCTCATCGATGAACAGGATGACCTTACCTTCCGATTTTTGCACTTCCTTGAGCACGGCCTTCAAGCGGTCCTCGAACTCGCCGCGATACTTGGCGCCAGCGACCAGCGCGCTCATGTCGAGCTCGATGAGGTCGCGGTCGCGCAGGGTGCTCGGCACGTCGCCGGCCACGATACGCTGAGCGATGCCCTCGACGATGGCCGTCTTGCCGACGCCTGGCTCGCCGATGAGCACGGGGTTGTTCTTGGTACGACGGGACAGGACCTGAATAGTACGGCGAATCTCGTCGGTACGGCCGATGACCGGGTCGAGCTTGCCGGCGCGGGCCAGATCGCAGATGTTGCGACCGTACTGCTCCAGCGCCTCAAACTGCGTCTTGTCCTCGGCAGACGTCACGCGGTCATCGCCACGCAGCTCCTCGTAGACCTGCTCGACGCGCTCCTTGGTCACGCCGGCATCGCGCAGCACGCGGCCCGCCTCGCCCTTGTCCTCGGCAAGTGCCATCAGTAGATGCTCGGTCACCACAAAGCTGTCGCCCATCTTGGTGGCCTTCTTCTCGGCCTTTTCGATGACGCGGACGAGCTCGTTGGACAGGCCCATCTGCTGGCCCTCGCCCGAAACCTTGGGCGCGTGGTCGATGGCATCTTGCGTGGAGCGTGCGAGCTGGGCCGGGTCGGCACCGATGCGCTCGATAATCACGGAGATATTGCGCTCGCCGGCACCGAGCAGGGCAGACAGCAGGTGAATCGGCTCCACCGCGCCGGCCTGCGCGTCAGCAGCCGTGCTCATGGCGGTCTGCAACGCCTCGCGCGACGTCATTGCCAGCTTATCGATTCTCATGGAATCACCTCTCTTGGGGTGGCCGCCCTACGGGGCGGCTTCACGTTGTTCGAGAAGTATTGTTGCCAGCTTTGCGCGATTATATACATAAATCTAAGTCTCTATATATAAGATTTTCTGAGTGATTGATGGATAGGGTACTGAGATGTCAGCCCGCCGCTGCCCAGGCGCACTACCGTCTCGATCTGTAACATCTAGCAGCCATTTTTGATCCTAGATGTTACGGATCAAGATGAAATGACCAGCGGCAACCGTTTGTCTCAATCTGTAACATCTACTCGGCAAATTAGGGTCTAACTGTTACAAATCGAGACGAACGAAGACACCTGAGTCGAAAATCTAAATCTGTAACACCAGGCCCACTTTTAGCGGCCAAGATGTTACAGATCGAGACAAACCGAGAACTACTACAAAGGGGACGGGTACCTTTGTGGTAGTCGCGGTCTCTACTCCTTCGCCGAACCCGTACTTCCCGATTCGACGGTCCAGGGCATCTCATCCTCGAACAGCCATGTACGGGCAGACCCACTATCGCGTGCAGTCTGCGGGTCAGGCAAGCAGGTCTGTTTATAGGCATCTTGGATACACTGACCCATAAAATCGTTGAGCTCGGTCTGGTCGCCCTCCATGACATAGGCGACATCGCCGTCCATGATGTAGATGCCCGGACCCTCATTGCCCTCGTAGCCCGGATCGTACGAGACATCACATAACTTTGCGCCGTTTGCAGTGTCCAGCTCGATGGAAGAGTGGCATCCGCCAACCATGTCGTTCGCTTTTGCCCGATAGGACGCATATCCGTACCAACGCTTAAATGTTTTGCCCTTGAGTAGCTCGGACGCCTTATCGATCAGGCTTGTATCCGTGGTATAGCGCATGGCCCCAAGCTGAATACGCGGATAATTGCTAATACCCAGCACAGCCGGCTGCTCATCAAAATCAACGGCAATGGTCTCGGGCTTGTCGTCGCCGGTCAGAAGTTCGACAGATTGAGTCACAGGCTTGACCACCGGCTCCGTCACCGCAGCAGGTAGAAATGCCATGCCGACAACGCCCGCGCCAACCACGGTAATCGCAAGCGCCAAAACAATCAATCCAATACGGGCAGGACTTCTCACAGCAAAGCACCTCGCAACGCAAACCTTCGCTACCTGCACTAATGATATCGCCAGCCAGCACTATTACCAAAAGAAGCCGCGCGCTCCTCACCACCACAAAGGGGACAGGCACCTTTGTGGTGGTTTTCGACGCTAACGGTCGACCATCTCGCGCCATGAGATTAAACTTGAATTGTTCTCTGAACATATCCATTTCTGCCTATCCTCAACAGATCTTTGTCTCGAGGAGCGCATATGAAGCCGTCTCATTCCACCGGTCGCAACGTCATCGCCATTCTCGCCATACCCATCGTGATGCTCTTCCTTATCGTCGCCACGCCCTTTTCCCTTGGTATCACCTCGCCCTTCGATTTATGCGGAATGGTCGACGCCGGCTCGCGTGCCACCTCGCTCTCCTTTATCTGTCGCGGCGTGTTCTACGAAGATGGAATTCCCACCGGAATTTGGCGGTCAAAGTTACCGCTGCTCGGAACGATTGATGGATGCTTCCCCTATTTCAGCCTTGAACCTCAGACGATGAATTATTTGATCGACGACCAGCCACTCGACTCCATCACCCTCGCCTACGACTACGCACCAAACACCGGTGAGCGCCACATGAACCAAGTCCTCGACAAGATGCTTGGACAGTGCGGGCTCACCGAGGAGGCCGGTCGAACCATCTATAGCAACCAGAAATTAAAGCGAACAGAACTCCGCCGTGTCGGAAAAATCAAAGGGCGAAACGGGGCCGCCTACTGGGATGCCTGGGCAACACGCGACAAGGGCGAATTCGGACACAACACCTATATAGTCACTGTCTACACCAAAGACGGAATTAAGGACAATGTTGACGATTTCGCGTCATCCAAACTCGGCATCCCCAAAACAACCAAGACTCCCGGCTTGGATGAAATCCTGTAGGGACGCCCATTAACATGCCGCTCAACGATCACAACAACATCGAGCTCGTCCCCACCACCACAAAGGTGCCTGTCCCCTTTGTGGTGGTTTTCGACAAAAAGAAGCCGCCCCGATAGCAGAGGAGGCATCAAGCAAGTCTATTTTTGGCGTCCCTCAAGACCCAACGAGAACGTCGCGGTAGCCCCGGCCACACCTTTCCCTCGGGCGACCCTCGCGAAGCGCGTGAGCGCGAGGGAAAGGTGCGGCCGGGGCGTACAGCAGAGTTACTCGGCAGCGGCCTTGAACTTGTTGTAGTTGATCAGGCAGCCGGCCTTGACGATGGCACGCTCCTCGGCCGTCATATCGGCAATGTAGAGCTCAATCTGCTCGACCGCACCGTCGGCGCGCACCACGTAGGCGGCGATGTTCTTGAGGTCGCCATCGAGCGCGGCACGGATACCCGGCACAAAGACGTAGTCGCCCACCTCAAAGTTGGGCTCCGTCTCCATCTGGAAGGGCACCATGCCCCAGTTCATCACGTTGGAGCGATAGCGCTTGGTGGCGTACTCGTGAACGATGTTGGCTAGGCCGCCGATCACGCGCTGGCAGCTCGCGGCCTGCTCGCGAGCGGAACCGTCACCGGGCTTCTTGGCATAGAGCATGGAGCCGTATTCTGTCGCCTTGGCATCGGCCGCGACGCCCGCGCCCGCCAGTGCCTCAAACACGCCGGCAAGCTCGGCATCGAGCGCCGCCAGGTCGCCCGCGGACTCGCCAGCAACGCGGCGCTTCTCCACGGCGTCGACCTCCTTGGAACGGCCCACGTAGGCCGGGTCGCGGCGGCTGAGCGTAAACTCGGCCAGGCCCAGCGGATTGGAGCGGAAGGAGCTCGTCTCGCCCGAAGGAATGAGCTCGTCGGTCGTAGTGACCGGGTCCATGATCTTGGAGCACACCTTGAGCAGAATGTCGTCGCCGAGAGGCTCCATCGCGGGCCACGGCTTGATGTTGGGGCCTTCGACCAGCTCGTCGGCAGGCTCCGCCTTGCCAAAGCCCCAGTACACGCGCTTCTTGTACGGCGCGTCGTCGAAGGTGTACTCGCAAGCCTCGTCCCAGGTGTCCTCGGGCAGGTCGGTCGCCGGCGTCAGGATGCCGCCGTTGGCAGCCGTCGCCGCAATGGAACGGGCGTCCATCAGAGCCACGGCGCTCAGCTGGCCATTGCCCGGCTTGGAGCCCTCGCGGTTGGGGAAGTTGCGCGTAGTGTGGCGGATCGACAGGCCGTTGTTGGCGGGCGTGTCGCCGGCACCGAAGCACGGGCCGCAGAATGCCGTGCGCACGATCGCGCCGGCCTCCATAAGGTCGTAGATATAGCCGCGGCGTGTAAGCTCGAGTGCCACGGGCTGGCTCGTGGGATAGACCGACAGCGAGAACTCGCCGCAGCCGGTGTTGGCGCCCTTGAGCACGCGGGCAGCCTGGACCACGGAGTCGTAGTTGCCGCCCGAGCAGCCGGCGATAACGCCCTGCTGCACGTGCAGCTTGCCGTCGACAATCTTGTCGAGCAGGCTAAAGTGCGTCTTGCCCTCGCCGATCTTAGCGGCCTCGAGCTCCACCTCGTGAAGGATGTCCTCGAGGTTCTCGTTGAGCTCGTCAATCTCAAAGCCGTTGGAAGGATGGAACGGCAGCGCAATCATGGGCTTGATGCTCGACAGATCGACCTCGACGCAGCCGTCGTAGTAGGCAACATCGGCAGGCTTGAGCTCGCGGTAGTCGTCGCCGCGGCCGTGCATGGCCAGGAATGCGTGCGTGTCCTCGTCGGTGGCCCAGATGCTCGACAGACAGGTGGTCTCGGTGGTCATGACGTCGACGCCGTTGCGGTAGTCGGTCGTCATGCTCGCGATGCCGGGGCCCACAAACTCCATGACCTTGTTCTTGACGTAGCCCTTGGCAAAGACAGCGCGGATGATGGCGAGCGCCACATCGTGCGGGCCGACGCCGGGGCGCGGGGCACCCGTGAGGTAGATGGCGACGACGCCGGGATAGGCGACGTCGTAGGTGTCGCGCAGCAGTTGCTTTGCCAGCTCGCCGCCGCCCTCGCCCACGGCCATAGTGCCCAGAGCGCCGTAGCGGGTGTGCGAGTCGGAACCCAGGATCATCTTGCCGCAGCCCGCGAAGTTCTCACGCATAAAGGAGTGGATAACGGCGATATGCGGCGGAACGAAGATGCCACCGTACTTCTTGGCGGCCGAGAGACCGAAAACGTGGTCGTCCTCGTTGATGGTGCCGCCCACGGCGCACAGCGAATTATGGCAGTTGGTGAGCACGTAAGGCAGCGGGAACTGCTCCATGCCCGAGGCGCGCGCCGTCTGGATGATGCCGACAAAGGTGATGTCGTGGCTCGCCATGGCGTCGAAGCGAATCTTGAGTGCCTCGGGATCTCCGGACGTATTGTGTGCCTGGAGGATCGAATACGCGATGGTGCCGCGCTTGGCATCCTCGGGCGTCTGCGTAATACCGCGCTCGGCAGCCTCGGCCGCAGGCACAACCTCGCTGCCGCCGCGCAGGTAGATGCCGTCCTCGTACAGCTTGACCATACTGTCTCCCACTCTGCCCAAAACGATTTGGGCGCATAGCATACATTCGTTCAATATCGTGCCATAGAACGGTTGCGAGTGGGTTACGAATCTGCACGTTCACTTTATCTCAGTAAAGCAAAGAACGAGTTGGGTGCCGGGGGCAGACTTAGACGCCGAAATGACGAGAGTGGATAATCTCCCACTTTGAGCCTGCAAACAGGCCAAAAACGGGAGATTATCCACTCTCATTCTGCGGGCACTCATTTAAGTCTGTCCCCAATGAGTGCCCGGCAGCGTCGGCGGAGCTATAGGTCGCTACCCGTACCTAGCAGCT
This sequence comes from uncultured Collinsella sp., assembly GCA_905202925.1. GTDB lineage: Bacteria > Actinomycetota > Coriobacteriia > Coriobacteriales > Coriobacteriaceae > Collinsella. The sequence continues at coordinate 21,251 of CAJKTW010000010.1, read as the reverse complement.
TGCGCATGACTTGCTCGGGGTTGACTGAGCCGTCGCGCGGGGCCAGGGCGGTGATCTTCTTCTGCATCTTATACTCGTGCAGCTCGTCCTCGAGCTGGCGCACGCGAGCGCGGAGCTTCTCGTTCTCGCGCTCGCGCTCCTCGGAACGCTCCTTCATATCGAGGATGCGCACCACGCCGGCAAGGTTGATGCCCTCGTCGGTCAGTTGGTTGATGAGTTCCAGACGCTCGATATCGGCACGCGAATACAGGCGCGTGTTACCGCCCGAGCGCTGAGGATTCACCAGGCCCTTGGACTCGTAGACGCGCAGAGTCTGCGGGTGCATGCCGGTCAGCTCGGCCGCCACGCTGATCATGTACAGCGGTTTGTTCCTATTGTCCTCGGCCATGCTACCTGACCCCTTTCCGTCTCGTTATCGTCCATCATAAGCCCGCGGGCGTGGGCGTGCGCCGCGACCGCCCTAGTACGTCGCCTTGTAACGATTGACCTTCTCGCGATAGTCGCGCGTGTCGGCCTCGCGCAGCTTGGTCATGGCATCGCGCTCATCGTCGGACAGGTTCGTGGGAACCTGCACCTTGATCTCGACGAGCAGCGCGCCCGTGCGGCCACGGTGCTTAACATCGGGCGCGCCCATCTCCTTAAAGCGGAACTTCTTGCCCGTCTGGGTACCCGCGGGCACTTTCAAACGGACCGTCGCACCGCCGGGCGTGGGCACGTCCACCGTGCAGCCGAGCGCCGCCTCGTAGACCGAGACCGGTACCTCCATGGTCACGTCGGCGCCTTTGCGCCTAAACAGCGGATGCTCCTCCACATGCGTGGTCACGACCAGGTCGCCGCGCTCGCCGCCGGCAACGCCATACTCGCCGCGACGTTTGTAACGCAGCTTGCCGCCGTCGACCGCGCCTGCAGGCACCGAGACCGTAATGGTCTGCTGCTCGCCTGTCGAGGGAATGCGGTAGGTGACCTTGTGCGTCACACCGCGAAACGCGTCCTCGGCCGTCACATCGACGGTCAGCGACAGGTCGCCGCCCTTGCGAGCGCGGCTGCGGCCAGCGCCGGCACCGGCAGCGCCCGCAGCCCCGGCAAAGCCCGAGCCCCAATCGCTGCCCCAGGCGCCGTTGCCGCTAAAGATGCTGTCGAAGATGTCGCCCCAGCCGCTGGCACCAGCGCCGGCACCGTAGCCGCCGCCATACGCGCCGCCCGCGCCCGGCATGCCGCCAAACATGAGCATCTGGTCGTACTCTTTGCGCTTCTTCTCGTCCGAAAGCGTCTCGTAGGCCTCGCTAATCTCCTTGAACTTGGCCTCGTCGCCGCCGGCATCGGGGTGATATTTTTGCGCGAGCTTGCGAAACGCGCTCTTGATCTCTTTGTCGGAGGCGCTCTTGGATACGCCCAGGATGTCATAGAAGGTTTTGCCTGCAGCCATCGTAGCTCCTCTCCTGTTTCATCCGCCGCCCAGCGGGCGGCGGCTCATGCTTTCATATGGCACTAGGCCAGAAAGGGCCCCGGGTGTTGCCCCGGGGCCCTTCTCAATTACTCCTCGGTGCTCTCGGCCGTATCGGCCGTAGCATCCTCGGGCGCCGCTTCGGGCTCCGGTGCGGGGCGCTTCTCGCCACCGTAGGTCACCGTCACCATCGCGGAACGCAGGATGCGATCCGCCATGCGGTAGCCCTTCTGGTACACGTCGTTGACAGTCTCGTCGTACTGCGATGCGTCCTCGACACGCCCCACGGCCTGGTGCTCGAGCGGATCGAACGCCTCGCCCTTGGGGTCGATGGGCTCAACGCCCTCGTGCGCAAACACATCGAGCAGCTTGGCATGCACCGCATCGACGCCATCGACGAACTGCTTAAAGTCGTCGGAAAGCTCCTGGCTACGGGCATGGTCGATCGCGCGCTCGATATCGTCAACCACCGGCAACAGCGCGGTAACAAGCTTCTCGGTCGCGCGCTCGCGCTCGGCGATACGCTCATTGGCGGTGCGGCGACGGAAGTTCTCCCAGTCGGCCTGCAGACGGGCGGTACGCTCGGTGGCGTCCTTTGCCTTGTCCTCGGCGGCCTTCTGAGCCTCTGCCGCAGCATCGAGCTCATTGCGCACGTCGGCAAGCTCTTTCTGAGCCTGCTCGAACTTGAGCTTAAAGTCGTTGTCGGCGGCTTCCTCACCGGCGCGGATAGCGGCTTCCACCATCTCGTCCTCGGTCATCGTCGCCTCCTTGTTGGAATCCTCTACCTGGTTCTCGGCAGCCTCGGCGGCCGGGGCCTCGTTGACCTCGGTATCGTCGACGGCCTCTACGGGAATCTTCACGTCCTTCTCCTCAGAGTCAACGGGGGCGGCGCCAGCGGCAGCCGCCTCCGTGCGAGCTTTACGGGCGGACATGATTACTTGTCCTCGTCGTCCACAACCTCGTAGTCGGCGTCGACAACGTCATCGTCGGCAGGCTGGGCACCGGCGGCACCGTCGGTCTGCTGCTGAGCGTCGGCGTAGACAACCTGGGCCAGCTCGTAGGCCACGGACTGCAGGGACTCGCCGGCGGCCTTGATGGCCTCGACGTCAGAGCCCTCGAGCGCCTTCTTGGCGTCGGCGATAGCGGCCTCGGCCTTGGACTTCACATCAGCGGAAACCTTGTCGCCCAGCTCGTTGAGGGTCTGCTCGGTGGAGTAGCACAGGCTGTCGGTCTGGTTGCGGACCTCGACCTCTTCCTTCTGCTTCTTGTCCTCCTCGGCATGAGCCTCGGCGTCCTTGACCATACGATCGACTTCGTCGTCGGACAGAGCAGTGGAGCCGGAAATGGTGATCTGCTGCTCCTTGCCGGTGCCCTTGTCCTTAGCGGAGACCTTGACGATGCCGTTGGCGTCGATGTCGAAGGTAACCTCGATCTGCGGCACGCCGCGGCGGGCAGCCGGGATACCGGTCAGCTGGAACTTACCGAGCGACTTGTTGTCGCGGGCAAGCTCGCGCTCGCCCTGGAGCACGTTGATCTCGACGCTGGTCTGGTTGTCGGCAGCGGTGGAGTAGACCTCGGTCTTGGAGGTCGGGATCGTGGTGTTGCGGTCGATCATCTTGGTCATGATGCCGCCCATGGTCTCGACGCCCAGCGACAGCGGGGTAACGTCGAGCAGCAGGATGCCCTCGACGTCGCCGGTGAGCACGCCGCCCTGGACGGCAGCGCCGTCGGCAACGACCTCGTCGGGGTTCACGGACATGTTGGGCTGCTTGCCGGTCATGGTCTTGACGAGCTCCTGGACGGCGGGCATACGGGTGGAGCCGCCGACGAGGATGACCTCGGTCAGATCGGAGAGCTTAAGCTTGGCGTCGCGCAGGGCATTGGTTACAGGCTGCTTGCAGCGCTCGAGCAGGTCGCGGGTGATCTTCTCGAACTCGGCGCGGGTCAGCGTGTAGTTGAGGTGCAGCGGGCCGGACTGGTTCATGGTAATGAACGGCAGGTTGATGGTGGTCTGCTGGGCGGCGGAGAGCTCCTTCTTGGCGTTCTCGGCGGCCTCCTTCAGACGCTGCAGGGCCATGGGGTCCTGACGCAGGTCGACACCGTTCTCCTGCTGGAACTTATCGGCCATCCAGTCGATGACGCGCTGATCCCAGTCGTCGCCGCCCAGGTGGTTGTCGCCCGAGGTGGACAGAACCTCAAACACGCCGTCGGCGAGGTCGAGGATGGAGACGTCGAAGGTGCCGCCGCCCAGGTCGAAGACCAGGATGCGCTGGTCGGAGCCCTGCTTGTCCAGGCCATAGGCCAGAGCAGCAGCGGTCGGCTCGTTGACGATACGCTTGACGTTAAGGCCGGCGATCTTACCGGCGTCCTTGGTGGCCTGGCGCTGCGCGTCGTTGAAGTAGGCCGGGACGGTGATGACGGCGTCGGTGACGGTCTCGCCCAGGTATTTCTCGGCGTCGGCCTTCATCTTTGCGAGCACCATGGCGCTCACCTGCTCGGCGGTGTAATCCTTGCCCTCGATGTCGACGACGGCACGGCCACCCTGGCCCTCCTTGACCTCATACGGCACGGTCTTGAGCTCGGAGGTGCACTCGGAGTACTTGCGGCCCATAAAGCGCTTGATGGAGAACACGGTGTTCTTGGGGTTGGTGACCGCCTGGTTCTTAGCGGCCTTGCCCACGACGCGATCGCCGTCGGCACGGAAGCCCACGACGGACGGCGTGGTGCGGTCGCCCTCGGCGTTCACGATGATGGTCGGAGAACCGCCCTCGAGGACGGCCATAGCGGAGTTAGTAGTACCAAGGTCGATACCAAGAATCTTGCCCATTAGAAATTCCCTCTCTCTTTTGCGTTCGCGCCGCCTCGACGGTCTGTCACGCGGCGCTTCGGCTTGTCTTTCAGGATGTAGTGTATCCCCTTATGGGCCGGAATATACAAAATCTAAGTCAATTCATATAAGATTTCTTATTGCCGAGAGTTTAGGTTCTCAAATGCGCAGGTAGATACGCTGATTGAGTTCTCGGCAAATCTATCGAAATCTATGTAGAGATGGCTGAGGTTTGGACCGGAGCCACACGGAACGATCTTGGGGCACCCCCGAGGAAAGCGCGACCCGTTTTGAGCGCCGATTCCGGGATGCGCTTTCCAAAAGCGCGCTCAATAGCTCAATATTTCAAGTCACCTTTAGCTAACATTTGCGCAGCTCAACGGCCCCACCTGCGCGTTTTTTAGTAAACCTTGGCATACTCGGCGAACGGTATGAAGATGCCGGCCAGAGGGTATTGCAAACGGTCGCTCCCGTGGTATGTTTTTGCCCGAATCAAACCGGCGCGCATCGTCTGTAGCGTCGGTCAACAGAGAGGAAACTACCATGGCTCATCCCGTAATTGATGCCGACGAGTGCATCGCTTGTGGCGTTTGCGTCGACTCCTGCCCCGCTGGCGTTCTGGAGCTCCAGGACGTCGCTACCGTCGCTGACGAGGACTCCTGCGTCGCCTGTGGCGCTTGCCAGGACGCTTGCCCCGCTGGCGCGATCACCGAGATCGTCGAGGAGTAACAACTCCCCCACCTGCACACTCAAAAGTACACCGTGCACAAACAAAAAGGAGGCCTCCGCATCGCCGCGGAGGCCTCCTTTTGCATGTGTTCTAGGACAAATCATCCTCGTAGGGCATTAAATCGGCAAGGTAGCCCTTCTCCTTGAGCATGGCCTCGATCTCGTCGAGGGTTTGCTCATCCTCTGCCGCAATGCGATGGAAGTGGTAGCCGCTCGTCACCGTTAGTAGTGGAAAGCTCTTGCCGCTCTCGATATCGTGCAGGTAGCGCTCAACATCGCGACGATTGCGAATGTCCAAGTCGGCCGTGATCTTACCGTACACGCGGTGATTGACGATCACGTTGAGCACGGCGCCACCGGCGTCGACGATACTCGTGAGCTCATCGCCTGCCTGCTCCACGCTGTGGCGAACCTTGACCAAGCGCGTGGGCACGGCGGGGCTGCTGGGGGCCTCCTGTAGTACATAGCCGCGATTGGTGGCGACGATATCGTGCCCGTCAGCGCGCAGCAGGGCGATGTCCTGCACCACGACCTGACGGCTCACGCCCACCTCGCGGGCAAGCGCACTGCCCGAGACAGGATCTTTGGCCCCCTCGAGCACGGCCATGATGGCACGGCGACGCTCGCGGGCGTCCATTATTTACCGTCCAGCAGACGCAGGTGCTTGAGCGAGAGGTCGAGAATCGGCGCAGAGTGCGTCAACGCCCCCGAACTGATAAAGTCAACACCCAGGTCGGCCAGGGCACGAATGTTGTCGGCGTCTACGTTGCCCGAGCACTCGGTCTTAGCACGACCGGCGATAAGCTCAATCGCTGCAGCCATGTCGTCGTGGGTCATGTTGTCGAGCATGATGATATCGGCACCGGCCTCCACGGCCTCGCGTACCATGTCCAGGTTCTCGCACTCAATCTCGACCGTCGTGGTAAACGATGCGTGGGCGCGTGCCATCTCAATCGCACGCGTCACACCACCGGCGGCGTCAATATGGTTGTCCTTGAGCATGACGGCCGTCGACAGGTTGTAGCGATGGTTGCTGCCACCGCCGATCTCGACTGCTGCCTTCTCGAAGACGCGCATGCCCGGCGTGGTCTTGCGCGTGTCGACAAGCACGGTCTTGGTTTCCTCGAGCGCGGCCGCCATCCGATGCGTGTAAGTAGCGATGCCGCTCATGCGCTGCAGGTAGTTGAGCGCCACGCGCTCGCCCGAAAGCAATACGCGCGCATCGCCGCGCACCTGGCCCACGTGGTCACCGGCGTGCACCTCGTCGCCGTCCGCGACATCGAACAACACGGAGCTCTGCGGATCCAGCAGCTCAAAAGTGCGAGCGAACACATCCAAGCCGGCGATGATGCCATCGGCCTTGGCGATGAGCTCAACGGTAGCGGGGCGCGCCGTAGGGCACACGCTCGCCGTACTCACGTCCTCAAACGTGATGTCCTCGCGCAGAGCCTGCAAAATCAGATCATCGACGACGAGCTTCATGGTAATGGGATTCATGGTCTACTCCTCCACGGCCTGCGTGCCGGCCGCACGGGCCAAATCATCGATTGCAAGGGTCTCGGCGCCCAGGGCGCGATGACGCCCGTCAAGCGCGGGCTCGCCCGCCTGCTCCACGGCGAGCGACTCGCCGGTGCGCATGCACCAGGCGGCACGGCGGCCCCAAACCAGGGACTCGAGCAGGCTGTTGGAAGCCAGGCGATTCTTGCCGTGAACGCCGTTGCAGGCCGTCTCGCCCGCGGCGTAGAGCTCGGGCATCGAGGTGCGGCCGTCCTTATCGACCCATACGCCACCCATAAAGTAGTGCTGCGTGGGCGTAACGGGGATGGGCTCGTCCAAGATGTCGCGGCCGTCCTCCAGGCAGCGCGCGCGAATGTTGGCAAAGTGCCCGGTCACCACATCGCGCTCGACGGGGGCAAAACTCAGCCACTCGTGCTCGGTACCGTCCTGCTTCATCTGCTCGCGAATAGCGGCAGCGACCACATCGCGCGGCTGAAGCTCGTCGGTAAAGCGCTCGCCGGCGGCGTTGAGCAAAATCGCGCCCTCGCCGCGGCAGCTCTCGCTGATCAGGAAGGTGCGACCCGGCTGCGGCGAGAACAGCCCCGTGGGGTGAATCTGCACGTAGTCCAGGTGCTCCATCTTAATGCCATGCTCCTGAGCGATGTAGCATGCATCGCCCGTGAGCTGCGGGTAGTTAGTCGAATGGTCGTACACGCCGCCGATACCGCCTGTCGCCCACAGCGTGCGGCGGGCATGAATCTTAAACGGCTCGCCGGCATGCACGCCCTCGGCGGCATTTGCCAGCTCGTCGGCGGGACGAACCGAGTTGTCCTCGTCCACGGAAACGGCGACGACACCGACACACACCGTGACGCCGTCACGCTCGCCCGTCAGGATGTCGGTCATGGCCACGTGCTCCAAAATCTGCACGTTATCCAGCTTGCGAACGGCCTGGAGCAGCTTGGTCGTGATCTCCTTGCCCGTAATGTCGGCATGGAAGGCAATACGCGGACGGCTGTGCGCGCCCTCGCGGGTAAAGTTGAGGCTGCCGTCGGCCTTGCGCTCAAAATCCACGCCCATCGCTAGCAGGTCGTTGATGACCGAACGGCTCGAACGGATCATGATGTCGACGCTCTCGCGGCGATTCTCGTAGTGGCCGGCGTGCATGGTGTCCTCAAAGAAGGCATCGTAGTCCGAGCCCTCGGGCAGTACGCAGATACCGCCCTGCGCGAGCATCGAATCGCACTCGTCGACAGCGCCCTTGGAGAGCATGATCACGCGCGTGCTCGTCGGCAGATTGAGGGCCGCGTACAGGCCCGCCACGCCACAGCCGGCAATGACGACGTCGCACTCCATGTCGGGGTATTGTTTGGTTTCCACAGGAATCCTCTCCCTTGTAATGTGACATGCGGGACTGTCCCTCATGTCACATTGTTCTAGCGCGCTGCGTACTCGAGCATACGGTCGAGCGTGAGCTTGGCCTGGTCTGCCGCCTCGTCCGAGACGCCGATCTGCACCTCGCCCTCGCCCGTCTCCAGGCAGCGCACGAGCTTTTCGAGCGTGATGAGGTCCATGTTGACGCAGGTGGGCTGCACCGCGGGGAAGTGGAACTTCTTGCCGGTGCCCTGGCAGCGGCGCTCGAGCTCGTAGAGCACGCCGCGGACCGTCACGATAATGAACTCGCTGGCGTCGGACTCCTCGGCATACTTGATGATGCCGGCGGTGGAGCCGATGTAGTCGGCCTCGGCCAGGACGTCGGCCTTGCACTCAGGATGCGCCAGCACGAGCGCGTCGGGGTGGGCCTCCGTCGCGTCGACGATCTGCTCGACGGTGATGATGTGATGGCGCGGGCAGTAGCCGTTGTTGAGGATGACGTGCTTTTGCGGCACCTGCTCGGCTACGAAGCGGCCCAGGTTTTGGTCGGGAATGAACAGGATATGCTGCTGCGGCAGCTCGGACACGATCTTGACGGCGTTGGAGCTGGTGACGCACACGTCGCTCCAGCTCTTGATCTCGACCGTGGAGTTGACGTAGCAGACCACGGCCAGGTCGTCGCCGTACTCGGCGCGCGCCGCGTCGACCGTCTCGCGCTTGACCATATGAGCCATGGGGCAGTCCGCGCCCGGCTCGGGCAGCAGCACGGTCTTGGTGGGGTTGAGCAGCTTGGCGCTCTCGCCCATAAACTCCACGCCGCACAGCACGATGGTCTGCTGCGGCAGGCTCTTGGCGAGCTTAGCCAGGTAGAAGCTGTCGCCGACGTAATCGGCCGCAGCCTGGACCTCGGGCGCCACGTAATAGTGCGCCAGGATCACCGCGTCGCGCTGGGTTTTAAGTTGCTGAATGGCCTCGACGAGCTCTGCGGGCACCAATGCCGCGCGCTCCGTTGCCGTCGTTGCCGATGCCAGGCCGGCCGCAATGTCGCGTGCAAGCTCCGACGCATCCATGTTCGCGCTCTGTGCCATCAAGGCCCCTCTCTTTTGGCGAATCTTGGGGCTTTAGTATGACACCTAGGTTTACAGCTGACAAGACAGCTGTAAACCTAGGTGTAAAGTTGAAATAAAGATTCAATCATGCGGCAGGTCCATTTTCGAACTGGCAAGCTGAGGACAGCCGAAAATGGACCCGCCCCATGATTCGGGCAGCCCGTTTTGTCCTGGACCAAGGGGCAGTGGTCAAAAAGGGCCAAATATGAGTACTGTCACCAAATTAGTAGCATCGATTTTCCGGTCCAGAGCAGCAAAATCGCCTTGTTTGGAGCCCGATCGCGACTCTGAAGAACGAAAATCGATGCACTTTTGGCCTCTGGCACCGATTTTTGAGGCCATTTGGCTGCCACCAAACTGGTAACAGTACTCATATTTGGCCCTTTTTGACCACCGGGTTTCCGGCAGGCCCCAAAAGCGGGCCCGAATCGCTCGATCCGGGCCCGCTGGGGGTAGCGAGCACAATCGAGGTGTAAGAAGCAAGAGAGGGCCATCGCCTAGAATCGTCAGCGCCTAGATATTCAACGAGAGGAAAGACAATGGTCCGCAGCGACATGCTACCCCAGCCGGACCGGGGGCTCGGCCTCGACCGGCCCCAGACCGAGGCATTTCACCGACGAGTTCAAGAGGAAGATAGTCGATCTCCACAACGCCGGAAAACCCAGGCGCGAGGCCATGGACGAGTGCGACCTCGACAAGAGCACCGTGGAGAGGCGGGTCAAGTCGATAAACGAGACCGGCTCGCCGCGCGCCGCCGACAACCGCACGCCCGAGTAGAACCGGATCCTGGAGCCCGAGCGCGAGAACCGCAGGCTCCGGATGGAGGTCAACGTCTTAAGACGAGCGGCGCCAGCATACGCTCGGAAGTCAGGGCCATGGCGGCCAACGGGGGGCCGCTGCCCCATATCGGCGCAGCGCTGGCATCGAGGCCTTCTGACCTGTGTCAAGATTTCGGACACGCATGCTCGAGAAATCAAGCGGCCATAGGCATGGCCTCGAGCTTGGGCTCGGTTCTCTCGAAGAAGGCCGCCATGGCCTCGGCCGGCACCTTGTAGCCGATCGTCGAGCGGGGCCTTCGGCGGTTGTAGTACGCCTCGATGAACTCGACCACCGCGTGCTTGGCGGAATCCCTGGTCGGGAAGCTGCGCCTGTAGTACATCTCGTTCTTCAGCGTGGCGAGGAACGACTCGGCCACCGCGTTGTCGTGGCAGTTGCCGGCGCGGCTGCAGGACAGCCGCACGTCGTTGTCGCGCGCCCATTCGGCCAGAAGCCTGCTGGTGTACTGGGCGCCGCGGTCGGCGTGGAATATCGCGTTGCCGGCCACGTAGCCGCGCGATTTGGCCGACGCCAGCGCCGAAACCACGATGTCGGCGGTCATGCGCTCGGAGAGCGACCAGCCCACCACCATGCGGGTGTTGAGGTCGATGACCGTCGACAGGTACAGCCATCCCTCGCCGGTGCGCAGGTAGGTGATGTCGCCCACGAGCTTGCAGGTTGGAACGGGACTGGTGAAGTCGCGGCGCACCAGGTCGGGCCGGGGCCTGGCCTTCGGGTCGGGGATGGTGGTGCGCTTCCTGGCGTTGGGCGTGCAGCCGCGTATTCCCAGCTCGCGCATCAGCTTGCGCACCCTGTACAGGGTCAATCCGGAGAACTCGCCGGGCAGGAAGCATTTCACGAACCGGAAGCCGAACCTGCGGTCCGACTCCAGCCACACGCGCCGGACCGCCTCGCGCTCGGCCGACCAGTCTTCTCGCGGGCAGCCGTTGGAGAGCCACGAGTAGAAGCCCGATCGGCTCACGCCGAGCACGCGGGCCATCATTTTCACCGGGAATTCGGCCTTCTCCGCCAACATCATCCGGTAGCACGCGGCTACGCCTGGCTTTTGGCGAAGAAGGCCGCGGCTTTTTTCAAGAAGGCGTTCTCCATCTCGAGCTCGCGTATGCGCCTTTTCGCCTCGCGAAGCTCGCGGTCCTCGGCCTTGGGGTCGGGCCCGCCGGCAAGCTCGCGCCGGCGATTCTGCACCCACTTGTTCACGGTCTTGGAATTCAGGCCCAGTTCTGCGCAGCATTCCGTTATCGGCCTGCCCGTCGAGATGATGTAGTCGGCGGTCTCGCGCCTGAACTCGTCGGTGTACTTGGCGGCTGGGTTGGACATAGCATACCGTCCTCTCGGTCGTCGATGAATGCATTCTAAAGGATTGGGCCTCTAGCATGCGTGTCCGAAAAGACGATACAGGTCAGACAACCCAATCAGACGTCGTCTCGAGCGCGTCCTCTGCACGGTCGAGCGTGCTTCTGGCCTTGGCACCCTGTTTGAACCACGAGCGCAGGTCCTCGAGCGTGCTGCCCGCTGCATACACCTTGATTTTGCGACCGCCTTTCGTGGTCACCGTGCAACGGTCGCCGCTCTCGCTGTTCTCGTGCGCCGTGACCTTCTTGAGGTAATCGCGACGGAACGCCACGACGCGGGCATTGCTGATCTCGATGAACCAATCATCGTCGACAAGCGAAGTGCCCGTGGTACCTCGACTTGCCATCTCCTCGGCGAAGGAGAAGCCGAGTTCGCGCTCCTGCCTGCCGATCTCGAGGATGCCGCGGGCGGGCATGCTGAGCATGAGCAGGGGCAGGAGTCCCCCTATGAACAGGAAGAGGAACGGGACGAGCAAGAGCAGACGAGCACCGGCATCGGTGAAAACAGCCATGAAGGCGATCACGAGCGAGAAGACGAGCGCCATGCCGTTGAAAACAATCGTCAACGGCTTGATGGCAGACCAACACAGGCCCGCCTTGGTCATGGGACCGTCGACGGCGTCCGAGACTTCGATGCCCTCTTCCTCCAGACGGGCGAGGAGGTTGAGCGAGCACACCCCCTCGAGGCTTATCGAGCAGAACTTCCGGTCGCCCTCGAACAGGTCGATCCTCATCATCTGCGTGTGAAGCGTTGCACGGGTGATGTTGCCAAACGTCGTCTCCTTGCGGATGCCGAAGGCGTTACGCGAGAGAATTCGCTCACCGTCCACGTCGATGCGCGGGATGCTCAGCAGGGCCCAGATGGCCATGCCCGCGAGCGCCATGGCGTGACCGAACCACACAAGTTCGTGGTCCCACTCGCCCAACGAGACGCCCTGCCAGACGTAGACACCCAGCATGAGCAGTTCGAACGCGACGGCGCAGCAGGCGATGATCGTGCGAATGGCAGCGGGCATGCGCACCGTGAAGCGATCGAGGCTGTCCGTCGCCTCACTGCGCTCGCGCGCGCCGCGACGGGCGACCCATGCAGTGAGCGGACCGACGATGAACACCACCATCGCCACGCGCAGGAACGATTCGAGTATGTCGCCCATATTAACCACCATCCCAATAGAAAACGTGAATTTGGGAGACTATAGCAGAGCGAAGCGATCTGCACGGCATCGTCCGGGTGTTTTCGGCATACGGTGGAAACCAGCGGCAGCGGACGTTGAGAACTCACCCAAAAGACGCGATTCGACCGAAGCGATTCTTCTTGACTTGGTCTCAATGTGATACGACATGCGCCACTACCTGCGCGGTCTTGCGGCCCTGATCGAAGAGGGTCACACCGATGAGGCACTCGGGCGCATCGACGCGCTCTGCGAGACCAACGACCGCACCGCCGTGCGCCGCTACTGCGCCAACGAAACGGTCAACATTGCGCTCTCGTCGCTTTCCGCGGACATCAACGCGCGCGGCATCACCGCCGATCTGCGCGCCGCCGTGCCCGAAACCGTCCACGTGGGCGATGTCGATCTATTCAGTGTGGTATCGAACGCCCTGGACAATGCCATCGCCGCGGCGAGCGCCGCCCCCGAAGGCAAGCGGTTTGTCGACCTGGACCTTCGCTACGAAGACGGTCAGCTTCTATTGCTGGTTTCCAACACGTTTGGCCGTGCGCCGCACATGGTCGACGGCATGCCCGTGGCTCAGCACACTGGGCACGGCTTTGGCACCAAGAGCATTATGCTTGCCGTCGAGCGCATGAACGGCAACTGCCAGCTCCGCATTAACGGCGACCGGTTTGAGCTGCGCGCCGTGATGTAGGGGCTGCCGCCAACCTCGCTACAGCGGTGCAGCCGCCGGGGTCAGCTGCTTAATGTAGGCCCACATGCGCTGCTTGGCGGCCTTGTCGGTGAGCGCCGCCTCAAAACCGTCGAGCGCCAGCACGCGGCGCCCCTGCACATGGGCGACCAGGCCGGGCTTGAGCATGGCGGTGTCAAAGTCATCAATTGCCACAAGCATATCGGCATAGGTCTCGCGCATGACATCGGCCGCACTGTTGTCGAGCAGCAGCACCGCCTCGGGGTCCAGAGCCTCCAGCGCCTCGCGGAACAGGTCGCACGGCAGAGTCTCGCCCACCGCGACCGCTCCGTCACCCGCGCCGGCGACGCTTGCCAGCACGCAAAAGTCCTCGGGGGCATATCCGATGGCGCCGAGCGCCTTGCGCAACGCGGCGCCATCCGCGCCGGCAGCCAGCTCGCCGCCCGAGCACTCGGCTTCATCCAAATCGCCTTTGACCAGCACAATCGGCGAGCACGCGTTGCCCGCGATACGCACACCGCGACCTGCAAGCGACGCGAGCTCCTGCTCGGTCGCCTGAGCGATGGCTTCTTTTTTCTGGCTTTGTGACGTGGGCATGCGCTCTCCAATCGTTTGCGTGCCCACCATTATATAAAAGAGCCGCCCGCGAGTGGTTGCTTTGCGGGCCGCTGGGTATAAGCACGGTCGTACTGAGTTTTACGCGGCCGAGCCGCATCGTATTATGGAGGTCACCATGGCTGACATTAAGCAGATTACCCCCGAGAACTTCGATTCCATCGTTAACGACAGCCTGCCCGTACTGGTTGATTTTTGGGCCCCGTGGTGCGGCCCCTGCCGCTCGCTCTCGCCCATCGTAGACGAGGTTGCCGACGAGCTGGCCGGCAAGTTGGCTGTGGCCAAGTGCAACGTCGACGACAACCAGGACCTGGCCATGAAGTTTGGCGTCATGAGCATCCCCACGCTGATCGTCTTTAAGAACGGCGAGGAGGTCGACCGCTCGGTCGGCGCCTTGCCCAAGGCAAGACTTCAGGCACTGCTGGAGAAACATCTGTAATACGCTTGTTACCCATCTGCCGTCCATGAGCGGTTTCGCACCGCTCGCCGGAGTGCCAAACGCAAGGTATGCGACCACGGATAGTATGGTAGATACAAACAGCCCCCAGTGAACGGGTGCGGGTCAGACGGACTCGCACCCGTTTTCTTATGCGGCGGCGCTCAAGGCGGGCGTAGTAGAATCTGAACCACCATATCGCCCCGTACAAAAGGAGACTCCCCATGCATGACGTCGGAATGAACATGAGCCAGCTTGCCATGAGCGTCAAGCAGGTCGACGACACCATTGAGCTCGCTCACGAGTGGAGCCATCAGCTGCTGCATGCGACCGAGAACTTTGACATGGAGCGCATTGGCGCCAAGCTCGAGGCCGCCATGGCGGCACTCCACGAGGCGCACGATGCGCTCGAGGGCTACGAGGAGGCCATCGAGGCCGACCACAACTCCGTCGGCTCTGTGAAACTGGTGTAACGTGGCCGAGCACGAGCACGCGCACAATCACGGTGCGGACGACGATGCAAGCTGCCGCTACAGCGGCTCCAGCTCCGAGCTGGTCCGCTTTTCGGTCACCGCGCCCGACGACCTGCTGCGCCGCTTTGACGAGCAGATCGCGCGCCGCGGTGACGCGGCTAACCGATCCGAGGCCGTACGCGATCTGATTCGCGCCTCGATCGCCAAGGAGCAGATGCGCACGCCCGACGAGCAGGTCATCGGTTCGCTCACCATGATCTATGACCACCATACCGGCGATCTGACGCGCCGTCTGGACGAGGTGCAGCACGACTACACCGACGAGATTGTCTCGACCATGCACGTGCATCTGGACCACCACAACTGCCTGGAGATTCTGGCGCTCAAGGGTCGCGGCAAACGCGTCTATGAGCTAGCGGACCGGTTGCTGGGACTGCGCGGCGTTAAGCACGGCGAGCTCACCTGCGCCGCCACCAAGCAGAGCCTGGGGCTGTAGCGGGATTTCCCGCAGCGCACCTGCCAAAAAGGGACAGGTTTCAACGAAGGAGGGTCGCATGCGACATGTGCATATCCATGTAACGGGCATTGTGCAGGGCGTTGGCATGCGGCCATTTGTGTATCGCGAGGCTATGGCGCATGGCATCTGCGGCTGGGTGCTCAACGCGGGCGATGGCGTACACATCGAGGCGCATGCTTTGAGCGAGGCGCTCGACGAATTTGTCACCGCGCTGTCGGAGCACGCGCCGGCCGCAGCCCGCGTTGAGCATGTCGCTGTTGCAGACCTGGAGCCCGACGCTTGGGATGCCGACGATGAGCAGGTCTTTCGTATTGTAGCGTCACAGGATCAGACCGTGCACACGACGCTCATCTCCCCCGATATCGCCACCTGTGACGACTGCCTGCGCGAACTGTTCGACCCCGCCGACCGTCGCTATCACTACCCCTTTATCAACTGCACCAACTGCGGGCCGCGCTTTACCATCATCCGGTCGCTGCCTTATGACCGAGCGGCCACGTCGATGGATTGCTTTCCTATGTGCCCCGAGTGCGCTGCAGAGTATGGCGACCCGCTTGACCGGCGCTTTCATGCGCAGCCCGATGCCTGCTTTGACTGCGGGCCACATATTACCTGGCGCGAGGCGGCGGGCGACATGGAGCTCGAGGGCTCGGGGGCGATGCCGGCCGTCGGCAGCACGCGCGAAACCAGCGATGCCATTATTGACCGCTGTGTCGAGCTGCTGGCCAGCGGCGGTATTGTCGCCATCAAGGGGCTGGGCGGATTCCATCTGGCCTGCAACGCCGCCAATGAGCAGGCGGTGGTCGAGCTGCGCCGTCGCAAGCGCCGCAGCAACAAGCCGCTTGCCGTTATGGTGCGCAGCCTTGCCGATACTGAACGCCTGTGCCATGTCGATGATGCCGAGCGCGACTTGCTGGCCGGCAGCATCCGCCCCATTGTGCTGCTGCGCCGCCGTGTTGTTGGCGAGGGAGATTCCCCCGACGGCCTTACACTCGCGCCATCCGTCGCGCACGATCTACCCGATCTCGGCGTCATGCTCCCCTATACACCGCTTCAGCATCTGCTGCTTGCAGCTGCCTCGTCGCATGGCATGCACGCGCTGGTCATGACCAGCGGAAACCTGAGCGAGGAACCTATCGAGACCGACGATGCCCTTGCATGGGAACATCTTGTTGCCGCCGGCATCGCCGACGCGCTACTTGGCAACGACCGTGCGATTCTCTCACGCTACGACGACTCCGTGGTACGTGTGGTCGACGGCACCGTCATGCCTGTGCGTCGCGCACGCGGATATGCGCCGCAACCGTTGTCGCTGCCGGCGCTCGACGGCACTGCACCCTGCGTGCTCGCCTACGGGCCGCAGCAAAAAGCCACGATCGCGCTCACGCGCGAGGACGCCGACGGCCATGTGGCCTGTTTTGTGTCGCAGCATATCGGCGATGTCGAAAACGGCGCGACCTTCGATGCCTGGAGCGCCGCCCGCGCACGTCTAGAAAACCTCTTTGACCTGACGCCTGCCGCCCTGGCATGCGACATGCATCCCAACTATCTATCGAGCCAGTGGGCGCGTGAGCGGGCACGGGAGCACAGTCTGCCGCTAATCGAAATCCAGCATCATCATGCGCACATCGCGAGCGTAATGGCAGAGGCGATTGTCGCTGGCCGGATTGCGCCTGATGCACGCGTCCTCGGTATTGCCTTCGATGGTACGGGTGCCGGCACCGACGGCACCATATGGGGCGGTGAGTTTCTTATCGCCGGCCTTGCCGATTTTGAACGCGCCGCGCACCTGCGCACCTGGGCGCTGCCAGGCGGAGCCACATCCGTGCGCGATGCCCGGCGCAATGCCTTTGCCCTGCTGAGCGAGCTCGGCCTGCTCGAGCATCCGGGTGCCGCGGGGCTATTGGGCACCCTCGACGAGCAAACACGCAGCGTGACAGCCACCATGATCGAGCGCGGCATCAACAGCCCGCGTACCAGCAGCATGGGGCGTCTCTTTAATGCCGCGGCAGCGATTCTGGGCATCTGCGACAAGGCAACCTACGAAGGCGAACCCGCCATAGAACTCGAAGCCGCCGCCTGGCGCGCGCTCGACGGTAAGACCGTTCGTCTCGACGGCAATCATACGGGCGTATTCACGTCTGCCGACGACTCCCCCATCTTGGACCCCCAACCGCTCATCGAAGCTCTTCTGAATGGAATCGAGGCAGGCGCGCCGGCCGACAGGCTCGCGCTCGACTTCCATATCGCCATCGTGCGCGCGTCGGCCCGCATCGCAAGCGAGATCTGCGTCCGTGAAGACCTCGACACCGTCGCGCTCTCGGGCGGTGTGTTCATGAACCGGCTTTTGCTTCAGCTCCTTACCCACGAACTCAAAGACGCCGGTCTTGCCGTCTTGGTCCCCCACGCTGTACCCGCCAACGACGGCTGCATCGCCTACGGTCAGGCCGCCATCGCTCGCGCTCGCCTCGCGCAGACGGCGTTGCGATAGGCTGTTTTGCCAGCCTGCGCGCCGCCGTCTCACAGGTGTAACGCGTTTGCTCGTGACTCCCGCGAGCGCTACCATCAACTGATGGGTAATTAGGCGCCTATCCAGCGCAAAACGTATAAAAGGGGAACATTATGTGCCTTGCCGTTCCCGGTAAAGTGGTCAAACGCGACGACGACCTTAAGGCGACCGTCGACATGATGGGCATCGAGCGCCCCGTTTCGCTGCGCCTCGTGCCGACGGCACAGGTAGGCGACTATATTCTCGTGCACGCCGGCTTTGGCATTCAGATTGTCGACGAGCAGGAAGCCCAAGAGACACTCGAGCTCGTCAATACCATGACCGAGCTGGCCAAAGAGGACCAACTCGCCACCAACCCAGCCGAGGCATACTAGTGGCGGCGGCGCAGCCGGTTCGCTCCGGTATCGACTTTTCGGCATTTCGCGACCCCAAGCTGGCCCGCGAGCTCATCGATCGTATTCATGAGCTTGTCGGCAACCGCAGCATCAACCTTATGGAAGTCTGCGGTACGCATACCGTGAGCATTGGCCGCTATGGCTTTCGCTCCATTATGCCGACGGGGCTCAAACTGCTAAGCGGCCCGGGGTGCCCCGTTTGCGTCACCGCCAACCGCGACATCGATCACGCAATCGCGCTTTCCAACATGGACGGCGCCATCATCACCACCTTTGGCGACATGATGCGCGTGCCCGGATCGTCCACCTCGCTTGCCGCGCAAAAGGCGGCGGGGCGCGACATCCGCATCGTCTACTCTCCGCTCGACGCACTCGACATTGCCGAGCAAAATCCCGAACGCCCGGTCATCTTTATGGGCGTCGGCTTTGAGACCACAACGCCCACCATTGCCGCCGCTATCCTGGAGGCCGACGCGCGCGGGCTCCAGAACTTCTCGGTCTACTGTGCTCACAAGACCACGCCGCCGGCTCTGCGTGCGATCTCCAACGACCCCGAGACCGCCATCGACGGCTTTATCCTGCCTGGTCACGTCGCTACCATCACAGGCCTGGCACCCTTTGGGTTTTTGGTCGATGAGTTCGAGACCCCCGGCGTAGTCACCGGGTTTGAGCCGGTCGATATCTTGCAGGGCATCTGCATGCTGGTCCAGATGATTGTCGAGCACAGGCCCGCAATCGACAACGCCTACCGCCGTGGCGTCAATGCAGACGGCAATCCCGTAGCGCGCCAGCTGGTCGAGCAGGTGTTTGAGCCATGCGACACCACGTGGCGCGGGCTGGGGCCGATTGCGGCTTCGGGTCTTTCCATCCGACCCGAATTCGCGCGCTTTGATGCCGGCGCCCGCTTTGACGTGCCCGTTGAGGCGACGGTCGAGCCACGCGGGTGCCGCTGCGGCGACGTGCTTCGCGGAGCCATCACACCGAGCGACTGCCCGCTGTTCGGCCACGCATGTACGCCCGAACACCCCGTCGGCCCCTGCATGGTGAGCTCCGAAGGCAGCTGCGCGGCGTACTTTAGATACCGCGACTAGCCCGGACGCCCCCGCGTACCGGCACCACCCACGATTGGAGTTTTCGATATGTCCCGTACTGCCACCGATAGCACTGTCCTGCTGGGCCACGGCTCCGGCGGCCAGATGATGAAGCGCATTATCGATGAGGTCTTTCTGGATGCCTTTGGGTCGCCCGAGCTGCTTGCGGGCAACGATGCCGGTGTCGCCGCACTGCCCGCAAGCGGGCGAATCGCCATGTCGACCGACAGCTTTGTGGTAACGCCGCAGTTCTTCCCCGGCGGCAATATCGGCCGACTCGCCGTATGCGGAACCGTCAACGACGTCGCGACCTCAGGCGCCAACGTGCGCTACCTATCGTGCGGCTTTATCCTCGAAGAGGGCTATCCCACGGATAAGCTGCGTCAGATCGTGCAGACCATGGCCGAGACGGCGCGCGAGGCGGGCGTGGCGATCATCACGGGCGACACCAAGGTGGTTGAGCGCGGCGGGGCCGACGGCGTCTACATCAATACCGCCGGCGTGGGCGAGGTACCCGCGGGTGTGGCGCTCAGCGGCGCCAACTGCCGCCCCGGCGACGTCATTCTGGTGTCGGGCACACTGGGCGACCACGGCATCGCCATCATGAGCCAACGCGAGGGTCTGGCGTTTTCGAGCACCATCGAAAGCGACGCCGCGCCGCTCAACCACCTGATTGCCAATGTGCTTGCCGCAGCACCCGACACACGCTGCTTCCGCGATCCCACGCGCGGTGGCCTGGCCTCGACGCTCAACGAGTTTGCTCAGGCCAGCGGCGTTGCCATGGAAGTCGACGAGGATGCTGTGCCCGTGCGCCCCGACGTGCAGGCAGCCTGCGAGATGCTCGGCTATGATGTGCTGCAGGTAGCAAACGAGGGCAAGATGGTTGCCGTGGTGCCGGCCGAGCAGGCCGATGCCGCGCTAACCGCCATGCGCGCCGCGCGCTACGGCGAGAATGCCGCCATCATCGGTCGCGTGCTGCCACTTGCCGAGGGCGCCCGTCCCGCCGTGCGCGTGCGCACCGGCTGGGGCTCGACCCGCATCCTCGACATGCTCGTAGGAGAGCAGCTGCCGAGAATTTGCTAGGGTGGAACCGCACGGTCGGCGCGATGTGACCTGATATCCCTGGAGATGTTCAGATTCCAAGCACGCCCAACGCGGAAGCCCAGTATTATGGGGTGCGTTTTGAAACCCAATGACGGGAGCTTTCATGGCAGCAGCTTTTTCTCATGTGATCTTTGACCTGGACGGCACCATCCTCAACACGCTCGAGGACCTGGCGGCCGCCGGCAACCATACCTGCGAGATGCACGACTGGCCCACGTTTGCCGTAGACGAGTACCGCTACAAGGTGGGAAACGGCATGCTCAAGCTGGTCGAACGCTTTATGCCTGCCGAGTATGCGGGCGACGGTCGCGCCTTTGAGCAGACGCTTGCCGAGTTTAGGGCTTATTACGGCGAGCACAAGGAGGACCACACTGCCCCCTATGCCGGTACGATCGAGATGCTCGACCGCCTGCGCGCCGCGGGCGTGCAGCTTGCCGTGCTCACCAACAAGGACCACGTCTCGGCCGCTCCGCTTATCGAGAAGTATTTTGGTTCCGAGCGCTTTGCGCTGGTGCAGGGCCGCGTCGATGCGTTTCCCCCCAAGCCCGAGGCGCCTGTTACGCTGCATGTGATGAAAGAGTTAGGCGCCGATCCGTCGACCACGCTCTATGTGGGCGATTCCAATGTCGATATCCTGACCGGCCACAACGCCGGCCTTAAGAGTGCGGGCGTCAGCTGGGGCTTCCGCGGCCGCGCAGAGCTGGAGTCCGCCGGCGCCGACTACGTGGTGGACACCCAGGACGAGCTCGCAGCGCTGATTCTGGGCGAGTAACGAGCAGCACCGCTTAACGTAGCTGCGACAATTCTTCCACGCGGAAAGCACATCCCGTTTTGGAGCTCCGGAACGGGATGCGCTTTCCGTTTGAGACGCATCAGGGAAACCGCATCCCGTTTCAGAGCAATATTCCGGGTCGCACTTTCCGCAACCCACCCCATTCGGAAAATGCGACCCACTATTCGGCCAAAAACCGGGTCGCGGTTTCCCAAACACTCGATGCAACGCTGGCACAAGGAGTGTCCCCGGTACCGTCAAGATTCTTTCGCAAATTGATCGAGGCGGCCTCGGCCCCGCCTTG
>CAJKTW010000009.1:0-102326 GCA_905202925.1 uncultured Collinsella sp. | reverse complement strand
GCAAGGCGGGGCCGAGGCCGCCTCGATCAATTTGCGAAAGAATCTTGACGGTACCCCTTCGTTCATGAGCTCGCGCGTGTAGTGGTTCACGTACATTTGCATCTGGCCCAGGTCCTGATGCGTAAGGTCATCGGTCTTAAGGTCGATGAGCACGAAGCAGCGCATCAGATAGTTGTAAAACACAACGTCAATATAGAAATGGCGCCCATCAAAGGTGATGCGCTTTTGGCGCGCCTCGAAAGCGAAACCACGGCCAAGCTCCAGCAGGAACTTCTGAAGATGCGTGATGAGCGCCTGCTCTAGATCGCTCTCGCGAAACGCAGTATCGTCCGAGAAACCTAAAAACTCCAGTACATATGGGTCACGGATGATATCCTCGGGGCGACGAGCCGGGGCGCTCTTTTGGATTTCCTGGGTGACGGCCTCCTTGTCCTTGCTGGCAAGCAGGCGCTCGCGGAACATGGTGTTGATCTGGCGCTCGAGCTGACGCGTGCTCCAGCGAGAATCGGCGCATTCGTTCATGTACCAGGTGCGAGCTTCGGGGTCAGGAATGCGTATTAACCTGCGATAATGTGTCCAACTCAATTCGGGACGCAGTGAGTCCCGAATTGGAAATGCAAGATAGAACTGACGCATTTTACGCAGCTCTCTTGCTTCAAAACCTTTACCAAAATTCTTGGTAAGTCTGATTGCGAGGGCCTTGAGCAGCGCCTCTCCATATGCTGCGCGCTCCTTTCCGGCCTGCTCATCAACAATGCTCTTGCCGATCTCCCAATACGCCTCAACCATCGCAAAGTTAACGGCGGTATAGGCCTTGTCGCGAGCGGCGTTGAGAATCGAGGAAACCTGCTTGTAAAAACTTCTGGCACGATTACCGATTCTCCACGGTTTACCAGTTCGCCCATCACTGTCGCCCCACTTTCCTCTTGTGGAATGCATCTTTATTGCATTTAGTTTAAAGCCTCGCGCGGACACGAATTGCTGTGCTGTCTGGCACCTTCGCATGGGAGCCTTGCGGTGACTAAAATGTGGCCATAGAGGCAGTTTTAGCGAACCCCGCGGGAGTGACACGCATGGATAACAACACTTTGCTGTTCCAGGACAAAGGTTCGGGCGGGTTTAAAGACGTCAGGATTTACCCCAACCGCATCGAGGTGCTCAAGAAGGGCACTTTCGGCGGCAAGCATATCGAGATTGTCTACCTTAAGGACATCACGGGCGTTAACAGGATCAAGGGCCGCAATGTTTTTCTGCGCAACAGGTTGTTGACTGCCTGTGTCTTTAGCCTTAGCAACCGCTCCCAGGCCCAGGAATTTGTGAACGCGCTGAACATGGTGATGTAGCCGACGTCGGCGTTCGGGCCAGACTTACGCCCGCGCATCTGGCGGCACGGTGGCTGGTCGTTCAACCTGCGAGGCGTCCTTTATGCGCTACCGCTTCATGTCAAAAATAGGGGCACAGAACGGTATTCCGCGCCCCTGATTGAGCCGATGCGTCTGAAAACCGGCTTGCCTATTCGCTAGCGCCTTCGTTGTTTTCGCGGTCGCTGGCAAGCATTGCTGCGCCGGCGACCGTCGTCGCTACGGCGGCGGCAGCGAGCCCGGCGGCAACGCCAGAACCGTCGCCCGTGTTGGCGAGCTTTCCGCCCGAGCTCTTGCCCTGGTCTCTCTTGTTGCCCTTGCCGTTCTTGTCGGCGCTGCCTGCGTTGGAACCCGTGCCGCTGCCGTTGCCGCCCGCACTGCCCGAGGCCGCTACGGTAAAGCTTGCGGCTCCGTCGCTGGCGAGCGTGTAGTTCTGCGCCGCGTCGCCCAAGAGACCGTTCACGCGCACCCAGTACGTTCCTGCGGCAAATGTTTCGCCCTCGGCCATTGCCGTGCCCGGAGCGCCGTCCGCGTCGTGCACAAACTCGAGCTGGGCCGTGCAGGCATCGGTTTCGAGCTTGCCCTCGAGTGATGCCGCAATCTTGGCGCGCACGTCTTCGCCGGCCTTAAGGCCTTCGAGTCCCTCAAAATGGGGCGTCAGCGCGCGTGGATCGATATCGATGGGCACAGAGCCCTGCAGCCCCGTAACGGTCTCGTTGCCCAGGGCGTCGACATCCACGTATTCAATGGCAAACGCATGGCCCGAAGCTGTCGCGTTGAGCGCGTTGCTGCTGTCAGCAAGGCGGAAATGACCCTCGCCAACGGTCTTGCCATCCTGGAATGAGGCATCGCTCAGCGAGTCGCCGTACGTCATGCGCATGCGGGTCGGGAGATAGTACGGGAGATAGTACGAAGCCGTCTGCTTGTGCTCCGTATCGTAATTGCGCTGGTAGATGCTCCGGGCCAGCGCCGCATCAACAAAGTCGGATGCGATGATGCCAATGTGCTTGAGGTAATCTGACTTTGTATCCTCGGTGCCGCTGGGGTTGATGTACGGGCTCTTATACAGATGCTCGTTGACTACTCGTGCCGAGGTAAAAGGATTGCCTCCGTGCGACAAGCCCGTGCAGCTGGTGTAGTTGATAGACCAGCAGCGCTCCAGGACTTGCTCCTTGGCCCCGTTATCGTCCTCGACATCTACCTCGTTGCGCGTGCGCCCGGTCGTTTCCTTCAGCGCATTATCGACCCAGCTGAGCTTGTCGGTTCCCGTGAGTTTGTACTTGTCCTGGGCGTATACCTTGGTGCAATAGGGCTCTTTGTCGCCTGTTTCTCCCGCGGCTTCAAAGCCCCGCGCGTCTTGGACGAGACACATAGTGGCGCTGTCGGAGTGAGCCTTGATCTTGTCATCCCATTCGGTAAGGTCGAGGCCCCACGTGTGGCCGCTTACACTGTTGCCGGCGAGCCTAAATCGACGCAGCAGAACGATCTTTCCGCGCACCTCGTGTAGCGCGGGGATTCGGCTCGACGTATAGAACAGTTTGGGGTTGTCGTCCAAAACCTTGGCGAAAGCCGTCGTAACACTTTCGTCGGTAGCCTCGTCGTTGCCTCGTGATACAAGCATGATGAGCGCTTCTGTCGGGTTTTCGTTCAAAAACGTTTTGAAGTAGCCTATGACATCGGAAAGATGCATAAAGTACGCGTCTTTTTTGAGCAGGTAGTAATCCCCGTGGTCGATACCGGGGTCGTCGCCCTTTCCGAGCCGGATATCAAAATAGCGAATGCCTTCGAGCAACTGCGTGGGAATGTAATCCTGCTGGCATTTTACTTGCGAGGATTGGGGCTCAGTGTCGTTGTCCACGCTGCAGGTGCCCGAATCGTGCGTACCCGGGATGCTCAGCTCGTCGAGGAACTTGTTGTCGTCGACGTATTTCATCCAACATGGCCCATCGACGTAGCTGCTGTACGTGATCCAGTCGAGGCTGCTAACCGTGGCATCGTTCTTTTTCATGTCGTAACCGATAAGTTCGAGCTCCCACGGAATGCTCTTACTCTTATGGCAGATCTTATTGTTGTCCTGGTCTTCGCCGTTCGATTCTATTGCCAGGTACTTAATGTCTTTTTTCTCGGTTTCTTTCTCGACCGTGCGGTCTCGGATGATATAGGTTCCGTTTGATTGACGCTCGAACGCAAAAGCGCGGCTGGGCTTGTTGTCATACTCGCCGCCCCATACGTGGATGACCTTTCCATCTTTGTCAGAGTCGTCGTCGACCGACCAAATGCTGTAGCCCGTCTTTTTATGCTCTTCGAAATTGAGCAAGGTGCGGATAGCATACCAGTTTGTATCGTCATTCTTGGTCGTTACGTTCTCAAGGATGAGCTTGCTGGACGTGCCGTCGTTAAACAGGTGGCAGACGTTGCCGCGAACGTTGCCGTCTTGGTTGACGCTCGCGGTGCGAAAATAGCCCGCGGGGCGAAGGCGAATGACGAACTTGTCGAGGGTGGCCGCCGGTGTGGGCGTGTCTTCTGCAAATGCCGCGCGCATGGGAAGGCCCAATCCCGCGGTTTCGGGCAGGCTTGCAAGCGGCGACAACGCCGCAAGTCCTAGGCCCAGCGTAAACGCTCGACGACTGATGGCGTGGTGTTCGGTCATAACTCCTCCATTCGCAGGGTGCGGTAATGCGCTCATTTTGGTCACTATACTGCCCGGATGTTTAAAGGTGTCGGCTTAAATTGTGTGCGCGGCGCTATAAATCGGCGGGCGGACGTGTTTGGGTGCTTGCCGTTTTCGTACCGTTGCCACATTTGGGGTGGTTCCGGCGTCCGGCATCCTCGCGTTCGTCAGGTGCCGGCATAAGAAAGGGAGGGTCGGTTTACCGGCCCTCCCTTAGTACGAAACGCTGGGGCACCGTCGCTTGTTTGCACTGCGCCCGTGTTTCCCGCTGCGCTCGCCAGTTGCTTAGCGCTTGATCTCGATATCGTCGAGCTTGACGTCCATGGCCTCGGTCTTGGCTTCGGCGATGTCGTCGGCAAATTCCAGAGACTTCATCATGGTCTCGACGGCGTCCTTGTGCTCCTCGACGTTGTCGATGCTCACGTATACGCTGCCGCCGCCTGCTTCGGTGAAGTACTCAGTCGTCACGCCGCCCGAGTGTGTATAGGAAGCGTTGCGCCAGGTCTTGCCGTTGTACTTGACGGGATCATTCTCGGTCCACTCAAAGTTGGCCTTCCATTTGGCCTCGTAGTCGAACAGCTCGTCAGCGTTCTTGTCAGAGTCGAAGACGGGGATGAAGCGGTCGCTGGCGTGCTCGCTCTCGGTGAACTTAAACTGGGCCCTATCGGCCGTGTCGCCTGCGACGTCCGTGATTTCGACGCCCTCGGGCACCTCGACCTTAAACCAGATGAAGTCGGTCCTCATATCCACGGCTGGCTTTTCTGCGCCGCCGCCACCGCCACTGCCGGTAGCGCCGCCGCTTCCGCCGCAACCCACCAGGGCAACCGCGGCAAAGAGACTGATGCAGAGGGTGAGAATCGCAAAGGCCTTCTTTTTCATGGTCGTGTCCTCCTCGATCTGTAACCGCCCATGGATTACCTGCCTTTACTGTACGCGTGGACGGCTCGCTAGGGTGGGCCATGTGTCCCATTCTGAGGGCTGGAATTGCGCCGACAAGTGGCAATATGCGCGGGTCCAAAAGAGGGGAGGGCCGATGCTGTCGGCCCCCCCGGGTTGGGCGCCCGTTGTTTTAATGGGCGCATGCGCGCTGGTGCGCGTAGGCGCGTGCGGGTGTCCCGTTACTTGATCTCGATGCTCGAAATCTCGACTTCGCGTGCCTCGGAAACTGCCTCTTCCATGTCATCGGGGAACTCGATGGAGTTGAGGAGCGTCTCGGCTTCTTTCTTGTGCTGGTCGAAGTTCGAGATGAGGACGTAGACGCTTCCCGGCTCAACGTCGGTAAAAAGCATGGTTGAGATGCCGCTGTTGTCCTCGTATGTTCCGACGAGCCACGTCCTGCCGTTATACTCGACGGACCCGCCATCCTTCCACTGGAACGTATCCCCCTTCTTTTCCGCCTGGTCGGCGTGGGATTCCTCGGCCGTCAGCGCTTTTTTCCAAACGGGGATAAAGCGATCGGCCGAGGCGTTCTCGTTCTCGGGGAAGGTGAGCTGGACCCTGTCGGCGTTCTTGCCGGCGGAGTCGCTCACGCCAACGCTCTCGGGCATCTCGACCTTAAACCAGATAAAGTCAGTCTTTTCGGCGACGGGGGCCTTTTCCCTGCTCTCGCTCTTGGCGGTGCTGCCGCTTCCGCCCGATGCGCTCCCGCCGCAGCCGACAAGGGCAAATGCGGCAAAGAGGGCGATGCAAAGGGAAAGAATCGATAGGGTCTTTTTCTTCATGGTGGCGTCCTCCTTGTCTGCCAGGGACATCGTGCGCCGCGGATCGCTGGGGCGGCGGTTACGCATGCACATGATGCCTTTGTTTACTGTGCGGTTATTCCTCCATTCGTCGTCCGGCGCCGTGATGAGCTTGCCCCAACATAGGGCTCCTTACCTATATGTATGCCCCAGTTGCCGCTGCCCGGGAGTCTCGAAAGGTGGGCCATGTGTCCCATGTTTGTGTCGCTGCCGCCTATCGTGTGCCATAGAAATCCGCGATGGCCAGGTGCGCTGACGCTCATGTGCTTATGGGCTAGACTTAGCACCATTACGTGATCGATGCAGTCGGTCGGCGGTTGCCACCCGACCGATGTATATGACTTGAAGGTGCATGTGTATGAGCCAAGAGATGATGGACAAGACCTGCCGCGGGTTTGCCGAGGCGCTGGCCGCGCGCGAGCCGGTTCCCGGCGGTGGCAGCGCGAGCGCCTTTGTGGGCGCGCTGGGCGCCTCGCTGTGCGGAATGGTTGCCCGCTACGGTGCGACCAATCCCGCGCTTGCTGATCGCGCGGATGACCTGACGCGTGCGTTTGCCCATGCTGATGAGCTGGCCCAGGAGCTTGTCGAGTTGGTTGCCGAGGACGTTCGTGCCTATGGGCAGGTGTCCGCGGCGTACGGTATTCCGCGTGACGATCCGGCTCGAGCGACCGCGATTCAGGATGCGCTGCATGTGGCCGCTATGCCGCCGTATCGCATTATGGATGCCTGCGGGCGTGCGCTGGCGCTGCTCGAGGACATGGCCGACAAGGGTTCGCGTCAGCTGCTGTCCGATGTGGCGTGCGGCGCCGTGTTCTGCCGTTCTGCTATGCAGGGCGCGAGCTTGACGCTCTTTGCGAACACCACGTCTATGAAGGATCGTGCACGCGCCGAGGAGCTCGAGACGGCGTGTGATGAGTTGCTCGACATGTGGTTGCCGCGCGCCGATGCGCTGGCACGCCGCGCCGCCGACGCCGCAAGGAAGAGGGGATAGCCATGGCTGAGCTACTGAAGGGCGCTCCCGTCGCCCGCGCGCTGACTGAGGAACTTGCTGCTCGCTGCGCAGCCCTGCGCGAGCGAGGCGTTGTTCCGACGTTGGCTATCGTGCGTGTGGGTGAACGCGAGGACGACCTATCCTACGAGCGCGGTGCGCTCAAGCGCTGCGAGAAGGTTGGCATTGAAGCTCGCCGCGTTTTGCTTCCCGCCGATGTTTCGCAGGACGAGCTGTTGGCGGCCATCGAGGACATCAATACCGATTCGTCTGTTCATGGCTGCCTGATGTTCCGCCCGCTGCCCGCCGGCCTTGACGAGGACGCGGTTGCCGCGGCACTCGATCCTGCCAAGGACGTTGACTCCATGACGCCGGCTTCGCTGCTCACCACGCTTTCGGGGCGCGGCGAGGGTTTTGCCCCCTGCACAGCCGAAGCCGTGCTTGCTTTGCTGGATCATTACGGCGTTGAGCTGGATGGAGCTAAGGTTGCTGTGGTCGGGCGCTCGCTGGTGATCGGGCGTCCTGTTGCCGCCATGCTTACGGCGCGCAATGCGACCGTGACGACGTGCCATACGCATACGCGCGACCTTGCTGCCGAGTGCCGTGCTGCCGACATTGTGGTTGCCGCCGTTGGACGCGCGCGTACGATTGGCGTGGATGCGGTTCGCGAGGGCCAGACGATCATCGATGTTGGCATTAATTGGGACGAGGCCGCTGGCAAGCTGGTGGGTGACGTCGATTCTGATGCTGCGGAGCCGGTCGTTAACGCCATCACGCCCGTGCCGGGCGGCGTGGGCGCTGTGACGACGGCGATCCTCGCTAAACACGTGATCGAAGCGGCCGAGCGCGCATCGAAATAGGCGTTTTGGGCTGTTTGAGGGGTTAGCTCTATACCCCGTGGACAGAAAATGCCAAATATGAGTACTGTTGCCAAGATAGTCACATATATTTTAGGCCAAATAGGCTCTCTAACGATATTTATTATCGATAGAGAGCCTATTTTATTGGACCTATGAGGAATTACATCATCTAATTTTTGAACAAATGTAGACTTTCGACACCCATACGTAGCAAAATTGCTGTTACTAAATTGGTGACAGTACTCATATTTGGCATTTTTTGACCACAGGGGTTGCCAGCGCCGTGGTTTCGCCCTTTCTGCGCCGAAGCGATACACTGTTATCGTTTGATTTCTTCGCTCAAGGAGGATGCGCATGCCGTGCACAACGATTTTGGTTGGTAAGAACGCGAGCTACGACGGGTCGACGTTGGTCGCCCGCAACGAGGATTCGTCCAACGGGGTGTTTGAGCCCAAGCGTATGCGTGTGGTGCATCCCGACGAGCAGCCGCGCGTCTATACGAGCGTCCTGAGTCACCTGACCGTTGAACTGCCCGATAACCCCATGCGCTACACGAGCGTCCCCGATGTTGTCCCGGGCCACGGCATCTGGGCCGAGGCCGGTTTCAACGAGCTCAATGTGGGCATGTCCGCAACCGAGACGCTCACCACCAACGAGCGCGTTCGCGGCGCCGACCCGCTCGTGGACTACGTGCCCGCCAAGGGCAACGAGGGTGAGGACGGCTATGTGCCGGCGCAGCCCGGCGGTCTGGGCGAGGAGGACATGGTGACCCTGGTCCTGCCGTACGCTAAGTCCGCCCGCGACGGCGTGCGTATCCTGGGCGACCTGCTCGAGCGCTACGGTACCTACGAGAACAACGGCATCGCCTTTAGCGACGTGGACGAGATCTGGTGGCTCGAGACCATCGGCGGCCACCACTGGATTGCCAAGCGCGTGCCCGATGACGCCTATGTGACCATGCCCAACCAGCTGGGTATCGATAGCTTTGACCTGGATGACGCTGAGGGCGCCCAGGCCGACCACATGTGCTCCGCCGGCCTGCGCGCCTGGATGGCCGAGTGGCATCTGGACCTGACGCTTGGCGTCGATGGCGACGGCCCGGCCGTGGTCTTTAACCCGCGCGAGGCCTTTGGCTCGCACAGCGACAGCGACCACGTTTACAACACACCTCGCGCCTGGTACATGCAGCGCTGCCTCAACCCCAGCGACGTGTGGGATGGCCCCGAGGCCGACTACACGCCCGAGAGCGACGATATTCCCTGGAGCCGCGTGCCCGAGCGCAAGGTGACCATCGAGGACATCAAGTACGTGCTTTCGAGCCACTACCAGGGCACGGAGTACGACTGCTACGGCAGCAAGGGTACGCCCGCCACACGCGGCGCCTATCGTCCCATCGGCATCAACCGCAACAGCCAACTCGCCGTACTGCAGCTGCGTCCCTATGCGCAGCCGGCCTACCGCGCCGTGCAGTGGATGGCCTTTGGCTCCAACTCGTTTAACGCGCTGGTTCCGCTGTACGCCAACGTCGAGACCATGCCCGAGTACTACGCCGACACCCAGGCTCGCGTGACGTCCGAGAACTTCTACTGGGCCAACCGCCTGATCGGCGCCCTGGCCGATGTCCGTTTCCACGAGTGCGGTCGCGCCGTCGAGGACTACCAGGAGAAGGTCGGCGGCATGGGCCACAAGCAGATCCATGACGTCGACGCTGCCGTAGCCGCACTGCCCGAGGCCGAGGTGCCCGCCGAGCTCGCGCGCGCCAACGAGGCCTTTGCCGAGTTCGTGCGCGTAGAGACCGATGCTCTACTGGGCAAGGTGCTCTACACCACGAGCTGTGCCATGAAGAACTCTTTCGCGATGAACGACAACGTGAGATAGGGATTTCCCGTCGATCGAATAGCGCTAAAACGCTTTGTCGCTTTCACTCAATCTTGGGTACAAGAACGCCAATGCAGTTGTTTGTGATTGGAGACAACCATGGTTATGAAACTCGATCAGCTTGTTAACGGCGCCATCAACGTGGGCTTCGGCGCCGCCGCCGTTGCCGTCGAGGGCAGCAAGAAGGTTCTCGACGACCTTAACACCAAGGGCGAGCAGGTGCGCAAGGACGCAGGCGCCCCCGGTATCGCCCGCAGTGTGTCCGACATGTTCGAACAGGCCGGCGGTACCATCTCCGATCTGACCGAGCGCTTGGGCATGCAGGGCGAGACCGCGGCCCAGCGCGTGCTCGACGAGCTCATTCTGGCTCGCGTCCGCGTCATGACAGCCCCCGAGCGTACGGCCTTCCTGGCCCATGTGCGCGACATCGTCGATTCGGTCGAGGACAACGTGACCTCGGTGCCCGTCGAGTCCGTTGAGCCCGACGATGCGAAGGATACCGAAGAGGCCGAGTAGCAGCGCAGATGGCAGATTCCACCACCGATTACAACAATCTAGATCCCTTGGGTGACGAGGCGGCGGTTGTCGATGAGGTCGATGCCGTCGTCTCGGGCGCTCGCAAGAAGCCGCGCGCTGTCGATATGGTCCCCGAGGAGCCCGACGCGATGGCGCCGGACGAGGAATACCAGCTCACGCCGGCGGGTCGCCGCGAGCGCATCGGACAGATTGTTCGCCTGGTCAAAAAGTACCGCGTGTGGGATAACCTCACGCCGGTTCGTTTGCGCCGCCTGCTCGAGGAACTCGGCCCCATGTTCGTCAAGATGGGGCAGATTCTGGCCAACCGGTCCGAGATTCTGCCGCAACGCTTTTGCGACGAGCTGCGTCGTCTGCGCTCCGACGTGGAGCCGGTGCCGTACGAGGTCGTACTCAGTTGTCTGGAAGAAGAATACGGCCTGCGCCTGGGGGAGATGTTCGATGCGATCGACCCCAATCCGCTTGGTAGCGCATCGCTTGCGCAGGTGCACCGCGCACGTCTGGTGACGGGCGAGGACGTGGCCGTCAAGGTGCAGCGCCCCGGCGCGCAGCAGGTGATGGCTCAGGACATCGATATCATTCGCTCTGTGGTGCGTATCGTTTCCAAGTTCGTCAACACCGATCAATTCGTTGACCTGCACGGCGTAGTCGAGGAGTTGTGGACCTCGTTTCGCGAGGAGACCAACTTTTTGGCCGAGGCCAAAAACCTCAACGACTTCTACGAGTTCCATAAGAGCGTTCATGGCGTGACGTGCCCCAAATCCTATCTGGACCTGTGTACCGAGCACGTGGTGGTTATGGACTACGTCGACGGCATTTCGATCGCCGATCCTGAACGCTTGGTGGCCGAGGGCTATGACTTGGAAAAGATCGGTGCCGCAATCGTCGAGGACTACTCGACGCAGGTGCTCGATGACGGCTTTTTCCATGCGGACCCGCATGCGGGAAACATCATTCTCAAGGACGGCATCGTTTACTTTATCGACTTGGGCATGGTCGGACGCATGTCGAGCCACGATCGCGGTATCGTCAAGGACATGATTTTCGCCGTGGCCGAGGGTGACGTGCCCAAGCTCAAGGATTCGCTCATGCGCTTTGCCGTGACGCGTGGCGATTCGGCCGAGCTCGATCATTCGGCCTTTTTGTCCGATTTGGACTTTATCGTGGCTGACTTTGCGGGCCTTGACCTGAAGGATCTGGATATCGGCGAGTTTTTGACCTCGCTGCTCAATCTGGCGCGCAAAAATGACGTTGAGCTGCCGAGCGTGGTGACGATGTTCGCGCGCGGCATGGTGACGCTCGAGGGTTTGCTGACCGAGTATATGCCCAACGTCAACATGATCCAGATCATCCAAACCCACATTAAAAACGAGAAAAGCACCTATGCGCGCGTGCGTGATATGGGACGCGATCTGGCCGCGAGCAGCTATCGCGCGGCAAAAGGCTCGCTCGAGGCGGCCGAGTATTTGGGCTTGGCTTCGCGTATGCTCACGCGCGGCCAGCTTAAGGTGAACACGCAGATCATGAGCAGCGATAAGGCGCTGCGACAGCTGGGCGGAATTATCGACCGCATGTCGATGGCTATCGTGATCGCCGGTCTGTTTATCGGTTCGTCGGTGGTGTACTACGCACGCATCGAGCCGGTTGTGTTTGGCATCCCAGTCATTGGCTTTATGGGCTACGTCAGCGCACTGGTGCTGGCGCTTATGCTGGGCCGCAATATCTGGCTCAACAGTCACGGCGGCAAGCACTAGAGGCCGCGACCGTCACCGCATTTTCCTATCGCAAACAATAGCTTTTACCTTGGGCTTCGCCTGCGTGCGAGGCCCTTTTGCGTGATACCATTTTGACGGTAATAATCGATGGCCTAGATGGTGGTGCGGAGACGCATGAATGCGCGGTTTACCTGCGCGTTTGGGAGAATTGGGGTGCAAGTCCCCGGCTGTACCAGTAACCGTAATTCCTCTTGGCTCGGGATGTTCGCGTCGCAGATCGGACGACGTGCCCGAGTCGTTAAGGTTAAGTCGGATCGCCTCCCATCTTGCATGCGGCTGCGGCGTATGCCGCCGGTGTGCATAGGGCTCTGGAGGGAAGGGGGACCCCGATGGGGGAACTCGAGCGCAACATGCGCGATGACGTGGGGCAGCCTCAAGGCAACGCTCCGAGTACAGACAATGGGGGACAAATGGATATGTTTGAGGACGAGCGCGAGCGCGCCTCGTTGCATCGCCGTGGCGCGATTGCACGCGGTGTAGCCAAGCGCTGCCTGGTGGCATTCCTGGCCTTCGCGATGGCCTTTGGCACCACACCGGCTCAGCTGTGGGCCGAGGGCGCCGAGGGCATTGCCGAGGCTGTGGCTCAGGCTGCGACACCGAGTGAGGGCACGGGGGCCGCGGACGGTGCTGCCGACCAGGGCAAGGCCGAGGTTTCGGATTCCGGGAGCGCGCCTGCAGCCAGTGCCGCCACAACAGGGGCAGCAACTGGCGACGAAGGCTCGGTGACGGGGGAGAGCCCTGCCTCGAGCGAGCAGTCTTCGACGGCATCCGCTGGCCAAGCAGGATCTGCCGCCGCGGCTGCCGTCCAGACAGGGAACCCGACAGAAACTGGCGATGTCGCCAAGAAGCAAGTCGAGGTCTCGTTCTCGATTATCGGCACCGATGCCGACGGCAAGGCTCAGACCTGGGTGGCACCTACGCAACTCAAGCTTGACGAGGGCTCGACGGCTGCGGACGCCTTCGTTAAGCTGCAGCAGAAGACGGGCTTCAAGGCAGACTACGATGCGAACACGGCATATGGGTTCTACCTCAAGAGCATCACGTCTCCGAGCGATGGCCGCACGCTTGCCTACGATCCGACGACTTATGCCTTCTGGCAGCTGTTCGTCGACGGCGCGTCTTCCTCGGTTGGTGCGAGCGGCATCAAGCTCACCCAGGGGCAGAAGATTGAGTTTGCCTATACGGCTGGTAGCGCGTCCCCTGTTGTTAAGGACCAGGTTGCCGCAAATGTGACCGTCATTGGTCGCGATGCCCAGGGTAAGACTCAGACCTGGGTCGACAACGCGCAGTATGTGGTGACGTCCGGTTCAAGCGCGCTTGACCTTACGAAGGTCGCGCTCGAGGCGAATGACATCGATGCCGTTGTTGCGGGCTCCTTCATTCTGAGCCTTAAGTACAACGGCGTTGAGCTGGGTAAGCCGCTCGATCATTCGACCTATTGGCAGCTGTTCATCAACGGCAAGTCGAGCGACTGCACGGCAGACAATGTCACCATTCATGCTGGCGATACCGTTACGTGGTTCTACGGTGGCTGGGGCGACCAGTTGCCCTCTGATTCCGTCAATGCTTCCGTTCAGGTACTTGGTAAGGACAAGGACGGCAAGCAGCAGGTTTGGGCTTCGACGGGCCAGACGAGTCTCAAGGCGGGCTCTACTGCCAAGGACCTGTTGGAGCAGACTGGTCTTGATCTCGTTACTAGTGAAGAGTCTTGGGGCTGGTACCTCAGCGGCATTACCTCGCCGCTTGACGGTAAGGTCTATGAGTATGATCCTGCGACCAAAAGTTATTGGCAGTTCTATGTAAATGGCAAGTTCGCCCAGGTCGGGGCCGGCAACTACGAGCTCCAAGAGGGCGATGCCGTCACCTTTATGTATGGTGCTGACGCCGATGCCCTTCCTGGCCAGGTTCTTGGGTCTGTCGATGTTATCGGTCCCGATGCCAACGGCAACAATACTCGCTGGGGCTCGGCAAGCAACGTTTCTCTGCCCGAAGGCTCTACGGCTCAGGACCTTATTGAGGCGGCTCTGAAGGCCAAGGGCGTTACGTACAACGGCCTCCAGAGTGGTGACTACTGGTTCCTCAATTCCATCGACTCGCCGTTTGAAGACAAGACGTACGGCTATGATGGTGCGACCAAAAAATACTGGCATCTGTATATCAATGGAGAGGCCTCCTCTTTCTGCGCCAATCAGACTACGTTCAAGAGCGGCGATAAGGTTACGCTTGCCTATACAACTGATAAATCGCCCATGCCCGATCCCGACAAGATTGTCGTGGACCCGAGTGCGACGACTCCTGATTGGGATGCCGAGTGGGCCGGCTACGGCAACAGTGGCAACGGTTCGACCGTAACGGATGCCAAGACGCCTGCGCAGGCCGCTGGTCTTAAGTGGGCCTTCGATTGGAAGGCCGAGTCTGGTCAGCAGTATGCCAACTGCAGCGAGCCTGTCATCGCTAACGGCTTTGTGTACATCGCGACCGAGAACGAGCTCATTAAGATCGATTCGTCCACGGGCAAAAAGGTTGCCTCTGCGCCGCTTGCCTCCAAGGTGAGCTATACCTCTCGTCCGATCTATACCAATGGTCTTATCATCGTTCCGCTCAACGGCGGTGCGGTCCAGGCGATTACTGCAGACAAGCTGATCTGCAAGTGGCTGACGCCTGGTTTGACGGACTTGACGCAGAGCTCCTGCACCGTCGTTTCGGACGGCGAGTACGTCTATGTAGGCTCGGTCGATATTTCGTATGACGAGAACTACAACGCGACCTACGGCAACGGCTCCTTTGCGCGCATTAAGATTGCCACGGGCGAAGTTTCTTGGCAGAACATCGACCCTGCCGAGGGCTATTACTGGACTGGTGCTGCGCTGACGGATAAGTACGCCATTGTTCCTACGAGCGCGGGCACGCTTAAGTGCATTGATAAGACGACGGGCGATGTCGTTTCGACTATGAAGCTCGGCGCTCTCGCGAACGCCGACTGTGTCGTCGATCCGTCCAATGGTTCGACCTTCTATCAGATGACGCACGATGGAAAGCTCCATGTGATTTCGCTTTCGGCGAAGGGCGTACTAAGCGAGCAGAAGACGGTCGACCTGGGTCTTACTAATAACATGAGCGCACCGGCGGTGGCTGGCGAAAACTTGATTGTCGGCGGACAGACGGCTACTGGCTCTGCTCTGGCTCTCTATAATCTGAAGACCGGTAATACCACGATGGTCACCGCTGCTGACGGTAAAGAACTGCCGGCCGGATTTAACGGTATTGCTGCTACTCCGCTGGTGAGTGTTCAGGGCGGCAAGACCTATGTGTACTTCACCGTTAACAGCGCGGATAGCAAGGATTACGTCAACTACTCTGCTGGTGGTGGCGTGTATCGCTATACGCTCGGCGATGCAGAGGCGACGCAGATTTATGATGCGGCTGGCCATTACCAGCACTGCGACTCTCCGGTCATTGCCGATGCTTCTGGCAACCTCTACTACATCAATGATTCGGGTACGCTGTTCAAGCTGGGGGCTGTCGAGTCTTGGACGGTTGCCTTTAATTCCAACGGCGG
Source organism: uncultured Collinsella sp. (assembly GCA_905202925.1). Taxonomy (GTDB): domain Bacteria; phylum Actinomycetota; class Coriobacteriia; order Coriobacteriales; family Coriobacteriaceae; genus Collinsella. The sequence goes on along the minus strand of CAJKTW010000009.1, from coordinate 86,961 downwards.
GTCTGCTTGCGACACTAAGTTCGTTGCTACGGCCGACGGCAAGCTGGTCAAGCCGGCCGATCCGACGCGCGATGGCTACACTTTCGGCGGTTGGTTCACCGATGAGGCTTGCACGCAGGCGTATGACTTCAGTACGCCGGTGACGGCCGATCTGACGCTGTATACCAAGTGGACCAAGAATGCCACCAACCCTGGCGGTAATGGCGGTTCTGGCTCCAATGGCGGCAATGGTGGCGCTGGCAACGGTTCCGGTGCTGGCGCTGGCGATGACACGGGTTCCGGCTCCGGCACGAAGGGCGGCGCTATTGCCCCGGGCAAGAAGCCGGTGACCAAGACGACGGTGTCGACCAAGACCGAGACCAAGGACAACAAGTCCGACAAGAAAGACTCCGATAAGTCCGATAAGAAGGACGAGAAGAAGTCTGACAAGAAGTCTGACAAGAAGGACAACAAGTCCGACAAGAAGTCCGATTCCAAGTCCGATACGGGTGCTGCTTCCACGACCACTGCTAAGAAGTCCTCTAGTGCCTCCGAGCAGGAGACTGGCATCAACCCGCTCGCCATTGTTGGCGTTGCCGCCGGCGTCATCGGTCTCGCCATCGTCGGCGTGTTCGTGTTCACCAAACGTCGGTAGGTGAGGGCTGTGTCCAATAAATCCAAGGACGCTGACCCCAAGCAACCAGATTCATCGTTCATTCAGTTCGACGATGCAAAGCAAAAGGGCGCCGCTTCGGCGGCGTCCGCCCCTCGTCGCAAGGCGCTCCTTGGCGTTCTGACTGCCGCGTGCACCATTCTGATCGTCGTCTCGCTGGGTTTCGTCCATCCTTCCACAAGCGGTGCCTGGTCCATCGACTGGATCATTCAGACCGTGACGGGGGAGAGCGTCGTCACCAAGGACACCAAGGCGTCTGGCTCGACTACGACTTCGGGCGAGGACAGTTCCAAGGATTCCAAGTCATCGAATGACGCAAAAGATGGGTCCAAGTCCAAGGACGATTCCGAGTCTTCAAACAAGGAATCGGATAAAAGCTCGGATAGCAAGAAGTCCGATAGTCAGGACGGCAAGAAGTCTGGAGATAAATCCGCTGCCCAGAATACGGGAGCCGGCGATACTTCCAATGTGTCTGGCGGTGCTTCTTCGGGCGGCGGTCAGTCGTCTGATGGAGCCTCCAGCTCTAATGGCGGAAGCGCTCCCTCGGGCGGCCAGGGCGGCTCACAGGAGTCCAACTACGTCACGGTAACGGTTTCGGTCACATCGAGCGCCGTGGGCAATCCTGTGTCCTCTGGTGGCACCTTTACCTTTAACGAAGGTGCTACCGTCTACGATGCCCTGTGCGCGCTGGGCCTTTCTGTCAACGCACAGGGCTCGTCGTACGGCACGTATGTCTCCGCGATTGGTGGCTTGGCCGAGAAACAGCACGGCGGCACGAGCGGCTGGATGTACTCCGTCAACGGCACAACGCCCATGACGGCCTGCAGCAACTACGTTCTCTCCAACGGCGACAACGTGGTCTGGTATTACGTTACAGGCTAGAGACCTCGACATATCGCACCAAACGGGCGATTCGGACAAACATCCGGGCCGCCCGTTTTTCATGCGAATTGGACTGGGTCACCGGGTCTCTCGGTAAACAAAAAACCGGTTGGAACGGGAATTCCAACCGGTTATACATTCAAGCAAATAGTAATCGACTACGACCGTGCGCCCTCGAGGAAGAAGCGGCGACTGAAGTAGTTGTACCAGGTGACGAGGAACGTTGCGATGGCCTTCATGGCCTGGTAGCCGATGCTCAAAAACGTGACGCCCACAAACATGTACAGGTCGTTGAGACCCAAACCGATCACCGACAGGATGGTGAAGATCGTGAACTCGCGCTTGCGGCTCATGCCCTCGCGATGGTCGAACACGTACTTCATGCTGAGCCAGTAATTGACCACGACGGACGTGATAAACGAGACCGTGGTGCTCATCAAAAAGTCGAGGTGGAACAGCTCGACGAGCGCAATGAGCATGCCCCAGTCAATGCCAAAGGAGATAAGGCCCACGACAGCGAACTTGAGGAACTGCTTGGTATGAGGTTGTGCCAGTGCCTTGCGCACGTAATCACATCCAATGCGTTGATGAATCGAGCAGAGGATACTTTAGAGCTTTTGCAAGGGAAACGTAAGGTCTTTGCCAAGAACTATACGAACTCGCCAAATTTTCAAGAGCTAATCCGTAAACGTTGAAAATTTGCCCGTAAACGAGCGGCGCCCACGGACGATACTGCGCTGAGTGCGCATCGTCCGTGGGCGCCGTAATGCTGCGGGGGTGTCGAGCTATTTGGTCTCGTCGCCCTCCAGGAAGATCTTTCGGGTCACAAAGTTGTAGACCATGACAAGCGCGGTGGCGCAGATCTTGGCGATATTGGCCTCGAGTCCCAGGCCGGCGTTGAGTGTCAGCACGATACCGTCGTTGAGTGCCAGGCCGATCACGGACAGCACGACAAAGATAATGAACTCGCGGCGGCGGCTCATGCCTTCCTTGTGCGCAAACACGTACTTCATGCTTGCGAGGTAGTTAAAGATGAGTGAGATGATAAAGCCGCTGGTGTTGGCGATTAGGATGTTGAGGTCCAGACCGTAGTGGAGCAGATTCATAATGCCAAAGTCGATAACCGTGGCAATGACACCGACGACGCCAAATTTCATGATCTGCGCAAGGAGCTTTTGCATGGTACCTGCCTTAAGCTGGCGCCGAAGCGCCGCGGGGATGACAAACTCAGCAAGTTTAGCCAATCCCCGCGGGTGGTGCTAGGCGCGCTCCTCGATAGCACCGTTTCTATATGCATCGAGCAGCTGGCGCAGGTCCTGGATCTGGCCGCGGATCTTGGCTCCCGAATCGGTGTCGCTCACCATGCGGCGACGGTCTGCCTCGTCAAAGCGGTTGGTCTCGCTTTCGATATCGACGTTGCGGGTGAGTGCCTCGGCAACCGTCGTAAAGGCCCGGTGCGACTTGAGGCGGCAGCCGCGCGAGCTCGAGATGAGCGTATAGCCGGCGATACCCGTCTTGGGATGGTAAGCGCGGCAGAAGCCGCCATCGATGACCAGCAGCTTGCCCTCGGCGCGGATGGGCTGCTCGCCCTTGGTGGTTTTAACGGGCGTGTGGCCGTTGATGATGTGACCGGTCGGTGAGCATGCCATGGGCGCGACGCCAAACTCGCGCATGATGTCGTCGCAGACCGAGGGCGACTTGGTAAGCGAAAAGTACGGGTCCATCGGCTCGACCCAGGTGCTCTTATCGGCGATATAGGCGCGCTCAAAGGTACGCACCAGGCGTCCGCTGGCGGGTGAGTTAAAGCCGATCCACAGGTACCACATCCAGTCGAGGGCGTCGCGGTCGCCCATGCGCCAGGCGCGGCGGGCGATGTGGTCGCAAAAATCGAGATAATCGCGGCCAGCGTGCCAGGTGCCCAGGCAGTTCATGCTGCTAAAGGTGCCGTCTTCGTTGAGCGGCACGCAGCCGTGGAAGAGCAGGTTGCCGTTGGCGACTTTGTACATCGAGCCGTGGGAATAGAGGAAATCGATATGGCGATGCAGGTGATCGGCGGTGACAAACTCGGACACGAGCTTGTCGATGATGTGCTGCTCCTGAGACGTGAGCGTATAGGGGTCCGCCGGGTCGACGGTGGGGAAGTCGTTGGTCGTGAGCGGCCATACGCTGCCGTCGGCGAGCGTGACCGTGCCGGTGTCGTGATCGATCTTGTCGAGCAGCAGGCGGTCGGTCATATCGAACTCGGGGTGGCGCTGGATAATCTGGCCCTCGAGCTTAAAGAGCAGCACGTTGATGGCCTTGATCAGCGGGGTGATGGGCTCACCGGCGGTGTAGGTGGCATCGGCAAAGGCAACAAGCTCGCGCAGCGAGATGCCGTAGTCGTTCTCGAGGATCTCGTAATTGTCGTAGCGTAGGTTGTTGCGCAGCACCGTGGCGATGCAGGCGGGCTCACCGGCCGCAGCGCCCATCCACAGCAGGTCGTGGTTGCCCCACTGGATGTCGAGCGAATGGTAGGTGAGCAGGCGGTCCATAATCTTGGCCGCGCCGCCACCGCGGTCGAAGATGTCGCCCACCAGGTGCAGGTGGTCGACGGCCAGGCGCTTGATGAGCGAGGCAAGCGACTCGATAAAGTCGTCGGCGCTTGCGGTCTCCAGGATGGACTCCACGATGCGCTCGTGATAGCGCACGCGATAGTTGTTCTCGTCCGGGTGCGTGTGCAACAACTCGTCGATGATATAGGCGTAATCGCGCGGGATGGCCTTACGCACCTTGGAGCGCGTATAGCGGCTCGAAAGCGACCGGGCAACCATGATGAGCTGGTCAAGTATCGTCTTGTACCAGGTGGGCGAGTCCTCGCGCTGGCTGCGGACCAGCTCGATCTTCTCGTGCGGGTAGTAGATGAGCGTGCACAGCTCGCCCTTCTCGTCAAAGGTGAGCGTGTCGCCAAAAATCTCGTCGACATGCTCGCGCACGACGCCCGAGCAGTTGTTGAGGATGTGCATAAAGGCTTCGTACTCGCCATGCACGTCGCTCATAAAATGCTCAGTGCCTTTGGGCAGGTTGAGGATGGCCGAGAGATTGATGATCTCGGTAAACGCGGATTGCTCGGTGGGAAATTGTTTCGACAGCAGACGCAGATACTTGAAGTCTTGCGGATTGCGATCGAATGCGACCATGAAACACCTTCCGATGGGGTTGGTAAAACTGATAAACAGCGTCAAACGTTTATCAGTATGCGCCGCTTTTGTTTCGATTGGGGGTGGGAGGTCGAATTGTTGGCCGAACGGTTTGGTAAATCGATTTAGTTGAGGTAGATATGGCGGTTGGGTGGAGACGACAGAAGGTGTTTTCTCAGATATTTATGCGTGGGGTCGGTGGAGACGATGGTGGTAAAGATGTTCGCTATTATTGGTTCGATTTGGTAAATAGTGGACATATGTACCGTATATAGGCTCACTGTGCGATAATTTGCGCAGCAATGAGTAAGGAGCCTCATATGAGTGATTTTGTCCTGACCTGTGAATCCGCCGCCGATCGAACTCGGGAGTTCTTTGAATCGCGCAATATCCCTGTCGTGTGTTTTCATTACGAGATCGACGATGTTGTCTATACGGACGATCTGTATCAGTCGATTACGCCGGACGAGTTTTTTGCCCAGATATCCGCGGGCGCCATGCCCAAGACGTCTCAGGTGAGCGTGGGTGAGTACGAGGAGTTTTGGGAGCCGCTTGTTGCCGAGGGTAAAGACGTGCTGCACCTGACGTTGTCGTCGGGTATTTCGGGTACGTATGGCTCGGCTTGCGTTGCGGCGCAGATGCTCGCGGATCGCTATCCCCAGGGCGGCAAGGTGCGCGTCATCGATTCGCTGGCGGCGTCTTCGGGCTTTGGCCTGCTGGCGGAATGTGCCGCCGACGTGCGCGATAGCGGGGCTTCACTCGACGAGACGGCTGCCTGGATCGAGGAGCACAAGCTCAACCTGCACCACTGGTTCTTCTCGACCGATCTGTCGAGCTACCTGCGCGGCGGTCGCATTTCGGCTGCGAGCGCGATCATCGGCACGGCGCTTAAGATTTGCCCGCTTATGACGGTCGATTGCGAAGGTAAGCTGTCGCCACGTGAGAAGATTCGCACTAAGAAGCGCGCGATTTCCGAGATGGCTAAGACCATGATGGCACACGTGCAGGACGGTGCGGATTATTCGGGTAAGTGCATCATGTCGCACTCGGCGTGCCGCGAGGATGCCGAGGCAGTTGCGGCGCTGATTGAGGAACAGGTTCCGCAGCTCAAAGGCAAGATTGAGATCAATAACATCGGTACTCTGATTGGCTCGCATACCGGACCTGGTACGGTGGCGCTCTTCTTTATGGGCGACAAGCGCGTGGATTAATTTGCCCCATCACATCGCTGCATGATTGCTCAAACGAAAACGGCCCGCCTCACGTTTGTGGGGCGGGCCTTGCTGTTGGGGGTTAGCGTTTCTTTCCGCGGAAGAAGAAGCCGTGCAGTGACGGCTTGAGGCCGCGGTTGGCGCGATGCTCCTCGACGCGCTCGTGGATCGAAGCGACGCGCTCGATGACTTCGTCGGGAATCGGCACGTCGGGATTCATGTTCTCGACCTGGCTGACCTCGGCGGCGGAGACCTGGTCGATAATGGGCACATCGTCGTGCGAGATGACAGGTGTGGCGTCTTCCTTCATCTTGCGATAACGCTGCATCATGTCGGTCTGTAGCTGCTGGGCCGAAGGCGGCGTCCAGATGATGGCGTTGGCGCCGGCGGCGATGGTTTCACGGATGCTCTCTGGCGTCTTGCCGCCCGGCGCGATGAGCGGCAGGTTGGGATAGTGCTTGCGCAGCTCGCGTAGGACCTGGGGCGTGTTCTTGCCAGCGGCGATGTTGAGAATCTTGGCTCCAGCGCGCACCTTGGCGTGGGCATCGTCGTCGCAGCGAACGACCGTAGCGATGACGGGGATGTCGGCGATGTTGGTGATGTGCTCGACCATCTCGGCGGTGGCGGGGGAGTTGACCACGCATCCCGCCGCGCCCTGCATCTCGGAGACGGCTGCCATCTGCACGGAGCGCTTACCAGTGGTGGTGCCACCGCCCACACCTACAAAGACCGGGCACTCGGCGACGGTCAGCAGCGCTTGCGTAATGGCGGGCTGCGGCGTGAAAGGGTAGACCGCAAAGACGGCATCGGCGTTGGAGTTGCGGATAACCGCGACATCGGTGGTGTAAATGAGCGACTTGATGCGGCGGCCAAAGAGCGTGAAGCCGCTGGCCTCCTCAATCTCGTCAGGCATGCGAAGGGCCGCCTTGCGCAAACGCCCGTCGATGGGCAGCGGCTCCATGGGGAGCAGTCCGTTGGGGGTCACGGCTACCTGGGGCTCGGTGAACTCGTCTGCGAGCTCGACCTCGGAGAAATCGACCGAGGCGACGATGTCCTCGTGAACCTCGGCGGGCACATCGATGGGGGCTTGGTCGTTTGCCGCGGCAGGCGTGTCGAAGGAGCTGGTGCCGACGAAGGCGTCGACGCGCTCATTTAGATCGTTGAGGGTATCCATGGAAGCTCGATTCTATGCGATGACGGCCGGCAGGGTGCCGGCAGCGTTGTGCTTGCTAAATCGTTTAACGAGTTGATTTTTCCCCGCTGCGCCATCCGTTAGACTGAAGGGCCGGCGAACATGAAGGAGCTGTGGTGGCGGGAATCGAGGTGCTATCTTGAAAGTCCCGTATGCAAAAGAAAGGTGACGCGGTATGGAATTCTCGGCAATGTTGGGCTCGATTGGCCTGTGCGTGGGCGCAATCGTTGCCGCCGCGGTCATCTATTTTGTGGTCACGGCCATTAAAGGCAAAAGAGCCGAGCGCAAGGAGCGTGAGGCGCTTGCGCAGCATAAAGACCGGCAGGACAAGCGCGCACGGAGATAGCTTGTTGAGTTTTGAATCCGTGCGCTAGCTGCGTTTTCGGACCAAGGCGATATAGAAGCCCTCAAAGTCGCGACTAGGCGGAATGGTCAGCGTGCCGGGCATGCCGTTGGCAATGGCCGAGACGTGGCCGGCGGCGATGGCCTCGGTCAGGGCGTTGCGCTCGATACGCGGCTCCTCGCCGGCATTCTGGGCGCGACGCGCCTCACTTTCACTCGGCGTGCCGTCAAGGGGGATGAGCTCGCAGTCCATGTGCTTGTCGAGGGCCTCTTGCAGGGCATCCTCATTTTCTTGCGGCAAGATCGAACAGGTCGAATAGACCAGCGTACCGCCCGGTTTGAGGGCACCCATGGCGCGGTCCAGAAGTGCTCGCTGCGAGCGGGCGCACTTGCTCAGCAACTGCTCGGTGAGGCCGCGCAGACTCTTCTCGTTGCCGCTGATAACGGTGCCCGTGCCGGTGCAGGGGGCGTCGAGCAGGATGCGGTCAAAGCGGAAGAACTCGTCAAGCTCGCGCGCGTCAATGCGCATGACGGGCACGTTTTTGGCGCCCTGGCGGCCCAAGTTGGCCTCGAGCTTTTCGGCGCGGGGAATACTCATCTCGCAGGCGGTGAGGTGTGCCTGTCCCTGGGTGAGGGCGGCGATCTGCGTCGTCTTGCCGCCGGGGGCCGCGCACATGTCCAGGATGTCCTCGCCGGCCTGGGCGCCCAGCACGAGCGGCGGCATCATGGACGACAGGCTCTGCAGGTAGATCTTGCCGTCGCGATAGATGTCGAGATCCCACAGGTCGGAAACCTGGGCCTCGGGCAGGATGAAGGCGTCTGGGTACCAGGCAACGGTTTGGTGGGCGATGCCGGCTGCGTCGAGCGCCGCGGCGATGTCCTCGGCGGTCGCCTTGAGCGTGTTGGCGCGCAGCGTGACGGGGCGTGCGGCTGCGGCGCCAAAGCCCTCGATCATGAGCTCGGCATCGGTGGGTGCATAGGCGCCGGCAACCGTGTCGACCATAAAGCGCGGCAGATTGGCGGCGGAGGGTTGGGCGGCAAGCTGGTCGGAAAGCTCGGTAGCGGCAAACTGCCTGAGCTTGAGCTCGGGCTTAACCTGCTTTTTCTGCTTACGACGACGCGGCTTAGACATCCGTCTTTCCTTCCACCTAAATGATTATTTTGGGACGGGGATTAAAAATCATTCCATGACCCCCGTCACAAAAAGACTGTACCGTGGCGCCCGGGAATGATTTTTTAATCCCCGTTCCAGAATAGTCATTCCCGGGCGCGTTGCGATTGTCTAGTACTGGCTCTCGTGCTTGCTAAAGAAGTCGAAGCGCGGGGGCAGCGGCTTCACACGGTGCTCGCCGGGCTTCTCGCCCAGGCTCTCCACAAACTCGTCCGTGGAGGCAAAGATGTTATCCCAGCTAAAGAAGGCGACCGGGTCGACGTCGAAGTACTCGCAGATGAGCTCGCAACCGGCCGGCACAATGCCGTGCATGAGGACGGTTGCCACGCGCAACTCGGTAAAGGCGTCGACGAGGGCCTGCGTCATCGCGACATTGGCCGGCTCGCCCTCGAGCTTGTTGGCGGCCTTGGAGGCATCGCTCCAGCGCTTGTTGGCAGCGCGCAGATAGTCGTCGCACACGGCGAGCGCGCGGTGCGTCTCGAACTTGTACATGGCCTGCTCAAAGGCAAGGGCTGCCTGCTCGGCGGCCTCGACCACGGCGGCAGAGGCCGCGCCGGCGGGAATGCAGCCGTTGCGATAGGGGCTCTCGTCGCCCTCCTTGACGGCAACGCCGTAGAAGCAGCTGCGGGCCAGGCGGTTGAACACGCCGGTCAAAAGGGCGCTCTCCTTAAGGGCCGGATCGATGACGCGCTTGTCGTCGCAGGCACGCACCTCGTTGCCGTCCTTGTCCTTGCCGGTCACGCGCGTGTCGTATGCCTTGGGGCTAAAGCTCACCGGCTTCTCGGACAGACCGAGCGACAGCCAATGCGCGCGCATCTGCTCGCAGGTGTAGTGGTTGAGCAGGTCGTCTGCCGGCGGGGGAGGCGTCTGCGAGGACGAGCTGGCCTTTTTGCCCATGTAGAGCAGGTGGTAGCAGGCGCTGACGGTGCTCTGCGTGAGGTCCCAGCCCAGGGCCTCCCACATGGCGGTCTGCGCGATGCAGTAGAAGTAGATGTTGTCCTGACCGATAAACTGGTAGATCTGTGCGTCGTCCGAGCACCACCAGTCGCGCCAGTCGAGTGAGCTGTGCTGATAGGTGGGCGCGGGGACCTGCGTGGAATCGGCGGCGGGCTCGCCCATGAGGGCGGCGTCCTGGGCGGCGACACCCTCGGTCACGCCGGCGGCGCGGGCGTCGCGGGCGAGTACGGTACGGGTGTAGCTGATGGGCGCCCACAGGCTCTCGGGCCAGCACCAGCAGGTGACGTCGGTCACGCCGTCGACCTCGGGCACCGGAACGCCCCAGTCGATGTTGCCGGTGATGCGGAAGGGCACGAGCGCCTTGCCGCTGCGGAAGCGCACGCCGCCGTTGGCGAGCACCGCGTGGGCGTCGTCGCGCTCTTTCCAGCTGGGGAAGGTGACGGTAAAGCTGCTCTTGTTGCCCTCGGGCTCCAGCACGGTGTGCTCGGGCAGCTGGTCCTCGACGGCATCGAAGGCCTCGCGGAACTTGTTTTGGATATAGAGTTGAGCCGGCAGCAGCCACTCTTCCATGGTCTTGGAGACCACGGAGCGAACCTGCGGGTTCTGGGCGAGCTTGGCGGTGTAGGTCTTCATAAAGTCGAGGTAGGCCGGCAGATCGAAGTAGAGGTTGTCGACCGGGCGCAGCTCGGGCACCTCGCCGGTGAGCTGGCTCTTGGGCGCGATGAGCTCCTCGGGCTCAAACTGGTGGCCCAGATCGCACTCGTCGGCATAGGCCTTCTCGGACTTGCAGCCCTGGATGGGGCAGCGGCCGATCACCTGGCGGCCGTTGAGGAACGTGCCGGCCTTGGCATCGTAGAACTGCAGCGTGGAGCGCTTGGAGATGGTGCCCTGCTCGTGCAGGCGCTCGATAATCTCGGCGGTCACCTCGTTGTGAATCTGCGCGGCCGGCTCAAGACCCGAACCGCCGTAGATATCGCAGCTGATGTTGTAGTTGTTGAGGGTCGCGGCCTGGCGGGAGTGATTGGACTCGACGTACTCGGCGATGGACTTGTCGTAGCCTTCGCCCTCCTTGAGCTTGCGGTAGCTCTCCATGATGGGTGAGCCGTAGCAGTCGGTTCCCGAGGTGAAGATGACGTTCTCGCGGCCCAGGCGGTCGCGCAGGAAGCGGGCGAAGAAGTCGGCCGGGACAAAGACGCCGCCAACGTGGCCAAAGTGCAGGCCCTTGTTGCCGTAGGGCTCGCCGGCGGTAACGATGGCGCGGCGCGGCCAGCTGGGACGGTCGTTCATGGAGTATTTGGATGCCATGGGACTCCTTCGCATGGGTGAAAGCGCGGCCGGCGCAAGGCCTGGCGGCGCGGTGGTCAATTCGTGCATATCGTTCGACATTATCGCACATGCGGGCGGGTGCGTGGCAGGGGCGCTATCCTAAGATGCTATGAATGAGATTTCCAACATACATGCGTTTGAGGACGAGGATTTTCTGCACGCCTGCTTCGTGTGGGGGATGGCCGTGCTTGGCGTATTTGCCGTGTGTCTGGTGCCGGTGTTTATACTGCTGGGCGGGCCTGCGGACTTGGATGCGGCTGAAGCGGGCGGCTGGACGGCGGTCGTGTGCTGGATGGTCGGTTTGATCGCGGTTTCGGCGGCGTCATTTGCCGTGCACGAGCTGGTGCATGCGGTGTTTTTTAAGCTGCTGGCGCCTGCGGGTGCGCATGTGACCTTTGGGGCGAATCGCGAGACGGCGATGATCTACGCCTGTGCCGAGGGCGTTGTGTATTCGCGCCGGCGCTACATTGCCATTTGCCTGGCGCCCACGGTGATCCTGACGGCTGTGCTTGTCTTGGGGTTTGCGTTTTTTGGCTATCCGCTGCTGTGCTACCTAGCGGCCGGCCTGCATTTGTCGGGCTGTGTGGGCGACTGGTATTACGTGTGGACCATTTTGCGCGACCGCCGTATTGTCGCCTGCGAGGACACATCCTTTGGCGTCCGCTTTTTCGCAAAGTAGTCTTTGGGCAAGGATTGGGAGGGGATGTCGATGAAGCCGTTGTTGCTGCACGCCTGCTGTGCGCCGTGCTCGCTTGAGCCGGTTCGCCTGCTGCGCAAGGAGGGGTTTGAGCCCACGATCTGCTGGACTAACCCCAATATTCAGCCGCACGATGAATGGCAGCGGCGCTTGGACGAGCTGCGCCGGTGGTGTGCCGATGGCGACATCGAGCTCATCGAGGCGGGGGAGGACCGCGAGCGCTGGGAGGCCGGCGTGGCCCCGCTGGGCGCCGATCGGCCCCGTCGTTGTCGCGCGTGCTATGCCCTGCGCCTGGCCGAAGCGTGCCGTGTGGCCCAGGAACGCGGGTTTGAATATGTGGGCACGACGCTCGCCGTCTCGCCGTATCAGCTGTTCGACACGTGTAATGATGTGCTTGAGCGCTTGGCCGCCGCCCGCGGGCTCACCCCGGTGATTCGCGATTTTCGCCCGTATTATCCCGAGGCCACGCGTCGTTCGCGCGAGCTGGGCATGTATCGGCAGAACTACTGTGGCTGCCGCTTTTCGGCCGTCGAGGCGGCCATGGACCGCGCCCGCATCCGCGACGAGCGCAAAGCGTCCAAAAAGTAGTTCTTTTGGGCTGGCGGCCTGCTAGGATGTAGAGCGGACTTTAGCTATATAAGGAGAATCCGACGTGTCTATGCGTACTGATGATTTTGACTATAACCTGCCCGAAGAGCTCATCGCCCAGGCTCCTGCCGAGCCGCGCGACTCTTGCCGCCTGCTGGTGGTAAATCGCAAGGGATCCGAGGCGGGAATGCCGCTGGAGCACGGCGGCACCGTCGAGCACCGCATCTTCCGCGACATCATCGACTATATCGAGCCGGGCGACGTGCTCGTCATCAACCAGACGCGTGTCATGCCGGCCCGCCTGATCGGTCGCAAGGCAGGCTCGGGCGGTGTGGTCGAGACACTGCTGCTCAAGCGCCGCGAGGATGTTGATCCGCTGGGTCACGTTTGGGAGTGCCTGGTCAAGCCGGGCAAGCGTCTGAAGCCCGGTGCTCAGATTGAGTATCGCGCCGGTGGCGCCCATGCGCCCGAAGGGGCTCCCGTGGTGCTGACGGCCGAGGTTGTCGACTTTGTCACCGATAGCCGCGGCGGCCGCCTGGTGCGTTTTGAGCCGGCGGGCTGCAACGCCGCCGGCGACCCGCGCACGCTCGACGAGGCCATTCACGCCGCCGGTCACGTGCCGTTGCCGCCCTACATCACCGATTACGAGGGCGATCCCGAGAAATATCAGACCGTGTACGCCATGAAGGAGGAGCACTCGGCCGCTGCTCCCACGGCTGGCCTGCACTTCACGCCCGAGCTCATGGCTGCCATCGAGGCCAAGGGCGCAAAGTTTGCCGCCGTTGAGCTCGAGGTGGGCATCGATACCTTCCGCCTGGTGGAAGAGGACGACCCCACGCAGCACGTCATGCACACCGAGCGCTACCACGTGTCGCAGGAGGTTGTCGACGCCGTGCATAAGGCGAAGGCCGAGGGGCATCGCGTGATCGCCGTTGGTACCACTGCGGTGCGCTCGCTCGAGAGCGCGTTTGACGCTGACGCGCCGGTGTCCGATCCGGCTGTGACGGCGCGCTATTTTGAGGGCCGTGAGGACGGCGCCGACACGCTCGGCCGCGGTGACATCGTGGTGCGCGAGAACGCGACGACGCAGCTCTACCTCATGCCCGGCTCGACCTATCACGTGGTCGATGCGCTGATCACGAACTTCCACGTGCCGCGCTCCACGCTCATGATGCTCGTGAGTGCGCTTGCCACCCGCGACCAGATCATGGATGCCTACGCCGCCGCCATCGAAGAACGTTACCGCTTCTTCAGCTTTGGCGACGCGATGCTCATTTGTTAGTTACGCGGTTCTACGAACCGCGTAACCGCTCGACGCTGCAAACGCCCCTAAGCGGCAATCTGACGTTCAATCGTCGGGCATGACCAGAAGGTCAATGCCCTCCTCTTTCACGTCACCTTGCTCGCTTAGGGGCGTTTTCGCTGACATTGCCAAAGCATCGGCGTTGCCGTTGTTGCCAAAAAGGCGGCACTTAGGGACGTTCCATTTGATTAGTCGTTGGGCACTCATTGGAGACGTACTTAAATGAGTACCTGCGGAATGAGAGTGGATAATCTCCCGTTTTTGGCCCGTCTGCGGGCTCAAAGTGGGAGATTATCCACTCTCATCATTGATTAGTCGTTGGGGACGTTCTTGTTTGACTGGTCGTTTAAGAACGTCCCCAACGACTATTTGCTTGTGAACAGCCACACGAGGACAATCACCAGGATTGCGGCGATAATGCAGACGATGGCGCCGGTGAATTTGACGCGTGAGTCACGGGTGCGCTCGCGCACGTCGTCCTCGGCGGCTTCGAGTTGAGCCACTTCGTGCTCGGTTTCGACGTGTCCGGCCTTATCGCGGGCCAGGGACCCCGCGAGCGACTCGGTAATCTCGGGATGGTCGTGCACCTCGGTCGCCTGCTCGATGATCGATTGGGCATGCGCGATGTTTGCCTGGGCATTGGCGATAGACTGTTCTTGCTCTCGACGAGCCTTATCCTCGGCGGCAATCTTCTCGCGCAGTTCGCGCTGGCGCGTTGTGGCGGCGGTTTTTGCGGTCTGCAGCTCGTCGCGCGCGGCATCGGCCTCGGCCGTTACGGCCTGATGGGCGCGTTTGGCGTCGGCAATAGGGGCCTGCGCCTGCTCGACGGCCTGCTCGGCGGCTGCGAGCGAGTGCTCAAGATCGGCGGTGATGTGCGGGACATCTTCCTCGGCTTTGCGCAGGGCGTCGGCCGTGTCGGAAATCTGCATCGAAAGCTCGCTGGTGCGCACCGTGTAATTGGCGGGATTTGCCGAAGGATTGCGCTGCAGCTCGGCATACTCGCGGCGCAACGTTTCGAGTTGAGCGCGCGTGGCATCGACGGTTTGCTTTGCGGCGGCAACACCGGCATCGCGCTCTGCCTGCACCTTGTCGCGGATACGCTTGGAATCCTCGAGGCGTCGAACGAGGCGGTTGCCGGTTTCGCGCGAGCTGACTTCGCGCGCCTCCACCGCGTCGAGTGCGGCTTTGAGACGCCGCTCGGTGGCGTCGTCTTCTTCTTTCATTTGTTCGAGCTGTGCCTTGAGCTCTGCTGTCTTGGCGGCATGGGTATCGCGGCGGATTTCTGCCGCCTCCGCGGCCTTTTGAGCCGAGTCGATTGTCTGGCGTTGCTCGGTGACAATTTGCTCGTAGCGCCCTGCGATATCCTGGCGCGTCTCGAGCTCCTCGCCTTGATCGGCGATGCGCTGCTCGAGTTCGGCCAGATGGGCGCGGGCGTCCGCGAGTGCTTTCTTTGCGGCATTCATCTCACGCATAGCCGAGGCCCCCTGGGCGATAAAAGTGCCCACGGCGTTCGCAGTGTTCGAGACAGCGGTCCCCAGATCGCGGCTCGCGGCGGGGGAATGCGGGGCGGTCGGGCGAGCAGCGTCGGTGGCATCCGCATCGGCGGCATGCGCCGTGGCAAGATTGCCGGTGCCGCCCTCGATCACGGAAAAGCCGGCAGCGTGTGGGTCAACCGCATCGGCGCCAATTGTGGGGTGCTCGAGCTGCAGGAACGAGGGCATGGTGCTGCCTTGATCGGCAACGGGGGTCTCGCCGGGTACGAAGGTCGAGGCGGCCTCGGCGGCCTCCTCTTCTTCGGCGTCAACATCGGCGTCGGCCACGGCGTCTTTCATCGCTTTGACGGCATCCATCATGGAGTCCATGACGGCATCGAGCTCTTCTTCCGAAGACACCTCGATGGGGCCCGCTACCTGTGCCGCGGGCTCCGCATCGGGCTCGGCGCCACCCGGTTCCGACTGCTCGTCTTCGCCTTGCTCGACAGTACTATCTGCGTCTGTGACCTCATCTGCGGTGGCGTGCGTATCTTCCGCCGATGCATCGGCGGGCGCGTCGGCGCAGGTAGGAGTATCGCAGTCGTCGATAGCGCCTGCGGAATGATCAATATGCTGCTGAGTCTGGGGGTCCAGCTCGTCTGTCATAGGCATGTGCTCCTCATCGTTGTTTGTCACCCTATGATAAAGTCTCGCGCCGACAACCCGCGCGCTGCAGCAAAGTTTCAAAACGTGTTCGATAGCTCATTTGGATAACAAAAAATCGGCCTCTTTATCCAGTTCGTGCTTGACATCCCCTTCGCCGAATGACGTTGTGCCGTTCGCCTGCTACGGTCTTTATTTTTCACTCGAACACGCTAAAGTTGCATTTCAGCTTTTGGCGCGTGAATTTGGATGCGCGCAGTCGGCGGGCGTGCCCGTCGTGATCTGAAAGGACTTTCTTATGGGACTTTTCACTGGCAAGACCGTGATTATCACCGGCGGCGGCAAGGCCACGCTTAAGGACGGCTCCGCTGGCTCCATCGGCTACGGCATCGATATCGCTTTTGCCAAGGAGGGCGCAAACCTCGTCATTACCGGCCGCAACGTCGCCAAGCTCGAGGCTGCCAAGGAGTCTCTCGAGGCCGAGTACGGCGTCAAGGTTCTGCCTGTTCAGGCCGATGTCTCGGCTGGTCAGGACAACGAGGCCGTCGTCCAGAACGTCATCGACAAGGCCATTGAGGAGTTCGGCCGCATCGACGCCGTCGTCAACAATGCTCAGGCCAGCGCCTCGGGCGTGACCATCGCCGACCACACCATGGATCAGTTTAACCTGGCCATTTACTCTGGCCTGTATGCCACCTACCTGTACATGCAGAAGGCCTATCCGCACCTGAAGGAGACCAAGGGCTCCGTGGTCAACTTTGCTTCGGGCGCCGGCCTGTTTGGCAACTACGGCCAGTGCAGCTATGCTGCCGCAAAGGAGGGCATCCGCGGCCTGACCCGCGTCGCCGCCAACGAGTGGGGCAAGGACGGCATCAACGTCAACATCGTGTGCCCGCTTGCTTGGACCGCTGCGCTCGAGAACTTCCAGGATGCCTATCCCGAGGCGTTTAAGGCCAACGTTCACATGCCGCCGGCAGGCCACTACGGCGACGTCGAGAAGGAGATCGGCCGCGTTGTCGTTCAGCTCTGCGGTCCCGACTTTAAGTATATGAACGGCGAGACTGTCACCCTCGAGGGCGGCATGGGCCAGCGGCCGTAGGGTTACGCGGTTTTACCAAACCGCGTAACGGGTCGACGCTGCGCGGTCACCAGGGCGACAACTTGTCATTCAAAGAGGGCGGCATGACCAGAAGGTCAATGCCGCCCTCTTTTCATGCCAATTTGTTCGCCCTGGTGACCGCTCGCTGACGTTGTCAAAACATCGGCGTTGCCAAAATATCGGCGTTGCCGTGGCTGGTAAATAGCTCCACTCATCGGGGACGTACTTAAATGAGTGCCCGCAGAATGAAAGTGGATAATCTCCCGTTTTTGGGCTGTGCTTTGGGCAAAAGTGGGAGATTATCCACGCTCATCCGGTAAGCGTCCAAAAATCCACGCTCATTTGCCGTGTCCCTGCCGTATCCTCCTCGCGCCAGTTTCTGTCGAGTCGGTGCTTCTTGCGGGTTGCCCGTATAATGGTTTGCGTATGAACCGCAACCAAGGAGTTCCAGTTTATGGACCAGAACCTTTTTAAATTCGACCTGATTGCCGAGGATCCGACGACGCACGCGCGCGCCGGCGTGCTGCACACCCCGCACGGCGACATCGAGACGCCGATCTTTATGCCCGTGGGCACCAAGGCAAACGTCAAGGGCATTCCTACCGAGACTGTCAAGAAGCTCGGCGCCCAGATCGTGCTCGCCAATACCTATCATCTGTCCATGCGTCCCGGCGAGGATACCATCGCCGAGCTGGGCGGCCTGCACAAGTTCATGAACTGGCACGGCCCCATCCTCACCGACTCGGGCGGTTTCCAGGTCTTCAGCCACAACGATGCCGTCAAGCTCACCGATGAGGGCGTGCGCTTTATTGTCAACGATTACGACGGCCGCCACGTGTTTTGGACGCCCGAGGACAACATGGAAATCGCCATGAAACTCGGCTCCGATATCTGTATGCAGCTCGACCAGTGCCCGGGCTATCCCGCCACGCGCGCCTACGTTGAGCGCGCCGTTGAGCTGTCGAGCATGTGGGCCGAGCGCTGCTATAAGGCGCATACCCGCGATGACCAGGCGCTCTTTGGCATCGTTCAGGGCGGCATGCACCTGGATCTGCGCCTGCGTTCGCTGCGCCATCTGGAGGAGTGCGGCGACTTCCCGGGCTATGGTATCGGTGGCTATTCGGTGGGCGAGGATCACGAGACCATGTTCGAGACCCTGGCGCCGCTCGTGAGCGAGTACATGCCCAAGCATAAGCCGCGCTACCTGATGGGTGTCGGCAACCCCACCACGCTCGTACGCGGCGTGGGCGTGGGCATCGACATGTTCGACTGTGTGCTGCCGACGCGCACCGGTCGCATGGGTACGGCGTTCTCCAGTGAAGGTCGCCTTAACTTCCGTAACGCGCGCTTTGCGCACGACGACGGCCCCATCGACCCCACCTGCACCTGCCCGGTGTGCACGGGCGGCTACAGCCGCGCGCTCATTCGCCACATGGTCACGCAGAAGGAGATGCTCGGCGGCATTTTGCTTTCGATGCACAATATCTACTACCTGCTCAACCTTATGCAGCGTGCCCGCCAGGCCATTATCGAGGGCCGCTACGGCGCATTCGTGAGCGATTGGATGAATAGTCCTGCCGCGGTGGATTACTAAGAGCCGCGACCGCTGACCGATGCCTTGCAAGCGCATGATGCATCATGGGTACCATACCGAATAGTTGATGTTCGGGCGGGTGTTTGACGCATGGCGTCGACCCCGCCCGTTTCTTTTTTCGATAGGAGTACCCATGATTAAGAATGAGAACGTCGAGGGCGAGCCTGCCTACGACGAGACGTACCGCCGCGGCCCCGTGGTCATGCGCGGCCCCATGATTCCCAAGGACAACACCTACGCCAACCTGCTGGCGCCCGAGGACTCGACCGACTGGTTGCACACCGACCCCTGGCGCGTGCTGCGCATTCAGGCAGAGTTCGTTGATGGTTTTGGCGCACTTGCCGAGCTTGGTCCTGCAGTGACCATCTTCGGCAGTGCCCGCACGCCCAAGACCGATCCGCTCTACAAGGCGGCACGCGCCGTTGGCCGCAAGATCGCCCAGCGCGGCGTGGCGGTTATCACCGGCGGTGGTCCCGGCGTCATGGAGGCGGCCAACAGGGGAGCGGCGAGCGCCAACGGCAAGTCGGTCGGCTTGGGTATCGAGCTTCCGCACGAGCACGGGCTCAACAAATATGTGAACCTTGGCATGGACTTCCGTTACTTCTTTGTGCGCAAGACCATGTTCGTCAAATACAGCTCGGGCGCTATCGTGTTTCCCGGTGGCTTTGGTACGCTCGACGAGATGTTCGAGGTGCTCACGCTGGTGCAGACGCACAAGGTCAAGCGCATGCCGCTCGTGCTGGTGGGCAGCGAGTACTGGCAGGGCCTGTTCGACTGGCTCAACGGTCCGGTGATGGACGCCGGCATGATCAGTCCGCTCGATCCGGATCTGGTACACATTACCGACGACCTCAACGAGGCCGTTGACATTGCGCTCAGCGGGCTGATGTAGATCAATCGTGCCCACGCGACATGAATACGCATGGCAATCTGATGCTATCTAACATCACATTGCCATGAATATTGGGTATACTGATGCAAAAGACGAGAGCGAGGAGGTCGCAAATGCCTGCAGCAACAGTTAAGCCTACGACGGTTCGCATCGAAGAGGGGCTCAAGGAACAGGCGACTGAGTTCTTGGATTCGGTTGGCCTGAGTCTCAATTCGTATCTCAACCTTGCTGTTCGTCAGCTTGTAAATCAGCGAAAGATTCCTTTTGAGATTGTTGGTCGATCCGAAGTTCCCAATGAGGCAACGAGGCGCGCCATGGTGATCGCCGAGGCTCATGAGCTGGGGATTTTGCCGGACGATAGCCTGTCATTCAACAACGCTGATGAGCTTATGTCATTCCTCGATGAGGAATAGCGATGTTCGAGATTAAAGTCGAGGCTCAATTTAAGGCGGACTACAAACGAACGATGCGCATGCATCCGCAGCTAAAGAGTGAGTTTAAGGCGGCAGTCGCAGAGCTTGCAGCTCACGGCTCGCTTCCCGCGGAATATGGTGCCCATGAGCTTTCAAACCCGGGCGGAAACTACAACGGCCACATCGATTTCCACCTATCCGATGGCATGGTCGACGTGGTCGTTCTCTACTTACCGCATAAGACTAATCCTGTGATCCGGCTGGTCAGAATGGGCTCGCATGAGGAGCTGTTCCAGGGCCCGCAGGGCTGATTGCCGATTTCTAAGTTGCGGTGGAATAGGGATTGATTGACGGCTAATAAGTCAAAAACAGTCCCTATTTAACCGCAACTGCTGGGGGTACCCCGTTCGTCGCCGCGGCCTCCGGTTCCACTTTTCGCTGAATTTCGCTCAAAAGCTCGGCTGCGACTTCGCTGCTTTTGAAACGAATGCTGCAGTCTTCTTTCTTTGGGAAAGCCAGCAACGGAATAGCTCCATACCAGACAGTTTCCTCGTCAATCACTGATGCGCACAGGCGTCCTTCGGCTTTGATGAGATAGTTGACGTTCATCTCGGCAAAAATCGCTTTCACGTCATCGCGTGGAGTTGAAGCAATAGAAATCTCAAGGGCAATTCCACGGGTAGCGGCATCCGCGAGTGCAGCGGCGAGCTTTTCAAGGCATGCGGCGGACGCGTAGGGTGCGGCAATAAAAATGCTTTTCGATGCGTTCTCGATGTCATTCACTAAAGCCTCCACGGCTCTTGCCGACCTAACGAGGATATTTCGATCGTCCTGTCTGTTGTCGTTTGCCGCAAAGACTTCATACCCCAGCTTGGCGTAGGTCTTGAGCCTCTTTTGGTACATGCGCGCGAACATGGGTATCGACAGGTCAACATAGTCGAATATCTCAACCCGCTGTTTGCCCTCGTGGCTTCTGTGTAGCCTACCTGCCTGCTGCGTTATGCTGCCGTCCCAAGATATTGGAGTGGCAATGAGCAAAGTGTCAAGGTAAGACAGGTCGAAGCCCTCGCCCAGAAGACTTTCAGTTGCGACGATGATTCGATGCTCATGCTCAAAGCTGGGAAGACTCTTCAGTATTGCTTTTCTTTCTTTGGCGTCGATTTCTCCGGTTAAGAGTATGGGTTCGTGTCCACGGCTTTGAAGTAGCCTGCATAGCTCTTCGGCATGCTTTTTTCTTTTAGATAGCACAAGCGGATGCCGGCCGTTTGATGCGGCCTCGAGGGCGTCCTCGATAATTGCTTCGTTTCTCGCGGCGTGTACACACAGGAGATCGAGAATTTGGTTAAAGGATGCTCCTGGTTCGTAGGTGGGTAATCGAATTCCGGTGAAACGCGGTCTAACAATGCGCTGAATCCCCTGCTGGATTGCTTGCGTTTTTGGATCGACGACATAGCGAACCGGGCCGCAGAGCATCGAGAGTGCCCGCGTGAGTCCGTCCGAACGCTCGGGCGTTGCGGAAAGGCCATATACATATTTGGCAGGAGCGGACTTGAGGACAAGCTCAAGCTGTGGCGCGGCCGCATGGTGGCATTCGTCACAGATGATGAGACTGTAATCGCGAACGAACTCCTTGGCTAATGACTCGCCGGTTTGGGGATCCTTGCCGGATAGCGACTGGAATGAAGCAATGTCGATGAGACGGCTTATGGCGGTCTTGCCTCCTCCGATTTGCCCAATGAGCGGAGGCTGTCTTTTGCTGATTCGTCCCTTTGGGGTTCGGACGGGCTCTCTGTTGTCCGTGATGTCGAGAAATCGTTCGAGTTGGGATTTCCATTGGGCAATGAGCGCAGTTTTAGGAACGATGACGAGCGTTGGAAGACTAATGGCAGCAATAAGATAAGCTCCGATGACGGTTTTGCCGAACCCCGTCGGTGCGGACATGATCCCGTCTTCATAGCCGAGCATCTTTTCAGCGACAATTTGCTGTTCAGGGCGAAGAGTCCCTTTAAATGCCATCACAATTGGATTGCTCGACTTGCGTTTGTCTGAATAGTGGGCAGAAACGCCGGCTTCTTGAAGCAGCCGCTCAAGTTGAACCTTGCAGCCTCTGGGAATCGCGACGTAGCCATCTCTAAGTTCGCTGAGGTCTATGAACCGCGGTTTGTGGAATACCGATTGATGCATAGATTGTGCGCGGAAGAATTCTGGGTTGGCAAATGTTGCAAGCCTGCGGACTTCCATTTGAGCTGCGGGACTCAGAGATTTTTCGGGGATATAGAGCATATCGGCCTGCGTGACGGACAGCGATGACGGGAAGTCCTGCGGCGTGAGCGGAAGCCGCTTTCGCGGCCTCTGAGAATGTGGCGCGGCGGTGTTTCCCACCACTGCAGCTGATATTCCATGCGGTTTATTGTCGATGCTTTCGATCAGATTTTGCACCGTTGCATGTGGAACCAGCTGAATTTGCGAAAGGTAAAGCCATTGATCGGGAAAGGGCTCAAATTGCTCGTCAACAAATACACTGTTCCCTTTTCGCTGTGCTTTTCCTTGAAAAGGCAGCGCTATGAGATTTCCGAAGCCGCCCTCAGGAATGGTGGACTGTGCGGGCAGCATTCGGTCAAAAGCTTCAAAGGTGATTGTCTTGTTGAGCGCCGCCGCTTCGGTGATAAGGCTGCTTCCAAATTCTCGTGCGATCTTTGCGCGGGTGAGCTCTAGGAAGAAAAACCAGACATGAGCGCCGTTACCTGATCTCGATCGCTCGACTGCAGCATCGATTCCATAGTTTTTTGCGACAAGCCGAATGGCGTTTGTCGCTTCTTTCCAATCGGCTCCGTCAAAGTCGATGACCAGGACTTTTGTGTTGCTGTCATTATCGAGAACATATTGACCTATGACGTCTCGGAGTCTGTCGTCACTGCCCTTGAAATGGGAGATGATCGCGGTATCGCTCAACTCGGGGAAGACGCGGTTGCCGCATTCAGCGCATTTGGTTTTCTGACGATTTGCTTTGGGACAAATGCCTGACTTCCACTCGTTTGCGCAGACGGGCGTATAGCCGATTCCCCCGTCTTTTCTGCGGTACCCATGGGCGTAAACATCTTTGCGGCCAGTAAAGAGATTGCGAAAGAGCTCGAGTTTGTCGCGCGCTGGGCTCGCACTGGTGACGATTCCTTCGACCTGTGCCCGTCTATCGAAAGATTCGCTAGCTTTCTCCCATTCTTCCAGTGTTGCGTAACGGATGTCTGGACCGTTGCCGCAGATGACGATTTGGCTGTGCGGCTCCGATACATGGGCGACGGTTTTCTTGAATTGGAATAGCGTACCCCCGATGAGGGCGTATTGATGCGTGACGGTGCTCATGTAAATGCCGTTCTTGTCGGAGTTCATTGAAATGAGGGTACGTTATTTTGATTTTTAAGGGACTCGACTCTGATTTTGGTTCGGCGATAGCGGAGTACAGCTCCGTGAGTGGTGTTTGGCTGATGTCAAAATGTGCGGTAGCTGTTGCTGAATGGGTTTTGGCGACCATGAGGTGGGCTGGAGGCGCAGGAAACTATCCTCGAATAGACCCTGTGGGCAAAAAATGGCAAATATGAGTACTGTGGTTTGAGCGGTAACATATCATCTGGAAAGTATTTAAGACCAATCGATTCGGATTGGATATAATCAACCCTCTAAACATGGCGATTCGGGACTTTATGACGCTCGGAATTGGCGGAAGATGGCAATTTCAGCCAGATTTCGCTGTTACTAAACTGGTAACAGTACTCATATTTGCCATTTTTTGCCCAGAGGGTATCGCAAGGGGGTTGAACAAAGCATCGATCGCCGCCAATTTCTCGATTGGCTGGTTGGGCGGCAATGAAGTTGCGGCGTAATGGGAAGCGTTTCGCGGCCTTTTGGCTAAAACGGCCCCTTTTCCGCCGCGACTCCTAAAAAGACGCCGGCGCGCCTTGAGTTGCGGCGCGTCGGCGTGATGGCTTTGTTGTGGCTGGGTGTACTTCGGTTGTTCGACGGCTTTGGCATGTCCGATCTTGCCAGGCAAGCCTTGTTACCGTTTAACGTTTGCCCAGATAAAACCTGCCAAAATAAACCTGTCCCTAATTGGCAGGTTGGTAGCGGGGACAGTAGCTGATGGCGATGGCGTCGACGCCTACGTGGGTGGCGATGGTGCAGCCGATGGGGCCGGTGCCGGCGTCTACGTAGTTCTGGCCTGCGAGCGCTTGGTTAACGAGCTCCTGCTCCTCGGCAGCACCGGTCGTGAGCACGCGCACGCTGGAGCCCGGGTGCTCGGTCAAAAATTCGAGGCAGTCAGCCATGGTGTTCGCAACGATGCGCTTGGCACCGCGGCCCTTCTTGATGGCCTTGATTTCGCCTGACTTCCACTCCGGCGAAACGGCCAGGCGAATGTTGAACATCTGCGTGAGCTGGCCGGCGAGTTTGGGCGCGCGGCCGTTCTTAACGAGGTTCTCGAGTGTGCGGGGAATCAGTAGCAGGTGTGCATCGGGCAGCGTCGCGCGGATCTGCGCCTCGGTCTCGTCCAGGCTGCGGCCGTCCTCGCGCATGGCGAGCGCGTACTCCACCAGCAGACCCTCGGCGCCCGAACCGGTGCGCGAATCGATGCAGCGCACGTCGAGCTCGTGGGTCTCGGCCGTCAGGCTGGCGTTGGCATAGCAGGCAGACCACTCGCTGCATAGCGAGATAAAGATGGCGCTATCATGGCCGTCGGCGCGCACGCGGTCAAAGAGCGCCTTGAACTCGCCGGCGCTCGGCTGCGATGTGTGCGGCAACTGCTCGGAACCAGCCATGCGGGCGATGTATTCCTCGGCGGTAATCTGCACCTGGTCGAGCAGGTCCTCGCCCTCGATAATCACATGCAGCGGAATCACGTAAATGCCGAGCTCTTGAGCACGAGCGGGGGAGATGTCCGACGTGGAGTCGGTTATGATGGCAAAAGACATAATTGCACCTTTCGTTGGGGCGCTTGCGCGCCGCCTTCTGAGAGCAAAGTGCGACAAGTATAGTAGAGTCGTTCCACATTACTAGGTTCAATTGTTGAATAGTCAACAGTTTGAAGTGTCGGTGTGGAAATCGTCAACTGGGGAAGAGAGGGTGCCAGTGGAGCAGCTGGAGATATGCAAGCGGTCGGTTGTGCTGTTTGATTTCGATGGCACGGTGGCCGATACAGGCCGGGCGGTGATGACCTCGACGCGCAAGACGCTGGCTGTGCGCGGGTTTTCGGAGGCGCAGATGGGTGATCTGCGCCGCATGATTGGGCCGCCCCTGTGGAAGAGCTTTCACGACTTTTATGGCTTCTCGCGCGAGGAGTCGCTTGTGGTGGCCGACGAGTACCGTGCCTTTTTTGATGAGCTGGGACCGGAAGAGTACCCTGTGTTCGATGGAATTTCCGAGCTGCTGGATGGGTTGGCCGCCCAGGGGCATCGCTTGGCCGTGGCGACGTCGCGCATGGAGGCAAAGTGCATCGACATGGTGGGCGAGCTGGGGCTTTCTCAGTTTAAGGCAGTGGTTGGCATGAATCCGCCGCAGGGACGCGAGACCAAGGCCGATTCGGTTCGCGACGCGTTGACGGCCTTGGGTGCGGCCGCGGACGAGGCCGTGATGATCGGCGATCGCTTTAACGACGTCGAGGGCGCGCACGCGATGGGCGTGCCGTGCATCGGCATCTATTCGGGCGCGGCGGCGCCGGGTGAGCATGAAGCGACGGGTGCCGATGCGGTGGTGCACTCGGTGGCTGAGCTTGCTAAACTTTTCTCTATCTAGGAACTAAATGTGAGGGGCGGGTACGCTTGCCGCTCATTGGTAAGGAGGTCGTCCATGAATCAGGTGGAGCAGAGCGTCGCCGAGTATGTCGACGAGGTCTGGGAGGATGTCATCGCCGATATCGAGCAGCTGGTGAGTTATCCGTCCGTGGCAGTTTCTGCCGATGCGGAGCCCGGCGCGCCGTTTGGCCGCCCGGTCCGTGATGCGCTCGATTGCGCGCTCGGCATTGCGCAAAAGCTCGGCTACCAGACGAGCGACGACGAGGGCTATGTGGGCATTGCCGATATCCCGGGCTGCGGCGACAAGCAACTCGCGACCATTTGCCATGTGGACGTGGTGCCCGCCGGCCCCGGCTGGAACACCGACCCGTTTGCGATGGAGCGTCGCGAGGGCTGGCTGCTCGGCCGCGGCGTTATCGACGACAAGGGTCCTGCCGTGCTGTCGCTCTACGCCGGCGCCTATCTGCTCAAGCACGGCATTACCCCGCGCTACACTTTCCGCGCGCTGCTGGGCTGCGATGAGGAAGTGGGCATGTCCGACGTTCACCATTATCTGGAGAACCACGCAGACCCCGACTTTTTGTTTACGCCCGATGCCGAGTTCCCGGTCTGCAATGCCGAGAAGGGCCAGTTTGGGGCGACGTTTGTGAGCTCCAAGATCGACGGCGGGCGCATTGTGTCCTGGAGCGGTGCCGAGGCGAGCAACGCTATTCCGTCGCAGTCCATCTGCGAGCTCGCGATTGCCGCCGATGAGCTGCCGGCGCCCGTTGAGAACGCCGACCGCCTGGAGATCACGGCGCTTGATAACGGGCATGCGCAGATTTTCGCCCACGGTATTGGCGGCCACGCTTCGATGCCTGAGGGCACCATCAACGCCGTCGGCCTCATCGTGGCGTATCTGCGCGAGGCCGAAGACGCGTTTGGTGCACGCGATGAGCGCCTGCTGACGCCTGCCGAGCACGAATTCGTCAAGTTCCTGGCCTTTGTGCATGCGGATGCCTATGGCCGCGGCCTGGGTATCGATGCGACGAGTCCGGCGTTTGGCCCGCTTACCTGCAACGCTGGCGTCATCCGCGTGGCGGATGGCCATATCGAGCAGGTCATCGACGTGCGCTTCCCCGACAGCACGAGTGCCGATACCATCCGCGAGCAGCTCGAGCCGCTCGTGGGCCGTTTTGGCGTGACGTGCCAGCTGGGTCGCGCGAAGGTGCCGTTCTCGGTATCTGCCGACGATCCGGCCGTGAAGGCGCTTATTGATACCTATAACGAGTTTACGGGCAAGCATGCCGAGCCCTTTGCCATGGGCGGCGGCACGTACGCGCGCAACTTTGCCCGCGCCGTATCGTTTGGCCCCGAGGAGACCGGTCTGGAGCTGCCCGCGTGGGGCGGCCAGATGCACGGTCCCAACGAGTGTGCCAACGAGGAACAGCTCAAGCAAGCGCTCAAGATTTATATCGTCGCAATCCTGCGCCTCAACGAACTCGAGCTGTAGGGCTTCCCCAGGGACCTGGGAAACCCCTATATCCTGTTTGGATACAAACTTTCATTACGAGCCCGGTGCTTTTGCCCGGGCTTTTTTGCGTCACTTGGGGACGTTCCTTTTGTGCCAGCAGATAAGGAACGTCCCCAAGTGCCGGCAGATTGGGACACTCCTTTTTGGCAATCTACAAAGACTGTCCCCAACGACTAGTCGTTTAAGAACGTCCCCAATGACTATAAGAACGTCCCCAATGACTAGCTTGTAAAAGGTGAGGCATGCTTGCGACGGGGTTTGTTATTCGTTTGTAAAGCCGAGCCGCGCTTGCGGTAAGGGTCTATCAGATGCCCGTAAGAAAGCGCAGCTGACGCGGGCGCTGCCCGATCGAGACCGTATCTTTCCAAACAGCAAAGCGGGCAGGGTGCCCGCGAGTCGCTTGTATGAAAGGAAGATCATGCTCGATCAGGCTTATTCTCGTCGTCAGTTCCTCGGCCTCGCTGGTGGTCTTGCCAGCATCGTCGGTCTCGGTCTCGTTGGTTGCGGCGGCTCCGGCGAATCCGACGCCGCCGGCAAGGGTAGCGCCGCTGCTGCCGAGTCCGTCTCGGGCGAGGTGACCTACGACGGCGCCTCCTCGTTCCAGGCTCTCGTCGAGGCCGCTGCCGAGAAGTTCATGGATGCCAACCCCGACGTCTCCGTCTCCGGTTCGGGCAACGGTTCGGGCAAGGGCCTGACCGCTGTCGCCGCCGGCACCGTTACCATCGGTAACTCCGACGTCTTCGCCGAGACCAAGCTCGAGGCCGATCAGGTCAAGAACCTCGTCGACCACGAGGTTGCCGTCGTGGGCATGGGCCCCGTCGTCTCCAAGAACGTGAAGGTCGACGACCTGTCCCTCGAGCAGCTCAAGGGCATCTTCTCCGGCCAGATCGCCAACTGGAAGGAGGTCGGCGGCGACGACGCTACCATCGTCGTTCTCAACCGCAAGGCCGGCTCCGGCACCCGCGCCACCTTCGAGGCCGCCGTCTTTGGCGACGAGGCCGTCGACTTTAAGGGCGACGCCGAGCTCGACAAGTCCGGCGACGTCCAGACTCAGATGGGCAGCACCGACAACGCCATCTCCTACCTGGACTTCTCGCACTTCGATGACTCCAAGTTCAACGCCATCAAGGTCGAGGGCGTGGAGCCCAAGAGCACAAACGTCACCGACGACTCCTTCAAGATCTGGGCGACCGAGCACATGTACTGCGCTAAGGACGCCGACGAGGCTACCAAGGCCTTCCTGGAGTTCATGCTTTCCGACGACGTCCAGGGCAAGCTCGTCGAGGAGCAGGGCTTTATCCCCGTCTCTGCCATGAAGGTCGTCAAGGACGCCAGCGGCAAGGTCTCCTCTAAATAAGTAATCGCCCCCGGAAAGGTTTGCAATGGCAAAACAGCTGCCAAAGCGCGACCTTGAGAACGTGGGCCTAGTCGTCACGGGCGCGTGCGTAGCGCTCGTGACGCTTGTCGTTGCCGCGCTCATCTTTATGGTCGCCCAAAAGGGCCTCTCGGCATTTGTTAAGGACGGCGTCTCGATCGTCGAGTTCTTCACCGGTACCAAGTGGGACCTGGCCAACACAGCCGAAAACGGCCTGCCTTATACCGGCGCCCTGCCCCTGATCGTCACCTCGTTTGCGGTCATGGTGCTCTCCACGCTCATCGCGCTGCCCATCGCCATCGGTTCTGCCATCTTTGCGGTCGAGATCCAACCCAAGTTTGGCTCCAAGGTCTTTCAGCCGCTCATTGAGCTTTTGACCGGCATTCCCTCGGTCGTCTTTGGCCTGATCGGTTTTCACGTGGTCGTCGGCCTTATGAAGAGCGTTTTCCACGTGAGCACGGGCCTGGGCATCCTGCCCGGCGCCATCGTGCTGGCCGTCATGATTCTGCCGACGATGACCACGCTTTCGGTCGATGGCCTGCGCGCCGTGCCCGACAGTTACCGTCAGGGCTCGCTCGCGCTGGGCTACACCCGCTGGCAGACCATCTGGCACGTGGTGCTCAAGTCCGCCATGCCGTCGCTCATGACCGCGGTCATCCTGGGTATGACCCGCGCCTTTGGCGAGACGCTTGCCGTGCGCATGGTTATCGGCGGTATCGAGGCCATGCCGATGTCGCTGCTGTCGCCAGCGTCGACCATCACCACCACGCTCACCACGTCCATGGCGGTCTATGCCGAGGGTTCGGCCCAGGACGACGTTCTGTGGGCACTCGGTCTG
This sequence comes from uncultured Collinsella sp., assembly GCA_905202925.1. Classification (GTDB taxonomy): domain Bacteria; phylum Actinomycetota; class Coriobacteriia; order Coriobacteriales; family Coriobacteriaceae; genus Collinsella. The sequence goes on along the minus strand of CAJKTW010000009.1, from coordinate 57,825 downwards.
CTGCTGATGGGCATGAGCCTTATCTTTATCCTGATCATCCACCTTATCGGCCGCAAGGGGGCGAAGGCTCGTGGCTAGCACGCGCATCCATATCGACGAGGCGAGACTCGGGCGTGTCCAAAAACAGGACCGCATCGCCACGGGCGTGCTGACGGCGATCGCCGCCATCGTCATGCTCATCGTCGTTTCCATGGTGGCCTACATCCTGTTCGAGGGCATCTCGACGCTGCTTAAGCCGGGCTTCCTCACGCAGCCCGCGCGTGCCAACGGAACCCAGGGCGGCGTGCTCTACCAGCTGTTCGACTCGTTCTATCTGCTGCTGATCACCCTGGTCATCTCGGTGCCCATCAGCTTGGGCGGCGCGGTCTTCCTGGTCGAGTACGCGCCCGACGGACCCATCCGCGACATCGCCTCGACCGCCATCGAGACGCTGTCCTCGCTGCCCTCCATCGTCGTGGGCATGTTCGGCTTTCTGGTGTTCTCGGTGCAGCTGGGCTGGAAGTACTCCATCATCTCCGGCGCCGTTGCGCTCACCATGTTCAACATCCCCATCCTGGTGCGCGTGATTCAGCAGGCGCTCGAGGACGTGCCGCAGGCCCAGCGCGATGCGTGCCTGGCTATGGGCCTCACCCGCTGGGAGGCCACGCTGCACATCCTGATCCCCGAGGCCATGCCCGCCATCGTGACCGGTATCGTGCTTTCGGCCGGCCGCGTGTTTGGCGAGGCCGCGGCGCTGCTCTTTACCTCGGGCATGAGCTCGCCGGTGCGTCTGAACTTCTTGAGCTTTAACCTGTCGAGCCCCACCTGCGCCTGGAACGTGTTCCGTCCCGGTGAGTCGCTCGCCGTGCACATCTACAAGATTTATGGCGAGGGCAGCCCCGAGGCCCAGCAGATCGTTTGGGGTACCGCGGCGCTGCTGATGATCTGCGTGCTGCTGTTTAACGTAATCGCCCGTATCGTGGGCAAGCAACTGGCAAGGAGGATGACGGCCGAATGAGCGAGATGAATACAACGCCCGCAACCGAAGCGGCCACGTCCGAGACCCAGGACTTTCTGTCGAGCGTGGGGCAAAGCGAAAAGCACGTGCGTGTGAGCGGCAAGGCCGTGAACGACGAGGTCGTGCTCTCCACCAAGGACGTCAACGTGTACTATGGCGATCACCATGCGCTGCACAATACGTCGCTCGACTTTCACAAGGGCGAGATCACGGCGCTCATCGGGCCTTCGGGCTGCGGCAAGTCGACCTTCTTGCGCAGCCTCAACCTAATGAATCGCGAGATTCGCGACTGTCGCGTGGAGGGCGAGATCAACTACCGCGGCCGCAACGTGAACACCAAGACCGAGAACACGTACGAGCTGCGCCGTTCCATCGGCATGGTGTTCCAGCAGCCCAACCCGTTCCGCAAGTCCATTCGCGACAACATCACGTTTGCGCCCAAGCGTCACGGCATCACCGACCGCGATGAGCTCGATCGCATGGTCGAGGAGAGCTTGCGCGGCGCGGCGCTGTGGGACGAGGTCAAAGACAAACTCGACAAGAGCGCCTACGCGCTTTCGGGCGGTCAGCAGCAGCGCCTGTGCATCGCGCGCACGCTGGCGCTCAACCCCGACGTGATCCTGTTTGATGAGCCCTGTTCGGCGCTCGACCCCATTTCGACGCTGGCGATCGAGGACCTGATGTCATCGATCGTTGTCGACCGCGCCATCGTCATCGTGACGCACAACATGGAGCAGGCGTCGCGCGTGTCCAATCGCACGGCGTTCTTCTACATGGGCGATATGGTCGAGTACGAAGAGACCGACGAGATTTTCCAACGGCCCAAGGATAAGCGGCTGAATGATTACCTCACCGGCATGTTCTCCTAGTCCGGGACATGCTTGAGGCCCGCGACGGCCACGGTCGCCGCGGGACTGATTGGAGAGGCGGGTCATCTCTTTTGCGAGATGGCCCGCCTTTTGCTCTGCGACCGAAACGACCACCACAAAGGGGACAGGCACCTTCGTGGTGGTTTGGGGTGGGGCTCGCTGCTATCATGGACAACGTTGAATTTCTACGAAGGAGCAGGGCATATGGCGATTCTTTTGGGATGCGATTCCATCAGCCTAGAGTTTCCCACCAAGCATATTTTCGATAGCGTGACGCTCGGCGTGGGCGAGGGCGACCGCATTGGTATTGTCGGTAAAAACGGCGACGGCAAGTCGACGCTGCTGAGCGTGCTCGCCGGCACGCTGGAACCCGACGACGGACGCGTGACGCACCGCCGCGGCACCACGATCCGACTGCTCGGCCAAAAGGACCAGCTTGTCGACACCGATACCGTACATCATGCCGTTGTGGGCGACACGCCCGAGTACGAGTGGGCCTCGAGCCCCCGCACGCGCCAGATCCTGGCTGGCCTCATTAGCGATGTGCCCTGGGAGGGCACGGTGGGCGAGCTTTCGGGCGGTCAGCGCCGTCGCGTGGACCTTGCGCGCCTGCTGATCGGCGACTACGACGTGCTCATGCTCGACGAGCCCACCAACCACCTGGACATGCGCACCATCAACTGGCTCGCGCGTCACTTAAAGGCCCGCTGGCAGCGCGGTCAGGGCGCCATGCTCGTGGTCACGCATGACCGCTGGTTCTTGGACGAGGTCTGCACCAGCATGTGGGAGGTCCACGACGGCCAAGTCGACCCCTTCGAGGGCGGCTACTCGGCCTACATCCTGCAGCGCGTGGAGCGCGATCGCATGGCCGCGGTTACCGAGGAGCGCCGTCGCAACATGGCGCGCAAGGAGCTCGCGTGGCTAAGCCGCGGCGCCCAGGCGCGTTCCACCAAGCCCAAGTTTCGCGTGGATGCCGCTCGCGAGCTGATTGCCGACGTGCCGCCTGTGCGCGACGAGCTGGAGCTCAAGCGCCTGGCGGTGAGCCGCCTAGGCAAGCAGGTTATCGACGTGGTCGACGTGGACGCCGGCTATGTGGATACCGACGGCGCGCCCAAGCAGGTGCTCTCCGACGTGACCTGGCTCATCGGTGCGGGCGACCGCTATGGTCTTTTGGGCGAGAACGGCGCCGGCAAGTCCACGCTGCTTGACGTGATTCAGGGCAAGATCGCGCCCCTGCGCGGCCGTGTGAAGATTGGCCAGACGGTGCGCTTTGGCGTGCTGTCGCAGCAGCTCGAGGAGCTCGAGCCCTACATGGGCGACACGATTCGCGAGGTGCTCAGCCACTATAAGAAGTACTACGTCATTGACGGCAAGGAGACTTCGCCCGAGAAGCTCTGCGAGCGTCTGGGCTTTACGACGCAGCAGCTCTGGAGCCGCATCGGCGATCTTTCGGGCGGTCAGCGCCGCCGCCTGTCGCTGCTACTGACAATCTTGGACGAGCCCAACGTGCTCATCCTGGACGAGCCCGGCAACGACCTGGATACCGACATGCTGGCGATTGTCGAGGACTTGCTGGACGGCTGGCCGGGCACGCTGATCCTGGTGACGCACGACCGCTTCTTGATGGAGCGCGTGACCGACCAGCAGTGGGCGCTGCTCGACGGCCACCTGACGCATATGCCCGGCGGCGTGGACCAGTACCTGCGCCTGTGCAACGCTACTGCCGAGGGCGAGCCCGTGGGCGCACCGAGTGCCAAGACCGGCACGTTCGACACCGGCGCCGCAGCGGTTGCGGCCGAAAAGCCCAAGACGAGCGGGCAGCCCAACGGTCTTTCCAACGCCGAGCGCCAGAAGCTCCGCCGCGAGGTGAGCTCGCTCGAGCGCAAGATGGAGACGCAGCGCGCTCGCGTGGAGGAGGCCGAGGCTGCGATGGCTCAGGTCGATCCCACCAACTACACGGCGCTGGGCGAGCAGCAGGCAAAGATCGACGAGGCCCACGCCGCCATGGACGAGCTGGAGATGGCATGGCTCGAGGCGAGCGAAAAGCTCGAGGGCGAGGAGTAGACGAGGATGATCAAAGCCGCGTTTTTCGATATCGACGGCACGCTGCTGAGCTTTAAGACGCACCGGATTCCGGCGTCGGCGCAGCGGGTGCTCGATAGCTTTCACGAGCAGGGGATCGCATGCGTGATTGCTACGGGTCGCCCGACCTACCAGATGCCCGATTGGCTGTTCGACTTGGGTTGGGATGCGTACATTACGCTTTCGGGCCAGCGCTGCTTTGATGCCGAGGGGGTTTACCGCAGCTGTCCGATTGACCCGGACGACGTTGCGGTGATCGTGGGCCAGGTGGCCGAGGGGCGCTACGACTCGCTGTGCATGCAGGGCGAGAATTCGTTTGTGAACCGCCTGTCCGAGCGCGTGGTGACGGCTGGCAGTAACGCGGGGATTGTCTACCATGAGGAGCCGTTTGAGCACGCCTTTGACGCGCCGGTCTACCAGTTTTGCGCCTTTGTTGATCCGGCCGACGAGCATATCGTGACCGATTCCGTGTCGCATTCGCTCACTACGCGCTGGTGCGATCTGTTCTGCGATATTATTCCCGCTAACGGCGGCAAGGACCTGGGCGTGGCGGCGACGCTGGAGCGCTTGGGCATCGACGCGAGCGAGGCGATCGCCTTTGGCGACGGCGAGAACGACCTGTCGATGTTCTCGGCCGTGGGCACAAGTGTGGCCATGGGCAACGCGCAGGATACCGTGAAGGCCGCGGCGACCTACGTTACGACCGCCGTAGACGACGATGGCATTTACAACGCCGCCAAGCACTTTGGGCTACTGTAGCTGCGGCCGGCACTTAGGGACGTTCCTTTTCTGCCGGCAGCTGGGGACACTCCTTGCGGGGCGTCCCCATTTTGTTTTCGTCCCGCATGTTTTGTGAAACACGGCTAACTTTTAGGCAAAGTAGTAAGACATGGGCAACTTTTGCGGTAAAGTAAATCAAGCAAAAGTATCCAAAGGCTAACTAGAAGCCATCGCGAAAGGCGGCCCATGGCCCTGCGTGAATCCGGAGAAGACTATCTCGAATCGATCTACGTTCTATCGGAACGTCAGGGCATCGTGCGCTCAATCGACGTCGCCGAATACCTGGGCGTGACCAAGGCGAGCGTTTCCAAGGCCATGGCGACGCTGGAAAGCAACGGCTATGTCGAAATGGGCAAGCGCGACGTTCATCTGACGGAGCGTGGTCTGGAGGTCGCTCGCCAAATGTGGGAGCGTCACTGCTTTTTCGTGGGGCTGCTGGAGGATGCGGGTGTTTCGGCTGAGGTCGCGTCGCAAGAGGGCTGCCACATGGAGCACTGCCTGAGCGAGGAAAGCTTTGAGAAGCTGAGGGCGATGCTGGGACGGGACAGCGACCGGGACCAGTAGCCCCGCCAACCAAGTCCAACTCAGACAAGGAACCCCGCCACCAAGCGATGCCCAAGAACCGCCAGCAACGTTACCGCAGGCCGGGACCGGGCTTGGTTTTTGAAAACACTCCGCAGACCAGAAGCGCCCCCGTTCGTAGCTCCGAAGGAGCAGAACGGGGGCGCTTCATTGGTCGAGGACGTTTTCAAAACCAAGCCCGGTCCCGGCCGGAGGGACCACAGGCGCTACAGGTTCTTGACACCCATCGCGCGCATGGCGTTCAGGATGGCGATGATCGCCACGCCCACGTCGCCAAAGACGGCAAGCCACATACTGGCGATGCCCAGCGCCGCGAGCACCAGAATCAGCAGCTTAATGCCCAGTGCAAAGATGATGTTCTGCCAAACGATCGTCATGGTCTTGCGCGCCACGCGGATCGCGCGGGAAATGTTGGACGGCTTGTCGTCCATCAGCACCACGTCGGCGGCCTCGATCGCGGCGTCGGAGCCCATGGCGCCCATGGCAATGCCCACATCGGCGCGCGTAAGCACAGGCGCGTCGTTGATACCGTCGCCGACAAAGGCGAGCTTGCCCTTGCCACTTTCGGCCGCGAGTAGCGCCTCAACGCGCTCGACCTTGTCGCCCGGCAGGAGCTGCGCGTGGAACTCGTCGAGACCGAGTTGCTTGGCCACAGACGCTGCAACCTCCTCGCGGTCGCCCGTGAGCATGACGGTGCGGTTGATACCGGCGGCATGCAGGTCGCGAATCGTTTGCTCCGCATCGGCCTTAACGGTGTCTGCAATCACGATGTGGCCGGCGTACACGCCGTCAACGAGCACGTGGAGGATCGTGCCGACAACCTCACAGTCCGGTGCTTCAACGCCGGCCGCGGCGAGCATCTTGGCGTTGCCAACGACGACGTGCTTGCCGTCGATGGTTGCCGTCACGCCGTGGCCCGCGTCGTTGGCGGAGTCGCTCACGCGCTTGGGGTCGACCTCGCCCTGGTAGGCGTCGCGCACGGACTGCGCGATGGGGTGATCGGAGAACGACTCAGCAAGGGCTGCGACTTCGAGCAGCGACTGCTCGGTATAGCCAGCCTCGGGGTGCACCGCGACGACTGAGAACGTGCCGTTGGTGAGGGTGCCCGTTTTGTCGAAGACGATGGTGTCCACGTCGGCGAGCGTCTCGAGGTAGTTGGAGCCCTTGATGAGAACGCCCAGCTTGGACGCGCCGCCGATGCCGCCAAAGAAACTCAACGGTACGCTGATCACGAGGGCGCACGGGCAGCTGACGACCAAGAAGGTCAGGCCGCGCAGGATCCAATCGGACCAAGCGCCAGTCACCAGGCCGCCGCCAAGCGCGAGCACCGCGGCAGTGCCAGTGACGGCGGGGGTGTAGACGCGGGCAAAGCGCGTGATGAAGTTCTCGGTGCGCGCCTTCTTTTCGCTGGCATTCTCCACGAGCTCCAGAACACGCGCGACGGTTGACTCGCCAAAGGGCTTGGTGGTGCGCACGTGGATGAGGCCCGTCATGTTGATGCAACCGCTGATGATATCGTCGCCGGTCTTGGCCGGGCGGGGGACCGACTCGCCCGTGAGTGCGGCGGTGTCGAGCTGGGTTTCGCCCTCGACGATGACGCCGTCGATAGGCACGCGCTCGCCGGGCTTGACCACGATCACGGTGCCGACGGCGATGTCATCGGGAAAGACCTGTTCGAGTGTGCCGTCGGCTTGCTCGACGTTAGCGTAGTCGGGCGCGATGTCCATCATGGCACTGATCGACTTGCGGCTCTTGCCCACGGCGTATGCCTGGAACAACTCGCCGACCTGGTAGAACAGCATGACAGCGGCGCCTTCGGCCATGTGCGGGTCGGTGTCGGGGAAGAGCACCATGGCAAACGCGCCGATGGTCGCGACGGCCATGAGGAAGCTCTCGTCGAAGGCCTTGCCGCGGCGGATGTTATTGAATGCCTTTTGCAGTACGTCGTAGCCGGCAATCAAAAACGGCACGAGGAACAGCACAAAGCTGGCGTAGATGTTGCCGGGCTCCCCAAATGCGATAGTGAGGGCGCCGAGCTCGTCGAGGGCATAAACAACGGCAAAAATGCCCAGTGCTATCAGGATGCGGTTGCGCTTATGCTCAAGGGACTCTTTCTTCTTGCGCTTCTTCTTTTTCTTTTTGGGATCGGCGGCTGTCATGATTCAAACCTCTCATTTGAGTTTATGAACACTCGCTCATATAATTTCGCGAGCAAAGGCCGCGGCAAGCGCGGCCTCGCAGGTCAACGTATGCGCGGGTTAGAGAATGATCTCGCAGTCCGGCTCGGCGTCGGCGGTGAACTCAACGACGCGGTCCAGGACCTCGTCGAACTTGGCGTCGTCGGCCTCGAGCGTCAGCTTCTGGGTCATAAAGTTGACCGAAACGGACTTGACGCCCTCGAGCTTGGCAAGTTCGTCCTGAAGCTCGCGCGCGCAGTTGGCGCAATCGATCTCGTCGAGCTTGAACTGCTTTTTCATGGTGGGTTCCTTTCCCTGTGTTAGCGGTCTGGGTGCCGGCCGCGCTGATACCGTGGTTGATTGCTATTCGCAGATATGGCTCATGCCCTGGTTAAGCATGGTGTAGACGTGATCGTCGGCGAGCGAGTAGAGAATGTTGCGGCCGTCGCGGCGGAACTTGACCAGGTGCGACTGCTTAAGCGTGCGCAGCTGGTGCGATACTGCCGACTGCGAGGTTGCGGTCGCTTCGGCGATGTCGGCCACGCAGAGCTCGCGGCCCATGAGGGCATAGAGGATCTTGATGCGTGTGGTGTCGCTGAAGACCTTGAACAGGTCGGCCAGGTCGTACAACAGCTCCTCGTCGGGAAGGTCCTCGGGCGAGCAGGTGGTGGGGACGATCGGCTCGGTGGCCTCGATGCCAGTCTTTGTTTCATCAGCGTGGCTGCTCATTGCAACATCCTTTCATATGAACATGCGCTCATATAAATTACTTCCGATTATATGAGCGCATGTTCATATGTCAATACAATTTACGTTAACTTCGATGACTGCTTGCCGCCTCTGCGATTTTCTGCGGGTTGGGAGACATCGACGCAATGCTCGCCAACATATTTCGAGATGTTCGGCCAGCATGCTAAGAAAGCCACCTTGAGAAGCATTAGGACTGTTCATATTTGTACTTTATCGTGTTAAATACAGCGAGAATCAGTTCTTCCTCTACGGGAGTTCCTGCAGAATCAGTTTTATCTAAAGTTATATTGAGCATTGCTGCAGCCAATCTGGCACATCGGTGGCCGAATAAGTCGAAAAATGTAGGTGGACATCCGCAGAGATCGCCTTTAGAAGAGCGAATTCTCAATTAGATCAATAATCGTGTCGTCTTCCGTGCGGTTTTCATCGATTTTTGCGAACATGTCGCATTCCCAAGGCCCATTGATTTCCTCAGCAAGGGCCCCGACGTGTTGCATGTCGTCGGGTTCTGGCACATCGTTGATGCTCGGGTCATCAGCTTGCGGATATTGGCTTGCAATTTCGCGCTTGGCGGCCTCTTCTTCTTTGAGTGTCTCCAGGACGCGGCGACCGTATTCGAAGTAGCGCCGCAAGACAAATTGACGAAGAGTTTCTTGCAGGATGGCGAAGTTATCCGGGAGTCGACCGGGCCATATCTTCTCGCGAATGCGAATCGCTTCCATGACCCGCCTAAAAGCGGACTGCTTGAAAAACGAATGACGACTAACTGTGATAACGGCATATCCCATGTTTCGCAGCGTGTTTCGGCGTTCCTCGTCAATTGATTGCTGTTCGGGCTCGTCGTGGTAAAAGCCGTTGTATTCGATATCGGTCATCGAATTTTCGAGCAGCGCGTCGAGGTAGAAAACCGTCCGTCGCGTTAGGGCGGCGTATCTTTTGGGGACTGGGATCGGATAGTCCGTTTTGATAGCGCGTATGGCTAAGCCACCCATTGACTTGGGCATTGTCAGCATCATGACAAACGCCGTTTCGAGTGGGGAGCGACAGCCTTCGCGTACATAAGAAAGTGCCTTAAGTGCTTTATTAGATCCACGATACCCCGATGCCTCTGAAAAGAAGGCTCTGAGCTCTTCAACGCTGGTTAGGGCTGGGCGCTCGCGATATTGAGTTTCGTCGGACGTTCCAAGCGCGTAGGAGCCGCAGATTTCAAAGTAATACTCAACGAGCTCCGAAAGGTTGAGGTCGGCTGCTGCTTCTAACGCGCACAGCTTGATATCGACGATGTAGACGTTCGGCTCGAGTTCTAGGTAGCTTTCTGCATCAAACGTATAGCGCGTGCAGTGGCAGATGCAGCCCTTGCGGTGCCTTTTGGCATTATTGGAAAACGTCAGCACATGGATGCTTTCAGAATCGACATTCTTTCTGTTGAGCCATGCTCGCGCCGCTTCCAGGTTGGACGTGGTCGGCGCAGACACCTTGATCTTTTCCATAGATATGGGATCGGTCGCGTGGCTTGCGAGCGAGTTGACTGTTTGGTATACAGCGCGTGCCGTGGTATGTGACAGAACGATTCCCATACGCGCATGATGGCATAGCGGACGCCATATACGCTCGAAACTTCGGGCAACGGTATTGGGGCGCGGCTTATCTTCTGCGAACGGTGGGTTTTTGAGCTGTCGTATTGAGGGGGGCAGCTTCGGCTGGGGAGGTTTCTGTCGGCTGCCCCATTTTGGTGAACTTTAGTTGCGGATTCGTAGCTTCTAAGCGTTTTTGCCGACCGCTCAGATGCCTCACCAACATAATTTGAGTTATTCGGCCTTATCCTATACGAATGGTGCGATCGCAACGTCCTATTCGAATTGATTCAGATAGATTTATAGGGCTTGGTTGCGAAATTGGGGCGACTATAGCGCTCGATTGCGGTTCAAGGGGCCTTGACTAGTGGTTCAGCTGGCCGAACAACTCGAAAAATGTAGGTGGGCCAACCTGCCGACTATGTGAAGCACGCGTATTTGCTCGTTTTGATGAAAACTAGGGTGCAGCCATAAGGCTGCGCCCTAGTTTACTGCGTGCCGGTGTGCCCAGACGGATTGCGCTGTGCCTGGCAGGCGCTCCCGCAGATGGATCGGTTATTTCGCGAATAGGTTCTTGAGGTTGAACTCGGCTTGGACGGTGCGGAGCATGAGGTCGGTGTCGTCCAAGCCCAGGTGCTGCTCGTTGGCGTCGGCGGCGAGGGTTCCACGGCGGCGCGCCCAGTTCTCGAGCGCGGCTGGGGCGGACTCGCGGGGGAGCGAGCGCACGTCGGCGTCCAGGCTGCGGCAGATCTGGCGCGAGTCGATGACGATGATCTTGCCGGCGCGGCGTGCCTCGGCGTAGCCGTCCAGGTGGATCTTGAACCAGCTGTCCTCAAAGGCGGCGTTGTGTGCCATGTACGGGTACTTCTTCATAAGCTTGAGCAGCTGCTTCTGCAGTTCCTTGTTCTCGCGGAACGGCGTTTTGCCGTCGATGTCGTCCCAGGTAATGTGGTGGATATTCGACAGCGGCACATCTTCGCCGCGGTAGATGTCGGGCAGGCCACAGTAGTGCGCCTCGGCGTCGTGCGGGACGGCGTCGCTGGTGAGCTCCATGATCTCCCAGCCCACGTTGATGATATAGCCGCGCTCGGGTGCACGGCCGGTGGTCTCGATGTCGATACCGAGCACGGTGCCCTGGATGGGCTTGCGGGCGTAGGCCACGCCGAGCGCGTCGCGGTCGCCGCGGATTTCGCGCATGACCGACGCGGCGGTGCGCTTTTGCATCTTGCCGATGGCGGCGCAGGTGTCGGCATCGGACAGACCGCGCGAAAGCGTCGCGGGCGTCACGTTGCGCAGGCGTGCCTCGCCAATCTGGTCGCACAGGTCGCGGTTGCGGTCAGCCAGGTCGCGCACGGTGGCAAAGTCGAAGCTGGGGTCGCCCTCGGCGGTAAAGTACTCGGTTTCGAGCACCTTAAGGGCCTCTTCGCCCTTCTGGCGCTCGGACTCCATGGCGCCGTGGTCGCCGTAGATAAACATGGGGATAAACGGCTGGCGCTCGTATTCGAGTGCTTGCGATACGTTCATATGCTACTCCTTGGACGGGCCGCGTTGTGCGGCTCGAGGCTACTGAGTTATGGCGAGATGATAGTTTACCATAGGCAACTATTGGCACCGCGCCCGGGACAACTACAATACCCTAGTTGACCGCTAGGACTTTTACAATGCTGCCGAAAGACACGAAAGGTTCCATCCGTCATGGATTTACTGATTGATATTCTGCTCGACGCCGGCAAGGACACGCTGTCGCTGGTGCCGTTTTTGTTGGTGACGTATCTTGCTCTCGAGACACTTGAGCACGTTGCGGGCGACCGCGTCAACGGCGCTATCAAGCGTGCTGGTGCCGCGGGTCCCGTGGTTGGCTCGCTGCTGGGCATGGTGCCGCAGTGCGGCTTTTCGGCCATGGCGGCCACGCTGTACGCCGGCCGTGTCGTGACCTTGGGCACGTTGGTGGCGGTGTTCCTTTCGACCTCCGACGAGATGCTGCCGCTGTTGCTTGCCGAGCAGGTTCCCGTGCAGACTATGGCGATGCTTTTGGCTTCGAAAGCGCTGATCGCACTGGTCACGGGTTTTATCGTGGACGCTGCTATTCGCGGCCTGCGCCGTAACGCCCGCGCGCACGCGGCGATTCGCCGTACCGTGCTGGGAACCGCGGCCAATCCGGCCCACGTGAACTGCGCGCACGACGACCACAGCGGCGGTGACATCATCGACGAGGTGGCCGAGGCGGGCGTGAGCGCCGACCACATCCACGAGCTGTGCGAGCGCGACCATTGCGGATGTGATGAAGACGAAGACGAGCACGAACACGGACATGGCCACGATCACGGTCATGAGGGCGAACATGAACACCATGATGGTCACGGTCACTCTCACTCCCACGAAGGGACGCCTGTCCTGTCGATCATCCGCAGTGCGATCTCGCACACCGTGCAGGTCTCGGTATTCATTTTTCTGGTGACGCTGATTCTGGTCGCCGTGCTCGAGACGTTCGGCGAGTCCGCGATCGAGCAGTTCCTGCGCGGCAACGAGACACTCGCTGTCCTGGGTTCGGCGCTTGTCGGGCTGATTCCCAATTGCTCGGCGAGCGTGGTCATTACACAGCTGTATCTGGAAGGCGCGCTGCAACTGGCGCCGATGCTCGCCGGCACGCTCATTTCCGCCGGCGTGGGTTATCTGGTGCTGTTCCGCACCAACCGCAGCGCCCGCGAAAATGCCGTGTTCCTGATCATGATGTACGTCATCGGCGCTGGCTGGGGCCTCATCCTCTCCGCCGTTGGCCTCTAAGTGGGCCTAAAAAATGGGCTTCAAATAGCCATGCTCAGCGCCTGCGCAATGCGGCGACGCATGGCATTTTGAAGCCCGTTTTTTGTTGAGCCATGGATTCCGAGCGCTCACACCGCTCAAAACAAAAAGGTAGATTTTAGGCATGTCTCAAAAATCTACCTTGGTTAGTGCAGCAACTCGGTGAGGTTGCGTTTAAAGCGGGCGCGGTCTTCGCTGGTAAATGCTGCCGGACCGCGAGTGCGTCCGCCGGCGCGGCGTACCTTCTTTTCCTCGTGGCGAATAAACAGCTGCATGTCGATAGTCGCCTTGTCGTACACGCGCCCGCGCACACCGATGGCGGCGGCATCGCGCCCGAGCACCATGCTCGCCAAGCCAATGTCCTGCGTCACGACCACGTCGCCCGCCTGCAGGCGTTCGACAATGGCAAAGTCGGCGCTGTCGGCGCCCACGCTCACGTCGAGCGTCGTGACCCAAAAGCCGCGTCGCGCGTGCTCGGCATCGCGCGGGTCGTCGCGGCGAATGTGTCGTTCCAGGTTTTGCGTGCTATTGCCGGCGATAACAACGGCAACGCCCGCCCGCCGCGCGCAGTCAATCGACTCGCGCGTGACCGGGCAGGCGTCGGCATCAATAAAGAGCGTTCGCGGCATCTAGTGCACCAGTTTGCCAAATTGAATGGCGCGAACAATGAGCGTTACGCCAAACACCAGCAGCGCGGCGCCACTAAAGATGACAAGCATCTTGGCCGACCACAGCGGATAGATAAACACGAACATGCCGGCGATGATGGAGAGTGCACCGCTCAGGATGGCAAGGGCGCGGTTGGACGAAAGCTCGGACTCCAGAATGGACATGACACCTTCGACAATCCAGCCAAAGCCGGCCACGATAACCACCATCGTGGTGAGTGTCGCGGTCGAGAAGGCCTGGTTGCGCAGGATTATGACGCCGCCCAGAATGATGAGCAGGTTGGAGATGATGCTCGTAACGCGCCAGCCGGTGGGCAGCAGCGGCTCGAAAACAGCGGTAAACAGCCTGATCGCGGCCGTGATCACAAAGTAGATGCCCAAGACGGTCGTCAGGAAGACGAGGGATTTGGCGGGCGCAAACAGCAGTGCGATGCCGGCGACGAGCGCCAAGACGCCCGTGATGGCGTAAATCCAGCGCACGGCCTTGACGGCCTTGCCTGCCATGCTTTTCTCGTCAAATCCAAACGCGCTCGATTGCTTGTCATCGTTCTTAAAGATGCCCATGATGTCTCCTTTCCGTGCGGCGTAAGCCGTAGCTCTTGCAACCAGTATCGCCCAAGGGCGCCGTCGCGTGGGGCGGGAAGGGCGAATGGGAGCCTCATCTTCCCGAATTGTTACCTTTGTTCCCGTTTGGATGCGGAATATTCAACAGGTGTGGAACATTGCGCCGCTGTGTGTAATTGCCTACGTTTTAGGTTAGATTTTCTTAAGAACAATTGGCTTTTATTGGGGGTCTTATGAACGAAGCTGTTCCCGCGGCGCCGGTAAGCGCCGAGTCGATGGCAAAGCAGGGTTGCGAAAAGCTTGGCCTGGACACGTTTGACGCGCTGGTCCGCCGCGCCCGTACGTGCCGCCGTTTTGACGAGTCCATGCGCGTGCCGCGCGAGTTTTTGCTCGAGCTGGCGGAACTGGCGCACCTGGCTCCCTGCGGCGCCAATGCTCAGCGCCTGCGTTTTCATGTGGTGAGCGGTGCCGAGGATTGCGCGCGTGTATTTGATGAGCTTGCATGGGCCGGCGCGCTTAAGGATTGGTCGGGTCCTGCCGAGGGCGAGCGTCCGACCGGCTACATCGCGATTCTTGCCGAGCGCGCTGTTCCGGGTAAGCCCGCCGCGCCCATCACCGAGGTCGACACGGGCATTGCCGCGCAGACGATGATGCTCGCCGCTCGCAGCGCCACGCCCGAGGTGGCAGCCTGCATGTTCAAGGCCTTTACGCCCCACGCGATCGATGCTATGGGGCTCGATAACGACAAGTATGAGCTCAAGCTGATCATGGCTTTTGGCGTGCCGGCCGAGACGCAGATGATCGATGCGATCGATTCCAACCCCGACGGCTCAATTAATTACTGGCGTGACGATGCGCAGGTGCACCACGTACCCAAGCGCCCGCTCGCCGACGTGCTGGTGTAGCTGAGCGTCACCGCGGCGTGATCAGACGGTAAACCACCACAAAGGTGCCTGTCCCCTTTGTGGTGGTACGAGGGGAGAGCGTGTGGCAGATCTGTATTTGGTGCGGCATGGGCAGACTGAGCTCAATGTGCAGAGCATTTTGCAGGGCTGGCACGATTCGCCGCTTACGGCGCGCGGGCGCGAGCAGGCGCTGACGGCGCGTACGGCGTTTGCGGCGCGTGGCGTGGCCTTTGATCATGTGTATTCCTCGCCGTTGGGCCGGGCGCGGCATACGGCCGAGCTTATCGTTGGCGAGGGCCGTTCCATTGAGCTGGTCGATGACCTGCGTGAGTGGCATTTTGGCTCGCTGGAGGGCACATCAAATCGCGAGATGCCGCCGCAGCCCTGGGGCGATTATCCGGTGGCCTTTGGCGGCGAGTCGGAAGTGCAGCTTCAGTCGCGCATGGTCGCGGCGCTGTCCCGTATTATGGCCCGGCCGCAGCACAACTGCGTGCTGGCGGTTTCCCACGGCTCAGCCTGCCAGGAGTTTCTTGAGTATGTGACTGGCGGGGGAGAGCTACCCGACAACGGTGCCGTGCTTCATTTTGGCTATTGCGACGGGGCGTTTTCGCTCTTGGGTTGGTAACGAACGAAAGGACCCCTATGAATAAAGATCTGTATCTGGTCCGTCATGGACAGACGATATTCAACCTTAAGCGTATCATTCAGGGGTGGAGTGACTCGCCGCTTACGCAGTTGGGTTGCGACCAGGCGGCGCGCGCCGGCATGTTTTTACGTGCGCGCGGCATTGAGCCCGATCATGCCTACACCTCCACGCTTCATCGCACCGAGCAGACTATCGCCAACTTGTGGCCGGGCTTGGCGTACGAGCGCCTGGACGGCCTGCGTGAGTGGTTCTTTGGCGACTTTGAGGCCGAGCGCGTGATGCTTATGCCCGAGCGCCCGTGGCGCGATTTCTATCGTCAATTTGGCGGCGAGGGCCAGATCCAGGTGCGCGAGCGCATGGTGACGACGCTGACCGAACTCATGCAGCGTCCGGACCATACGTGTGTGCTCGCGGTAAGCCATGGCTCGGCTATCAAGGAGTTTATGGATCACGTGAAGGGTGCGGCGGCCGACGAGCGCGATCGCGTGCCGGGCAACTGCTCGGTGCTGCACTTTGCGTTTGGCGACGAATCCGACACGTTTGAGTTGGTCGAAGTCTTTACGCAGGAGGATTACGCGCGCGAGCTGGGGCTTGAACCGCTTGTAGCGGCAGTAGGCCCGCAGCGCGGGTAGCGCTGGCGTTGCGGCGCGGTTTGCCGGCGAAATTGTTTGATGCGAAAGGGGCGGGGATGCATGCACGGGCATTGCATCCCCGCCCCTTGTTTGTTTGGATGCTGGGTTTTCCAGCTTAGCGTTTGAGTTCGCTAGAACCGTGAGACCTGGTGAGTGAGCAGACCCGTCGGAGCCTGCGGCGCGCTGCCGCTGACCTGCGCGGCGGGGAACAGCACGGCTACAGCAAAGTTGAACGGCTCTTTGCCAGAGTAGGCGCCGGCAGCGCGGGCCTCGTCGGCCAGAATCTGCGATGCCCCAGCCAGTGCGGCGACATAGGCGGAGTCACCGGCGAACACCGGGTCGGGCGCCTGATCGAGCATGGCACGGATGGCGGCAACGGCGTCCTCGCGCTTGACCTCCCACACGCGATGTGTGACGCCCGCGGGATCGGTGACGGCGTAGAGCGATGCGCCCTCTTTGGCAGCGCTCAAAATGATATCCATGACGGGCGACGCCTCGTAGGCGAGCGACACGGGGCGCGGCTGCACCTTGAGCTCGGCGATCGCGCGCGCGGTGGCGAGTGCGTCGATGCTCTCGGCGGCAGTCTCGTCGCCGCCCGTCAGCACGTTAACCGGGCAAATCGCCACGACGCCCGTCGCACGTCCCGGCTCGCCCGAGCATTCGTACACGTAATACGCCGCACCCGGGTCCTTGAGCATCAGACCATCGGCAATGGCTCCGCGCAGAGCATCGTTGCCGCTCAGGATGCTGCCCATTGCAGGTAGTGCCTCGAGCACGCGGTCCTGAGCCGGGCGGATGCAGGGAAACGGAAGTGCTTTCATGGGGAGGTCCTAACGCACGAGTCGGTTTGTTCGCGGCTTATTATGCCCCAACTTGGCCGCTCGCGTCCCAGAGCACGTTATCGGCGAGCGCGATTAGCACCTGCTGACAACGAACGATGTCGGCGTGGGGCACATATTCGTTGGGCTTGTGGGCGAGCGCGAGCGAGCCTGGGCCATAGCTCATGCAGTTACGGTTACCCGTCTTGCCGGCAATGACGGCAGTGTCGGTGTAGCCGGTAAAGAAGCCGACGGTCGTATCCGTGCCCGTTACATCGTCTGCTGCGCACTTGAGTGCAGCTAGAAGGGGAGAGACCGGATCGCGCTCGATGGCGGGGCGGTCGCCCGTCACGGTGTAGCTGCCATGGCAACCGGGAACGGTGGCTTCGGCGACGGCGATGGCATGCTCGACCATATTGATTGCGGCGGCCGTATCGGTCGGCGGGGTCAGGCGCATGTCGACCCAAACTTTGGCGCGGTCGGGTACGACGTAGGGGCGATATCCGCCCTCGATTTGGCCAAACGTGATGGTCGAAGGCCCCAGCTCATCGTGCGCGGGCAGCGCCGCAAACGCGCGACGAAGCGAACACACGACCTCGGCCATGGCGGCGACGGCATCCGCGCCCTTCCAAGGCTGGCTCGCATGCGCCGTCACGCCAGCCATTTCAATCTCGAACCACGTGCGACCCTTGTGCGCCACCTGGATCTGTCCGTCGGTGGGTTCGGTGTCCAGCACCCATTCGCGCGAGCCGACCCAGCCAGCATCGATCGCGGCCTCTGAGCCGCGCATGAAGTCTTCCTCGTCGACCGAGCAGATGAGCGAAAAGCCGCGGCGTGGCAGCGCGCCATCCGCCGCCACGCGCTCGAGCGTATGGACCAGTGCGGCAATGGCGCAGGCCAGGCCACCCTTCATATCGCAGGCACCGCGGCCATAGAGTTTATCGTCGCGCACAACCGCCCCAAGCGGTGCGATGTCTGCGTCCCAGCCATCGCCCAAGGTGACGGTATCCATGTGGCAGATATAGATCAGCCGCGGCTCGTCGCTTTGGCCCGGCACGGTGACTTTAAGGTTGCGGCGCCCGGGCAGCACTTCGAGCTCCTCAATCTGCACGGCATCGAGCGCAGAACTATCAAGTTGTGCCAGCTGCTGCTCAATGAGCCTCTTAATGAAGCGCTCAATTTCATCCTCATACGCGCCCGGGTCTGAGCTGTCGATCCGCACGAGCTCCTGAGCAAGCCGCCAGGCAAAGTCCTCATCAACCATATGCAACCTCACAATCAGTCTGCTTTCCAAACCGATTGTAAGCCTCCTGAGAGATCCGCGACGTGGGCGTGGCAGTATTTACCGTTCGCAGGCCGAGCCAGCGCGTTTGCCGTCCGAGCGGGTTCACAAGCGACGCAGCGGGTACGTACCCTTCATGGACGACATGCTGTGCGACATATCTGCCTTTCGGTATCACCGGATACCTCCACAGGTCTTGGCAATAATGCCGGACCTGCCCGATTCTGCGGACGATCCGCGCAGGGAGCACCTATGTGAGCATCCGCTCGTCACGCATTTCCTGGGCACCCCGTTACACGTGTTGGCGCAGGGCAGCTGCGGACGTAAGGGCGATCGCATTGTCAGGCATGTTTGGAACGGGGAGAGGCCGTTTGATTCCGTGCGGCAGACGGAGTTTGGCCTCGATGTTGCGTCCCCACTCTTTACCCTGCTGACTCTGGCTTCCTCGGTCTCAAACGAGCGTCTAATCATGTGCATGTATGAGATGTGCGGCACCTTTGCCGTGTGCAAGATTGCGCCTCAGGTAAAGTCGGCACTTGAGCAGGCATATGGGAGCCGATGGAGTGACGCACGGTCGGGCTGGGAAAACGTAAAGGATGTCTCGGGGAATCCAACGGACTTGTGGAAACGACCTCCCTTGATCGAGCTCTCTGAGCTTACAGAGTTCGTCGATAAGGTCCGGGGGCTCCGCGGCGCTAAAACGTTCATACGAGCCGCGAAATGCATTACGGGGGTGGCAGCATCGCCGCTCGAGGTCCAGGCTTCGATGCTGTTTGGCCTTACGAGGTTGCGCGGCGGCGAAGGGCTGAGCCTTACCAATAACGTTGAGATTCGTATGACGCGCAGCGCCCGCCTGATTTCGGGGCTTGATAGGCGCTATGCCGATATCCTGCTGGCAAATAAGGACGGCAGCCGAGAGTGTCTGGTTGAATGCCAGGGTAAAGCCATTCACGGATCCATTGAATCCAAGATTTCGGACTCCGATCGAACGACGGCCTTGCAAGCCATGGGATATCCCGTCGTTCTGATGACCTATGGTCAGCTGGCCGACTTCGATGCCTTCCGCGTGGTGATGGAGCTCATCATGTCCTATCTCGATGTGCCGCTGAAAGACAAGACGCCGCGACAGCAGGAGCTCGAACGGCGGCTTCGTGAGGAGATTTTTATCGATTGGGCGGGAATGTAGTCGCGCGGTGGGTAAACGGTAGCGCGAGCTAGAGTTCTGGTCGCAAAAAGGCTTCAATTTTGCCTTGGAGGGACCCTAAAAATGCTATCTAGAATAAGTTGTTTCGGAAAATAGACAGTCAACTTACATTCGGCACATAGAGACCGATTTTTACCTACTAAAGTCCCTGATAAAGCTGTTTATCAAAGCGGGCGTGCTTAGCGACTGGAGCCTCACTATCGATTATCTGAAAAAACTTGTTCTGGGTATCATTTTAAAGTCGTCCGGAGCAACAAAATCGCCCCCCGTTTCGTGAAAACGGGGGGCGAATGGGCTTCGTGGTCTGTCTGGCAGGTTTGGCGCCGGCGCTACTTAATCACGCGCACGCGATACATCGACGGAATCTGCTTGAGCGCCTCGATCGTGCTGCCGTCCAGGTGCTCATCGGTGTCGAACATGGTGTAGGCGTTCTCGCCAGCGGACTCGTTGGTCATGCGCTGCACATTGGCGTTGTCCTTGGCGAGAATGGCCGTGATCTGGCCGATCATGTTGGGCACGTTGGCATGCAGGCAGGCAATGCGGCTTGCGGCGCGCGCCTTGCCCATGCTGCAGGCGGGGTAGTTGACGCTGTGCGCGATGTTGCCGTTTTCCAGGTAATCCTTGAGCTCGCTGATGGCCATGTCGGCGCAGTTGGCCTCGGCCTCGCCGGTGCCGGCGCCCGAATGCGTGGTGATAAACGTATTGGGCATCTTGACGGTCTTGGGCGTGGCAAAGTCGCAGCTAAACCAGCTGAGCTTGCCCTCGCGCAGGGCGGCGTCGACGGCGTCCTCGTCAATGATGGTCTCGCGCGCGTAGTTGATGAGCACGGCGTCGGGCGCCAGCAGGTTAATCTGCTCGGTGCTGATCATACCGATGGTGTCGGCCTTGCTGGGCACGTGCACGGTGAGGTAGTCGCAGCCGCGGCACAGATCCTCGAGCGTGCCCACGCGCTGCACCTCGCGGCTCAGCACCCACGCGTGCTCGACGGAAATGAACGGATCGTAGCCGTAAACGTCCATGCCCAGGTCGACACAGGCGTTGGCGACCTTGGAGCCCACGTTGCCCAGACCGATGACACCGATGCGCTTGCCCTTGAGCTCGCGGCCCACAAAGGCCTTCTTGGCCTTTTCGGCATCGACCTGAATCTCGGGGTCGTCGGCGTTGTTGCGCACCCAGTTCATCGACTGCACGACGCCGCGGCTCGAAAGCACCAGCATGCCCAGGACGAGCTCCTTGACGGCGTTGCTGTTGGCACCGGGGGAGTTAAAGACGACGACGCCCTTCTTGGCGTATTCCTCGACGGGAATGTTGTTGACGCCGGCGCCGCAGCGGGCGATGGCGCGAATGCCCTCGGGCAGCTCGTAGCCGTGCAGGTCGGTCGAGCGCATCAGGATGGCGTCGGCCTCCTCGGCGGTGGCCACAAACTCGTAGCCCTCGCCAAACTCAACCTTGCCGTCTTTGGTGATGTCGTCGATGGTCTTAATCTTACGCATGGAAAACTCCTTAGCAGGTTTGTTGTAAACAGATGGTTTGAAGTGGCTGGTCGGCCCGCGCGTTGCGGGCTAGTTAGATCGCGGACTCAAACTATGCTGTGCTTCGAAGTCCTTCATGTATGTGGCCAGTGCCTGCACGTCCTCCATGGTGACGGCGTTGTACACGCTGGCGCGCATGCCGCCGACGAGGCGATGACCCTTGACGTTTTGAATCTGGTGCTCGGCCGCGCCTGCGACAAAGGCGGCGTCGAGGTCGGCATCGCCGGTGCGGAACGTGACGTTGGCGATGGAGCGGCTGTCGGCCTGCGTGGTGCCATGGAACAGTTCGCTTTGCTCGAGCAAGTCATAGAGCAGGTTGGCTTTGGCCCAGTTGCGCTCGGCCATGGCGGCAAGTCCGCCGGTCTGCTCAACCCAACGGAACACCTTGCCGCACACGTAGATGCCAAAGGTGTTGGGCGTGTTGAGCATGGAGTCCTTGGCGGCTTGGGTCTTAAGGTCCATGTACTGCGGCGTCTGCGCATAGGCCGGGCCTTCGGCGATAAGGTCGTCGCGCACGATGACCACGGTCACGCCCGCGGCGCCGGCGTTTTTCTGCGCGCCGGCGTAGATGAGCCCGTAGCGCTCAACGTCGAGCGGCTGCGACAGAAAGCAGCTCGAGACATCGGCGACCAGCGGCACGTCGCCGCAAGCGGGCAGCTCGTGGTACATGGTGCCAAAGATGGTGTTGTTCTGGCAGATGTAGACGTAGTCGAGCCCGTCGCCCGTGGCCTCGGCGGCAATGCGCGCGTTGACGTCGGCCATGGTGGGAATGCGGTCGAAATTGGTGTCCTCGGAGCTCGCGAGCAGCACGGCCTCGCCGTACTTGGCGGCTTCTTTGTATGCCTTGTTGGCAAAGTTGCCGGTCACGATGTAGCTGGCGCGGCCGCGGCGCATGAGGTTCATGGGGATGCCCGCAAACTGCAGCGTGGCGCCGCCCTGCAAAAACAGGACACGGTAGTTGTCGGGGATGCTCAGCAGGCGACGCAGGGTTGCCTCGGAGTCGTCGATGATCTGCTGGTACATGCTAGATCGATGGCTCATCTCGAGCACGGACATGCCGCAACCGCGGTAGTCCATCATCTCGTCGGCGATCTCGGCGAGCACGCTGGTGGGCAGTGCGGCCGGGCCTGCTGAGAAGTTGTGCACACGCGCCATCTTCTAAGTCCCCTCGTAGTCGTTTGAACGTTCGGGATACTTTAGCACAGTGGAGCGCCAGGCGCGACCGCATCACGGTAAAACTCGAGTGCGCCGCTATGATTTACAGGATGGTTACATGGGGGAGGGGTGCTTTACTCCTCGGGCAAATCCAAATCTGCGAGCGAAGGCATGAGGTTCTCTAGGCGCTTGATTTCTTCGTCGCAAATTAGCTAACCCCTGGTCACTACGACGCCAGCGTGGCGATGACGGCTTCGTCGCCGGCGTATATTAGGGTGTCGCCGTCGGGGATGATCGTTTGGCCTTCGCGCTTGAGCATCACCACGATAAACGGGTGCTTGCCCTGCGGCACGTCGCGCAGGCGCTGACCGGCCAGGCGACCGTGGGGAGTCACGGTGACCTCGCGCAGCGTAACCTCGGCACGCTCTTCAAACGTTGGCGCGGCCATAACCAGAAGGTCGCCTTCTTCGATCACGGTATCCCCGTTGGGCAGCACCGGGTGCGCTCCATCGCGCAGCACCAGGACCACGAGCATATCCGTCGCACTGCCAATATCCGCGAGCGAGCGTCCGGCAAACGGATGGCCCGCGCCCACCTTGAGCTTGACGAACGACATACCGTCCTCGTCGCGGTAATCGTTAAAGGTGCGGCGCACATCGCCTTCCGCGTCGATCATGTCGAGCTTCTTTGCCACCGCCGGCAGCAGCGAGCCCTGCACCACAATGCTCGACACAGCAATCACAAACACCAGGTCAAATAGGTCGTGACCGCCGGGAATACCGGTCACCACGGCAAAGAGGCTAAATACGACCGAAGCCGCGCCGCGCAGACCCGCCCAGCTTATGAGCGCTACCTGGCGAGGGTTCGTCTTAAAGGGCGCCAGCAGCACGCCAACGGCGATGGGGCGGCTCACGAAGAGCATAAACGCCATGAGCGCCAGACCCGGTAGCAGCATTTGCGGCAGGCGTGCGGGCGTCACGAGCAGGCCCAGCAAGAAGAAGATGGTCATCTCGGCCATTTCGGTGAGGGTATCGAAGAAGTGCGCCATCTCGACCTTGCCGGTAATGTCGCTGGCTCCCAGCACAATACCGGCCAGGTACACGGCCAAAAAGCCATTGCCGCCCAGGTAACTCGGCAGCGCGTAGGCCACGATGGCCACCGCGAACAAGAAGATGGTCTGCGCGCCCTCGGCCGTTGCGCGTGCGCGCTCTATCAGGCGGCTGGATGCCCAGCCGATGGCAAGACCCAACCCCACGCCTAGGATGATCTGCTTGGCCAGCAGCACGGGGATGTTAATGTCGCCGCCGGCCGCGAGTGTGGCGAGCACGGCGGTGAGCATGTAGGCGACGGGGTCGTTGGAGCCCGATTCGACCTCGAGCAGCGAGTCGGTGCCGCCCCTCAGCGACAGGCTGTGCTCGCGCAGCACGCTAAAGACGCTGGCCGCGTCGGTGGATGCCACGACCGATCCCAACAGCAGGCCACCAATCCAGTCAAAACCCAGCACGAAGTGCGCAAACGCACCCGTAATGCCGGCAGTGATGACGACGCCGAGCGTGCTCAGCAGTACCGCGGGCACGGCAACGGGTTTGGCACGGTCGATATTGGTGTTAAAGCCGCCGTAGAACATGATGAACAGCAGCGCCGTGCTGCAGACGGTTTCGGTGAGCGCATAGTCGCTAAAGTCGATGTGCGCCGGACCGTTGACGCCCAGCAGCATGCCGAGTGCGATAAAGATGAGCAGGGTGGGGAAGGGGAGCTTTTTGCCGACGGGTTTGATGGTCAGACACAGAATAATGACGAGGCCGATAAAGAGAAGGATCTGGTTCATGGATGGTGTCCGCTCCTGGGTGGTTGGCGTGGCACGGTCAGTTGCCTGCGGTTATTTGTACCCAAAGATGGTGGGTTTATGGGGTTAGATTGCGGGCGTGCGCGATATCGTCATAGACGGCTGCCGTCTTTGCCTCTGCTCGGAAACCCTTTCCAGCTTTATTGCAACGGAGTACAATGGGTAACGTTTAAGTTCAACTTGAAGTTTTAGTTGCGGTTCCGGGCTTCGGTCGCAAGGTAGGGAAAGGCGTTCCATGGCGATCTATGTGACATCTGATGCTCACGGACACGTGCATGCGCTTGACGAGGCCCTGTCTAAGATCTCGTTGACGTCCGACGACACGCTGTACGTGCTGGGCGACATGATCGATCGCGGGCCCGATCCGGTCGGCGTTATTAAGCTCGTGCGCTCGCTGCCTAACGCCCGCGTTCTCAAGGGCAATCACGAGCAGATCATGCTCGATGCCATCATTGGCCAGGATCCGCTCGATGCCGAGACCTGGGATATCAACGGTGGCTGGACGACGCGCGAGCAGCTCAACGACATGGAATTTGAGGCATACGAGGAGCTCGTGCGATGGATGGCCGCGCTGCCGCTCTACGCGGTGGCCGAGACCGAGGAGCGCCCGTATCTGCTGGTACATGCTGGAATCGAGATGAAGGCGGCGCGCGCGTTTTTACTTGAGCATGGCGTCGATTGTGCCGATGGCGTCGGAGCGGTGGGTGCCGATCGCGAGCTGCTGCAGCAGATGCTCGCGGTGCAGTCGTCCGATGACCTGCTGTGGATTCGTCACGGCTATTGGGATGCGCCGACGGGACTGCTTTCTGCCGAGGGCGAGGGTCCGGTCGTGGTGAGCGGCCACACGCCCACGGTGTCGCTTGGGCGCTATTGCGAGGTTGGCGGCCTGGCGGGGCTTGATGAGGAGTCGGGCCGCGGGCAGATTGTGCGCCTGGGTGGCGAGGATACCGCCGGCGTGCCCGATCGTATCGATATCGACTGCGCCGCCGCCACCGGCTCCGAGTTCGGCCGCGTCGGGATCCTGCGCCTGGATGATGGCGCGGAGTTCTACGCGAATATCAACCCAGGCGAATAATCGGTGCAAAGGGTAGCTAATTTGGGACGGAGCTTTTTTGACTACTTTCGGAGAATAGCGCCTTCTTGCTCGGTAAGCGCGAGAAATGAGGAACGTCTGCGTCCTCGGCAGTGCGAAAATGCTCGAAAAACCGTCGCAACGGAGTCAAACGACGTTGCGACGGTTCTTTTTTGGCTGCCCGCTGGCTAAGTGAGTAGACTTTTTTGGAAATGCCGAGCAGCCGGCAAATTTGCCTCAACAAAACCGCAGGTCACTGACTTGTGTTTTGCCGGTGTGGTTAGGGATTCGGCAAAAGTCTACTCACTTAGTTTTGCGTGTCGCAAATCGTCCGCAACGAGACCCCCCATTGCGCCAATTAGGCGCCGTACGGGTTGCGGTCGCGCTCGATGCGTTGGCGGATGTGGGCGTATTCGATAATCAGCAGCACCAGGAGTAGGGCCATGATGGCTAGGTAGCTCACCACGGCGCCCATCAGACCCAGCAGGTTGATCAGGATCACCGGCAGCACTACGCTTACGGCGAAGCAGATCAGGTAGATTTTGGTGACGTCGCCGGCATGGCGCAGCACCGTGATGATGGCGTAGAGAAAGTCGATGGCCGCGGTGACGCCGCCGGCGACAACCATCAGCAGTGCCAGCGTGCGGTAGCGCTCAAAATTGAGGCCGTACATGAAGCTCATGAGGGGAATACCGGGACCTGCCATAAATGCGGCGCACACGCTGGTGATGACCACGATCAGTGCCATAACGGCAACAATAATCAGGTCAAAGCGACGACGCTTGCGAGGATTAGCCCAAATGCTCGACAAACGCAGGAGCTGCGGTTTATAGATAAATCCAATGCTCAACAAAATAGCCTGCGCCGGAAAGAACAGGGCATTAAAGTACAGCTGATACTTGTAGGCCAGCGTGCCTTCCATCACGAACTTGGGCATGCTCTCGATAAGGTTGAACAGGAACAGCGCGCCAAAAAGCGGGGCGCATTGGATAAACAGGTGACCGACCTCGCGCAGGCTCACGCGGCGCGATTTTTCGGTTTCGAGCAGGGCGAGCGGCGCGGTGACCAGAACGAGCGAGGCGATCGCGGTAACACCCATGGCCATGGCGGCGATGGGCATGCTGCGCGTGAGGAACAGTACCACGCTAAAGACCGCGATGACGCCGACGGATCGTAGCGTTTGGCTCATGCCGGCCAGGTAGAGTTTGTCGGCCTGCTGCAGGCGGCCCTCGTACACGTCGGCAATGCCGTCGATCACCTTATACAGGTAGACGCCCAGGCCGATTGTGGCCATCTGCGCATCGTAGCCGCGGGCGCTGCTGTATACCAGGCCGCATGCCAGCGCGAGCGCTCCGCAGATCCAGCGGTTGAGCTGGTAAGAGGCAAAGGGCGTCTTTTCGTCGATGTCCGAGACCTGGAAATTGCGCACGCCGTAGTTGCACGCGATCATGATGAGCGTGCCGGTGACAAAGGCGATGGAGAATTTGCCAGCCTCCTCGGCGCCCACGAGCTGTGTGGACACGATGGTGAGCAACGGAAACGCCATGCCCCATACGGCGGTGCCCAGGGTATTCCAAAGGTAGTCGCGACGGGTGGCGTGATCTTCGTACTCGGCTTCTTGCGTGGAGAAGCCGCCGCCGTAGACGGCTCCGAGCAGGCGGTTCCACCAGGCATTGACCATGCGGTGGATGGGGCCGGGCTGGCGATCGCGCTCGCGGCGACGGCGTGTGGCCTGGCTGCTGTCGGGACCGCCGGCGTTACGCTGGCTTAGCTCTTGGATTCGTGCGAGCTCCTCGGCGGTGTGCGATGCGGGGAACAGGCCGTTCTCGATGCGTCCGCCCTGCCCGTGCGCCCCGTCCGATACGGTGGGGTCGGCGACGCCATTGCGGCGGGCGATGGCGCGGCGAATGCTATCGATGGGCGTGATGCTCAAAGCGGAGTCCTTTCTATTGCTGCGCTCTAGTATAGACGCGACGGTGTTCGTTCGTGTTTTTGAACAGATTGTTCGATAATTTCGGCGGCGCCATTCAGTAGCCGGCACTCGGGGACGTTCCTTATGTGCCGGCACTTTAGGAGCGTCCCCGAGTGCCGGCATCCGGGGACGCTCCTTGGTTGTTGCCTGTTCAAGAGTGTCCCCAACGATTAGTCGTTTAAAAACGTCCCCAATGACTAGGCCGCTTGCCTGCGATTTTTGACCGTTGGGCGGGCTTGCCGCCCTTGCCGCAAAAACGTTTTTGCATATCGGGTACAACGGGCTTTACGTGAGTAAAGTGCGCGTCGTGTCCTCGTGTCGCGTTTTTAAAGGAGGCCCCATGCCTGGTGTTACCCCTGCAGATGTTTTGTCCAACTTTGGTATTACGCTGGTCGAAGATCCCGCCGAGAATCAGCCCCGTCTGCTGGTCGATCTACCCGCCGCGGAGCTCGTCGAGCACGCTATCCGCCGCGAAGAAGGCCGCATGGCATCCAACGGCGCGCTGGTGATCGAGACGGGGGAGCGCACTGGTCGTTCCCCCAATGACCGCTTTATCGTTGACACGCCCGACGTGCACGACAAGATCGCCTGGGGCGCCGTCAACCGACCGCTTTCGATCGAGAGCTACGAGACCATCAAGGCCGGCATCGTCGACTACCTCAACGAGCGCGACGTGTTCGTCACCCGCGGCATGGCCGGCGCCGACCGCAACCACACGCGCCGACTGCTCGTCGCCTGCGAGCGCGCCAGCCAGGCACTCTTCATTAAGCAGATGCTCGCCCGCCCGCTTGCCCGCGAAATCGCGCGCACCGGCGAGCCGGACTTCTGTGTGCTCGCCGCGCCGGGCTACCAGTGCGATCCCGCCATCAAGGGCCTCAACTCCAGCGCCGCCGTGGTCATCAACTTCCAGGAGCGCGTGATTTTGGTCGCGGGTACCGGCTACTCCGGCGAGATCAAAAAGTCCATCTTCAGCGTCATGAATTACCTGCTGCCCGTCGAGGACGACGTGCTGCCCATGCATTGCTCGGCCAGTATGGATCCCGTCACGCACGAGACCGCGGTGTTCTTTGGCCTGTCGGGCACCGGCAAGACCACGCTTTCGGCCAACCCCACGCGGCTGCTGATCGGCGACGACGAGCACGGTTGGTCCGACATGGGCATCTTCAACATCGAGGGTGGCTGCTACGCCAAATGCGAGGGCCTGGACGCGTTCCACGAGCCTGAGATCTTCAACGCCGTCCGCTTTGGCGCGATCTGCGAAAACGTGGTGCTCGACGAGAGCCGCAAGCCCAACTACGATGACGTCTCGGTCACGCACAACACGCGCGTGGCCTACCCTGTGGAGCACATTCCCAACGCGTGGACCAAGGGCATGGGCACCACTCCGAGCGTCGTGCTGTTTTTGACCTGCGACGCCTTTGGCGTGCTGCCGCCCATCTCGCGCCTGACGGCCGACGCCGCCATGTATCACTTTGTGACGGGCTTTACGGCCAAGATCCCCGGCACCGAGGTCGGCGTCACCGAGCCCACGCCCACGTTCTCTTCGCTGTTTGGCGAGCCGTTTATGCCGCTCGACCCCATGGTCTATGCCAAGATGCTCGGTGAGCGCATCGCCGACGGCCGCACGCGTGTGTACCTGGTCAACACCGGCTGGATTGGCGGCGGCTACGGCGTGGGCCATCGCATCGAGCTTGCCTACACGCGCGCCCTGGTGGCCCGCGCCCTCGACGGTACCATCGAGGACAGCGAATTCGTGCATGACGATATCTTTAACGTTGACATTCCCACCACGTGCCACGGCGTGCCCGACGGCATCCTGGTGCCGCGCCAGTACTGGCAGAGCACCGCGCGCTACGACGAGGCGGCGCACAACTTGGCCGTGATGTTCGAGGAGAACTTCGAGAAGAAGTACTCGCACCTGCCCGAGTCCGTGAAGGCCGCCGGTCCGCACGCTCAGGTGCACGCCGACGCCCGTCATCGCGGCCGCGGCCTGCTGGGACTCCGACACTAGCGTCGCCGCGAGTCCATATCCGCCACAAAGGGGACAGGCACCTTTGTGGCGGTTTTGCTTGGGCGAATGACTCGGGTTACAATACGCCTGACATATCGCCCCCTTCTCCGGATGGGGGCAGCGTAAGCGCTCTTGTGGCGGCACCGTAGGACTTTGAAGGTGGCCGTCGTAAGGGCGCTTTTTGTTTAGGCACCCGGGCTCGGGCGCATGCTATGAAGGGAGAGCACATGAAGAGTTTCGTTGCCGAGGATTCGTTTTGGGAGCTATTTCCGCAGGCGGCTGTCGGTGTTGTGGTCGTAAAGGGCATGAAGCCCGCGGCTCAGATTCCTCAAGAGGACGTTGATGCGATTGCCGCGTTGCTCGACCGCGCCAATATCGATGCGGAGCGTCACCTGACGAGTGATACCATCAGCGAGAATGCGCCGGTTAAGGCATGGCGCGAGGCATATCGCCTATTCAAGACCAAGAAGGGCGCGCGTTGCTCAATTGAGAACCTGCTCAAGCGCGTGCTCAAAGGAAAGCCGGTGGGCCACATTACGCCCGCGGTGGACATCTACAACACGGTGTCGCTGTCCTACGCGCTGCCCGTAGGCGGCGAGGATTTGCACGCGATTGAGGGAGACCTTTGCCTGAAGGTGACCGACGGTGGCGATTCATTTCTGCCGCTTGGCGAGGAGACAGATGACCCGACGCTGCCCGGCGAGCTCGCCTACATCGATGATGCGGGCGCCGTATGCCGCTGCTGGAACTGGCGCGATGGCGTTCGAACGGCGTTGTCCGATGATTCGGCCGATGCTTTCCTGGCGATTGAGTGCGTGGAGCCCGAGCGGATGGGGGATTGCCAGGCCGCGATCGATCGCTTAGCCGAGCTGCTCGAGCGCTATCTGGGAGCGACGGTTGTCGTTAAAACGCTTGTGACCCGCGACAATCCTTGCGTGGGGCTGTAGCGAAGTCTGCGGATCAAACTCGATGCCCCAAACCACCGCAAAGGTGCCTGTCCCCTTTGTGGTGGTTTTTATGTTGATGGGTTAACAAATGGGATATTTGGGTACGGGTGTTGCCTTGTGCGGCTAAGATGTTTACCCGTTAGCATCATGTAAGCGAAAGGCGGTCGTCACCATGCAGCAGAACGACGAGACACGTTTTGAGGACTTTGTCGGACTGATCAGCGGCCTCTACAAGGAGATTCAGCGTATCAAGACGTCCGAAGGCGCAAGGCTGGGCCTCAAGGGCTCCGACGTTATGTGCCTGTACTATCTTGAGCGCAGCAAGGACGGCCTGACTGGCGCCGACCTCGCCCGCATGGCCGGCGTTACCCGTGCCGCCGTTTCGCGCACACTGGCACATCTGGAGGAGGGCGGCTACGTCGAGGTTGACGACTCGGGTGATGCGGCCGTCAAGTATCGTGCTCCGGTGCGCCTGACTGCCCTGGGCGGCGAGAGCATGAGCGAGGCCGATCGCATCATTCGCGAGGTGCTCGATACCACCGGCAAGGCCATGGGCGTGGAGCAGCGCGAGCAGATGTATGCATCGCTGCGCACGATCCTCAACACCCTGCGCGAGATCTAGGGCCGCGCTGGCGCTAGCTTTCAGCCAAGAACTGCATCGTCCCGTTTGAGCGCGTACGCCGTGCCGGGACATTGCTGTCAAAATTCCCTGCGCGAGACCTGCGCAAGAAAGGATTCGTTATGTCCGTCCGCATTATTACCGATTCCGCAAGCGATATGTCGCCGGCGGAGCACCCCGCTCTGCGTGTTCTGCCGCTGTCCGTCACCTTTGGCACCGATGTGTATATGGATGGCGTCGACATCGATCACCAGCGCTTTTACGAGATGCTTGTGGAGCGCGATGAGCTGCCCAAGACCGGTCAGGTCAACCCGTACGCCTTTTCGCAGGCGATTGCCGAAGCGCGTGAGGCCGGCGATGAGGCCGTGATTATTACCGTGGGAGCCAAACTCTCGGGCACCAACCAGAGTGCTCGTACGGCACTTGCCGAGGCGCCGGGCGGCGACATGTTCGTCGTGGACAGCAATAACGTGACCTTGGGCGAGCGCGTGCTGGTCGAGTATGCGCTGCGCCTGGTGGACGAGGGCCAGGGCGCGGCTCAGGTTGCGGCGGCTGTCGAGGCCGTGCGCGACCGCGTGGTCGTCATCGGCCTGCTCGAGACGTTGGAGTACCTGGTGCGCGGCGGTCGCCTGTCTGCTGCGGCCGGTGCCGTGGGTACGCTGCTCAACGTAAAGCCCGTGGTGGCTGCCGAGGACGGTCTGATCGTGCAGCTGGGCAAGGCGCGCGGTTCCAAGAACGGACGTAACCTGCTCAACCAGAAGGTCGAAAAGGCGGGCGGCATCGACTTTTCCATGCCGCTGGCGCTCGGCTATACGGGCCTTTCGGATGCGGTGCTCAAGAAGTATATCGAGGACAGCGCGGCACTGTGGGCTGGCCACACCGAGGGCGAACTGCCCGTTCACACCATCGGCGCCACCATCGGCACCCATGTAGGCCCCGGCGCCGTAGCCGTAGCCTTCTTCCAGCCCGTTAACTAGCCCACCTGCCAAAACCACCACAAAGGGGACAGGCACCTTTGTGGTGGTTTATGCTATTCCGGGTGGAAGGGAGCGAGCAATGGCGTCTGAGGGCTTTTTTGAGCGGGTGTACGAGGTGGTCGAGCAGATCCCCGAGGGGATGGTCGCCACGTATGGTCAGGTGGCGCTGCTTGCCGGTCGCCCACGAAGTGCGCGGTACGTGGGGTATGCCCTGCATAGCAATCCGCGCCCCGGCGAGATTCCCTGTCACCGCGTGGTGTTTGCCGACGGCCGTATCTGTGAGGGCTTTGCCTTTGGCGGGCCCGATGCTCAACGTGAGCTTCTGCTGGGGGAGGGCGTGACGTTTGCCGACCCCATGCATGTTGATCTGGCCGCCTGTCGCTGGCCTGCCGGACTCTAACAGCTCTGCCGTGGTCAAAACCACCACAAAGGTGCCTGTCCCCTTTGTGGTGGTTTCCCGTTGCAGGTTTACCTGGGCTAACTTATGGAGAAGGTGTGTTGGGATAGTTTGACGCTAGAAAGTAAACCACGGTGAACTATATTGGTTTCAGCAACGGAGCAGGCAATAGGCGATGAAAAAGCCCGCCCTGTTGAGTTTGATTCGCATTCCTCCCCTCTGTGCGATTCAACGGTGTACTTCGGGAACAGGCCCGCTGGCAACTAACTGTCAGCGGGCCTGTTCCTGTTTATCGGGGGAGTGCAATGGGTAGAGCCGAAGCGGTCCGGCTCCAAAAAAGGCGGACGCCGTAGCGCCCGCCCTAAAGCAATCGAAAGCTCAAGCCAGCAAATCGGTCTAGTACACCATGCCCATGGCGTCCTGAACCTCGGCCAGGGTCTGCTCGGCGATCTCATTGGCGCGACGGTTGCCCTCATGCAGGACGTCCTTCACATAGTCCAGATCGTTCTCGTAGCGCTGGCGACGCTCGCGGATAGGTGCGAAGTACTCGTTGACGGCCTCGGTCACGTACTTCTTGAGCTGGCCGGAGCCGCCCATGCCAATCTCCTCGGCAATCTCGACTTCGGAACGGCCGGTGCAGATGGCGGCTGTTGAAAGCAGGCCAGACACGCCGGGGCGGTTCTCGGGATCGAACGTGATCATGCGCTCGGAGTCGGTCTGGCTCTTCTTGATGCGTTTGGCCGTTTCCTCGGCGGTCATCGAGATGTTGATGGCGTTGCCGTAGCTCTTGCTCATCTTGCGACCGTCCAGGCCCGGCAGCAGCGGGGTCTCGGACAGCAGCGCGTCGACCTCGGGGAACACCTTGCCGTAGCGGTTGTTAAAGCGGCGGGCGATGGTGCGGGTGAGCTCGATGTGCGGCAGCTGGTCGCGGCCGACGGGCACGACGTTGCCCTTGCAGAACAGGATGTCGCAGGCCTGATGCACCGGGTAGGTGAGCAGAAGGCCGGTGAGCTCGTGGCCCGAGGCCTCCATCTCGGCCTTGACGGTGGGGTTGCGCGCCAGCTCGGCCTCGGAGACCAGCGACAGGAACGGCAGCATGAGCTGGTTGGCGGCGGGCACGGCGGAGTGCGCGTAGATCATGGTCTTGTCGGGATCGATGCCGCAGGCAAGGTAGTCCATGACCATGTTGTACACGTTGTCCTGGATGTGCTCGGTCGTGTCGCGGTCAGTGATGACCTGGTAGTCGGCGATGAGCACGTTGGTCTTGGCGCCCATGTTCTGCAGCTCAACACGGCCCTTGAG
Organism: uncultured Collinsella sp.; assembly: GCA_905202925.1. Classification (GTDB taxonomy): domain Bacteria; phylum Actinomycetota; class Coriobacteriia; order Coriobacteriales; family Coriobacteriaceae; genus Collinsella. Next base: position 24,663 of record CAJKTW010000009.1, on the reverse strand, counting down.
GGTACCGAAGTAGTGGCCCAGGTGCAGACGGCCGGTGGGGCGGTCGCCGGTGAGCATGGTGAACTTCTCGGGCGTTTTGGTCAGGCCCTCGCGAATGGCGTTGCTCTTTTGCAGCGCGACTTCGTAGCTGTTCTCGTTTGGCATGATTGCTCCTAACGTATGTTCATGGGTCAAGATGATAACGCGTTTATTGGAGGGTCGGGGCGTAAGTACGCGAGGGGCGGGAGAGCGGCGGCATGTGCGATGGGCGCGGCGTGGCTGCGCGTTTGGCCGGCGGCGCCTGGGCGCAGCCTCGGCAGCTTACCCTAGCGCCTGTGGTGGCGCTCCTCCCTGCGTTCTTCTGCCGCCTGCTCCTCCTGCTTAAAGGCGGGATCGTCGGGGGTGACGAGCTCGTCCTCGTGCGTGCGCTTGTTGTAATGGTGGCGCAGCACGGGCTCAAACAGGTGCAGGTGCTTGGCAAAGGCCGCCGAGCCAATGGCGAGTACGGTAAAGATGAGCACGCGCATGGGCACCTCGACCTGGTTAATCGCGGCGGCGCCGGCCGAAAGCATGATGCACCAGGCGTAGATGAGGAGCACTGCCTGCTTTTGGTTGTAGCCCTCTTGGATCAGGCGGTGGTGGATGTGGCCCTTGTCGGCCTGCCCGATGCTAATGTGGGCGCGCTTGCGGCGCACAATGGCGCTAAACGTGTCGATGATGGGCACGCCGGCAACGATGAGCGGGATGATAAGCGAGGTGAGCGCGGCGGTGCGGCTCACGTTGAGCAGCGAGATGGAGCCCAGTGCAAAGCCCAGAAGCAACGACCCCGAGTCGCCCAAGAAGATGCTTGCGGGGTTGAAGTTGTAGCGCAAAAAGGCCAGGCAAGCGCCAAAGAGCGCAATGGAGAGCGCGGCGGCGTCGATGCGGCCCGAGAGAACGGCCATCGAAAACATGGTGAACGACGCGATGCCGCAGATGCCCGTGGCCAAGCCGTCGAGGCCGTCGATGAGGTTAATGATGTTGGTGAATGCCACCAGATAGATCACGGTGATGGGGTAGGCGAGCCATCCGAGCATGATCTCGCCGGGGGCAAACGGGTTGACGATGACGCCGATCCGCAGGCCGCCGATACAGGCGATAAGCGCGGCGAGGACCTGTCCGGCTAGCTTTTGCTTGGGCTTGAGCTGGAAGACGTCGTCGATAGCGCCGGTCGCAAAGATGACGGTAAAAGAAAGCGCAAGTATGGGGTAGCTGATGTGCAGACGGGGGTGGGGCACCAAAACGGGCGGCCAACCCAGGTACCAGGTGCCTAGGATTTGCACAATACAGGCAACGACCAGGCCCAAAAACACCGCCGTTCCGCCCAAACGCGGGATGGGCTTGGTGTTGATGCGGCGCTTAGAAGGATAGTCGACGGCGTCGAGCTTAATTGCCAAGCGCTTGACCAGGGGCACCGTGAGGAAGGTCGTGATAAAGGCCGCCGCTGCCACGCATAGATACGGTATGTAGCTCGGGGATGAAGCCATGAATCTAAAAACCGCCAAGCGTCGAAGGAAAAGGTCAAAGGTTGCTAAGCGCAAAGGGCATAGCCGAACCATGATACTCGACCAAGGGGGGTGCATGGAATTGCACGCAGCGATAATCACGCGCTTACCAGATATTGGGATGTTGTCGATGGATTGTCGGGATACCGGCGGGGATCCATGTGGGCTGTAATGGTGGTTTTCGGCAAATAAAAACCACCCCCCACGTTACGAAAATGAACCCACCTAAAACAGGTGGGTGCCCTCATCGACTGTTCCAGCGTCCTTAACAACGAAGGATACCTGTACTAGGTACGACTGTGTGGGCTCCCTAAATAAACGCGACGGTTCACCCAGTTGCTCCGCGGGGGGCGGAATACCTACATCATAAAGCGGCACTTTGTCGATTCCAGTCTTGACATTATAAAAATCGTGTCGGACGATTACGGCGCCTTGGGCTCGAGCCGTCTGTGCGGTTGGTCCCTTTACGTTTGAGCTGCTGAATCATTGTTTTGGAGCATGTTTTTATGCCGACGTCGTTGACCGAACTTTTTTCGCCCGCCTGCCATTTGTGTCCGCGCCGTTGCGGTGCGGCGCGCGACGAGGGCGCGCGTGGCGTGTGCGGCGCCGACAACACGCTTAAGGTCGCCCGCGCGGCGCTCCATATGTGGGAGGAACCGCCCATTTCGGGCGAGGCCGGCTCGGGTACGATTTTCTTTAGCGGCTGTTCGCTCAAATGTATCTACTGCCAAAACCACGAGATCTCGACGGGCAATTTCGGTCTTGAGATTTCGCCCGAGCGTTTGGTCGAGATTATGCTGGAGCTGCAGGACCAGGGCGCCAATAACATCAACCTGGTGACGGCGACGCACTATGCGCACCTGTTGCCTGCCGCGATTGCCGCGGCACGGACGCGCGGGTTGGTCATCCCAATTGTCTACAACACGAGTGGTTACGAGCGCGCGAGTGCCGTGGCGGCGCTGGGCGACCTGGTCGACGTGTGGCTTACGGACTTTAAATATGCCGATGCCGGGCTTGCGCAGTCGCTTTCTCATATTAAGGACTACCCGCGCGTGGCCGTGTCGGGTCTGGCCCAGATGGCGCGCGAGATTGAGCGCCGCGGGGGAGAGCTGGTAGACGAGGACGGGCTCATGAGGCGCGGCATAATCGTGCGTCATCTGGTGCTGCCGGGGCATGCGGACGATTCGTGCCGCGTGTTGGACCTGGTGTGGCAGACGGTGGGCGACGTGCCGATCTCGGTCATGAACCAGTACACGCCCAATGCCCTCATGCGCGAACAAGGCGGCGACCTGGCGCGCGCCGTGACGCGCGAGGAGTACGAGCAGGTGCTCGACCATGCCGACGACCTGGGCTTTACGACGATGTTTTGGCAAGAAGGCGGCGCGGTAGACGAGAGCTTTACCCCGGCGTTCGACACCACCGGCGTCCTCACCAGCGCAAAGTAGCGCGTTCGCCGATGATTTTTCTGGGACGGGGATTAAAAAATCATTAGAAGTAGTCTTTTGGGACGGGGCTGTTTTAGCTACCCCGACAGGCAACGCGAACGGTTTGGCCGAACAGCGGCAGGGGTAGCTAAAACAGCCCCGTCCCAAAAAGACTACTCCCGGTGTGGGGCCGAACCGGCATCCGAAAGTAGTCAAAAAAGCCCCGTCCCAAAAAGACTGGGTATTGGGCGTTGACAGTTGGCGAGCCGTAGGTAAAATATCGACTTGTCCTGGGGACGTAGCTCAGTTGGGAGAGCGCTGCCGTCGCATGGCAGAGGCCGAGGGTTCGACTCCCTTCGTCTCCACCCTTGGATTTGATAAGCCGCTGACATTGTGTCGGCGGCTTTTTTTAAAAGAAAGGGCTGTACCATGGCCAAGCTTGAGTCCCAACCACTGTCTGCCGAGGAACGCGCCGAGTTGGAAGAGCTCCGCGCCGAGAAAGCTCGTCGCGAGGCCCAGGAAGAGGCACGCCGCGAGCGTGAGGAGCTGGCCGCCCTGCGTGCCGAGCGCGAGAAGGCCGAGGAGGCCGCCGCGAACGTCGCCCCCGCGCCCAAGCCCGCCGCCGCGAAGCCCGCGCCCACCGCACCTAAACCTCAGCCTAAAAAGGTCGCTCGTTCCAAGTCCGTCGAGCCCAAGCCGAGCCGTGACGAGATGACCTTTGCCCAGCGCATGGTTACCTCCAAGGAGCCTACGGGCGAGAACGAGATCCCTGGCATGGCGCCGGCTCAAAAAATCATCATTGTCCTTGCCCTCATCGCGTTTGTCATCTTTATGGGCTACACGATCCTGACCAGCATGGGCCTGCTCTAGCCCATTCGTGCTGGGTGCCATGCCCGAACACTCTGCCCTTTTCCAACCCTCAACCTCTGCACAACGCATCCGAAAGGTCGCCCCATGGCTTTGACCGACATCTCGCATCCCACCGACATTGCAATGCTCACCGATCTGTACGAGCTCACTATGGCCCAGGGCCTGTGGGAGAGCGGCAAGGCCAATGAGCAGGGTTGTTTTACCGCGTTTTACCGCGACCATCCCTTTGGCAGCGCCTATGCCGTCATGTGCGGCACCGCCGAGCTGCCCGAGCTGGTCGAGAACCTGCGCTTTACGCCCGAGGATATCGACTACCTCGCCTCACTCCAGGCCCCGGCCGGCGGTGCGATGTTCAAGCCTGCATTCCTCGACTACCTGCGCGATTTTCGTGCACATGTAAACATCGACGCCGTCCCCGAGGGCGAGCTCGTCTTTCCGCGCGAACCCATGGTTCGCGTCACCGGTCCCGCGCTGGAGTGCCAGCTGCTCGAAACGGCGCTGCTCAACATCGTCGGCTTCCAGACGCTTGTCGCCACCAAGACGGCGCGCGTGGTGCTGGCGGCGGACGGCCGTCCCGTTGCCGAGTTTGGCCTGCGCCGCGCCCAGGGTCCCGATGGCGGGCTGGCCGTCGCGCGCGCGAGCTACGTTGCCGGCTGCTCCTCTACGTCCAATGTGCTCGCCGGCCGCCGCTACGGTATTCCCGTCTTTGGCACGCATGCGCACAGCTGGGTCATGAGCTTCGACTCCGAGCTCGAGGCCTTCCGCGCCTTTGCCAAGTCGAGCCCCAAGAATTGCACGCTGCTCATCGACACCTACGACGTACGCGAGGGTTGCGAGCATGCCATTACGGTTGCCAAGGAGATGGAAGCGGTGGGCGAGCGCCTGTCGGCCATTCGCATCGACTCCGGCGACCTCGCCAAGCTCTCCAAGTATGTGCGCGGCCGTTTTGATGCCGAGGGCCTGCCCTATGTGGGGATCTCGGTTTCTAACGATTTGGATGAGTACACGATTCAGTCGCTGCTCGACCAGGGCGCGCCTATCGATAGCTTTGGCGTGGGCACCAAGCTCGCGACCTGCTACGACCAGCCGGCGCTGGGCGGCGTGTACAAGCTCGCCGCCCGCCGTGCGAGTGAGACGGACCCGTGGACGCCGGTGGTCAAGCTCTCCGAGCAGCCCTACAAGCGCACGATCCCGGGTGTGCAACGCGTGCGCCGTTATTACGACGGCTTTGGCGGCCCGGTCTGCGACATGATCTACGACGAGGACCATCTGGCGGGGGAGGGCGCCGCGCGCGGCAATACCCTCGTGGCCGTGAATGATGCCGCTCTGGTGACCGACGTGTCCGAACTTGAGTATCGCGAGCTGCTGGTGCCGATCGTGCGCGATGGCAGTGCGGTGGCTCCGCGTGAGAGCATCCAGGACGCGCGCGAGCGCTGTGCTTGGGCGCTCGATCATCTGGACGCAGCTTTCAAGCGCTTCCTGTACCCGCAGACCTATGTGGTGGGCATGGAGCAGGGCCTGGCTCAGGTGCGCGACGAGCTCGTGCGCAAGAACATGGCTGCGGCTTCGGCCTTCCCCTGGGCTCACTAATTCCTTGGGCGGTAGGGGCGAGTCACGCTTCCCTGGCCGCCGGCTCGGCCGTTCGCTGAACAGTTGATTGGTTTGACGTATGACGACTTCTTATAAAACGATGGTGGTAAAGATCGGTTCGTCCACGGTGGTGGGCGCCGACGGCAAGGTCAACCGCGCCTTTATCGGCGGGCTTGCCGACCAGGCCGCAGCGCTGCGCGAGCTTGGCTGGCGCCTGGTCGTGGTGAGCTCGGGTGCCATTGCCTGCGGCTATCCCGTGCTGGGCTTCGACCGTAAGCCGGTCGGCGACCTGCCGAGCCTGCAGGCCTGCGCCTCGGCCGGTCAGTGCATCATCTCGTCGGCCTACGACGAGGAGTTCCATGCGCGCGACCTGCTCACCTCGCTCGTGCTGCTCACGCGTCACGACACGGCGCGCCGCACGTCCTACCTGCACGCGCGCGACGCCCTGCTTCGCCTTGTGGAGCTTGGCGTGGTGCCGGTCGTCAACGAGAACGATACCGTCACCGTCGATGAGATCAAGTTTGGCGACAACGACACGCTGGCGGCGCTTGTGAGCTGCCTGGTTTCTGCCGATCTGTGCGTGACGCTCTCGGACATCGATGGCCTCTACACCGCCAATCCGCACGAGGATCCCACGGCCGAGTTCGTCCCGGTCGTGCATAAGATCGACGCCAAGATCATCGCCTCGGCGGGCGATTCTTCCACATCGGTGGGCACGGGCGGCATGATCACCAAGATCCGCGCGAGCCGCATTCTCATGACGGCGGGCATTCAGAGCGTGATTTGCTCGGGCGAGGAGCCCGATGCGCTCGTGCGTCTGGCCCGCGGCGAGAGCGTGGGTACGCTGTTCGATCCGCCGGCGGAGCGCCTGGACATTGCGCCGCGCAAGCTGTGGATTGCACTGGGCGACAAGGCGCACGGCTCGGTGACGGTCGATGACGGCGCCGCGAAGGCGCTGGTCAGCCGCGGTTCGTCGCTGCTCGCGGTGGGTATTCGCGAGGTCGATGGCCAGTTTGCCGAGGGCGATGTGCTCGACGTGTGCGACCCGAGCGGCATGGTTGTCGCCCGTGGTATCGCCGAGGCCGATTCGGACGTGCTGGAGCTTGCCGCCGGCCGCCGCCAGGACCAGATTGCCAGCAACCGCCTGCTCGCAGACCTGGCCGAGAAGCCCGCGATCCATAGGGACAACTTGATAGTGTTTGCATAAAGAGAGGCAGCGCTGCGGCTCGTTTTGCCAGCAGTGCTGCCTCTCCTTTTCCGGCACTTGGGGACGTTCCTTATGTGCCGGCACTTTGGGACACTCCTTTGCTAGAAGATCTGGCGCAGGTCTCCGCGGTTGAGGGCTTCGTCGAAGAGGTGCTTGAACACCACGCTGCCGTGCAAGCCGTCGTGCTCGAACTCGTTGGTCACCCAGGCATGCGAGTTGCCCACGCGGCTGAGCGTATCGAGCTGCATGCCCGAGTCCACGTACATGTCATCGAAGTACACCGCGGCCTGCAGGGGCACCTCGTTGCACGCCAGGCGCTGCGGGTCGTAGATCTTGTCCCAGCTGGTGTCTTCCATCAGCAGGTCCATGGCGGGCTTGAAGGGCTTGAGCTCGGGCATCTGCTCGAACATCCACGGGAACATGGCCTCGCCGGTAAACATGAGCGGTCGCGTGAGCGTGTCGAACTCGGCACGATGGGCCTTCTCCTCTGCTGCGGCCCAGCGAATGGGCATGGTGTCGCCGTCGGCGTAGATGAACTCCTGAAGCGTCCAGTACAGCGGATTCGTGCGCGTGTTGGTGCGCTCGAAGGCGCGCATCAAAAAGCTGTCGGATACCGAGGCGCCGCAGGCCAGCGTGCCGTCGCCGTCAACAAAAGCATGATCGATAATCCAATGCATGCGCTCAAAGCTCGGCTTCATGCCAAAGTCGCTGCCCATGAGCTGTAGGCGCTCGACCGTCATTGGCGAGCCGTCGGGCAGTACGGGCTTCTGAGCCTCGAGCGCATCGGCCAGGGCTGCCACGCGCTCGACATCGGCGGGGTAACGGTCGTAATACTGCTGCGTCTTGGCGGCCATGCGCGGGAAGGTGTGCGCGTAGACCTCGCTGGCGCTCGCCGGCACGTGCGGAATGCCGCCGCAGGTAAAGCTTGCCGCCACGCCCTCGGGGAAGAGCGACAGATAGCTCAACGTCAAAAAGCCGCCGTAGCTCTGCCCGAGTGTGACCCAGGGCTTGCCGCCAAAGCCCACCAGGCGCAGGTACTCAAAATCTCGCACGATGGAGCTGGCGAGGTGACGCTTGAGGAAGTCCGCCTGCGAGCGGGCCGCATCGGAGCCTGCCGCCTCGGCGCGCTCGCCCAGTGCGGCAATCGTGCGCCCGTCTACACAGCTGCTGCGCCCGGTACCGCGCTGGTCGGGCAGCACGACGCGGAAATGCTTGACGGCCTCTTCGATCCAGCCATCGCTTGTGGGCGACAGCGGACGCGGGCTCTCGCCACCGGGGCCACCCTGCAAAAAGAGAAGGAGCGGCAGGTCGTCGTTGATGCGGTCGGGTGCGCAAACCACACGGTAGAAGAGCTTGATGCTCTCGGGCGCGCCGGCGATGGGTGTCGGTATAGCGCCGCGGCGCATGGTGCTGCCGACGGCCAGGAGCATCGGCTCCAGGCCGCGCCAGTCGAGGGGGACGTCGATGCTGTGGTCCTCGACATACAGGCCGGGGACGTGGTACGAAGTGATGAGGGCCATGTGAGTCTTCCGTTCGTTGCGGTGTTTCGGGTTGACCAATTCTACCGCCGCGGGCGAGGCCATGCGCAAATCGGCTACCATGGTTGCAAACTTCTAGGAGAAAGGGCCGCCCATGTCGGTCGATATAGCCACGTATGTCCACGATCTTGCCGTTGCCGCTAAGGCAGCGTCGGCCTCGCTTGCCACGGCGAGCGACGAGCAGCGCCAGGAGGCCGTGCGCGCCATGGCCGCAGCACTGCGCAACGGTGTCGACTCCATCGTCGCCGCCAACGAGCTCGATATGTCCGCCGCGCGCGATGCGGGGACCTCGGCGGGGCTCCTCGACCGTCTGCTGCTGACGCCCGAGCGCGTCGAGGGTATGGCCGCCGGCCTGGAGAAGCTCGCCGAGCTGCCCGATCCTGTCGGCCGCGTGCTCGACCACCGCGTGCTCGCAAGCGGCGTGGACCTCACCCGCGTGAGCGTGCCGTTGGGCCTGGTCGCCATGGTGTACGAGGCGCGCCCCAACGTGACGGCCGACGCCGCGGGCATCTGCATCCGCACCGGCAACGCCTGCATTCTGCGCGGCGGCTCGCTGGCCTATCACTCGTGTGCCATGATTTCTGAGCTGCTGGCCGATGCGCTCGAGACCAAGGGCTTCCCGCGCGAGGCTATCTCGATGATCGAGTCCACCGACCGCGAGGCCACTGGCGAGCTCATGAAGCTCCGCGGTATTGTCGACGTACTCATTCCGCGCGGCGGTGCAGGCCTGATCCAGCGCTGCGTGCGCGAGTCGCTTGTGCCGGTGATCGAGACGGGCACGGGCAACTGTCATATCTACGTGCATGAGTCCGCCGACTTTGATAAGGCGCTCAACATTATCGTTAATGCCAAGACCCAGCGTGTAGGCGTGTGCAATGCCGCCGAGTCGCTGCTGGTCGACCATGCTGTGGCCAATGTGTTTTTGCCTGCGGTCGTTGCCGTGCTGCACGACCACGGCGTGCTCATTCACGGCGACGAGGCCACGTGCGCCGCATGCGCCGACGCCGGGCTTGCCGAGGGCGATGACTACGTTGCCGCGACTGAGGAGGACTGGGGTCGCGAGTATCTGGCGCTCGAGATGAGCGTGAAGGTCGTGGCGAACGAGGACGAGGCCATCGCGCACATCAACCGCTACGGCACGATGCACTCCGAGGCCATCGTTGCAGAGGACACGGATGCTTGCGAGCGCTTCCTGGACGAGGTCGATGCCTCGGCCGTGTATGCCAACGCCAGCACGCGCTTTACCGACGGCGGCGAGTTTGGCCTGGGCGCCGAGATTGGCATCTCGACCCAAAAGCTCCACGCCCGCGGCCCCTTTGCCGCCGAGGCCCTCACCACCTACAAATACAAGCTCCGAGGCACCGGCCAGGTCCGCCCCTAAACCCCTCGTAAACGAAAACCGCCACAAAGGTGCCTGTCCCCTTTGTGGCGGTTTTAGGTGGCGTGGGCGGTTAGGCCTGGAAGGTATCGCGGTCGGGGGCGAAGGACTGCATGGCCGCTATGGTGCGGTCAAAGAGCTCGGGGAGCTCCCAGCCCAACATCTCGGCGCCCTGCGAAATCACGTCGCGCGAGCAGCCGGCGGCAAAGCGCTTGTCCTTGAACTTCTTCTTGAGCGACTTGGTCGTAAAGTCCATAACGCTCTTGCTCGGGCGCATGATGACTGCAGCGCCGATCAGGCCGGTGAGCTCATCGCAGGCAAACAGGATCTTTTCCATCTGCAGCTCGGGTTTGGGCAGCGAGGTGTTGAAGTCCGACGTGTGCGTCTGGATGGCGCGAATGAGCTCGGGAGACGCACCTTCGCCCTCAAGAATCTCGGCAGCATAGATGGTGTGGTTCATGGGGTCGTCCTCATGCTCCTCCCAATCCAGGTCGTGCAGCAGACCGACGATGCCCCAAAACTCCTCGTTCTCGGGGTCGAACTCGCGCGCAAAGTAGCGCATAGTGCCCTCGACCGTCTCGCCATGGGTGATGTGGAACGGGTCCTTGTTGTGTTCGTTGAGCAGTTCGAACGCGCGGTCGCGGGTGATTCCGGCGGTAAGCGGCTCTGCCATAAGAGACTCCTTGTGCTCGTGGGTATCGATAAGAATGAATACTACTAGAACAAGAAAACCACCACAAAGGTGCCTGTTCCCTTTGTGGTGGTTTTTGGCGCGGATGGGTTAGTTGAGGGCGGCTCGGGCTAGGCGAGCTTCGGCGTCCTCCTCGGTGACGCCCAAGGCCACGGCGAACTCCTCGATGGAGCGGCGCTTGGCCTCCTTGAGTACGCGCATGTAGTAGGAGCTGGGCTTTTTATCGGCTTCCTCGGCCTGGCGAATGCGGTGCATCATGGTCTTTGCCACGCGGACCGTCTCGGGCGCGCCCAGCTTGAGCTGCTGCTTAAAGTGTGTCTCTTCAAGCGAGCTGTTGCGCTCGGTAAAGGTGTCGCACTCCAGCTCGTCATAGTGGCTCAGCAGATGCTCGGCATCTTGCTGAGAGATGGCGGCATGCAGACGGTCGGCCTGCGCCACGGGGTACATAAGGATCGTCTGCGCATGCCCCTGCTTGGCCTCGAGCAACAACATGGGCTGCGGCGTGTCGTCCCTAAAACCGACGACGGTGCAGACTCCCTGACCCGGATGAATGACGTGTTGACCGATTGAGAACATGCTACCTCCAACTTATACGAATTTACGTATGTCTAGAATAACACGCTGACGTGCGCAAATCCTCGCTTTATGCAGGAAAAGCACACAACTCCGATAGGTAAGAGTATTCGATAAAAGACACAGCTCGTTCACACCTTTATGCATTTTCAACGCGTGCATAATCTGCAGGCAGACCGGCATCTTTGAGTGAGTCCATACAAGCTGTAGTCAATTTTGTGCATATGCAATTTCGATTGGCTTTACCCTGCGACAGTGCCCGTCGCTTGTGATAGAGTGCTACAAACTCTGGCTTTTGCCCTACGAGCGACCAAGAGCTCGGGGGCTTTAACACAAGGAGGATCTATGCCCGAGAAGATTGAAGAGCTGGTACGCGCTGCGCTTGCTGCGGCCCAGGAGGCCGGCGACCTTTCCGCATTTGAACTTGACGATTGCGCTATCGAGCGACCGGCTGACACTTCTCATGGCGAGTGGACCTCTACCATGGCCCTGAAGTCCGCCAAGCTGGCCCACTGCGCCCCGCGCAAGATCGCCGAGGCCATCGTTGCCCATATGCCCGAGGATCCCGCGATCGAGAAGGTTGAGATCGCAGGCCCCGGTTTCATCAACTTCTACCTCTCCGTTGCCGTCAAGAATGCCATCTTTGGCGAGGCTCGCGAGAAGGGCATGGACTTCGCTAAGTCCAACGTCGGTGGTGGTCTGAAGACCCAGGTCGAGTTCGTTTCCGCCAACCCCGTCGGCCCCATGCACATCGGCCACGGCCGCTGGGCCGCGCTGGGCGATTCGCTCTGCCGCGTTATGGACCACGCCGGTTACGACATCCAGCGTGAGTTCTACATCAATGACCACGGCTCTCAGATGAACACCTTCGGCAACTCCATCAGCACGCGCTATATGCAGCTTGCCGACATCATCGCCAAGCAGGGCGTTGATATCGAGGAGGCTCACAAGCTGCTGATCGCCGACCGTGACGCCTTTGTTGCCGACGAGAACGACGAGCACCCCGAGACCCATCCGTATCAGGACAACTTTGCCGAGACCTTGGGCAAGGACTCTTACGGCGGCGACTACATCATCGACGAGGCCGCCGAGTTCTGGCGCACCGACGGCGATAAGTGGGTCAACGCCGATCCTCAGGAGCGCATGGAGAGCTTCCGCGAGCGCGGCTATGTAAAGATGGTCGATAACATGCGCGACCTCTGCCACGCCGTCAACTGCGACTTCGATCGTTGGTACTCCGAGCGCTCGCTGTACGTGAAGGACACCGAGGGCGAGACCGCCGGCACCTCCGCCGTCGACCGCGCTTTTGAGAAGCTCGACAAGATGGGCTACCTCTACACCAAGGACGGCGCCCTGTGGTTCCGCTCCACCGACCTGGGCGATGACAAGGACCGCGTCCTGATCAAGTCCGACGGCGAGTACACCTACTTCGCCTCCGACGTTGCCTATCACTGGGATAAGTTCCAGCGCGTCGACCACGTCATCGACATCTGGGGCGCCGACCACCACGGCTACATCGAGCGCGTCCGCTGCGTCTGCGACGCTCTTGGCTATCCCGGAAAGTTTGAGGTTCTGCTGGGCCAGCTCGTCAACCTGCTGCGCAACAGCAAGCCCGTCCGTATGTCCAAGCGCAAGGGCACCATGGTGACCCTGCAGGAGCTCGTCGACGAGGTCGGTTCCGATGCCGCTCGCTACACGCTCATCTCCAAGAGCTCCAACCAGATGGTCGACTTCGACATCGAGGCCGTTAAGAAGCGCGACAACTCCAACCCGGTGTACTACGTGCAGTACGCTCACGCTCGCGTCTGCTCCATCCTGCGCCGTGCCGCTGACGTAACGCCTGAGCAGGCCGACGAGATGGGCATGAAGGCCGTTGCCGCCAAGGCCATCGGTGAGAACGTCGATTACTCGCTGTTGACCGACCCGACCGAGCTCGCCCTTTCGCGTAAGCTCAACGAGCTCACCGACCTGATCGCCAGCTGCGCTCGCGACCGCGCCCCGTTCCGTCTGACGCACTTTGCCGAGGAACTCGCTGGTGACTTCCACAGCTTCTATGCTGCCTGCCAGGTGCTGCCGAGCGAGGGCCGTCCCGTCGACCCCGAGCTTTCGCGTGCCCGTCTGGCCGCTTGCGACGCCGTCCGCGTGACGCTCGCCCTGGTGCTCACCCTCGTTGGTGTCTCCGCTCCCGAGCAGATGTAAGCTACGGGTCATTTGACCGCGCAGGTTTGGTTTAACTGAGCCTTGAAAGTCCGATCTCCCATATGGAGGTCGGGCTTTTTGCGTTTGGTGAGACTATTTGGTTTGCTGGGAAATGCTACCAAATCGCAACTATACCGGTTTACGGGGCTGAATCGCCAACTGGCGACCATGGTGCCAATGGCAAAATTAAACCCGCAGGTAGATGGCTTATTGTTTCTAGAAAATGCAGGGCATGGTTGGCTTGCAGCATTCTGGCCCCGTAATCCGGCGTAGTTTTGAAAATTGTCCCTTGGGGACGGAGGAAAATGGATCATTTTTGTCTCGCGGAGGGGTGGCGGGATACCGTCCGCCACGAATTGGGCTCATCTCCTACGTTTGGACGCATATCCCGAACCATGCCGAAAAGTACGATATTAAAACCGCAGGTAGCAGACTCGTTGTTTTTGAAAAAACAAGGGTATGGTCAGGGGCTCGGGTGCAAACGTAGTAGATGGGCGCGATTTGTGGCGCGGCTATTCCGGGTGCCACGGCTTCACTCCTCTGGCGCGACATTTCAAGGCGCTTTTGAGGAGGAGTGTCCCTGATGACTGGGCGTTTAAGAACGTCCAATGACTAAGTTGCAGGTGGTTGCGGTTGTGTTACACTAACGCTGCGTATATGACGCAATCATCTCGATACAGATCAATGATGTCCGTCGTTTTGAACGGAACTAGACTGTTTAGCCGCCCTGAAGGTTTATGCAGGGAGCATGTGATCACAGGGCTTGAAAAGAAAGTTGAGCAAACACTGTGTCTGATCAACAGCAAGAAAACGAAATAACGACGACGCAGGCCGCTCCCGCTGCACCGGTTGCGTCGGACCAGGTCGCGGCGCCCGCGCAAGCCTCGGCTCCTGAGACGCCTAAGGCTGCTTCGACGCCTACGCCTGCAGCGGCTGAGAAGGCCGTGCCTGCAACTGGTGAGGAGGCTGCTCCGGCAAAGCCCAAGCGTACGCGCCGCACGACCAGGCCTGCCGCTGACGGCGAGGAGGTCACCAAGCCCAAGCGCCGTACCACGCGCACGACGCGCGCCAAGCGCACCGTTGCAGCTGACTCCTCGGCGCCGATTTCCGATGAGGTCGCACAGGCACGTGCGTTGGCGCAGATTAGCGAGGCTCAGGTGGTGCGCGCCCGCCGTCGTGCTGCCGAGCGCGAGGCCGCGGCTCTGACCGAGCTCGCAGCTCCGTCTGTGCCCGAGACGCCTGCCGCCGACCAGCCGACCGAGAAGCCGGCACCGCGCACACGCCGTCGCACGGCTGCTAAGGCCGAGCAGGTTGCTGAACAGGTAACCCCCGAGCTCACCGAGGCTTCGGTTCGTTCCGCGGCAGGGGAGGGCGCATCGCCTGCTGAGCCCGCTGCGCCTGTCGAGGCCAGCGAAGTTCCCGTTGTTGATCCGGCTTTGCGCCCGCACCGTCGCGGTCGCAAGCCCAAGGCCTTCGTCGAGGCAGAGAAGGCCGCAGCCGCAGCCGCAGCCGCTCGGGATGCTGCGGCGACCGCCGAGTCTGCAACCGCTGCCGACGCACTCGTCCAGGATGCTACGACTTCCGAGGCCGCTCCCGCCGATGTCGAGCCCGCCGACGTCCGTCCTGGTCGCAGCCATCGTACTGCTGCTAAGCGCACGTCCAAGGCCAAGGCTGCCAAGAAGGGTTCGTCCGAGGATTCCGCCGAGACGACCGCCGATGCATCGACTGATGCCGCCGAGCCCCAGGACGTCGAACAGCCTGCGTCCGAGAAGCCCAAGCGCGGTCGTAAGAAGTCCGCTAAGGCCAAGGCGTCCGAGCAGCAGGCTGATGTCGAAGCGCAGGTCGATTCCGGCGCCGAGGCCAATGACGCCGCTGCGGCCAATGCCGACGCCGCCGCAACCGATGGCGCCGCGCCCGCTGAGGCCGATGACAACGCTCGCCCCAACCGTCGCCAGCACAAGCGCAACGAGGAGCGCAACGAGCGCAAGGACGAGCGCAACAACGACCGTCGCAACCGCCAGCGCGATCGCAAACAGCGCAACAAGGAGCGTAACGCCGCCCCCACCGAGCCCACGCTTTCGCGTGAGGAGCTCGCTGCCATGAAGGTCGCCGAACTTCGCGAGAAGGCCAAGGAGTTCGAGATCGAGACCACCGGCAAGAAGAAAGCCGAGCTCGTCGAGGAGATCTACGTCACCGCCGCGAAGGCCGAGGGCTTCCGCGACATCAAGGGCATCCTGCAGATTCGCCCGGACAGCTCCGGCATCATCCATGCCCATGGCTACATGAAGTCCAACGACGACGCCTTCGTGCCCGCCTACCTCATCCGCTCCGCGCGCCTGCGCACGGGCGACGTCATCGAGGGCTCGCTGCGCCCCTCGCGTGGCGGCGACAAGCGCGCCGGCCTCGCCAAAATCACGACCGTCAACGGTCTGGACCCCGAGCAGATTCGCAACCGCCCCAAGTTTGGTGACCTCACCCCGGTCTATCCCAACGAGCCGCTGCGCATGGAGCACGGCAAGGACTCCATTACCGGTCGCGCCATCGACATCGTGTCGCCGATCGGCAAGGGTCAGCGTGGCTTGATCGTGTCCCCGCCCAAGGCCGGCAAGACCACGATCCTCAAGAAGATTTGCCAGTCAATCTCGATTAACAACCCCGAGGTGCACCTCATCTGCCTGCTCGTCGACGAGCGCCCCGAAGAGGTCACCGATATGCAGCGTTCCATCAAGGGCGAGGTTGTGGCGTCGACCTTCGATATGCCCGCCGACAACCACACTCGCGTGGCAGAGCTCGTCATCGAGCGCGCCAAGCGCATCGTGGAGCTGGGTGGCGACGTCGTGGTGGTGCTCGACTCCATCACGCGTCTTGCCCGCGCCTACAACTTGGCGGCGCCCGCCTCAGGCCGCATCCTTTCGGGTGGCGTCGATTCGGCGGCACTGTATCCTCCCAAGCGCTTCCTGGGCGCAGCCCGTAATATCGAGAACGGTGGCTCGCTCACCATCCTGGCCTCTGCCCTCATCGACACCGGTTCCAAGATGGACGAAGTCATCTTTGAGGAGTTCAAGGGCACCGGCAACATGGAGCTTAAGCTCGACCGCGACCTGGCCGACCGCCGCATCTTCCCGGCTATCGACCCCGTTGCCTCCGGTACGCGTAACGAGGACCTGTTGGTCGACGAGCAGATGCGTCCGTTTGTCTTTGGTCTGCGTCGCATTCTTGCCGGCATGAACAACACCGAGCGCGCAGCCGCATCGTTTATCAAGGGTCTTAAGGGCACCAACACCAACCAGGAGTTCCTGGTGCGTTCGGCCAAAAAACACAGCGACTACGAGCAGACGTTCTAGGTTGTCATCCACGCGCAGCGATAGTCATCAATGCGATAAAGGGTCGGGGCTTTGAGCCTCGGCCCTTTTCTATAGCGCCGCTCCGCGCTTATTTTTGACCGTAAGACCGACGAGCAGCAGGTTTCCCGTTTCAATCCGACATCGTCACTTGCAATCGACAGGACGGTTTCGCATAATAACTTTTAAGCTTCGCGACGGAAAACGCAGATGAAACGAACCATATACCGTTGCTTTGGGGCATAGCCCCGCTTCATCTTCTCTCGCGCAGCCAACTGAATGATGCGATTTGGGTGCTGGAAGATGGGGAGAGCTCATGGCTTCTTCTGATGCAACACAACGAGCAGTCCTTGCCGGACTTTCGTGCGGGATCGGCCTTGCCGCTCCCGTGGTTATGTATGCCGCGACGCTGCCGTTTTCGTCGGTGAACGAGACGGTCGTGGCGGGTGCGGTTCCCTTCGCCGTGGGCGCGGTGGCGGGCGTGGGTATCTATGCCGCCTCGCTGGGTATCTCCGAGTATCGTGCGCAGCGTGAAGAGCGTCTGTTCCAGCCCGATGCCATGGGCGGTGCCGCCAATCTCAATCAGCATCAAAGCGAGTTCAAGACCGCCTCGATTCCAGCTCAGCAGCAGGATGCGACTCCATACGCTGCGGCTTCTGCTTTTCAGGCTCAGTCGGAGCAGTCTACCTCGGCATTCCTTTCCGGCCTGACTGGTGCGTTCCAACGCCGTCATGCCGACGATGGTGTCCCTACCATCGCTCGAGCCGCAGATGCTATGGACGAGGCCGAGGCTTGGTCCATGATCGACAGCATGCTCGACGACGATTCGCCGGTTAGCTGCGACCCTGCGCGCTCGCGCGACGTCTATCAAGTCGCCATCGACGAGCTCACCAACGGCGGGCAGACCGGCTCCTTCAATCGCGATGACATCGCCGCTGCGGCACGCGCCGTGTCGGGCTCCCAGGCCGCCCCTGCGGGCAGCACGGCGGCTTTCGTGGCACTCGTTGCCAACGCGGCAGCCAATAACGCCTGCAGCGCTACCTCGGCGGACGCGAACGCTTCTGCCGACAATTCGTACGTTGATGAAGCCATGGCCGCGGACGAGGAGGCCGTTGCCGCCCGCCGCGCCGCCGAAAGCTCGCTTTGGGGCGCTCCTGCCCGGCAGCAGGCGGCCGAGGCTGCGCCGTACAACGCAAACCTCGCCAGCATGCCTATCATCTCCGGTGTCGCGGACATCGATCTCGATGACCTCGATGAGCCTGCAGCCATCACCGCAACGATTGATGCCCAAGATCGCATCGACACCGGCGACCTTCCGGATGCCTCGCTTGAGGTTGATGTCCCCATGGCCGATTACTCGGGCCACGAGGACATGTGGGCCGCCGCCACCGCGATTCTGGATGAGATTGACGAGCCTGCTCCTGTTGCAGCTCCCGCTCCCGTCGCTGCCCCTCAGCCTGCTGCCCCCGCCTATGTCGGCCGTCACAGCGCTGTGTTCCCTGAGGATACTGCCCGCATCTCGCGCGAGAGCATCGAGCGAGCCGAGGCTATTGCCGCCGGCATTATGGAAAATCGTCGTCACGAGCGCGTCAATCAGATCCTCGAGGAAGAGATCGAGCGCCTGCAGTCCTCAACCGCCAAGCGTACGGGCCGTGCCTATCTGAGCGTTATCGAGGGCGGTACCGCCAGCTTCGCGCCGCTCCGCGCGGAGGCATAACTTCTGCATGGTTAAGATCAATCGAAAATGGGCGGTCGTGACCTGCCTGATGGCGCTCTTGATCTGGGGCAATTCGCTGGTTCCCGGCTCGGGGTCGGGCTCGCTGAGCCTAACGGTCATGGAAGCTATCCGCGATTTCCTGCACGGCGTGGGACTTCCATATGCATGGGTGACCAACTTTGTTGTTCGCAAGTGCGCGCATTTTACCGAGTATATGGTGCTCGGCATCCTGGCAACGCATGCCTTTGATTATGAGGGGCGGCGCACCTTTGACGTGCTGCTGCCCACGGCGGTGTTCCTGCTGCTGATTCCCTCGATCGACGAGACGATTCAGCTCTTTGTACCGGGACGCGCCGGCATGATCACCGATGTGATGATCGACTGCTGTGGAGCGGCAACGGGCGTTGTGCTCCGATATCTCTTACGGCCGCTGATGCGCGCCAAAAAAGCCGCCTAGGACGTATTGTTTGGTCCTAGGCGGCCTTTTTTATTTGAGAGCTTATATGAGGCGTGGTGGCGTCGTTCCGTAGGTCGGATTTGCCGGGCGCGCCACGTCCTGTGGGTGCGTCTGCTACTGAAGCGCCTGTGCGCCCAGGGCCAGGCAGCCCATAATGCCCTGCTTGCCCTCGAGGCTGTTGTTGACGATGTAGGTATCGATGTCGTTGACCTCGGGCGTGACGATATAGCCGTTGAGCATCTCGGCGCACTTCTTGCGCGCGAGCGGCACGATGGGGGTGTGGTCGGCCACGCCGCCGCCGATGACGATCTTCTGCGGCGCATAGCACAGGATGTAGGTCATGAGCGCCTGCGCCAGATAGCCGGCGAGCAGATCCATGGCCTCCGGGTCATCGGCCATGTCTCCGGCGCTCTTGCCACCCCAGCGCTTTTTAACGCCGGGGCCAGCGATGAGGCCCTCGAGGCAGTTGTCGTGGAAGGGGCAGCCGCTGTGCTCGCCAATGGTGTCGCGCGGGTCGCGCGTGACCAGGATGTGACCGGCCTCGGGGTGCATCATGCCGTGCACGAGCTGGCCGCCCGAAAGCACGCCGGCGCCCACGCCGGTGCCGATGGTCAGATACACCACGTCCGTGAGGCCTTGGGCGCAACCAAAGGTGACCTCGCCCAAGCAGGCGACGTTGACGTCGGTATCGTAGCCGCAGGGAATGTCGAGCTCGTTTTGAATGGTGCCCAGCAGGTCAAAGTAGCGCCATGCCGTCTTGGGGGTCTCCAAGATCTTGCCATATTGGGACGAGGCAGGGTTGACTGCGGTGGGGCCAAAGGCGCCGATGCCCAGCGCGGCGATGCCCTTGTCGGCAAACCATGCGTTGACGGCCTCGACGGTCTCCTACGGGGTCGTGGTCGCAATCTGCTCGCGTTCCAGGACCGTGCCGTCTGCATAGCCCGTGGCGCAGACCATCTTGGTGCCGCCGGCCTCGAGCGCTCCGATAAGCTGCTGCTCTGCCATAGTATTCCTCTCTGGGACGAGTCGCTCCGTGACTAAAGTATAGCGCTCTAAAAAATAAATGAGGTCGCTATAAAAAGAAACCTCGTGGCCCAACGGGTTCACGAGGTTTCTTTAGTGCCTTTAGTTACTGACCGTCCTTACCCGCGCGGCTCGATTTTATCACGCAGAGACTTGAGGTTCTCCAGCGCCGCGTTAAGCGTCTCGTCTCGCTTGGCAAAGTGGAAGCGGATGAGGTGGTTGACGGGCTCGCGGAAGAAGCTGGAGCCCGGAACGGAGCCCACGCCCACCTTGGAGGCCAGATCCTCGCAGAAGTCGAGGTCGCTGTCATAGCCAAACTCAGAGATGTCCATCATCACGTAGTACGCGCCCTGCGGCACGTTGTGCGTGAGGCCGATGCTGTCGAGTCCCTGACAGAACACGTCGCGCTTGGCGGTGTAGAGGTCGAGGACCTCCTGGTAATAACTGTCGTCGAAATTGAGGGCAGTGACGACGGCTTCCTGCAGGGGCGCGGCGGCGCCGACGGTGAGGAAGTCGTGGACCTTTTTGATACGCTCGGTGATCTGGGCTGGGGCAATGGTGTAGCCCAGGCGCCAGCCGGTGATGGAGTACGTCTTAGACAGCGAGCTGCAGCTGATGGTTCGCTCGAACATGCCGGGCAGCGTGGCCATATAGACGTGCTCGTGGGGAGCGTAGACGATGTGCTCGTACACCTCGTCGGTGATGCAGTAGGCGTCGTACTTCTTGCACAGGTCGGCAATAAAAGTGAGCTCCTCGCGCGTAAAGACCTTGCCACAGGGGTTGGACGGGTTGCATAGGACGATCGCCTTGGGATCGTTGTCGCGGAAGGCCGCCTCGAGGACCTCACGGTCGAAGTCAAAGGTGGGCGGGTTGAGCGGCACATAGATGGGCTCGGCGCCCGAGAGAATGGTGTCAGCGCCGTAGTTCTCGTAGAACGGCGAGAAAATGACGACCTTGTCGCCGGGGTTCGTGACCGTCATCATGGCGGCCATCATGGCCTCGGTGGAGCCGCAGGTGACTACAATATTCTCGTTGGGGTTGATCGGCATGCCCATAAAGTGCTCCTGCTTGGCGGCAAGCGCCTCGCGCATGGCCTGAGAGCCCCAGGTGATGGAGTACTGGTGGTAGAGCGGCTTGGGATCGGTGGCGATGGTGCTGAGGCTATCGAGCAGCTGCGCCGGGGGATCAAAGTCGGGGAAGCCCTGTGACAGGTTGACGGCGCCATACTTGTTGGAGATGCGCGTCATGCGACGGATGACGGAATCGGTAAACGTTGCCGTGCGGTTGGAGAGTTCTTTCATGCCGGTCCTTTCGAGCATTTGCAGTGGGGCAAGTTTACTCCTATGAAACCGGTGGGAAATGCTCGAAATGGTCTCGAAAAACTCTTTTCAAAATTCTTGAAAATTGGGGCTTGCATCGCGTGGCGTTCCTTGCAATAATAGTCGAGCGCGAAGCGCACAGGACACGGTGGGTGTAGCTCAGTTGGCTAGAGCGACGGGTTGTGGTCCCGTAGGTCGAGGGTTCGAGTCCCTTTACCCACCCCAGTTCTTGCTTCGTGTTGATATCGGGTCGTTAGCTCAGTTGGTAGAGCAGGGGACTCTTAATCCCAAGGTCCAGGGTTCGACCCCCTGACGGCCCACCACACGATATCTCCTCTAAAGTCCGCTACGACAGACTTTAGTTTTGGGTCGTTAGCTCAGTTGGTAGAGCAGGGGACTCTTAATCCCAAGGTCCAGGGTTCGACCCCCTGACGGCCCACCAAAGAACGCACAGGTCAGCGCTTCGGCGCTGGCCTTTTTTGTTTACCGAGAAGCCGAATCATAACCGTCCGTTACCGTCCGCGTTTTACGCCCCCTGCCGTTTATGCGCGGCAGGGGGCGTTTTATGCATTTCGCTGTTCGCGGACCTAGAAAACGCAACTTAGAGCGTCTCGGCGCTGCGACCGGTGCCATTAAAACCGCCGTCAGCGCCGCCGCCCTCGACGATCTGCAGGGCGCGCCCGACCTGCCTGGCGGCCTTCTCGCGCTCCGCCAGACCCGGTTTGATGTAATGGCGGTAATCTGTCCCCAGGTCCGTATGACCGTGCAGATCCATGATGCTCAGGGGGTCGACCTCGGTCGCCGCCATGATGGTCTCGGACGTGTGGCGCAGCGCCTTGGGCGGGATATACCGCAGGTCATGGCGTACGCACATGCGCCGCCAGGCCCGCACGAGGTTGTCGCCGCGCATGTTCACGATGCGCTGCCCGCTCCACTCGCGAACCTGCTCCGTAACCGAAGTGCCGCCCTCGACGGTTATGGACGGGCGCAACCCGTCCATGATCTGGTGCAGGCGCTCGCGGCCTGCCAATAAAACCGGCACGGTGCGCACGGAATGGGCGTTCTTGGTCTCCTTGATGCCGTCCTCGTCCGTGTAGGCGCGGCAGACCTCGATGTACTCCGAGACGGTCGGCGCGCCCGCGGCGAAGTCGTAGGTCGTGGTGACCTTGAGGTCGCACGGGCGCACCGCCAGCGCCTCCTCCTTGCGCAGGCCGCTCAGGCCCAGGATGAGGTAGGCGTTCATGACCAGATCGGCGCGGTCGTCGCTTGCGGCGAGCCTGCGCAGCGCCTCGGCGGCCTCGGGGATGCTCCACGGCTCCACGGGCGCCTGCTTGGCCTTGGGCGCGATCACGCGCCGGCGGAACGGCTCCACCGACACCCAGCCGTCGTCGAAGGCGCGGCGCATGACGGCGCGCAGCGTTGTCTTGGTCTTGGCCGGCGCGCCCGAGCGCTCGATGCAGCTGCGCATCATGTCGTGCGTTATCTTCGAGATGTCCGTCGAGCCCAGGACGGGGGAGATGTAGTTTTCCATCTGCCCGTCGTACTCGCGCAGGCTTGCCTTGGAGCGCGGCTTGCCGCGGTTGCTGGGCGAGTCGCGGAACACGCCCCAGTAGTACATGTCGAGCGTCACGCCCGCGTGCGCCGCCTGGGACACGCCCAGCTCCTGCGCGAGCTGGGCGATGGCGATATCGGCCTCGGTCTCGTTGCCGTATACGGTGCGCGACACGCGCCGCACGCGCCCGTCCGCGCGGAAGCCCGCCTGCACGCGGATCACCCACTTGCCGGGCGCGACCTCGCGCTTGGAGCCGAGTTTTGACCTTGAAGTATCGTTGGTTGCCATATAATGGTCCTGCCTTTCCCTTATTTGCCGGAGGGCATGCCCCGTGCGGATCCGCCAAGATTGCCGCACGGGGCTTTTTGTTTAGATATCGAGCCTGCCCTGCTGGGGCTACGCCTCCGCCGCGGCCTTGCATGGGCGGCCCGCCCCGGGCTTGGCCGCGATGCGGTACTCGATGGAGTCGCGCGACACCATGCGGGTGTTGCCGACCCTCCAGCTGCTCAGGCTCCCGTCGCGGCAGAGCTGTGCCACGCGCGCGGTGCTCACGCCGAGCATCTCGGCGGCTTCGGCGGCGGTCACGGCCGGGATGTCGGACAGCTCGACGCTGGTCGCGACGGTGACGATCGTGCCGCCGTGGGACGGCGCATGGCCAAGCCCGCCGCCCTCGAACTCCGCCCCGCGCTCCAGCGCCGCCAGGGCGTGGACACGCAGCCAGTCGACGGCCATCTCCACGGCCTCCTCGTACGTATCGCCCTCGGTTGCCCCGGCGAGCCCGCACGGCTCCACGGCGTAGCCGCCCTCGGGGTCGGGGTAGACCTCGAACTCCTGCATGACGATCATGGTGGTCTCCTTTCCTGCGGCGAAGGGGAGGGGCGGGGCTAGAGCAGCCCCGCTTCCTTCCTGATTCCCCTCGCGGTCGTCTCCTTTATCTCCCGGTGCCTGGGCACTGTCACCGTCACGTCCCCGCGGCGGAACTTGTCGTGCTTGGCGCCGGTGCCGCTGAGCTTTACGTAGCCCGCTTCGGTCAGCTCCCGCTCGAGGTCCCTCTTCTTAGTCACCGCCTAACTCCTTTCGACAATTAAATATTAGCACAGCTAAGTAATAAAGTATATAAAAGATTAGCGCGATTAAGGATTTAATTTAATCAGCGGCTGGGTTTTCTGAGCCTGCGCCGTTGGAGGTTTTTTCGGAAAAACCTAAAAACCCTGCCGCGCCGCGGGTCATAATCGTTATGAACACCACTTACGCTCCTGGAGGTACCCATGGCTCGCTGCAGCGTCGGCGCATATACGTACGAGGACGGTTCCTGCGACACGATGATCTACGACGGGCTCACGGGCATTCCGCTGAGCCTTGGGTACGAGCTCGTTTCGCAGGAGCGCGGAGACACCGTGAGGGTCGTCGCCCTTGGAGTGAAGGACGACGCTGCGGGCCCTGTCCCGTTTGCGACGCTCAGGCCATGCGCATACTCCCTGGCATCCGAATACGACGTGCGCGCCGTGAGGTGCCCGCAGACCGGGCAATGGGTCCTCATCGGGTACATGGGCGTCTAGAGGAGCCCTGCGATCTTCCCGCCGACGGCGAGGATACCGGCCACTAGTTCCCCTCCCTTCTTCGCTATCTCCAATCCCTTGATCATGCGGTCGGCCAGCGATGCCTGGTCGCCGCGTTTTGCTGCCAGTTCCATCTGAACGAGGCATGCGGCGAGCATGTCCTTGTCTTCCGTGGTGAGCATCCGGTCCGCGGCGACCGTCTCCATCAAGTTGTCGACGGATGCCCTCAGGGAAGATGAGGACGAGGAGCTCGAGCTTGATGTTGCGTTGCTGTCTGCGTGCTGCTCGACTTTCACGTTTGTCCCCGCTGCCGAGGACTTCATCTTCTCAATCTCATAACTCATGCGCCTTTCGTCGGCATACAGCCTGGCCTTCGACTGGAGCCGCCTTATGTCCTCGGCGGCATCCCTTCTTCCGTATGACGAATGACCGGCGACCGACGCGCGAAACATCTTCAGGCCCACGCGGACCTTGGGCACGACCGTTTCTAGCGCAGACTCGATTCTCTTTGCCTCGCTCACGAGATTGTAGGAATCGGGGTCCGCGAGGATCTCCTCGCATTCCGCAATGAGCTCGTCGATTGCGTTATCCATGGCTTGTACTCCTAAATGAAAAAGGCGACTGTCCTCGGGGACAGCCGCCTTTCTATTAAAGGCTTTAGCCTGTGCGGGGCGCGCAGCGCGCCGCATCAGAAACCACCCG
>CAJKTW010000008.1:0-108238 GCA_905202925.1 uncultured Collinsella sp. | reverse complement strand
AGGTGCGGGAACGGCCTATTTGCTCAATGTGTTCGGCTGAGATCGGAAATCAACCACTATGGCGAACTAGTTTTAGGAACGCTGCTGCGGCTTCCAGGAACCCACATTGGCATCGTACTGGTTCAGCGCGCTATTGCCGCCCTGCGCGATGGGCGCCAGGATCTCGCTTTGGTGGGAACTCATCGACTCGCCATCGGGAATGGCCAGCGAAATATCCCAGCTCTGGCAGATCACGTCGACGCGCTCATACATCCACTCGGCAAGCTGCTTTAAGTGGGCGATGTCATCCGCATAGACCGAATCGTCCTGGTACTTAAGGTTGTTGAGCTCATCTTGCGTCTTTTTGATCTGGTCGCGCAGGGCGTAGGCACTCTGCGACAGCTCCTGACGGGTGGACAGCGGCGTTCGGAGATAGCCGTTGTTAAAGGAATCGATGACCTCGCCGATCTGGTCTTCGTCAGCGTAGGACACGATGGTCTGATACAGACCGTCGAGCCTGGTATAGAGCTGATCATCGGTGAGCACGGTTTCTTCCTGGACCACCTCGGCAGAATCGCCCTGCTTGGTATCGTCCTCAGTCGCCTCGCCCTTTTGACGCGTGGGGAAGGTGGTTTGTGCAGCTTGGCCAAACTGGTCGTAGAAGCCAGGCATAACACCCATGGGATCGGTCGTCACGAACCAATAGGCACCACCGCACACGACGGCAAGGACCGCGATGATAATGAGCGGCTTGGGAATATGACGCTTATGCTTGTGATAGGCGTCCTCGTCGGGGTGCACCTTGCGCTTGGGTTTTTGAGCATCGTCATGCAGGGAAACGGGCGTGGGAATATCGACCTTGGGGATACCGAAATCCTTATCGAAAGCTGGCAGCACGCAGGTCTCATTGGGGTCGGCGGCGTCTGAGAGCACCGCAGCGGCAGAGGCCGGCGCATGCGGCACCTCGGTATCGATCTGCTCTTGCGTTAGGCGCGGAAAGCCCGCCGTGCGGCCCGCTGCCAGGTCGGACGCGGCCGCGTCCTCGGAGAGGATACCCGGAGCGGGGCGTCCGCATTTGGGGCACGTACGATCATGCGGAGAAAGACGGGCACCGCAGCCCTCACAGAACACGAACTCGGTGTGCTCCGGACCATCGCCCGGACCCACATAGGCGTTGCAGTAGGGGCAGAACGAGGCGCCGTCCTCGATAGTCTTAAGGCAATGCGGGCAGATCACGGCATCCTCTTTTCGAAGCAATTCAAACAACCGAGGTTAGAGCATAACATCGCCACGGCCCCACAGGAGCAAGGCACCAATTCAACATCGCAGGACAGTCTTTTGGGGGATGATCTTTTAATCCCCGTCCCAGAAGAATCATCCCTGAAGGCCGCGGACTACTTCTTTTTCTTGGGCATCGAGACTTTGATGCCTTGGGCGGACTTGGTCACGCGGGAGCGCTTAGCGCCCGTGGGCTTCTTTTTCATGGGCTGGGCCTGGGCCACGCCCTCGAGTGCGCGGGCCTCGGCCTCGCGAACGGTGCGAGCTTCGCGGCGCTGCGCCATGTCGGCGACGACGCGCTTGGCAAAACGCTCGGCCGTCGAACCCGTCGAGCTCACCTTGCCGCCACCGCGACCAAAGCGAACGCGCACACCGCGGCCAAAACCAGTTGCGGCATGACGACGACGCGGCTTGAGCGAATCCATCATCGTGGCGAGCTTAAAGAACACCGAGCAGGTAATGACCACGATGACAGCCAAGATAACCATCTGGCCCATCGACAGGTTGGCAATAGACAGCAGCTTCGGGAATCCGATAACGCCCACCAGGATGCCGGCAACTACAAACACAAAGAGCGCCACACGTAAGGGCGTGAGGGGCTGCGAGATACGCCAGATCAGGCTGACGCTCGCCGCGCACGACGTAAGTAGGCACATCGTAGACAGCGTGAGCTGGTTAAAGCCAAACACGCGCGCCACAAAGATATCGAGCGCCGCGGCCAAAATGACCGCAATCGACGCCGGCAGTGCCCTCTTGAGCACGTTCGTCAGGAACGACCCCTTCACGCGAGCATTGTTGGGCTCCAGGCCCAACACAAAGCCGGGCGCGCCGATGCAGAAGAAGTTGATGAGCGTCATCTGAATCGGCTCGAAAGGGTACGGCGGCAGCGCGATGCACAGCGCCGCCAGGCCCATCGAGAACAGCGTCTTGGTCAAGAACAGCGAAGCCGAACGCTGCAGGTTGTTGATGGAGCGACGGCCCTCGGCCACCACGGCGGGCATCGAGGCAAAGTCGTTGTCGACAAGTACGATCTCGGCCACGTTACGCGCGGCATCGGAGCCGGCCGCCATGGCGACGGAGCAGTCGGCCTCCTTGAGCGCCAGCACGTCGTTGACGCCGTCGCCCGTCATGGCCACGGTGTGCTCGCGGCGCTTGAGTGCCTGCACGAGCTCGCGCTTCTGCTGCGGGGTCACACGACCAAAGACATGGTAGCGGTCCACTGCGGCATCGAGCTTGGCCGGCGTATCGAGCGTCGTGGCGTCAACATAAGCGTCCGCCCCCGGCACGCCCACCACGCGTGCGATCGACGACACCGTACGCGGGTCGTCGCCACTGATCACGTTGAGGGTCACGCCCTGCTCGTTAAAGTACCCGATGGTCTCGGCGGCCGAGGTGCGGATCTCGTCGCGAATGGTCACAAAGCCCACGGGCTCGGCCTCGCCCACCATATCGCCATCGGGCGTAAAGCCGTCCACGCAGGCCACCACAAGCACGCGGCAGGTGTCGGCAAGTTCGGCCACGCGGTTCTCGACCTGCGAAAAGGCGCGCTCTGAAAGCACAAATTGCGCCGCGCCCATCACATAGGAGCCCTGCGCAAACGAGGCACCGCTCCACTTTTTGGACGACGAGAACGGAATGACCGACAGCGGCTCAGACACCTCGACCGGGCGGTCGGCGTAGTAGTTGAGCAGCGCCTGGCAGGTCTCGTTGGCATCGGCCGAGGTCGCACGTGCGACGTTAGCCAGCGCAAAATCGAGCACCGTGGTATCGACGGGAACGGCGGCGTCGCCCTCCCCCGCACCCATACCCTCGACCGGCAGCGGATAGGTACCCTCGACCTCCATGCGGCCCGACGTGATGGTGCCCGTCTTGTCCAGGCACAGCACGTCGACGCGCGCGAGCGTCTCGATGCAGTAGAGCTGCTGCGCCAGCACCTTGCGGCGGGCCAGGCGCACCGTGGCGATGGCGAGCACCGACGAGGTCAGCAGCACCAGGCCCTGCGGGATCATGCCCAGCAGGGCGCCCACCGTGGACAGCAGCGCCGACGAGGGCACGCGGCCGGCCAGCAGCTCGGAGAAGCACCACGAAAGCGCGCTATCGCCCGGGGTTCCCGCGGCATCCCACAGCTCGCTCACACTCGAGGAAAACAACGCCAAACCGAGCGGGATCATGATGATGCTCGCAAACCGCACGATGGCGTTAAGCGCGTTCATGATCTCGGAATTGACCTTTTTGACGTACTTGGCCTCGTTATTAATTTTGGCTACGTAGTTGTCGGCGCCGACATGGATCACGCGGGCGCGCAGCAGGCCCGAGTCGATAAAGCTGCCGCTCATGAGCTCGGAACCGGGCTGCTTCTTAATAAGATCGCTCTCGCCCGTCAGCAGGCTCTCATTCACGAGCGCCTCGCCCGAAACCACCACGGCGTCAGCGGGAATCTGGTCGCCGCGCCCCAGGCGGATGATGTCGTCGAGCACGATCTGGTCCAGGTCGAGCTCCACCTCGGCGCCGTCGCGCACCGCAATGGCCTTCTTGGAGGTCAGCAGCGTGAGCTTATCGACCATCTTCTTGGAACGCATGGACTGGATGACGCCAATAGCAGTATTGAGGAACACTACGAACAGGAACGTCAGATTCTTAAACGAACCGGTCACAATGACTAGGAACGCCAAAATCACGTTGATCAAATTGAACAGCGTGCAGAGGTTCTCGATGATGAGCTCTTTGACCGACTTGGTCTTGAGCTCCATGTTGCGGTTGATCTTACCGGCGGCGATGCGCTCCTCGACCTCGGCGGTCGAGAGTCCGCGCTCGATATCCGTTGCTGCCATACCACGTCCCATCACGTCGCGTCGGTATAAGAAAAACCGCCCGGACCATGCGAGGTTCGGACGGTCTCACGTTCGATGGTGCCCCATGTTGGATTCGAACCAACGGCCTTCTGCTCCGGAGGCAGACGCTCTAATCCCCTGAGCTAATAGGGCCAACGTTTGGCATTATACCCAAGTGCACCACGGGCTATCAAAATAAAAGAAAAAGCTTTGCAATTCCGAGGAAGACGCGGCTCAACGGCCCACTTTAGAAGGCAAAAGCGAGTCAGATAGTATAAACTCTCATGCACCATATGTACACGGCTCGCGATGCGGGCCGTTTTTGCAAGGGTTATCCATCGAGGTGAGAGGCACACCATGATTGCAATTTTAAAAGAGAGCGCCAGCGACGAGGCCGTCAGCCATATCGTCAGCTGGATTGAGAAAAAGGGCCTGAAAACCGATGTCTCGCGCGGCGAGAATGAGACGATCATCGGCCTGGTGGGCGATACGACCAAGATCGACCCGTTCCTGCTCGAGTCCATGGATGTCGTCGAGCGCGTGCAGCGCGTCTCCGAGCCGTTCAAGCGCGCCAACCGCAAGTTCCACCCCGAGGACTCCGTCATCGACTGCGGCCACGGCGTCAAGATCGGCGGCGATCAGTTCCAGGTCATCGCCGGCCCGTGCTCCGTCGAGGGCGAGAACCTCATCCGCATCGCCCGCCGCGTGAAGGCCGCCGGTGCCACGATGCTGCGCGGCGGTGCCTACAAGCCCCGCACTTCCCCGTACGCCTACCAGGGCATGGGCCCCGCCGGTCTGGACCTGCTGTGCGAGGCGTCTGCCGAGCTCGACATGCCGATCGTCACCGAGATCATGGACCCGCGCGACGTGCAGGTCTTCCTGGACAAGAAGATCGACGTCATGCAGATCGGCGCCCGCAACGCCCAGAACTTCCCTCTGCTCAAAGAGGTCGGCAAGACCAAGACTCCGATCTTGCTTAAGCGCGGCATGTCCGGCACGATCGATGAGCTGCTCATGGCCGCCGAGTACATCATGAGCGAGGGCAACGACAACGTCATCCTGTGCGAGCGCGGCATCCGCACCTTCGAGACCCGCACCCGCAACACCTTCGACCTCAATGCCGTGCCGGTGCTGCACCACCTGTCGCACCTGCCCGTCGTCGCCGACCCCAGCCACGCCACCGGCTACACCCGCTACGTTGAGCCCATGGCGCTCGCCGCGACCGCCTGCGGTGCCAACGGCCTGGAGATCGAGGTCCACGACGAGCCCAGCCGCGCATGGTCCGACGGCGCCCAGGCCCTCACCCCCGATCAGTTCGACGACACCATGCGCCGCATCCGAGCCATCCGCGAGGTTGTCTGCCAAGAGGCCATGGAGTAGCCCATGGGTACAGTGAGAAACGCGCGCGTTAACCAGGGCGGCCCCAAGTGCGCCGGCATCGTCGGCCTTGGCCTCATCGGCGGCAGCTTTGCCCGCGGCTATGCGCAGGCGGGCGTCCGCGTGCTGGCCTGGGATCCCGATGACGATGTCATGACGGCTGCCAGCATGGGCACCGTTGCCGGCGAGCTCAACGACGAGACGCTCGGCGAATGCGACATCATCGTCCTGGCTTGCTACCCCGAAGCCTGCATCGAGTGGCTCGAGGCACACGCCCAGGCACTCGCCGACGCCACCGATACCGAGGCCATCATGGGCCCCGTGGTAATTGACACGGTGGGCGTCAAGGGTATCGTGTGCGAGCGCGCCTTTGAGCTTGCCCGCGAGCACGGCTTTTACTTTGTGGGCGCGCACCCCATGGCGGGCACGCAGTACTCGGGCTATGCACACTCCCGCGCCGACCTGTTCCAGGGCGCCCCGCTGGTGCTCGTACCGCCCGCGGTGGACGATGCGCTCAAGCTGGAGCTTTTGGGCCAGGTGCGCGAGATGGTGCGCCCCTTGGGCTTTGGCAAGTTCAGCGTGACCAGCGCCGCCGAGCACGACCGTGTCATCGCCTTCACGAGCCAGCTTGCGCACGTGGTATCCAACGCCTACGTCAAAAGCCCCACTGCCCAGGTCCACCACGGCTTTTCGGCCGGTAGCTACCGCGATCTCACCCGCGTGGCGCACCTCAACCCCCAGATGTGGTCCGAGCTCATGATCGACGACGCCGACGCGCTCGCCTTCGAGATCGACCATCTGATCGAATCGCTTGGCGCCTACAGCCGCGCGCTCAAGGACCGCGACCAGCGCTATCTGGAGAATCTCCTTGCCGAGGGCGACCGAATTAAGCGCGCACTCGACGACGAGGCCTCCCACTAGACCACCCATCACGCCAGGTCGAAAGGACCGAAGCTTATGGCGATTACCATCGATATCGACACCGCACGCCCCTACCAGGTGCATGTTGGCACGTTTTTGCTGGAGCAGGCGGGACCGCTCGTGCGCGCCACTGCCGGCGGCACCAAGGCCGTCATCGTTACGGACACCAACGTGGGCCCGCTCTACCAGATGCCCGTTAAGCGGAGCCTGGAGGCGTCAGGCTACGAGGTGAGCATCTGCACCTTCGAGGCCGGCGAGACCCATAAGCGCGCCGAGACCTACGTTGCCATTTTGGAGTTTGTGGCCGAGCACGAGCTTTCGCGCTCCGACGTGATCGTGGCACTCGGCGGCGGCGTCGTGGGCGACGTGGCGGGCTTTGTGGCCGCCACCTACATGCGCGGCTGCAAGTTTGTGCAGATCCCGACGAGCCTGCTCGCCATGGTGGATTCGTCGGTGGGCGGCAAGACGGCCATCGACCTGGCTGCCGGCAAGAACCTGGCCGGCGCCTTTTGGCAGCCGAGCGTGGTTATTGCCGACGTGGGGTGCCTGGCCACCCTCACGCCCGAGCAGTTCGCCGACGGCTGCGGCGAGGTCGTCAAGCACGCCATGATCGCCGACCCGGAGCTTTTCGCCGAGCTGGAGAAGACCCCGCTCACGCTGGAGCTGCTCAACCGCGATGTGGCCCGCGTAGCGCTCATCATCGCCCGCAATATCGACATCAAGCGCGCCGTGGTCGTCGCCGACGAGCGCGAAACCAACCAGCGTAAGCTCCTCAACTTTGGACACAGCGCCGGACACGCCGTCGAGGCCTGCGAGCACTTTGAACTCGGACACGGCAACTGCGTGTCGATCGGCATGGGCATCATCACGCGCGCCGCGGCCCTGCACGGCGCTTGCGATGCTGCACTGCCCGGTCGTATTGAGGAGCTCTGCGCCCGCCATGGCCTCAAGACCCGCTGCGACCTAGATGCCGATACCGTCTTTGCCGAGGCGCTCCACGACAAGAAGCGCGCGGGCGACACCATCGACCTGGTGATTCCGCACGGCATTGGCCGCTGCAGCATCGACCGCACACCGCTTTCCACTTTCCACGAACTCATTGCCGAAGGCCTCGGCCAGAAGGGAGACGCATCCGCATGCTAGCCCGCATCACCCCGTCCCCGCTCAAGGGCACCGTTCCCGCCATCGCGTCCAAGTCGATGGCGCATCGCCTGATCATCTGCGCTGCGCTTGCCAACGGCGAGACACACGTCACCTGCAATACCACCTGCGCCGACATCGAGGCCACGGTGCGTTGCCTTACGGCCCTGGGTGCTCGCATCGAGACCGTCGAGGACGGCTTCCAGGTCCACCCCACCATGAAGAGTGTTGAGTTTGGCCTGCTCAAGGCCCTTGCCGGCAGCACGCTTGACTGCGGTGAAAGCGGCTCCACGCTGCGCTTTATGCTGCCTGTCGCCTGCGCTCTGGGCGCAGAAGCAACTTTTGTGGGTCAGGGACGCTTGGGCGCCCGCCCACTCTCCCCGCTCTCGGACGAGATCATCGCCGCCGGCTGCGACCTGCAGGGTCTGGGCGGTTTTCCGCTCAAGACGAGCGGACGCATGCGCCCGGGCACCTTTGTGCTTCCGGGCAACGTGAGCTCGCAGTATATCTCCGGCCTGCTGCTGGCGGCCCCGCTTTTGGCCCAGCCCTCCTGCGTGCAGGTAACCGGCCTCATCGAGAGCCGCCCCTACATCAACCTGACGATCCAGGCCATGAAGGCCTTTGGCGTCGAGGTCAACGTCGAGCGTATTCCGGCCAAGGACGGCCAGCCCGAGGTCACGAACTTCCGCGTAAACAGTGGCTCGTACCGCACGCCCGGCAGCGTAGCCGTCGAGGGCGACTGGTCCAACGCCGCCTTTTGGCTGTGCGCCGGTGCCATCGGCAACGACCCCATCACCGTCGAGGGCGTGTCGCTGAGCTCCGCACAGGGCGACCGCAACGTGCTTGCCGCGCTTTCGCGCTTTGGCGCCCGCATTGTGCGCTCCACCAACGCCGCCACTGTGCAGTCCGACAAGCTCGCCGGCTTTGAGATGAGCGCCCACGACATCCCCGACTTGGTGCCCGTAATCTCGGCCGTGGCATCGCTGGCGCAAGGCCGCACGTTCATTCGCGATTGCGCCCGCCTGCGCATCAAGGAATCCGATCGCTTGGCCACCACCACCCGCGAGCTCACCGCACTGGGCGCGCAGGTACGAATTGCCGGCGACGACCTCATCATCAAGGGTGTCGACGCCTTTACCGGCGGCGAAGTCGATTCGCACAACGACCACCGCATTGCTATGATGGCTGCCATCGCTGCGAGCCGCGCCACTGGCGAGGTCGTGATCCACGGCGCCGAGGCCGTCAACAAGTCCTATCCCGATTTCTTCGACCACTACCGCCTGCTGGGCGGCAAGGTCACACTCGAGGAGGAATAGCATGTCCTCGACCTTTGGCAACGTCTTGCACTTAAGCATCTTCGGCCAGTCGCACTCCCCCGCCATCGGCTGCTCGCTCGATGGCATTCCGGCAGGTATCGCCGTGGACCAGGAGCAGCTGCAGGCCTTCCTCGACCGTCGCGCCCCCGGCCGCGACGAGACCTCGACCAAGCGCCGCGAGGCCGATACCGCGCATATCATTGCCGGTGTGGTCGACGGACACACCACCGGCGCGCCCGTCGCGGCGATTATCGAGAACACCAACACGCGCTCCAAGGACTACTCCGAGCTGCGCCGCAAGCCCCGTCCGGGACATGCAGACTTCCCTGCGCGCGTGAAGTATCACAACATGCACGATGTCGCCGGTGGCGGGCATTTCTCCGGCCGCCTAACGGCACCCTTATGCATCGCCGGCGGCATTGCGCTGCAGGCACTCGAGGCCCGCGGCATTAACGTGATGGCGCACGTCGCGCAGATCGGCGGCATCTCCGATCTGCCCATGGACGATATGGTCTATCGCGAGGCCGACCGCAAGGCGATCCTTACGAACGATCTGCCGTGCATTGACGCCGCCGCAGCCGGCCGCATGCGCGAGGAAATCCTAGCCGCGCGCAACGAACTCGACAGCATCGGCGGCATCGTGGAGTGCGGCATTTACGGGCTTCCCGCGGGCATCGGCGACCCCATGTTCGACGGCATCGAGAACCGCATCGCGCAGATCGCGTTTGGCATTCCCGCCGTAAAGGGCGTGGAGTTTGGCATGGGCTTTGCCGTGGCCGCCATGCGCGGCAGCGAGAACAATGATCCGTATCGCATCGATGCCGAGACCGGCGAGATCGAGGTCGAGTCCAACAACGCCGGCGGCATCCTGGGCGGTATTTCGACCGGCGCGCCCGTCATGTGGCGCATGGCCGTAAAGCCGACGCCCTCGATTGGCCGCGAGCAGCAGACGGTGGACATGGACGCTATGGAAAATGCCGAGCTCTCGGTCCACGGCCGCCACGACCCCTGCATCGTTCCCCGAGCCGTCCCCGTAGCCGAAGCAGCAGCCGCCCTCGCCATCTGGGACGCACTCCTCGAGGACGCCGCCCAGCGCTAACTACCCACCCCTCAACATCCCCCGACACGTGAAAGGGGTCTCCATGGACCTTGCTGACATCCGCCAGGCCATCGATGGCATCGACACCACGCTCCTCAACAGCTTTGTCGAGCGCATGGACATTGCCACCGAGGTCGCCAAGTTAAAAATCGAGATGGGCAAGGCCGTCTTCGACCCCGCCCGTGAGCGCTCCAAGCTCAACAACCTCGCCAG
The DNA here is from genome assembly GCA_905202925.1 of uncultured Collinsella sp. Lineage (GTDB taxonomy): Bacteria > Actinomycetota > Coriobacteriia > Coriobacteriales > Coriobacteriaceae > Collinsella. Next base: position 98,084 of record CAJKTW010000008.1, on the reverse strand, counting down.
CCGCGCGCCCGAGCGCTACGAGGCGCAGACCATCACCCTGTTCCGTCTCCTCATGAGCATGAGCAAGGCCGAGCAGCAGCGCTACATCAACGAACTCAAGGGCATTACCGTCTCGCAAAAGGCCCACGCCACGGCTGCAGCCTCCGACACGCCCTTCCCTCAAACGGCCACCGTTGCCTGCCAGGGTGTGGAAGGTGCCTATAGCCAGATAGCCGCGTGCAAACTCTTCGACGTGCCCGACATCGCGTTTTTCGAGACCTTCGAGGGCGTCATGCGCGCCGTGCGCGACGGCTTCTGCGAGTTTGGCGTGCTGCCCATCGAGAACTCCACCGCCGGCTCAGTCAACGCCGTCTACGACCTGCTCGCCCAATTCGACTTCCACATCGTGCGCTCGCTGCGTCTCAAGATCGACCACAACCTGCTCGTCAAGCCCGGCACCAAGCTTGCGGACGTGCACGAGGTCTACAGCCACGGCCAGGCCATTGCCCAATGCGCCGGCTTTATCGAGGCGCACGACCTGCACGCCACCAAGTACCCCAACACGGCCATGTCGGCCGAGATGGTCGCCAGCTCCGAGCGCACCGATGTTGCCGCCATCGCATCGCGCAGCTGCGCGGCACTCTACGGCCTGGAGGTACTGGAGCCCAACATCCAGGACTCGGACAACAACTACACGCGCTTTGTCGTCATCAGCCGCGAGCCGCGCGTCTACCCCGGCGCCAACCGCACCTCGCTCATGATTACCACGGCTAACGAGCCGGGCGCCCTCTATCGCGTACTCGAGCGCTTCTACGCGCTCAATATCAACCTCATCAAGCTCGAGAGCCGCCCCATCCCCGGCCGCGACTTTGAGTTTATGTTCTACTTTGACCTGGACTGCCCCTTTGGCAGCAGGGCCCTCGATGACCTGCTCGATTCCATCGACGACGTGTGCGAGAGCTTCACCTACTTTGGCAGCTACACGGAGGTGCTCTAGATGACCGATGTCGCCGCAAACCGCCCCTACGGCGTGCTGGGCCGCGTGCTGGGCCACAGCTACACCCCGACCATCTACAAGGAGCTGGCGGGGCTTGAGTACGTGCGTTTTGAGCGCGAGCCCGAGGAGCTCGCGGCCTTTATGACGGACGACGAGTGGGAGGGCACCAACGTGACCATCCCCTACAAGCGCGCCGTCATGGAATACCTGGACGAGCTGAGTCCACTCGCCGAGCGTATGGGAAACGTCAACACCATCACGCGCCTGCCCGACGGCCGCCTGCGCGGCGACAACACCGACTACTTCGGCTTTCAGTGCCTAGTCGAGGAGCTGGGCGTTGAGGTCGCCGGCAAGAAGGCCCTCGTGCTCGGTGCCACCGGTGGCGCCGGCACCACTGCCAGCATGGTGCTCGGCGACCTGGGCGCCATCGTCGTGCCCGTGGGCCGCACGAGCGAAGTCAACTACGACAACATCGCGCAGCAGTCCGACGCCGCACTGCTCGTCAACTGCACGCCCGCCGGCATGTTCCCCCATTGTCCCGATGCCCCCTGCACGCTCGAGGGGCTCGATGCGCTCGAGGGCGTCATCGACATTGTCTACAACCCTGCACGCACGGGCCTGATGCTCGAGGCCGAGCGCCGCGGCATCCCCTGCATCGGCGGCCTGCTCATGCTCGTGGCCCAGGCGGCGCAAGCCGTTGAGCGCTACACCGGCCAGGTCACTCCGCGTGAGCGCATTCTGGACGTAACGGAGCGCCTGTCACGCCGCGAACAGAACATCGCGCTGATCGGTATGCCGGGCTCGGGCAAGACCCGCGTGGGCGAGCAGATTGCCCTGCTCACGGGGCGAGAGCACATCGACTTGGACCGCGCCCTCGAGGAGCGCCTGGACATGCCCTGCGCCGACTTTATCGTCGAGCGCGGCGAGGCGGCCTTCCGCGAGCAGGAGACGGCGGCGCTGGCCGGCATCTCCAAGCGCAGCGGCCTGGTGCTTTCCACGGGCGGCGGCGTGGTCACGCGCGACGAGAACTACCCGCTACTGCACCAGAACAGCCAGATCGTGATGCTCAACCGTAAGCTCGGCGAACTCGCCCACAAGGGTCGCCCCATCACCGCCCGCGATGGCATCGACAAGCTGGCCGAGCAGCGCATGCCGCGCTACCGCGCTTGGGCCGACTACATCATCGACTCACGCGACTGCGCCGCCAACACCGCCCAAGCCCTCCTCGACACCCTCCCATCCGCTCTCTAATCAAAACCACCGCAAAGGGGACGGGCACCTTTGTGGTGGTTTCTCGACTGCAAAGGAAGCAACCATGAAAGCACTCGTCATCAACGGTCCCAACCTCAACATGCTCGGCATTCGCGAGCCGGGCATCTATGGCAGCGACAACTACGACCGCTTAGTGCAGATTTGCCAGGAAGCGGGCGCTGCACAGGGCTTCGATGACGTCGAGGTCTTCCAGTCCAACCACGAGGGCAGCATCGTCGACAAGATCCAGGAGGCCTACGGCAAGGCCGACGGCATCGTCATCAACCCGGCGGCTTACACGCACACGAGCGTGGCGATCCTGGACGCCCTCAAGGCCGTCGCCATCCCTGCCGTCGAGGTACACATAAGCGCCGTCGAGACCCGCGAGGACTTCCGCCAGGTAAGCTACGCCCGCCTGGCCTGCTTCGCCACCATCACCGGCGAAGGCCTCCAAGGCTACGCCCACGCGTTGGAGCTGCTGGAAAAGCATCTCGAAAAGTAAGCCTGCAACACTACCGAATAAATGACAGCGGGGAGGACCAACTTGGTCCTCCCCGCTTTTAATTACGCCTTCTTAATCACGAATGCCAATCCAATATCGCAGGCACAGCGTACGATTGACGCGAAGAGCCACGATGCCGGCAGCGTCATAAGCAGCGGCATCGTCTGCCAAGGAATAAACCAATCGACCGCGTGGATTGCAAAGATGGCAAGACTGGCCTGTCCGCAGAACACGAGCGATCGCTCAAAGGATCCCACAACCGGCACGTCTTTCAACTTCTCCAGCGCCATGGAAACCCAGCACACGCAGTAGCTGCCGGCAAGAGCGGCAACTGTCGCAACCACAAACCCATCCACGCGGCGGCTCGAAAGCTCAAGCCCACTCAGCGCGCCAAGGACAAGCCAAGCGACACCGGCTCCAATAAACAGCAGGGGCTTGCTCACGCTCGGCTCCAGCCCCCTTTGGCGCGCCGTATAGCCAACCCACATCAGCAGCACAATATAGCAGCTCAGATCCAAATCGAGCGGCAGGTAAACACCCATTAAGCGAGACACGCTCAATCCGCAAAAGGCAATCGCGGCACAGACAACACCCTGCCAAACTACCCCAATCCCGCAGCGATCAAACAGCCGCACAAGTACATTAAACAGTAGGCGCGACGTAAACAGCGCCGCCAAAAACCATGCCATGCCAACGGCGGTAACGCCAAGCCCAGGCACATCAACGCCCGAGGCAAACACAAGCGTCTTAAGCCCCGCAACCAGCGTACCGCTCGTCAAAGGAGCGCCGCTCATCAAGAACGTCGGCACCTGCCACGCCAGTGCAAGAACCACATACGGCACCAGCAGGCGCGACACCGAACCACTCAGCAGCTCGCGCCACGGCTTCGGCCTAAACGTATACCCGGCAAGAATAAAGAACACCGGCATGTGAAACGAGAAGATCGCGTGCCGCAAGGGAGAGGGATTTGGGACGGTGTGCCCCACAATGACCAGAATAATTGCGATCCCCTTTGCAATATCGATCCAGTCGAGCCTTTTGCTTCCCATTGCGAACCCTTCAAAACCACAGCACACAAGATGAAAAAAGCCCAGACCTCCAAGCGGTCCGGGCTTAATAAACGATGGTGCTCCATGGCGGATTCGAACCGTCGACCTTGGGATTAGAAGTCCCCTGCTCTATCCAACTGAGCTAATGGAGCATATAACCGCACGCCCAAGCAAGCGCAAGCCTGTCAGGCGCAAGTAATTATAACCTAGTTGAACTGCTCGCGGTACGCCTTGCAGACCTCATCGACCGGGCCGTCCATGCGAAGGTCACCCTTCTCAATCCAAACGGCACGCTGGCAGATGCGTTCAACCTGCTCCATGGAGTGCGAAACGAACAGAACCGTCACGTCGCCGCTCTGGATAAAGTGCTGGATGCGGGCCTCGCACTTCTGCTGGAAGAACACATCACCGACGGACAGCGTCTCGTCAACGATCAGAATATCGGGCTCGGTAATCGTCGCGATTGCAAAGGCAATACGCGCAACCATGCCCGAGGAGAAGTTCTTAAGCGGCATGTCGACAAAGTTCTGAAGCTCAGCGAACTCGATAATGCCGTCAAAGTTGACGTCGATGAACTCCTTGGTATAGCCGAGCAGGGCGCCGTTCAGATAGATGTTCTCGCGGGCGGTCAGCTCGGGATCAAAGCCGGCACCAAGCTCAATCAGCGGCGCGATGTTACCGTGCACCTTAACGCTGCCCTCGCTTGGCTCAAGCACGCCAGCGATAATCTTGAGCATCGTAGACTTGCCGGAGCCATTGGTGCCAACCAGACCCACGACCTCGCCACGATGAATATCAAACGAAATATGCTTAAGCGCCCTAAACTCCTCAAAGAACAACTCGTGCTTGGCAAGCTTGATGAAGTACTCCTTGAGGTTGGTCAGCGACTCGGACGCCATGTTAAAGATCATGGTGACGTCGTCGACCTCGACAGCCAGAGGCTGCTCGCTGTAATCAACAACAGATTCAGTCATCACAGCACTCCTTAGATGTAGAGGATGAACTTGCGCTCGGACTTATGGAACACGGTATAGCCAATAACAAGCGCAAGAACCGCCCAAGCAGCGCACATACCAAACGTCATAAGCGAGGGCGTAGTTTGGAACAGAAAGATATCGCGCATAAACTGCAGGTAGTTGTACATGGGGTTCGCATACATCAAGATACGCACGAGATGCGGCATTTGCGCAATATAGTCAGTCGTCCAGAAGATGGGCGTAATATAAGTCCACGCCGTAATGACTACGCTCCACAGATGCATAACGTCGCGGAAAAAGACCGTAAGAGCAGAGAGCATCATGCCCAGGCCCATGCAGAAGCACATAAGCAGCAGCAGGCAAACCGGCAGCAGAATCAGGTGCCAAGAAGGCATAACGCGGAACCACAGCATGACGATGGCGACGGCGACCAGCGAGAAGGCAAAGTTCACCAGCGAGAAAAGCACTTTCTGCACCGGGAAGACCCAGCGGTGCACCTTAACCTTCTTGAGCAGAGGGGCAGCACCCACGATCGACGTTAGGGCCTGGTTCGTGGACTCGGACATGACGGCAAAGGTAACGTTACCCACGATCAAGTACAGCGGGTACATCTCGGGCGTCATTGATCCATTGCGGCCCTGGCCAAAAATCGTCGAGAACACGATGGCCATGACGATCATCATCAGCAGCGGGTTGAGAACCGACCATGCGACGCCCAGAACGCTACGGCGATACTTGATCTTAAAATCCTTGGTAACCAGCTGACGAAGGATAAACGCGTCCTTCTCAAATTCGTTCTTAGCAAACGTCGCAGGCAGACTGCGAGTTTCTTGTTGCTTTGTCTGATCCGACACGGATGCAACTCCTTTACTCGTAATCGTTGACAAACGAACAGTATAGACCCGACGGCCATGCAAACGATTCGCGCAACAAAACTGGAGAACTAACCCATATCTTAGGATGCCAAGCCCAAACGGCTATACTTTCAAGAATTGAATGTATAAGGAGCATTGAGTGAATTCTGAATCCATCGCCGTCATCATCCCCTGCTACAACGAAGCCCTCACGATCGGCAAAGTCATCGACGACTTTCACCGCGAGCTTCCGCAAGCGACGGTCTATGTCTATGACAACAACTCGTCGGACGATACCTCACGCATCGCCACCGAGCACGGCGCCACGGTCCGCTTTGAGCCCCGTCAGGGAAAGGGCAACGTGTGCCGCCAGATGTTTCGCGATATCGACGCCGATTGCTACCTGATGGTCGACGGCGACGACACCTACCCCGCCGAGGCGGCCAAGGCCCTCTGCGAGCCTATCCTCAACGGCGCGGCCGATATGACCGTAGGCGACCGCCTTTCCAACGGCACCTACGCCGAGGAAAACAAGCGTGCTTTCCACGGCTTTGGCAACAATCTGGTCCGCGCCATGATCAAGTGGATCTATGGCTACAGCTTCGATGATGTCATGACCGGCTACCGCGCCATGAGCCGCCCGTTCGTTAAAACCTTCCCTGTGCTTTCCGAGGGCTTCCAGATCGAAACCGAGCTCTCGATCCACGCCGTCGACCACCGCTGGCGCATCAAAGATGTGCCCATCGAGTACCGCGACCGTCCGGAAGGCTCCGAATCCAAGCTCAATACCGTGAGCGACGGCATTAAAGTCGTCGCGATGATCGGCACGCTGTTCAAGGACTACCGCCCGCTGAAGTTCTTCAGCCTCGTCGCGCTTCTGTTTGCGGTGATCGGCCTCGCCCTGGGCATGCCCATCGTTGTCGAGTATTTCCAGACCGGCCTCGTTCCGCGCTTCCCCACCGCCATGCTCGCCGCGTCGTTTATGTTCCTGTGCGGCCTGAGCCTTGCAACCGGATTCATCCTGGATTCTGTAGCAAAGGTCGAAAAAAAGCAGTGGGAGGTCAACGTATATAGCAAGTACGCCTACGACGACCAGCCCGGCCACCCTACTTCCAAGCCAAGCGAGAGGTAAACCACCATGCCGCTCATCTCCATCGTCGTGCCGTGTTACAACGAGCAGGAATCACTTCCGATCTTTCTCAAAGAGCTCGATGGCGTCGTTCGCATCATGACCCGGCAAGACCCCGGCATCTCCTTTGAAGCCGTCCTCATCGACGATGGCTCGGCAGGCAAAACGCTCGCCGTCATGAAGGCAGAAGCTACGGCGGCGCATCCATACGCCATCCGCTGGCACTCTTTCTCGCGCAACTTTGGCAAGGAGGCGGCACTACTCGCCGGACTCCAGCACGCAAAGGGCGACTATGTCGCCACCATGGATGCCGACATGCAGGACCCGCCCTCGCTCCTGCCGCAGATGTACGAGATCTTGCAAACCGAAGACTACGATAACGTCGCCACACGCAGGACCACCCGCGAAGGCGAGCCTCCCATCAGGTCGTTCTGCGCCCGTATGTTCTACAAGATCATCAACCGCATTTCCAAGGCCGACATCGTCGACGGAGCACGCGATTTTAGGCTCATGAAGCGACCTATGGTCAACGCCATCATCTCCATGGGCGAATACAATCGATTCTCCAAGGGCATCTACGGCTGGGTCGGCTTCAAGACCAAATGGCTCCCCTACGTAAACGTCAACCGCGTGGCCGGTGAGACCAAATGGAGCTTTTGGTCGCTACTCCTCTATTCCATCGACGGCATCGTCGCGTTTTCCACGGCGCCACTCTCCCTCGCCGCCCTCACGGGTATCGTCTTCTGCCTCATCGCCATCATGGGATTTATCGTCATCCTGGTCAAAACGCTTGTTTGGGGCGATCCCGTAGGCGGATGGCCCTCCCTTGCCTGCCTCATTACGCTGTTTGGCGGCATGCAGCTCCTGTGCCTGGGAATCATTGGCGAGTACTTGGCAAAAGCCTACTTGGAAACCAAGCGCCGCCCCATCTATATCATCCGAGAGTCCAACGAGGAATCTGATGACACGGCCCAATAAATGCACGCTTAAGAATGCAGTATTCTACGCTGCCTGCTTTGCGTTTTCCGTCGCGGTCTTTGTTGCGCTTGCGGTGGCGGGGCATGTCTACCCCTTTGGCGACAACTCGTTTCTCACCAACGATCTCAAATACCAATACATCGACTTCTTCGCGTGGTTTCGCCGCGTCCTTTTAGGCGAGGCAAACCTTCGCTATTCCTTCTCACAGGGCCTCGGTATGAACACATGGGGGCTCTATAGCTACTACCTCGCCAGCCCCTTCAACCTGCTCTGCGTGCTGTTTCCCGCAGACAAGCTGACGCTCTTCGTATTTGCCATAACCGCGCTCAAGCTTGGCTGCATCCACATCAGCAGCGCTTGGTATGTGCAAAAGCGCTTTGACCTTTCCAAGCCCGCCGCATTCTTGCTATCCCTCTCGTTCACGTTTTGCAGCTGGACCATCAGCAACCTGCGCAACCCACTCTGGATCGATTGCCTCATCCTGCTGCCCATCTGCGCCTACGGATGCTACGAGCTCATCCGCAAGCAGCGCATGATCCGCCTCGTCATCGCAACGGCGCTCAATGTCATGTTCTGCTGGTATACGGCCTACATCAGCATCCTGTTCCTCTGCATCTTCGTATTGGTCGAATTTGTCGATTATGTTGCAGAAGAAGGTTTTAGCTGGAAGCTCATGCTCGATCGGGCCCTGCGATTCGCCGGAGCTATCGCGCTCGGACTGCTTCTGTCCGCCTGGACCTTTTTGCCGACCATCCTTGCCATGTCCAAGGGCGGTCCCGTTCTAGCACTCGGCCCCCTACTTAAAACCAGCCTCAAGTCGCTCATCAGGGGCTTTCTTCCCTGCATGTGGGTAAGCAACGAAAGCACACCGCAGTTCTATTGCGGCATCGTCATGATGCTGCTTGCGGTGAGCCTGCTGGTTAACCGCACGGTTTCGATCAAGACGCGCATCGCAACACTCGTCGTCACGATAATCCTGGTCGCAAGCTCCGTTTTGAGCCCGCTCGAGTACATCTGGTGCGGCATGCGCGTTCCCAACGGCTTCTACTCGCGCACGGCTTTTTTGCTGAGCTTCTTTGCGCTGTGGGCCGCAGGACACGCGCTGCAGGCGCTCAAAAACCAGCCCAAATTGCGTCAAGCCTATCACCCCGTCGTCATCATGCCCCTCCTGGCACTAACCGCCATTGAGTTGTTTGCCAACGCCCATGTTATGTGGAACCAGCTGTACACAGGCTATTCCGAAAAAGCCAACAGCGCCTATGTCGCCACCGCAACCGACACTATCACGACCATTCAAGACCAGACTTCGGCGTCGTTCTATCGCATTGACCGCACAACCACACGCGTCGACAGCGCCGCCCTCAACGAAGGCTTGGCGCTTGGGTACAACCAGTTGTCTTCGTATTCGTCTGCCAACAATCCGCAGGCCATCGCACTGCTCAACTCCCTTGGATACAGCAGCGTCGGCGAATTCTCGACCCGTTATGCCGAGCCCATTCTTGCCGTTGATGCCCTGTTGGGAGTCAAGTACGCCATCGCCGAGCACGCGCCTTCGGGATACGCGGCAATGACTGAAATAGCCGATACAGCAAGTGCGGTGTACGAGAACCCCTATGCGCTCAGCGTTGGTGTCATGACATCCAATGACATTCAAAACTGCACGTTGAAGGGCGAGAACCCCTTCGAAAAGCAAAACGACCTCTACAGCAAAATCCTGGGCCGCGAGGTAATGCTCTATACCAAAATCGAGGCCAAAAACACGGAGGATGACGAGAACTTAAGGCAGTGGAACGCCACCGTGCCGTCGGGTTCCATCGGGTATCTCTACATCAACAAAGATGCGACCGCCGGCAGTTATTGGCCCGTCACCCTTACCATCGACCAGCGAACGATCGGAAACGAGGCTTGGAGATTCGACAATAATATCCGCCAGATTGCGGATGCATCGGACTCCCCGAGCCAGCATACGGTGTCAATCGGAGTCGCAGAGGGCTATACAGACATGCCCCAAGACAATGAGCCGGTCTTTTACGCCCTCAATCTGGACGTTTTCGAGCAGATTATTAACGAGCTTAAGATGAGCGAATTTGTTCCGACGGTTTTTGAGGACGGAAGGATCGAAGGCGAGTATACCGCCAAGGATGACGGCAACCTGCTGTTGAGCGTTCCGTACGATGAGGGCTGGAACGTAACGGTAAACGGAACCGCCGCAGAACTAACGCCCGCCGCCGATAAGGGCTTGTCGTCCCTGAACATGCAGAAAGGCGCGAATAAGATCGTGATGACCTACAAGACTCCGGGCGCCCTTGCGGGGCTTGCAGTGAGTCTGGCGACCGCCGCCGCCCTTGTTGCAGCGGGTCTATACGCCAGGCATAAGAAAAGCCGCCGTTAACAAGCGGCGGCTTTTTCTCTCGAAAAGTTAATAACGGCTAGAGCGTCTTGAGGTACTCCCCCAGCTCTTCCTCCCAGTCGAGCATGTGGAAGCCTGCAGCCTCGAGCTTGGACAGGTCGAGCGCCGAGTGGACCGGGCGCGGGGCGACGGGACCGGCGGCGTTCGCGTAGTAGTCGGCGGTCGAAACCGGCACGACCCTCTCGCCGTTGCCGTTGGCGGCCTCGAAGACGGCGCGGGCGATGTCCGCCCAGCTCTTCACGGCACCGGAGCCGGTGCAGTCGTAGGTGCCGTAGGGCGCGTGCGTGCCCAGCACGTGGAAGATGGCCTCGGCCATGTCGCGCGTGAAGGTCAGGCGGCCCAGCTGATCGTCCACGACGGTGACCTGCTCGAGCTTGTCGTCCGGGTCGGTTACGCGGTCGGACAGGCCCTTCATGGTCTTAACGAAGTTGTGCCCCTCGCCGATGACCCAGCTGGAGCGCATGATGTAGTGGCGGGGGCACCCTGCCACGGCGATGTCGCCTGCGGCCTTGGTCTGGCCGTAGACGGACAGCGGGCTGAACGGCTCGTCCTCCGCGTGCACCTCCACGGTACCGTCGAAGACGTAGTCGGAGGACACGTGGACCAAGGTGATGCCGTGCTCAGAGCAGGTGCGGGCGAGCAGGGCGGGGCCGGTCGCGTTGGCCTTCCAGGCGATGGCGCGACCCTCGGGGGTCTCGGCCCTGTCCACCGCGGTGTAGGCGCCGCAGTTGATCACGGTGCCGTAGAGCGACCAGTCGTACTGCGCGTAGGCGTCGGGGTCGGACATGTCGAAGGTGTCGATGTCGCAGAAGTCGAAGTCCTTGGCGACGCCGCGCTCCTCCGCCAGCTTTCGGACCGCGCGGCCCAGCTGGCCGTTGCAGCCGGTGACGAGGGTGCGCCTGGGAGCCATCGGGACGACGTCGGCGAGCATCGGGTGGTTGAGGTCGGCCTCGGAGACGGTGGCCTCGGTCAGCGGGATCGGCCACTCGATGGCGAGCTCGGGGTCGGCGAGGTTCACGAAGGTGTAGGTCCTCTTCAGCTCGAGGGACCAGTGGGCGTCCACCAGGTAGGTGTAGGCGGTGCCGTCCTCCAGGGCCTGGAAGGAGTTGCCCACGCCGCGCGGGACGTAGATGGCCTTACTCGGGTCGAGCGTGCAGGTGAACACCTTCCCGTAGGTGGCGCTGCCCTCGCGCAGGTCGACCCAGGCGCCGAAGACCGAGCCTCGGGCCACCGAGATGAACTTGTCCCAGGGCTCGGCGTGGATGCCGCGGGTGACGCCGCGGCTGTCGTTGTAGGAGATGTTGTTCTGGACGACCCTGAGGTCCGGGATGCCCAGGGCGGTCATCTTGGCGCGCTGCCAGTTCTCCTTGAACCAGCCGCGCGAGTCGCCGTGGACGGCGAGGTCGACGACCTTCAGGCCCTCGATGCCGGTCTCGGCGACGGAGAGGTCCTTCTCGAATGCGATGTCTGCCATGTGGGAAAAGCTCCTATCGAAGAGGTTGGGTAACCGGGGGCGCCCCGCGGTGCGGTTCGCCGGGGTCCGGCCTACTGCCCCTGGGCGCGGTAGCGTGCCTCGGTGGCCTCCTTGGCCGGGCGCCACCAGAACTCGTTGGCGACGTACCAGTCGATCGTCTGCTTGAGCCCCTCGGCGAAGTCGGTGTGCGCCGGCCTCCAGCCCAGCTCGCGCTGGAGCTTGGTCGAGTCGATGGCGTAGCGGCGGTCGTGGCCGGGGCGGTCGGCGACCCAGTCGAAGTCCTCGGGGTCGCGGCCCATCGCCTCGAGGATCATGCGCAGGACCGTGATGTTGTTCTTCTCGCCGTCGGCGCCGATGAGGTAGGTCTCCCCCATGCGGCCCTTCGTGACGATGTCCCAGACGGCGCTGGAGTGGTCCTCGGTGTGGATCCAGTCGCGGACGTTCTCGCCGCGGCCGTAGAGCTTGGGGCGCACGCCGTCGATGATGTTCGTGATCTGGCGCGGGATGAACTTCTCCACGTGCTGGTAGGGTCCGTAGTTGTTGGAGCAGTTGGAGATGGTCGTGCGCAGGCCGTAGGTGCGGGTCCAGGCGCGGACCAGCATGTCGGAGGACGCCTTGGTGCTCGAGTACGGGCTGCTCGGGTGATACGGCGTCTCCTCGGTGAACTTCGCCGGGTCGTCGAGCGCGAGGTCGCCGTAGACCTCGTCGGTGGAGACGTGGTGGTAGCGGACGCCGTATTTGCGGACGGCCTCCAGCAGGCGGAAGGTTCCCTCGACGTTGGTGCGCAGGAAGGGCTCGGGGTCGGCGATGGAGTTGTCGTTATGGGACTCGGCGGCGTAGTGCACGATGGCGTCGTGGCCCGGGACGATCCTGTCCAGCAGCCCGGCGTCGCAGATGTCGCCCACGACGAGCTCGACGCGGTCTGCGGGCAGGCCCGCGATGTTCTCGGGGTTGCCGGCGTAGGTCAGCTTGTCCAGGACGGTGACGTGGACGCCCGGGTGGTTGTTGACCACGTAGTGCACGAAGTTGCTGCCGATGAAGCCGCAGCCGCCCGTGACGATGATGTTCTTAGGTTCAAAAATCTCAGACATGAATCTCCTTTTTTCGCCTACTAGAGATGTAAGTACTTAAACATTTGAACATATGAGCCTTCAGCAGAATCAGAATCTTCTCCTGCAGGTTTGTTTCTTATGCCAAACTCTCTGTATCCCATGCGACTATAGAACTCAATAAGACCAGGCTCATTGACAGAGTCCAGAAACACAAACCTTCCGCCAACAAGACGCTGTATGTCAGAAATAGACTTTTCAACGAAAGCCATGAGTTCTTCACCGGTTACGCGACCTATACCTGAATCGCTTTTCCCAAATTGCGCCAACAGAACACAAGGCAAATCAAAACAACCAGTTTCTGGTCTAAGTTCACCAAAAGAAGCCAACTTCTTGTGAGCTGTTTTTGAAACGACATTCTCAGGAATGGAGGCAATCTTTAGAGCAAGGGCATAAAAGCCAACTAAAGCGGCCGCATCTGTATCAAATACAAGATAAGAGGCACAGATACCCCTCAGGTTAAAATCAAACGCGTTATAACGAACAAAATCCTCTATATCCTTGTTACGTTCACAGCGAAAAGAGGAGAGAACGTCCGAAACCTCGTCCTCTCCTCGCGCATTAAGTAATTGGAGTAAAGAATACGATACAAGCGCCATTTCTAGAAGCCCATCGATTTAAACAAAGAATCGATGGCCTTCTTCATGTCTGGCGTCAAAGACGGATCCGAAGGCGATGGCTTGAACTTCAAATCCTTGGTTACGCCTTCATCATATGCGTCGCACAACGCCTTTACGCCCTGAGGAGAGAGCATCCTAATCGGTGTTTTTAAACTTGAAGTAGCCATATGCCCTCCTTCTCTTAAAAATATCTACTTAGATTATAACCGAAAATACGAACACATATTCGAATTGCCCGATTATCATGAAATTCTAACGCAGCTTCTTACTTCGCTTGCTGCTCAAGGCGCTTTACAAGCTGTTCCTCAGAATGGACAAACTCAAATGGTTCATACTCGCCATATGCGGAAGGACGACTGATGTTAATGAGCTGAAGGTCAGAGATGCCGAAACGATCCTCTATCCTTCGCATCATCTCGACAAGCTCCTGGCCCGGCTTAACGGCCATTACCAACGAACCTTGCTCAGAAAACCACTTAGCAACCAGATAACGCATCAGCCAACTCGCCTCCCCAGTACGAAAGGGATGAGAGAAGGTCGACTGAAAGGCCATCACGCTCAAGAATGTCGTTCATCTCTCATCCCCTTCCACCAGGCAATTAGTACTCGCGCGGGCTGTTGACGATCTCGCCGGCGGCGACCTTCTTCAGGTGCTGGCCGTAGACCGACTTGCCGTAGGCCTTGGCCGCCTCCTCCAGCTCGGCGGTCGTGATCCAGCCGTTCTCCCAGGCGATCTCCTCGGGGACCGAGACCGGCAGGTCCTGGGAGTGCTCCACGGCGCGGACGAACTCCGCGGCCTCGTGCAGGCTCTCCATGGTGCCGGTGTCCAGCCACGCGTAGCCGCGGCCGAGGGTCACCACGGAGAGCGTCCCCTCCTCCAGATACATCTGGTTGAGCGTGGTGATCTCCAGCTCGCCGCGTGCGGAGGGCTTCACCTCGGCGGCGCGGGAGGACACGTCGCCCGGGTAGAAGTACAGGCCGGTGACGGCGTAGGAGCTCTTGGGCTCGGCGGGCTTCTCCTCGATGGAGACGGCCCTCCCCTCGCCGTCGAACTCCACGACGCCGAAGCGCTCGGGGTCGTCCACGTGGTAGCCGAAGACCGTGGCGCGGCCCGACTCGGCGTTCTGGACGGCGCACGTCAGGTGGCGGCTGAGGCCGTTGCCGTAGAAGATGTTGTCGCCGAGCACGAGCGCGCACGGCTCGCCATCAATGAAGTCCTCGCCGATGGTGAAGGCCTGCGCCAGGCCGTCCGGGCTCGGCTGCTCGGCGTAGGACAGGTTCACGCCGTAGCGCGAGCCGTCCCCGAGCAGGCGCTCGAAGTTGGGCAGGTCCGTCGGCGTGGAGATGACCAGGATGTCCCGGATGCCAGCCAGCATGAGGGTGGACAGCGGGTAGTAGATCATGGGCTTGTCGTAGACCGGCAGCAGCTGCTTGGAGGTCACGAGCGTGAGCGGGTACAGGCGCGTGCCGGACCCGCCGGCGAGGATGATGCCTTTCATGTAGTCCTCCGTGTCATATAACTCATTTTGTTACGACTTATATAATAAACTCTATCGGTCATATCAATTAAAAATATATGAGCGATACCCATTGAACAGGGCATCTAATTGCCTCGGCACGGAAAGAGCGTCAGGAACAGTGAAGATTTACATCGCAGCCCATAAGCACTTTGACATTGATGCACAGGCGCCTTACCAGCCGCTCTTCGTCGGGGCAAGCTCCATTCCAACGAAAAATCGACAAGCTGGATGGCTGTACGACGATCAAGGCGATAATATTTCCCAGAAAAACAAGCACTACTGTGAGCTTACCGGCCTCTATTGGATATGGAAGAATTCTCCTGAGTCGATAGTTGGGCTCACGCATTATCGAAGGGCATTTGAGTCCCCCAACGACTCGAAGCAGATGCTCAGAGACTATGAAATTGAGAACATTCTTACCAAGCATGACTGCATTGTTGCAGCCAAAGAACCCTGCACAAGCTCAATCGGGTGCAACTTAATCACTGTTGCTGAGCAGTATAGAATGATCCACTCTTCGACAGATCTGCTACAGGCAAGGGAAATCATCAGGACGAAATGCCCTGGCTACTTGGATGCTTTTGATGAAGCAATTTGTGAGGAGTGCTCTTTTTCGCCATGCAATATGTTTATTTGTAAAAAGGAACTGATGGACAGATATTGTAAGTGGCTTTTCAAAATTGAAAAACAACTTGATAAGCGAATTGACTATATAAGTGGTCGCGATAGCTATCAACAAAGGATGCCTGGCTTTATCTCAGAACGACTATTCAATGTCTTCCTTAAAAAGGAAGACATAAGATGCTATGAATGCCGCATCTTTAACCCAATAAATAAAGAGGCCCTCACGATCGATCAAAGCGCGTGGCCTCAAAGGAGACCGCAACTTACGTGCGCTTGCTCTACGAATGCAATATTTAACGGAGCAGACTATTCATCTGTATTTGATTATTCCTTTTATGTAAATCATTACGAGGATCTATTCGATAGATATAAAGACGACCCCCATGGAGCGCTGGAACATTTCATTGCAATCGGCATTAACGAACATCGAGTTGCGCATCCTCATTTTTCTATTGGCTCTCTTCTGAATGGAAATCCCGATTTAAGAAGTAAGTGCAGTGGAAATCTCGAAGCAACGCAAATGTATATAGCGAATCCTAAAGAGTATATGCATCCAATTGGGTATGAAAACATTCATCCGCTAGACGAGCAAAGCAATTCGACTACGGCCACATGGCATGAACGTCGAATTACAGCAGCGCGCATCCGATACCAAGAAAGAATAGAGAGGCTACCCGTACTGGGCTAATTCAATGTAAGAATAAACCCTAGATCAAAGTGAAATAGCACAGACATCTTCAGTGCAACGGAAAGGTAAATTGAAATGAAAATTAACATGGATTGCATTTGCCGCGGAAGCGGGAAGGTGTACGTTCTTCTAAAGAATGTTGAGACAGATGCATCAAATATTCAGGTGACAGCAGCAAAGAGCGACGGAACGACAATACCAAGCTCAATCTATCCATACGAGTCAAATAACAATCAATACGTCATAGTTCTTCCCGACCTCGGAACTGGTGATTGCGATATTCAGATTAATGATTTGAATGCGCAATATGCCTACGATGCCATTAAAATCAGCTTTGGCACGGCAAAATGGGCGTCAAGATTAAACTACAAAATTAAGAATGATTTGTCCCATTCCATTAGGAACTATGACGATAAGCATGACTTGGATGTAGCAAGCATGCGTTTTCACGAGTTTATCGAAGATGGAGATGAGGCCATTCTTCGCTGCTCAGTAAAACTTCCTCAGCGCAACGACAACAAAATAGCCATCAGCTGCTTCGATACTTCGATGAATCGAATTGAGATCGAGCCGATCACCACCGATGACATTACGATTCCCTTGTGGTTTGCCCCCAATAAAAAACGGCGCGAGATTCAATACTCGGTCCGAATCCCAAATAGCACAAATAGGCTAATCTTCACAATCGAAGATGACAATCACCCGAGCTTTAACAGCTTCGCTGTTGTGGACAACAAAGAGCTCGAAAGGCTGCGCATTTTAACCACATCGAAGATGCAACCTATTTCGATTGATCCATCTGCATATCCAAAATGGCTCGAACAACACAAGGCAAGCTCGGCGATGCTCGAAAAACAATCGATGGTTACCTTCAAGAAAATGCCTTTGTTTAGCATCGTCGTTCCCCTATTCAACACACCCGATAATTTGTTCAGGGAAATGGTGGAATCAGTTCTTAAACAGAGTTATGCGAACTGGGAGCTTGTGCTGGTCAATGCAAGCCCAGATAACAGTGCGCTTGTGGATATGATCGAAACCGCTAAGAATAATGACGCTCGCATTAAGGTGATAGAGCTAGCGAGCAATTCCGGCATTTCCAAAAATACTCTTGCCGGAACAAAAGAAGCGAATGGAGATTTCATTTGCTTCTTGGACCACGACGATACTCTTGAGCCCGCGGCGCTTTATGAATATGCGCATGCAATTAATGCTGAAAACAATACTGATCTCATTTACTGCGACGAAGACAAACTGTTTGCCAATGGCAGCTATGGTGACCCATTCTTTAAGCCAGATTTAAGCATCGATTTACTACGAAGCGTTAATTATATTTGCCATTTTCTTGCAATCAGAAAGACACTATTCGATTCTCTGGAGTACGGCGACGAGCAGTACGATGGAGCCCAAGACCATGACCTGACGCTTAAGGCGATAGAAAACGCACGAAATGTGGTACACGTGGCTAAAATTCTGTACCACTGGAGAATGACCGAAAACTCAACTGCAGGTGACCCGAACTCAAAGCTATATGCATGGGATGCTGGCGTCAAAGCCGTACAGGCCCATTTGGACAGACTTGATGTTTCCGCAAAGGTTTACCGTGGAAACGACCCCTTCACTTATAAAGTTACCTATGCAGTTCCAGATAGTCATCCACTTGTATCAATCATTATTCCGACAAAGGACCATCCCTCTGTTCTCGATACGTGCATTAAGTCGATCATTGAACGCTCAACGTACGATAACTACGAAATCGTCATCATTGAAAACAACAGCGAGAACCCAGAAACATTCGAGTACTACTCTGAATTAGAAAAATGCTATCCCGATATGATCCGCATCGAATATTGGGGTGCAGAATTCAATTTTTCAAAACTGATGAACTTTGGCGCTAGCAAAGCAAAGGGCGATTACCTTCTCTTGTTAAACAACGATACAGAAGTTCTAACCCCAAACTGGATTGAAAACATGCTGGGCATTTGTTCACGAAAAGAAGTTGGCATTGTTGGCGCAAGACTTTTCTACAGCGACAATACTTTGCAACATGCGGGCGTCGGTATCGGAGGAATTGGAGCCGGCCACCTTGGAAAAGACTACCCCAGAGGTAATTGGGGCTACTTCAATCTATGTGACCGCACGCAAGATCTAAGCGCAGTAACTGCAGCATGCCTCATGACTAAGAGAGCTGTATTCGACGAAGTCGGTGGCTTTAGAGAAGAGCTGGCTGTTGCTTTTAATGATGTTGACTATTGCCTCAAAGTGAGAAGTCACAACTATCTTGTTGTATATACACCCGACACCGAGCTGTATCATTATGAGTCGCTATCGCGAGGCTATGAAATCAGCGACGAAAAGAAAATGAGGTTCCATAGGGAATACTCATTGCTCAACTACCTATGGCCAGAATATTACGTGAAAGGCGATCCGTATATAAACAGCAACATCATCAGCGGGAATTTGTATTATCAAATTTAAAAGCGCTATGATGCTTATATCATAAACACGTAAAAAAGAAGAAGGGGCTGCCGGTTTAACCAGCAGCCCCTTCTTCCTAATAGGTCAATTCATATAGAACAAACCCGTTTGCTGAACCTAATTGCCTAATTTGTAATTTATCAGATGAAAACTCCGTCAAATCCCTACTAGACATAACGTACTTCACATTAAGCTGCCTCAAATCATCTTCAGTCAAATTCACTGTGAAGAGATCATCCTGAGTGGAATTAAATGACGTAGACGGGGCGAATACATTAGCAATGACATGAGCATACCTGTTGTATGCGCACTCGTTCTCGTTATTTTCATCGATAGAATTCCAACGCGCTAGATCAGGATAAGCATTGGTAGAGTTAATTACAGGCGCTCCATACGCAGCGCAAAGATTGGCAACTGTCCAAGAACCATCGACAACCCATTTATCTGAATAATCACTCTCTTCGACAAACTGATTAACGAGAGCCTCTAAATTCGTATCTGTAATTGGAGCCGCACCGATTTGAACTGGATTGATACAGAGCCCTGGAATTACGCCGAAGCAAATCGCAAAAGCAACAAATAAACCGGTACATTTTTTACCAAGAATATAGGAGCGAAACGAAAGGCACGAAAAAAGACAGAACAATATAAACATCAACAAATACAGCATCCTTGCAACAAGATATTTCGCAGAAAGAAGGATGAAAATCTGGAATGCTGAACTCAGAATAAGACCGATTATTAAGATAATTGACAAATAACCAATGGAGCTATTATTCCCTTGGGATTCTTTAGCCTTTTCGACAGAAATCAAAAATAGGAGAAGTTCCAGGTAACCAATAGGAAACAACAGTCGCAGAACGGGGACGTTATACATTAAGGTCATTCGAGATAGAAATGACGGAAAACCAATAAATGCAAAGGCCAGGAAAAACAATTGAAGTGCCGTAAGCAAAAATAGCTGCCAATCCCGCCTTTTAATAAAACAGAGCAGAGATGCAAGCGTTCCAAGAGGGAAGAAGCAAAGAATGGTTGCAATTTCGCATTCATTTGAAACCAGTGGTGAATCAAAGGCGTAAAAGAGTGAAATTGCATAAGAAAAAAGTTCAGGAAGTCCGCTTCCACCTGTTTCAAAGCGCGCACCAGGATAAACGGTATTCATAACAGATGTCATTGCTTCGGAGGACTGGAAGAAGGAAAGGAATATTAGTCCCGCTGAAATCAACAGGCAGGATACTAAAACAAAAGTATCAATTAGTGACCATGCAAGAACTGAATGTTGATTGTTAGATTTTAAAGTTTGACAATACTCTGTTGTTCTAAATACACCCATCAAGGCAAAAATGAAGAAAAATGGGACCATCCAAGCAGGGTACATGAGCATTATGTAACAACCACATAGCCATGCTATAGCAGCTAGCGCAATAATCCTGATATTTCTTTTTTGAGTAAAGAGCGCCCTATCCAACAACAAGACAAGGGCTTGGCCATAAAGAATCACCTCGCCCGTGCCCCACCATTGAATTAATGGCGAAAAACAAAGCAAGCATGAAAAGAGAAAGCTGAGCGGCTTTGACTTAATAATGAGAAAGGCACAATCAAAAGAGACAAGAACCATTAGACATAGTTTCGCGGACCAGGCAAACGCTAGGCCGAATTCAAAACCAAATAGCAAATAACCCCAAAGCACTGGTCTAAATAACGTGATTACGCTCCAGCAGGCAGCGCCATAAACCATCCGGACATCCGTTAAATCTCCTCTCAGGATTTCCGAAATTGGAGCATAGCCATTATGGGATTGAGATAATTGAAACAGGGTTCCAACTGAGAACTCATCACTTCGAAGGGACCTCGGTATACCCCAAAACGGAGTATCAGCGTTTTCAGGGAGCATAATGCTCCACATGCCAAGCGATGAACCGCTGATTTTAAAAGCAACGGCAAGCAACGCTACAGTCATACCGATTAACCATCGATATTTATACAAAAACTCGCTTTTATACTCAACCAATTTGATTACAGAAATGACAAATATAATAGTCAATCCAGCAACAAATAGAACTGCCCTACCGTCATTAAGCATCGGGTTGGCAATTGTAAAGCCAACCGTGCCATAGAAAGCATCAATGTAATTAACAAACAAAGACAGATATATCAGTGCAAAAGATAACGGCAGGACAAAAATACCGACATGGTAAAGGCGATACAAGCCGCCGCAAACGCGATGGTTTCGAGCTTCCGCTGCTAAATAGTTGTTCATACAGTTAATCTAAACTCCGTCTTTAATTAACTCTGCTGATTCCGCAAAACATCATTCTCATTTTCAAGTATCGCAATACGTTGAGTTAAGTTCTTGCAAGCCGTAACGAGTCTGCTGATCGCAATACTGAGAGATAGAGAAATCATCAATAAAAGTACCACGGCGACGAGAAACGCAAAATTCGAAGGACTAATAAACCCGATACAGCCTGAGATTCGATAAATCAACTCCGGAAAGCAAACGCTTAATAGCGCCACCACGCACAGGCAGAGCCATAGTAACGAGTACTTTAAAAGTAGCTTTCCTTTGCCGACTAAGGAGACGACATAAAAGAAAAGGCCACTAAAAATTACGCCAGCGCCCACACGAATTATCATACTCATTAGTGAGCCGCCTTTCTATAAACAAAACAGGCCATGGAAATTGCAAGCGAAACTTTAATCATGTAATAAATTGAAGAAAAGCCAGAAATTGATGACACTCCGCCCTGTCTCTCGCGCATAAGTACGGGAACCTCAACCACTGAAAGACCAGTTTTTAATGCTGCGGCAATAGATTCAGGCTCAGGGTAATCGTCTGGGTAGTCCCTACAGAACAGGTCTATAGCCTTTTTTCCGCACGCGCGAAATCCAGAAGTAGGATCTTTAATCGTCTTTCCGGTAAATAACCTCAACCAACCAGAAAGCCATCGGATACCCACTCTCCTTAAAAATGTAGACTGAAAGCCTTCCGTGGGCACGGCAAATCTGGAACCGATGGTTAAATCGGCACCATCAATAATCGGCTCGATTAAATTCCCGATATAAGAAGGATCATGCTGACCGTCACCATCAACCTGGACATCAATGTCATAGCCATGTCTGAGCGCATATTTATGACCGGCCTGAACGGCACCACCGATGCCTAAATTCTGCGGAAGGTCGAGGACATTAAATCCATGCTGACGACAGATAGATAGAGTTTTATCGGTTGAACCATCATTTACAACAACATAATCATAACCAGCTTCAACAACCGACGAAACAGTCTGAACAATATTGGCTTGCTCATTATAGGCAGGAATGATTACCAACACCCGCAACATGTCATCCATTAAAACCCCAACGATCCACATCGGACCTATATTGAAAATAGAACTTGCTTAATTTTATCCAAACAAACCAATCTCGAGAAATGCTCACGATAATAATTGAAGCCATTGGATCCCAAAGCTTCAATGGCGTCTTTATTCATTGAAGCAATTTTCACCATGTTGCTAGCAAGTGCGCTAGCATCTGAGGGATTGGAAACGAATCCGCACCTAGCAGAACGAACCGCATTGGCGCCTTCGCCGCGCATTACAGCAAGTATTGGTTTCGAAGACGCCATGCAACTTGAAATTTTCGCCGGAATAGTAAGCTCTAACTCAGGATTGTCAGCAAATGGTGCAATCATTGCCGTTGCAATATCTGAATACGTGGGCACAACTTCAGGATCTACGCGCCCTATAAACAAAATGGACTCGCTTAGTCCCTTATTTGCAACGGTCTTCTGCAATTCCGCTCTGGACATGCCATCGCCAAGAATTAGCAGCTTCATCTCAACAGAACTATTTTTGATTGCATACGAGAATGCCTCAACAACTGTGTCAAGACCCTGTGCGGGAGTTATTGATCCGGCAAAAAGGAAAACGCACTGACTTCCAAATTGCGATCTCAGCTCCTGTGAAATACTCTTTTGTTCGTAAACCTCCTCACAGTGCTGAGGTATTACACTTATCGAAACATCCGGATTCAAAGGTTTAATCCTATGAAATAAGTTGTCGGCCAAAGAGTCACTCAAGGCAATCAGCTTATTACAGGCAGCATACTGCTTGTCGCAAAACGATTTGGCAAAAGCTCTCAGAAAGCTATTTTGGACATTTAAAACGGTGTACAAATTTTCAGGCCAAATATCCAAGACATAGGTGACAAGAGGACATTTACTTCGCAATGCAGCAAACCTTGCTGGAATTATCATCAAAATAGGACTTGTATTATAGCAAAATACAACGTCGTAATTGTTTTTGAGCCTTAACGCCTTGAAAGATGCAGTAATCGGCCAGCTAATATAGTTCAGGAAAATGCGGGCCGAAGTATTACCCTTTCGGCGTATTTCACCAGACCGAAAGACAGACGCACCATGGTAATCATCGCAACGATGGCCACAATAACCATATCCTTCAGCCCATTCACCTGAAGGATAATTTGGAATACCGCAAAGGACATCAACGCTTGCACCGTCTTCAATAAAGCCTTCGACGATGTCGTTGACTCGAAAAGTCTCCGGATAAAAATGCTGCGTTACGACAAGTATTTTTTTACCAGCGCATGAGCTAGTCATTAAATGCTCTTCCTCCACACCATCTTGTCCACGACGCCGGTGTAGCTCTGGATGATCTTGACAACCTTGGTGGACACGGTCTCGTCGGCGTAGTCGGGAACGGGCGCCTCGGGCAGCGACCCCTCCGCATCGAGCTCGACGGCAGTGTGGACGGCCTGCAGAAGACCCTTCTCGGAGATGCCGGCGAGCGTGAAGCACGCCTTGTCCAGGGCCTCGGGGCGCTCGGTGGAGGTGCGGATGCACACCGCCGGGAACGGGCAGCCGACGCTCGCGAAGAAGCTGGACTCCTCGGGCAGGGTACCGGAGTCGGAGACAACGGCGAAGGCGTTCATCTGCAAGCAGTTGTAGTCATGGAAGCCCATGGGCTCGCGCATGCGCACGCGCGGGTCCAGCTTGAAGCCGGTGGCCTCCAGGCGCTTGCGGGAGCGCGGGTGGCAGGAGTACAGGATCGGCATGTCGTACTTCTCGGCCAGGGCGTTGATCGCGGTGAACAGGCTCGTGAAATTCGCCTCGGTGTCGATGTTCTCCTCGCGGTGGGCGGAGAGCAGCATGTAACGTTTGGGCTCCAGGCCTAGCTCGGTGAGGATGTCCGACGCCTCGATCTTCTCCAGGTTGGCGCGCAGGACCTCCGCCATGGGCGAACCCGTGACGTAGGTGCGCTCGGGGGCGCAGCCGGTGTCCTTGAGGTAGCGGCGGGCGTGCTCGGAGTAGGCCAGGTTGACGTCGGAGATAACGTCGACGATGCGGCGGTTGGTCTCCTCGGGCAGGCACTCGTCCTTGCAGCGGTTGCCCGCCTCCATGTGGAAGATGGGGATGTGGAGCCTCTTGGCCGCGATTGCCGACAGGCAGCTGTTGGTGTCGCCCAGGATCAGCAGCGCGTCGGGCTTCACCTCAACCATGAGCTTATAGCTCGCGGCGATGATGTTGCCCACGGTCTCGCCCAAGTCGGCGCCCACGGCGTCCAGGTAGACGTCGGGGTCTTCCAACGACAAGTCGCGGAAGAAGATGCCGTTGAGCGTGTAGTCGTAGTTCTGCCCGGTGTGCGCCAGCAGGCAGTCGAAGTGGCGGCGGCACTTCTTGATGACCTCGGACAGGCGGATGACCTCGGGGCGGGTGCCCACGATGATCAACAGCTTTAGGCGGCCGTCGTTATTAAAAGAAATATTGGAAGTCATAGTTTTCCCTAAAAGCCGAGTCTAGTATTTAGCCAACAATAATGAGGCGGACAACACGTCACCACATTCAACAAGTTTTGAATCGTCCCTATGCAAGGTCTCGGAGCATCCACCGACATCGTAACAAACGACCGGAACCCCACAAGCCTCAGCCTCAAGATTGACCGTAGGATAATTATCTTCGTATGTTGGATTGAATAAAACGGAGGCAGAACTATATAGTGAGGCCAACTCTATCTGAGAGTCGGTTCGCGGAATACCAACCACCCCCGGAGGTAGTTGCCTCATCTGCTTAGCACTCAGTCCAACCAAAACAATAGAATACTCGGACTTGTCAAGCTTATCCGCAAGGGAAAAAAAGTCTGAAAGACCCTTACGCTTGGACCATGGAGAGGCAACCCCTAAAATAATTTTCCTCGAATCAAGGCCGTATTTCTCCTTAACGCTAAAAACCTCACTATTGGATCGTGGCTTAAAAACGTTGAGATCAATCGTATTGTGTACAACCTCAATCGGATACTTTGATAAATAGCTACAAGCAACCAGTCCAGCCAGCCATTTAGAAGGGGTAATGATAGTCATTCGATTGGAAGGCAGCGAAGTGAAAATCGAACGTTTGGCCTCGTAGCTCCATTTACATGATGCAGAATTAATAGTTGGAGGATATCCCATAAGTTGAGGGCACCTCTTGGCGCCACATCCAGTTTTCCATTGATTGCAGCAAGAATAGGTGAAATAAGGGCAATGGCCGGTAAAAGCCCAGCAGTCGTGCAAAGTCCATACAACGCGACAATCAGATCTAATCAACCATTTAAACAGTTTATCAATATTCAAATAGTAACCATGGAGGTTGTGCAAGTGAACCACGTCAGGATCGAACTCATCAAGACGATGAATCAACGCGTCGGTTTGCCTCACCGAATGAAAGCCCGCCTTACCGTCAAGGAGAGTAAGACCAACGTCAAGTATAAAATTAGCCGGTGACCCAAAACAGTATTCACTGACACTGCTCGCAGGCCTTCTTCTGCCCCAGCAAGCAAGCGATTCGTGTCCCTGATCAATAAGAGCAAGATGCTCCTTCATCATAATGCGCCCAGTGGATCCATTTGGAACGCTATTAATATGAGCGTATCTGGTCAAAACCTCTAGACTTCCTCGTAGTAAGTGTCGGGGTCCTCGGGGTCGAAGGGCTCGTTGGCCCACATGACCGTCACGAGGTCCTCGGTGCCGGACAGGTTGGTGATGGAGTGCGTGTAGCCGGGGACCATCTCCACGGCGCGCATGTCCGAACCCGAGACGATGTACTCGTCGACGGGGAACGGGTTGCCGCCGGCATCCTCGCCCACCTTCCTCAGCTTGATGGAGGCGGTGCCGGAGACCACCAGGAACCTCTCCCACTTGCTCATGTGCCAGTGGTTGCCCTTGGTGATGCCGGGCTTCGAGACGTTGATGGAGACCTGGCCGCGCTCCGGCGTGCGCAGGAACTCGGTGAACGAGCCTCGTTCATCCATGTTGGGCTTAAGGCCGTAGGCGAAGCGGCCCGGCTCGTAGTAGGAAAGGAACGTGCTCCAGAGTTTCTTGGAGAAGGAGCCCTCGGAAAGGTCCGGCACCGAAAGCGTCTCGCGGCTGTCGCGGAAGCTGCCCAGCAGGTAGACGATCTCGCCCAGGGTCCTCACGTCAGTTTCCGGGACGTAGCAGAACCCGTCGCCCTCGACGCGCTCCAGCCCCTCGTAGCCGCAGCGATGCTCGTTTCCGAGCAGGGCGCCCAGCATCTCGTCCACCAGGTCGTCGATGTAGAGGAGCTCGAGCTCGACATTGGGGTCGTTCACGGTGTAGGGGCGGCCGTTGGCGATGGCGTCGCAGAAGGTCGCGACGGCGGAGTTGTAGCGCGGGCGGCACCACTTGCCGTAGAGGTTGGGAAAGCGGTAGATGAGCACCGGGGCGCCCGTGCGCTTCGAGTACTCCCGGAACAGGCCCTCCCCAGCGAGCTTCGACTCACCGTAGGCCGAGCCCTCGAAGCGGCCCGAGAGGCTCGCCTGCGCGGAGCTGGAGAGCATGACGGGGCACGTGTTGCCGTGTCGCTCGAGGGCGTCCAGCAGCGTGGAGGCGAACCCGAAGTTGCCCTCCATGAACTCGGACTGGTCCTTGGGGCGGTTGACGCCGGCCAGGTTGAAGACGAAGTCGGCTCGTGAGCAGTAGCCGTCCAGCTCCCCGGGCGTCGAGTCGACGTCGTACTCCATGACCTCGAGCGGGAGCAGGCCCGCGTATTTCTCGCGGCGGTCCTTGCCGTCGCGGATGCTCTTCAGCGCGCAGCAGAGGTTCTTCCCGACGAAGCCCTTCGCGCCGGTGACGAGGACGCGCACCCTACTGCACCGCCTCGTGCTCGCGGCCCTCGAGCGCAAGCTGCACGTACTCGGCGGTCTTGATCTTGGCGATGGTGCCCTCCACGTCGAGCCTCTCGGTGTTGTGGGAGGTGTAGGACTCGTCGGCCTGGGTCTCCACCTCGCCGTCGACGACGAACTTGTCGTAGTTCAGGTCGCGCGAGTCGCAGGCCACGCGGTAGTAGCCGCCCATGTCCTCGGCGCGCAGGCGCTCCTCGCGGGTCATGAGGGTCTCGAAGAGTTTCTCGCCGTGGCGGGTGCCGATCACCTGGGTGCCCACGCGGCCGAAGACCTCCTGGACCGCCTCGGCGAGGTCGCCGATGGTCGACGCCGGCGCCTTCTGGATGAACAGGTCGCCGGGGTTGGCGTGCTCGAAGGCGAACTGCACCAGGTCGACCGCCTCGTCCAGGTTCATGAGGAAGCGGGTCATGTTGGGGTCGGTGACCGTGAGCGGCTCGCCCTTGCGGATGCGGTCGATGAACAGCGGGATGACCGAGCCGCGCGAGCACATGACGTTGCCGTAGCGGGTGCAGCAGATGGTGGTGCGGCCGGCGCCGTTGCGGGCGTTGGCGTAGATGATGGACTCCATCATGGCCTTGGACTTGCCCATGGCGTTGATGGGGTATGCCGCCTTGTCGGTGGACAGGCACACGACGCGGTCCACGCCCTCGTCGATGGCGGCGTGGAGCACGTTGTCCGTGCCGATGACGTTGGTGCGCACGGCCTCCATGGGGAAGAACTCGCAGGAGGGCACCTGCTTCAAGGCGGCGGCGTGGAAGATGTAGTCCACGCCGTGCATGGCATCGCGCACGCTCTGGGCGTTGCGGACGTCGCCGATGAAGAAGCGCACCTTGGAGGCGAGCTCGGGCGACTTCTCCTGCAGGCGGTGGCGCATGTCGTCCTGCTTCTTCTCGTCGCGGGAGAAGATGCGGATCTCGGCCAGGTCGGTGTTCATGAAGTGCTTGAGCACGGTGTTGCCGAACGAGCCGGTGCCGCCCGTGATCATCAGGGACTTGTCCTTGAATACGCTATCGCACATTTCAAGCTCCAATTAAATAAACTAAAGGTAAATGAATCTTAAAAACCTTAGTCGATGCTTAACCTACTAATACGTTTCTTATCCTAAACGAAAAGACGACTGCTGAACATAAATTAGAATTAAAAAGCTTTTATACCTGCGCTAAAACTGATAACTCCCCCAATTAGCGTTGAAGAAGTCATTACGGGTGGATATATAGTCTCAGCCAAACACTTTTGTATCTAAGTATTTAACGAATCTCTGATGCACTATTTCCGA
This sequence comes from uncultured Collinsella sp., assembly GCA_905202925.1. Classification (GTDB taxonomy): domain Bacteria; phylum Actinomycetota; class Coriobacteriia; order Coriobacteriales; family Coriobacteriaceae; genus Collinsella. The sequence goes on along the minus strand of CAJKTW010000008.1, from coordinate 69,974 downwards.
ATAATGCAAGGAAGCATCGCGACACATCCGACAAGATAAGCAAGCGAAATTGCGGCACTCGTTCCGTTAGGTCCAAATAGCCGAATCAATAAGCTAGAAAGGGGGACGGCAACGATTAAAGCAACTAAATTACCAACAAGATTACCAGCCATCTTTCTCTTAACAATCGTCAGGTCGGAAAAGAAGCCGATAAACGCCGTAAGCAGCGAGCTAATAACCGCACCGTATAGCAAAAAAGAGTACTGATGAATTTGGTCACCAAAAATTAGTCCCAACAAGTAGTCGCCGCAGATAAAACAAGCGAACAGAATAACAATGGACAAAACTAGAGCACCAAGAACGACCTTCATCAACATAGCATTAAATGTTTTATTATCCCCCGACTCACTAGCGCTCGCAAAAACGCCGAGCAAAGGGGCATAGGCATTAGCAGCACCCGCCTGAACGATTGCCGCAGGAGAACACACCGAGGAATAAACACCCAACATTGAGGCACCCAGTACGGTAGCAAGTTCTTGACGCGAAACGGATGTAACCGCAGCACAACAAAAAACCCCAACCGTAGCGGGAAGACACTTATAAAACAGTTCAGACATCGCCTTGAACCTGAAAGAAGGAACGATCGTGTCGAAATTAGAAGCCCAAAGTGCATCAACAATCATCACGGGGAGAGACACCGCGATCATCAGAACAATACTCAATACAAGAGAATGTGAGATATACATTCCGGCGCAAAACACCAGAAGAGACAAAATACCTCTCAGTAGCATCGACATGCCACAATAAAACATATTTCCCGCTTTTTGATCAATGCCATGGAACACATCAACCATAACTTCAATTGACTTATATATGCAATAGAGGTACACGGGGAGAAGGGAAGACTGCTGACAGGTAAAGAATGCATAAGGTAATACGAAAACAAATCCCAACACTATTGTGCTTAAACGAAAACCAATGTATTCCCCTGAAGAATACTCACATGAAAGATCGGATACTTGAAAGGATCGAATCTTATATAAACCGATCGGAACAAATAGATTGCTGATTGTCATTGCCAAAGATAAATCACCAGCATAGGTAAAATCCGACGATAGTCGAACTACAGCAACTGTCGTTAACCACTGGCAAGCAAGGTATGCAATAGAGCCAACGGTATTCCATGTAATGTTTTTCTTTAAATTATCAGTCAAATTAACCCAATCGGTTTTAGATTTTATTAAATAGCCTAACCAATTACCTCTTTAGCGATTGCATCAATGCTTTCACCATATCCAACGCCAGGAACAGCCCATTTACCATTTAAATCAATGGTTCTCGGAGCGCAACCACGACTGACATATTTAAAGCGAGCGTCAATACACGGATTGACCAAGGGCTTCGTAGAACCATACGCCTTTAGATGTTGGACCTGCGCCCGCAGTCCCTCACGAACAGATCCGAAGCTATAGCCTGGGTTACCAGCCCCCGTGGCACCAAGGCCTCCAAAATTACACTGATCAGGCTGAACCAAATTGCCAAACTTTAGATACCCAGTTTCTTTCATCACCTGTCCATATAAAACCTCAGGTGAGACGCCTTCCGACTGAGCCTCTTCATATAGAATTCTGCAGAAATCTCTAATGTTCGACGCTCCCCTATCCGTATACACGGCTGAAGGGAATCCTTTAGTACCCACAGTCTTTGTGAACTGATTGGCAGCATCTAGATAGGTTGAATAGGCGGGCGACATAATAAGGCCTTCATATCCAGTCATACTTGCGCCATTACGCCCCTCCTTAATGCCGCAATTTAAATAGTGAACGTAATAGCTCTTCAGGTTCAGCCCGAAAGCCTTCCTCAGGTCCGTATAACGATTTCGATAGCCGTAGACGTCGAAGGACTCGCTCCCGCGCCGGCCCTCAGCCATGCCGCAGCTGACGAAATGGCGCAGCACGGCAGCATCGTCAACGAACCTCAAACCGCCCTTGACGGCTGTAAAGGCGTTCAGGACGTCACCGTTGTTGGAGGTATAGAAGTGGAAATCGTAAACGGGGGAATAATCGGTACCGCCCTGCGAAACGACAGCGCCCGCGAGGGAATCACATCCAGTCGCGATCCTCCCCTCAGCGCGACCGCTGCTGAGGTAATGGCCATAAAGAGCGGTGAGGTTGGCACCGAACGTGCGACGCAGGTCGGGGTATCTGTTGTAATAGCTCAGCACGTCGAAGGACTCGCTCCCGCGCCGGCCCTCAGCCATGCCGCAGCTGACGAAATGGCGCAGCACGGCAGCATCGTCAACGAACCTCAAACCGCCCTTGACGGCTGTAAAGGCGTTCAGGACGTCACCGTTGTTGGAGGTATAGAAGTGGAAATCGTAAACGGGGGAATAATCGGTACCGCCCTGCGAAACGACAGCGCCCGCGAGGGAATCACATCCAGTCGCGATCCTCCCCTCAGCGCGACCGCTGCTGAGGTAATGGCCATAAAGAGCGGTGAGGTTGGCACCGAACGTGCGACGCAGGTCGGGGTATCTGTTGTAATAGCTCAGCACGTCGAAGGACTCGCTCCCGCGCCGGCCCTCAGCCATGCCGCAGCTGACGAAATGGCGCAGCACGGCAGCATCGTCAATCATTACAACGCCAGCGGGGCTTCGTTTAGAAAAAGCGTTGCGAATATCTTTGTTATTCGATAGATAAAATGAGGGATCATAGACGGATGAATAATCAACACCGTTGATAGTCGTAGCGTATCCCTCGATCTTTGAGCATCCGGTCCCATGCCTTCCTTCTGCTTTTCCTGCCGTAACGTAATGCTCATAGTACTTAACTAAATCAAAGCCAAAGGCAGCTCTTAAATCTGGATACTCATTAAAATAACTCTGTACATCAAAAGTGGCAGAGCCGCGCCTACCTTCGCTCATGCCATAGTTAATAAAATGGTCTAGAGCTAAATCGCTATTTCCAGCCGTAGCTTTGGCAACGTCGGGATAATGCGACAAATAGTAATTAGCATCGAATACGGAAGAATAGTCGAGCCAAGTTGACTTAGGAAATTGCGCAATGATCGCATCGGCATCGGCTTCGCCAAGACGCCTACAGCCCTCATCGCTAAAATAATTCAACACGTCCCCCGCATTAGAAATAAAGCCATGCTCGATTAGGATGCCGGGAATACCTTGTTCGCGGGCACAACGGATGACCGCGAACTCATCTCCGACTTCCATCTGGAATACACCGCGATAGCTGAGCCCCATAGAAGCGAGGTTGTTCATAACTTTATTCGCGAGCTCGACGGAAACTTGCGTGTAATCATATTCATTGGCAGTGGGGGCATATACCTCAGCGCCATGGGCAACAGGCGAACCGGAATTAATATGGAAGCTAACAAAGGCCTGCGCACCTTGACTCACGCATCGTTGGACACGATAAAGGTAATCATTTCCGGAGTAGCCCCCGCTTTGCTCGCGCGCAAGAACGACTTTAAAACCATACGCCTCAAGCTTATTCTTGCAAGCAGCAACAATCTTCCAAGTTAGATCCGCTTCACTCTTTCCATTTCCATGCGCACCGGGATCAGTGCCGCCATGGCCAGCATCAAGGGCAATTACCCGTACGTTTTTTCGAGCCGAGCGCGCAGCATAAGTAGAAATGCCGTCCGGTGAATCGGCACACTCCAACGCCTGTTTGATGGATTGAGCCTCAACAGCATTGCCTTCGCCGTCTGCATAGTAAACGGAAGTGCCCTCGGAATTAGCAGAGCTCTCAACAACCGCAAAAGAATAATCCCTGTCAGAGAGATCAATCTCATGTTCAGCATCGTCGCCCTGCAGAACATAGGTTATTGAAGTAAGAAAGTATGTATTGAGATCTAGCTTCGAGCCAAATGTAAATGCGGCAGAATTTACAGCCTGCGCGGAAGCATTAACAGCTCCCTGAACTCCGTTGGCGCTCACATAGTTTAGCGTTGCGGAGGCGATGGTATCGCTGTCATTAGGAGTTGCAAACGCGACGACTTGGTCAGCCCCACTGATAAGGTTCGGGTAGCCAATATATATATATTGGAAGGAAGAATCAGTCGATTCGGCTTGCGGTTCAACCAAAGAAGCATCTGCACCGAAATCCTCATCAGCCGCCTCGTCAACATCCACCGGCAACGACTGCTCGACAGTCATGTCTCCGTCGGCAGGGCCCTCGTCACGTGAAGCTACGCCACCGTCTGCGGACGCCGCATCTGATGTAATATTCACTGATCGTACGCTATTCACAGCATAAGCAGCGGCTACAGGACTCATCAAGGGCGAAATCGTCAAGAGAGCAGCTAAAGAAAACGCTGCTGAGGCACGCAATGCCTTTTTCATATCGTATCCCCCATCACAAATAATGATACTAATGTTGCATTATCTTACAATCTCTTCCGCATCGGAAGTCCAGTTATAAAAGAGAATTGTTATAAAAGCAGATGGGAGACTGCTCCTATAAAAGATAGCAGGCGTACTCAGCGGGCTTTATTTCGTTCTTCCATTGACGCAGCGTTAAACTTTAGCTTTTAAATCAATAAGCAGCGCCCCAAACAACGCAAGCACCTGTGACACGAAAAATTCCTGAAGCAGGCAATTCGTCGTAATTCGCCTAAGCTCACGGCCGCGAAATACAGCAAAATGCCCCAATGTTTCGCTTGCATCAGAGGCGGCTGGGGCTTCATCGTCAGAATAATCTCGCCAGTTGCTTTTGGCAAAGCAAGACGCGATCTCCACGAATCAAACACCAGCAGTGTAGCAAAGCCCAACGCCTCCACAGCTCTTGAGCACCTTATACCGAACCTTGGCACCACTCCTCTCTAAAGCGAGAAGTACTCACTGTCGGAAGATGGGTTTGGTCCGAGCCAGGAGTCGCCATCGAGGAAGAACTCCGCCCAGCGCTGGATGAACAGGGCCTGTTCGCGCTTCCAGCGGCGCAGCTTTTCTTCGTTGGCCTCTTCCCTGCCGCGCGAGGTGAACTCGTAGTGATACAGCTCGGCATAGGGCGTAAAGATGGTGCGGTAGCTCGCCTCCCATACGCGCAAGCAAAAGTCTGCGCCGTTAAAACCAACCGCGAATTCCTCGTTATAGCCGCCGACCCGCTCAAATACGTTGCGTCGGACCATCTGGCAGGTGCCCGTCACGGCGCTAAAGTTACCCGGACGCACGGCGCGGGCAAGATAGCCCTTTCGCTTTGCAAAAGGCATCTTTGTGGCCGCAAATTAAAAAACGCAATACCATGCCCATATCGATACGTCATATGCGGTCAGCGCATTCTATTGATGTGGAAACCGGTTCGATTCCTTGATTTAAACCGAAGCCTCTACAGTAATTAAAAGCGCCTCCAACAACACCAGCACCAGAGGCATGCCAACCGAGTCATCATCGACGGTCTCAGAAAACTTAGCAACGGTTACCACGTCAGTCTTCGGCTCGATCGGCTTCTTAACAGCAGCCTCGGTGATATTCGTCTTAGTTGCAACAACCGTGGGCGTTACCATGCCTATAACAGGCTTTGCGTGCCCACGACGCGCTTTCCTAGATGGTTGTCGACCAATCCGCTACAACCAGAGAACGCTGGTTCGAAATCCCAATCGTTCCATCACCTGTATAGAGGGATCGTCGTCAAATCACGTATGCGGAAGAAAATGTCAATAGTCTTGGTTCTACGACAAATCTTTATTAAACAAATCGCAAGGCCCGACAAGACGCATGAAGAAACCAGCCAAGAGCTTCCTGAGACCTTCCAGCATTAAGCAGATCGCGAACACAACTGTTGGAACAAGAAGTACCTGCAATATTCCCAATCCAACGCCGACACGCGTAAAGGGAAACAGCGAGCTCCAAAGCCAACTTTGAATGGGCCCATAGTCAGAAATGAGGTAAGTAGCGAAACAAAGTTTTGCGATAGCGTTAACGAAACGGGAGGAAAAATGCGGCATCTTGAAATCGATCAACAAGACCGAAATTGCTATAACTAACGAAAAAATAGACGCCGGTGAACCAAAAAAGCCGTTATACAAATTCGCAAAGGTCGAGCCCGGCAAACCATCAAAATGGAATTGACCATAAAACGAGATTGCAACTCCAGCAAAAGAAGCAATGCAGTAAGCAACCAAGAGCCTTATATTCACTGTTGACAAATCTACATACCAGCGAATATAGCAAACAAGAACGCAAATTATAATAAAATCCACTAGTAGCCCGTCGATGGGAATCCAAAAGAGTGGCACATAGCGCAGAAATCCAAAGGCGCAGACCAGAAAGATTGATAGATAAAGATGTAGTTTTTGGTCCAACGCATGCAAAGCCGGAATTAAAAAGGGCAGCAAAAATACAAGCCAAGCATAGACGGTTATAAACCACCAACTAGAACCAGTAAGAATTGGTGCAAAAATATCTATCAAATTGGTTGGACTTACTTGAATATCGCCGCGAAGCATGAAGAAAAAACCCAGCGCAATACTATAAAAGAGAACCGTGCCCTCGATTGAAGCTATCTGTTTGACAGCTTGTTTAATGGAGTATCCAGCTTTCCCCGCAACAAACCAGATTGTTATTGCAACAAAACAGCCGACCGCAGTTCTTCCAATTGGATAAAAAAAGATATTATAGAAAAATCTAGTAAACGAACCAGGAAATACTGAAACAGAATCAGCGTTATGAACAACAAAATGATGAGCCATTACCGTCCACATAAGGACAATGCGAAGTAATTCGATACGTGAATCTCGCATTTTTGCCATAATGCCCCCAAGTAAAATCAAAACCTAATTATGCTTCGCCCTAAAACCGTTCGAGAATCTCCTCGGCATTCTCTCGCAAATAGATATCTAGGTCCGGCACGGCAAACTGCACATAGCCCCCTGCGGTGTCTGAATAACCTCCCTCTGAGAAGTTTGACTCTGATGGGGCTACGGATAGAAAGTTGGACTGCGGGATGGTCAGGACTGGAGGCTAGCATGCGCTATTAGCGCCGGGCGATCTAGCCACTAATAGTCAAACGATTTTGACCAATCCCGGTCACCGAACAATGGTCGCCGTGCCTCCCCGCCGCCGCTACTCCAGTGGTGCCGACACGCCGGTGTTAGGAGGGCCATTGAGGCGAACGAGAGGCAAGATGACCTACAGGAGATTATAGACGCGACGCTCCGGGAGATGGCCGCGGAGGGGGCAACGGGTTCGACCCATTGGCAGTTTATTCCCCGCTGCAAATGGACCATTTCTGCTGGCTGCATTCTATTTTTCCTTCTTTTTTAAGCACTTGACTATATATACACCAGTCCTTGTCCGTAATACCAAGTTCGCCTTTTATTTTTCGCCTTGTATTAACGCCTTCACTAATTGCTGCGAGGATTTTCTCTTCTATATCAACCGTTTTTCCAGGCCCCTTTTGTATGGTATCAATCGCCAGGATCAAAGAATTAAGCCTAATCACGCCTCGCGCTGTCAAATTAAACTTCTTACAATCGGATGCAACGGTTCCGTCCTCAAAAATAAACACAAAACGCTCTAATGAGTCGGTTTTAAATGCAAAACGACCATGCGCGAGAGCATTCCTTATGTGATAAAACAAACTCATATATTTGCTCGTATTACCCTTTGAATTAACTTTCACAAACACCATACGCTGATCATCAACATTTTCGTAAAAAAGCTCATCCAAGTTTAGCTTTTTGCAGGCGCCCTCTAATTCTTTCTTGCTCCCTACCGAAAGCATCACATCAACATCTCTGCGACTAAATATGGCTTGATTTAGAGAAGTCTTTAAGCTTCGAGTCCCCACCCAAGGGGCGGGCGCCCATTTATCAATGTCGTTATTCTTACGGTTACTCTGACCCGGGCAGGGAGACTCAATCAGGAAAAAATGAACTATACGCATCCAACTAGAGTCTTCCAGAATCTGAGGCGGCAGGGGCTCATTTAGCCAAGAAGTCCGAAGTGTTGCCATGTCTACCTCCTGCAACAGCTTTACAATCAACATCACAAGGCAATTCTCGACATTTGCCGAAATACCCCCGTACGAGAGACTTCTTAAGAGCCTCAAACGTTTCAATCTGTCGTTTCGCGTCAAATCGTAATTCCATGTTCCCATCGTAAGTTATATCGCGATTTATCGGTTTATATAAGTTTGTATAAACCTATATAGTCTTGTATAAGTTTATCGCGGAATATCGTTGTTCTCGATCTGCTGCATCCAACATATTGAGACGGGCAATTACCGCAGAATAGAAAGTCTGTACACCTTTAAAAGCCATCGGCTCGCTCTAACAGGTGTGCTGATTGACCCGTTATCCACGGCCTGAGGGAAATCGACCCCAACATGGTAAAGTAGTCGCAACAAGCAACCATGAAGGAACAATGCTCAGCATTCACTACGGCGACAGAGACGATGTGATTTATGACACATCAACATTCTTTGATTACAGCTATTCTCCCTCTTGGCTGCAAGATCCCCTGTCACAGCGTATCATCAAATCTATTGACAATGGGGCGGTTCTTGGCGCAAACGCAATCGACACCAAGGTGCTCGGAGTTATTCCACCCGAGAAATTATCAACGGGCACCAAAACACTTCTGCTGATGCTCTTTATGCCTGAAAACCTCTACAACGCCTCTACCTGCGGAGATAATTGCGCCTACTGGATTTTGCGCATCGCTTCTAAACATGACATAACCATTAACCTCTACCACATGATGGATTTTGGTAAAGGGCGTTTTACAGTCCGCGTCACCAATACCGGACAGATTGTTCACACCATGGATGAACTTATCCTTATCTCGGCAAAATGTCTGAGGGAGGCTCGAGCATGAGAGGGGAATACCAGCTGACCGTAAGAACCAATAAAGTTCAAGTCAAACTCACCATTCGTCGAAACCTGACCATCATCCAAGGCAAAAGCGCCACAGGCAAAACCACGCTGCTGGACAGCCTTCGTGCATACGAAAACCTAGGAGCCCAAAGCGGGATAACCGTTAATTGCGCAGCCCCCTGCCGAATCATCGGCGGCATTAATTGGGAAGCGCAACTCAGTCGCATCGACAACAGTATTGGTTTTGTGGACGATACACAAAAATTCGTAAAGAGCCATGCCTTCCAACATGCGGCTCGGCACAGCTCTAACTACTACGTCATAGTTGCCAGGGACGAATTGCCCCAGCTCCCCTATAGCGTTGATGAGATCTACAGCCTCAAAAACACCAACAGGGCCACAACAAAATATCCCGTCTACACACGCACGTACACTTCTACATACCGCATTTACGGAGACGAGCTCTACGATGGAGATCTACCAGAAGAAGTCATCGTCGAAGACAGCAACGCCGGCTATGAATTCTTTAAAGTCCTGTGTGCCAAAAGCGGAATTCGCTGCGTAAGTGCCGGTGGCAAATCAAACATATACGAAACCGCTCTGAGCTCCCCAGCCCAAAAGTTGCTCGTAATTGCAGATGGGGCCGCTTTTGGGCCCGAGATGCCCTATGTCTATTCGCTCAGGAGATTTAAGGAGATCGAGCTCTTTTTGCCGGAATCGTTTGAATGGCTTGTGCTGAGATCGGGACTCTTCAACGATGTCGAAACGCAAGACATGCTCCTTCATCCTGCCGATTTCATCGACTGCGAGAAGTTCTTCAGTTGGGAACAGTTCTTTACTAAACAGCTTAGGGAACTGACCAGAGACAGCTACCTAGCCTATAGAAAAGAAGCTCTCAATCCCGCCTACCTACAGCAACATGAGCTCAACACGATTTCTGAATCGCTACCCAAACTCGGAATCACTTCGCGCTAGATCGAGAAATACTCGCTCTCGCTGCTAAGATTCGGCCCCAACCACGGGTCGCCATCGAGGAAGAACTCCGGCCAGCGCTGCATGAACAGGGCCTGTTCGCGCTTCCAGCGGCGCAGCTTTTCTTCGTTGGCCTCTTCCCTGCCGCGCGAGGTGAACTCGTAGTGGTACAGCTCGGCATAGGGCGTAAAGATGGTTCGATAGCCGGCCTCCCACACGCGCAGGCAAAAGTCTGCATCGTTAAAGCCAACGGCGAATTCCTCGTTATAGCCCCTGACCTGCTCAAATACGTCGCGTCGCACCATCTGGCAGGCACCCGTCACGGCGCTAAAATTGCTCGGGCGAACTGCGCGCTCATAGTAGCCCTCACGCCTTGCCGAGAAGTCCTGGTTGGCATGGGCAAGTGCGCCACGCACGCCAACCAAAATGCCGGCATGCTGCACCAGATGATCGGCAAAGTAGAGCTTGGCGCCCACCACGCCCGCATCGGGACGCTGCAGATAGCCCATCATCTCTTCGATAAAGTCGGGGCTTATGACCTCGGTATCGTTGTTGAGCAGCAGCAGGTAATCGCCCTTGGCATGCTCAACACCAAAGTTGATGATCTTGGAGTAATTGAACTCGCCCGGCCAGTACACAACGCGCGCGATGCCCTTACCGTCAGATGCAACGGCTACGCGCTCCGGCAGCGATTCGTAATACGCAAACGTCTCCGGGGCTTCGCTGTTGTTCTCCACCAAGACAATCTCGTAGTTGGTATACGTGGCCTTCTGGGCGATCGACATCACGCAGGCGTCGAGCGTCTTAACGTGGTCTTTGGTCGGAATCACAATGCTCACCAGCGGCGCAAGCTCCGGCAGCGCATGGCGCATGCGGTAGACAAACGGCGTCTCGGTCTCCTCGACCGTTCCGCGAACGCCCAGCGCGTTAAAGTGGCGCTGGAGCGCAAGGCGCCCGGCTTCAATAGCATACGGCTTGCTATCGGCAGAGCCATCGGCGGTCGATCCCGGATGAACGCGCCAGTGATACAGCACGTGCGCGACATGCTCAAACCGCGCGCCCGCCGCAAGGCAGCGAAGCGTCAGGTCGTAATCCTGGGCGCCCGCGACGTCTTCTGGGGACGTACCAATGTGATCGATGAGCGCCTTCTCCACCATCAGGAAATGCGTCGCGCAGTTATGGCTATAGAGCAGGTCGACGTTGAGCCGCGTCTTAAAGACCGGCTGGCCCCACTCCCCCGTTTTCTGGAACATGTCCTCGTCGCAGAACAGGACCTGGGGACGCTCGTCCTCGGCAGCCTTGTTCAGCGCGGCAACATAGCGGAATAACGCGTCCGGTTCCAGAATGTCGTCATGGTCCAAGAACGCGATGTAGTCGCCAGTCGCCTGCTCGATACCTGCGTTGGTGTTGACCACAATGCCACCGTTGCCGGGAAGCTCGATGCGACGGATGCGCTCGTCGTTGGCACCTGCCGCAAGGGCGGCCACCGCATCCCATTCAGGCGAGGCATCCATAAGGAGCAGTTCCCAGTTGTCATAGCTCTGGGCTAGCACCGAGTCCAGCAGCTCGCGCAGGTAGACCCGATCGGTCTTGTAGCACGGCACCACAATGCTCACGAGCGGCCTATAGGCAAAGGCCGCCGAAGCGACACGTTGGCACGCCAAATCGCCCGGCTTTGCGCGATGCTGCTCAAACCAACGTCGATAAGCTGCGTCGTCTGCACGCGCGTCCTTCATACGGTTCCAGCTGTCGTCGACCATGCCGTTGTACAGGCGACCATCCATGGCGCAAAAACCGCTCTGGATCCGCTCTGTGGGATCGCTCGCAATCGCGACAAAATCCCGTATATCCTGAGGCATCTCAACGCTCAGATACGTTTTATTGACACGGCAACCGTTGCGCTGCGGCACATCGACCTGCGATTCAAACACATGCACGGTGGCAGAGATGACATTCATATGCGTATCGAAGATCTGGAGCTCAGGTGCGCACCGGGGGTCTCCCGCCCAGGTAACCTCATAGCGCCACACCGCGCCGACGTCGGCCGGCAAATAGCGAATGGCATCGATCTCGTAGCGACCGCAGCGCTCGCCGCGCTGCGCATCGCGAATCAGTGCGCACAACGCAGACTTTGCTTTGTAGTTAATCTTGGATTCCAGCTTGACCACGCGGCTATCGAGGCGAATGGAGCCCAACCTTTGGTCACCGGATGCAAATGTAACATCAATCGTAGAGCCGTCCAAAAACGGAAGCACCAAGACGGCGAGCTCGCGTTCGTAATCGGAAACGGAGGGGCAAAGCGCCAACACACGGCCATGATCGACCGGGAGCACCAGCGACGGCACACAAGAACCGCTCGTCGTCGCATGGGCAAACGCTTGAGAACCCTCCCGTTCAATAAGCGCGGCGACATCCTGACCGGCAAAACGAAGCAGCACAAACAGACGGCCCTGACTGCGGCAAAGTGCCAAACGCTTGATACTCATCTACACTTCTCGCTTTCCCAGGGCGTTCGCTGCCATACGTTTGCAGGCACCCAGGCGCCCAAACCTCAAGACGTCGTAATCGAACATGAGCTTTTTGCACGCACGGGCATTGGGGGCCTTGCTGGCAAGCGCCGCGCGCACCATAGCAGCAACAGAAGGAGCGCATTGTGCGAGCGCAGCATCGCTGCCCACGGCAGAACCGGCAAGTACCGTGGCAACGGCAGCAAACACCTTGCCACAGTCCGAACCCAGCAACCTGAGCGCATCGTACAGCACCAGATCGCACAGGAAATATGCCAGGTCATCGGCATGTTGGGCATCGAGACCGTCGCGCTGCCAGTCAGCCAGCACGGCGGAGTAAATCTTCACGTGCTCCAGCAAGCGCGTCTCGTCGTCATAGCGCATGGTGTCCATAAGCGAGCCCTTGCGCGCCACACGGTAGTCGTACAGCTTGTTCGAAATAAGCGCAGTCTTGCGCGAGCGACCGTACACGGCAAAATCGAAGACCTGGTCCTCGCCATACTTAACGGTTTCATCGAACACGATCCCGTTACCCAACAAAAACTCACGTTTGCAGGCGGTGCGCCATGCAAAGGGGCGAGACGCTTCCTTAAATAGCAAGTCCGAGCTATAGCCATTAAACGACGCATCGCGCGGGCTCAGTACATAGTTAAGCCACGGATACCCCGCCTCCAGCGGATACGGATTCGCACCAAAGGTCAAAGCGTCGCAATCCTCGCGCTCAAAGGCATCGACGATCACGCGGCATGCATCGGGCGTAAAGCGGTCGTCGGAATCCAAAAACGCAACGATAGGCGCCGTGGACGCAGCGATGCCTGCATTACGCGCGCTCGACAGGCCGCCGTTCTCCTTATCGACCAGCGTAAAGCGCGCGTCCTTTTCGCAATAGGCAGCCGCAATATCGCGCGAACCGTCCGGCGAGCCATCGTCAACCAGCAAGCCTTCCCAATCGGGCATGTCCTGCGCAAGCAGGGAGTCCAGGCACCAGGCCAGGCACTCCTCCACGTTATAGATGGGAACGACAACGGAAATCTTAGGGGTAGCCATAGTCAAGTGCTCCTACTGTGCGGCCGAAACGTCATCGGGGTGCGGGTTGTCGCCATAAGCGCGCTGATACGTCAGCACGCGCCAGACCAGCGGCAGGCCGCCGATCTTAAAGTAATGCTTAAACGTATTGAGCTTGCCCGGCTTCTTAAAGTCAAAGCGCGAATCGATATAGGCGCGGGGCGACTTGACCATCAGGCGCAAGTCGGTCTCGCCACGCGGATCGAACAGCGACAGGTCAAAGCGACCGGTATCCCAATCGGCCTTGAGCTCGGGAGAGGCCTTCTCCCAAAACTGCTCGCGCAACTCATCGACCAGGCGCTCATCATTCCAACGGTACGTATCGACCTTCATGCGCATTAAAATGCCCAGAAGCTGAGCCTTGAGCTCGGGACGCTCGTCCAAAAAACGTTGCATCTCGGCATATTCGTCGCATACGCAAAACACCTTGTTGGGCGAATTAACGGAGCTCTTCTCGTTATCCTGGCGATAGCACAAAATGGGGTCCGCAATAAACGCGGCGCGCTCGGCGCAAGCCCAAACCTTAAAGTTAAAACCCGCATCCTGATACGAGGCACCCGGCGTGGGAAGGAACCGAATCTGATTGTCGTTGAGGAACTCGCGTCGATAGATAGCCGACCAAATGGAAGGTTTGCGGTAGAAGATGCCCGGGCGATCGACGGGGCGATACGCGGCGCCCGTCATATGCTCGTCGATGATCCCAAACAGCTCACGGCGCTCGCTGGGCGTGGACCAATACAGGTAAAAGTCGCCCTTTACCACATCGGCATGCTCGACATCGGCCTTGGCGACCAGCTTTTGGAGCGAATCCTCAAACATAAAGTCGTCGGACTCAAGGATGCCCACGTACTCGCCGCGCGCCATCTCCAGGCCGCGGTTCATCGAGTCGCCGTAGCCGCTGTTGGCCTTGTCGATCATCTTAACGCGCGCATCGCGCTCCATGTACTCGCGAATAATATCCGGCGAGCTATCGGTAGAGCCATCGTTGATGCAAATGATCTCAATGTCCTTGAGCGTCTGCGCCACGGCGGAATCGAGGCACTCGCGCAGATAGCGCTCGACATTGCAGATGGGAACAAGCAGCGAAACTTTAGGGGTATCAGAGTTCTGCAAGAGAACCTCCTGTTGAGTAGCGTGTAACAGGGTTATTTTAGCAGCCGAGTTGCGGCGGGCGGCAGCGCTTGGAACTAGAGAAAGCGCTCCAGGCAGGCCTTGAAACCACGGGTCGAAAGATAGAACAACGTGGCGTCTGCCATCGAAACGCCCGAGGTCGCCACAACGAGCTTGTGGGCAACACGGCGAACGGCGCCCTTAGCAGGCATATCCGCCCACTCCGTTCCCAAAAACGTCGTGAGGTCCACGTTGACGCGAGCCGCCACGCGATGGAAGTCATCGGCATCCAAGCGCGCCAGATCGAACACAATTAGGTCCAAAAACCAAGTTATCAGCTCGCCGGGACACAGGTCCAAAAGACCATAGGCCGCCCAGTCTTCCAAGACCTCCTCGAGCATCTTCATGTGGGCGTCAAGCTTTTTGGCGCGCGCCTCGGCACTGTTGAACTCGTGCGTCGCCGATTCGCTCTCCATCACGTAGTGGTAGAACTTGTCAGGCATGACGACGGTCCTGCGGGCAAGCGCATAAGCCGCAAATTGGAAGACGACGTCCTCGCCCAAAGCCAAACCGGGGGCGAAGCGAATGCCTTCGCGATTGAGCAGCTCGCGCGAAAAAGACGCACGGCAGGCATAGGGCTGCGCATTCGAATGAAACAGCAGTTGGGGATCACGGGCGCCGAAGGTACCAGCTTTGGGGCTCATGAGTTGCTGGACGCGTTTGGGAGCAGCATCGGCAGGTTCACAGACGCCGCCAAAAACGGCGGCCTCGGCATCTGATGACTCCATGACATGCAGCACGCGCTCGACCGTCTGCGCATCGATGTAATCGTCGGCGTCAACAAAAAAGACGGTCTCGCCCTCGGCGGCATCGATACCGGCATTTCGAGCACACGAGACGCCCGCGTTTTCCTGATCAATCACCAGTACGCGATCGTCGGCCTGCGCAATCTGGCGCAACACGTTCAACGAATCATCAGTCGAGCCGTCGTTGACGCAAACAACCTGAATCGAGCGCTCGGACTGGGCCAACAGCGAATCGAGGCATCGCTGAATGGAGCGCGCAGAGTTGTAAACGGGGATGACAATGGTAGCTTTAGGACACGAGGCCTCTCCCATGTCGACCTACCCCCTCAGCGATTCGATGAGGAAGGCAGCAACCACGCCTGGGCCTCCAACCGAGGCGTAATACTTAGCACGCCCCAAGGCACCATCCGTCGCAAAACTCGGATGCTCGTCAACCCAGCCCTCAGGATCTTTGAGAATGGCAGCGAGATTTGCGCGCTTCCACGGCTTGAGGTCGTCAAGCGAAAACTCCCCCGCGTCCAAGGCCGCGTGGAACTCCTTGGCCATTTGAACCAGGAACTCCTTATAGAACTTAGGCGCCAAGCGCACGTAGTTCCACATATACGAATCGTACTTAATGAGTTGATTGAACTTGAGCATGCGCGCGACGTCATCACCTGCGTGGTCACGGGCATAATCCTCTCGAATCCAACGCTCAATCTCGGCATACTCGGAATTAACGCAAAAGACCTTAGCCGAAGAATTGACCGAGGAATTCTCGTTGTCCTGGCGATACGACAACACGGCATCATGCAGGTAAACAGCCTTATCGGCGCACGCGATCACCTTAAAGGCGAATGACGTGTCCTGAAAGGATGCCCCCGGAGTCGGCAGGAACTTAATGCCGTTGCGCTCAAGAAAATCGCGACGGTACACGGCCGACCAAATCGACGGCTTTTGCTTAAAGAACTGCGTCGTATAGCTCGGGTGCACCGGCTTGCCGCAATCCTGAGGTCTAAACATCTCGTGCAGCGAACGGCGCTCCTCGGGCTTAGACCAGTAGAAATCAAAGTTCGCCTTCGCAAAGTCGGCATTATTGCTATCGGCGGCCGAGACAAGCTTTTCGAGCGCGTCGGGCGCCATAAAGTCATCGGACTCCAAGATGCCAACGTACTTGCCACGCGCCATCTCCAGACCGCGGTTCATCGAGTCGCCGTAGCCGCTGTTGGCCTTGTCGATCATCTTGACGCGCCCATCGCGCTCCATATACTCGCGGATAATCGCCGGCGAGCTGTCGGTCGACCCGTCGTTAATGCAGATAATCTCAATATCCTTAAGCGTCTGCGCCAGGGCGGAATCGAGGCACTCGCGCAGGTAGCGCTGAACATTGTAAATGGGAATAAGCAGCGACAGAACAGGGCTGCCAGAGGCGTTAGTAGACAAATGTGCTCCTTAGGATAATACCTTTCGTTTCATGGTATCAAAGGGTCAGCTCGCCAGCGGGCGTTTATATAATCTATGGAGCCTCTTGCGGGCAAAGCAGCCCCACATCATGCGGCGGGCCCATGGCAGGTTCCTGCGTTTTATTCAAAGCTTGCCGTCAAAGTGCGCCGAGCCTTTACAATAGGACAGTCCCAAGGACGTATTCGATAGCTTCCGTGCAGCGCATGCGCGCCGCGCGTGAAAGGATATATTGCCCCATGCCTTCAACCCTCCCCGCCCCCATCGACAAGCTCGCCATCGTTGTCGTTACGTACAAACGCCAGGAGCTCTTGGCCAACCTGTTCGACTCTATGACCGAGCTCACGGCCGCACCTTGGCGCATCGTGATCGTCGATAACGAGAATTCGCGCGAGACCGAGGTCATGTGCACCGCATTTAACGAGCGCTTGGCCAACCTGTGGGGCATCGACACTGAGCAGCCCGATGCAAAGGGTGGCACCGACCGTGTCATCTACGCGCCGCAACTCGAAAACGGCGGCGGCGCGGGCGGCTTCTCCGCCGGCACCAAATGCGCCTACGACCTAGGCGTCCAGTGGTTCTGGGTGATGGACGACGACGTGCTCGTCATTCCCGAGGGCATCGAGCGCCTTGCCAAGTGGACCGACCGCTACGACGTCATCCAGGGCTCACGCCTAGACTTCGACGGTGGCGCGTTCTTTTGGCAGTACCAGCTGATCCTTTCGCTTGGTATCCCCAATCCCATCGCCAAGTGGGACTTGGGCCCCGAGGGCTATCGTCCTATGAACCAGTTGTGCTTTGAGGGCGGCCTGTTCTCGCGTCGCGTTGTCGACAAGATCGGCCTGCCCGACGCGCGCTTCTTCATCTATGGCGACGACGCCTGCTACGGCTATGTCGCCAGCCAGCACTTCCCCGCCGCCGTGGTCGCCGACGTGGTGCTCAAGCGCGCCCGCGCCGTCTCCAACTGGGACATCGCCGGCAAGCGCCAACTCAACTCCACGAGCGACACCAACCGCTACTACATCATGCGCAACCGCGGTTATCTGGCACGCTACATGCAGATCTACGGCGACTACCACCCAGTGCTGTTCCGTCTGGGCAACGCCGCGACCTTCTGCAAGGAATTCATTCGCCTGGCCGCCGTTGACAAGTGCTTTAAGACCGGCATTCCGGCGCTGCGCCGCGGCATGAAGGACGCCCGCAAGATCGTCAAGGACCCCAACTGGAAGCCCATGCCGCCCATGAAGGACGTGGATCAGTAAAGGGCTTTCGCCATCCCCTATAACCGCTGGCACACCACGGACACGCGCTGCCCATCAAAACCGAACCCCCAGCGCATGCGACCCACACCGGGGCGTGGGGTGCGGATTTCGTCGATGCCGTCGCGCTCTATGTCGAGCAGCGCCTGTACCGCCAACAGTTCCAGGCCCAGGGCATCGACGCCAGGGTCGTACATCATGTTAATCGAAATGAGCGGTCGTTCATCGAGCATGCCGAGCGTGTCGGCTATGTCGAACACGGCGCCCGTGGGAAAAACCTGGATGTCCCAGCGATCCGCGCCACACTTTCGCCTCGAAGCAGGATTGGCATAGCCCGGCAATCCAAAGCAGAGGCCCCGCAGCGCCAGATGATAGGCTGTCGGCATATCTGATTGGCCCACATCGATGCCCAGATCGCTGATAGCGCAGATCAAAGCCTGCTTTACAGCGTCCTCGTCTCCTCGACACAACCCGTCATGGAACGAGTCGATAACTCCAACTTCCTCAACGGCGCACTCAAACCATTCCAGAATTACAAGACGGAGCGCCTGACGCACTTCGTTATTAGGCAGACGCAGGGAACGAAGGCACGCGCCGTCCTCCGAATGCCCCGTCATATCCGTCGTAAGGAATCCAGACAGATACAGCGCAGTCCAGATATCTTCGGGCTTGGCGGCATCGACCTCCTCGGCATGCATATGCACTGGCGCCTCAATAAACCCATGCGGCTCAACCAAATCGAACAATGTGGACAGGCGAATGAGATTCCAGTCGCCGACGCATGCGCTCAGACGGTCGGCGTAACCATACAGATCCGCCCGAACAGGCGCGACGCAACCGCGATGTGCGTAGTCCACCACACGCTCCGGGCTCGAGCAATAAAAACCACCAAGCAGATAGCCCTCGAGCCACTCACGCGCGTCATCCAGACAGCCGTTGCGACCGATGCAATCCAACAGCACCTGGACTTCGTCGTCCGAAAAACCGAACCATCGATCACACCAACTCGACAGTGGCGTCGCCGATCGATAGGAAACCCCACGCTGGGACAACGCAAGCTCGGCAGGACCGGGGTGCTCACCCATCAGACACGTCAATCGCAACGAGTCGCCAGCGTCGGCAATGGTGTCAAACAACGTTCGGCTGAGCGACTCTAGAGAATCCACGCTACCGTCGTCCTTAGCGTCCAAACGCTTTGGACATACCGCGTCGTAGTCGTCTATCAGAAGAACAACCTGCTCATCGAAAGCTGTCTGGAGCAGTTTAATGAGCACGCCAAGCGCCGCATCGATCTCCTTATCGCTGGCCACCCCACGCGCCGCCCTCTCGATAAGACGGACCTCACGTCTTGACAGATCAGGTGCGGCAAGCAGCGGCAGCAATCGGGCGCACTCGTTCGCGACAGCGCTGCGAATAGCCGCCGCAGCATCGGCGTCGCGCCTCGCAGCGGCAGCTGTAAAGTCGAGCGTGATGACCGGATAGCACGCGTACTCATCACGATAGCGACCACCGTCCGCCTGCCAAATCTGGGTGCCGACGAACGGGCTTCGATCCGGCCGCCGGTCATCAGGTCGTTCCAAATAGCATTTGAGCATCGATAGATTCATGCTCTTGCCAAAACCCTTGGGCCGACAGCAAAGCGCAACAGGTGCTTCGCTGTCCAATATATCGGCAATAAACATAGTCTTATCGACGAGTAAACACCGATTGATTGCATCGGAAAAATCGTGTGCATCAACCGGTAGAGCTGCGCTATCCGCATGATTGAGCAACCGTGCACCAAACGCATGAGTAAAACCACAATTCACCTGTTCAGACACCGTAAACTCCCCTTCTAACGCAGCACGATGCCCATTGTAGCGAGCTGGTAGAGCGCAATAATATCGACATGCAAACGTTTCGGGCAACGGTAGCAACAGACCCCCGAGGGGGCATAACAAATCGTTGCACAACAAAAAAGGGGCCCGATGCCGCCGCACCGGACCCCGTCCCAAACTCTTATAGAAAACGATCTGGAAGATTACTCCTCCGAGCCGTCCTCCCCAGAAGCCTTCTTCTGCTGATCGAGCTTATGCTTACCACTTACGATAGACGTAGCGCCCAGTGTGGCCAAGCTCGCGCTGGCAAGGCTCGCCATCACAATCAGATCGCCCGTCTTGGGCATGTTGCCGCCCGAGGACTTGGTAGTTGTAGTCGTCGTGTTCGTGGTGGTCACAGTTTTGGAGTCATTTTGCTCTTGGACCTGGTTGTCAGCACCGCTCTTGTCGTCGTCTTCGGACTGTTTCTTTTCGCCCTCGGCCTTGCTCTTGTCCTTCTCCTCAGATTCAGACTTCTTATCCTCGTCCTTCTTCTGTTCGGACTTGTCGCTCTTCTCCTCAGAGCTAGAACCCTTATCGGATTCGGTCTTCTCGGAAGCCTTGTCCTTGGAGTCGCCCTTTGCGGCTTCGGTCTTTTCCGTGGAAACCTGATCAGAGTTGTCCTTGTTCTGGGTCGAGCCGTTATTGACGCCAGCCATCAGCGAAGAGCCCAGCGTAGAACCAAGCTGCACGGAGAAAGAAGGCTTCTTGTCAGGCGAAGCAGCGGGAGCGTCCGGCGCCTTATTCGAGTCATCCTTGGAAGCATCGGAATCAGGGGTTGCGTCAGAGCCGGAGCCGTTGTTAGAGCCGGCGCCAACGGACGAATCGCTCGAGCCGGTGGATGAGTTAGAGGTATCAGCGTCGGTCGAACCAGAAGCGGCGCCATCCGTATTGCCGGCAGAGCTTGAAGACGAATCGCCCGCAGCAGAGCCGTTCGAAACGGAGCCGTTCGAGGTAGAGCCGTTGTTGGTAGTGCCACCAGCAGAGCCATCACCGTCAGCATCGGTCGAGGGCGCATCCATCCTGTCATCATTGGCATCGTTACGCGAGTCGTCATTCGAATCAGGCGCCGGCGTAGGCTCGGGCTGCACGGGCGTCGCAGCGGCAGCGGCCTCGTCCTCGGCGATATAAACCAAACAGTCCTTCAGCTCGTTGCGGTAGCGGTTCTTCCAGCCCTCATGATACTGGGGCTGGCTCGAATACTTGGTCGCCACGTTATTGACCACACTGTTGGAAAGCGCCGTCACAAACTCGCGATCGGTCATACTGTTAGAAAGGTTTGCCCAACGGAAGAAGTCCCTGCAACCACCGGTGCCGCACATGTTGGTGATGCTCCACACCATGCCCTTAACGCAATCGGCACGGCCCGAAATATCAATGCCCAGGCCACTCTTGAGCCACGCCTCGGTCACCGCATAGTACGAGTTGTACGCATAGGCATCTTGAAGAGCTGAGAACTCAACAGGATCGATGTTATAAGCGCCCTGGAAGGCCTCCTGCGCAATACGGCCCAACTCGGTGAGCTGGCCGTTCTCGTACATGGCATTGCTCATGTTGGAAATCTCGCTGCCGCGATCAATCGCATCCTTGAGCATGCTGTATTTTTCGGGGTTGTAGTTGTAGGCCTGCTTCATAAACGGAATGAGCGACCAACGACGGTCGAACTGGTAATAACCCAGCGCGTTATAACCGTCACCGTACGAAAAGCCCTGGTTATAGTTGCCGTGACTCTCATATTTGGTGAAGTACTTCATCTCGGGAGTCACGTTAACAAACGAAACGCCCTGGACCGACCTCAGCACGCCCGAAAAGGACTGCTGGGTATAGAGACCCTTATCGATATCGGTCGCATCCGAGGCAACGCCCGGCGTGGGCTCCTCGGCAGCGGCGGGTGCCGGCGCGGAAACGGCGCCAAACGAAAGCGCCAGCGTCAGGCCCGCGACAATCGCAGAATGCTTGGGCTGCATAAGATCCTCCCTGCATTGGTGTAGTTAAAGTGCAGTTTGCAAAGAAAAAATAAGTATTGCAGCTCGCCCGTTGTTGCACAACAACCCCTCGGTAAACGGCAACAACCCTCCGCGAAATCTTAAGGAATTGCGCTCGACCTACAGCTTGATGTCAAAGTTAATCTCGGGGACGGCAGCAAGGTCGGCCAACGTCACGCCGTCGACGTACTTTTCGATCACGTCGTCCAGACCGCGCCAGAATTTGACGGTCGAGCAGAGATCGCTGCGGGCGCAGCTGTTGTCGATACCATCGCACGCCACCGGAGCAGTACTGCCCTCGACAGCGCGCAGGATGTCGCCAGCACGCACCTCGGAGGGATCCTTGGCCATCATGTAGCCGCCGCCCTTGCCGCGCACGCTCTTAAGCAGGCCAGCCTTCATAAGCGGACGAACCAGCTGTTCCAGATACTTCTGCGAAATGTGCTCGCGGTCGGCAACCTCGCGCAGAGCAATCTTGCCCTCGGCGTCACCGAGCGCCGCGATATAGATCATCAGTCGGAGGGCATAGCGGCCCTTAGAAGAAATGAGCATACCTACCCTCCCATTGCATCTGGGACAACATAACCAGGTTTGTTTGTCCCAAATCTTAAGTGAGTGGGACAAACACAACAGGTTATTTTGTCCCAGAATTTGAAAAGTCGAGTGGATTAGTCGGGTTTTCCCTTGACTAACGCCGAACCCATAGTAACTTTATTCCGAGAAGATTCCTAGGGTTTAGTACACCTATGAGTACACCATATACAGAGAGGGACAGCATGAGTGCAAATCCGCTGCTTTCCATCGAAGGTCTGACTGCCTCCGTGGACGAGAAGACCATCCTCCACAACGTCAACCTCAACGTCGCCGCCGGCGAGACCCACGTGCTGATGGGCCCCAACGGCGCCGGCAAGTCCACCCTTGGCCACCTGGTCATGGGCGATCCCGTCTATACCGTGCAGAATGGCCGCATCGTCTTTGACGGCCAGGACATCACCGGGCTCACCACCGACAAGCGCTCGCGCGCCGGCCTGTTCCTGAGCTTCCAGGCCCCGGTCGAGATCCCCGGCGTGCCACTGTCGAGCTTTTTGCGCGCCAGTATCGCCGGCCGCCCCGGCCTGGAGATGAAGGGCAAGGAATTCCGTCGTCGCGTCAAGGAGCTCGCGGCCGAGCTCAACATGGATACCGCCTACCTCAACCGCGAGCTAGGCGTGGGCTTCTCGGGCGGCGAGAAGAAGAAGGTCGAGATGCTCCAGCTCCTGTTGCTGCAGCCCAAGCTCGCCATCCTCGACGAGACCGACTCGGGCCTGGACGTCGACGCGCTTTCCACCGTCAGCCACGGCATGGACGCCTACCGCAAGAGCTGCGACGGCTCCATGCTTATCATCACGCACAACACGCGCATCCTGGAGCACTTGGATGTCGACCGCGTCCACGTTATGGTCAAGGGTCATATCGTGCGCGAGGACGACGCCTCGCTCATCCCCTGGATCGACAAGAACGGCTTTGAGACCTTCGAGCGCGAGGCCGCCGAGCAGCGCGCCCAGGCCGAGGCCGCCGCTGCCGAGCAGCAGGCGTAAAGGGGCGACGTAATGACCAAGAACCGCACCGAGGTCGCGGACATCGACCGCAGCCTCTACGACTTCACCTATGGCGAGGAGGGATTCGAGCGCCTCGACGCCGGCATCACGCCCGACATCGTGCGCGAGATCAGCGCCAAGAAGGACGAACCGCAGTGGATGCTCGACCTGCGCCTCAAGTCCCTCGAGATCTTCAACCGCTTCCCCGATCCGACGTGGGGCCCCTCCATCGAGGGCCTGGACATGGACAACATCGTCACCTACGTCAAGCCCAACACCGACCAAAAGCACGACTGGGAGTCGGTGCCCGACGACATCAAGAACACCTTTGAGCGCCTGGGCATCCCCGAGGCCGAGCGCAGCTACCTGGCGGGCGTCGGCGCGCAGTACGACTCCGAGCTGGTCTACCACAACATGCAGGACACCGCGTCCAAGATGGGTATCGTCTATTCCGGCATCGAGGAGGCCCTGCACGACCCGCAGTGGGAGCCGCTCATCCACGAGAAGTTTATGACGCTCATCCCGCCCACCGACCACAAGTTTGCGGCCCTGCACGGCGCCGTATGGTCGGGCGGCTCGTTTGTCTACGTGCCCAAGGGCACCAAGCTCGACTTCCCGCTGCAGAGCTACTTCCGCCTTAACGCCAAGGGTGCCGGCCAGTTTGAGCACACGCTCATCATCGTCGAGGACGATGCCGACCTGCACTTTATTGAGGGTTGCTCCGCGCCCAAGTACAACGTGGCCAACCTCCACGCCGGCGCCGTCGAGCTCTTTGTGGGCAAGCGTGCGCACCTGCGCTACTCGACTATCGAGAACTGGTCCAAGAACATGTACAACCTCAACACCAAGCGTGCGCGCGTGGACGAGGACGGCGACATCGAGTGGATCAGTGGCTCCTTCGGCAGCCACGTGGGCTACCTCTACCCCATGAGCGTGCTCAACGGCCGTCGCGCCCGCTCGAGCTTTACCGGCATTACCTTTGCCGGCGCCGGCCAGAACCTGGATACCGGCTGCAAGGTCGTGCTCAACGCGCCCGAGACCTCGGCAACCGTCGAGACCAAGGGCATCTCCAAGAGTGGCGGCATTCAGACCTTCCGCAGCTCTATTGTGGCGACACCCAAGGCCGAGGGCTCCAAGGCAACCGTGAGCTGCCAGTCGCTGATGCTCGACGACCAGAGCCGCTCCGACACTATTCCGGCCATGGACATCCGCGCCAAGAACGTCGATATCGGCCACGAGGCCACCATCGGCCGCATCGGCGACGACAAGGTGTTCTACCTGATGAGCCGCGGTATCTCGGAGGAAGAGGCCCGCACCATGATCGTCAACGGCTTTGCCAACCCGGTCTCCAAGGAGCTGCCGCTGGAGTACGCCGTCGAGATGAACAACCTGATCAAGCTCGAGATGGAAGGAGCGATCGGATAATGAAACAGACCACGAACACCGCTGCCACCACGCTCGAGCAGGTCAATGCGATGCCGGCTGCAACTTGGGGCTGGCTCAAGATGAACCAGACTAAGCTCGAGCTTTCGGCCGAACTTGCCGCCGCACCCGCCGAGGCCGTTGAGGTCGAGGGCTTGGACGAGCAGCTTGCCGGCTCGGCCGACGCCTTCGACGCCGCCATGGACGCCATGGCCGAGCGCTTCCCCGAGCGCCGCGCCTCCGCCCCCGGCGACGCTGCCGACCGTGCCCGCATCACGCCCGAGACCGAGCTCGACGTGCCCGCCACCTCTGTCTACCAGGCCGGCGCCATCAAGCTCGAGGAGGAGCTCTCCCCTGCCGAGGCCTTCGAGACCGGCATGGGCGAGGCTGCCTATGCGTATCTGACCGAGCACGCCACCAAGCGCATCGTCATCGATGTTCCCGCCTACCAGCACGCCGCCGTTACCGTGCGCGTGAGTGGCGTCGACGCAGCGGCTGCGATTGCCGCCATCGACGTCGTCGCCCGCCCGCAGGCAACGCTCGACCTCGCCCTAGCCCTGGACTCCCCCGTTGCCGGCGAGGGCGTCGTGGGCTCCGTGCTGCGTGTGTGCGCCCACGAGTACGCCACCGTCAACGTAACCTGCACGCAGACACTCGACGACAGCTGGATCGCACTCGACGACACCGGCCTGTTCCTAGACGAGGGCGCGCGCGTCAACGTGCAGCACACTGTCCTGGGTGCCGGCGCCAGCGCCACCGGCCTTGCCGGCGACCTGCTGGGCGATACCGCCAAGGTGACCATCGATACCGATTACCTGGGCGCCCGCGAGCAGGTGCGCGACTTTAACTACGAGCTGCGCCACCGCGGTCGCAAGACCGAGTGCGAAATCGACGCCAACGGCGTGCTGACCGGCACGTCCAAGAAGGTCTACCGCGGCACCATCGACCTCGTGCACGGCTGCAAGGGTGCAACCGGCACCGAGCGCGAGACGGTGCTCTTGGCTAACAAGGGCGTCGACAACAAAACCGTTCCCGTCATCCTCTGCGACGAGGACGACGTCGCCGGCAACCACGGCGCCACCATCGGCCACGTCCGCGACGAGCAGCTGTTCTACCTCGCCTGCCGCGGCCTTGACCAAAACGCAGCCGAGGACCTGTTCATCCGCGCCAAGCTGGAGGACGCTGCGCTTTCCGCCACCGACGAGCGCACCCGCGCCGCCGTCGTCCGCCTGGGCAACAACCTGATCGACAACTTTGAGGAGGAGCTCGCATGATCGACACCGAGCACGTTAAATGCGACACCTGTACTGCCCCCGAGCCCATGGAGCTCGACGCCAGCGACGAGGCTTCGCGCGGCTGGCCCACCGTGGACATCGAGACCAACCCCTACAAGGGCCAGTTCCCGCTGTTCCAGCAGCACCCCGAGATCGCTTTCCTCGATAGCGCCGCCACCGCGCAGCGCCCTGCCTGTGTGCTCGACGCCGAACGCGACTTCTACCAGCGCATGAACGCCAACCCCCTGCGCGGCCTGTACTCGCTGTCCGTCGAGGCCACCGACGCCATCGCGAAGGTCCGCCAGCAGATCGCTGACCTCATCGGCGCCTCACAGGCCAACGAGGTCGTCTTCACCCGCAACACGAGTGAGTCGCTCAACCTGGTCGCCAAGAGCTTTGCGCCCACAGTGCTCGAACCGGGCGACGAGGTCGTCATCACCATCATGGAGCACCACTCCAACCTGATTCCGTGGCAGCAGGTCTGCCGCGAGACCGGCGCCAAGCTCGTCTACCTCTACCCCACCAAGACCGGCCAGCTCACCACCGAGGAGGTTCTTGCCAAGGTGGGTCCCAAGACCAAGATCCTAGCCGTGGGACAGGTCTCCAACGTGCTGGGCATCGAGAACCCGGTCAAGAACCTCGGCAAACTCGTGCACAAGTACGGCGGCTACCTGGTCGTCGACGGTGCGCAGTCGCTGCCGCACATGCCGGTCGATGTGGCCGACCTGGGCGCCGACTTCTTTGCCTTTAGCGCGCACAAGGCCATGGGCCCCATGGGCATCGGCGTGCTGTGGGGCAAGATGGACCTGCTCAACGCCATGCCGCCCATCTTAACCGGTGGCGAGATGATCGACTCGGTCACCGAGCAGGATGCGGTCTGGGCGCCCGTCCCCGAGAAGTTCGAGGCCGGAACGCAGGACGCCGCCGGCATCTTCGCCACGGGCGCGGCGCTTGACTACCTGGTCAACACGGTAGGCTACGAAAACATCCAGGCACGCGAGCAGGCACTCGTCCACTACCTGATGGGCGAGCTCATGCAGCTCGACTTTGTCCAGATCATCGGCTCCATCTATTGGGATAACCACCATGGCGTCGTCAGCTTTAACGTTAAGGGCATCCACCCGCACGATGTCGCGAGCATCATGGACATGGACGGCGTTTGCATCCGCGCCGGTCACCACTGCGCGCAGCCGCTGCTCACCTGGCTGGGCGTCGAGAACCTCGCCTGCTGCCGCGCCAGCGTGGCCTTCTACAACGACAAGGCCGACATCGACAAGTTCATCGCCGGCCTGCATCACGTTTGGAGCACGTTCAATGGGTAATCTGTACACCTCCACCACGTTTATGGAGCACAACTCGCACCCCGACTACAAGTACGAGATGGACGCGCCCACACACAAGCACGACGGTATCAACCCCAGCTGCGGCGACGAGCTCACCTTGCAGCTGCGTGTCGAGAACAACGTGATCGAGGAGGCCTCCTTTACCGGTCACGGTTGCGCCATCAGCCAAGCCAGCGCCGATATCATGGCCGACCTCATCACCGGCGAGACCGTAGAGGAGGCACGCCGCCTGGCCGGGCTATTCCTGGCTATGATCCGCGGCGAGCAGCTCTCCGAGGAAGACCTGGAAGACTTGGACGAGGCTGCCCAGCTTCAGGACATCTCGCACATGCCCGCCCGCGTCAAGTGCGCCGAGCTCGCCTGGCGCACCCTCGACGGCATGCTCACGGGACAAAATAATCAGTAGTATTTGTCCCAAATCTTAAGAATTTTAATGGCCGAATCGCTTGACAAGAGTGGTTCGGCCATTTTCTATTCCGAGCCCTCAGCCTGAGCATTCACCCGCGCATAAGCGCGCACGATACGAGAGACGGTACTCTTGCTGATTCCCGTATACCGTTCGATCTCGCGCACCGTGTAGCCGCCATCGTGCAGGGCGAAAATGATTCCGTCTCGCCGCGAGGGTGCTACGGTCTTGAGTTTGTTGAGCGGCACACCCAGGCGCTTCGCCATCTTGTCGGCAAACGCACGCCGCTCCCACTCTGTCTCATCCATATCGTGAATCACCGGATCGGAACCATCGGGCATTGACAGAGAATAATCCAGAAACCCCCTGACAGACTCAAAGAGCTCAAGCACACAAGAAGGGTCCGAAAATCCCCTCGTCGCATCGTTGTCATACGCTCGCAGATACTCGGCAAAGCTGCTCCAGGGATAACGCTCGATCAGGGCGATACCCGCCTCCTGCGGATTAGCGTGAACATAGCGAATGGCAGCCATTAGATAACGGTCGGTATCGAGCGAGCGCCGGTCAAAACGGTTCTGGAACAGATGACCCGTGCGCCCCGTGCGTTTATTGAACCGCCGCGCGTACGTCAAAAGCAGCCGGTGCATCGCCGCGCTCATCGCGTCCTCGTAATCTGCAAGCACCAGATGCACGTGATTGCCCATAAGGCACCAGGCGATAACCGTCACGCCCGCCTCGCGGCAGCACTCGCGCATCAGCTCCAAAAACTCCCACCGGTCTTCATCGCCCTCAAAGATGAGTTGCTTGCCCACACCGCGGGCACAGACATGGTAAAAGCCGGTAACCGTTCTCCAAACGCGCTGCATGGCGCTCCCTTCGCCGGGATCTGATTGCCATCCAATACAGCACGATTGAAGCGTGCCATCAAAACATTCACGCAAAACAATACACTCGCGCGGCCAAAGGCAGTAAACGGGCGGCGAACGGCACCGTTGCAACAGGTCAGACCCCGCAACGCATACAAGAGCTGACCAAAAGCTTGCCCAAGACGAACCCCCTCTACGGAAGTTCGCGACCACAGAACATATAGTTAAACCGTTTCAATTAAAACTTCCGGACTTCTCGCTACGAAAACTGAGCCGTTCGCCGAATATTCCGTGCATTTCGCGGTATTATAGGGGCTGCATGTCATGTCCCTTTCGAAGGGTCGCCCGGCAATCGCCAGCCACGACCCCCAGACGGGACGCCAACACGATAGAGAGGAGAGGCATGCAGTACTCACAGGAAGTGGAGAACATGTGCCCCGTTGCCAAGGGTGCATACCACGGCCCCGCACCCATCCCCGAGGAGGGCAAGTGGGTCCAGGCTAAGGAGATTTCCGACATCTCCGGTCTTACGCACGGTGTGGGTTGGTGCGCACCTCAGCAGGGCGCCTGCAAGCTCACGCTGAACGTCAAGGACGGCATCATCGAGGAGGCCCTCGTTGAGACCATCGGTTGCTCGGGCATGACCCACTCTGCCGCCATGGCTTCCGAGATCCTTCCCGGTAAGACCATCCTCGAGGCCCTCAACACCGACCTCGTCTGCGACGCCATCAACGTTGCTATGCGCGAGATCTTCCTGCAGATCGTTTACGGCCGCAGCCAGACCGCGTTCTCCGAGGGCGGCCTGCCCGTGGGCGCCTCCCTCGACGACCTCGGCAAGGGCCTTCGCTCTCAGGTCGGCACCATGTTCGGCACCAAGGCCAAGGGCGCTCGTTACCTCGAGCTCGCTCAGGGCTACGTCACCCGCATGGCTCTCAACGACAAGAACGAGATCATCGCGTTCGAGTTCCTGAACCTCGGCAAGTTCACCGACGCCGTCAAGGCCGGCAAGACCCCCGAGGAGGCCATCGCTGGCGCTATGGGCCACTATGGTCAGTGGGAGAACGCTGCCAAGTACATCGACCCGCGCACCGACGAGGAGACTCACTCCGTCGCCAGCGTGTTCCCGGTTCACGAGTAGAAAGGGAGGGAAATAACTATGACTGTTACGTTCGAAGGTTACGAGCGCCGCGCTGACAAGATCAACAAGTGCCTCGCCGACAACGGCATCGCCTCCCTCGAGGAAGCTCTGCAGATCTGCACCGACAAGGGCTTCAACCCGCGTGAGATCGTCAACAACACCCAGTCCATCGCCTTCCAGAACGCCGAGTGGGCCTACACCCTCGGTTGCGCTCTCGCTGTCAAGCGTGGCGCCAAGACCGCTTCTGAGGCTGCCGCCATCATCGGCGAGGGCATCCAGGCCTTCACCGTTCCCGGCTCCGTCGCCGAGGACCGCAAGGTCGGTCTGGGCCACGGCAACCTGGGCGCTATGCTGCTCTCCGACGACACCGAGTGTTTCGCCTTCCTGGCTGGCCACGAGTCCTTCGCTGCCGCTGAGGGCGCTATCGGCCTGGCTCTGAACGCCAACAAGGCTCGCAAGAAGCCGCTGCGCGTTATCCTCAACGGTCTGGGCAAGGACGCCGCTCAGATCATCGCCCGCATCAACGGCTTCACCTACGTGAAGACCCAGTTCGACTACTACACGGGCGAGCTCAAGGTCGTCGAGACCATCCCCTACTCCGATGGTCCCCGCGCTGCCGTTAACTGCTACGGTTCCGACGACGTCCGCGAGGGCGTTGCCATCATGTGGCACGAGAACGTTGACATCTCGATCACCGGTAACTCCACCAACCCCACGCGCTTCCAGCACCCCGTCGCTGGCACCTACAAGAAGGAGCGCCTCGAGGCTGGCAAGAAGTACTTCTCCGTCGCTTCTGGTGGCGGCACTGGCCGTACCCTGCACCCGGACAACATGGGCGCCGGCCCTGCCTCTTACGGCATGACCGACACCATGGGCCGCATGCACTCCGACGCCCAGTTCGCCGGTTCTTCCTCCGTGCCTGCGCACGTCGACATGATGGGTCTCATCGGCATGGGCAATAACCCCATGGTCGGTGCCACCGTCGCCTGCGCTGTCGCCGTCGAGGAGGCCCTCAAGGCCTAGTCGCGCCCGCGCGATGCTCACATAGTTGAGCTTTGGAGCCGCTACCTTTCGGGGTAGCGGCTCTTTTTGTTTACGCTGTCGCAGGGCAGCTAATGCCGATATATCAGTTGGGGCGAAATACGAGATGTGATGAGACGGAGCGTCAGAACGTCCATGACGCCCACCTGCCATATTTGCCCTTTACCGATTTGCCGAGTCTTTGCGGCCCCATTGCCGATCACCCATGCGACAATGCGCCGGACGAGAAAGGAATCCGATGGAATCGACTGATGTACTGGTAATTGGATCTGGCATTGCGGGCCTTTGCGCCGCCATCGAAGCGGCACGCACGGGCGCAACCGTCGCTGTGGCATGCGCCGGCAAGACTATGAGTGGATCGAGCTTCTTCCCCGGAACCTGGGGCCTGGGGCTTATCGGACCCGTTAACGAAGACGACGAACAAGACCTCATCGATACCATCCAGACCGTTGGTGGCGGCGTCGCCGACCCCGAGCTTGTCCAGACGTTTGTCCACGGCATTCCCCAGGCAATTGAATGGCTCGAGCAAGACTTGGGCGTTGAGCTTCAGCGTCCGCAAAGCGCCGAAAGCGCTCAGCAAAAGCAGTTTATCCCCTGCTTTGACCACAAGACGCGCATGTGGCGCGGCCTCACCCGCAAGCCCCTTGAGGACGCTCTGACGACCCGGATCGAGTCGCTCGGCATTCGCCTGCTCCCCCGCCATGAGCTTATCGACCTTGTTGAAGATACGGACGGAAAGATTGTCGGCGCCACGCTCTACGACCGGACAAACGAGCGTCTCGTGCCTATGGCAGTCAAGGCCACTATCATCGCTGCGGGCGGCACGGGTGGCCTGTTCGAGCGCAGCCTCACTTCCGCCGACGTGCTCAGCTCATCACAGGCTATCGCGCTGGCGCACGGTGCGTCCCTTACTAATATAGAGTTCATGCAGATGATGCCCGGCTTTATAGAGCCCAAGCGAAACCTTGTTTTTAACGAGAAGACCTGGCGCTACGTCAAGTTCGACCAGCCGGTCGATAACGCCGACGATAAGCTCGACGATCTGCTCGAGCAACGCTCCGGATATGGTCCCTTCACTTCGCGTCTGGATTCTCGCGCTATCGACCTAGCCATCGACCAAGCGGGAGCCGAAGGCCTGGCGCTCCACTACGATTTCCCCTGCGAGGATGTCCCAGAGTTTGTGCAGACCTTTGCCACCTGGCTGCAAGACGAGCACGGCATCGCCCCGACCGACGAGATGCGCGTTGCGATGTATGCCCACGCCGCTAACGGCGGTATCAAGATCGACATGACCGCGTACACGGGCGTTGAGGGCCTCTACGCCTGCGGTGAGGCAACAGGCGGCATGCACGGCGCCGACCGCATCGGCGGCTTGTCAAGCGCCAACGGCATCGTGTTTGGGCGCATCGCGGGCGTCTCAGCGGCTCACGCGGCACTGGACGCTCCCGAGGCGGCCGCTCCGATGGATATCGCCCTCCCTCAGTATGGCATTGCCACAACAGATGCCGAACGCCTGACACACAGCCTTAAGCACACGATGAGCACCTATTGCATGATCAACAGGACCGAAGCAGGTCTATCCAAGGCCCTGCAACAGCTTGAAAGCCTGAAAGACGAGGCAACGGCGCTGAGCAAGCCGCATGCCAATGACAGCGAGATCGCAGCCCTCGCCCGCCTGCAATCGCAGAATCAGCTGGCAACGGAGATGGTCAAAGCCATGCGCAAGCGGACCGAAAGCCTGGGTTCGCACTATCGATCGAATTAAACTGGACACCTATCTAAAGCAGAACACAACTAATCGATATCTATGGGCCCCGTGAGCTCGAAGTGGCACGGGGCCCATTCGTGTCCGTACGGCAGCGTATCCTTATTCTGAATACGGAGCGGGCAAAGCCCGCATAGACAATAGGCCAGCGAGGAGGAGATATGGACAGTAGAGATATCGAGAAGTGGCGTGTCGAACTTGATAGCTACGCCAATGTAGAAGACGGCGTTGAGTATTGGCTCGCACGCGATTTAATGGAACCCATGGGGTACACTCGATGGGAGAACTTTGCCGAAGTTGTTAAGAGGGCAAAAGTCTCGTGCGAAACAAACAAAACTCCAGTTGATTCCCATTTTCGTGACACCACGAAAATGGTAACTGCCGGTGTCGCCGCTCGCGCGGTTAAAGACTACAAACTTACGCGCTATGCATGCTATTTAATCGCCCAGAACGGAGATTCAAACAAGCAAGAAATCGCGCTCGCACAGGCGTACTTCGCCGTGCAGACGCGCCGCCAAGAGCTCATAGAGCAGCGCTTCGCAGAGATTCAGCGCTTGCAGGCGCGCCACTCGCTATCTGATTCAGAGAAACAGCTCTCGGGTATTGCGTTCAAACGCGGCGTGGACTCCAAAGGATTCGCGATCATCAAGTCGAAGGGCGATGAAGCGTTATTCGGCGGCAGAAGCACGGCGGAAATGAAACAACAGCTCGGCGTATCCAAGAGCTCGGCATTGGCGGACAGGCTAGCCGATGTTCTCATCAAAGCAAAGGACCTTACGAACTCGATGACGGCCTTCAACGCCGAGGAACACGACCTGTACGGTCTGGACCAGATCAAGCAAGAGCACGTCGAGAACAACACAAGCGTGCGTGGCAGCCTCATCGACCGCGGAATTGTACCCGAGAACCTACCGCCTGCCGAAGATACAAAGAAGCTCGAACGTCGCGTGAAAGCAGACGAGAAAAAGCTCAAGGAGGGTACAGACGGATTCACCGACCCCCAGGGCAGGCTCGACTTGTAAAGCGTCTGTGCCCTTACGGGTTCGGCCCCATGCGAGGTTAATAAAAAAGACGGCCAACCGAAGTTGACCGTCTTAACAATCTTTGGTGGGCCGTCAGGGGGTCGAACCCTGGACCTTGGGATTAAGAGTCTTGAACGTGATGTTATGGAGTGCCTTGTAGCAGCAAAATCGCAGGTAGTTATGTTTCCACACTCTCTCACCGCACTGAAACTGCATTGCAGAACGGATATTGACGGATACCCGGCAATGCATAAAGCCCCTCCCCGTCAGTTCATGCCGGGGAGGGGATGCATCTATCAATTTCTAAAGTCTTTTTGGCTGCCGACGCGCACGATTGCCCATCCGAGAAGACCGGTCAGCAGTCCTGCAGCAGCGCCGACAATAAAACAGATATCAAACGGATTCATATGCACACCTATCGATAGAGTTGCTTGACGAGCGCTTGGCCGATGGCGACGTTGGTGTCGCGGCCCTGGTATCCGTCCGCACCCGATGATCCGCACGAGATACCTTGAGCGATAAGCCACTGCTGGTGTTTGAAGACCGTTCCCGAACCCATCTGTCGCGCCTGAACACCGCCGACCACGGGATAGGCTTTGCATCCGACCTTGTCCTGCAGGGCGCGGACGGCATTCGAGCCAACCCCGCCCTTGACGTACTCGATTACGCCGCGGTCGCATGCCCAAAGGTATCGCTCATTCGCCGGCCATTGACCGGAGATCACGCCATCGGCAGTCGTGCCGAGCTGGCGTTGCAGCTCCTTGGCCATCTTCGGGCCGAAATATCGCGTGTCTCCGAGGCTCGGGACCGTATTGTCCGCGACTTCCGTATTTGACCCATTCAGTGTCTTGCCGTCGCCAAGCCAGTAGAGCGTGCCGTCCCATGGGTAGCTGTAGTACGCCTTGATGTTGGACTCGCGCCCGGTCTGGTCGCCCTTGGTGCCGGTGACGGTCCCCTTTTCAGAAATGGAGAATTGGGCCAAGAGGTCGCCGCGAGCTGATCCATAGGGAGAGACGCACACGGCGGTGTGGCACTTCTCGTTGAGGTAGATGTCTCCACGCTGGGCGGACTTGACGCCCATCTTACGCCAGCCGAAAAGGCCCGTCTTGAGCAGCTGCTCCCGCATGTTTCCGGTATACGAGGCTCCGAAGGTATTGACGCCGGCCGCGCGGAGGGCGGTCACTACGGCCGAGGAACAGTCGCGATCGCCACCGGCAATAGTGACGGTGGTGCCGTCGGACAGACAAATCGTCTCGGTCGTTCCGTCCCCCATGCGGTTGGCCTGCGAGTATCCGTGACCGCCGCCCCCATCATGGGAGACGAGGTGTTCCATGACCTGCGCGAAGGCCTCGCGCTGTGTGATGGCCATGGCCTACTCAACCGCCTTGGCGTCATATGCGGCATGGGGCTCGCTGTACGACATGGCACGCTTCGAGTCCGACGCGCCCTTGGTGGTCGGATCGACGATCACGCCGAAGCCGGCGAGAACGGTCAGGATGATTCCGACGAGCTGGATGAGCGACCCCTGGGAGATAGGCGCCACGACTCCGAGGATTCCGAGCACCTGATAGGCTGCGCTGATTACGGTGGCGGCCAATGCCGCGAGCGTCTGCTTATTCTTGAAGCGAAGGGCCCAGTTGATTTTCATTTTTCAGCTCCTAATCTGACCCGCCGATACCGTGATGCAGGTCGTAATTCTTCTCGACGCGGTCGAGCCGGTTGAACAAGGTGATGACCTGTTGCTCGACTTTCGTGAGGCGCTCGCCGTGGTCGTCGAGCTTGCGGTTGATCTCCTTGACGCCGTCCTTGATCTCGCTCGTGTCGCCGCAAAGGCTGTCGAGCTTGTCTTCGGTCCGCTGCTCCTTGGCAGACGATGTTTTGGATACGGAGACGCGCCCGATGAAGAACGTGACAATCACAACGGCGGCCGAGAGGACCGACGTTGCCTCCCCGATGCTCAGCGCCGGCACCCTAAACCTCCTCCGCGTACTCTTCTCCGACGATCTCCTCATATTCGTCGCATGTGATCCACTTGCAGTCCACGGCTCGATGCACCATGGCCTTGGTCCAGAGGCCGCGCTCGTAGTAGCGCCTCACCTTGTCATAGTTCTTCGAGTGCGCCACCGTGGTTGCAGCCTTGACGCGAACCGCCATTACTGTTCACCCCCGACCGTCATCATCAGGTAGTCGATGTTTGCCGTGTTGGTCTCGGTTTGGCTGGGCTCGGCGACCTTCTCGCGCATCTTCTCAAGCAGCTTGTCCACGTCCGGGGCCTCACCCTTTCCGTAGGCGGCGACGGCCGCGGTGTAGGCGAGCTTTCGCGCCTTCCGCTCAACGTACTCGTCATCGTCGATAACGCCCGCGTCGTGCGCCGCGTCGGGGTCGCCGATCTGCGACAGCAGATCGCGCAGGGCGTTGACCTCGGCCATGGTGCCGTCTTGAAGCTCGTTGGGGCGCGGCATGTCTTCCTCAGTGTCCATGCGGACTCCTCTCTTGTCGGGGAATGTGTCGCCATCGTATTGGCGCCGTGAGATTGCCGGGCCGCTTCGATGGGCGCAAAGAAAGAAGGCGCGCCGCGGCACGCCTTCGATGCTTCTGTTATTTCGCGGCCGCTTCGCTTAGGCCGCTGCTTTGAGTTGCCGGTTCTCCGCTATTGCGAGGGCTTGCCTCCGCTTGAATCGTCCCTCGGGTTGGCCTGCATTGAGCACCCCCCCCTCCCGCGCGAGATTTTCGAACAGGCTGCGGTACAGCGCGTCCATGGCCAAAACGCTGCGGTGCGCGTCCAGCCGCTTCATGCCGCCGCGCCAGCTCTGGTAGCTCCGCTCAACCTGCTCGGGGGTCATGACGCCATCGGCGACCATGCGGGCCATCTTCTTCAGCTTGCGGCGCTCGCGCGTGATGGAGTCGCGGCACGGCTTCACGACTATGCGGCCCGTCTCCGTGTAGAAGATGCGCTTCTTCAGCCACGTGAAGCCGCGCGACAGCTTCACCACGCGGGTCTTGCGCGGGTTCAGCTCTATGCCCAGCTCGGCGCACTTGCGCCCTATCAGCAGCAGGCACACCTGCAGGTACTCCTTGCTCTCGTGGATCAGGTAGAAGTCGTCCATATAGCGCCCGTAGGCCTCGGGGCGCAGCATCTCGGTCGCGTAGTGGTCGATGCGGTTGGGGTGGGCCACCGCGCATATCTGGTTCGGCTCGCTGCCCAGACCCAGGCCCACCTCGCCCTGTGCGTCTATCAGGCGGTGCTCGAGGGCGACCACGCGCGGATCGAGCAGTGCGCCGGCCACCTGCCGCTTGACGGGTTCGTGGGCTATGCGGGCGAAGTAATCTGAGAAGTCGCCCAAAAGGATGTATCCCTCGCGCCTGTGCCGCCGCCAGTGGTCGGCCAGGTGGCGCTTGAGCAGCTTCAGGGCGTAGTCGGTGCCGCGCCCCTTGATGTTGGCGGAGTTGGCCGTTATGAGTGTCGGGACTATCGCGGGTACGAGGGCGTTCTGAGAAAGCGACTTCTGAATCACTCGCTCTGGGAAGTGCACGGCGCTGATGTGGCGCAGCTTGCCGCGCTCCCACAGGTCGAAGCGGATGAAGCCCCGGCATATGTCGCGGCCCTCCAGAAGGTCGTTCCTCGATTTGACCGCGTTTCGCAGATAGTCCTTCATATAACGCTGCGTGGAGGACTTCCACATCACGCCGCCCGCCGCCTGCTTGGAGGCCTTGCAAAGGCTGTTGAGGTCGGCCACGGTATCAAGCGTGCACGCCTTGACGCGCTCGGCCTTGGCCTTGGCGCGCCTCTCCTCGCGGCGCTTGCGGCGCGCGGCCCTTCTTTCCTCGGAGTTCATCGAAGGCACCCCGCACGGCTCTCAGTGTGGCTCTGGCAGCCGCTTGAGGTATGGCCATGAAACGCGGCGAAGCCACGGAGCGCCGCGCCATGCAAGCAGCGTCCGGCCACCCTCGCGGGGTGCGTATTTACGGGCGCATGCCCGACGGTCGCGCCTTCCTTCCTCTTCGCGCTCTGCTTTCGGCTCTGGGGCCTACTCGGTCTGGCAATAAGGGAATCCGGGGCGGGGGCGAACCCAGACGTTCGTCGCGGAGTTGTAGTTGGCATTGCCGTTGTTGTTGACGTAGCACACGTTGGACGACGAGCCACCCATGACGGAACGCAGCCACCAATTGTACCGATAAACAAGGCGCGACCGCCACCCATTATAGCGAACGAAGGCGCTCTAGCTCGGCCTCGGCCTCCGCTATGCGCTCCTCGGTCGATTTCTTGCCGGTGACGCGCACGTTCTTGCGCGCGCCCTTGAGCAGCTTGATCTCCTCATCGACCATGTTGGCCAGTGCCTCGAAGCGGTTGGCGTTCACGGGCAGGCCTATGTCCATGAGACACTGCATATCCAGCATCAGCTGCTCGCAGTCGGCTATCGCCAGCGTCAGGTACCGCTTGCGCTCCAATGCGTTGAACGCGCTGTTGGGGTAGAAGCTGTCGGCGCGGTTGACGTTGTACACGATGCTGCGCGCCGTCTCCACCGTTGGCACGGCGTTGAGCAGCCGGTAGGCCTTCGGCACCACGGACGACGAGGCCATCAGCTTGTTGACCTCCACGCGGATGGCGATGGCCTGCGTGAAGAACTTGTATTCGGACACCTCGCGGTTGCGCTGGTAGACGCCGCTCACGTGCACCTCCTGGGGAAACTGTCGAAAAAACGGCCCGCTTCGCGGGCGAGAGGCGACCGCGCAAGGCGGTCGCCTAAAAGCAGAGTATAGAGCACTCGGCTGGCTAGCCGACGAGGAGGCCGGGGCGGGGGCGAACCCAGACGTACGTCGCGGAGTAGCAGCTGGCACCGCCGTCGCTGTGGACGTAGCACACGTCGGACGACGAGCCACCCATGACGGAACGCAGCCACCAACCGCACCGAGTTCCGTTGATTCGGTGCGCGGTGTCCCTGAACAGGTCCCACTGGCAGTCAAAGCCGACGCTGTAGCCCTTGGTGCCCCACACTGGGCAGCCGTACACCTCCATCTCGGACAGCGAGAACACCTTGCCGATATCCTGCCAGCTCCACGAGTTGGAGTCGTTGAGCGCGCCGCTTGCGCTGTAACGCTCCTCCAGCAGGACGCGCTGGGTAAGCAGGTACTTGGTCAGCCCCTCGGGCAGGCAGGCCTCGAAGGCCGTCTCCCACGCCTTGAGGTTGCTGTTGAGGTAGGGGCATTTCTGGTCGGCGGTGCCCTGGTTCGTGTTGGTGGTGTTCCACATCAGGAAGCTGTCGTTTGCCACGCCTGTCACTGTTTTTGCCACGGCCACTGGGGCGGACGCCACGAACGCGATGTGGTGGCCCTTGCTGTTGTCGCCGCAATAAAGATACGGGTCGATGTGGGCCAGCAGGAAGCGCACGGACTGCTGGGCCGCGACGGCGGATGCGCTCACGAGGGGCACGTCGATGTAGTCCCCGACGCGAAGGCCCGCGAAGTTGCCGACCGCCGCTCGCTTGTGCAGCGCGTCGTACACGCTGCCGCTGCCGATCTCTCCCGCCAAGATGGTGGCGATGTTCTGCCCGCCGTACTTGCCGATTTGGCCCTGGCGGTTGTACTCGGCGTTGTTGAGCGCCGTCTGCGCGTTGCTGCGCGCGGTATCGTCGATGACGTTGAGCGACTGGCCGCCGACGACCAGTGTCTTTGCATTTGCCATTTATCCTCCTTAGGCAAGGGTTACCGTGCTGCCCGAGACCGAGCACGTGCCGCCGAACGACACCGTGTCGCCGGACACCGACGCCTTGGATGCCGGGCAGTAGACGGTCCCGTCCATGTAGATGAACTTCCCCGTCGCGTCGGCGAGCATCGTCGCGAGCTGGCCGTTCTGACGGCGCAGCTCCGCGATATCGGATTCGCCGCCGGCGCCCTGCGCCACCGAGTTCGCGATCTGCAGCGCCTGGTTCGCGGCGGCCTCGGCATGAGACGCCGCGCCGTTGGCTGCGGCGGCCGCATTGCTCGCCAGCGCAGTCGAGGCGCTTGCGGTATCGTTCGCGGCATTCGCCTTCTGAACGGCGGCGTTGGCGTTCTCGGTGGCAGTCGAGCACTTCGCGGCGGCCGTTCTGGCAGCTCCGGCGGCGACGTTGGCGTCATATGCCTGAGTCTTTGCGGTGCCTGCGGCGCTGCTCGCCAGCAACGCGGCGCTCTCGGCCCTCTTTCGCGCCGCCTCGACTTCGTCGTAGTTTGCCGGGCGGAACAGGTAGGTGGTGATGCTACCGTCGCTCTCCGTCACGTCGAGGCCGTCGATATAGTCGTCCTCCCCGACCTTCACCTCGTAGACGGCGGACCCGTCGCTGTTGTTGGCCATGCGGCTTCCCTTCCGCGGGCCTGCGCCCGCACGATAATCAAGCGATGATCCCGATCGCCGTCCAGAGCGGCGGCGACCCGATGAGGATGGCGCGCTGACCGGGCGCCGCGCCCCGACAGGACGTCGTCATGCAGATGCCGGCGACAACCGAGCCCCCGATGCGCACGTCGACGGTCCTGGAGTCCGCCGCGACGACGGTGCCGTAGGCGATCGAGACGCCGGGCGTCGAAGGGCCGGCGACGATATCGGCAAGGTCCGCGGCCAGGGACGGCATGGCGCTCACGAGGCATCACCCCTCATGTACATGCGGAGCTCGATCCTCATGGGGCATCCCATCGAGAGCTCGAGGTCCATCTTCCGGATGCAGGCGCGGGCGAGCTCGATCCCGACAGACGGCAGCCTGATGGCGCACGCCGAGTAGACGTCCGCCGACGGGTTGAAGATCGCCGTGATGATCGGGCGGCGGATGACCGAGCACTCGGTGGCGAGCAGGCTCGCCGCCTTCTCGTTCGCAGCCTCGACCGCGAACTGCGTTGCCACAACGCCCTCCTCGACCTTGACCTGCGCTACGTCGATGTACGATCCGGTCGGCGCG
Organism: uncultured Collinsella sp.; assembly: GCA_905202925.1. GTDB lineage: Bacteria > Actinomycetota > Coriobacteriia > Coriobacteriales > Coriobacteriaceae > Collinsella. The sequence goes on along the minus strand of CAJKTW010000008.1, from coordinate 29,383 downwards.
CTAGCGGCAAGGTAGATGTAGCCCGCGCTGTATTCCTCGGACTTGGCCGGGGTGGCCGTGAGCGACAGCCTCGTCCAGCCTGGCCCGATGGCGACCGTCGCGGTCTCTCCCCCGTCGTCCTCGCGCCAGATTGGCTGGACCCTCACCTGCACCCTCTGCGACGCGTAGAGGTAAACGGACTCGGTGTACGGCTGGCCCTTCTTGAGGAATATCTTGTCCTGGGCGATGCCGATCTCGCCGGAGCCCGACCCCTTCGTGATGCGGATCGCCTGGCTGATGCCGCCGATCGGGCACCCGGAAACGCCGACGGTCTCGATGGTCCCCCCGCCGCCGCTGCACCTGAAGGTCGCGCTGTCGTGGGTGCCGTCTCCGGCGAGCGGGTAGGAGCCGCCGGCGATGACGCTCTCCCCTGACGGGAGGTCGCTGTACTGGTACCGCTTCACGATGCGGCGGCCCGTGGAGACGGTCGACCACTCGCTCTGCGGGCTGTCGTCCGAGGCCGTTCCCCTGACGCTCTCGCCCTGGGTAGCGAAGTCGACGTGCACCACGTTCACCGCGTCGAAGTCGTCCTGCTCGTCGGTGAGGTCGGGAAGCACCCGGCAGTCCTCGCCCTCTGAGAAGGTGTGGTCGATCGGCCTCGCCGCCGGTTCCAGGTAACGCCTGAACAGCACGCGCCCGTAGGCATCGGTCGACGCGCTCCTGAATCCTGCAGCGGAGAGCAGCCTATTGACCGCGCCCAGCTTGTTGTCCGGCGTGTCCGCCGTGGCGGCGATCCCGAAGACCCATGCCGTCGACAGCGTGTAGTCGCTCGGCTCCGCGATCACCTCGAGCCCGCACCCCTCCGCGATCGCCTTGGCCGCGGAGACCGCGTTTGCGCCGGCCGGCACGGTGTACGGCTCGTCGAAGTCGTCCTTCGCGAGGTCGTGGAGTCTGCCGTAGAGCGTCGCGATGCCGGTCGCCACCTCGCCGCTCACCGTGCGGGACGGCGTCGAGCACTCAAAGGTCCCCAGGCACACGGTGCGCGACGCGCCCGCGATCGGGTCCTCCGCGTCGAGGTAGATGCGCACGAAGTCGTTGCCCATGTCGAGCCTGCCGACGTAGTCCAGCGATGCGGATTCATAGGTGTCCGTGTCCTGGTTGCGGCTGATGCTCCCGCCGGTGAAGCACTCGATGGCGCCGGTCTCCAGGCCGGTCGACCGCGAAACGCGGGCGTACCGGTAGGAGGTCCTGAACGACGCGAGCCAGATATCATCCGACACCGTTGGGCTCCCTCCATCGCTCCCTCTTCGTCGATACGGACACCCTGTAGTCCTCAGGCGCGCACCTGGTGAGCGTCCCCGTGACGGCGGCGAAGCCGCGGTCGCCCAGATGGGGTCGCACCCAGGCGCTTCCGTAGCGGCCGAACAGGCCGCGGACGCGCAGGTAGTCGTCCTCCTCGATCGTGAACTCCATCGACTCCTTCATCGAGAGGTTGCCGCTCTCGAACCCCATGGGCAGGCCGCCGCCGACGAAGTGGAACTGGTCGCGCTCGCGCTCGGGGCTCGCCGAGTACTGCGGCGGGCCGCCCATGTTCCTGTCGCCCACGACGACCTCGGAGGCATCCGGCCCGAAGTTGAGGGCGAACCCGTCGCACGGGCACACGGTCCCCACCTCGGTCGTCGAGGTGGTTCCGGAGGCCGCGTAGCCGCGCGCGACGTAGGAGAACCCGACGTTGAGCGGCGGCAGGCGGTCGATGACGCTCTGCCCGGACTTGAGGCCGCTCGCGAGCAGGAGCCTCGAGCCGTCCGCGAGCACGCGCTCGATATCGAACGAGGCGCACGGCGGGAGGCTGTGGACGGTTGCGCGCGTCCCCTTTATGGACATGCCGCCCCTGATGCGGATGTTGCCCTCGGGCGTCATGGCCATGGGGCCGCGCAGCTTGTGGTCCCTGACGGAGAACTCCGAGATGCCGTCGCGCACCGTGACGACGGCTGCGAGCGCGTCGCTGTAGGAGACGTTGACGATGGGCGTGGCGGGCACGAGCCAGTCGGTCGAGAACGAGCGGGTGACGGTCGTGGACAGGCTCGAGCCGCCGCGGACGGTGAGCTCGAGGACGTACGCGGACCTGTTCTCCAGGCCGGAGGCGATCTCGTGCGACCGCGCGCCCGCGGCGACCGATGTGTCGATGACCGCGGAGCCGCCGCGCAGCAGCCTCAGGCGCTGGTAGGTGATGTCGGTCTCGTCGACAGCGGTCCAGGCGGCGCGCAGCGGGAGCTCGACGACGGCCTCGCCGTCCTCCGCGGGGGTCGTGAAGAACGCCTGCGGCGGGTCGGCGACCCTGAACACCGCGTACTCCGACCACGCTCCCCATGAGGGGTCGGCGCCCTTGGTGCGGACGCGTAGCCGGTAGGTGCCCTTCGCGGACAGGGTCAGGGATGTCGTCGACGCGGGCCCGGTGATGTGGTGCGGGACGGTCTTGCCATCGGGCCCGACCAGCTCAATCTGCGCCGCCGTCTGGGCTGTCCCGTCGGGGTGGTTCCGCGTCCAGCCGATGGTCGCCGTCGACCCAGTCGGGTAGGCGGGGTCGACCCCGGAGACGGCGGGCGCGTACGGCGGGCAGATCGTCGCCACTGCGTTGGATGCCGTCCACGCGGAGAAGACGGTGTCCCCCGCGCCCGCCACGGGCTCCTCGCGGTAGGTGCGGACCTCGTAGACGACCTTCTCTCCCGCCACGGCAGACGGGTCGGTCATGGTCCAGACGCCCGGCTCCTGTCTGTCGGCGGTAAGGGCGCGGGGCTTGTAGGTCCTGCCGCCGTCGGAGGTCGCGCGGACATCGAAGCCGCTAATCCAGAACGGGATATCGGGACCCCTGACGACCAGCGAGACCTCGCCGTCGCCGGAGCGCGATAGCGAGACCGATGCCGGTGGGGAGGGCGTCTTGTAGACGCGCACGGAGCTCGTTCTCTCCGACGTGCCGCCTCGCCAGCGCGCCCTTACGTCGTAGTCGTAGTAATTGTTTGCCGATGTCGACGTGTCGCGCCAGTTGGAGATCGTGACGCTGTTGTAGGGGTTCTCGGTGTCGCCGCCGTTGGTATGGCGGTAGACGTTGATGCCGTCGTAGTACTTCCTAGCATCGTCGTCCGGGTGGTTGACCCACTCGAGCTCGGTTGTCCCGTCGGTCGAGCGCGTGACCCTGAGGTCGGTCGGGGCCGCGGGCTCGTATGCCGGGACCTTGCCGATCCTGGCGCCCTCGCCGCAGGAGGTCGTCGCGCCGACCCCGCCGTAGCCGTTGACTGCCACGGACTCGGTGTACGCCTCGACCCAGACGTCGTAGTCGTTGTCCTTGCGCTCCGCGTCGGTGTACCCACTGACGGTGACGGCGCGCTTCCAGGAGGAGGTCGTGTAGCCGTCGCCCGACGCGCGCCAGACGCCGCCGACCTTGACGTGCAGGCGCACGCCGTAGTAGTACCAGTCTCCGAAGTCGACGGTGGCGGTCCAGTAGATGCGGGCCGTGGTGTCGTTCACGTTCGACACGGACGTGGAGAGGTTGACGGTGTAGTACGTCACGCCTCCCCTGGTCGTCTGCGCTGATGCCATCTGCTACCCCCTTCCGGTCCTGACGGTCCTCTTGAGCTCGGCGACCAGCGCCCTGAGCGCCTCCGCGACGCGCTCGTCGACCTCGAGGGCCGACCCGTCGAGGTAGATGTTGTAGACGTCGCCGCGCTGGCCCCCGAGCTTTGCCATCTGCTCGGCGATGGTCGCCGCGAACGGCTCCGAGTACTTTCGGTTGGTGAGCGGCACGATTGCCTCGGCGCCGTCCTCGCCCACCCAGTCGAGCGGGTAGCCGGTCACTGGCGCGTCGACGATGGCTCCGTGCGCGTGCATGCGGATGCCGCCGTCGGCGTGCCGTATGCCGCCTGCGGCCTTCTCGTTGCGCGTCCTGTTGACGGTCACGTAGGTCGTGGTGATCGTCGCCGACTTTGAGTGGAACGGCTCGTTCATCACCGCCTGCATCGCAGACTGGCACTTCGGCAGCGTCCCGTAGCTCGCCTTGGCGGTCATCTCCTTGCTCTTGAGCTTGGTGCCGTTGAGCTTGTCCACCGAGGTCTGCGCCCTGTCGACTTCCTTCTTGTCGACCTTTGTCTTGGCGCTCTTGGACTGGAGGGCCGTGCCGTTCCAGGTCACGAGGTTGCCCTGGGCGTCGCGCAGGTCGCCGACGCTCACGTCGACGGTGCCGTTCTTGTCCATCAGCTGCGAGCCGTTCCAGGTGTAAACGTTGCCCTGGGCGTCCATGAGCTGGGCCTGGTTGACGGTAACGTTGCCGTTCTTGTCGACGATGGGCTGCGCGTTGTAGTTCTGGACGGCCCACACCATCTGGTCGATGTTGCCGTTGAAGTTGCCGGCGAGCGCGGCGAGGTTGGCGGAGCCGATGCTGTTGAGCGTCTCGGTCGACACGCCGGCGGCGGCGCAGGCGTCCGAGAACGCGCCGAAGTCGATGTTCTCCTTCGAGAACGCCTTCTTGAACTTGCCGCCCATGTCCTCGAGCGCGGCCTGGATCTGGCTCGCGGCGCGGACCGTCGAGGCGGCGCCCTCGTCCATCGATACGCCCCACCCGTCGAGGTCGTCGACGATGGAGCGGGCGGTGCCGTCGTAGTCCTGAGCCAGCTTGGCGAGCTGGTCGTCGCTGAGGCTCGCCAGTTGCTCGGTGTCGACGCCGAGCTGCGTGAGAGAGCCGGAGACGGCGGACAGGGTCTCGCCGTTGGCCGAGAGCTGCGCCTGGAAGAGCGTCAGCTGCGCCTGGGCGAAGTGCTCGAAGGTGCTGCCGGCCTCCTGCGTGGTCAGGCTCGCGTCGCCGAGCTTGCCGTTGAGCACGTCGATGCTGTCCGAGGCGGAGTCGAACTGCTTCTTCGCCTCGTTGTACTCCCTGCCGACCTTTTCGGTGCAGGCGAGCGCCTCGAGCTCGCCCTTGGTGAGCTCCGGGTAGGTCTTGGCGAGTTCCTTCAGGCGGTCCTGGTAGGGCTTCGTCTTGGAGGCGAGCGTGTTTGCCGCCTCGGACTGCGCCTGGTACGCCTCGGTGAGGTTCGCCGTGAGGGCGCTCACCTCGGCGTCTTTCTTCTTGGATGCGACGAGCTCGTCGATGGACTGCTTGAGGTTCTTGACGTTGCCGTCCGCGTCGACGTACTGCCCGTTCGCCACGTCCTGCGCCGAGATGTTGAGCCCGAGCTGGTCGTTGAGCAGCTGCAGCGCCCACGTGAGCCTGCCCTGGGCGTCGGTGGACAGGTCGGTCTTGCCGGCATAGTTGTCGATGATCTGCTGCGCGGTGTTGAGCTGCGCGATCTGCGACTCGGCGGCCCTCGTGTTCTCGTTCATGGCGTCGACGTGCTTGCCGATCGACTCGGCGAGCTCGTCGACGGACATGGCGGAGAAGCTGGACTTCTTGCCCACGTTCTCGACCCTGCCGGCGTAGGAATCGAGCGCCACGGTGTTTGAGGCCGCGTCGACCAGGCCGGTCGTGGCCTTGTTGAGCGCGTCCGTGCGGGCCTGCCACTCGACCTGTTTCTCGATGAGTATGCCGATGCCGGCGGCCGCGACGGTGCAGCCGATCGCGACCGGGTTGAAGCCGATGCCCACCGCCTCGAGCGACTCGGCGAATGTTCCGGCGCCCCCGCGGGCGAGTTTGAACGCCTCGGTGGCCTTGCCCACGCCGCTCGCGACGCCGGAGAGGACGGGCACCGCCTTCTGCCACGCCGCGATGCCCGCCGCGCCCGAGACGATCTCGGGCGCCAGGCCCTTGAACCCGCCGTAGAGCTGCTTGACCAGGGGCATCGATGCGGAGACTCCGCCGTTGACGACCTTGAAGAAGCCGTTCACGGCGCCCTTCGCGTCGTCGAGCACCCCGGCGATGTTGTTTCTGCCGATCGCCTCGAACGTCCCGGTGACGCCCTTGGTCACGGAGTTCGACATGTTCTGGATGCTCGTCTGGACGCCGCCGGCCGCGGTCTCGGCCTGGTCCTTGAAGGACGCGAAGCTCGCGCCGCCCTGCGTGTCGAGCTCGACCATCTTGTCCATGAGCTGGTCGAGCGTGATGGTCGGGTCCTTGCCCCCGCCACCGAGCGCTGCGTACAGGTCGTTGGCGTTTGCCGTGGGGCCGAGCATGGATTTCGCCAGCTGGTCCATCTGGCCAGGCGCGGCCGTCGTAAGCGAGCGCCAGTCCTCCATCTCGGGCTTGCCCTTGGAGAGGATCTGGCGGAACTGCTCCATCGCCGCCGAGCACAGCTGGGTCGAGCTGCCCGAGGCGATGAGCATGTCGTTGAGCGCGAGTCCGACGTCGGTGGCCTTGTCGAGGTCGCCGACCGTGGCGGTGATGCCCTGGACGACCGAGACCATGTCGTCGAGCCTGGTGGGCAGGGTCGACAGGCGGTCGGACATCTTGCCGATAGACGCGTTGGCGGAATCGGCGGAGTACCCGAGGGACCGCATGACCTTCGGGTAGTTGTTGAGTGTGTCGAAGCGGCTGATCGCCGACCCGACATGGGACGAGATGGAGTCCATGGCCTTCGACGTGAGCGTCGAGAAGGCGCCTATCATCGCGCCGGAGCCGGCCAGCCCCTTCCCGAACCCGGAGCCCGTGCTCTTGCCGAGGCTGGAGCCGGACTTGCTCGCCTGCCCCTCGCACTTGCCGAGCGCGGACTCGACCGACTTGGTGAGGTTGTCGAACCTGGGGACGATCAGCAGGTCCGCGCGTCCGATCTCAGCCATCCGTCACCTCCACCCACTCGGTGTTCTCGATGCGGGCGCGCACCGACGCCGCGCGCTCTACCGCGGCGCCGGCGGCGGCCACGTCCCGCGGGCGGGGCACCCTCGGGGCTTCCGATGCCTTGCCGCCGCACAGCGCGGTCGCCGCCGCGTAGACGCTGTCCACGACGTCCGCCGTCAGGTGCTGCTCCTGGGTCCAGCTGCGCTCCGGGTGGAGGGCCGCCACGGTGAGCGACCCGTCCGGCAGCGTCCTCACGAGGTCGTACGCCTCGGCGGCGCCGACCTCGTCGTAGCAGCAGCCGTAGAAGACCCTGAAGTCGTGCCTGAGCAGGGGCAGGTGGCGTTCCTCAAGGTCGGCGAGCTCTAGAAGTTTTTTAGTTCGGCCGAGTAGAGCAGCTTGTTGTAGGCGTAGCCCAGCGCATCGTCGTCCTGCGTGCCGTCGTCCTCGGTCACGGCCTCCATGAGGCTCGCGTACTGCTCGTCGCCGAGGAGGAAGCGGAACGCCCCGTCGAGCTCCTCGGTCGTGCGGTCCTCCTTGTTCATGGCGTCGATGAAGCGGCGGTCGTGCGCTCGCTTGACGGGAATGCTCATGGCGATGCCGAGAACGGTCAGCTCGGCGCGGCGGCCGCGCTTCTGCTCGATGAGCTTCGCCTTGTCGGCCGCCGTCTGCGCGGCGGCGGTCGTGAAGCCGAGGACCTTGGCGTATGCCTCGAGCTCGCCCTCGTCCATCATTGCCAGGTAGTCCTTGTTCATCTTTCCTCCCAGATAAAGGGCCGCCCCGGCAAAACCGGGGCGGCGTTTTCGTTATGGCCCTGTCTACGCGGCGGGCTTAGCGCGGTAGATGTCGAACAGCGGCTTGTCCGCGGTCTTGAGGACCGTGAAGGTGAAGCCGTACTGGACCAGTCCGCCGGGCTTGTGCTCGACGTCGTCGTAGGAGTCGATGGAGACGCGCGGGATGACGGTGCGGCGGAGGTTGCCAGTGTCCTCGAGCTCGTCGATGACGAGCGGGACGCGCACGTCGGAGTTGGCGACGGCCTTGATGTGGCTGAACGTTCCGTCCTCGTTCGTCTCGACGTTGTCGGCGCCGTAGCGCAGCTTGGCGACGGAGGAGCGGACGGACTCGATGAAGACCATCTTGTACTGGTGCTTCTCCTCGGAGACCTTGGTGAGCACGATGGACTGGTGCCAGCCCTTGAACTCGTTGACCGTCACGCCCTTGGAGGCCGTGAAGCCGTCGGGCGACAGGTCGCCCAGCGACACGAGGTCGGTGAGCGTGGAGATCTTGGTCATGGCGTCGGCCGGGAGCGTCGGCTTGGCCTTGAAGCTCGTGTACACGCAGCCGCCCTCGACGGGTGAGCCGGTGGTTACGAGCGAGGGGTCGATATCGGCCGCGGGGGTCGCGTCCTCTGACGCGAGGGCAATCTTGGCCTCTTCGTTGTTGGATGCCATTTATCCTTCTTTCGGTTGGTATGTCTTCAGTCGGTACAGCGCGTACCAGCGCGGGGACCGGGCGAGGTAGTCGTAGTCGGTCCGCATCTCGAGCTCCTCGCAGGCGCAGAAGCCCCGCGCGAACGGCAGGTGCGACATCGCGTCGCCCACGAGCTCGGCGAGCTCCTCGGCCCTGGCCTCTGTCGGGGCCCACATGATGACCTCGACCTGCGGCGAGTCCACGAGCGCGTCCTGCCGCGCGCCCCCGCACCGGCGGACCACCACGACGGTCCCCGGCCGTTCCCCGGGCAGGCCGACCTGAACGGGCACGCCGCCCAGGACGGACTCGAGGATCGCCCTGAGCTCGCCCATCACGTTGAGTCTCGGCACGTTTCCTCCTTAGAGCAGGTGGTCGAGCGTGTGGTTGCGGTTCTGGTCGTAGGCGCCTGCCGGGGTCGCGGCGCTTACGACGCCGAAGGTGTCGCAGGAGCCCGACTTGACGACGCCCGCGTAGGGGGCGCTGTCGAATGTCCCCGGGTATTTCTTCTCGAGGGACCTGCGGTAGCCTGACGGCACGTGGTGTGATGCGGCCTCGGCGTTGGCCCTCGCCGCGAGGCGGGCAGTCTCGGTCGCCACCCAGGCGCGGACGCCCGCGCCCTTCGTGACGGCGATGACTCCCGCGTCGCTGTGGACGAAGCGCCCGAACTTGATCTTGTCAGCCATGGACCCTCCCCGCCGTCGCCGTCATGTTCCACGCCGTGGGACAGGGGTTCGTGATGTCGGGGGAACCGACGACCAGCAGCGCGGTGTCGGGGTCGGCTGGCATGCCGCGCCCCGTCAGGGCGATGCGGCAGCGCGCCAGCGGCGGCCCCGCGTACGTCTTGGGGAACGCGATGGAGTAGCTCGCCTCGATGCCGTCAGGCCGGACGGCATCCCCCACATCAGAGCCCGCCAGGGGCCGCACGAGGCACCCCGTGACGACGGTGGCCTCCCACTCGACGACAGGCTCGCCCATGGCGTCCCTGCCCGTCTCCGTGCTCGACAGCACCGTCACCTCCTCGCCGATCACGGCCTGCCCCCGTAGCTCGGGCACACGGTGCCGATGCGCTGGCCGCACCCGAGCAGCCTCTTGAGCGCGGCGAGCGTCGAGCGGTCGAAGTAGGCCGTGCCGCTCGGGTTCTGAAACGTGAAGCTCCCCTGGAACCCGTTGGCCGTGAAGCTCGACTGCGAGACGCCGGTGAGGTCCTCCACGCCCATGGGCGCGCAGGCCGGCTGGACCAGCTTCTTGCGGGCCGCGTCGGTCACCAGGTCGCGGGCAAGCTCGCGGGCGTCGCCCGTCAGGGAGCGGTAGCGCGGTATGCCGAGGGTCGCGCGGAGCTTCGCGCTCTGCCGCGACAGCTCGGCCGCGACGCGCTCCTCGTCGGTCACCGCGTCCCCCGTGTCGATGCGGTACTCGTCGACCGTAGCGAACGCGTAGTCGTCCACGTCGGCCTCCTTACTTGGTCGTGATGGTTCCCTTCACGATGTAGTCCTTCACCTCGGGGAAGAACGTCGCGCAGGCGAGCACGTTGGTCTCGACGGACACGTGGTCGTACGCCGGGGTGTGCGCGACGCCGATCAGGCCGGAGTCGGAGACCGTGTACGTGAGGCCCGAGGTCGCGAGCTCGCCGAAGTCCACGCCGAAGATGCGGATGTTGTCGGCGGGGGTGGCGATCATGGTTCCCTTGGCGACCTGGTTGGTCAGGAAGACGCCCGAGAGGCCCAGGAAGTTCTCGAGGTAGGTGAGGCCGAACAGGTTCTGGTCGGTGATGGTCGCGGTGCCGAGGTAGTCGGCGGCGTCGTCTCGGTTGATGAAGTGGACGACGCGCTCGGCGGCGTCGCCGTTGGTCTCGAGGGTGTTGCCGAGCCTGGCGTCGACGGCCGCGGCGCATGCCTGCAGGCCCTTGCCGGTCGCCGTGCCCGTTCCCTTGAGCAGGAAGGAGAAGAACTGCGAGACGATGCTGCGGCGCACGAGCGAGGCCATGTGCTTGTCGGTCTTGAGCACGGCGTTGACGTAGCCGGACTGCTGGATCGCCTTGTGCGTGGTCATGCGGCGGTACGGGAAGGCCTCGGCCTCGCCCACGGGCTCGTAGGTGGCGGTGAACTTGGACAGCGCGACCTCGTCGCCCTCGACGTAGGACGTGCCGGAGCTGGAACCCAGCTGGACGGCGGCGTCGCCGGTGGCGGATTCCTTGGAGCCGTCGGTCTTGGAGTCGTTGAGCTCGCCGGTCACCTTGAGCATCTTGAGCGTGGTGCCGGCGGCGATGGTCTCGGCGCCGAAGATGCCGAGGACCTCGAGCAGGCGGTCGAGGTCGCCCTCGAAGTTGCGGATGAACTCCTGGTCCATCGAGGCGTTGATGGCCTTGGAGTCGGAGATGTTTGCGGGTACGGGCATGCTTGCCCCTTTCTTACTTGTAGAGGTCCATGTGCGCGGCGCGGGCCATGATGCGCTTGGCGGGGTCCTTGATGGACTCGATGGACTCCCTGTTCACTTTCTTTCCTCCACCGGATCCGCCCTTGTCGAGCGGGTAGCCCGGCTGGCGCGACTCGGCGAAGTCGGCGACGGCCTTTGCCGATGCCGTCATAGACTCCTCGTCGTCGCCGTGGATGAGCGCGGCCGGCACGCCGGTGGCCTGCGACACGCGGGCGAGCGTGCGTTCGCGCTCGCGCTCGGCCTCGGACGCGGCGAGGCGTCCCTTCAGGTCGTTGAGCTCGTCGTTGAGGGACTCGACGGTGGGCGCCTGCGCGCCCTGGGCGTCCCACAGGTCGGCCTTGCCCTTGTTCTCCTTGGCCCGGGCCTCCCACTTGCGGGACTCCTTCTTGAATCGCTCGGCCTCGGCCTTCCAGTCGATCGCGGGCGGCTCCTGCGGCGCGCCGGGCTCTTGGCCGGCGCCGGGTTCCGCCGGCGCGGCGGGCTGCGGGGGCTCGACGGGATCGGTCACGTTGTTGGCTTGCTGCTGGGTCGGCATCTTGCACTCCTTCCGCCCCGTGCGGGGCTCGCTTCGCGCCCCGTGCGGCGGCGCTGGCGGTCTTTAGGCATGGAAAAGGCCGCCTCCCGTGCGGGCTGCGGCCTCGTGTTCCTGCCGGCGCGTTGCGTGTCTTCGCCGGCGACGCTTGATGGCGCGTCGCGCCCGCCCTCCCACGGGGCGTCCTCACTTGGCCGAGAGCCTCTTGCTCACGCTCGCCGCGGTCTGCGCGAGCGACTTGGCGTAGGGGCTCCCGGGCTTGAAGCCCATGGCCAGCCCCGCCCTGTTCGCGGTGGCCATGCGTGCCTTGAGGTCATCCGGGGACGACGCCCCCTCCATGTACCTCTGGATGTCGCCGATGCTTCCGAACCTCTTCCCGTCCACGAACGCGGCGACTACCTTGCCGCCCCTGTGGTGGCCGCGGGACCCCGAGCGCCTGGACCCCCATTCGGGGTGCTTCCCGCGGTACTCGTCGTAGAGCGCCGACGGGTCGTATCCGTCGAGCGCGGGGCTGCCGGAGAAGTCGGCGACCGGTATGCACCTGCAGCTCGGGTGGCGCTCGGCTCCGGCTGTCGCCGAGCTCTTGAAGACGAAGCCGCGAGAGCCGATCATCCGGCACCAGTCGCACGCGCCCGCGTGCGGCACCAGCGCCCAGCGCGGGTGCGCGGGGTCGGCCATGGCGTTGCCCTGGATCGTGGCGTCCGCATAGCCCATGGCGCGCTGCACGGCGGTCGCCGCGAGCGCCGTGGCGGCCGCGGAAGTCCGCAGCGCCTCGTCGACGTCGCTCGCGAGAAGCCCGCCGTGGCCGGGGTCGAACTGCCGCGGTTCGTATCCCTGCGCCGGGCCGGCGCCCGAGCGCATGGCGGCGTAGAACTCGACGGCCGCTGCGGCGGCAAAAGAGCCGAACTTGGCCACGAGCGCCGCGTAGGTGCGCGCCAGCGCCCGGTAGAGCTCATCGCCGTAGAGTCCGGCGAACTCGTCTATCGCCTGCGCGACCGCCGCCTGCAGCAGGTCGGCGTTGATGCCGAGCGCGCGGGCGTAGCGGTCGAAGTCCTCGCGCGGTATCACTCCGCCTCACCGCCGGCGGGCGGCAGGGCCGCGGCCTTCGCGGCCTGCGCGGCCATCGTCTCCGCCATGGCGTTTAGCGCCGCGATGGCCCCGCTCTGCTGCTTCTCGCGTTCCAGGCGGTCGATGGTCGGCTGGGACAGGCCCACGCCCTCGTAGTAGACGCGGGTGCCCAGCATGCTCTCGTCCGCGGCGGCGAGTTTCGTCCACGCGTCGGCGCGCGCCGCGATGGTCGGCATCGAGGGGTCCTTGAAGCACGCCTGGACGGCGCGCTGCTCGTCGGTGAGCCCGGATATCGGGACGCCGTCCTTGACCGCCATCATCATCTGCGCGACCGTCTCGAGCGCCTCGGCGTTGTGCTCGTTGATCTGCTCCACCTCGAGGATGAGCGGGTCGTTCGCTGCGCCCAGGGCGTCCGAGGACGTGTAGGTGTTCGACAGCACTCCCAGCTGCGCCAGCGGGACGTTGGTCGCGCCGGAGAACCGCTGCGCGTCGTTCTCGAAGACGCGTGTGAAGTTGTCGGCGGTCGGCGCGGCGAACTGCCCTACGGTCGGGACGTCGCCGTCCTCGTCCTTGGTGATGGCGAGGAACGACCCGACGTACGCGTTGAACTTGGCGATGGGCGACGGCGGGGTGGCGGGGCCGCCCTCGTCCTCGTCCTCGTCATCGCCCTCCCCGCCGTCCCCGTCCTTCACGGAGAAGAGGTCGTCCTTGGCGCCGAGGATGTATCGCTGGGGGAATGTGAAGAACTCCGCGCCGACCTCCATGCGCAGCACGTCGCGCATGGCCTTGTCGACGATGCCCAGGATCTCGGGCGTGAGCATGGAGTGGCCGAGCGGGCGGTCCGGGTCGGGGTCGTAGGTGAACACCTCCATGAGCGGGCGACCCATGGGGTTCGGCTCCGTCTCGCAGCCCCACTCGTATGGGCCGCCGCCCGAGCCGATGCGCACCAGCGTGAGCACCGCGTCCGGGAAGTGGCACACGTAGCGGGAGGCGTTGCCCGACCTGTCGACGTCGGCGAGGACGACGCCGCAGCGGATGCGGCGGGCGTCCTTGTCCCACAGGCAGCAGAACTGGTTCGCGCTGAACACGCGGACCATCGCCTCGGGCTGTCCGGGGCCGCCCCTCATGACGGTCATGGCCGACACGCCGTAGGTGAGGGCGCTCGCGCACGCCTGCCGGTAGAGCGACCTCAGGCGGTTCTCGCGCACGAGGCGCTTGAGGTCCTGGTCCTCCGCGCCGTCGAAGACGAAGCCGTCGAAGACGGAGCGCACGGAGTGCGCCTTGATGGCCTTGGCGCACCACCCGGTGACGCAGTTGACCATCTCGAGCATGGGCGGGATGGAGATGCCGAGGCTCTTCATCTCGTTCTTCATGTCGTAGTAGCGCTTGAGGACGGTGTTTCGCGCCGACACGTCGCCCCAGGTTTCGAACATGTCCTCCACGGCGGCTCGGTACGGCTCGGGGACGGCGTCGAGGTTCGGCGTCTCGACGGAGGTCCCGCGCCCAATTCTCTGGATCACAGTGTCCTCTGCTTCCTGCGCGGGTTGCGCTTGGTGTTCCTCGCGCCCCACAGCGCGAGCGAGCAAGATTCGAGTGGCTCGGGCGACACGGTCGCGTCCTCGGGGGAGCCGAAGCCCCACCCGCCGCGGGACCCGATCTTCCTGCGCACGCACTTCCTCGCCGAATCCTCGAGCGTCGGGTCGTAGGTGTGCGCGAGCGTGCCGTCGTTGAGCGCGTCCACGAAGCCGACCGCGGCGGCGACCACGTCGCGCGTCTGCGGCCTCACGACGTAGCCGCGCGGCGGCTTCATCTCGGCGAGGCGGTCGATGAGCGCGTCGGCGCCCGACATGCCGTCGATGACGACGACCGACGCGGTCGTGCGGCGGTCGTAGAGCCACTCGGCGAGCTCGCGGGCGCCGCCCGCCGTCGTTCCGACCCTGATGAGCTCGACGGCGGCCTTGCCCTTGAGTGCGCGCTGGCCGAGCTTGCAGCCCGACAGCGCGTAGGTCGACCCGTCCCTCGAGAACTTCACCCCGAAGGCCTTCTTGCCGCGGTACCGGTCGCCGATGGCGTCGATGAGGGCGGCGCCCCACGATTCCCGCGGGATGGCCCTCGTGAGCATGGCGGCCGGGCTGAACCAGCCCAGGCGCTCGTGGGCGAAGCCGGTGATCGAGCCGCCGGCGAACTCCGTGCGGGTGAAGTCGAGCGACAGGATGATGCCCATGCTCGGGTTCGATTCGTAGATGAGGTCCACCACGTCGTCGAACGTGGCGTCCTGGCGCGGGCACTCGTCCGTGGCCCACGAGCACCACTCGGTGCTCGGGATGTCGCCGGCTAGGATGGCCGCGCGTGTGCGCGCGAACACGGTGCCGGGGCAGTCCTCGTTGGGCGGCGTGCCCGTGTAGATGATCTGGCGCTCTCCGGTTGCGGACGCGGCGAGCGTGTACATGATGGCGTCGTACTGGGAGTCGGTGAGCTCCTGCGCCTCGTCGAACACGACGAGCTGGATGTCATCGAAGCCTCGGGCGCTTCCGTTGGTGCGCGCCGAGAACTCGATGGAGCCGCCGTTGGTGAGGTAGATGGCCTCCTCGCCGTTCGTGCGGCGGATCCTCTCGACGAGGCACGAGAGCTCGGGGTGATCCTTGTCCGTGAAGTAGCGGACGAGTCGGTTGAACGCCTTCTTGGCGGTCTTCACGCGGTGCGCGGTATGGAGGATGTGCCAGCCGCAGACCGCCAGGCGGAACACCTCGTATATCTCGATGACGGCGTTCTTTCCGTTCTGGCGGGGCACGTCCAGGCCGCACGTGACGTAGGCGGGGCGGCCCTCGGCGTCGCACGCGCACCAGTCGGACAGCACGAGGGACTGCCACTCGATGGGCTCCATGCCCAGGTCCCCGCCCAGCTCGGCGGCGTCCTCTCCCTCGGAGTAGGCGACCTCGCCCACGGCGACCCTATACCGCGGCTCTTGCCTTCCGCGCCTCGTGGCGCTCGGCGATCGAGAAGAGCTTGGTCTGGACGTTCCGGACATCTGGCGCCCCCTCGTGGCCGTCGGTTATGCCGAGCTGCTTGTTGAGCTGCCTGATCTCCGCCGAAGCGGTCTTCAGGGTCGCTATCTGCGGGAATGACTTCAGGTCTCCCATGTCGTTCTGGTAGGCGGTCTGCTCGCCGAAGCTGTCGAGCTCGTCCTGGGCGAGCTCGACGATCTTGTACCACTGGCAAAGCAGCGCGAGCGTCGGCACGTCGGCCTGGGTGAACGAGCGGCCGGCGGTGAGCTCGTCCCACTTGGCGCTCTTCACGGGGTCGCCGGCGACCGCGGCGGGCTTCTCGAGGGGCATCCGCCACCTCCAATCGGCATAAAAAAGCCGCCCCGAAGGACGGCTTGCGCGGCGGTAGGATTTGCACCTACGTCTCCTCAATCAAGGGCACTCCTCGTACTGTGCTACTTTCCGCGCTTCCTATTTTCCCATATGCTGACAGCCTTATCAACCATGGCCTGCTCGTCCGGCGTCAGCCTTGCCGCGCCCTTCGCCGAGTCGTTCTCATTGTGGTTGTAGCCGTGGTGCGCATGCGGGCGCTCCCCATTATGCGAGTGGTCCACGTCGATCTGCTTCGACCTCTTGTTCTCATTGTCGAAATAGACGATCGATTTCAAGTCGTCCCCCTCGACATGGGCGTAGACGCGCCCGCGCGTCATCGTCTCCATGAGGGTTTCGCTGCCGCGCCCGTTCTTAGATACGAATTTGATGTTCCCGACGGTCAGCACCGAATGGTACTGGCTGCCGTACGGGTTCTTCGGGTTTCCGCGTTTATCTACGCTCCACCCGCTGCTGGCGCCCCTGCCTCCCACGGAACCCGCCTCCCTTGTACTCGACGACCTCGCAGGCACCGAAGTCGAAACCTATGTCGCCGCCGTAGAGCAGCACGCGAGCGGGCTCCAGTCGGCTCATGGCCTCCGCCATGCCCTCGCGCCAGACGGCCAGGGCGCCCTCGTCCCCCTTCACGCCGACGGTCGACACGGCGACGGTCGAGCGGCGCGGGACGCCGTCGAACGTGAAGAGAAAGCTTCGGCGCTGCGCCCACGAGAGGGTCGGGACTACACGGAGGCCCTGCTCCTGCCACCAGTGCCCGAGCGCCTGGGAGCGGTAGCGGTTCCATCGCTGCATGGCGTCGGGCATGTCGAGGTAGAGCGAGAAGTCGGGCGTGAGCACGCAGTCGAAGCCGCGCAGGCACTCGAGGTAGGCCGCGGGGCGGGCCCACACGCGCTCGAACTGGTAGTCGTCGATGAAGAAGTGGCAGCAGCGGTCGGCCTTGTCGGCCTCGGGCGTGCTCTTGGCGTAGTTGAACCCGATCATGTCCGCCGGCTTGGCCATGCAGCGTTTCATGCGGGGCATGCCGTCGCGGCCGCAGTCGGATCGGCTGACGAGGCGCAGGTTGTACGCATCGTCCGTCCTCAGGCGCTCGTGGCCGTAGTCGAGCCGTTTGCTTTTGAAGTCGAGCCCGAACCTCGACATGTCGAAGTCCTTGAGGCTGCGGACCTCCTCGCGCAGCATCGACTTGTTCCAGGTCGCCACCTCGCCGGTCTTGTTGTCGGCGATGCGGAAGGCCTTGATCTGCTCGTCCGTCAGGTCGTCGCAGTACTCGATCTTGGAGTCGGGAATCTCGTCCCACCCCAGGCTCCTGCACGCCTCGACGCGCGTGTGCCCCCATACAATAACCGGGCGCTCGCGGCTCTCCAGGCCGATGGTCCCGCGCAGCCCGAACTCCTTGATGGAGTCGGCGACCACGGGGACGGCGGAGGCGTTGTGCCGGGCATTTCGCTCATATGGGACGATGTCGTGTATCTTCACGTACACACCCGCCTAGTTTTTCTCGGTTTAGCTGCGGTTTTGGCTTGACTTCTGTAAAAAAGCGTATTCGGGGGTATTGCGGCCCTGGCGCGGGATGGTGGCCTGTCACCATCCGGTAAAAGACCCCCGTGGGGTCGTGTGCCGAGGCGCGTCCCCTACCACGAGGTCGTTGCCCGAGGCTGTCTGTCGGGCACGGACGGGGGATTAATAACCGATGCGCCATCGTCCTTGAGTGCCTTGCACAGCGCGACGAACGTCTCGGGCGAGTTCCAGGCGGCGCGGCGCGAGGCGAGCGCGAACCGGACGGCCGAGACCTCGGCGACGCTGCGGGCGCGGCGCCAGTTGTTGCAGCAACGATGTGCGGCGGCGACGTTGTCACGGTCGAAGGGCGATCCGCCGCGGCTGACCGGGACGAGCTCGTCGCACTCGAAGGCCCCGGGGTTGCCAGGCGGCATCCCGTAGTCTATGGGTAGCCCACATATCCAGCAGGGCCTGCCCTGCGAGCGGAGCCACCGCACGACATGGCGGCGACGGGCTCCGTTGGCCTTGCGCGGGTTGCCCATCCCCTACCACTCCACCGGGGAGCGCCCTCGGTTGGACATGCACGCCTCGATGCCCCCGTAGCGCAGCGCCTCCAGGCGCACGCCCCCGGCACCCCCAGGTCGGCGGCGCGGCGCCGCCGTGACCCCCAGGGCGCGGCGGAACGCCCACGCCATGACCGTGTCGTGGCGGCGGGCGGATCGCGCGATGTACTCTCGGCTGACCACGGGCATCATCTCCTATTGAATTAAACGCAATAGAAAGGCCGGAGTCCCTGAACTGCTGAAGGGAACTCCGGCCACTCATCTGTGCTTCCACGCACATCCGACCCGCACACCGCGCGGGCGGCGCTGCGAATCGACACCCTAGTTATATCCCAGAAGAAACCTGCAACGGTCTGCAATTGTGTGCAATCGTCTGCAACTATCTGCAATTGTCTGCAGAAGTGTGCAATCGTCTGCAATTGCATGCAGTCCCATAAAGACAAAAGGCCCCGACCGCACATGGCGATCGGGGCCGACATGCTGACGCGAACCAGCCATCCAATTATATTGCCGCACGGCCCACGCCAGCCCTTGCGGTGGCGATGCCCACCATATCGACCCAGTCCAGGGCCGATGACATATCTGAATGCACCGACCTCACCGACACCCCCAGTGTCCCCGCGATCTCCTGCAGGGTGCGGTCCTCGCAGTAGCGCAGCTCCAGCACGTCGCCCCAGCGCTTGCCTGGGTTGGCCGAGCGCACGCCCGCGCAGAGCTCGCGCCCACGCTCCACCTCGTGCCGGAGCTCGGACAGCTCCGCGCCGCTGCGGCGCTCGTAGTCTATGCGGTCGTCCGTCGAGCGCATGAAGTCCGTGCCGTGCGCGCCCTTGCCCACGGCGTCGTAGCGCTGGGCGCGCACCTGCTCGCGCGCCTGCATCGACTGGATGACCGCCAGCCTGCGGTCGATGCCGCGCTGGGCGGCCCGTACAGTCTCCAGATATTCCCGTGCATCCATGTGACCTCCCGCGTGGTACCATGCTCTACGCCACATAGAGGATGCCGGGAGGCGTCTTTGCCAAAGGCCGCCGGCGCTCCAACGCCAGCGGCCTTAATTATATATCTACCTGCGGAAACTCAATATCTCATCGCGACCTCGCGCCGCATGGCCATGATCTCGTCGTGCACCGCGCCCGAGCCTGCCAAATAGCGGTCGACCCTGTCGAGCTTCGGCTTGGCGCCCTTGCGGCGGGCCTCCTTCACGCGGCGCAGGTCGTGCTCGCGCCGGCACGCCTCCGAGCAGTACTTGGCGTGGGGCGCCTTCGGGATGAAGACCCTCCCGCAGACCGCGCAGTTCCTCTCCTGCACGTCCCACATCACGGTCATCTCGTCGACCTCCTGCACCTGCGTGCGAGGCGCGTCTCGATGCTCTTGCGCACGCGGCGGTTCTCGGCGAGCATCCGCCGCAGCCTCTCGAAAACTCTCATCGGTTAGCCTTCCTCGACCTCTTGAGCGCGCGGGCCCGGTCGCGCTCCAGCGCCCGCGCCCTCCGCTCCGTCTCCCCGATCTGCGCCGACGTCACCCGCGGCGCGTCCGCCCGACCGTGCGTGAGCGCCCGGCGCGCGGGACCCGACACCAGATCGGGCACCGTGCGCCAGGCGGTTGCGCGGAACAAGTCGATCGCCGAGCGGATCACCGGCTGTTCCAACTGTCCGCGAGCATGGCCACCGCCTGGCGGAACGGCGGCAGGTCCATGCTCCCCCACGCGACGCTGTTCGACATCCCGCAGGCGGGGCACCTGACGCTCAGCACGTTGGGCTTGGTCAGGGAACGCTCTCGCACATCCTCCACCTTGGGCTCCGCCCCGCACTTGGGGCACGCCTTGAACTCGGCATCGTTAAAGGTCACAGTTCTCTCCCGTCTCTCTGAAAACATCTCCCGTCGTGCGCCATCTCGAGTACGAGTCCGTCAGCATCGCCCAGAGCAGGCAGAGCGTCGAATCTTCTCTCAAACTTCCTGTACCTCGCATACTAAGGTCGTATCTCAGCCGAAGGGAGCCTCCGCTGTCGGGGCAGTAGACTTGCACGCCCAACGGCAGGAGCATCTTGTCGTGCAGCTCGTCAGCAAGGTCGCGAGGGCACACGAGCCAGTTATCGTCGCCTCGGAACGTGAGGCCGTGGCCGCTCTTGAAGTCCGCCATGCAAGACTTGACCTCAACGAACACGAACCGCCCGTGCTCGAGCTTCATGTTTCGTCCTCCGACGCCCGGGGAAAATGCCATGAAGTCGACCCTGTGGTCGGGGTCCACCCATACCTCCCGCGCGACGAGGGCGAACTGCCTGCGGAGCTTCTTCTCCACCTTCTCGGACAGCTCTTCGGTCACATCCCTGCGGCTCATTCGCCCTCACCTACCAGCCTGCTTAAAAGACGCTCCATGCTCTCATCGCATATTTCGAGCGTGGCCGCCTCACCAGCCCAGACCTTTCTGCCTGCGACGTTGACGAATGAGATCTTGTCCATGTTGACGACGTACCTGTAGCCATCGTCGTCGTATAGCTCAATGAAATCTCGGCTCATTAAAGCTCGCCCCCATTCCAGCCGTCGGGCATGTCCTCGATACGGCGTTTCGTCCTATACGTGCGCACGGTGGCAATCTCTAGCTCGAACGTGCGCTTGCACTCAGGGCACTCAACCTCTTCATCGTCCTCGTCGTAATACCACGGGTCATCGATGGAACTCTCGCAGTAGGGGCAGATCAGGCGTTCCTCAGCGCACTGCTCGTTCTCCCATTCCCTCTCGATGCGGGCCTTCCTTAGGCACTCGTCACATATCGAGTACCCCGACTCTCCGAGAATGCCAGCCATCGGATGCGAGTACTCCCTATAGTTCGGAGTCGGCTTCCCGCACCAAGAGCAGGTGTACATCTTTGGCACTTCACTCACTTCTCGCTCCCATCCTTCTCACCATCACCCTTGCATAGACGTTCAACACGGCTCCAGATGTCGCCAGTCATCGTGAGGGTGCAGGCGTCGGCAAATCCAACGAGCTTGCACTTCCCGTCCTTGTCCTCATGTCCACGACACAGGCCCCTGGCAACGTTGTAAACACAGTAAGGACGCCCGCTGCGCACGCCTTGTTGAACGGCCTCATAGAGGTCCTCCAGCACCCTCTCGTAGCTGTCGGGACGATGGAGGTAGTAGCTGTCGACGTACACTTCCATGCCCTGGTCGGCGATATAAACGTCCGCAGTCCACCGCTTAGACCAGGTCGAGAACCTGTACGACTCCACTCTTATGACGCACCCGTCCTCGTCGTATAGAACCTCGGTATCAAGCGGGACGCGGTTCCCCTCCTTATCGACGGGGCCCAACGGCACCAATTCCCAGTCTGGCGTCATGGAGTTATCGACTATGAAATGTTCCTCCATCACTCGTCACCACCATTCTCGGCCTTGATCTCCGCCAGCCCGAGCTGCTCGCACACGACGCTCTCCTCGTCCCACATCCACGAGTACATCTCGAAGACCTCTTCCGAGTCGTCGATTACGACCTTCCACGGGTCGACCTCCTGCAGCCGCCCGTCTCTGCGCATGACGACCGCCACCGGCCTGCGGGTCGGCCCCGCGGCCTCGTCGGTCGCGGAGATGCGGCGGTCGAGGCACGTGAACGTCCTGTCGAACAGCCCGACCAGCAGGGCCTTCTCGTAGCCCGTCCTCGAGCCCAAGCCGAAGTCCTGCACGAAGCACGGCGTCAGGTCCCTAGTCAGCATCGCCCTCACCCCTCAGCTTGCGGATGCGGGATGCAATGTCCTTGAAAGCGGGTTGATCGCAGTTGGAGTAACGGTCCGCCTCGCATGAGGAGCAATCGCACATGTCCTTCCGGAAGTAGAAGCAGGGCGAGTACTCGGAATGGTTCGCCCCTTCATCCAGGTCCTCCAGCAGCTTCTTCCAGCTGTCGGGCGCTTTGAGATACAGCGATGAGACGGCAATCAGGTCATTGTTGAACGCGTAGCTAATAAGCCAACTGTCCATGTGTGGGAGGCGCGCGAAGAACCTGACCTTGTAATGCTCCCCGCGAGGACCGTACAGATCTGTGGTATCAAACGGCACGCGATGCCCGTCCTTGTCGACAGGGCCCGGCAGCACCACATCCCCGTCCGGTGTCATCACGCTGTCGGCCACGAGACGTTCCCCCATCACTCGTCCACTCCTTTCTCGTGGACCTCCGCCTGCAGGAGGTCCCGCAGGGTGCCGATGCGCTCGATGGCGTCGTCGGGCGTGTGGCCGTCCCACTCGGGCGCTCGGTCGAGCACCCTGCACGGGAACATGTCCCAGTAAGGCTCGACGTCGTAGTGGTAGGTGGCGGGGCCGGCGGGCGTGTCGATGCCCACGATGAACATGCCGTCGTACATCGTCCCGTCATGGTGGTGGAGCGACTTCCACGAGCGCCCGCGGAACATGGCCACGATCACCGAGAACAGCACCGCCCGGTGGTGGTAGAGCTCGTCGAACGTGTGGTACCCGTCCGACGTGGAGCCCGTGACGGGCTCGGGGCTGATGAGCTCGGCGAGCTCGAGGACCTCGCTCTCATCGACGTTTACTATGCCGCCGACATCACGAGACGGATGAAGCCCAAGTGCATGCAGGACATCCTCCCCATCTGCGACGCACGCGACAGTCGGCCACGCGAAGGGGTTTTCCACAGCCTCGATTTCGAGATGCCGCAGGGCTCCCTTGGCCTCCTTGAACCACTCGTTCCTATCTCTCATTTCCCGCTCCATTCCTTCACGATCTCCTTCTCCTCCGCGACCATGATCAGCGCCTTGTTGAGGCATCTCCTCGCCTGGCGCAGCTCATCGCAGATGTCGCACCCCTGTCGCAGCCTGTCGCACTCCCCGAGCGACCTCTTCGCGTCCTCGAGCCTGCCGACGGCGAGGTCGATCCAGTCGGCGGGTCCGCACACGTAGCTCATCGCGACTCACCCCTCACGCCGAAGACCTCCGCGAGGATGTCGCCGGGCGCGGCCACGAACGGATCCGCGCTGATCGGGTCGTACATGACCTCCAGGTAGTCGGGATAGCCGACGGTTATGCCCACGGTCCGGACCTTCACCTCGGTCTCCTCGCCGTCGCCGGCGGAATCGTCGGGCTCGTCCACGGGCAGGCACTGGTAGCCCCAGGTCACGCTCACCTCGTGCTCGTCCAGGATGGTCTTGGTGCGCTCGATTCGCATCCGGTAGCCGTCCACCGGCCTCGTGTCGTAGGTGTCGTCGGCCCAGGGAATCCGGTGCCTGTCGAGGGCGTCTCGGTAGGCCCTCATCACCGCTGAGATCTCGGTCAAAACCTCTCTCCTCTCCTTCTCAAAAGAATTAGGTGTTCTTTGCGCCGGGAGCCTCCCCGACGGCGCCGTCTCCACCGTCTAGCGGCGGGAACCAAATCGCCTGCTGCCCCAGCTGCCCCGCCGCCGTTGGCACACCATTGGCACACCCGCGCTTCGGCTTCCCGCCCTTCGGGTCCTCGCCCTTCGCGAGCTTGGCGATCTCCTCGTACAGGTCCTTCTCGCGCTGCCGGCGCGCAATCGCCGCGTCGCGCTTCTGGATCTTGGCCAGCAGCACGGCCTCCCTCCGCGACATGACGTTGGCCATGTAGACCTTCGTCAGGCTGAGCGGGCGGCCGTGTGAGGGGTCGGCCTTCTCGTTCCTGAGCATCTCCATGAGGGTGATCATGACGCCTCCGCTATCTGGCGATCGAGCTCGGCTATGAGCTCGTCATCGGTCTTCACGGGCTGCCACACGGCGGCGCGCTCGACCTCCTGGGAGGTCTGCCCGCCGCGGGCCTTGCGGTCCGCGTCGAAGCCGACCTGCTTGCGGCTCCAGTTGCGGGCGAGCGCCCACACGTCGGTCACGGGCAGGCCGCTCGGCAGCGTCCACCCCTGCGCGGCGTAGCGGTCGAAGAACTGGCGGGCGTCGCCCCGGAGGCAGTTGGCGGCGAAGTACGCCTCCACGTCCTCGGCCGACGGGGGCTCGAAGTCATCGGGTGCTTGGCGGGCCGCGCTATAGCCCGCTAGGGCTATCTCCTTCTCCTTCTCTTTCTGTTGGCTACCCCCTCGCCCGCTGGGTCGGCTACCCCCTTGGACACCCCCTTGGCTACCCCCTTGGGTGGTTGCGATGCCGCCTGCCTTGGCGGCCCTCGCCTGCCCCCCGAGGCTGCCGTTGACCATGGCGTCGATGCGGCCCCTCGCGAAGGTGAACGCCGCCATGGTGGTGGGCTTAAGCTTTGGCTCGATGCCCTCGTAGCCGTAGCGCAGCATCGCCCACGCGAGCGCCATGCCCTCCCTGTCGCCCAGGGCGCGGCAGCCCTCGTAGAAGTCCCTGTTGAAGTTGAAGTTATTCATCCGTATCGCCTCCGCAGATCGAATCGGTAAAGGCCGCGGCGGCGGCCTGGTCGCGGCCCGGCATGACCGAGCCGTAGATGTCGAGCGTCGTCTTGACGCTCGCGTGCCCCAGACGCTCCTGGATGGTCCTCATGTCGAACCCGTTCATGAGCAGCCATGAGGCGTGCGTGTGCCTCAGGGAGTGGAACACCGTCTCCTCCGGCAGCCCCAGGTCCCTCACGAGCGACTTGAAGCGGCTCGTCACGGTGGACGGGCGCGCGATGCCGCCTGCCGGCCCGAAGGTCACCACCAGCGCCGCCGGGCCCTTGCGCGAGAGCCACGTGTCCTGCCACTCCAGGTGGCGCTGCAGCTGCGCCTCCACCGCCGGGGCGAGCGCCACGTTGCGCACGCGCCTGCCCTTGGTGTAGGCCTGCCGGTGCAGCTCGGGGTGCTCGACCGCCTGTCCCACGACGTGCAGGTCGTGCAGGGCGCGGCGCCAGTCTCGGCGCTGCAGCCCGCAGACCTCCCCGCAGCGCAGTCCCGTGTTGAGGGCGAGGTAGACCGCCATGGCCTCGGTGCGCCGCGAGATGTTGGCGCCCGAGGCGGATCGCGAGGACATGGCGGAGACCAGCGCGCGGGACAGCTCGTCGGTATCGCACTCGGACAGCGCGAAGGGCTCGACGGGGTCGGGCGAGGGCGCGGGGACGTCGAGCATGATGTCCCGCCCCAGCGCCGGCTGCCACGAGCGGTAGGCGCCCTTCAGCAGCGCGTGCATCTTGAGCAACGTCTTGGGCGACAGCCCCTTGCCCGTCCTTGGGGCGAGCAGCATACGGTAGGCGGCCGACACGTCCCAAGGCTCAAGCTGGTCGTAGGGCAGGCGCCCGATAGTCGGCTCCACCATCGTCCTGACCACGCTGCGGTACGTGGCCACGGAGTTGTCGGACAGGCCGTTGACGGGGTCGGAGATGTACGTCTCGAGCATCGAGGACAGG
Organism: uncultured Collinsella sp.; assembly: GCA_905202925.1. Taxonomy (GTDB): domain Bacteria; phylum Actinomycetota; class Coriobacteriia; order Coriobacteriales; family Coriobacteriaceae; genus Collinsella. The sequence goes on along the minus strand of CAJKTW010000008.1, from coordinate 4,417 downwards.
CGCTTGGAGCTGTCCCGGGCCGACGACGGGTCGAACGTGGCCGCCCACCTGTCGCACTCGACCTGGGCCTGCTCGCGCGTCAGCTCCGCGTCCCACGACCTGTACGGCCTGATCCGCCTTCCGGTCACGCGGTCGGTGCCCATGTAGGGGCGGGCGAACCATCTGCCGTCCGCCCCGCGCTGCACGACCGCCCGGCGGTCGCTAGATGTCTGCATCGACGCCCAGCTCCGCAGCCATGTCGCGGATCTCCCTGCGCGCGTCCAGGTCGGTGGTCTGGATGCTGTCGGCGTGCCCATGGGGGTTCGCGCCGAGCGCGGCTATGAGCACGAGCTTGCGCGCGTTCCTGTCCGGGACGCCCGCCTGGCTGAAGGCCGCGCAGAGCGTGTCGGTGCACTCGCAGGCGAGCGCGAACAGGTCGCTGATGTCGGTCGGGCCCACGAAGCAAGAGTCGCCGGAGCCGTCCCCTTTGGCGGTCGCGACCGTCGCGCAGCGGCACTCGAAAGCGCGGACCTCGCCGCACGCCTCGACCGTCACCCTGACCTTCTTCTCGCTACTCATCCTTCTCCTCCTCCTTGGCGCCCGCCTGCACCCTCTCCATGAGCCACACGTCCTCCTCGCCGGGCTCGAAGCCCGCGGAGCAGAAGATGTCATAGTGGTCGAGCCACGCCTCCGCGTCGTCGCCGCCCCAGCGGTTGTTGAGCTGGGCCATGTCCTTGGCCGCCGCCATGAGCCAGCAGCCGGCCTCGTACTCGCTGGGCCTGCAGGCCTTGAGGTTGCGGGCGAACTCGTCTCGCACGAGCCCGAAACGCCCCTCGTTCTCGGGGTGGCTGTCGCCGCCCATCGCCATGAGCAGCGCGGGCGGGTCCTCGCGGCCCACGCGCACCTCCATCATGAGGTCCTTGGACATGGCGAAGGCGCCGGACGACACGAAGCCGATCAGGCTCCTGTACAGTTCCTCGAGCGCCGCCTTCTCGCGCTCGGCCTCCTGCTCGGCCCGGATCTCCTCCTCGGTCTTCTCGGGCGCGGCGCCCGAGCCGTCATCCGGCTCGTAGAGATCCCAGTAGCTGCCCTTCCACACGGCGACGGCGCCGGCGGCGAACTCCTTCCCCTCGAGTTTCTGGGCGGCGAGGCCGACGTTGACCCAGTCCGTGTAGTTGAAACCCTCGGGCTGCTCCTTCACGACCGGGATGCCCGCATCGCCGAAGGCGTCGTAGTCCTCGGCCTTGGCCTCCTCGCGCTCGACGCGGCGGCGGATGCTGTCGGCCTTGCCCGCCCAGCCGTCACCGGCGGCGAGGACCGCCTCGACATCCTTCTCGTCGTCGAAGGCGCTCGCGGCCTCGAGCTGATCGAGCGTCACCTGGCGACCCTCGATACTCCCGCGCAGCCTGCGCGCCGCGCGGATCTGCCCGGCGGTGGCTCGGCTCGCGCGCTCGATGCGCTGCTCGTCGATGCCCAGCACGAGCATCTGCTGCACGCCTCGTGCGCGCTCGGCCTCGGTCAGCTGGCGCTTGTCGTCGGTGGCAAGCATGGCCACAAGCTCGTTGGCCTCGTCCATGCTCTCCGCCACCAGCGCGGACACCTCGCGGTCCTCCCCGTAGATGGACGACAGCGCGCGGTAGCGGCGCTCGCCGTCCACGATGCGGTAGACGTTGCCGTCCGCCACCACCACGGGCGGGTTCAGCGGCTCACCGCCGGTCGCCTCGATACTGCGGGCCAGGGCGCCGATGTCGCCGAAGTCCTCGCGCGGGTTCTGCTCGCTCGGGCGGATGTCGCCCAGGCGAACCTGCCTCTTCTCGAATTGCATGTCATTCCTCCTAGTAGTACATCCCGCTCGGGGCGGTCCCCTCGATGGCGCCGGCTATGGCCAGCAGCGCGAGCATCGCGACGGCGCACACCACGCTGCGCACGCGCTCGGGAAGCGACTCCCACCACTCGCCGAGCCTGCAGCCGGCATCCCAGATAAGGTCGCCCATCACGCCACCCGCCTCGGTCGGCGCGCCGGCACGCAGTCGGGCGACGGCAGCGCCGGCACCGCCCCGCGCGCCATGATGGCGGCATCGATGTCCTCGCTGCGCACCACCTCGCGCGAGCTGTTGGGGTTGAGCGACGGGTAGCGCGGTATCACGCCCTGCATGACCATCGCGCGGAACGTGACGTTGTCGCAGCAGGCGTAACGCGCGCCCTTGGCTATAGACATCCACATGGCCTTCTCCTTTCATTCGTTGAGCCAATCCCTTGCCGGAGGGCCGCGCCGATAGATGCGGCCGGAGGGCGCTCCCCCGCCAAAGGGAGCGGTGCCGCCGCCCCGCCAAGTCGGCGGCGGACACCTTATGGGTCGGATGTAGGGAGTCCGGCCCCGTCGCGCCACGGGCCCCGTGGAATGGGGGGGCGGTGGCGCGACGGGGGCTGACTCCGCCGTCAGCGGCGCATGAGGCCGAGCCCGACCCCGAACAGGAACGCGAAGGAAAGTGCGAGAATGAAACCCATGGAAACCTCCTTGGAAGGGAATTGAAGATGAACAGAGCGCTCAGGGCGGCAAAGGAGAACATCGACCTGCTGGTCACCATCGCGGGCGCGGTCGGGTTCGGCTCGGTCGCCGCGATGGCCGAGGACGCCCGCCAGATGATCGCCGAGCACCCGGCCTCGTGCCTCCTCCTGACCGGCGCCGCCGCGATGCTCGGGTACGCGACCGCGCGCATCGTCACCGTGAGGGGCGCCCGGGCAAAGCGCCGGAGGATGGACGAACGGCTCTCCGCCGTATTCCTCGGCATGTCGAGGAGGCGGAAGGAACTGGTGTCCCGCGCGCTCGACGAGGGCTCCGTCAGCCTCTCCCCGCTCGATTCCGACGCCCTCGCGCTGTGCGAGCTCGGTATCTTCGGGATGCCGCCAGTCGGCTCGATACTCTCCGCGACCGACTTCTCCGTCCAGCCCGCGGTGATCCGGGCGATTATCGAGCACCGCCCCGAGTGGCTCGGCTAGCTCACCCATAGCGACCCGACCACCCACGCCGCGATGAACGGCAGCGCTGCGGCAAGGCAGCAGCGCGCCAGGCCGTAGGCCCCCTGGCCGATGCACATCCAGCCGGCGGCGTCCATCACGACGGCCGAGGCCAGCAGCGCCCGCCTCACCCCCGTCATTCCTCTTCCTCCAGATCCTTCATGGGCACGCCCTACCATTCCTCGTCGAAAGAGGGCACGCGCACGAGCATGTCGCCGCTCCACCGGTAGCCCTTCCCCTTCACCCTGACGGTTGCATCGCTGAAGGCCGAGTAGGCCCAGCCGTGGAGCTCTCCCAGCTCGGCCGTCGAGGTCTCGACGAAGTCGATATCGAGGTCCTCGGGAAAGAGAAACTCCGCCCGGATCCTGTGCCTGAGGCTCTCCTCCGTCTCGTAGAGGATGCCGTCCCTCTCCCTGAACGCGAACACCTGGTCGATCATGACCTTCTCCTTTCAGCAGTTCGTTAGCGAGCCGCGGCTACGCAGCCTCGTCCGTGTTCCAGCCCATCAGGTCGTTGGGCGGACAACCGAGCGCCTGCGAAATAGCTAGAAGCTTGTCGGCTCCGGGAATGTAGTCGCCGCTCTCGTACTTTGCGAAAGTGCTGACGTTCACTCCGACCTTGGAAGCGACTTCAGCTTGAGAAAGGTCAGCTCGGGCGCGTGCGGCGCGGATGTTTCCCGCCAGCTCCTTACTGAAATCCATTCGGACCTCCTTTGAGACGTTTTTCTGTCTGTCAAAGTTCATTATGAACAGTTTTCTGTTCGTGTCAATCGAATTAGCAACATTTTTTTGCGTAAAGACATTTTTTTGTTTACTATTCACTTAACTTAAAGAAAGGAGCGAGGATGAACCTTCGTCTACGAGAGCGCCGAGAAGCCTTGGGGCTAAACCAGAAAGAACTTGCACAGAAAGTCGGCAAGTCATTCCGAACGATTCAATCATGGGAGCGCGAGGAGAGCTACCCGAACGCGGAGCTCGTCGGTGCGCTCTGCGAAGTTTTCAACACCGACCCCAACGACCTCCTCGGCTGGTACGAGGAGCATCCCGAGGACAGGCCGGCGGCGCCGGCGGGCGCGGAGGGCGAGCTGATCACCTGCTACCGGCAGAGCACCGAGAAGAGGCGCTCGAAGATCCTGGAGACGGCACGCGACCAGGCCGAGCTGTCCCAAGCTCAGCCTGCAGCGCCTGAAGGCGAAGGGCTGGAAGCGGATCAAATAAAGTCAGCGTAGGCAACGGGCACCAAAACGCCAGCTACTCCCCCATTTACGTAACAACACGAAAATGGGCTGATCGGCTTGACCGTGCCGAGGACAAACGGTAATTTGGACAGCGGTATTGACGCGGGGACCCCACGGGGCCCGCGTCCAATCAAAACCACCCCTAAAAGGGGTGGTTTGCTCTTAGGGTATAACCCTTGGATT
>CAJKTW010000007.1:0-130834 GCA_905202925.1 uncultured Collinsella sp. | reverse complement strand
GGCGTGGACTACCAGGGTATCTAATCCTGTTTGCTCCCCACGCTTTCGAGCCTCAACGTCAGTTATCGTCCAGTAAGCCGCCTTCGCCACTGGTGTTCCTCCTAATATCTACGCATTTCACCGCTACACTAGGAATTCCACTTACCTCTCCGGCACTCTAGATGAACAGTTTCCAATGCAGTCCCGGGGTTGAGCCCCGGGTTTTCACATCAGACTTGCCTTTCCGTCTACGCTCCCTTTACACCCAGTAAATCCGGATAACGCTTGCCCCCTACGTATTACCGCGGCTGCTGGCACGTAGTTAGCCGGGGCTTCTTAGTCAGGTACCGTCATTTTCTTCCCTGCTGATAGAGCTTTACATACCGAAATACTTCTTCGCTCACGCGGCGTCGCTGCATCAGGGTTTCCCCCATTGTGCAAGATTCCCCACTGCTGCCTCCCGTAGGAGTCTGGGCCGTGTCTCAGTCCCAATCTGGCCGGTCGGTCTCTCAACCCGGCTACCCGTTGTCGGCACGGTGGGCCGTCACCCCGCCGTCTACCTGATGGGCCGCGGAGCCATCCCCTCCCGTCGGGGCTTTAGCCGGGGTGCCATGCGGCACCCCGGGGTATCCGGTATTACCCGTCCTTTCGGGCGGCTATCCCGGGGGAGGGGGCAGGTTCTCCACGTGTTACTCAGCCGTTCGCCACTCGCTTCCACCCGGAGGTGGGTGCCGTTCGACTTGCATGTGTTAGGCGCGCCGCCAGCGTTCATCCTGAGCCAGGATCGAACTCTCCGTCCAAAATATCTGGGCTTCGAGCCCGTCCGGTCCTCTCAGTCCATCGCTGATCGGTTCCGTTCGATTCATATGGTTCTGTATAGGAAAAGGAATTTCTCGGGGCCGCCTCTCGGCGGCCTTGCGAAAAACAAATCCAAGTTAGACCATTTCAAATGGTTCGATGTCTGCCCGGATGCGACACTGAATGTGTCCATCCTCGCAGTATCCGGTTCTCAAGGTGCACGCCTGGCGGCTGATCCGGTCCGACCGGGCCGCGCGGCAAGGAGATATATTGCCAGACCGGAGGGGCGCCGGGGGCGGGAATCTGGGCGTACACATTTCCTACACATATTAAAACCCTGCTTACGTTTGCCAGCCGTTCTCTACCGCTCACCGAGGGCCTCTTTATAGTGAAGCGTCATATGGCTAAAGCTGATAGGCTCCCTTAGCCAAGGCACAGCCGGCATCGAGCAACTCATCGCGCTCCTCCACCGAGAACCCCTCGGCGTATACGCGAACCACCGGTTCGGTCCCGCTGGGGCGGATCAGCAGCCAGGTGTCATCCTCGAATGCCAAACGTAAACCATCCATATGGCTTACAGCCTGCGGCGCCTTGCCGCAAATCGATTTAGGATTCATGCCAGGAAGCAGCGTTCGCAGCGATTCGGCGTCTTCGGCCTCAAGGCGCAAATCGCGACGCCCATAGCTCGTCTTACCAAAACTGGCCTCGAGCTGATCGACCAAAACGCCCAAAGGCGCGCCCGTCTTTGCCATAAGCTCACACAGAATCAGACAAGCAAGGATTCCATCACGCTCAGGCATATGCGCGGCGATGCCGATACCGCCGGCCTCCTCGCCTCCCATGAGGACGCCGCCCTTCTTCATCTCTGCAGCTATATATTTGAAACCGACCGGCTTAACGGTCACACGACAGCCAAGCGCCTCGGCAATGCGACGCACTAGCGTCGAGCACGAGAGATTGACGACGACGCGTCCCTCCAAATTACGAAATTGAACCAAGTCGCCCAAAACGAGCGCCATGATCTGATGCGGATGTATATATCTGCCGCGCTCGTCAACCGCGCCGATACGGTCGGCGTCGCCGTCGGTCACCAGGCCAGCGCAAGCTCCGTCCTCGATAACCATGCGCTCGCAAGTGTCCACCCAAGGCTCAACGGGGTCGGGGCAGATATCTTCTTGATCAGACGCCTGCCCGGCGTGAATCTCGTGCACCTCAACGCCAAGCTCGCGCAGCAAGTCGGCTAGATAGCCCTGGGCTGCGCCGCCCATGGGGTCGACAACCACGCGCAAGTGCGCGGCGCGGATGGCTTCGGCATCGACAAACGATGCCACCGCTTGCATATAGTCAGGAATGATATCCGCGGTGCGATATTGCCCCTCGATCCCCATTGGCTCGGGAGCCATGGTCTCTTCGAGCTCTTCGATGACATCCTGGTTGGCGGTCGAGCCGTCACCCATGCGAATCTTGAGGCACAGATAACCCTGCGGATGATGGGACCCCGTCACCATGAGCGCGCCGCACGCCTCACCGTCATAAGCCGCCGCCCACGTAAGGGCAGGGGTCGGAACAGGTCGCGAAGCGAGCACGGCGTCTAGCCCGTGCGCTGCTAGCACGCCCGCCGCAAGCTCAGCGAACTCGCGCGCCAGGGGCCGGGTGTCGAACCCTATATATACCGTTTTGCCCGGATTGGTCTTTTGCCACAACTCGCCGACGGCATCGGCGATACGGGCAACGTTATCGGCAGTGAAGTCCTCATCGACGCGAGCGCGCCAACCGTCAGTTCCAAAATGAATTATCGCGCACACGCGCAGACACCTCACAGTGTTTGGATCATGTTACGCATGGGGTATACCCGCAACATGCACTCGGCAACCTGCCGGCACCAGCATTCACCATTTGGGCAAATGCTGCCAAGGACATGCAGGCAATAAAAAACCGCCCCGTATGGAGCGGTTTTGCCCTTTATATATCGAGCGCCTCGGCCATTGCTGCCGTAGTGATTGCCGTGGTTCCACAGCAACTGCCCACCATTGCGGCACCGGCATGTCTCCATTCGATGCATGCGCGCGCGAAAGCTTCAGGGTTCTCGTGCCATACGGGGCCATCCTGAGTCTGGACCGGATCGCCTACGTTGGGACGCACCGTGACGGGAGTCGTCGCCGATGCAACCATCCTGGGCACCGCCGCATTCGCGGCCGCAAGCGAACAGCAATTAACACCAACCGAGTTTGCGCCGTGTTTTTCGGCGTACAAAACGGCTGCCTCGATGTTGAGGCCATCGCCCAGCAGGTCGCCTTTATCGTCAACGACAAAACTCACCAGAACAGGCATGCCGTCGGCGGCATCTCGGGCGCCGGCAAGCATGGGCTGCAGATTACGGATAGACGTCACCGTCTCGATCAGCAGACCGTCAACGCCGGCATTGAGCAAGGCGTGCGCCTGTTCGCGCGCAATGCCGCGGATTTCACGATACTCGGCAGAGTCCTCGGCAAACCACTCAATACCGATCGGGCCCATCGAGCCCAGCAGCAGCTGAGGGTGCGCCTGGCGAGCATCGTCGACGGCCCCGCGATTGACCTCCGCCACGGACGGCGCAATCTGGTCGTGCTTGAGGGCATAGCTTGATGCCTGAAAGGTGTTGGTAATGAGCACCTGCGCACCGGCGGCGACATACAAGCGATGGATACGAGAAACGGCCTGCGGCTCTGCCAGATTCCAAAACGCCGGTGGAATGTCTGCGGCGTCGTACTCACTCAACAGAACACTGCCCATGGGGCCCTGCGCCAACAAGGTCTCGCTCGACAAGCGGCGCGTAAGTTCCTCGGCACCAAAGCGATTGTAATAACTCGTATCCATATATATCCCGCTATTCCTCGACGCTGATTCCCTGCTTTTCGAGATAGGCGAGCCAGCGGTTCATCGTGTCCTCGGATAGCGCATGCTCCATCATGCAGGCCTCGGAATCGGCTCGCTCAAATTCGACACCGAGCTCCTGAACCAAAAACGTGCGGACGAGGCGATGACGGTACCAGATAGCCGTGCCAACCTCGCGGCCGCGATCGGTCAGGACTACCTTGCCGTAGTGCGATTGCTCGACAAGCTCGGATGCCTTGAGCGCCGAAACCGCTTTATTGACCGATGCCTTGGAGACGCCAAGGCGCTGCGCGATGTCGACCGATCGCACGCCGTTGGTTTCCCCCTCTTCGCTTTCAATGCGAACCATGCACTCCAAGTAGTCTTCGTTCGCCACCGTCAGATGTAGTTCGCGCGAGCTATTTGTCGTATCCATGATCTTCCGTCCCTTCTGCATTCAATGGCTGATTCTACCCCATCCAAGCGTCGCGGTATGCCGTGGCATACCGTGCTAGAGTTCTTGTTGCACACGACGACCAAGATTGGAGCGGTCTTTATGGAAAACACCACCACGAACCCCGATGTCCTCGAGCGCTTTTTGCGCTACGTCCAGATCAACACGCAGTCCGAGGATGCAAACTGCGACCAGGTACCCTCGAGCGTCGTTCAGTTTGACCTTGCCAACGTGCTGGCTGAAGAGCTGCGCGAGCTTGGTGCGGAAGATGCCCACGTGACCGAGCATGCCTATGTCTGCGCGCATATCCCCGCAAGTGCGGGCGCTGAGGACAAGCCCGCCCTTGGCCTGATCGCCCATCTCGACACCACCGAAGTTGCACCGGGCGCCGGCGTGAAGCCGCACATCGTACACTACGAAGGCGGCGACCTGGTCTGCGGCACGGTTGACGGTAAGCCCGTTGCCATGAGTACCGCCAAGCTTCCCGCCCTGAACGACCTCGCGGGTGAGGACCTGGTCTGCAGCGATGGCACCACGCTGCTGGGCGCGGACGACAAGGCAGGCGTCGCCGAGATCATGTCGCTTGTCGCGCGTATCGCTCAGGACCCCTCTCTGCCCCATCCCGCACTCGGCATTTGCTTCTGCCCTGACGAGGAGATCGGTCACGGAGCCGAGCTGTTGGATATCGATACCTTTGGCTGCAAGTACGCCTACACGGTCGACGGCGGCCCCATCGGCGAGCTGGAGTGGGAGTGCTTTAACGCCGCCGAGGCGACCATCCGCTTTGAGGGCCAGTCCATCCACCCGGGCGACGCCAAGGGCCGTATGGTCAACGCAGGCAATCTGTTCTGCGACTTCAACGCGTTGCTCCCCTACGTGCAGCGCCCGGAGTATACGGAAGGCTACGAGGGCTTTTATCACCTTGAGGGTGTATCTGCGACCGTCGATCACGCCACGGCGCGCTATATCGTCCGTGATCACGATGCCGCCAAGTTCCAGCAGAAACTCGACCTTATTGATGCCGCCGCCTCGATGCTCAACCAGCGTCTGGGTGAGGAGCGCGTGACAGTCGAGATTAAGCAGCAGTATCGAAATATGGCCGAGATCGTTCGTGACTATCCCGAGCTTATTGATGTTGCCAAGGAAGCCTACCTTGCCTGCGGCGTTGAGCCCCAAGTGCTGCCGATTCGTGGCGGCACCGACGGCGCTCAGCTGTCGTTCCGCGGTCTGCCCTGCCCCAACCTTTCCACCGGCGGCTATTGCTACCACGGCGTCAACGAGTTCGTCCCGGTCAGTTCGCTCGTCAAGATGACCGACGTGCTCCAGGAGCTCGTCGCCCGCTTTGCATAAGCCTGGCCGCTCAAGCCTAAAAGACAAACCGCCCCGTCCTCTACAGAGGACGGGGCGGTTTTTGTACAGGGAGTGTCCCTAACTGCCGGCAGAGACGATATGAGCAGGACATAAAACATTGAGAGCCCCTGCTGCATGAAGGACCGCGGATTAGGCCGACAATGGTGAGTGTCTAATTCAGCCGCGGCGGCCACGCCGCATTCATGGAAGGGGCTCCCATGCTCGATACTACCACCTTCGTCGGCCTCGACGTCCACGCCCGCTCGATAAAGGCCGTCTCCCTCGACGTCATGACCGGGGAGGTGCGCGCCGCGACCTTCGGCTACGACGCCGGCGCCGTCGCGGAGTGGGTCCGCTCCGTGGACCCCGGGGCCAGGTGCGTGTACGAGTCCGGGGTCACGGGCTTCGACCTGCAGAAGAGGCTCTCCGGCCTGGGGGTCGACTGCGTGGTCGGCGCCGTCTCGAAGATGATCAAGCCCAGCGCGGACAGGCGCAGGAAGAACGACCGCAACGACGCCGAGTTCCTCGCCCGCATGCTGTCGGTCGGCAACGTGGTCGAGGTGTGGGTCCCCGACGACGAGTGCGAGGCCGCCCGCGACCTGACCAGGGCGCTCGAGGACGCGAGGGACGACCTCTCGCGCTCGAAGCAGCGGCTCTCCAAGTTCCTGCTCAGGCACGGGCTCGTCTTCGACGAGAGGACGCCCACCGGCCGCAGGAAGGGCAACTGGACCCGGGCCCACTGGTCCTGGATCGAGTCGATAAGGTTCGCGGAGAGGGCCGACGAGGAGGTGCTCGCCTACTACGTCGACGCGGTCAGGCGGGCGGCGGAGGAGAAGGCGAGGCTCGAGGGGCTCGTCGAGGGCGAGGCCCGCAAGCCCAGGTGGAGGAGGAGGGTCGACTCCCTCCGCTGCCTCAAGGGCGTCGACACCGCTTCCGCCGCCGACCTCGTGTTCGAGGCCGGCGAGTTCTCCAGGTTCAGGAACGCCCGCTCGTTCGCCGCGTGGGTCGGCCTGACGCCCTCCGAGCACTCCAGCGGGGAGAGCGACCGCAGGGGCGCGATCACCAAGGCCGGCAACAAGCACCTGAGGAAGACGCTGGTCGAGGCCGCGTGGCACTACCTGACGTGCTCGGGGCGGCCGAAGGACCTCGCCAAGGGCCAGGCCCCGGACCGGGGTGCCCGGAGGCATGCCGCCAAGGGCGTGCGGAGGCTGGTCGAGAGGCGGGAGGCGCTGCTCGCGCGCGGGGTCCACGGCAGCAAGGCGAACGTGGCCACGGCGCGCGAGCTCGCCTGCTGGGTATGGGCGGTCGGCCTCATGGCCGAGGAGGCGTAGGGGGCGGTCCCCCGCACATAAGCCAGTCACCCCGGAAGCGGTTCGATCCGAAGCCGTTGAGGCGAACCTCAGGTCCCTTTTCTGCGAGCGCCCAGGGCGCCACACGCGTGCACAGACTGTCGGTTCGACGTAGAAGCCTCAGCCGTAGCAACGGATTGCCCAGCGAGAGATCGCCACGGGCGGATATTAAACTGCAAAGACGAGCGTCGGTAAGACACGCCGAGGTCGCCGCGGACGGGTTGATATAGGGAGAGGGCCTGACCCCATATCGTTGGGGCCAGGCCCGATTTTGCCTCTTGACAATGTCCTGCTCATATTAAAAGGAACGTCCCCAAGTGCCGCAAAATGACGAGATCCACTCTCGCTTTGTGGGTAGTCCGGACCAAGGCAACGCCGATGTTTTGGCAACGACAGCGAAAACCCGCCAGAGCGAGCAAGGTGCCTTGAAACGAGGCGGCATTGACCTTCTGGTCATGCCGCCGAAGTTGAAAGGCAGATTGCCGCTCTGGCGGGTTTGCAGCGTCAACTGGTTACGCGGGCTGGTAAAACGCCGTAACTTAGTAGTTGGCCTCGTAACCGTTGCCGTCGCCGGTGGGCTGTTCGTAGTAGTCCGAATCGCTCGAATCGCTTGAGTCATCGGAATCGTCAGAGCTGACCGATGAGGTTGCGGTACCGTTTGCGTAGTCGTCAGACGTGTTGTTGCTGAGGTCGCCGATCGTAGAGCTGGAACCGTCGGAAAGACCCATGGTGTTGGGACCCTTGGGATCCTTGCCGGCATCGACGCGCTCCATCATTTCCTTGAGCTCGTCCTCGTAGACAAAGACGTAGCTCACACCGTCGATCATGGTGCTGTCGTCGGCGTACGAGGGCAGGTTGGCCGAGTAGATTCCGTCGACATCCATACCGCGCATGGCATTGACCGTAGCCACGATATCCTGAACGCTCATATCGGTTACGAGCATATCGGACAGCGAATTAACCAGGCCAAAGATCTTCGTGGCATCGAAGTTATTGAGAATCTGGTTGGCAAGGGCGCCAAGCACCTGACGCTGGTGGCGCATGCGCGTGTAATCGCCGTCGGCATAGGTGTAGCGGCAGCGGGCATAGGTAAGGGCGGTGGCACCGTCCATATGCTGCTGGCCAGCGGTAATCTTAATATCCAGGTGCTCGGGGTCGTCAACATCATCGGTTGCGTTAATGTCGATACCGCCAACCGAATCAATCAGCGCCTGCATACCGTCGAAGCTGACCTCGGCATAGTGGGAGATCTGAACACCGCACAGCTCGTTGACCGCCTCGACCATGGCCTCGGCGCCGCCAACGGTATGGCAGGCGTTGATCTTCATGGTCTCGCCCTTGTACTCGACCTTGGTGTCGCGCGGAACGGAAATGAGCGTCGCCTGCTTTTGCGTGGGGTCGATGCGAGCCAGGATAATCGAGTCGGCACGATACGTATCCTCGCCCGGACGGCCGTCGGTGCCAAGAAGCAGCACGTAGAACGGATCCTTTGCCTCATCGGTGTCAACCAGAACCCGACGCAGATTGTCAGTAATGACATTAGAATCGCCGAGCTTGCCCATAATGGTGGCAAACCACAGGCCGGCAGCGGTAGTGGCACTCAGCAGCACGCCAAGCACGACAATGAGCGCGACGTGACGAATCGTGTGGCTACGGCGGCGTTGACGAGCGCGCTCGGAATAGCGAGCCACGTTATCGCGACTGTAGATCTTGGCCTGCGCACCAGTTGAGGGTCTTCGGGTGGTGGTATCCGCGAGGGGCTTTTTATTAAACATAGGCAACCTGTATTAGTAGATGACGGGATCGGGGACGGTAGCATGCTCGACATGCGCGCCAAGCGCCTGCAGCTTTTCGACAAACTGCTCGTAGCCGCGCTTGATGTGATGGATAGCCGAAACCTCGGTCGTCCCGTCGGCGATCAAGCCCGCTACGACGAGGGCCGCTCCGCCGCGCAAATCGGGCGAGGTAACCTGTGCACCCGAGAAGCCCTTGACGCCATGAATCATGGCATGATGGCTCTCGATACGAATGTCGGCACCCATGCGCACCAGCTCAGAGGCAAACATAAAGCGATTCTCGAAGATGTTTTCGGTAATAACGGAACTGCCGTCGGCAAGGGCGGAGAGCACCATAATCTGCGCCTGCATGTCGGTCGGGAAACCGGGGAACGGAAGCGTCTGGATGTCGACCGGCTTGATACGCTCGGCACGGTTCACATGGACGCCATCCTCGACGCGCTCGCAGTCGATACCCATAAGCTCCATCTTCTTGAGCACCATGCCCAAGTGAATGGGGCAAAAGCCCGTGACATCGACACCGCGATCGTCGGCCATCAACGCACCGGCAACGATAAAGGTACCGGCCTCGATGCGGTCGCCCACCACGCGATGGGTAACGGGATGGAGCTCTTCCACGCCTTCGATCGTCACGACGGGCGTACCGGCGCCAACAATCTTGGCGCCCATCTCGTTGAGCATGTTAGCGAGATCGACGATCTCGGGCTCGCGGGCGGCATTGTCGATAACCGTGGTGCCCTGTGCGCGCACAGAGGCCATGATGAGGTTCTCGGTCGCACCGACGCTGGCGAACTCGAGCGTGACGGTGGTACCGCGCAGACCTTGGGGCGCATTAGCGTTGATGTAACCGTGGGCGGTATCGAACTCAACGCCCAGGGCCTCAAGACCAAGAATGTGCATATCGATCTTGCGAGCACCCAGGTTGCAGCCGCCCGGCATGGCAATTTTGGCGCGATGGAAGCGGCCCAGCAGGGGTCCCATGACGGCGGTGGAAGCGCGCATCTTGGCAACGAGCTCGTAGGGGGCCTCCCATGAATCGACCTGAGAGGTATCAATCTCGAGCGTGTGCTCGTCGAGAACATCGATCGTAGCGCCCATGCCCTTGAGCACCTTGCCCATCACGTGGACATCGGAAATATCGGGCACGTTCTGCAGCGTCGTCTTGCCCGGCGCCAGAAGCGTTGCCGCCATGAGTTTGAGCGCGGAGTTCTTGGCGCCCGAGACGGGCACGGAGCCTCCGATGGCGTGGCCACCCTCAACGCGGATAATATCCAAGGTCTACCCTTTCAAAAAGCATGCCCGGGGTGGCTGGGCCATCCCGGGCATGATGTGTTCGCAAATGGTCGAACGCTAAATCGTTTGACTATTGGGCAAGCTTGAGCTTACACCATGCGATTTCATTATAGAGGTAGGCGCGGCGTGCATCATCCTCCGACAAATTACCCAGCTTCTCTTCAAAACCTTGAATATCAGCTTTAAGCTTGTCGGCATCGACGGTCGCCAGATCGCAAGCGCGCTCGGCGAGAACGGTCACGACATCGTCCGCAACCTGGGCATAGCCGCCGGCCACGGCAAACGTGTGGTCGACAGTGCCCATGGCCTTATCGGAAACGCGAACGTAACCGCGGTCGATCGTGCAGATCTCGCTGGAGTGAGCAGGCAGAACGCCAAACTCACCATCCGTGGACGGAATCGACACAAACGCAGCGTCGCCCTCATAGGCGCAGCTCACGGGGCACACGATGCGGATACGCATAACCTACTTCTCCCCCATCTTGCGGGCGCGCTCGCGCACGTCCTCAATCGTGGAAGCATAGCGGAAAGCCTGCTCGGGCAGGTCATCGGCCTTGCCGTCGACAATCTCGGCAAAAGAGCGGACGGTATCCTCGACGCGGACGTAGACACCGGGGTTGCCGGTGAACTTCTCGGCGACGTGGAAGGACTGCGAGAGGAACTGCTGAATCTTACGGGCACGGTTGACCGTAAGGCGCTGCTCCTCGGACAGCTCGTCCATACCCAGAATGGCGATGATGTCCTGAAGGTCGGAGTACTCCTGCAGGAGCTCCTGGACCTTGACGGCGACACGGTAGTGCTCCTCGCCGACGATCGAGGGATCGAGAGCGTCGGAGGAAGATGCGAGCGGGTCGATAGCCGGGAACAGGCCAAGCGACGAAATGCTACGCGAAAGAACCGTGGTGGCGTCGAGGTGCGTAAACGTCGTGGCAGGCGCCGGGTCGGTCAGGTCGTCTGCGGGGACGTAGACAGCCTGGACGGAGGTAATGGAGCCCGTCTTGGTCGAGGTAATACGCTCCTGGAGGTCGCCCATCTCGGTTGCCAGCGTGGGCTGGTAACCAACGGCGGACGGCATACGGCCCAGCAGTGCGGAAACCTCGGAACCTGCCTGGGAGAAGCGGAAGATGTTGTCGATGAACAGCAGAACGTCCTGGCCGCGATCGCGGAAGTACTCAGCGGTGGTAAGGCCGGCCAGACCGATGCGCAGACGCGCTCCGGGCGGCTCGTTCATCTGACCATAGACCAAGCAGGTCTTGTCGATAACGCCAGACTCGCTCATCTCGAGGAACAGGTCGGTGCCCTCGCGGGTACGCTCGCCGACGCCGGTGAACACCGAGGTGCCGCCGTGCTCCTGGGCGAGGTTGTTGATAAGCTCCTGAATCAGAACGGTCTTGCCGACGCCGGCGCCGCCGAACAGGCCCGTCTTGCCGCCACGGATGTAGGGCTCGAGCAGGTCAACAGCTTTGATGCCGGTCTCGAAGATCTCGGTCTTGGTGGTGAGCTCGTCAAAGCGGGGCGCTGCATGGTGGATGGGGTAGAACTCCTCCACCTCAGGCATGGGCTTGCCGTCGACAGGCTTGCCCATGACGTTCCAAATGCGGCCGAGCGTCTTGGGGCCAACGGGCATCTTCATGGGCTCACCGGTATCGGTGGCGATGAGGCCGCGCTGCAGGCCGTCGGTCGAGGACATGGCGACCGTGCGGACGACGCCGCCCGGAAGCTGGCTCTCGACCTCGAGGATCGTGCTCAGATGACCGATCGGGGTCTCGGCCTCGACCGTGAGCGCGTTGTAGATCGGGGGCACCGCGCCGTCAAACTTGACGTCGACGACAGGGCCGATGATACGCACGATGCGACCATCACCGGCAGTCGTCTTCTTGGTGGCTTCCTCGACCGCAAGCTTTACGGTGTTATTAGCCATTACTGTTCCTCCAATGCTGAGGCTCCGCCGACGATCTCGTTAATCTCGGTCGTGATCGAAGCCTGGCGCACGCGACTATACGTGCGGGTAAGGGTCGAGATGATCGCGGTGGCGTTTTCCGTCGCGGAGTGCATGGCCTTGCGGCGTGCACCCTGCTCGGCAGCCGCCGAATCAATCAGGGCCTGGTAGATGACCGTCAGGATATAAGACGGCACAAGCTTGCCGAGAACATGCTCGGGAGAGGGCACGAACTCGAACGTGGACGAGATGCGCTTAGGGGCGTCGGTCTCGTTCTTACGCGGACCGTGGGCCATAGCGATCATCTCGGGGTCGAGCGGCAACAGATGCTCGACGCGAAGCTCCTGATCCACGCGGTTCTTGGCGTGGTGGTAGACAAGCTCGACACGGTCAAGCTCACCGGCACGATACGCATCGCAGATATGAGAGGAAATCATGCGGGCCTGATTGAAATCGGGCTCAGAGGAGTTGCCCTCAAAGTGCATGACAACGTTTGCGCGGTCACGGAAATACGTGGCCGGCTTACGCCCGCACGCGATGATCTCGCACTCGATGCCATCGTTCGCCCAAGAAGCGGCGAGCTTTTCGGCCGTGCGCTCCACCGTCGTATTGAAACCGCCGGCAAGGCCGCGGTCCGAAGCAATGACGACAATCAGGCCATGCTTGACGCTCTCATGCTTCTGCAGCATGGGATCGGTGCCCGAACAGGAGGCGTCGCCGGCGACCGTCAACATGACGTCGGTCAGCGCCTCCTTATAGGGCTCGGCCTGCTTGGAGCGATCGAGGGCACGACGGATCTTGGCCGTAGAGACCATCTCCATCGTGCGCGTGATCTGCTTGGTCGTGGTAACCGAGGAGATTCGCTTCTTAATGTCGCGAAGGTTGGCCATGGGGCTTAGTTCTCCTCTGATCCAGAAACATCCGAATGGTGCTTGGCCATGAACTGCTGCTTGAAGTCGCCGATGACGCGCAAGAGCTCAGCCTTGGTGTCATCATCGATCTTCTTGGCGCGAACCTTGTCGAGCAGCGAACCAAAGCCATTGTCCATGTACTCGATGAGCTCGGCACGGAAGGGCAGCACGTCGGCGATCTCCAGGTCATCCAGGAAGCCCTCGTTGCCAGCGAACAGCGTAACGATCTGCTCGCCAACCTCAAACGGCTTGTAACGCGGCTGCTTCAGGAGCTCGGTCATGCGAGCACCATGGGTCAGCTGCTTCTGAGTAGCCTCGTCGAGGTCGGAGCCGAACTGCGTAAAGCCAGCGAGCTCCTGATAGGAAGCGAGGTCCAGACGGAGGTTGCCGGCGACCTGCTTCATGGCCTTGGTCTGCGCATCGCCACCGACGCGGGACACGGAGATGCCCACATCGACTGCCGGGCGCTGACCCTGGAAGAAGAGCTCGGACTGCAGGTAGATCTGACCATCGGTAATGGAAATGACGTTGGTCGGAATGTAGGCCGAGACGTCGCCGTCCTGGGTCTCGATGATCGGCAGTGCCGTCATGGAGCCGTAACCGTTCTTCTTGGACATCTTGACGGCACGCTCGAGCAGACGAGAGTGCAGGTAGAAGATGTCGCCAGGATAGGCCTCGCGTCCGGGCGGACGATGCAGCGTCAGCGACATCTGACGGTAGGCCACAGCCTGCTTGGACAGGTCGTCGTAGATGACGAGCACGTGGCCGCCGGGGTTGGTCTCGCTGGCGGGCTTGCCGTCCTCGCCGTTGTACATGAAGAACTCGCCGATAGCGGCACCGGCCATAGGCGCGATGTACTGCATAGGGGCGGAATCGGCAGCGGTGGCCGAAACGATGATGGTGTAGTCGAGCGCACCGTGCTGAGCGAGGGTCTCGCGGATGTTGGCAACCGTGGAGGCCTTCTGGCCGATGGCGACATAGATGCAGACCATGCCCTTGCCGCGCTGGTTGAGGATAGCGTCGATGGCGATGGCGGTCTTACCGGTCTTACGGTCGCCGATGATGAGCTCACGCTGACCGCGGCCAATAGGCACCATGGAGTCGATAGCGAGCAGACCGGTCTGAACCGGCTCGCACACCGGGGTACGATCGATGACGCCGGGAGCCTTGAACTCGATGGGGCGACGGTGCGTGGCGACGATGTCGCCCAGGCCGTCGATGGGCTGGCCGAGCGGATTGACGACGCGGCCGAGCATGGCACGGCTCACGGGGATATCCATAATGCGGCCAGTGGTGCGGCACTCGTCGCCTTCCTTGATGGAGTCGACGGCACCGAACAGAACGGCGCCGACCTCGTCACGGTCAAGGTTCTGGGCAAGGCCGAAGACGGTCTCACCGGTATCGGAGCTCTTGAACTCCAGAAGCTCGCCTGCCATGGCGCTCTTGAGGCCGGAGACGCGCGCGATGCCGTCGCCTACCTCGTCGACCGTTGAAACCTCATGCGTATCGACCGTCGCGGAGAGGCTCGTGAGCTGCTCCTGCAGTTTCTTGGCGATATCCTGGGCATTGAGGGTTTCGGACATTAGGCTTCACCTCCGTACGAATTAGCAGAGTTTGCGAGGGTCTCCTGCGCGATGCGCAGCTGCGTCTTGACGGAAATGTCACGACGCTCGCCGCGGGCCTCGAGCACCAGGCCGCCCACGATAGACGGGTCGACCTGCTCGATAAGGAATACCTTGCGGCCGAAGTCCTGCTCGCATTTCTTAGTGATGGTTTGACGCAGCTCGTCGTCGAGCGGGATCGCCGTGGTGACGGTCACGCCCACTACATCCTCGTCTTCCTCGGCAACATACTTAAAGGCAGCTGCCACCTTGGGAAGAAGGTCGAGCTGGTCGCGCTTGGACATGGTGTCGAGCACGGCGATGATCTCGGGGCTGGCAGAAGCCAAGCGCTCGATCATCTCGAGGTCCTCGAACACATGGTTCTCGGCCTTAGCGGCTTCCAGAAGGGAGCGCGCGTAGGTCTCGAGCACCTTGTCCTGATAGCGGCTAGTCGGCATTCAGGCTACCTGCTTCCTGGATGTAGCGCTCGATGAGCTTCTTCTGCTCGGCATCGTCCTCGAGTGCCTCGCCCACGATCTTGGTGGCGACGGCAACGGACAGGTCGGCGATGGAGCTCGCGGCACCGGCGTAAATGGACTTGCGCTCGTCCTCGACGGTCGTATGGGCCTTGGCGATGATCTCCTCGGCCTCCTTGTGAGCAGCCTCGATGATACGGGCGCGCTCGGACTCGGCGTCCTTACGGGCCTCGAGGACGATGTCGGCAGCCTGACGGCGGGCGTCGGTGACGATCGAGTCGGACTCAGCGCGCTTGGCGATAGCCTCCTGCTTGGTCTTCTCGGCCTCGTCGAGGCTCTCCTCGATCTTCTTGCCGCGCTCCTCCATGGTTTTCATGATGCCCGGCAGGGCGACCTTGGCCAGCACGATCCAGATGATCAGGAAGGCGATAAGCGCCGGGATGAACTCCGCCATCTTAGGGATGAGGATGTCCGCACCGGCAGCGCCGTCCTCGGCGAACGCGGAAACCGGCATGAGCAGCGCGGCCGCGGACGCGGAGAGTGCGATCGCGCTCTTCTGGGATGAAAGATTCATACTTGACGCTCCGTGCTATTTAACGATCAGCGCGACAACGAAGCCGATCAGAGCCAGAGCCTCGCCGAAGGCGGAGCCCATGATGAAGACAGTGAACACGCGGCCCTGGACCTCAGGCTGACGGGCCATAGCACCCGTAGCACCCAGAGCAGACAGGCCGATAGCAAGACCAGCGCCGATAACACCGAGACCGTAACCGATAACTCCCACGATTCCTCCTTTGTCGTGCGTGTCTTATTTCACGCAGGATAACCTTTTTATAACTGCCGGGCTCCATGGGTACGGGCACCGGCGGTTTAACGAATTGCCTTACCTTGAAGACGCGAACGGAAGCCTACTCCTCCTCCGCGACCTCCTCTGCCTCAGAGACATACACGGCGGTAAGGACCGTGAAGACGTAAGCCTGGATAGCGCCGACCACAAGCTCGATCGCATAGATCAGGATGAGGATGGCAAGCCAGGCCAGCGAAGGCAGGGCGCCGACGGCGTGCGCCGCGGAAACCTGCTGAAGCAGCGGCTGCATGAACATGCTCGCCATGATGGCGAACGAGCCCATGACCACGTGTCCTGCGAACATGTTGCAGAACAGACGGACGGCGAGCGTGATGAGGCGCAGGAAGGTCGAGAAAAGCTCGACGACCCACACGAGCACGTTCATCGGGAAGCTCACGCCCTGCGGGGCGAGGCTCTTGATGTAGCCGATCACGCCGTGAGCCTTGCATCCGTAGTAGATGAAGTACACGAAGGCGAAAATGGCGAGCGCGGCGGTGGAGCCGATTGCGCCGGTGCCGGGCTTCATTCCCGGGATCAGGCCGATCATGTTGTTGATCAGGATGAACAGGAAAAGCGAGCACAGGAACGGGAAGTGCTTCTTCCAGTTCTCACCCACGACGCCCTTGCCGATATCGTTCTCGACGTACTCGATGATGTACTCGAAACCGTTGACGAAGAAGCCCTTGGGAACCAGGGTCTGTTTCTTCTTGAACACGGCCAGGACGATCAGGAGCACGATCGTGGAGACGATCAGCCAAAACGAGTACTGCGTGATGCCGCAGCTCAGATCGCCCACGACAGGGGTGGAGCTGAACTCGCTGACCAGATGATTAATCTCATCAGGCAGCTTTTCAAAAATTTCCACGACTTACCTTTCGACCTCATGAGGATCTCGCAGCGCCTTGGCGACGCGAACCGTGCAGGCGGCCATAAAGGCCACGAAGCCGATCGCCTCGCCCAGGAGGAACATGCGAAATGCCTCTCCGAACAACACAAACACAACCAAGGTAAAGACGAGCAGGGCGATTGCCGAGACCGCCAGACTCACCATGCCCTTGAACATGTCCGCATTCTGCTTATCGTCAAGAACCGGCTTGAGCGTAAAGACAAAGGGAAGGAAGGCAATTGCGCCCGCGATGGCGCCTGCAACGATAGCGAGCAGATCGGCTATCTGAAACACTGGCGTCCTCACTTTCCTTTTTAACGCTTCACAGAACAGTTCCCGCCAAACATTGGTGACTATTGTACGAGCCAATCGCTAAAGTACAACCGAAAAAGCATCGGTTAATACGCACCTGTTCGTTTTCTTAAGACCTTCTTTATGCCGCAGGTACGGTAATACGTTTTTCTCGAACCCTGCAGGGCAAAACGTCCGTTAACAGGAGTGCGCGCGGTCGCCTTTTGTTCGTCCGCGCGCACCGTTTCTTCGTATTTGCAGCCGCGGCCGTTTAGCCCAGCGACTAGAGCGTGCCGTAGATGCGGTCGCCGGCGTCGCCCAGGCCGGGAACGATGTAGGCGGCCTCGTTGAGATGGTCATCGATGGCGCACGTATAAATATGTACGTCAGGATCCTTCTCGGTCAGCGACTTGAGGCCCTCGGGCGCGGCGACGATGCACAGCATGCGGATGTCCTTGACACCGCGCTCGCGCAGGTAGCTGATAGCCATCTCGGCCGAACCGCCCGTGGCGAGCATGGGGTCGACAACCAGGCAGATACGCTGGTCGATATCCTTGGGCATCTTGCAGTAATACTCATGCGGCTCGTGGGTGACCTCGTCGCGCTCCATGCCGATGTGGCCCACGCGAGCGGAGGGCACCAGGTCGAGGATGCCGTCGACCATGCCAAGGCCCGCACGCAGGATGGGCACGATGGCGAGTTTCTTGCCGGCAAGCTGTTTGAACGTGGCGGTAGTGATGGGGGTCTCGACCTCGACGTCTTCCATAGGCAGGTCGCGCATGGCCTCGTAGCCGTCAAAGAGCGCAAGCTCGCGCACGAGCTGGCGGAACTGGTTGGTGCCGGTGTTTTTATCGCGCAGGATCGACAGCTTGTGCTGAACGAGCGGATGATCGACAAGCGTCACACGGGACGCATCGTAGGTGACGGTCATGGGTTGATTGCCCCTTTCGTTGCGGCCGCAAAACGGCCTTGCTGACAAGGCGCGCAGCAATGTCGCCACCGCACGCCATACATTAGTTTAGCGGTTTGTTGTATCGAGCAGCCCATCGCAGCCCTACTGTGAGGTGCTGAGCGAGCGCCTGACTGCATCACGCCAGCCCGCAAGGTTTTGCTCGCGGCGCTCGGCGGACATGTGGGGAAGGAAGGTCCTAACGATCTGGGCATTTTGCTCCAGCTCTTCCAGGTCTTCCCAATAGCCGACGGCAAGACCCGCCAAGTACGCGGCACCGATTGCCGTGGTCTCCACCGTCTCGCATTGCAGCACGGGGATATCCAGCAGGTCGGCCTGGAATTGCATGATGAACTCGTTGCGCGAGGCACCGCCATCGACAGACAGGCGCTCAATCGAAAGCCCCACGTCCTGCTCCATGGCGCGCAGCACGTCGTAGCTCTGATATGCCATGGATTCGCAGGCGGCACGTACGATGGTCGCACGGCTCGAGGCGCCGGTCAGACCGCACACGATACCGCGAGCATGCGGGTCCCACCAGGGAGCACCCAAACCCGCAAAGGCGGGAACGAAGTAGCAGCCCTCGTTGTCGCTAATCGAAGCGGCGAGTTGTGCCGACTCGCTCACGCTCGAGATGATGCCCATGTTGTTGCGAAGCCAGTTCATCGTTGAGCCGGCGGCAAAAATAGAGCCCTCGAGCGCATAGCTGACTTTGCCGTCCGCAGCGATACCGATGGTGGAGACCAGGCCATTCTTGGATTCGACGATCTCGTCGCCGGTGTTCATGAGCATAAAGCAACCCGTGCCATAGGTGTTTTTGGTCTGGCCGGGACGGAAACAGCAGTGGCCGAACAGCGACGCCTGTTGGTCACCCGCCACGCCCATGATGGGCGGCATGTTGGTCATGATGTCGCTCGCGACGCGGCCGTAGTCGCCCGAGCTCCAGCGAACCTCGGGCATCATGGAACGTGGAACGTCAAAGAGTGCCAGCAGGTCGTCGTCCCAATCGAGCGTATGGATATTAAAGAGTGCCGTGCGGCTGGCATTGGTGTAGTCGGTGGCAAAGACCTGGCCGCCGGTGAGGTTGTAGATGAGCCAGGTATCGATGGTGCCAAACATGAGGTCGCCCGCCGCCGCGCTTTCGCGTGCGCCGTCGACGTTGTCGAGAATCCATTGCACCTTGGAGGCCGAGAAATACGGGTCGAGCGTGAGTCCCGTGCTGGAGCGCACCAGCCCTTCTGCGCCCTGCTCGACAAGCTCGTCGATCAGAGGTGCGGTACGGCGGCACTGCCATACGATAGCGTTATAGATCGGCTGACCGCTCACGCGATCCCAGACCACCGTGGTCTCGCGCTGGTTGGAGATGCCGATGGCAGCAATGCGGTCGGAGTGGATACCGCTCTTAAACTGGACTTCCATCATGACGGCGATTTGACTGGCAAGGACCGCCATGGGGTCTTGCTCCACCCAGCCGGGACGCGGGAAGCTGGTTTTGACGCTGCGACGTGCCTGCGCGACGATGCATCCGTACTCGTCGACGATGGTCGCAAGTACCGAGGTGGTGCCGCAGTCGAGCGCCATGATGTAGGAACCGCCAAAGTCAAACGAGGCATCTTCCATGCCCAGGCTGCCCAGATTCAACGACATCGCTTACACCTTTCTATTGCATCGGGTCGGACAGGACCCGTTCGATCTCTGATGCGGGAAGTGCGCCTTGGCGCAGGATCTGGAGCCCGCCGTGCTGGAACGACACGATGGTCGAGGCATCGCGACACGGAGTCTCACCGGCGTCGACGGCAACATCGACACCCTCCAGGATGTGACCCTCGACGGCGGCAAAGCTTGCCGGCGAGGGCGCACCGTGCGTGTTGGCGCTGGTGCAGGCAAGGGGGCTGCCACAGGCGCGAATGAGCGCCTGCACCACGGGCGAGGCCGAAGCGCGAAGTGCCACCGTGTCGTCGGCGGCGCGCATAAAGGTCGGCACGCAGGGGGCCGCCTTGACCACGATAGTCAGGGCGCCCGGCCAGCATCGTCGGGCGAGCACGCGGGCCTCGTTAGGGATATCCACGCCATAGCGGTCGAGTGCCTCGGCATCATCGACCAGCCAGGCAACCGTTTGGGTGAGCTCGCGCTGCTTGAGGGTAAAGATACGACGATAGCCGGTACCGAGTGCGGGGACCGCGGCGCCGTTGACGGTGGCCTGCGGATCTCGCGGCCACGATGGGAATTCGCTTGTATCTTGGGGCACGGCGTCCGAGAAGGCGTTGACTGCCACGGCGACACCGTAGACGGTCTCGGTCGGGATCAAAGCCAGGCCGCCGCGGCCGAGCACCTCGGCCGTGCGCTCGACGGCAAGCCGATGCGGCTCGCGCGTTCCCTCGTATACCCGATAGACCGTCTGCATGTGTATGCCAGCCCCTTACGCTCTGGTGCAAGTTTGTTTACTGTGGGGCATTCTCGCACGAAACGTTCAACCTATTTGCCCAAAGCGCATGTTGGTTTGGTGAGCGGCTCTAGTAGTCGGTGAAAGTGAGGGGGTTATTGGACTGCGACGAACTTCTTTGGCCTGCCGGCGTGACGTTCTTGGGCGGCGTAGCGCTCGATACTGTCTATCGTTATCATCCGACGGCCGTCGACGAGTTCAACATCGAGCTTTCCGGCTTTGACCAGCGCGGTAATCCGCGGAGCGGAGACTTTGAGGTCCAGCGCTGCGTCTTTAAATGTTCGGCACGCCGCTTCCCGAGCGTCCTCGTGGTCGATTTCGACTGAAAGGGCCACGATCTCGGCCGAGCGTTCGTACCCCGCCGGAGTCAAACCGTTGTTGAGGTCGTCGGCCAAAAACGCCATCAGCGCCTCGGTGGCATGGGCAATCGCTTCTTCGCGCGTATCGCCATCGGCAAAGGCGCCGGGAATCTGCGGGAAGCTAGCGCAGTAACCATCGTCTTCTTTTATGAGAACGCAGTCATAGGTAAATCGCTGCCTCATTTTGCCTCCAACTACCATCCAGCTTGGCGACGAATACTTGCCCACGTGCCCTTCTTTGGTCGATCACCACCAGAGCCGTTCACGGTGACAACGCGGTCACCAGAAACATACTTAGCATGACTACCGACTTGCGCGACCTTCACGAATCCATCGTGCTTGAGTAGGGCAATGATTTCCCGAAAGGTAGGAGGTTGCATGGGCCGACCTCTTTCAGCCGTCCTAATTATAAACTACTTTATAATTTTTGCTAACCAGTTAATAAATATTACTGGCGTTGCTTGGGCTCGGTGACGATGGCTCGGACAATGCGGGGGCGATCGGTGAGGTCGTGGACGATACGCACGTCCGAAAGGCCTGCTTGACGACAGAGCTCGGCCGCGGCGTCGAGCGCGCCCTCGTAGAGCTCGCAGGCAAACAGGCCGCCGGCACGCAGCATGTAGGGCGCCGCGTTGAGCAGGCGGCGGAAGATATCGAGACCGTCGGCACCGCCCTCGAGCGCCAGATCGGGCTCAAAGTCCTTGACCTCATGCGGCAGCGAGCGCATGACGTCGGTCGGGATGTAAGGTGGGTTGGAGACGAGCACATCAAAGGTGCCCCACTCTTCGCGGGGAATGGAACTCACCAGGTTTGTGAGGCTGAAGGCGACCTCGTCCGACGTGAGGCCAAGCGCATCACGGTTTTTGGTGGCCAGATCGATGGCGCGCGGCTCGATATCGGTAGCAGTGCAGGTAACGTGGCCGCGGCGCTCCCAGGCAAGGGAGAGCGAAATGCAGCCCGTGCCGCAGCCGACCTCGAGAACGCGGGCAGTGCGGGGCTCGGCTGGGGCAGATACGTTGGCCTCGGCGGCATCTTGCGCGGGAGTCGACTGTTGGTCGTTGTCCTCAATGGCGATGCCGTATTCGTCGAGCTCGGGCTCGGGGGTTTCCATGGCCTCTGCTTCTGCCGCTTCGGCTTCTGCCGCCTGCGCGGCGGCTTCCTCGGCCTCGCGATCGGCCAGTTCCTCGGCATAAGCGCGACTGCCCAGCACATCGCCGCCTAGCGCCGCCTCGTCGGCAGCTGTGAGGTTGGCGGCACGGCGCTCGGCCGTCGCTCGCTCGTCGGCCAATGCGGCCTCGGCTTTGCGTGCCTGCTCGACCTCATCGTTCCAAGGCAGCTCAACACGCTGACGGGCAGCGGCCTCGGGGCTCAGTACCTCGGCATCCAGATAATTGAGGACTTCCTCGACGAGCATCTCGGTCTCGGGGCGCGGAATGAGCACACCGGGGGCGCACGCGACGTCGATCATGCGAAACTGCGTGCTGCCCGTGATGTATTGCAGCGGCTCGCCCTTAGCGCGGCGGACAACGGCCGCATGCATGGTCTCGAGCTGGGCCGCGTTAAGCGTCTCGTCCATACGCATATATAGGTCAATGCGCGCCAGGCCCGTGGCGGCGCACAGCAGCCACTCGGCAGAAAGACGGGGGTGCTCCTCGCCGCGCTCGGCCAGGTACTCCTTGGTCCACTCGAGACAACGCTTGATGGTCCAGATCTCGTTTGCCATGGGGTCCTCCCCTCTTAAGCGCCGGGCGGCGCGCGAATGTCGGAGCAGATTGTAAGCGAGGCCAGCGCTTGGCAAGGGACGATTGAAGGCGATTATCGAGAATCAGCCCAGAATTTTGTACCGAGCTCGCTCAAAGTGTTCGTTCGTCGACGTCTAGATTTGCATTCGTCAAGCTTTTGGCAAGGTTGCCCCAAAACTGACCAATATCTAACCAAGAACTTGCCACATCGCTTGACGCACGACCCATCAAAAATCGCTCCGCGACTTCTTGAACGATATTTTGAGCAATATTTTCGATAGCGGACTTATGCCGTCAATTACCTTAAGCAGGTAAGCAGCTCAAATGACATCACAGCCGACTGAATAAAATATCAAGGCAATGTCACCAATGACTCCCTACGGATCATTTGACAACCAAGGAAACGCCGATGTTTTGGCAATGTCAGCGAGCGCCGCCCAGAGCGAACAAGTTGGCATGAAAAAGGCAAGGCATAGACCTTCTGGTCATGCCTTGCCTTTTGAATGACAAATTGTCGCTCTGGGCGGCGCGCAGCGTCGAGTCGTTACGCGGTTTGTAAAACCGCGTAACCTACACGGCCTGTGCCAGCTTCTCGGCACGCTCGGCGGCGGCGAGCGCCTCGATGACGGTGCCGAGCTGGTCGCCCAGGAGGACGCCGTTGTAGGTGGAGTTGAAGCCGATGCGGTGATCGGTCACGCGGTCCTGGGGCTGGTTGTAGGTACGGATCTTCTCGGAACGGTTGCCGTGGCCGATCTGGCTCTGGCGCTCGGCACCGAGCTCCGCCTGCTGCTTCTCGAGCTCCATCTCGTACAGACGGGCGCGCAGCATCTGCATGCAGACTTCGCGGTTCTGGATCTGGGAGCGCTGTTCCTGCGACTGCACCACGGTGTTGGTGGGCAGGTGGGTGATGCGCACGGCGGAGTAGGTGGTGTTAACGCACTGACCGCCAGGGCCGGAGGCACAGTAGGTATCGATGCGCAGGTCGGACTGGTTGATCTGAACGTCGATCTCCTCGGCCTCGGGAAGCACGGCGACGGTTGCCGTGGAGGTCTGGATGCGACCCTGGGACTCGGTCTTGGGAACGCGCTGGACGCGGTGCACGCCGGACTCGAACTTCATGACGGAGTAGACGCGGTCGCCCTCGACCTTGAACTCAATGGACTTAAAGCCGCCGGCCTCGCTGGGGCTGGAGTCGAGCACGGTGGTCTTCCAGCCGCGCGACTCGCAGAAGCGCTGATACATCTTGTACAGGTCGCCGGCGAAGATGGCCGCCTCGTCGCCACCGGCGGCGGAGCGAATCTCGACGATGGTGTTCTTGTCGTCGTTGGGGTCGCTCGGGATGAGCATGTACTTAATGTCTTCCTCGAGCTGGGGAAGCTTGGCCTCGTTTTCGGAGATGTCCATCTGGAGCATCTCCTTCTCATCGGCATCGGTAGTATCGTGGAGCATTTCCTTGGCAGCCTCGATGTCATCGAGCGCGCCGATGTACTCGCGCGAGGCGGCGATGAGGTCGGACTGGTGCGCGTACTCCTTGTTGAGACGCGTGAACTCCTTGATATCGGAGGCGACGGCCGGGTCGGAAAGCTTCTTCTCGAGCTCCTCGTAGGCCTTGATAATCTTTTCGAGCTTGTCGCGCATGGCGGGACTCCTTTATATGCGTGAAGGTGAAAATCGGCAGAGCTGATGGGGCGCACGGCGCCACTGCGGGGGTAAGCCCGGCTAGAACATGTCGATCTTCAGATACATGCGCATCCCTTCGCGTATGGGGTACATAGTTGCGGTCTAACCCATACATGATAGCGTGCGCAGGCAAACCTGCATATAACCCGCACGGAATGAGTGGACGTAGCCGTTGGGGACGTTCCTTAACGGCTAGTCGTTTAAGAGCGTCCCCAACGGCTAACAAAGGGACTGTCGCTTTGTCAGATTCTAGAGCGTGTGGAGTAGGGCGATGAGGAAGCGTACGCCCTGGAGGTAGGCGCGGCGGGTGATGCGCTCGTTGGTGCCGTGGACGCCGCGGTCGCACTCGTCATCGTCGACCACAAACGCCGAAAAACGAATGCATTCGGAGCAAATGTGCTGGTAGTTGGCAGCGTCGGTCGCGCCGATCACGGTCGAGGGAACGATACCGATAGGAGCTCCGCCCGCCGCTGATGATCCGTTTTCCTCCGTCCCCTTTGGATCGCGGAAATAGCGGGCGGCGATGGAGCGAACCGCCTCGAGGCCGGGACCACCGATGCGCGGGGACGGCGAGGGCTCGGAGCTGCCGGGGCCCAGCTCCACTTCGACACGACCGGCAAGGTCCGCCCCGGCAACCGCCTCACGGCAGCGCGCCACAACGTCGGCCACGCCCGTGCCCTCGAGCATGCGGAAGTTGATATTGGCCCACATATCCTGTGGCATCACGTTGGCGCCGGTGCTGCCACCCTCGATCTGCGTGGGCGCGCAGGTGGTCGTCACCAGCGGATAGAGCTTCTTGCTGGCGAGGCAGTCGCGGACAATGACGTCCCCGTTGGCGGCAATCTCATCCGCCGTGTAGAGCCCCAGCTCGACGAGCTGTGCGGCAAGCAGATCGGTCACGCGCGTCGGCCACTCGATATCGCAGATTGCGGCGATAGCGCGGCTCAGTACCTCGAGCGATGTGCCACCGTAGGGGTTTGACGAATGCCCTCCCTCGCTCTTCGTCTTGAGCACAATATCGGCGTAGCCCTTCTCGGCAAGGTCGGCATGCATAAGCCAGCCCTCGCCCGCGCCGTACTCGGCAGCCGAAACAATACGGTAGTCACCCTCGTCGAGCAGGTATTCAAGTTCAATACCGCGCTCCTCGAGCACGCGACCGATCGCCCCCGCGCCGTACTGCGTGGTTTCCTCGTCCTGGCCAAAAGCCAGCAGCAGGGTGCGCTCGTGCTCCCAGCCGTGCACCAACGCATACTCAACCGCCTCGAGAATACCTGCGACCTGGTCTTTCATGTCGATAGCGCCGCGACCCCAAATGTAGGTGTCGTCCACCTGTCCGCTAAAGGGAGCATGCGTCCAGTCGGCCTCGGTGCCCGGCACCACGGGGACCACGTCCATGTGGCCCATGAGCATAACGGGCTTAAGAGCCGGATCGCTGCCGGCAAGCGCCACCAGCAGCGAATGGCCGATAAGCTTGACCTCGCCCGCCGCAAACACGTGCGGCCAGGCCTGCTGCATATAGGCGCGCAGGTCGTCGAAGGGCTGCCAGTCCACCGCCTCGGCATCCATGCTCGAGATGGTCGGAAACGACAGCACGCGGCCCAAGCGCTCGCACGCGCCGGCCTCGTCCATATCGGCAAAATCGTCCTCATGCGCAAAGAAGCGCCAAACCTCGGCCATGACATCCTTTCGATTGTGACGACAAAGGCCGCCCCACGGGAGCGGCCCTGCAACGTAGGCGTTTGCGCCGGTTATTTGTCCTCGAGATAGCGAGAGAGGAACTCGCGAGTGCGCTGATGTTTGGGGTTGCCAAAGAGCTCGGCCGGCGCGGCGTCCTCGAGCACCACGCCCTTGTCCATAAAGACCACGCGGTCGGACACCGTGCGGGCAAAGGCCATCTCGTGCGTGACGACAACCATGGTCATGCCGTCGGCCGCGAGCTTGCGCATGACCTCGAGCACCTCGCCCACGATCTCGGGGTCGAGTGCCGAAGTCGGCTCGTCGAACAGCATGATCTGCGGATTCATGCACAGGGCGCGCGCGATGGCCACGCGCTGCTTTTGGCCACCGGACAGGCGACCCACGGCGGCGTGCGCGAACTTTTCGAGCCCCACACTCGTCAGATGCTCCATTGCGACCTTCTCGGCCTCGGCCTTGCTCATCTTTTTGAGCGTGACGGGCGCAAGCGTGCAGTTGTCGAGCACATCCATGTTGTTGAACAGGTTAAAGCCCTGGAACACCATGCCGATGTCCTCACGCAGCTTGTTAATGTTGCAGCGCTCGGCCGTAAGGTCCTGGCCGTGGAACCAGATGTGGCCCGCGTCCGGGGTCTCGAGCAGGTTGAGGCAGCGCAGGAAGGTCGACTTGCCCGAGCCCGAGGCGCCGATGATGGTGACAACCTCACCGGAATTGACGGACAGGTCGATGCCCTTGAGCACCTCGAGCGAGCCGAAGCTCTTGCGCAGGCCCTCGACGCGGATGAGCGGGCCATTGGTCTGTGCGGCGGCCGTGGTGCTGGTAGTGGCGGTATCTGCCATGATGATTCTCCTCGTCTTGAGCCTAATTGGAGCTGGGCAGCGTTGCCGGGGCCTCGGCGCCGAGCTTTTTGCCAAAGGCTTCGAGCAGGCGGCTCGCCACGAGCGTCAGGATCAGGTAGACCACGAGCGCCACGCAGTAGACCTCCATCTGGCGGTAGTACACGCCGGCGACGGTGGTGGTGGCGTACATGAGGTCGAACACGCCGATGACCGAGAGCACCGACGAGTCCTTGATGTTGATGATGAGCTCGTTGGTGAGCGCCGGGATCGCGTTTTTAATACCCTGAGGGAACACGACCTTGCGCATAGCCTGCCACTGCGACAGGCCCAGTGAGCGCGCTGCCTCGGCCTGGCCGGGATCGATGGACTCGATGCCGCCGCGCAGGACCTCCATCATGTAGGCGGTAGAGTTGAGCGAGATGGTGACGAGGCCGGCGGTGAAGGTACTCCAGATCTGGTTGGCCTGGGCGGTCTCGAAGCCCATGCCGCGCAAAACGGTGAAGCCCGCGTAATAGATGAGTAGGCCCTGGACCATCATGGGCGTGCCACGCACGATGGTGGAGTAGATGGTCGCAAAGCCGCGGCCGACGCTCTTAAAGAAGCGCACCAGGTCGTTGTCCACGCGATCGAAGGTCTGAATGCGCAAAAACACAAAGAGCAGCGCCAAGAAGAAGGCGATGACCGTGCCGAAGGTGGCAAGCGCGATGGTGATCTCGATACCGCGGATAAAGAAGTCGCCGCTCTTGTAGGTCATGTAGACCAAGCTCGACAGAAAGTCGCTGGGATTGGAGTCCGAGACAATGCTCACCTGCACCAGGTCGACAAACGACATGACGCAGCGGTCGATAAAGAAGATCGCCGCGATGGCAACCACGACATAGCTGCCCAGGCGCGCGCCGCGACGGCAACGCTCAGATGCAAACGGCGACGTTTCGCGATAGTCGTTCCAGTGCATAACCTTGGTGACGAGCGCTGCCGCCGACACGACGATCCAGGCCCAAAGAATCGCCCAAAGGCAATCCTGGAAGATGCCGGTGGGCGCCAAAAAGCTCAGCGGCGTGGGGTTGCGCTGGCTAAATGCCAAGCCGAGCGCCGCGATAACGCTCGTGCCCAGGTACACATAACGGTGGTCGGCCTTGATAAAGGAGGCCAGACGATTGATGCCTTTCATGCTGCCTCCCTATGCCGGCTGACGGTCGAGGCACGCGTCCCACATCTGGTCGCGCTCCTCCTGGCTGATGCCCTTGAGTGTCTTGTCGATGAGCTTAAGCAGTTTGTCCGAGCCCTTGCGGCAACCGACATTTGCCGTGACCTCCTGCTTAAAGCCCTCGCCCTCGGCAAAGTGGATGGGCACGATGCCCGGGTTTTGGGCCATATAGCCCTTCTCGTTTTCGGTGTTGTAGGTCACGGCGTCACAAGTGCCCTGCAGCAGGTTCGAGAACACCGTGGGTACCGAATCGACCGGATTTTTGTGGACGACGCCCGGAATCTCGTCGATGACGGTGTCGAGCATCGTGTCCTTTTGGCCGAGCACCGTGGCGCCGCTAAAGTCGCTGAGCTTGGTCGCGTTTTGGTAGGGCGAGCCCTCTTTTACGAACAGGCCAAAATAGCCGATAAAATACGGCTTGGAAAAGCCGACGGACTCCTCGCGCTCGGGCGTGGCGCT
Source organism: uncultured Collinsella sp. (assembly GCA_905202925.1). Classification (GTDB taxonomy): domain Bacteria; phylum Actinomycetota; class Coriobacteriia; order Coriobacteriales; family Coriobacteriaceae; genus Collinsella. The sequence goes on along the minus strand of CAJKTW010000007.1, from coordinate 102,638 downwards.
CATGCCGGCGATGATGAGGTCGATCTGGCCGTTGTTAAGCGAATCGATAAGGCCCGAGAAGCTCTGCTTGACGGCAACAGGCTCGCCGCCGAGGGCTTTGCAGACGATCTTGGCGATCTGCACGTCGTAGCCGTCGGCATAGGCGCCCTGCACGTTGTCGATGGGAATGGTGAACTCGCTGGCCTCGGAAACCTGCCAGTTGTACGGGGCGTAGGCCGCCTCCATGCCAATGCGGATCTTATCCTTGCCGATAACGGAATCGGACAGGTCATCGCGACCGCCGCCCGTCGTGGGCTGGACCACCTTGAGTGTGGACGGACGCTGGCAGCCGGCAAGCGCGCCGGCGACAACGGTTGCGCTCGCAGCGAGGGCGCTACCCAAGAAGATGCGACGACTGCACACCGGCTGGGCCTGCGCGTCGCGCTGTAGTCGAGGTTGCATCTGATGCCTTCCTGTTTTGCTTTGCTGACAATAAGACAGGATATACGCCCGCAACCAGCAACGCGGCATGTGCGCGAAAAATTAATAGACACACAGTAGTCGTTTAAGAACATCCCCAATGGCTACCTACCAAAAAGCCTCCCTGCCGGATGTGGCAGGGAGGCTTAGCGGGCGGGAAGGGACAAAGGGACTGTCCCTTTGTCACATCTAGAGCAAGGTGACGCTAAAGCTACGTTTATCGGTAGCGCCGGGAGCCAAGGTGATGGTGTTGACCTTGTGCTCAAAGACGTCGTCCTCGGTGTCCATGGTGGTATGACCGGTCCAGGGCTCGAGCGCCACAAACGGAGCGTCGTTGGCGGCAGACCACACGCCGATGTACTTAAAGCCCTCAAAGTCGATCTTGACGCCGTGGCCCGACTTGCGACCGCGCAGCGTGAGCGTGGAGCCCGGGGCATCGGTGAACATGATGGCATCGTTATCGAAGCTGCGGTGCGTAATGGGCAGCACGTCCGAGTTATCGGGAGCCTTGTAGCTACCCTCGAACGTCATAAGACCGTCGGGCGTGATGATGGGGGCCTCGTTAGTCCAAGCCTCGGTAAACGCCAGCTCGTAATCCTCGAATGCCTCGTCCTCGGCACCGGGGGCAGGCACGTTAAATGCGGGGTGGCCGCCCACCGAGAACGGCAGGTCCACGTCGCCGGTGTTGGTGACGGCAAAAGTCTGGGTAAGCGTGGCGTCGCCGGTTAGGGCATAGGTCATGTTGAGCTTAAAGTGGAAGGGGAAAGCCTTGAGCGACTCGGGCGTATCGGTGATCTCGTAGGTGACGGACGAGCCGTCCTCGGAGACCTCGACCAGCTTGTGCTCGACGATGCGCGCGAGTCCGTGGCGCGGCATCTCGCAGGTGCCGGCCGCAGACGTCGCCGTGTTGTTGCGCAGCGAGCCCACAATGGGGAACAGAATGGGCGCGTGCTTGCCCCAAAAGGCCGGGTCGCCCTGCCACAGATACTCGTTGCCGTTGAGGGCAAGGCTCGTGAGCTGGGCGCCCATGGAATCGATGGCCGCGGTAAGGCCGCCGCGCTTGATGGTGGTGACGGTAGACATGCTACTTCCTCCAAAAGTAAACAACAGTGTCGAGGGCTATTGTCCCACTCTTGGCGGCGGGGTTGAGCGTCAGGCGCAGTTATTGAGCAATAGCGTAAAGGTCAAACCCGCCCTGTGGCGTGCTATCGACCGTATCGGGCGCCTGTGAATTAAAGCTCACCGGAACCATGCGCTTTGAGGCGCGGTAACGCGTGCCGTCGGTGGCGACGGGCGGCTCATCGACCGTGAGCTCGTAGTCGCCGGGCTTGAGCTCGATACCGTCACCTTCGGAATTGACGTATTGATACTCGTCGATTGCTTGTCCCTTGAGCGTGCGACCCACGATATGGACGAGCATCTGGCTGTCGCCGCGGGCGGTGTCCCATGTCGCACCGTCCTTAACCTCGACCGACACATGCACCGAGCGCGTGCGGCTGAGCGATTGCTCGACAGACATCTCGACCTTGGCGGCGTCTTGGCGCTGCTGCTCGACATGACCCCAGATGCTGCCGATCGCCGAGCAAGCGATAACGCCGGCCATAAAGGCGATGAGAATGGGGCCGAGCGGAGAGCGACGGCCCGCGTCTTCCTCGCGAGCCAGGTTGGGGCGATGGGTGGGGGCGGGCGCCTGGGCACCCTGCGCGGGCACGTCGAGTATGCTGAAGGATGCCGTGCTGCCGGGGTCGATGGTATGGCGCGGCTGTGGGGTCTTTGCCGGCGAGATCGACATATCAGCCGGCTCGCCGAGCGTGGCCGTGGCATCGGCCTTCGCCTCGTCGGCCTCGGCCTGGGCCCAAGCCTGTTCAAAGGTTAGGGGTTCGGCGGCATCGGAGGCGGCTTCAGGCTCGACACCGGCATCGTTGCCGGTCTCGTCCTCGTCGCTCGACACGTCACACGGCGCGGGCTCGTCCCACTCTTCGTCCGGAGCCTCGCCCTCGCTATACCACCATTCAAAGTTATCGATATCCATACGGGGCGCCCCCTTGGCCTCGCAAATAAACACTTGCTAGCCTTATACCCCCAGATGACACGGGAGCTCGCCGGCACAGACAGGAAAAGCGTCACAACATTCGAGGCTTTTCCTCGTTTTCGAGATTTTCATCGAATGTTGTGATGGTTTGGGCGGCAGCCATGCCGCGAATGTGACAAAGGGACTGTCCCTTTGTCACATCTGGAGGGTAACGGGGATTTGGATGCAGCAAAAGTCCTCTTGGTGGGACTCGTCGTAGCTCGTGGTATCGAGGTAGCAAAAGTCGAAAGCGTTGCCAACGGGCTGGAGCGCGTGCTCGTCCATGCAGGCAACGATGGCGCGGATGCCCTCGGGCTCGTACGGCATACCCCAGCGGCTCATGCACAGGTATGTGCCCTCGGGCAGCACTTCGATGCCGATCTCTGCCAGCTCGGCGGGATCGCTCGGCAGCAGTTCCTCGGCACCGCGCGGCAGCACGGCAAAGGAGCCCGCGCCGGCGATAGGGTCGTCGGAATGCAGCGCCTCACGACGCAGCATGGCACCCCAGCCGCGCATAGGGCGCGTGCCCGTCAACGCACGCATGCGCAGGATGGCCCGCATGAGCGTGGGGTGAAGCATCGAGCGGCCGCGCTCGATATCGCCTGGAAACTCCTCAAAGACCACGTAGCGACGCTCAAACTGCTTGAGCTCCGGCCTGCCCTCGCGCTCGCGCCAGTAAACCGCCTCGTCGTAAAAGTTCAGGCGCTCCTGCACGCTCGCGCGCTCGGCTTTGAGGCCGGCGATCTGTTCATCGAGCGCTTGCACCCGCGAGCGCAGGTGATCGGTCATCTCGCCAATGTCGAACGTCGAGGTCAGGCGGTCAATCTCGTCGAGTTCGAGCCCTAGGTCGCGCAGCATGCAGATCAGACGCATGAGCGGGATCTGCGTGGGCGAATAGAAACGGTAGCCCTTTTCGTTCACCACGGCGGGCTTAAACAGACCGATCTTGTCGTAGTAGATGAGCGTTTGGCGCGAAACATTGAACAAGCTCGCCATCTCGCTAATCGCATACATGCCCGTCTGCATAGATCCTCCCGACACATCCTTTGACGCGAAAAGCCCGCCGCCCACAGGGGCAGCGGGCTCAAACACTCCTCGTATCCTACCCTAAAGACGCCTATGACCAGCGCTTATAGTTTGCACATGACACGCCGACGGCCTCGAGCGCCTTGGCGGCGATGTGATGCACCGCGTCATCGAGCGTGGCGGGGCCGTTGTAAAACGTGAGCATGGGCGGCATGAGCATGACGCCCGGTACGCGCGCCAGGCGCGCCATGTTGTCGACATGAATGGCGCTGAAGGGCGTCTCGCGCACCATGAGCACCAGGCGGCGCTGCTCTTTCATCTGCACGTCGGCCGCACGCAGCAACAGATTGTCGCTGTAGCCGCTCGCGATGCCGGCGAGCGTCTTCATGGAGCACGGGGCCACGATCATGCCGTCGACCGGATAGGTGCCGCTTGCGATGGCGGCGCCGATGTTCTTGTTGTCGTAGACCACATCGGCATGCGTGGCAAACTCGTCGAGCGTCATGCCGAGCTCCTGCTCGATGGTGATCTCTCCCCCGCGCGTGACGACAAGCGCCGACTCGGCACCGGCCTGACGCAGGCATTTGAGGCACTCAAGGCCCAGCGCGGCACCGCTGGCGCCAGACACGCCAACGACAATGCGACGGGGACGGACAGAAGACTCAGGCATGACGGCTCCTTAACTACTTGGTAGGGCTACTTACTAGAAAGCAATCTCCTTGGCCCACTTGTCTGTGTCGATCTCCATGAACTGCGAGCGAATGAAGTTCTTCTTGAGGTCGAACGGGACCGTGCAGTCGAAGATGGCCTTGCAGGCGATGCCGTGCTCGCGGATCGTGGGGTCGAACGCGGGGTCGTTGGACGGATCGAGCACGTGGCAGTGGCAACCGGGGATGGTGATGAGGTCCACGTCGGCCTGGAAGCGCGTGGTCATGGCCCACATCACGTCGCTCATATCGAAGATATCGACATCCTCGTCAACAAGGATGACGTGCTTGAGCTCGGAGAATGCCGAGAAGGCGAGCATGGCGGCGTTGCGCTGACGGCCCTCGTCATTTTTGCTCGACTTCTTGAACTGCATGATGGCAACGAACTTGCCGCCGCCGCAGGGGGCAGCGTGGACGTTGAGCAGGCGGCCCGGGATGGCGGTCTCGACCATCTTGTAGATGGATGCCTCGGTGGGGATGCCGGCCATGGACACGTGCTCGTGCGAGGGACCGATGCAGCTCTCCATGATGGGATTGACGCGCGTGGTGACGGCGGTGATCTTGATCACCGGGCAGACCTTGGCGCCACCGGTGTAGCCGGGGAACTCGGGCATGGCGTAGCCGTGGCCGTTGACGTCCTCGTTGATGGTCTCGTCGTGCATGAGGTAGCCCTCGAGCACATACTCGGCATTGGCGATGCACTTCTGCGGAACGGTGACGCAGTCGGCAAGCTCGACGGCGTGGCCGCGCAGGGCGCCGGCGATCTGCAGCTCGTTAAAGCCGAGCGGCGTGGTTGGCGCCTCGAAGCCACAGCACATGTACACGGCGGGGTCCAGACCGATGGAGATGGAGATGGGCATGTCTTCGCCGCGCTGGCAGTACTCGTCAAAGAACGCGCCAAGGTGACGGCTGCCCGGAGTGATCCACATGGCGAGCTTGTCCTTGTCGACGCAGGAGAAGCGGTGGATGGTCACGTCGGACTGGGAGCCGTCGGGGCTCGTGCCATAAGCGAGGCCCATGGTGATGTAGGGGCCGCCGTCGACGGGCGTGTTGGTGGGAGCGGGAACGATCTTGCGCAGGTCAAAGCCCTCGTCGGTCGCCTTGTACACGACCTCTTGGCAGTCGACGTGCGCACCCTCGGCGATCTGCTCGGGCGCGATCAGGTTCTCGAAGCGCTTGCCGATCTCGAGGCCCAGGTGCTCCTCGTCGAGGTCGAGCAGGGCGGCAACGCGCTTGCGGCTGGCAAGCATGCCGATGCAGACCTTGGCATCGTCAAAGCCCTTGACGTTGTTGAAGACCATCGCCGGGCCCTCTTTGGTCGGACGCATAACGGTGCCGCCGGCACCGACGCGACGATAGACGCCCGAGACCTCGGCGTCCGCGTCGACCTGGGTGTCGGTCTCGAGCAGCTGGCCCGGCATCTCGCGCAAAAAGTCGAGCGCGGAGCGCAGATCGTGGATCTGGGAAGCATCGGTAGTGGACATAGCGTGCTCCTTTCGGGAGAGTGTCCGGCGGCGGGAGTGCCGCCGGCTTGGTAACGTAATGGGGCCGCAGCGCTCATAGATGGGGCGCTCGGGCACTCGCAGTTCAAGCACTCGGCTAATTACAGCCAAGCACTCGACTGCTTACATCAGGCCAAAGAGGTGGAACCAGGCGGCCTCGACCAGCACGACGATAAAGACGACCGCAGTGAGGGGAATGCCCATGCGCATAGCCTCTTTGGAGGTGTAGCCGCCAGCGTCCTTGCCCTCGCCGATAAGGATCGGCAGGTTATGGAACGGCAGGATGTAGTGGATGTTGATGGACGTGAAGACGATGAGCGCCACGGCGAGCGGGCTCACGCTGGAGCCGGCCGCAAAGCTGATGAACGCCGGCACGCACACGCCGAGCACGGCCATGACCGAGCCCATGAACATGTGGATGATCATGGAAAGCGCGGCGACAAGCAGGGCGAACAGGAAGATGTTCTCGGGCACGGAGCTGGGAAGCACAACATCGGCGATCCAGGCGTTCATACCGGTGGCACCGCCCACGGAGCCCACGGCCATGGCGGCCGTCAGGAACATGAGGGACTTGATGTCGACGGCATTCCAGCTGGCGGGGGTGAGGACCTCGCCGATGATGGGCATGGCAAGAGAGACGCCGATGGCCAGGGTGACCCAGCCGATGTAATCGCCCGAGACGGTGAGCCACAGCGCAATGGCGATGACAAGCCACACGATGGTGCGAATCTCCTTGACGGAGAGCTTGCCGAGCGCGGCCTGCTTGGCCACGATCTGCTCGCGATCGTAGACGAGCTCCTTGCTGGGCTTAAAGAGGAAGAGGCCCAGGAACAGGGTGCACAGCAGCGCAACCAGCATGGGCACGCTCATGTAGAGGAACCAGTCGACGAAAGACGGGCTCATGCCGCCGGCCTCGGCGCTGTACTGCGCAACGAGCGGGTTGAGCGTGGAGTCGCCCGTCAGGAAGAACATGGAGCCCGGAGCGGCGGCGGCAAACACGAGGAAGCCGAGCTTGCCGCGGTCATCGTCGCCGTAGCCGGCGGACTCGGCGATGACCGAGACGACGGCGAGGATGAGGAAGGCGCGGGGGAACGGATGCGGGATCAGCAGCGACAGCACAAAGGTGAGCGCGAAGATCGAGATGATGAGCGACTTGGCGTCGCGCACGAACTTGAGCATAAACGCATAGGCGATGCGCTCGCCCAGGCCCGACTCCTTGACCGCGCTGGCGATGAGGTAGGCACCGATGACGAGCCACATGGTGGCCTTGGTCCACGAGCTAAACGTAGAGGCGACCGTCGCCGAGATGCTCGCGGCACCCGTGTCGTCCACGCACACCTTGAACAGAACGAGCAGCGCGCAGTAGAGCAGGCCCACAAAGCCCGGCTGCGCCACACCGCATGCCCAGAACACCACCGTGGCGAGCGTCAGTGCCAGACAGGTCTGACCGCCGACCGTGAGCTCGACCGTCGAGCTCAGCTCCGCCAAAGGAAGAAACTTCACCAGCAAAAAGACAACGATACCCAGCACAAAGCCAATTTCGCGCTTGGTGATCTTAAACGCCTTCTTTCCCGCTTCCATCTCCCCACCTTTCTTGTTGGGGGCGCTCCGGATTCGCAGCCACGTTGCCACTTAAAAAGGGGCGCCCGTTATCGGACACCCCTTACGTTGCGCTGTGTTGTTGCAATACAGTCAAGCGGGATTTTTGGATGAGAAGCGGTCCCCTGGATAAAAACCATCACAACATTCGACGCTTTTCCTCGTTTTCGAGATTTTCATCGAATGTTGTGACGGTTTGGATGTGGCAAAGGGACTGTCTTTTGTTTCACATAGCGAGATCCGTACGGATGGATGGGTCGCTGAGGGCCTCGCGAAGCCAGGGGGCCAGCTGCTCGGGGTGACCCTGCAGATAGCCTTTGAGCTCGGACGGAGCCACGCGGCGTACTTCCGAGATCTCCTCTTGGTTGATATGCAGCTCGCCCGGCTCAACATGAGCGAGGTAGACCTCGCACCACTCGCACTCGCAGCGGCCGTCGCCGTGGTCCTCGCGGTACACCACGTGTCCGAGGTGCTTGAGCTGATCGGGCTCGCGCGTAATGCCAAGCTCTTCGTTGATGCGACGCGCCGTGGCGGCCGCGACGTCTTCCCCGGGGAGCGGATGGCCGGCGCAGCTATCGGCCAGCACCCCGCCCCACAGGCGCTTGAGCGGACTGCGGCGACAGAGCAGCAGACGCGCGTCTTCGCCCCGGCCCTCGACTAAAAGCGTCAGAAATGCCTGATGCAGGATGCCCTCGCCGGTATGGGCCTCGATGCGGTCGACGTGGCCGAGCGCCTCGCCGGTCGCGGCATCGACCGCCACGACCTCGGCGCCCGCGCCGCCCTCATCCCAGCCGGCGCGCAGAATGCGCGTGGCGGCTTCCTCGAGCGCGGCGATGAGTTCCTTGGTGGTATCGAGCATGCGCCGCAAGTCGTCCGCGGTCGCGTTCTCCACATGAAAACCCGTGCTTGCAACTACCGGCACGCCAAAGCGCGTGGCCAGCGCCGCCGCAATATCGTGTGCCGGGATCTCGTCTCGATGGCACGGAACGGCCAGGATGCTCACCGTCGCCGTACGGCCGGGCTCGGGGCGAGGAATGGCCTGCGCCGTGGCGCCCAGGTGCGCAAACTCCGGCGAGCAGGCGTACACCGCCATGCCTCGCGGCGTCACCGTCAACTGGGCCTCGAGCGCAAACTTGCCCTCGCCCACTACAACCTTTGTCGTGTGCATACCCATGGGATCTCCTGTCGCCCGCAATGTACCTGAGACCATCTTCGCCTGTATTGCGACTATACAGGCAAGCGCAGCCTGCGACAAAGGAGGCAGGCACCTGACACATTCTGTTAGAGTTGCAGGGATTGAATCCCGCTTATTCATGCGACATTGGAGTGACAACCTTGACCGCCGCAACCACGCCTAAAAGTAAGTCAACCGCCGCCGCGCTCTCCCCCGCGCGCACCAGGCTCTGCCTGGCGCTGCTCGTGCTGCTGGGATTCTCGCTCGGCTGCTCCGAGTTCGTGGTCATCGGCATCGAAAGTGACTTGGCGACGGAACTCGGCATATCGCTTGCCGCTGCGGGCCAGCTCATCAGCGTTTTTGCACTGGTCTACGCCATCGCGACGCCGGTGCTTGCGCTCAGCACGGGGCGCTTCCGTCGTTACCAGCTGCTCGTGTGCTACAGCATTATCTTTGTGCTCGGCAATCTGGTCATGGCGTTGGCGCCCAACTTCCAGGTACTGTTTATCTCGCGCATTGTCCTGGGATCCGTCTCGGGCGCACTGCTCGCCGTGGGCGTGACGTACATCCCCGAGCTGCTGTCCCCGCAGCAAACTTCGCTTGCCATCTCGGTGGTATATGGTGCGTTTTCCGTGGCAATGGTCTTTGTCACTTCGATCGGCAAGTTCGTGGCCGACACGCTCGATTGGCACGTGGCCATGTACGGCACGCTGACCTTTGCCGTTTTGATCTGCGGAGCGCTCGTGGCGTTTATGCCGCGCGCTGGGCAAACCGACGAGCCTGCCACCTTTCGCGAGCAGGCGGGGCTTCTACGCGAACCGAGCATCATCACCGGCATGCTCATCTTTTTGTTTGGCGTGGGATCGGTCTATGTGTTCTACGGCTACGTGACGCCTTATCTTGAGCAGGTGCTGGGCATGGGCACTGTTCAGGCGAGCACCACGCTTATGGCCTACGGCGTGTTCTGCCTAATCTCGAACATCTTGGGCGGATGGATCGACGCGCGCTTTGGCATGAAGGCGCTGCTTGTGACGTTTGTGCTGCAGGCTGCGGCGTTACTCGGGCTGTTTGCCGTAGGCGGCACCATGCCGCTCGCGCTGGTCTTTGTCTTTAGCTTGGCGATGCTCATGTACCTGTTCTCGGTGTCGTGCATCACACACTTTATGGACGTGGCGCGCAGCCGCCATCCCAAGTCGATGGTACTCGCAAGTTCGGTTGAGCCCATGGCGTTTAACGTCGGCATTTCGTTTGGCACCGCGGTGGGCGGCGCCGTGGTAAGCAGCGTTGGCATTGCATACGTAGGCGCAGTGGGCGCCGCGTTCTCGCTTGTGGCCTGGGCCCTTACGCTGGTGACGATCAAGCTCGCCCGCTGGGAGCGCAAGCGGGCGAGAGCGTAGGCTTAGGCTTAGCTGCGATACTCGAGCTCGATGATGGCGATCGAAAGGAAACCGCATATGCAACGTGTACTGTTTATCTGCCACGGCAACATCTGCCGCTCGACCATGGCCGAGTCGGTGTTTACCGAGCTGGTGCACCGCGCCGGGCGCGCGGGCGAGTTTGTCATCGATTCCGCGGCGACCTCGACCGAGGAGCTTGGCAACCCACCGCACCGTGGCACCGTCGCCAAGCTGCGCGAGGTCGGGATTCCCGTCGTTGCCCACCGCGCGCGACAGGCGCGTCGCGCGGAGTATGGCGACTGGGATCACATTGTCTATATGGATGCCGAGAACGCGCGTGGCCTGCGTCGCATCTTTGGCAACGACCCCGACGACAAGATTACGCGCTTGCTCGATTGGACCGAGCGCCCCGGCGACGTGGCCGACCCCTGGTACACCGGCAACTTCGATGCCACCTATCGCGACGTGCTCGACGGTTGCACTGCCATGCTCGAGCAGATGTAGGTTCGCGGGCGCACAAACCGCGCGAACCACGTCATCGGTATACATTGAGCGTGGATTTTCTCCCGTATACAGATCGAGCGTGGAAAATCTCCCACTTTGAGCGTTCAAGTGCGCTCTAAACGGGAGAAAATCCACGCTCATTATCTCGGTGGGAGAAAATCCACGCTCATCTATTCGTCGACGATCTCGGCGAGCCAAACGTTCAGCGTATCGACCTCGGGGCAGCAGAACTTTGCCGTACCGGGCTCGTTGCCAGGCACGGTTCCGCCATAGCGCAGGATATCGATATAGGGAAAGCCCACATGGCAGGCCATGGCGCACATCTTGCCGCGGTCTCGGTCAAAGTCAAAGACGTCGCCCGGCTTGTGACCATGGTGGCAGCGGCACGCACCCAACTGGCCCACGCAGCTCACGCGGATACGCGGCCGCTTGCCACGCGGAGCGCCGAGCGGCTTGTTCTCGCCCGCAGGCTTGATGCCGCCCTCGCCAGCATTACTCATGGTCAATCACATCCAAGCAGGCCTCGATGGGCAGGCCGGCCGACTTGTCCTCTTGGTCGGCATTGCGCTCGATAAGCTCAGCCACCACACGCATGGCATCGGACGTCGCGCGCTGCAGACTCCAACCTGCCATAACGCGGCCGACGAGCACCGCCGAAAACGTGTCGCCCGTGCCCGGGAAATAGACCGGAATGAGCTCAAATGGAATCGTGAAGTACTCCCCCGCCACATGGTCGTAACCGATAACCGCGTTCGTGCCATTGACCACGGCACTCGTAATGACTACCGACTTGGCACCCAGCTCGCGCACGGCGTCCACAAGGGCGCGGGCCTCATCGGGCGTGATCTGCTCTGCAATAGGCGCATCGGTGAGCAGACAGGCCTCGGTGTAGTTGGGCACCGCGTAGTCTGCGCACTCCAGCAGGTGCCGCATAAGGCCAATCGTGGACTCGGGCACACCGGCATAGAGCTTACCGTTGTCGCCCATGATGGGATCGACGAACACCTTGGTGCCCTTTTGCGCGCGGCGGTGGCAAAAGTCCGAGATGATGCGCGTCTCCTCCTCGGTCACGATAAAGCCGGTCGAGATGGCGTCGAACTCAAAGCCGAGCTCCTCCCAGATGGCAAGACTCTGACGCACGTACTCCGTGGTGTCGTGGATGTAGAACTTGGGGTAGTTGAGCGTGTCGGAAACGAGCGCCGTCGGCAGGTTATGGATACGGTAGCCCATGTGCGACAGCACCGGCAGCATGGCGGAAAGCGCGACCTTGCCGTAACCGCACATATCGTTAATCAGCAGCAGCTGAGTGTTCTTCATGAGGGTCTCCCTTGTTTCGGGCACAGCGCAGCAGCGCCACAGTGCGACTAAGTGTAGCGCAGGAGGCGTTGTGGGCGGAGGCGAGCGGTACGAAGGGCAAATTGTTGCGGAAAGGTTTCGGAAATGGGGGCTGTTTGCTCCATAGCGGCCTAGTTGATGCTACTCATATAGCGCCATTTCAAAACTATGCCTATTTACTACGTTTAACCGCCCGCCTCCAACCACAACGAATTTCTCTCCAACAAAACCGCCGGTAGATAGCTTGCGTTTTTTCAGAAACAGCTGTTGTGGTCAGCGATGCTGGATTCATCGTAGTAATTAGGCATAGTTTTTGGCAAGGCCGCTTCGAAAGGCATCATCGCAGCCCAAAACGATACCTTTTCCTTCGTCCCCAAGGGATCAGATTGCCGCTTAGGAGCGTTTGCAGCATCGAGCGGTTACGGCGTTTGGTAAAACGCCGTAACTTAATAAGTTTGGTACCTTGACATTTATTTCTTGCACTCCTAAATTAGTTAGGCACAAAACAATTGCACTACCTAACTAAAGAAAGGAGCGATACCATGTGCGATGACCACATCGGCCTCTGCCCCCACACGCCGGGCGGCGACCCCCATGAACCCGCAGATGCGCCCGCGGCACAGTCCCAATCAGACGCGCTCGCCAAGCACATCCTAAACGGGCTGGGCTTCTGCGGCCACTTTCTGCACTTTCACGGCGGCGGCGCCTCGGGAAAGGCCCCCATCGTCTGCTTGCTCGCCAAGCAGCCAAACGGCGAGATGTCACAGCAGGAACTAGGCCTGCACTTTGATCTTAAGCCCGGTTCGCTTTCCGAGATTCTCTCCAAGATCGAATGCGCCGGTCTTATCGAGCGCAGCCGCAATCCCAAAGACCGGCGGCAGCTCACCATTCGCCTAACCGAAGCGGGATGGGAAAAGGCCCACGTAGAGCAGGCGGCCCGCATTCGCTTTAGAGAGCAGGCCTTTAGCGCGCTCACCCACGACGAGCGCGAGGACCTCGCCGAAATGCTCGATAAAATCCGTGTAACCTGGGAGGAACTGGATGATTAAAACCCTCATGGGCAGCATCCGCGACTATATGAAAGTCACCGTTGCCACGCCGTTGCTCGTGCTTGGCGAGGTGCTCTGCGAGATGCTGATTCCATTTATCACCGCCAACCTGATCGACGCCATCAAAGACGGCGCCACCGTAGCCGAGATGCTTCCCACCGCAGGCTTTTTGGTGCTCATCGCGCTGACGTCGCTTGCTTTTGGTGCCGCGGCCGGCGTTACCTGCAGCCATGCGAGCTGCGGCTTCGCCAAGAACCTGCGTCACGACCTGTTCTACAAGATCCAGACGTTCAGCTTTGCCAACATCGATGAGTTCTCGAGTTCCTCACTCGTCACGCGTCTGACCACCGACATCAACAACGTTCAGCAGGCCTTTATGATGATCATCCGCATCGCCGTGCGCGCGCCGCTGGTCTTGATCTTCGCCTTTACCATGGCATTTATCATGGGCGGCAGCGTCGCCATGGTCTACCTGGTCATCATTCCGCTGCTGGGCTTTGGACTGTTCTTTATCATCTTTAAGGTGCGTCCCATCTTCTCGCGCGTGTTCCACAAGTACGACGCCCTTAACGAGTCCGTCGAGGAAAACGTCACCGGCATGCGCGTGGTCAAGAGCTATGTGCGCGAAGACTTTGAGAAGGAGAAGTTCGCGACCGCCGCGCGCGACGTCCAGATGGACTTCACCCGCGCCGAGAAGCTGCTCGCCTTTAACAACCCCATGATGAACATCTGCGTCAACGGCGCGTTTGTCGTCATCATCTACCTGGGCTCCAAGCTCATCATCACGAGCCAGGGCACGCTGTTCGACGTGGGCCAGCTCTCCTCGACCTTTACCTATGGTTTCCAGATTCTCATGAGCCTGATGCAGCTGTCGATGATCTTTGTCATGGTGACCATGGCCGACGAATCGGCACACCGCATTGCCGAGGTGCTGGCCGCCGAGCCCACGATCGCCGATCCCGCCGAGCCCGTGCTCGAGGTTGCCGACGGTTCCATCGACTTTGACCACGTGAGCTTTAAGTATTCCAAGCATGCGAAGCGCCAGGCGCTCGACGATATCGACCTGCACATTACGAGCGGCGAGACCATCGGCATCATCGGCGGCACCGGCTCGGCCAAGTCCACGCTCGTTAACCTCATCGCCCGCCTGTACGACACCACCGAAGGCGCTGTGCGCGTGGGCGGCGTGGACGTGCGCGACTACGACCTGGACGCGCTGCGTCACCAGGTCGCCATGGTGCTGCAGAAAAACGTGCTGTTTAGCGGCACCATCGCCGAGAACCTGCGTTGGGGCGACCCGAACGCCACCGACGAGGAAGTCCGCGAGGCAGCGCATCTGGCCTGCGCCGACGAGTTTGTCGACGGTTTCCCCAAGGGCTACGACACCTGGATCGAACAGGGCGGCTCTAATGTTTCGGGCGGTCAGAAGCAGCGCCTGTGCATTGCACGCGCCCTGTTGCGTCGCCCCAAGATCTTGATCCTGGACGACTCCACCAGCGCCGTCGACACCAAGACTGACGCCAAGATTCGCGCAGGCCTGGCAAGCTATCTGCCCAACACGACCAAGCTCATCATCGCCCAGCGCATCAGCTCCGTGCAGGACGCAGACCGCATCATTGTCATGGAGGGCGGCCGCATCGCACAGATCGGCAACCACGAAGAGCTGCTCAAGACGAGCGAGATCTACCGAGAGACCTTTACCTCGCAAAACAAGATGTCTGCCGAGGGCGAAGGGGCCGTCGAGGCCGACACCGAGGCATCCGCAACGCAAGCTCAGACCCAGGAAGGAGGCGAGGCACATGAGTAAGGCAACGACCGCCGAGCGCGCGCTCAACCGTAAGGGCGGCACCATGTCGCGCCTCATCAAGACGCTCTTTGACTTCTATCCCGTGCTTTTGCCCCTTGTCGTCGCCGGCGTGGTGCTCTGCGCCATCATCAACTCCATCGGCGCGACCTTCCTGCAGAGCGCCCTGCAGATTATTAGCGAATCGTGGCAGTCGGGCGATTGGGAAGCCGCACAGCCCAAGATTCTGCAGCTCGTGACCACCCTCGCCTGCATCTACGGCGTCGGTGTCCTGTCCTCGCTCTTCTGGAACCGCGCCATGGCTATCGTCACGCAGGGCTCGCTCGAGAAGCTGCGCGAGATGATGTTCAACCGCATGCAGGACCTGCCGATCCGCTACTTCGACACGCACCAGCGCGGCGATATCATGAGCCACTACACCAACGACATCGACACGCTGCGTCAGATGATCAGCCAGTCGCTGCCCAACCTGCTCATGACGATCATCATCATCGTCACGGTGTTCTTTATCATGCTGTACTACAGCGTGTGGATGTGCCTGGTCATCATCGCCGGCGTCGCCTTTATGACCTTTATGACCAAGCTGCTCGGCTCCAACTCCGCGCGCTTCTTCATTGCGCAGCAGACCGAGCTCGGCGTGGTCGAGGGCCATATCGAGGAGGTCATGAACGGCCAGAAGGTCGTCAAGGCGTTCTGCCACGAGTCTGCCGCCGAGGCCGATTTTGACGAGCGCAACGAAAAGCTCTTCGAGGTCTCCCAGAAGGCCAACATGTACGCCAACATCCTCATGCCCATCCTTATGAACCTGGGCAACCTGCTCTACGTGCTGGTCGCACTGGCGGGCGGCATTTTCCTGGCGCTGGGCGTGCCCAACCTGAGCATCTCGGGCATGGCGCTGTCCATCGCCGTCGTGGTGCCGTTCCTCAACATGACCAAGCAGTTCTGCGGACAGATCGGCCAGATCTCACAGCAGATCAACGCCGTGGTCATGGGCCTCGCCGGCGCCGACCGCATCTTTGAGCTCATCGACGAGAAGCCCGAGGCCGACGAAGGCTACGTGACACTCGTCAACGCGCAGGTGAACCCCGAGACTTGGGAGTTCGAGGAGGCCGACCACCACACCGGCATGTGGGCGTGGAAACATCCGCACCGCGCAACCGGCGAGATCGAGTACGTGCCGCTGCGCGGCGACCTGGTCATGGACAACGTCGACTTTGGCTATACGCCCGACCACGAGGTGCTGCACGGCGTGTCCGTGTTTGCCAAGCCGGGCCAGAAGGTCGCGTTTGTCGGCGCCACCGGAGCCGGCAAGACGACCATCACCAACCTCATCAACCGCTTCTACGACATCGCCGACGGCAAGATCCGCTACGACGGCATCAACGTCAACAAGATCCGCAAGGCCGACCTGCGCCGAAGCCTGGGCGTCGTGCTGCAGGACGTGAACCTGTTCACCGGCACCGTGATGGATAACATCCGCTACGGCAACCTGGATGCCACCGACGAGGAGTGCATCGCGGCGGCCAAGCTCGCGGGCGCGGACGACTTTATCACCCGCCTGCCCGACGGCTACGACACCATGCTCACCGGCAACGGCGCCCAGCTGTCGCAGGGCCAGCGCCAGCTGATTTCGATCGCCCGCGCCGCCGTCGCCGATCCGCCGGCAATGATTCTGGACGAGGCCACGTCGAGCATCGATACCCGCACCGAGGCCATCGTGCAAGCCGGCATGGACAAGCTCATGGAAGGCCGCACGACGTTTGTCATCGCGCACCGCCTCTCCACCGTGCGCAACTCCGACGCAATCATCTGCCTGGACCACGGCCGCATCATCGAGCGCGGCAACCACGACGAACTGATCGCCAAGCGCGGGTATTACTACCAGCTCTACACGGGTGCGTTTGAGCTGGAGTAGGAACGATTACTGACGGAGGGTTCCCCGGGGCGGCGGGGTAACTCCTCCGTGCTCAAACATTCTCGCTGCGCTGCGAAACTGCGCGCGGAGGAAATACACCGCCGTCCACGGGGCACCCTCCTACGCGTGATCAGCCCATCGTTTAAAACGGAATAAAGGTTAGTGAGGCCCTGGCCGTTTGGCCAGGGCCTCGTTTTGTGTGAGCTACTTGAGGAGTTGGGCAATGGCGTTGACGAATTTTTGGACTTGGAGGGTGGGCTCGAGCGGGTAGTGCAAATAGACCGGCACCTCGCGGCCGCACAAAAACGGTACGCCCACAAAGGCCGGGTGCACGCCCGACCACGCTCCGCAGGTGAGCACCGCGTCGCCCTTTTCCTCCGCCTCGTTAAAAAGCGCAAAGTCAAAGCTGTCCACGTCGATCACGTCCACGCCGCCGTCGGCCAAAAGATCGATACGCAGGCTGTCCATGGCGTCGTTGCCGTGACGAAGCACGCGCAGGCGCATACCCTCCAGGTCGGCAACCGTGATGCGCGTCTTGCGCGCGAGTCGGCTTGTGCGCGGCACGTCGATATAAAACGGCACGGTAACGATGCGAAGCTTTTGGCAGGCGTCTCCCCAGCGCGGGGTCGAAAAACTCGACTGCACCACGTCGACCTCGCGTCCCAGACTGCGCATAACGGTCTCGTGCTCATCGTAAAGGTCCCCCACCGGCACAATCTCAAAACGCAAACGCGGTTCCATGTCGTGCAGCTGCGGCCATAGCGCGAGTGTATGGCGCCCCGGGCACATCATCGACACACCCAGGCGCACGGCGCCGCCATCGCCCGCCGCGCGTCGGGCACGACGCAGTGCGTCCTCGGACTGGCGCATGATCGAGCGCGCGTCGTCCACCAGCAGAGCACCCGCCGGCGTCACCTTGACGCCCGAATGCGAGCGCTCGAACAGCGTGATGCCGAACTCGGCCTCGAAGCCCGAAACCTGCTTGACGAGTGCCGGCGTCGACACGCGCAGCTTTGCCGCGGCACGCGAGAAACTTCCCAGCTCCGCGGCGGCCGAAATAGCGTCAAGTCGTCGATCGTACACGTCAATCTCCCGTTTTCGCACGCGCGGGCCCACAGCACCGCAGGGGGTCGTTTTCGCAGGTCACGCGCTCAATTGAGAACAAACCTCAATATACAGTGTAAACCTACGGTTAACGTCATTCTAACAAATATGCAATTCACCTGCGCGAACGCTAAGCATACGATAACCAGCGAAAACCACGTGGGTCGGTTAATGGAAGCGGCCCACCGGGAGGCACAAGAAGGGAAGTTCCTATGAGCAATTGGCTTAAGCTCGAGGGCGATGTTTGCGCCGTGACCGGCGCGCTCGGCGGCATGGGCGTCGAGATTTGCCGCGAGTTCGCCCGCAATGGCGCCAACGTCGTCCTGCTCGACCTGGACGAGGAGAAGGTCAAGGCCGCTGCCGCCGACCTCGCTGCCGAGTTTGGCGTCCACGCCGAGGGCTACAAGATGAACGCCACCGACGAGGCCGAGGTTCAGGCCGCCGTCGACGCCACCATCGCCAACTTCGGCCGCGTCGACGTCCTCGTCAACACCGCCGGCATCCTGCGCTTCGCAGCCATGGAGGACCTGCCGCTCTCCGACTGGAACGAGGTCATCAACGTCAACCTCACCGGCTACTTCATCACTTCGCAGCGCTTTGGTCGCGAGATGATCAAGGCCGGCCAGGGCCGCCTGGTGCACATCTCGACCGTCGCCAGCCACTCCCCCGAGACGTTCTCGGGCGTGTACAGCTCCACCAAGGCGGGCGTCAACATGATGTCCAAGATGCTCGCTGCCGAGTGGGGCCCTTACGGCGTGCGCTCCAACTGCGTCGAGCCCTGCTTCGTCAAGACCCCCATGTCGGCAAGCTTTTACGCCGACCCCGAGGTCGAGAAGAGCCGCAGCCGCCTGATCGCCACGCGCCGCATCGGCGAGGTCAGCGATATCGCCAACGCCGTCATGTTCCTGGCGTCCAAGCGCTCGGACTTTACCACCGGCGACGCCATCAAGGTCGACGGCGGCTTCTCCAACATGATGGGTGACCTCACCGCCAAGCCCGGCGGCCGTCGCGCTTATGCCGACAACTACCTCAAGAACAAGGGTGTCGAGCTTTGGTCCGACGAGTCCGGCGTCGCAAAGCCGACTGACCAGTAAACAAGCCCGGTAGAAAGGGGCGCGGGGCAAGCACCTCAGCGGCGTTTGCCCCTCCCCTCCCCCCGCATCGATTAGAAAGAGTCCCATGGCTTCCACCAACTCCAACAAGGGTCGCGCCGTCGTGCTTTCCGCCGCGTGCGTCACCATGTTCTTCATCAGCTCCATCGCGCTGTATTCCGTCGTGAGCAAGAACCTGCTCGCCGCCTACCCCGAGTGGTCCAGCGCCCTTACCTGGGCCTTCCCGGTCTTTCAGACCATCATGGCCGTGACGGGCATCTTCGCCGGCCGTATCTCCGACAAGATCGGCCCGCGCAACGTCGTGATCGCCGCCGCCGTGTGCTACGGCGTGGGCTGGTTCATGTCCGGCACCGTCACCGAGCCGTGGCAGTTCTACCTGTGGTTCTCACTCGTCGCCGCCGTCGGTAACGGCCTGGGCTACAACCCCGCGCTCACCACCGGCCAAAAGTGGTTCATCGACAAGAAGGGTCTCGCCTCCGGCATCACCCTGGCCGCTTCGACCGCCGGCCCCGCCGTGCTGTCCCCGGTGCTCGCCTCGCTGCTCATCCCGAGCCTCGGCATCTTTGGCGCCCTCAAGGCACTCGGCGTCATCTTCTTTGTGATGATCGCCGCCTCCGCCCTGTTCCTGAAGGCCCCCGAGACCGGCTGGCTGCCCGAGGGCTTCGAGGCCCCCAAGGGCGGCGCACATGCCGGCACCTTCGGCGACCTCACCCCGGGCGAGATGGTCAAGACCCCGCGCTTCTGGGTCCTCATCGTCACCTTCGCCTTTGCCGCCACCGCGGGTACCCTGCTCGTGGGCAAGGTTGCCTCCATCGCCGCCGTCCAGCTCTTCGCCGATCCCACGAGCGCCGCGGCCGTCGCCCTCGGTGGTGTAGTGGTCTCCGTCAACACCTGCGCCAACTTGGTTGGCCGCCTGTCCTTTGGCCAGATCATCGACAAGCTCGGCGCCTATAAGTCGCTGCTCATCAGCCTTATCGTCACCATCGTTGCGCTCGTCATCATGTCGATGAGCTTTACGCAGAGCATGTTCTTTGTGGCACTCGCCCTGCTCGGCTTTAGCTTTGGCGCTCTGCTCGTCATCTACCCGCCGCTCACCGGTGGTGCCTTTGGCACCAGCAACATCGGCGTCAACTACGGCATCATGTTTTTGGGCTATGCCGCTTCCACCTGGATCAGCCAGCCCATCACCGCCGTGCTGTATCACGCCGAGGCCGGCAGCGCCGCCTACCAGCAGTCCTTCTACGGCGCCATCGTGATCGCCGCCATCGCCGTCGTGCTCACCGTCTACATGATGGTCTCCGACAGCAAGAAGAAGTCCGCCTAGTTCTACCGATGTGACAAAGGGACAGTCCCTTTGTCACATTCCACCGGTCACCAGTATTAAGGAGTCGAAATGTCTGAGCTCAACCCCGTCCGCATTGCCGTCATCGGCGCCGGCGCCATGGGCCGCAACCACATCCGCTTTGTCACCGAGGAGCCCGAGGCCGAGCTCGTCGCCATCGCCGACGCCTTTGAGGGCGCCCGCGCCACGGCCGAGGCCGCCGGCGTGCCGTTCTTTACCGATCCCGCCCAGATGATGGACGAGGTCAAGCCCGAGGCCGTCATCATCGCCACCCCCAACGACCTGCACCTGGGCGTTGCCCGCGAGGCCATCAAGCGCAACATCGTGCCGCTGGTCGAAAAGCCGATCTCCAACGATCTCGAGGATGCCCAGGCCTTTGCCGCCGAGGCCGAGACCGCCGGCGTGCCCGTGCTCGTGGGTCAACACCGTCGCCACAACCCCTTCGTCAACAAGGCCAAGGAGATCATCGAGTCCGGCGAGCTGGGCAAACTTACCGTGTCGAGCTTCCACTACATGATCTATAAGAACGACGAGTACTTCGATGTCGAGTGGCGCCGCAAGAAGGGTGCCGGCCCGATTCTGGTCAACCTGGTCCACGATGTCGACCTGCTCCGCTACCTGCTGGGCGAGCCCATCGCCGTCCAGGGCATGCAGTCCAGCGCCGCCCGCGGTTTTGAGACCGAGGACTCCGCCGTGGTCAACGTCCGCTTTGCCGATGGCGCGCTCGCGAGCATGACCATCTCCGACGCCACCGCCAGCCCCTGGAACTGGGAGGCGACCGCCCGCGAGGACCCGCAGTACCGCCCCTTCGACGCCGACGCCTACTTCATCGGCGGCACCAAAGGTGCCCTGTCGCTGCCCCGCCTGCACCAGTTCTCCTACGACGGCGCCTCCAACTGGCACAAGCCGCTGCAGATGGAGATTCCGGCCGTCGACCCGGCGCTGCCGCACAAGATGCAGCTCAAGCACTTTGTGAAGGTTGTCCGCCGCGAGGTCGAGCCCGTCGTGACCCCCGCCGACAACGTCAAGACGCTCACGCTTCTCAACGCCATCAAGGAGGCCGCCGAGACCGGCCAGCTCGTCGAGCTGTAACGCCTTAAGAGCGGCCGCGGCAGAAACCCCATGCCGAGTCTCTCGGTCCGCCACAAATAAGCCCCTCTTCTTTGCCCCGCGAGCAGCCTCCTGCCCGCGGGGCATTTTGCTACTTCGCTGACGATTTTTCTGAGACGGGGGCCTTTTGCACCTCAGCTTGATTCGTTCGTTCCAAAACAGTCTTTTGGGACGGGTGGTATCCTTGGTAGCTCTGTGCTGCAAACGCACCTTAAACGCAAGGAGTTCCATGGATCTTATCGCCCAGCTCGCCCGCGAGCTCAACCTTAAGGTTGCCAACGTCGAGGCGGCCGTCAAGCTCATCGACGAGGGCAACACCATCCCCTTTATCTCGCGCTACCGCAAGGAAGCCACGGGCGGCATGGACGACGTCGCCCTGCGCGCACTTGACGAGCGCCTGTCTTACCTTCGCAATCTTGAACAGCGCAAAGAGGACGTCATCCTGCTCATCGATGCCCAGGGCAAACTCACGCCCGAGCTTGAGCAGCAAATTCGCGAGGCCACGCAGCTCCAGCGTGTCGAGGACCTCTACAAGCCCTACCGCAAAAAGCGCATGACCCGTGCGCAGAAGGCCCGCGAGGCAGGCCTGGAGCCGCTCGCCAACATGATCATCATGCAGGCCTCGGCCAAGGGCAGCGCGCTCGATGCCGCCGCGGCATACGTCAACGAGGAAGCCGGCTTCGACACGCCCGAGAAGGCGCTCGCCGGCGCCGCCGACATCGTGGCCGAGACGGTAGCCGAGGACCCGGAGAACGTCGCCGACCTGCGCGCCTTTACGCAAAACACCGCCGACATCGTCGTCGAGGCCACCGACCCCGCGGAGAAGACTCCCTACGAGCCGTACTACAGCTATGATGAACCGCTGCGCCGCGTCCCTAACCACCGCGTGCTGGCGATCGACCGCGGTGAGCGCGAGGGCAAGCTCCGCGTGCGCGTGAACGTCGACGGCGCTGCCGCCACGGCGCGCCTCGGCAGCCGTTGGCCCCGACGCCAGGGCGTCTTCGCCCCCATCTTCGACGCCGCCATCGCTGACGGTTACAAGCGCCTCATGGCCCCCTCGCTGGAGCGCGAGGCCCGCGCCAAGCTCACCGTTCGCGCCCAGACCGAGGCCATCAACGTCTTTGCCAAGAATCTCGAAGGCCTGCTCTCGGCACGCCCCGTGCGCGGCGCCCGCGTGCTCGCGCTCGATCCGGGCTACCGCACCGGCTGCAAGGTCGCCGTCATGGACGAGACCGGCAAGCTGCTCGACCACGGCGTGGTCTACCCTACCAAGCCGCGCCACGACGTCGCCGGCACCAAGCGCGAGCTCGCCCGCCTCGTCAAGAAGGACGGCGTCAACACCATCGTCATTGGCAACGGCACCGCAAGCCGCGAGACCGAGGAAGTCGTCTCGGAGTTCATTGCCGAGCAGGCGCCCGGGCTGCGATACACCATCGTCAACGAGGCCGGCGCATCGGTGTACTCCGCCTCCGAGCTCGCGAGCCAGGAATATCCCGACTTGGACGTCACCGTACGTGGTGCCATGAGCCTGGGCCGCCGTCTGCAAGACCCGCTGGCAGAACTCGTCAAGATTCCGCCCCAGTCCATCGGCGTTGGCCAGTACCAGCACGACCTTGACCAGGCCGAACTCTCGCGCACCCTGGGCCACGTGGTGGAAGACGTCGTCAACCGCGTGGGCGTCGACGTCAATACCGCAAGCGCGAGCCTGCTGGGATACGTATCGGGCATCACGCCGAGCGTGGCCAAGAACATCGTGGCCTACCGCGAGGAAAACGGCGCCTTTACCGATCGCCGCCAGCTCAAGAAGGTCCCCAAGCTGGGACCCAAGGCGTACCTCAACGCCGCAGGCTTCCTGCGCATCAACGGCGGCAAGAACCCGCTCGACGCGACAAGCGTCCACCCCGAAAGCTACGAGGTGGCCACGTCCGTCCTGGAGCGCGCCGGCGTTCAAGCCAGCGAGCTCAGCCGCGGCGGCGTGCCCGACATCGAGCGCCGCCTGGGCAGCATCTCGGCGCTGGCAAGCGACCTGGACTGCGGCACCCTCACGCTCATCGACATTGTCAACGAGCTCAAGAAGCCCGGCCGCGACCCGCGCGACGACGCACCCGAGGTGGTCTTTAGCCGCTCGGCGCTTTCCATCGACGACCTGGAACCCGGCATGGAGCTCAAGGGCACGGTGCGCAACGTCGTCGACTTTGGCGCGTTCGTCGACGTGGGCGTGCACCAGGACGGCCTCGTACACATCTCCAAGCTCGCCAACCGCTTTGTCAAGCACCCGAGCGACGTGGTACGCGTCGGTGACACGGTCAAGGTGTGGGTCGAGAAGGTCGACCGCGACCGCAAGAAGATCTCGCTCACCATGGTGCAGGGAAAGTAAACCGCCAAAGCAGAGGTACCCCCTCTCGCGACGTGCAAAATCGCGAGTATTCTGCAAATTCCGCCGTTCCAGATGCCCCTCAGAGGCGAAAAAGCAAAAATAGCCCCCGTTTTAGCGTCGTCAGAGCCAAAACGGGGGCTGTTCCGTGCTTCAGCTAGCTGGTAAAAGCCTTTACCTTGCTGAATATTCTCATTTTTACACGGCGCAGGCGGGGGTACCTTTGTCCACGGCAGAATATGGAAGTCAATCACCAACCTACTGGCAAGTTCGTGTCGGCAGCCCCGGCCTTTCCTTTGCCTAGCGCGACCCTCGCGAAGCGCGTGAGCGATAGGGAAAGGAAGGCCGGGGCGAACAACCCGCGGCGCAGCCAGTGTTCGCGTTACGGCAAGATATGGAAGCCCAAAGCGGCGATATCCTTGGCAAAGCCGCGCACGGTGTCGAGCGAGACCTCGTACGGATCACGGCCGATGTTCTTGCGCTTGGCCAGGATGCTGTTGGGCACCGTGATGATCTGGCAACCGCAGGCCTCGGCCTGGTAAATGTTGATGAGCTCGCGTGTGGATGCCCACAGGACCTCGCAGCTGGGCTTGGCGGCGGCCTTCTTGACCGACTCCGTCATAAACGGAATGGGGTCGACGCCGGTGTCGGCGATGCGGCCGGCAAAGAGCGAGATGATGGACGGCGTCTCGGCGTCAACGGCCTCGACCATCTCATCGACCTGCTCGGGCGTAAAAATGGTGGTGACGTTGGCCTTGATGCCGTCGGCCGAAAGCTTGCGGACCAGCTCGGCGGTGGACTCGCCCTTGGTGGTCACGCATGGAATCTTGACGTAGACGTTCTCGGCCCAGGTGGCGATCTCACGAGCCTCGACCTCCATGGTCTCGACGTCGTCGGCAAAGACCTCAAACGACACGGATACATCGGTGATGTGGGCCAGGACCTCCTTGGCAAACGCGCGGTAATCCGTCACGCCGCCCTTCTTCATAAGGGACGGGTTGGTCGTGAAACCCTGAACGTTGCCGTTCTCGTACATGTCGAGCATGCCCTCGAGGTTTGCACCGTCAGCGAACACCTTGATTGCCATCTGCCTGATTCCTTCCGTTTGCATACGGCCGATAAACTGCTAAACACTTTACCTATGTTTATCAAGGCGTGAGCTGCGGGTTTTTATCTTCTCGGCGAACGGTATAAACACCTCAGCGTTTGGATTGATAAATCGCTTGAGCATGCAAAAGCAAAGAGTCGCAGTTTGAGCAAACGTCAGAACGCGGGATTCCTTAGATGAGGCCGAAATGCTGCATGGCGGTGACGGTGCCGTCGTGTGCGACATCGTCGGTCACGTAGTCGGCGACCGCCTTGACCTCGGGCATGGCGTTGCCCATGGCCACAGCCGTCTCGACGGCAGCGAGCATGCCCAGGTCGTTGCCCGAATCGCCGAAGCCAAAGGTGCGCGCATTTCCCTCGCGGCCCAGATACTCCAGCGCTCGCGCCACACCCACGCCTTTGTCAATACCCTTGGGGCTCAGCTCGCGATTCTGGCCGCCGGTATTGCACAGCTCAAAGTTGCGGTCGATAAAGCCATCGTCGTTGGCCACGCGAGCCAAGCCGGGCGCGTTAAGGCACACCTTGCCCACGCGCAGACGACCGTCGATGCGCATTTCCTCGGCGCTGTGCACCGCAGCAGTGCCGATCAAAGACGACTGCTCAACGCCCGCAGGCTCCAGCGCAAAGGTCGCAGCATTGGCCTCGAAAAAGGCCTCGAACCCTGCCGCAACAATGCGACGCGCAAGCTCCTCGACAATACCCTCGTCAATGCAATCCTCGTGCACCACACGCCCCTCGACCTCGAGCGTGGCGCCCGCCATGGCCACGACACCCGCAGGGTCGAGCGCGCGCAGGCTGTCCGCAATCAGCCACAAGGGGCGACCCGTGCAGATAAACGCCTTGTGCCCTGCGTCGCGCAGACGATGAAACGCCTCGATCACCGCCTGCGAAGGGCGAACCGCCGAAAAGTCCTTATCGGTCATATCGTCGGGATCGAACGACGTCAGCGTGCCGTCCACGTCAAAAAAGAGCACGGCGGAATCGGAGCACGCATCAATCATATGGGTTCCTTTCGAGGGCGATGGCAAACGAAGCATCCATCATATAATGGAGCGACGCAACCAGAGAGGTCACCCATGGAATTTTATGCAAGCTGCCCCGAGGGCTTTGAATCCGCACTCGCCGACGAGCTCAAGTGGCTCGGGCTTTCGCATGTCCGCCGCCTGAAGGGCCGCGCTACGTTTGAGGGCGAGCTCGAAGAAGGCTACCGCGCCTGTCTGTGGTCGCGCCTGGCCAGCCGCGTGTTTGTGGTGCTTGGACGCTTTGAGGCGCAGGATGTCGACGAGCTGTACGATAGCGTTTACGACATCGCCTGGGAGAGCATCGTCCGCCCCGGCGCCACCATCGCCATTACCGCCCGCGGCGTGACCGAGCAGCTGCGCAACACGCGCTTCTCGGCCCTGCGCGCCAAAGACGCACTGTGCGACCGCCTGGCCGAGACCACGGGCCGTCGCGCCGATGTCGACGCCGCCGATCCCGACGTTCACCTGCTGCTTTCGCTGCGTCAGCGCCGCGCGAGCATCAGCCTGGACCTTTCGGGTGACCCGCTGTTCAAGCGCCTGCCGCCCGCCGCGACCCGCGCCGGCGAGGGCGCGCACGTGCTGCGCCCCGACTACGCCGCCCTGGTGCTGTCGCAGGTCGGCTGGACCGCACTGTGCGAGCGCGAGCTGACGGCCGACGATTACGAGAACGAAGCCCTGCCCACGCTGGTCGACGCCTCGTGCGCCGGCGGCGGCCTGCTGCTAGAGGCCGTGAATATCCTAACCGACCGCGCTCCGGGCGCCGCCCGCGAGCACTGGGGCTTTGAGGGCTGGCAGCTGCACGACGCCGCCCTGTGGGAGCAGCTGCGTGCCGAGGCGCGCGAGCGCGAGGCGGTAGCGCGCGAGCGCCAGGTGCGCATCGTGGCCGTGGACATCGACCCCGCCGCCCGCAAGACCGCTGAGCGCATGGTCAAGTGTGCCGGCTACAAGCGCTTTGTCGAATTTTGCGCCGCCAAGTCCGCCACCGTACTGGACCATGCGGGCGCTGTCGCCGGCGCCGCCGTGGTCGCAGACACCACCGAAACGCCGCTTTCGCTCATACACGACGCCATGACGCTGGTCGGCGAGCTGCGCCGCGCGCCCGAGCTTGCCTCGGCGCCGGTCGCCGCGCTCACCCGCGACGGATTACTGGCCCGCGCGCTCCATGCCGAGCCCGCGCGCTCCATTGCCGTCATGCCCAACAACGAAGAGGCGACTATTGAGGTTTGGCCCTCGCTCGACCACGCCGCCGCGACATTCGAAGCTGCGACCAGCGCAGATGCCGAGGAGCAGACCGCGGATGCCCAAGACGAAGCCACCGCTTCCCCCATGCCCGAGCCCGCCGCCATGCTCGACCTGGGCGACGGCAAGCCGCTGCCCGTGCTCATCCCGGAGTCGGAGCAGTTCGCCAACCGCCTGCGCAAGAATGCCCGCCTGCGGCGCAAGTGGGCAAAGCGCGAGGGCGTGAGTTGCTACCGCGTCTACGATGCCGACCTGCCCGATTACTCCGCCGCCATCGACCTGTACGAGGGCTGTCCGCAGACGCCGGGCCGCTGGCTCGTCATCGCCGAATACGCCGCGCCCAAGACCATCGACCCCGCGCTGGCCCAGGCCCGCATGCTCGACATCTTGGCCATCGCGCCGCGCATCCTAGATGTTCCCGCCGAGCATGTGCACGCCAAGGCCCGCATGCGTTCGCGTGGCGGCTCGCAGTACGGCAAGCAGGGCGCCGGCAAGGGCGGCTCGGGCGAGCGTGCCAATATCGCGCGCCGTCGCCTGCCGCTCATCGAAGAGGGCGGCCTCACCTTTGCCGTCAACTTTGACGACTATCTGGACGTGGGCATCTTCTTGGACCACCGCGTCACCCGCAACCTGGTGCGCGAGCACGCCAAGCAGGCGCGCCGCTTCCTCAACCTGTTTGCCTACACCGGCACTGCCACCTGCTACGCGGCCGATGGCGGCGTCGAGGAGACCGTAACGGTCGACCTCTCCAATACCTATCTGGACTGGGCCGAGCGCAATATGCGTCAGAACGGCTTTGTGGGGCCGCAGCATCACTTTGTGCGCGATGACGTGCTCGCCTGGATTCGTGGCCAGCGCCAGACGCGCAACCGCTGGGACCTGATCTTTGTCGACCCGCCCACGTTCTCGAACTCGTCCAAGATGGGCCGCCGCACCTGGGATGTCCAGCGCGACCATGTTGAGCTTTTGGCTGGCGTATCGCGCTTGCTCGCGCAGGGCGGCCATGCCATCTTTAGCTGCAACCTGCGCGGCTTCCGTGCCGAGACGCGCAAGCTCGCGCGTGCGGGCGTGGTGCTGGAGGACATTACGGCGCAGACCATCCCCGAGGACTTCGCGCGCAACCAGAAGGTGCACCATTGCTATATCGTGCGCCGCCTGCCCATCGAGGACGCCATGGCCGAGGTCGGCTTTAGCGCCGAGGAAATTGCTGAGCGCGTCGAGGAACTGCGCAACCCCGAGGCCCGCAAGCCCCGTGCGGCAGCACCCGCGCACGCGCAGGCCGGCGACCGAGGGCCGCGCGGCAACGGCAAACCCTCCCCTGCCGGCAAGCCAAAAAAGAAGAAGTTCTACGCCAGCAAGCCCAAGGGCAAATAACAAAGTTGCGGTGGAATACGGACTGTTTTGCCTGGAATCAGGCAAATTTAGACCGTATTTCACCGCAACTCATATGGGGATGGTGGTTGGCGATCTAGCCTTGAATGACTAGGCGGTAGCCAATGCCTACGTGCGTTTGGATATAGCGCGGATGCGCGGGGTCGGACTCGATCTTCTTACGCAACGTGCCCATAAAGACGCGCAGGCTCGCCAGATCGCTCTTGGTCGCCGTACCCCAAATCTCGTGCAATATAAACTGGTGCGTCAGCACCTTGTCGGCGTTGTGTGCCAGCAAGCAGAGCAACTTGTACTCGATCGGCGTCAGGTGCAGCTCCTCGCCATCCATCGTGGCGATGCCGGCGTCAAAATCGATATGCAGCTCACCGGTATCGAACGAGCCCTCGGAGGCAACACCGCCCGTTTGCGCATACGAAAGGCGCCTGAGCGTCGTGCGAATGCGCGCGAGCAGCTCTTCGACCGAAAACGGCTTGGTCAGGTAGTCGTCGGCACCGGCATCGAGTGCGCGGATCTTGTCCGCGTCTTCGCTGCGCGCCGAGACCACAATGATCGGCATGCCCGACCATGCGCGCACCGACTCCACCACCTTGACGCCATCCATATCGGGTAGGCCCAGATCGAGCAGCACAATGCTCGGTGCCTGCGACGAGGCGGCGGCGATGGCGGCATGGGCGGTCTCCACAGCCATATGACGCAGGCCGTGCGCCTCGAGCGCGGCAACGATAAGGTTGCGAACGGCGGGATCGTCCTCAACGACCAAGATGAGCGGTTTTACGGCAGAGTTCGGCACGGCGCTACTCCTTATCAAACGAAACATCGGCGACGGGAAGCTCAATCGTAAAGACCGAGCCGTGCGGGTCCGCCGCGGCAACCTCTATGCTACCGCCATGCGCCAACGCAATGGAGCGGCAGAGCGAAAGACCCAGGCCCACGCTGCGATGGCTGTCGGCAAGACCGTGGTTGGCGGTGTAGAACGATTCAAAGATTCGCTCGCGGTCCTCGGGCGCAATGCCCGGCCCGTCATCGGCCACCGAGCACGTCACGTGCCCATCGTCGACGCCAATCGAAATCACGATATGCGAACCCGCGGGCGTATACGTGATGGCGTTGTTCACCAGATTCACCACGAGCTGTACCATCAGACGCGCGTCGACGTTAACGAGCGCCGGCTCATCGCATGCCACCACCTTAAGGTCGTGCTCGCGCACGGCCGGACTTACGTGGCGCAGCGCCTCCTCGACGATATCGTCCATGAGCTCGAGCGTAGTCGCCAGATGCATACCGCCGCCCTCGAGCTTGGTGATGGCAAGCAGGTTCTCGACGGTGGCGTTGAGCCATTGCGCGTCCGAGCGAATGGACAGGAGCATGCCGCGGCGCGTCTGGTCGTCGAGCTCGGCGGTGCCGGTCGAGCCCTGGTCGAGCAGTACGTCGGCATTGCCCGAAATGCTGGTAAGCGGCGTGCGCAGATCGTGCGAAATGGAGCGCAGCAGGTTAGCGCGCAACTGCTCGTTTTTGGCAAGCACCGCCGCCTCTTCGCGGGCCTCCATGGCGCGGGCGCGATCGAGTGCCAGCTCGCCTTCGCTCACGATGGCATCGGCAAGTGTCCGCTCCTCGTGCGTCAGCACGTCGGACTCGGCAACGATAGCCAGCACGCCCACAACCGAGGCGGGGTCGCCCGCGCGCACCATGGTGTCGCCCGAGCGTACGGTCAAGTAGATGCCAAAGAACGCCGAGCCGCCATAGGTGGCATCGAGTGGTGTTCCCACATAGGCGGACGCCGAGAGCCGCGGCGGCATTTGCGACGCCAGCTCGTGCACCGGCACGGCATCGCCCACGGCCGTATACGTCGCGCGCGGCAGCAGGTCATCATCATCGGCATCATCGCTGTACCACACGACCGGGCAGCCCGAAAGACGCGCCAGCTGCGTTGCCATGGCGTGCACAATCTGCTGCTGATCGGCACAGCGCTGCAGCATGCGGTTGGTCTCGAGCACCATCTGCGTGCGGCGGTCGCTGGCGGCGGCCTGCGCCAAGGCGCGGCGCAGGGCCAACGCGATCGAACTCGACACAAGCGAGACCGCAAACATGATGAAGAACATGCCGGGATAAACACGGTCGATAAACGACAGCGAGTAGCGCGGGTCAACAAACAAGAAGTTGTAGAGCGCCACGGCGGCAGCCGAGCTCAGCAGGCAATACAGGCGGCTCCAGGTAAAGAACGCGCACAGCTGCACGGCGAACACATAGACGATCATGATGCTCGGCGCGAGACCCGGATGGTCGAGCAGCGCGCCCGCAATCGTCGCCGCGACCAGCAGCCCCGCCGATACGCAGGCGTCATACAGAGGGCTGCGACGCGTCAGCGTCGTGCGCCGCCACCAAAAGTTCTCGGCAATATCGCCGTCCGCATGGACGTCCATCAGCGCCCCGCCCCTCTCTCAAAAACAAAAACCACCACAAAGGGGACAGGCACCTTTGTGGTGGTTTCCCCTTGTGGTGGTTCCAAGTGTATAGCCTTTACAGCCTGCGGTCGTTAGACAAACAGCACGTGCGCGAGCAGGGCGCACACGCACACCGCTCCAAATACCAATGCCACGATCGAAATCACGCGATCGACCATGTCCATGTTGGCCCGATTCGTAAAGAACCGATCTTCGGCGGCGTCGACGCGCGCCTCACGGACGTCAAGTGTCCTTGCATCCATGTTTACCTCCCCGGCTTTAGTTTTGCTCATCGATAACCAACTCCGTGTAGTCTCCGTCGGCTACGGGCGCTCGTTGGGGGCAAGGCGCTGCATCTTGCTCACGGCCTTAAACTTGGTGAACAGCGGCACGTACTCAAAGCTCACGTTGGAGTTCTCCAGGCCGTACCAGCGCGCGGGCGTGCCGGCGGCGCGGCGGATGATGTACTTGAGCGTGATGGCCGTGCGCTCGCTCGGCTCCACGTCGCTTTCGGGCGCCAGCAGCTTGCGGATCATGACGAACTTGAACGTGCCAATGTTGCCCGGATCCTTATAGACCGAGTAGTCGTGCGTCTGCGACGGCAGCTCGCCGGTGGCAGCCAGGTCCTGAACAACTTGGCGCAGGTAGGCGTTGACGCGTTGGTTAATCTTGTAGCCCAGGTACAGATGCACGCGGAAAACATAGTCGGTGCCGAACGTCTCGACCGAATAGGCAAAGGTATGCGGCTCGTCCATGGTC
Organism: uncultured Collinsella sp.; assembly: GCA_905202925.1. GTDB lineage: Bacteria > Actinomycetota > Coriobacteriia > Coriobacteriales > Coriobacteriaceae > Collinsella. Next base: position 71,094 of record CAJKTW010000007.1, on the reverse strand, counting down.
TCGACGTTCACGAACCACCAGGCGCGAGCGCGCTTGGGATGCTTGTCCAAGATCGAGTAGACGATATCACGGTCGATGTAGTCGGTATGGGTGTCCTTGGTCAGGTACACGATGTTGTCGCTCATGCGCTCGTAACGGTCGTCGTCGCGCAGGCGCTTGAGCTGCGGCAGATAGCTGCGCAGCGGCAGCAGCGTAAACTGGCGCTGTTCGACCGCCGTGCCGTTGTACCAGCACACCATAATGCCCATGATGAGTGCAGCCATGAGGATGGTGAAGTAGCCGCCGTGGAAGAACTTGGTGAGTGAGCTCACGAAGAAGAAGCCTTCGAGCAAAAGGAAGAAGGCCGCGAAGATCCACGGAGCAACCTTGAGCTTGCGCTCCTCGTGCAGGTAGAAGAAGAGCAGCAGCGTGGTGCACATCATAGTCAGCGTAATGGCAAGGCCGTAGGCGGCTTCCATATGAGCCGAGTTCTGGAACAGCAGCACCACGATGACGCAGCCGACAAGCATGACGTTGTTGACCATGGGGATGTAGAGCTGGCCTTTGGTCTCGGCCGGATAGAAGACCTGCATGTGCGGCATGAGGTCCAGGCGACTGGCCTCGGACACCAGCGAGAACGCGCCGGTAATGAGCGCCTGCGAGGCAATGATGGCCGCGATGGTTGAAAGGCCGACGGCAAACGGACGCAGGCCCGGGGCGAGCATCTGGTAGAACGGGTTAAGGTCGGCAATGCCCATGAGCTCGGGGTTGGCAGCGTTGTTCATAAGCCAAGCGCCCTGGCCCATATAGGACAGCAGCAAGCAGCACTTAACGAACGGCCAGGTGGCGTAAATGTTGCCGCGACCCACATGGCCCATGTCGGAGTAGAGCGCCTCGGCACCGGTGGTGGCGAGGAAGCAGCTGCCCAGAATCATGATGCCCGCGTGGTTGTTGGGGCTCAGCAAAAAGGCGATGCCGCGCACCGGGTTGAGGCACAGCAGCACGGCGGGGTGCTGGAAGACAAAGAACAGACCCGTGCCGCCCAGGAACAGGAACCACAGCGTCATGATGGGGCCAAAGGCGTGACCGATCTTGGCCGTGCCGATGCGCTGCACCAAGAAGAGCGCAATGATGATGGCGAGCGTGATGGCGACAACGCGGCCCTGGTCATCCCCGAGCACGGCGTGAACCGCAGGGATGGTGCGCAGGCCCTCGATGGCCGTGGTAACGGTAACAGCCGGCGTCAGGATGCCGTCGGCGAGCAGCGCGGCGCCACCCAGCATGGCGGGGATGATAAGCCACTTGCCGCAACGCTTGACCAGGCTGTACAGGGCAAAGATACCGCCCTCGCCGTGGTTGTCGGCGCGCAGCGAGATCAGCACGTACTTGACGGTCGTCAGCAGCGTGACCGTCCACACGACAAGAGAGAGCGCGCCGAGCACGAACTCCTCCGTCACGCTTCCGATGCCGCCGTTGCCGGCAACGAGCGCCTTGGTTACATACATAGGGCTGGTGCCGATGTCGCCGTACACCACGCCCAGCGTGACGAGCATCGCCGAGATGCTCACAGGAATCGCAGCGTGCGAGGCTGCCTCCTTGGCCTTTTGTTCCATAAGCCGGTTTCCTCCCAACTTTAATGTTCGAAGGGATTATAGGCAATCGGCCCATGTTTTAATGCACTGTTTTCCCAGCTAGATAAACATTTATACGGCCTTTATGCCATCGCGCGATATGGAATGTGGCAAAGGGACTGTCCCTTTGCCACATTCGTCATTTTCCGAGCCAGTTTTTGAACCACCACTCCATGGAGCGACTCATCTCGGCCATAAAGGGACTGGTGTGTTTGCGGGTGTAGATATCCACCACGCGCTCCCCCACCTCGCGGGCATGCGGGCGAAACATCGCGTCCATCTCGGCCACCTGCGCGTCCATGGCCGCGGCATCCGCGCGGCAGTAGCGCTCCTCGTGCACCAGGTTCACCACGGGGTGCGCGATTGCCGGGCGCTCCTTACGGGGCGTGCCGATGATGAGCATCGACAGCGGCATGGTATAGGGCGGCAGATCGAGCAGCTCGGCAACTTCCTCGGCATTCTCGACGATATCACCGATGTAGCAGCTCCCCAGCCCCAGGGCCTCGGCGGCAACCACGGCGTTTTGTGCAGCGATCACGGCGTCCTGGGCCGCGATGGCAAAGTCGCCCAAACCCGGCGCGCGGCGGGGCGCCTTGCCCGTGCGCTCGACAAACTCGGGCTCAAAGCAGCCCACGTGCTCAAACAGATCGATCCACTTGGCATAATCGACCACAAATATAAGTGCCCAGGGCGCCTTGGCGATCATGGGCTGGTGATCGCACAGGTCGGCCAGACGGTCCAGCGTAGCCTGCTCGCGAATGCTCACGATGGAATACATCATCATGGCGCCTGCCGATGGCGCGCGACTCGCCGCATGCAAAATCGCCGCCCGCTGCTCGTCGGTCACCGCTACGGGACGGTCACTGTCATCGCGCGCGAAGGCGCGCGTAGACGAACGGTGCTCCAAAATGTCCAGCACCGCGTTGCCCGTAGTCTCGACCGGATAGCCGCCCGCGTCCATGCCGGCACCCACGTCGCCCGCACTCGTCATACAAACCCGCTCGTTCATCGCCTCATCCTCGCCATTTCTTTAAGAAGCCTTTACGTTTCCGTGTAATTCCCGTCCATTATCGCGCAGGTCGCCACTACATTGCGCCACACCGCCACACGTGCGCGTTAATATGGCTGGTTGTTGTGCGCAGCCACCAATTGCAGCGCATATCTTGGTAACAATCGGGTAAACCCCCGCTTTCGTAGGTTTTAAGTTTGTGAGGAGTCTCAGCATGTTCGCTGCCGCCATCTCGCTCGTCGGTCTTGCGGCGACCGTCTACCTTGTCTTGCGCGAGGCCAAGGCCATTCGCGCACAGTCGGGCACCGTCGCCAAAGGCGCCATCGCCTGGAGTGTCGCCTTCGGCCTGTTCCAGCTCTTTTTGACCATTTGGGGCGCCATTGGCCTCGTCGCCCAAAACGAGCCGCTCGCCTTTGTGATGCTCATCCTGACCAACGCCATCCTTACCGGATGCGCCTGGGCCAGCATCGCCCGCGACCGCATCGCCCCGCGCGTCTTTGCGTTCGCCGGGTCCGATGCCCCCGTCCCCACCGGCAAGCTCGCCCGCCTGCGCGGAGCCTTTGTGGGCAAACCGCTCGTCGCCGCCGTCTTGTGCCTGCTGCTCGCCGGCGTCTTTGCGCTGCTGGGCATGGAGGTCTCGTCCAACCACGACTTTACCTGGGTCTACCCCCTGTGCATTCTGCTCGAATGGGCCATCATCACCGTGCTCATGGTCGGCTTGTTCTTCCTATTCCAGCGCCACGGCGCAGCTCCCGCGGTCCTGGCCTTTGCCCTCTTTGTCCTGGGCATTGCCGAGTTCTTCGTCATCACGTTTAAATCCATGCCCATCCAGCCGGGCGACCTTTCGGCCATCTCCACCGCCGCCGCGGTCGCCGGCAACGGCTACACCTTCTCGATCTCGCTGTTCTGCGTGCTGTCCATGGGCTTTACCGCCATCGCCATGCTGCTGTGCGAGTACGCCGGCCTGGTGGCACCGCACCGTCAGAAGGGCGCCGCCAACGCCAAGCGCATGCTGCTCACCAACCTGCTCGTGGCGGTGCTGTGCCTGGGCGGCGTGACCGCGCATGTCACGCTCATCGACTACTACAACACCCTCGGCATCACCGTCTACACCTGGCGCCCGCTCGAGAGCTACTGGCGCGAGGGCTACCTGCCTGCCTTTATTAGTGCGGCACAGTCCATCAAGCCGCCCAAACCCGCCGACTACTCCGTCGACGATGCCAAGGCCACGCTCAAAAAGTACGCCAAGGCCTACGACAAGTCCGACGCGGCCAAGAGCGACGAGCGCGCCGCCGCAAAGGAGCAGTTCGACAGCGAGAAGCCCACGGTCATCGCCATCATGAACGAGACGTTCTCGGATCTGTCGATCTACCAGAACATGCGCGCCGGCTACGAAGGTCCGCAGTACTTTAAGAACCTGTCCAACTGCCTCAGCCGCGGAAAGCTCTACGTGAGCGCCTACGGCGGCGGCACGGCCAATACCGAGTTTGAGTTTATGACCGGCAACTCCATGGCCAACCTGGGCTCGGGCGTGTACCCCTACACCATCTACAACATGGAGACGACCGGGAACCTGGCAGAGCAGTTCAAATCGCTCGGCTATTCCACCACGGCCATGCACCCCAACCACGCGACCAACTGGAACCGCGAGAACGTCTACAAGGACTTTGGCTTTGACCAGTTCCTGTCCATCAACGACTTCCAGGGAGCCGACACCCTGCGCGGCATGGTGACCGACCAGGCTACCTACGACAAGATTCTTGAGCTGCTCGACAAGAACGCCGATCCGCAGTTTATCTTCGACGTGACCATGCAGAACCACTCGGGCTACGATACGGGCCTGCTGCCGGTCGACAAGCAGATGCACCTGAACATCGACACGACCGACCTGGATGCCAAGACCATCGAAGACGGCACGCTGTCCGATGTCGACGAGTACGTCTCGTGCATTGAGCAGTCCGACCAGGCGCTGCGCTACTTCCTTAACGCCTTGAGCAAGCTCGACCGCAAGGTGGTCGTGGTGTTCTGGGGCGACCACCAGCCGTTCTTCCCGTCCAAGTTCAACGACAAATGGTTTACCGACGAGGACGACGCCACCCACCAGGAGCGCTTGTGGCAGACCGACTACATCATCTGGGCCAACTACGACGTTGCCGGCTGCGACCAGACGAGTGAGGTCGACGACCTGTCCACCAACTACCTGTCCACCCAGCTGATGCAGCTGATCGGCGCCCCGCTTTCCGACTATCAGAAGGCGCATATGACACTGCGCGAGTCGCTGCCCGCCATCAACTCCGTGGGCTACGAGGACGCCAGCCTGCGCTGGGCGCTCTCCTCCAACGTCACCGGTGACGACGCCGCTGCCGCAGCCGCCACCAAGGCGCGCGAGGATTACGCCAAGATGCAGTACTACGAGATGTTCCGCGACGGCAAGAACGTGTACACCGAGCACTTCCAGACCGAGGCCAACGAGACCGACCCCAACCTGGCGCCGGGTACGACCAAGATCAAGTAACGGGGTCGGGGGCCCAAATCGGCGGCAGGCGGAGGCGCGGGAAAGGTCTGCTGCTCAAACAGTCCTGCGCAAGACGGGGCCACATTAAGTGGCCCCCTTTGCGTGCGGAACTCGCGACAGACCTTTCCCGCGCCTCCGCCTGCCGCCGCCCCTCACCCGTTGCGAGTTGAGTGGGCTGATGAGAAGCTGCGCTCGCCTCGTAGCAGAAGCGTGGCCTGGCATGCGCATCGCGGAAAGCTTGTCCCGGAATTCACGTCCGGAATGGGATGCGGTTTCCGCTTGTGGCCCCGTTGGGAAACCGCATCCCATTCCGATCACAAATTCCGGGTCACATTTTCCGCCAAGGCTTCAACCGGAAACCGTGTCCCATTTCTCAGCCGAATACTGGGATGCATTTTCCGCTGAGTCCCTCAATCGGAAAGTGCATCCCATTCCAAAGGCGAATTCCGGGATGAGCTTTCCGAGACCCCGCCCATCCGGAAAGCCCATCCCGCTCTGAATACATCCGGGCATGGAATATCCGCTTATTAGGCCTTCCATCAATAAAGGGGCGCCCTCCCGGACGGCGGGCACGAAGTTTATCGCGAGTTCCGCACGCAAAGAAGGCAACTTAATGTGGCCTTCGTCTTGCGCAGGACTGTAGAGCAGGGAACTTCGTGCCAGCCGCCCGGGAGGGCGTTGCGTTTAGAAGATGGACCTAGTACTTATCCCTCCGGGACAAAAGAAGCGCGGCTATAAATGCGATGATTGCAAGCGTCAGCAGCACCAAAAGCAACGTGAGTGTGCTGTCGCCTGTTGCCACCAGACCAAGCAAGCCGGGCTTCTTGCTGCCAGCAGGTTGTACGGGGATCTTCTCGCCATCGTCTTCGGCGGTGATTTCCCAGCGAATTGCCTTGTTTGCGTCGGCAAGCTCGTTGCCCACCGACGTCGGGACACTTAGTTGCAAATTGAGTACCGTGCTGCCATCGCTCGTAAACGTTGCGACCTGCGTGGGATAGGCAAACACGCTGCCCGGCGTTCCCGTCTGGAGCCAACCGGCAGACGCATCGGCCGCCGACGCCGTTAGGGTAATGGGCGACAGCAGATGTGCCGTCTCGTGATCGACAACGGCCCGCACAAACACACGTACCTGGGACTTTACACCCGTGGCACGAACCCCAATCTGTTGCTCGCGTACATCGCCGGGCATTAGATCTTTAAAGGCTGGAAACAGATCGGGCTCCCCCGAGGAGTCCGTCGCTCCCGATACCGTTAGCTGGCGTGCATTTCCGTCATAGGCAATCGTGGGAATGTCAGCAAACGCACGTGCAGGAACGGCGAGCGCGATAAGGCAGACGATTGCCGCCATCACGCAATGCAAGAAACACGCAACGTCTTTACGAATCGGAGAGGCCATACTTACGCACCTCCATGCGGCGGCACCAGCACGCCATCCTTGACTGCACAGCCCCATGCCTCTGCAGCTGCATCGCCGGGCGTGGATTGAATTGCCTGGGTCGAAATGTCAACGACCAGGTTCTTCCTATCTGCCTTCTGCTCAGTCACGCTCTTGATGAGCACATCGGTTTTGCCCATCGGAGCAACGGGAGACGTCCAGTAGTAGTACCCGTCGGACGCGACAACCCAAGACGAGGCGGTGTTAGAAGCAGATGCCTTGGACACACTGCCCCACGCAATGACGTAGTCGGTGCCGGCAACTGGTTCATCCCACAGGCGCGCGCCATTCTGGTCCTGCCAGTAGATATCCACCGCAACACGCAGGTATGCCGGGGCCGAGCCGTTGTTTGTAATCATGACGTTGCTCTTCACATTGCCATCGAGCTTCTCATCTACCGAGGGCGCCACCGAACCAAAACCAAACTCGTTGACCAGCACGCCCGTAACCGAAAGCCACGCAAAGGTACCGGCAGCGCCAGCCAACAGGAGAACGCCAACAAGGAGGGCGACGATTTGCTTGCGCTTAGTCATCCTAGTCCTCCTTCTTCAGCGTGCCGTTTTTCCAAACATTCTTGGCACGCGAGCCACCATCGACCCATTTGTCATTCGCGCGCGTGTTGACGCACGTCACCACGGTGTCGCCCGCACTCGAGGCAGACGAGATGATGAGCTCGGCAGATTTGCCGGGCGCCTTGCCCGGCGTACTCAGTTCACCCTCGTAGCGCCATGCCCAAGCCGTGTCTTCCTCGACGGTATAGGTGCCCGCCGGAGCAGCAAATTGCACGCTGCCGACATACCAGACCTCACCGTTTTCGTCGCGCTGCTCGCTAACTTTCACCTCGACCATGCGCGTCTCGGCAGGAGAACCCTCCGACGCCTTTCGCGTTACCTTGAAGCGGAACGTTTGCCCCATTGCGCTGGCGTCGGTAGTCTTTTTAACGATCGTCAGCGCATGATTCTGGGTAAATTTGAACACGGCATTACCGGGACCTTGCTCGCCTTCGCCTGTCTTCTTGGACTCCAGACGGTTGGCCAGGTCAAACGAACCATTACCCGAACCCAGACTGTAGAGCGAGACAAACTTGCCGTCCACGGGAGCTTCCTCTGCACCAGGGCCGTAGCTTGCCCGCGTTACCGTGACGGTCAACTGCGTTCCCATAAACGGCTTGGCAAAGCAGACCTTAAACGGCGCCTTATCGGCGGCGTCGTCGACGGTGTTGGCGGCGGAAGGATCGAGCAGCCACTTAAGCTGCGCGGTCATGTTTTCGGGCTTTCCATCAGACGTATCGTTGGCAACCACGCGATACGTCACGGGATACAGGTCCATATCGCCCTTGACCGGCTCGTCCTTAAACGTATCCCAAGCCTCCGCAGCACCTTCGGCACCCACATATCGCCATTCCAAGAAGAGTTCACGCTTATCGCCATTGGCGGCCGCCTGCTCATCGAGCAGCGCAACGATCTTGGAGTGGGCATCCGGGTCATATGCCACGGATTTTTGCTCCATCACGGGGTTGCCGCTCTCGTCCATTTTAGGGACATCGACCGTGTGGATAAAACCGGACTTGCCGTCTTGTGCGCGCTCATCGCCCGAGTCGACGGTCGCCGTAAAGATGACCGACCCGTCGATACCGTGATAGCGCACCTTATACGGCGCAATCTTGTACACCGCAGTGTAGGTCACGTTCTTAAAGGGCTCATTACCCTCGAGGGGATACTTCTCCTCATCGGTCATCAGGGTGTAGTTGCCATCGGATGTATAGTCACGCGACCAGCCGACAAAGTCGTACTTGGTGCCGTTCTTGCCGACAACCTCAGTTGCAGCTTTTACCTCCAGCGAAATCTGATCACCAGAGTCGGTACGCGCAAGGGAGCGTACGGCATAGGGATCATCCAGATTAGCATCGATATTCGATTGGACACTTACCGCGCTGGCACGGTAGACCGGGTACAGCTCCATGGGGGCGTTGACCACCGTGTTTTTAGTCACCATGGAAACGCCGTCCGACCAAACGACATAACCGCTGCTAGGCTCTGGCTTATTATCCGTCCAACCTACGAAGGCGTTGTATGCGCCCGTTGCAGCATCGATGTCTCCAATGTTATACGTTGGCAGCGGCATGCCGTCCTTAAGGCTGCCGAGAGAATCGCCCTGCTGGGCTACCTTACCGTCCACATCCCTGGCATTGAGATGGTACACAACCGCCAACGGCGAATAGTACGCCACAAATGTATAGGTCCCGCCGGGCTCCACCTGATAGGAATATGAGTTACCGTCGGCAGAATCGAGCTCCTTGACCTCACCATTCGGAAGTTCGACCTCGACCTTATTTAGCTTATATAACTCGCCGCCGGACTTGTATACCGTCGTTTCGATATCAGGAGTCACCGTTGCCGTGGCGGGATCGGTGTCCACATTGAGATTAGGGGTGATGTCATACCTAGGAACATTCACCTCGGAAGTACCCTCAAAACCGGCGCGGTGCAGGTTGGTGGTGTAGTTAACGTCGTACTTCGCGTACACCGGATAGGCATCCTGGTACTGGGTGACCTTGAAATCTGGTTTCACCAGATACGGTTCGGCCTTATCCGGGTCAGAAGTGGTGAAGGAATCACCCTTGACATCGTAGATATAGTCCCAGACGGCAGAATCCTTCTTGACCTCGGCGGTCGAAATCCAGCCCAGGAACTTATAGCCCGGCACGGCCATGTCGGCATCGGTCGGGGAAGCTTCGAGGGTCAGGGGGCTCTCATACGATCCCTTCTCACCATCTTCTGGCTTTTCGGCCACTTTAACCGACTTATTAACATGCGGGTAGTAATACGTGAACGTCGGATCCGCCCCGTTCACCTTGGTCTGCAGCAAGTTACTCTCATAGCGCCGCGTGGCAGTCCTCACGACATTATCGCCCTTGTTGTAGAAATTAACGTCCGTGGTAATCATCGCGCGAACGTAGTACTTCTTATCTGTACGCACCATGCTCTCGATGGGATTTTTCACATATGTCCAATATTCACCATCGCGCTCAAGCGTCCAGAAATTCAGGCGATAGCGATCATTCACCGGTTTGACCGTTACGTTCAGCGAAGCCGAAGTCCAAGTATCGCTTAGCGTTGCAGCGCCTGGAAAATCGGTATCGGCATAGAGGTTTTTTAGAGTATCGGCTCCCGTATCGTTTTTAACGTTGTGCGAGTACGCGTTAAGGGGACTCACGACAAGGGTTTCCTTCGTGAAGCGCGTGCCACACGTTTCATAACTATCCTTTATACCGTGGTCAACATGCTCCGGGCCCCAGTGGACGACGTTTTCACGCACGAAGGTACTACCGACGTTTTCCTCAAAGGGCGTTTGATAGCGATTCCAAACGGAACAAAGTAGCTTGCTGTCCGTAAACTCATGGTTGGTATAAGCCCGAACGTAATAATCCACTCGGTACTCAAAGCGGGCGATGTAGGTATGTGGCACAGTTAGATCGACATCGGCAGGGAGTGTGTAGCTGGGGTCGCGGCTTACGCGCACCTCGAGCGGAGCATCCTCGGTCCCCTTGTTTTCATACCAACCCAAGAAGCGATAGCCATCGGGCAGCTTGCCGCCATTGGACAGGGGCGTACCTTCCGTGTTGCACACCTGTACCGTGTAGACGCTGGTGCCGTCCTCGGTAGTCTGGACGTCGACATTGGTTTTGCCCACACCGTCGCGCAGAGTCTTATCGTCGGTTGTGTCCCGCTCATTGCCCTCGAACACCGTTATGATGTTCGACACGTAGTCGCTGTACACCGGGTAGAAGTCGGTAGGACGGACAACCGTGATCTCGCTACCCGCAGGATAAAAAGCTCCCTGATTTTTAAGCTCGGCTAACTGAGTCGAGGTGATGGCGGCATAGCCACCATTCATCCCCGCCTCGCTGCTAGGCTGCGTGGTCCAGCCGATAAATGTCGCGGTAGGCTTCAAGTTGCCGCGATCCGCGGGGGCAGCGGGCGTCAAACCCACGCCGTAGCGGTACCAATCCGTCGACCTGTCGTGCGCAGCACCGCTCTGCCAATCGAGCGTTTCGCCCTTGACGTTATAGAACAGCACCTGTGCCTCGTACGAAGCGATAAACAGGTCATTGCCCTCAAAAGCCTTGGCCCCTTTCGCGTTATCGGCAGTATAGGTTGACGTTTCGTCGTGCAACTCGCTCTTCTGGACCTGCTTGCCAGCAGCCACAGCATCGGCATCGGTCTTGCCGTCAAACCAGCTGTTGTCTTGTCCAATTCGATTCACTTGCACATCGGGCTCGCGGAACCAGCCCATAAAACGGTAGCCGCCGTTCTCCTCGCTCAGCCCCTCAGGCTTTGCGGAGGTATCCTGCTTAAACATTACCGACGTATCGCCCGTGGCAAGGCCCTGAGCCGTTCCCGCCAGCACGGCACTCACGGCAAAGGTATACGGATCCGAGGTCGCCTGATCAATACCGAGTTTGGTTGCCTCGATGGTCGCGATGCCTGCACCGGGAAAATCAATCGTCGCCTTAACGCTCTGGCCATGCACGGGAATATTCAGTTTGTAGTCCATCGCCCACTCATTGGAGTGTGAGTCATTCAGATACGCATCGTTAGCAGTCGAGCGCATGGTGCCGGCACAGAAGTCGTAATCATGCTGCTCCCACAGCTCACGTGTGACGTAGCGTTCGTCGTCCCAGGGACCGAATCCGGCACCGGATACCGTGCCATCACCCGCAAGGGCGTAAATCTTCTTCTTGGCTGCCGTACCCTGACTAAACCCGGATAGGCTGACACTGGGCTTGAAGTAGCAATCAGTGATAGTCGCATCACCCGCATTAGCGCGTGCAGCAATACCGCCCAGGTTCACGTCGTTTTGAATAATGGGGATCACGGCGATGGGGTTGTACTGGCGCGAGCTCAAATCGCCGGCGAAATGGCTGCGAGTGATTTCATTACCGCTCTTAGGCAAGATGCGGCCTGCAAGACCGCCCGTCCAAGCGCGCGTTACGGAGACAACGCCCACGTAAGAAGCAGCATAGCTATAGCATTTCGCCGTTGAAAAGCAGTCAATGACTTTAGCGCCTTCTGCCATGCAGCCCACAAAACCCGAGGCGTACACGTTGTTGCCGCCCAGAGCGCCAACAGCCACGTCGTACTTATTGGTGACGTCGGTCATGCCATTCGCGGCAATCGAGCCGTCCTTCTTGCGCGTAGGTGTAACGCGGCAGTACTCAATCGTCGAATTTGTAACATAGCCGGCAAACGCCGCCATATACAGACCCTCACCGCCGAGCGCCTGCACGCCCGAGGTCGTATTGTTGACGGCACGGCCGCCACGGACCTCGCAGTTGTAGAGGGTGCAGCCGTCGAGCTCGCCGGCGATGAGACCGCCCTCAAAGCCTGCGTTGGTAATGAGGTTGAGAGCATTGTTGGCGCAGGTCACGTGCAGCGTGCTCTCCATGACCATAACGTTTTCGAAACGCGTATTGACGGCCTTGCCCACGATAATGCCACCGCGGAAGTCCGCCCACACGTTGGCGTCCTTGACCAGGAAGTTTTTGATGGTGGCACCGTTGGTCTCGGCAAAAAAGCCCGTGTCGCGCTCGGGGTCAAAAGCGTCTTTATCGTAGTTCAGGCCCTCAACGGTGTGGTTTTGACCATCGAACACGCCCTTAAACGGATGCTCCTTGTTGCCAAACGACAGATGCTTAACGGTGTCTGCAACGATGGCTTTCATGTCGTCGCTGTCGAGCTCAATGTCGTTATCGAGATAAACGTGCCAGCCGGACGTATCGCGCTCGCGCGACAGCGCCACACACAACAAAAAGTCAGCCTCGTTTTTGATGTGGAATTCGGTTTTGGCCTCGGGCACATCCTCGGCATGCACCGCCGTCGGCAGCGCCATAACGCAGCAAAGGGCAATCGCCGCGACGGCAACTAGCCTGCTAAGCACGCCCCGGTTCATGTTCTTGATCTTCATAGGCTAGTTCGCCTCCGGCCAACCCACAACGTCAAGTACGTCGAGGGCGGTATCGCTTGTCTGCTGGTTTTTGGCCTGCACGGCCTGAACATCGATATCGAGCTTGAATCTGCCGCCGCGCGCGGCATCGTGGTAGTCGCCCACAAATCGCAGCGAGTCCATAAGGCTTTCCGTCATGGCACCGGGGTCGAGCATGCCGCCACGCCCGGCCAATCCACGGTAGTAGTACCACCCATCGCCGCCGTCGATCCACGGGGACCCCTCGCCCGCGTTCACATGAAACGCAACGCTGCCCGAGGCATCCGCGCTCGAACCGTCGGTCGCCACCGACGTCATGCGCAGGCGCGCGCGAACGTACTCAGGCTGCGCGCCGACGTTCTCCACGCGCACAATGCGGCTGATGTCAGAGCCGCTGGCCTTGGTGTCGGGATAGCCCCCGTGCTCGTCGGCCTCAAACGGGATCTCCTCGCCCCGCTCGTTGAGGGTGTATTCGCAGACTCGTACCTTCACGCTGCCAAACGATAGGGCATTGTTCGCCGGAACCATATCAACGGTGAAAGCCAGCGTGCCGCACAGGCACGCCAGGGCCAACAGCGCCACCGCGGCAAGCGCCAAGGTGCGTTTCTTATTGTCGGAAAGATTATTGAGCATTACGTTCGCCAGTCGTCGATAAAAAGGGGGACCGAGATCCCAGCCCGAATATAGGGGTGGGGAGCGGACCGGGATCTCGGTGGGGTGGGTGGGGTTAAGCCTTAGCCCGAGTCGCAGCCCAAGCCTTGGCCTGCTCGACAGCGTTGTTGGCAGCGTCAGTCTTGTCGCCCTTCTGGTCAGCGCCGAAGATGTAGCAGGAGACTGTCATAGCGGGATTCTGAACAACATCCGTGCTGTTCAGAGTATTCGGAATATGCACCGTGCTGAACAGCTCGCCGGTATAGGCAGCCTTTCCGTCGGTAGGTTCAAGCACGGCCGGATCGCTGGTGTTATTGGTATACACGAACAGACCACTCACGTACTGGCCCGAAGTGCCGTTGGTCACAGCCTTACCTTCAAATTCCCCCTCAACCATCTTCCAGTTATTTCCAATGGTGAAATACGGAGTCTTGGCAAGGGCGTTTTCGGCGTCTGTCTTCACAATTGCGTTCTTCACGTAGATGAACACATAGGACTTATCAGAGTCCTTGCCGATGCCGACGTTGGGGTTCTTATTGATGTCGGTGTCGGGAATCATCTTGGATTTATTGGTCCAGTTGGTCTCGAACAGATAACCATCCACTGAGGGGTTCGTGGGATCAGTACCGGGCTTGTTCGGCTGATCAGGGTCGGGCTTCACTTCAGGCTTGTCAATGCGGCCGACCGTGAACTCATTCACCTTGGTTTGGGTCGCCGACAGCCATGCATACGTTCCCACGCCGGCAGCCAGCACCAACAGCAACAGGGCGGCAATGATGCCGTAGCGCTTTTTCTTCTTGTTTTCCATCGTTCTCTTCCTTTCGAGAATCGTTTTCCCCGGCAACGGCCCCTACCGCCGCCGACGCTTTTCCCTGCCGCTATGAACGCCGCTCCCTCGCATGCACGCGGGTATGCTTGCCCGCAGGCTCGTCGGGAACCATCCGATCGAGCACTATCGACGCCGCTATCAGCAGCGTCAGAACGGCCACCACAACAAGCAAACCGGGCATCGTCGTGCAATATGCGTTGACGAAGCCCAGGTAAGGGACACAAAAAGAAACAGTGCCGATCACGCGCGAAAATGGCGTCTGCTCGGCATCGTGCATGATGCTTCCGTCTGCATTTTTGTTCGCAATTCCCTGCGTGCCGATCATCTGCGCCACAGGGTCGATCTCGTACACCTGGTGCGTCACCACGGCACCGTCCGATCGGTAAAAGGTTGCATTGTCACCCACGGCAATATCCACTGGCTCAACCTGGCGAACAAACACCATGGAGCCAACGGGAAGATCGGGTTCCATAGAGCCCGAGAGCACAGCAAAGGGCATGTATCCAAATGCACGAGGAACAAAAGAAACAACGGCAAGGGCTATGACAAGCGCGAACGCCAAGCTACTCAAAAGTGCAATAAATCGTTTGAGTCTACGCGCCGTCAAAGTGATAATTCATCCCCCTTGAGGACCTATTCGACCCATCCAAAGGTCAGCAAGTTTCAACAGGAACCGCAAGGCGCTTGAAAAGTGAGTCCGAAATAAGCCAATTTGGAATCTTTTCGTAATAAAAACATAGCGATGTGCTACACATTTTTCAATGTTTTGTCGCTAAATGCTACTAATTTTGGCGTAAGTGGTCATTTATCACCAAATTGGTCTGCTTTATCCAATATCTGTGACTAACCCCCTACGCAACTTCCCCATAGAGGGATCGATTTTTTGCGGAACTAAAATAATGGTACCCCCCCCCCCCACATTAAAACAAATTGCTGGAAGTGCCCTTTATTTCCGACCCCTTTTACTGGAGTTTTATGACAGCCCCATCTAGTTCGCAGCCCATAACCCTCTGAAAACCGTGTCCCAGAATTCCCGTCCGGAGTGGGATGCGGCTTCCGCTTGTGGCCCCGTTGGGAAGCCGTATCCCGCTTCGATCACAAATTCCGGGTCGCACTTTCCGCCAAGACCCTCAACCGGAAACTACATCCCATTTCTCGACCGAATGCTGGGGTGTAGTTTCCACAGAGCCCTTCACCGGGAAACCGCATCCCATTCCAAAGGCAAATTCCGGGACGCAGCTTCCGCAACTCCACCCATCCGGAAATCCCATCCCACTCCGCACACATCCGGGCATAGAGCAATCAGCTTATTAGGCCTTCCATCAATAAAGGGGCGCCCTCGTGTCACGAAAAAAGCCTCGAGAACTTCGAGGCTTTCACATTTGTATTGTTTTGCACGAAGGACCGCGAACGGCGAAGCTACTCTCCCAGCACGGCCTTCTTGGCGGCTGCAGCCATGTTGTCCAGGTCTTCCTTGGTGGGATGGTCCTTCGCGGCAACCCAGTTGTCGAGCAGCATCTTAAATCGGGCGTTGTCGGGATCTTGCTCGAGCATGGCCTCGTAGCGCTGCTTGACCGCGGGGCCCATCTTGCCCTGGCACATCGCCCAGCCCGCAAGCTCGGCATCCCCAGCCAAATTGGAAGTTACGCGGTCGATAATCTGCTGATAATAGCTCTGGTCGGCGCCAAAACCGCAGGTGCCAAACAGGAAGACGCGCTTACCGTGCAAGGCGGAGAGTAGCGCCGCAACCGAAGGCGTGCACGCGCCCTTGTCGCACCAAAAACCGACGAGCACCGTGTCGGCCGCGCAGGCGCCCTGCGCCTCGAGCGCAACCTGATCTGCATCCGCATCGTCGCTCAACGCCGCGGCATGGACAAATTCAACGCCCGCAGCCTGCAGAGCGCGCTTGATCGCGCCCGAAACCATCCTGGTATTACCGCTCTTGCTGTTAACCACCAGAGAGCACGTCATAGTCACGTTGCCTCGTTTCCCCCAAAACTAAAGCCACTAATGCAATTTATTAGATGAATATCTTAGTACTAACGACGCAGATGTAAACCATCTGCCGCTAATCGGTAGTCCCTACTGGGCAAACTGGCTGCGATAGAGCTCGGCATAGAAGCCGCCTGCCGCTAGCAGCTCGTCGTGCGTGCCGCGCTCGATAATCTCGCCGTCGCGCATCACCAGAATGCAGTCGGCGTTGCGAATCGTCGACAGGCGATGCGCAACGACAAAGCTCGTGCGGCCGGCCATGAGCTCGTCGAATGCCGTCTGAACCTGCAGCTCGGTGCGGGTATCGATGCTCGAGGTCGCCTCGTCCAGCAGCAGAATCGCCGGATCGGTGAGCATGACGCGCGCGATGCACAACAGCTGCTTTTGGCCTTGGCTAAACGTGCCGCCGTCCTCACCGATGACCGTATCGTAGCCGCCTGGCAGCTGCACGATAAACTTGTGCGCGTGCGCGCGCTTGGCCGCCTCGATAACCTGCTCGCGCGTGGCATCTGGGCAACCGTAAGCGATGTTTTCCGCCACCGTGCCCTCGAACAGCCAAGTGTCCTGCAGCACCATGCCAAAGGCGCGGCGCAGGCTTGCACGCGTGTAATCACGCGAAGACCGGCCATCGACCATGATGCGTCCGGCATCGATATCGTAAAACCGCAGCAGCAAGTTGATGAGCGTCGTCTTGCCGCAGCCCGTGGGGCCGACCAGGGCAAAGCGCATGCCGGGTTTGGCCTCAATACAGATATCCTGCAGCAGCTTGCGGTCGGGCACGTAGCTAAAGTCCACATGTTCAAAGGCGACCTCGCCCTTCGGGGCGGCAAGCTCCGCGGCATCCGTCGCATCGGGCTCCTGCTCGCGCGCATCGAGCAGCGCGAACATGCGGCGCGCCGAGGCGTACGCGGTCTGGATCTGCGTAATGACGTTGGTGACCTCGTTGAACGGCTTGGTGTACTGGTTGGCATAGGACAGGAAGATCTGCACGCCGCCCACCGTAAGCGCTGCGGGAACGCCCGTGATCACGCCCACGCAGCCGATCGCAGCGACCACGGCATAGATAATGTTGTTGATAAAGCGCGTGCCGGGGTTGGAGAGCGAACCCATAAACTGCGCGCGCTCGCCCGCGGTATAGAGTTCGGCGTTGAGGACATCGAAGCGCTGTTGAGCGTGCGGGCCGTAGGCGAAGGCGTCCACGAGCTTTTGCTCACCCACATACTCCTCGATATGGCCACCGAGCTGCCCTTGAATACGCTGCTGTGCCGTAAAGCTTTTGTTGGAGAGCTTGGCAATAGCACCGGCGGCAAAGATGGAAAGCGGCGTGACGAGCACCACCACGAGCGTCATGGTCAGGTTAATGGAGAGCATAAACGCGAGCGTGCCCACGATGGTAATAACACCGGTGAAAAGCTGCGTGAAGCCCTGCAGCAGACCGTCGCCCACCTGATCGACGTCGTTGACCACGCGGCTCATAAGGTCGCCGTGGGCATGGCTGTCGACAAAGCCGAGCGGCATGCGGCTGAGTTTGTCGCTCGCCTCCACGCGCATGTCGCGCACCGTCTCGTAGGACAGACGGTTGACGCAGTAGCCCTGCAGCCACTGAAAGGCCGCAGCACCCATCACGACAATCGCGAGTTTGGTAACGAGCGGCAGCAGCGCATCGAAGTCCACCTGCCCGGTGGCGACGATCAGGTCGATGCCCTCACCAATGAGGATGGGCGTGTAGAGCTGCAGAATCACCGAGATGGCGGCGCTCACAAACGACGCCGTAAACGAAATACGGTGCGGGCGAACATAGCCCAGCAGGCGGCGCGTCACCGCGCCCACGGGATAGCGCTCGGGATCACCGGGTTGGCGCGGGCCGTCGCCCAGGTCGTTGAGGTTATCGTTGCCGGACACATTAGCGGTCATCGTGGCGACCGAACCGGAAGAAGTATACGGGTTCATCTAGCAACCCTCCTTTGAGCAAGTAGGCGCAGGGGCAGTCGGGGCGGACGCGGGCACCGTGCTCCCCTGCTGGCCCTCGAGCTCCTCGCGGCGCAGCTGCGACTGGCAAATCTCGCGATAGAGCTGGCAGCTTGCATACAGCTCGTCATGCGTGCCCAGGCCCGCAACCGATCCGTGGTCGAGCACGCAGATCATGTCGGCATCGCGCACGGTCGAGACGCGCTGGCTCACGATGACCGTCGTGAGCGGCAGCCCGCCCTCGGCGGCACCGCGCACGCTGCGCTCGCGGATGGCATGGCGAAGCGCCGCGTCGGTCTTAAAATCGAGCGCTGAGGCGGAGTCGTCCATGATCAATATCTGAGGCGAGCCCACCAGGGCGCGCGCGATGGTCAGGCGCTGGCGTTGGCCACCGCTGAAGTTCTTACCGCCCGCCTCGACCGGGGCATCGAGCCCCTGCGGCTTGTTGCGCACGAATTCGCTGGCCTGCGCCATATCGAGCGCCGCCCAGAGCTCATCGTCGGTCGCTGACTCGTCACGCCAGGTCAGGTTGCTGCGGATGGTGCCGCTCACCAGCGACGCGCGCTGCGGGACGGTCGCGACCACATGGCGCAGCTGGTCGAGCGGCCAGGCGCGCACGTCGGCGCCCATCACGCTCACGCTGCCAGCGCTCGCATCGTACAGGCGCGGGATAAGCGAAACGAGCGTGGACTTGCCGCTGCCCGTGCCGCCGATAATGCCGAGCGTCTTGCCCAGCGGCAGCTCCAGCGTCACATCGCTCACGGCATTTGCCGCGCCCACGCCAAACGAAAAGCTCGCATGGTCAAAGCTCAACGCAGGAACGGGAGCGACATTGCCCGGCTCGGGCAGTGCGACCGGCTGGTTGCCCTCATCGGTAATGCTCGGCACGCAATTGAGCACCTCGTTGATACGCGACGCGCTGGCGCTCGACTTGGTAAAGACCACGACCAGGTTGGCGACATACACGATGGAGGTGAGGGTCTGCGTCATGTAGTTGACGAACGCCATGACCTGACCCTGCGTGAGCTCGCCCACGTTGACCTGGATGCCGCCGACCCACAGGATGGCGCACACGCCCAGGTTCATCACAAGAAACGTGACGGGGTTGAGAATCGACGAGAGCTTGCCCACCGCGATGGCAGTATTGGCCTGGTCATCGGCGGCTTGGGCAAAGCGCTCACGCTCGTGATCTTCACGCACAAACGCACGGACCACGCGAGCGCCCGAAAGGCCTTCGCGGCAGATAAGCGCGATGCGGTCGAGCTTTGCCTGCAGCTGCTTGTAGTACGGAATACAGCGCGCCATGACAAACCAAAACACCAGGCCAATGGCGGGCGTGCAAATCAAAAAGATAATGCCGAGCTTAAGGTCGATGGCAAGGGCCGCGACCATGGAGCCCACCGCCAGGAAGGGCCAGCGGATGAGCATGCGCACGCCCAGCGCCACGGCGAGCTGCACCTGGTTGACGTCGTTGGTAATGCGCGTGATGAGCGACGGCGTGCCAAAACGGTCGAGTTCGGCATAGCTCAGCTTGTTGATGTGCTGGTAGAGCGCACCGCGAATGTCGGTGCCCATGCCCTGCGAGGTGAGCGCCGCCATCTTTTGGCAGACGAGCGTAAACGAGATGCCGATCACGGCCATGGCGGCAAGCACTATGCCGTAGTGGACGACGGCGTCCACGTCGTGCGAGCCAATGCCCTTATCGATCATCTGGGCAATCACCAGCGGCGTCAGCAGATCAAAGATCACTTCGATCAACTTGCACGCAGGGCCGATCACCATATATCGGCGAAACTTACCACCAAAACGCCTGAGCAACTCAATCATGTATAGGCGCTCCCTATCATCATCCACATTCAATTCGAACCATGATAGTACCGCCACCCCAAAAGAAGCGTAAACAACTCGTCATTTCTAACGGGATTCAGTTTTCAGAGGAGCATACGCGCACACCCAGCCAGTGGCGGGCCAATCGCTTGGTATACTTACATTAGTGCTACCAAGTTAGTCGCCGACCCTTGAAATGAGGTGCCGAGATGAACGACATTCTCGCGAGAAGAGCAAGACGAACAACCTTGGGCATCGCCCTTTCCGCGGCACTTATCGCGGGAATCGCCCCTGCAACGGCGATCGCGGCGGAAACCAGCTCCCCCACCGGTGCAGTTGCCTTGCAGACGGAAAACGCGGCCGCCGCAAAAGAAAAAGCGTATGCAGCCATGCAGGAAGCGCTCAAAAACCTCGAGGCCGCAAAAGCCGCCGCAAGTCCCGAGAAAATTGCGGAAATCGATACTAAAATTGCCATTTTTCAAGAGAACTACGGCACTAATTTGGCGCAAGCCGCCATATATAAGGAATCCCTTCCTACCATGCAAGCGAACGTCGATGCAGCTCAAGCCGAATGCGATAAGGCCCACAACCGGACAAGAGCCCTTGAGGCAGAATTAAATAAAATCGACTACACGACTCCTGCCGAAACTATTCGGCAGTTGCAAGAGGCGATCACAGAGGCAATAATGCAAGAAAATTTCTGTGAAGATAAGCTTGAGCACTGCCGAATGCGCCTCGAAAGTCATAAAAGCCTGATTTATTTCTTTGAAAGCGAAGTGGAGTTTAATAAAACCCATCTCGACGGAGAAACAGCCAAGCGGGATGCGCTCCTCGACAATTTGAAAAAAGCGCAAACGGCCTATGACGACGCCTGCAAGGCATACGAAGAGGCAAAGGCCGCGGCAGACAAGGCCACCTCGCCCGAGATAACGCAACCGACCGAGACGACGCCTCCCTCCAACTCGGCGCAACCGGCCAAGGCGACACAGCCCACCGGCTCGTCCGCGACCGGCAAATACGCTCCATCGAGCTCCACCAAGCAAGCAGATACGACCGCCGGCAAGCTCGCGAACACGGGCGACGCAGCGCCGAGCGCAATCACACTCGCAGGAATCGCCGCCGCAGGGTTCGGAATAGCCACCGCGGGTGTACGCCGCATCAAGAACTCAAAGTAGCTGCCAGAGCATTCTGCCTTCACCAATCCACAAGCCCAGAGACAAAAAGAGGCTCGTTTCCCCAACCTAGGGAAACGGACCTCTTTGCTTGTAAAAACAAATGGTAATGCCGCCGTCTCTTGAAGTACATCGCCACCGCACTCCAAACAACGCCAACGAGCAGTATTCCTTAAGGGATAGATTTAATTAGGCTAACGCGCCTTTACGGGTGATTTTTGGACGAAGTGGTCCCGGTGCCGGCGGGCTGTTTGGTAGTCGAGCGATCCCGCAGGCAAAGCCGAGGACCAGCGAGACACCAAACAGCCCGCCGGCACCGGGACCGCATCGCGGCACCAAAAAAGCGCCCGTGCGCTCGATGGATTCGGATGCCCGACAGAGGCTCCTTATGGCTGCTTCCTTCCGGACCTGACCAGATTCGGAACATGTCGTCATCCGAACCCATCGAACGCGCTAGGCGCTCGGTATATCTTACCTGCTCCCGCCCGCCACGGCAAGTGGGGCGAACCCATCGGATGGATTCGCCCCACTCGTCCATATCGCTAGCGGCGTCTGCGGTACAGGACCGCGCCGCCCGCGACGGCCAGCGCGCCGATGCCGGCCATGGCGCCGAGCGCCTCAAGCGGCAGGCTGCGGTCGCCAGTGTCGGGCATGCCGCCCTTGGAGCCGTCGCCGCCGGAGCCTCCGCCGGAGCCGTTTTCGGAACCGCCGCCCGAGCCGCCGCCCGGCGTGCCGGGGTTCTCGGGGGCGCCGGGGGTGCCGGGCTCCTCGGCGTAGCTGTTGGTGAAGACCGGCGGCAGGTTGGTGTCGCCCTCGTAGGAGACCTTCGCCGACAGATAGCCCGTCTTGGTGCCATCGGCCGCCTCGTCGCTCACCGTGACGACGATCTTGTGCACCGCCTTGTCGTAGGTCACGTGCGCCTGGCCGTCGTCGACCTCGCTCACCGTGAAGGTGTAGGTGCCGGCCTGCTTGAAGGTCAGCGCATCGAACGTGACGCTGCCATCGGCGGCATTCTTGGCGGTCGACATGACCTTGCCGTCCCGGCTCTTGAGCTCAAAGCTAAACTGGCCCGCCTTGAGCTCGGCGCCCTTGAGCACCTTGGCGGCGCCCAGTTTGAGGGTGACGGGTGCGGCCTCGTAGCCGTTGGTAAAGGTCACCGAGGTGTCGCCCACGGCATTGCCCTCGGCATCCGCCAGCTCGTGCTTGACGGCGAGCGTGCCGTTACCGGCATCGGTGACCGTCGTGCGCACGCGGTACGTCGTCTTGTCGTACGTCACGCCGCCCGCCGTGCCGGCGACCTCGCGCAGCTCGTAGCTGTGCGTGCCGGGCGCGGTGTAGGTGACGGGGCTGAGCTCGACCGTTCCGTCGGCGGCGTTCTTGCCCGTCGCCGCGACGCTCTCGCTGCCGTCGGCGGCAATCTCGACCAGCTGGAACTCGAACTCGCCCGCGGCCAGGCCACGGCCCTCGAGCTTCTTGCTCACCTTGATCTGGTCGGTGACGGAGCTCGGCGTCGGGCTCACGACGTAGGTGTTGGTGAACTCGAACGCGCCCTTGCCCTCGGGCGTGCCCTCTGCGGGCAGGACCTTCGCGACAAGCGTGCCCGCGGCGGTGTCCTCGACCACCCTGACCGTGAAGGTCCTGATCGCCGTCGCGTCGTTGGCCACGCCGTCGACCGAGCCGGACTCGCTCACCCGGTAGGCGAACGTCTTGGTGCGCAGGCCGTCGCCGTCGATCTCGACGCCATCGAGATCGCTCGGTTGCTTGAACGTGACGCGGCCCAGCACGACATTGCCGGCGGCATCGTTGGTCGCCTCGGTCACCGTCTTGCCGGAGGCGTCGACCGGTGCGGGCGCGCCGTCCAGCGGCTCAATCTTAAAGGTGTACCTGCCCGCGATGTCAGCCTGCGTGAGGCCGAGTCCGGCCTGGCCGAGCGCCAGCGTCTTGGTACCCGCGATGTCGACCGTCGCCTCGCCGGCGCTATAGCCGTTCACAAACGACAGCGTGCCGTCGGAGCCCTCGGGGTAGACCACGGTCACATCCAGCCCGCCCTTACCGTTATCGGTCACCTTGACCGTAATGCCGAAGCTCGACACGGCCGCCGTCACGCCCGCGGGCAGCCGGTCCGTACCGTCCTCGGAAACGGTATAGGGAATGACCCAGGAGCCGTCGGCGGCCCTGGTGGCGATGCCGTCCGCCACCATCTGCTCGAGAGCGTCGGTGGTGTAGGAGATGGGCGAGAACGAAAGTCCCACGGCCTCGCCGTCGCCGGAGGCCTGGTTGGTCGCGGTCGCGACCACATTGCCCTGGGCATCGCGGACGGAGAACGAGAACTCGCCCGCCGCCGCGGCGCGGCCCGTCAGCGTCTTGGTGGCGTTGATGGCCACGTTGCCCTCGCCGCCGAGCGTTCCGGTGGCCTCGTAGGAGTTCTGGAACGCGACCGTCACGGGCGCGGGCGTCGCCGTGACGTCATTCGCTGTGGAGACCTCGCTGCGGGCGACCTCGACACCGTCCCTGGCAACCGTGGTCGTGACCGTGAGCTTGCCCGCCGCGGCATCGTAGGCGGGCGCGATGGTCACCGTGCGCGGCGCGGTGTCGTTGGTGTAGCCCTCGCCGCCGAGCTTGGTCTCGGTGACGGTGAAGCGATAGACCTTGCCCGCGTCGGCGTCGGTGAACTTCACGTCGCTCTCCGCGGTCCCGCCGATGAGGTCGACCAGGCCGGCCGCACCGTCATCGGCCGCGGCCACGGCGTAGGCGTCCTTGCCGGTCTTGAGGCCGAGCTTGGCGGCCGTCTCGGCGTCCGCGGTCACGGTGAAGGCGAACTGCCCCGCCTCCATGGCGCGGCCGGAGAGCGTCTTGGACAGGCGCACTCCCGCGCGGGCCGAGTAGTCGAGCTCGGTCGTGTAGGTGTTGACGAAGTCGCCGCCGCTCGCCTGCGCGATTGCGGGCGTCGTGGCCGTGAGGTTGCCGGAGCCGTCGTCGGTCACGGTCACCGTCATCGTGGCGGTGTGGCCGTCGTAGGCCACACCAGCGATGGCGGAGCCGTCATCGGGCCTGACCTCGCGCACCGTGTAGGTGAAGGTCTTGGCGCGCACGCGCTTGCCGCCGACCTCGGCGAACCCGGCGTCCTTGATGTCATCGAGCGTGTAGCGGATGGGGCCGAAGTCGAAGGCGACCCTATCGCCCGCCTTGGTGCCGGCGCCGGCCGTCACGCTGACGGTCTTGGAGCCGTCGGCAGAGCCCTCGGGCATGGGGGCGCCGTCCTCGCCCGCGAGCGTGAACTGGAAGCTGTCGCCCTCCGCCCAGTCGCGGCCCTCGAGCGTCTTGGTGAAGAGCCCCGCGGTGGAGACGTCCCTGCCCTCGGTGGCCGTTCCGTACGTGTTGGTGAACGCGACAGTCGCGCCGTCCTCGGTCACGGCGCCTTCGGCCCCCTCGGCCGTGGTCGCGTAGCCCTCGGCGGCATCCTCGGTCACGGTATAGTGCGCGCCCACGGGTAGGCCGGAGATGATCTTCTCCCCGCCATCCTTAAGCGTGAAGTTCGCCTTGCCGCCCGCGAACGTCACGGCGTGCTCGCCCTTGCCGAAGGTGCCAGAGACGGGCTCGCCGTCCCCGTCGGTCAGCGCGACCGTAAAGCCGAACTCGCGCTGGCTGTCGCCGCCGACGACCGTCTTCTTGACGGTGAGGCTGCCCCCGCGGGGCACGCTGTTGTGGGTCGTGTTGGTCTGCGACTCGTTCTCGCCCACCTTGACCGTTGCGGTGTTGGCGATGTCGTCGACCACGGCGGCTTCGGCGGAGACCTTCACGTCGAAGCTGAGCGTGCCCGTGGCGCCCGCAGCCTGCTCGCCGAGCGACCAGGTAAGGGTGCGCGTCGCGGCGTCGTAGGCGGCACCGTCGGCAGAACCCTCAACATAGTTAACGCCCTTGGGCAGGACATCGGTCACCGTCACGTCAGCCGCCTGCGCGGCGCCCCTGTCGTCGACGCTGTTATTGGCCCAGCCGATGGTATAGGTGAGGGTATCGCCCACGCCCACCAGCCTGCCATCCACATTGACCTTGGCACCCGAGGCGTCCGCCTTGGTGACGGTCTTGGTGTTGTCGTGCGGCGTGAAGGTGTTGGTGAAGGTCTTCTTGCCCCGCTCGTTGAAGATCTCGGCCTTAAGGCCGGCACCAGTCTGAGTCACTGCGATGTCGAAGGTGTAGGCATGCGCATCGTCCTCAATCAGGACATCGCCGCTTGCTTTCTCGGTCACGGTCGCGTGGTAGGTGCCCAGATTGGTGAAGCTGAGCTCGCCAAAGGAAACCTTGCCGTCCTTGTCATTCTTCGCCTCGATTGGGTAGCCCTCGAGGACATTGCCCGCGCCATCGGTGAGGGAGAGCTCGAAGGTGAATTCCCCCTCCTGGAGGCCGGGCTTGCGGCCGCCCGCGAGCACCTTGGTGAGCTCGGGGACGGACGCCGTGGCGGGGGCGGGGTCGAAGGTGTTGGTGAAGGCGGCGGAGGCGACCTGATCGGCCGAGATGGAGCCATCGGCCCTGGATCCCTCGGCTCCGTTCACCGCGGCTTTGTAGCCATCGGCGGCACGTTCGGTCACCGTGTAGGCGGTTCCCGCGGGCAGCCCCGTGATCCTCGCCGTCTGGCCATCTTTGAGCTTGAGGGTCGCCTTGCCGTCCTCGAACGTCGCGTCACCGTAGGTGCCGGACACTTTGTTGCGGCCTGCGGCATCGGTGGCCTCAACCACAAACTTAAATATCTTGTCCGCGTCGACCGCCAGGCCCTCGCGCGCCACGACGGTCTTGGAGACGTCGAGCTCGCCCGTCTTCACAGTGTTGGTCACGGTGAAGCCGCGCTCGGCGTCGCCGGTGACCTTCGAGCTGTAGCCCTCGACGGGCACCTCGGCCACGGCGTAGTCGATCACGGAGCCGGACTTGGAGTACTTGGGCAGGCCCTCGAAGGAGTGCTTCCAGCTATTGGACTTCGACAGCTCGGCCGACTCGCCGGTGTCCTTCCCGTCGGCGAGCAGGCGCACGGTGGCCTTCTCGGCCGCCGGGCCGACCCACTTCTTCTCGACGGGCACCGAGACCTTGGCCGTGGAGGTGTTGGTCACGGTGAAGCCGCGCTCGGCGTCGCCGGTGACCGCGGAGTCATAGCCCTCGACGGGGTCCTCGGACACGGTGTAGTGCGCGCCCGCGGGCAGGTTGGAGAAGACGCCCTTCCAGTCGTTGGACTCGCTCAGGGTGATCGAATCGATGACGGTATCGCCGTTCTTGAGATTTACTTTGACCTTATTAGGATGGGGAATCCTGGGGTTCTCCCAGACCTTTTTGATGGGAATGTCGATGTTCTCGGACTTGCCGATGATGACACCGCCGTTGGCGCCGATGCCGCCTCCCCGCTCGGCCGTATTGCCAGAGATCGTCAGCGACGTCTGACCGCGGCCGAGGTTATACACATCCTCGCTCATCACAGATTTAAGCGCGACGTTCGGCGTGGCGTCGGTAAAGGACAGGGGCTCGCCGTTGCCACCGTCGGGAGAGAATCGCGGGATTTCGGTGTTTGTTTCCGCATAAGTGCCTTCGGGGTTAAACAGCCCACCGTCTCTGTACCAGCTGACCTTTCCGCCGCCCGGAGCGCGGTTGGCCAAGGTCAGTTTGTATTTGGCGTCTTTGAAGCCGGTGAAGACGAGGTCGTCTCCCGCCTCATCGGCCGAGTTCCTGGCGATCAGGCCACCGTTCTGGACGTAGACCTTGGCATCTCCGGTCGGGCAGAACCACATGCCGCCGCCCTGCTTTTTCGCATGGTTATCAACAACGAGAGCGTTTTCGATATGGAGCGTGCTATAGACGAGATACTCGTTGCCTTCGCTATATACGCCGCCACCCATATTCCGAGCAGTATTGTCCTTGATCTCGCCCGCACTGAGCTTGACGTCATCTGAATAGGTATAGATGCCTCCGCCGGCGGAAGCGGAGTTACCCGATACGGAGCCACCTTTCATAGTGAAAGCGGTATGGTCCCTACCACCCTGCTGCAGGCCGCGATCGACCACGCACACTCCGCCGCCTTTGCCATCAGAATACGCAATATTGTCCTCGATCTTGCCGCCCTTGAGGGTAAACTCGGCATTCCCTTCGACGTGCACTGCGCCGGAGGGAGTTCGATTCCCAAGCTTATAGCCTCTGTTGCGCACAAGCTGACCACCGGTCATCTCAAAGGAGGCTCTCTGGTTACGAGCCTCGCTGTACATGACCACCGCGCCGCCCTGATAGCCGGCGTTATCCTCGATACTGCCGTTACTCATCTCAAGGTGGGCATCGCCCATCAGCATGATGCCGGTAGACGAAAGGTAATTACCATCGCCGTCTGCGGAGAAAGACACGTGATTCTTACGGATAACGCCGCCCTTCATGACAACATGAGCGCCGTCTTTCGCGTGGACAGCGCCGCAATACGCGTCCTTAAGTTCGCACTGCTCGATAACGCCGCCCGTCATGGTAAGCGAAGCCTTGTCTCCCGACACGTCGATGACACCCGTATTGACGGTGTTCGCAGCGCCGTCGCACACAACGGCCTCGTCAGAGAGCACAACCGCTCCCCTGCTAGAAATAATGGCGCCCTTGTTGTAGCGACCACTCAGGGACACTTTCCCCGACAGCTCGAGGGATGCCCCCTCGGCAACATTGACCAGTACGGAGAAGCCGCTTTTCTTTGCCAAGATGGTATAGGGCTCATCCGACGTGATCTTAATCATCTTCCCGGCAGGAATCGTGAGCGTGGAGCCAAGCTTCACGTGCTTTTTCAGGGTGATGACGGTTTCCTTGTCATAGGGGGCCTCGTCGACCAGATCCTGAAGGGTCTTGGTGCTGTCATCGCTCACGGTACCGCCGACGCCGTCATCGATGGACTCGCGCGTGTAGACGATATCGACGCCAAAGAACGGGAGGTTCTCCGAGCCTTTGATGTCGTCCATGCTGTTTTCGATTGTGATCTTTTTAACCGTGCTGCCTTCAAACATACCCGAGGGTATTTCGGTGAGGCCGCGCCCGATCGTCACATCCTTCACGCCACCTACGCCCGAGAAGGCCGCCGTGCCAACGGAAGTCACGGAATCCGGAATGGAAAGCTGCTCCGGCAACGTGCCGTAATAGAAGGCGTAGTTGCCAATTGTCTCAAGTGTCCTGGGAAGCTGGACGGCGACGTTGCTCTGGATAAAGGCCCACTCACCGATACTCTTCAGGCTGTCGCAAAGCCCCACGATCTTAACCGGGGTGTAGCAGAACGCATTGTCCGGAATGTTCTGAAGCGAGGACAGATCCACGGACGCCTGCAGATTTTTGCACTCGTAAAAAGCCCCCCAGCCCATCTTTGTCACCTTGCTTAGATTGGGCACGCTCACCAGGCTGGCGCACCCCTGGAAAGCAGAGGATCCGATGCTCTTCAATGTGCCTGGGAAATCGATCCCAGTCAAACTCGAGCAAGTCCGAAACGCCCCATCCCCGATGGACTCGATTTCGCTCAGCGCGGTGACGGACGTGAGAGAGGTGCATCCGTCAAACATGTGCGAGGGGATCTTGGTAACCGAAGCGGGCAACGACACGCTTGTCAGAGACGTGCAGTCTTCGAACACGCCCGTTATGGTGTCGGAGAAGGCGACATCTTTTGGAAACTCGATGCCTGTGAGGGCCGTAGCCCCCTCGAAGGCGCCCGAGCCCGAAATCATTTTGAGGGTTGAGGGGAGATCGATCTCCGAAAGGTTGCTGCAGCCATAGACCATCATGTTGGCGCTAATCTCCTCGACGCCCTCATCGAAATAGAGCTTTTCGAGCGAGCCAGCGTTTTGCAGCGAGCAAGCGAAGTTCTTGATGGAGCCAGGGATATGGAGCTCCTTGACCTTTGCGAACCTCCGGAAATTCCCTCCGTACATTTTTTCGAGCGTGTCGGGAAGCGTCAGCTGCTCAACGTTCTTGGCCACGATACCAGACGAGAAATAAAGTTTGGTGACTTTGTAGGTCTGGCCACCATGCTCGATGGAGCTGGGCACACTCACCGCGGTCACACTGTCGTCGGCAACAATACCTGTGATTTCCGCCGTGCCCTTATCCGTGGTCTCGCACGAATAGGTCACGCCGTCCTGGGTGATCTCAAACTCCTCCGCAGTATACGCAGTCCGCGATTCCGTGGCCGCATATGCGACACCGGCCGTCGCGCCAACGGATAAACATCCGAAGCCGAGAACCAGCGCAAGGCAGAGAGCAGCGACCCTCTGCCCCCCCCCGCCGAAAACTTTCCTCTCCAATTCCCTTCTCCCCCTCTGGTGTCGCCTTCTCTTCCCACGAGCGATCTATTGATTAAGGACAGTTAAAGACAACATTATGACCAAAGAGGCCCATCATGGAGATAATCCACGTCTTCGCCCGAAATGGTAATTAATTGGCATGATTAATTGGCGAACAACTGAACGAAGAGCAATCTACTAATGGCACATAAATGGCGGCGTCAACACCTGAAGTGCAAAAAGACTACTTTTCTAGATGCGGCCGAGGTCGTAGGCTCGCGCAACAGACTCGCCGGCACAGATGAGGTTGGTTGTGGCTTCTTGCGAATCGAGTGCCCGCTCCAGGTCCATGGGCTTGCGGCAGATCGGCAAAACCAAGTCAATACCCTGCCCATATACCGCATCCAGGTTGTCAGCGCGACCGCCCACGACGGCAACCACCGGCTTGCCATATCGCTTCGCACGACGGGCCACGCCCACCGGCGCCTTACCGGCGGCGGACTGCTCATCCATATTGCCCTCGCCCGTTATGACCAGGTCGACATCGCGCACGCGCTCGTCAAACCCCACGAGATCGAGCACCGTCTCCACGCCCGAGTGTAGCTCCGCACCGAGTGCCAGCAACGCCGCGCCCAAGCCACCGGCAGCGCCCGCGCCGGGCACGCCGAGCACCGAGCCAAATGTCCGTGCGCCCTCGGGTGTGCGCAACAACCCCTGGGCCCGAGCCTCGACAATTGCCGTATCGAGTAGACGACCGTAGCCGACCATCCAGCTGTCGCACCTGCTCAGCGCCTCGGCGTCACCCGTCGGCAAGCCTTTCTGCCCGCCAAACACCGCTAATGCGCCCCGACGCCCCACGAGCGGATTCTCGACATCCGAAAGCACAACGATACGAGCGCCATCCAAAGCCTGCAGCGCTGGCGCCAAATCAACGCTCGCCACCCGCTCAAGGCCGGCAAGACCGGGGGCGATATCGCAGCCCCGATCATCGACCACACGCGCGCCCAGCGCCTGCAGCATACCGGCGCCACCATCGTTGGTGGCGCTGCCGCCCAAGCCAATATAGATAGTCTTTGCCCCGGCACGAACCGCACGGAGCATCAGCTCGCCCACGCCATAGGTTGTAGCAGCCAGCGCCGACGACTCCGTGCAAGGCGAATACCCAATGCCAGCCGCCTCGGCCATCTCGATGACCGCGGACTCGCGCTCGGCATCTACCAGCATCCGGGCAGACACGGGTTCACCAAAGGGACCTGCCACCTCGCAGGTCGAGAGCTCGCCACCACGCGCGGCAACGGCGTCGAGCGTTCCCTCGCCACCATCTGCCAGCGGCAAAGCGTTCAGCTCGGCATCGGGCCAAACGCGGCGCACGCCCTCGGCAACCGCTGCCTCCGCCTGCGCGCTCGAAACGCTGCCCTTAAAGGAGTCAATTGCCAGCAGCACGCGGCGGGGCCGGCGGCACGCAGGACCAAAGTCAACCGCCGTGTCAGCATCCTCACCGGCACCTGCAAGCGCTGCGGCGTGAGCGGCATGCGCCTCAAGATCGGCCCCACAACCGCAATCAGTGCCGCCCGCTCCGCGCAGACCGCCAAAATAGCTACTCAGCAGCTCGCGGCATTCATCCGCCAGGACCCCAGCCGTCACGTTAAACCGATGATTCAGGCGCGAATCGGCATTCAGGTCATACAGCGAACCCAGCGCGCCCGCCTTGGCATCACTCGCGCCATACACGCAGCGCCCCACGCGCGCGTTAACCATAAGCCCCGCACACATGCAGCAGGGCTCGAGCGTCACGTAGACCGTGCAATCGGAAAGGCGCCAGCGACCGAGCGACCGAGCGGCAGCGCACAGGGCCGCAAACTCGGCATGAGCCGAAGGATCCTGATCGAGCTCGCGACGATTATGCGCCCGCGCGACAATCTCGCCCGCGCGCACCACTACGGCTCCGATGGGCACCTCGCCCACCGCCGCGGCGGCGCGCGCCTCCGCCAGCGCCTCACGCATGAACTTCTCGTCGATTTCGGTGATCGTCATCGTTCGCCTTCCCTGTTGCAAATTCAAAACGATGCTATCATTACGACTCACGGAGAGATGGCAGAGCGGTTGAATGCGGCGGTCTTGAAAACCGTTGAGCGCGAGAGCGTTCCGGGGGTTCGAATCCCCCTCTCTCCGCCACTTTTAGTGATGCACCGGCGTCATGGTTCGCTCGAACAGTGCATCGACCACGTCGGCTATCTCAGGTCGACGTTCAAGATCGTGGCCCGATTCCCACCATATCGTGAAAAGTCGAATAATACCGCCGGCGACAAACTCAGACGTCGTCTCGAGTGACACGGGGGCCAGGGCATCCTCGGCAAGCACGTTCATCACACGCTCGCGGATGGAGCGGGCAATGCGGTCGCAAATAACGTTGGTCAGCATGCCCGACATGCTGCTTGCCAAAATGTTATCCATGAGCTGCTCGTGCGCCAGAATCAAATCCATGGCATCGTCCAAAATCGCGTGCCGAAGCGCGCGCACGTCCTCGGCAGACACTGCGCCGGCCTCATCGGGCTGTTTTTGCGGCAAGCCCGACATAAGCTCATCGATATAAAAGGCAAAGTAATCGTTCTTGTCGCGAAAGTGCTTGTAGAACGTCGTACGGCGAATCATGGCGCGGTCGCACAGCATGGCAACCGTCAGGTCCTCAAAACGATGCTCCTCGAGAAGTTCGGTGAAGGCATCGAACAGGGCGCGGTAGGTTTTCTTGATGCGAAGGTCCACTGGTATCGCCATCCTCAGGGCAAAGACAACACTCGTCAATCTGTCGCATATCTTACACCTGTACCTCGCGCGCTTTGCCCCAGTGCCAACCCCACCGAAAACATAACGCTTACCGGAAAGTTCGGCACGGCAAAACGTTGCGGGTATACTAGTAGCGTTATACCAACGGCAGCTGGCGCATGCCGCCGCGGCCATTCGAAACGGAGACATCATGATTACCGTCATCATCGGCATCGTTGTTGTCATTGTGATTGTCTGCGCCATCGCCGGCATCTACAACAACATGGTCACCAAGCGTAACCGCATCGATAACGCCTGGCAGAACATCGATACGCAGCTGCAGCGCCGCAACGACCTGATCCCCAACCTGGTCGAGACCGTCAAGGGCTACGCCAAGCACGAGCAGGAGACGCTCTCCGCCGTGATCAGCGCGCGTAACACCGCCGTCAAGGCCACTACGCCCGAGGCCAAGATGGAAGCCGACAACGTGCTGACCGGTGCGCTGCGCCAGCTCTTTGCCGTCGCCGAGGCCTACCCCGACCTTAAGGCGAACACCAACTTTACGCAGCTCCAGGCATCGCTCGAGGATACCGAGAACAAGGTGAGCTACGCACGCCAGAGCTACAACGATTGCGTGCTCAGCTACAACAACGCCATCCAGACGTTCCCGGCTGTTATCTTTGCCGGCATCTTCCAGTTTAAGGAGCGCCAGGGCTTCGAGGCCGCCGAGGCCGCCCGCCAGGCACCAACCGTCAAGTTCTAGTGAGCCGTTGACGCATCCACAACCGTTTTTGCATAAACCGCCCCGTCGAATGCATACTTCGACGGGGCGGTTGCTTTTTGCCCGAAGGTACCCCCAGGGGCGGCGTGCAAATTTTGGAGTTTTCAGCATCCCGGAACCCACAGGGCAGGAACGTGCCCACAGAACCGCGTTGAAAACCCTGATTCTGAGCCCTCAGCGCCTCAGAGATCGCTCATTTTTTTACAGGATGCGGCTCATGGCGCCTGACTTTTGTCCAAAAACCAGTATGCAGGCACCCTCGACTGCTGAAAACTCCCAAAAATGCACGCCCCGCCCCACCCCAGGCGAGCGGCAACCGAAAAAACGTGCACGTCCCCTCTTCGGCTGCAACTACGGCAAAGCCCTAACAGCCAAATAAAAGGCGCGGCCAATAGGCCGCGCACCTTCTCCCCTACAGCCCAGTAACCTCCTGGCAAGGAATGCAGAGCACTCGACCGAGGCGGACCGGCCTATCTCCCGGCGCATTCCACAGGACGAAAGAACCTCCGCCGCACGTAGTGCGCAGCGGAGGTTCTTTCATGTCCGAGGACGCGCCGGGAGATAGGCCGGTCCGCCTCGGTCAGGGCTTGATGGGAATTACGAAGCCAGGTTACGCCACGGTGTAAACCCAGTTGTGCTTATCTTCAACAGCACCAGACTGGATACCAGTCAGGGTCTCGCGAAGCTTCTTCATCACAGGGCCGATCTCGGTGTAGCCAGCCGGGAAGGTCACGGTCTCGTCGGCGCCGTAAACCTTGTTGTCGATCTCGCCGACCGGGGAGATAACGGCAGCGGTGCCGCACAGGCCGCACTCGACAAAGGTACCGGCCTTGACCTCGGCCCACTCGACAGGGCGTTGGTCGACGGTAATGCCCAGGTCCTGAGCAACCTGAACGAGCGAACGACGGGTGATAGAGGGCAGGATGGAGTCGGTGTGCGACTGCGGAACGACGAGGGTGCCGTCCTCCTTCACGAACAGCACGTTGGCGCCGCCGGTCTCCTCGACATAGGTGCGGGACTCGGAGTCGAGATACAGGTTCTCGGCATAACCCTCGCGATGGGCCTCCATCGTGGGTTTAAGGGACATGGCGTAGTTCAGGCCGGCCTTGATGTTACCGGTGCCGTGCGGTGCAGCGCGGTCATACTCGGAAACGCGCAGCTTGACGGGCTTGAGGCCACCCTTAAAGTACGGACCGACCGGGGTCACGAGAATGCGGAACGTGTACTCAGGAGCGGGAGCCACGCCGATTACGTCACCGGAGCCGATCATAAACGGACGCACATACAGGGTTGCGCCAGAGCCGAAGGGCGGAACCCATGCGGCATTGGCAGAGACGACCTGCTTGACGGCCTCGACAAACTTGTCCTTGGGGAACGGGGGCATCTCGAGGCGCTGCGCAGAGTTGTACATACGCTCAGCGTTCATGTCGGGACGGAAACAGACGATGCTGCCGTCCTCGGCGGTGTAGGCCTTCAGGCCCTCAAAGACCTCCTGGCAGTAGTGGAAGATACCACCGCACTCGGAGACATGCAGGGTGTGGTCGGTGGTCAGGCCACCCTCGTCCCACTCGCCATCCTTCCAATGAGCCTCGTAGCTGTAATCGGTCTTCATGTAGCCAAAGCCGAGGCTACCCCAATCGATATCCTTCTTCTCGACAGTCATATGTCGCTCCTTACATACACAGTTGCATACTCGCGAACCCGCACGCAAGGACCGGGGCCGACCGCGTCGCAACGTCACACGCCCGGAGCGTAGAGCCGGACGGGACACGCGGACGACATCGAAGCCGATGACACGTCGATTCGCATGCACGAGATTGTACTCCGCACACGCATCGGATAAAACGTTTTTCTTTAACTAACTAAAGTATTTTCATTTGACCGAAGCTAGAGAGGCCCGCCACCGTAAACGGTGACGGGCCTCAACGACACGATTTGTGCGCCGGCTCGAGCTACGCGTTCTTTTTGCCCAGCTTTGCCTTAACCAAACCGACCACGGTCGGAATAATCGACACGGCAACAATGCCCACGATCAGCAGCTCAAAGTGCTCCTGCACAAAGGGAATGCCGCCAAAGAAATAGCCCAGCAGTGTAAAGACCGTCGACCAGGTGATACCGCCCAGCACGTTATAGATGACAAAGTTGCGCCAGTGCATGCCGCCCATACCGGCGATGAAGGGCACAAAGGTGCGGATAAACGGGAAGAAGCGACCCAGGAAGATGGCCAGGTGACCCCACTTGTCCAGGAAGTCCTCGGACTTTTTGATGCGCTCGGGCGTCATGGCCTTCACCTTGCCCGAGGCGATGATCTTTTGGCCAAAGAAATGACCGATCATAAAGTTGCACTGATCGCCCAAGATGGCAGCCGTCCATGCGACGGCCAGCAGAGCCACGATGTTAAAGCCGCCGTTGTGGGCAAAGAAACCCGAGGCAAACAGCAGCGAATCGCCGGGAAGGAACGGGAAGAACACCACGCCCGTCTCGATAAAGATGATCAGGAACACGCAGCCATAGGCCATAAGCGGGCCGGCGGCGATCCAGCTGGCGATCGCGGTGCGCGGATCCTTAAGCAGCTCGGCGATAAAATTGATGAAACCCATGAAGTAAAACCTCTCAGTTGTGGGCGCGGACACGTCCAAGTTGACCAGTATACGGTTGTGACGCGGCAACGCACACGACCTTACAAAAGCGTGACTTCATTACCAGCAAGTTTGCATAATTGACACCTGTCGCGCAAAGCCGAGCAAGATTGCTCTTCCTAATCCCTAGCGAATCGCTATACTTTATTGAATTGCATTGTCGCGGTGCTAAGGGAGGGCGGCCGGTGAGCTTTATCAATACCATTCGCGAGGACATCAAGACCGTCCAGGCACAGGACCCCGCCGCGCAAAACGGCCTAGTCATCTTCCTTTCTTACCCCGGCCTGCACGCCAAGTGGAACCACGTGCCCGAGCACTGGCTGTGGGAACATGGACATCGCTCGCTCGCCCGCGTGCTCTCGCAAATCACCCGCCATATCACCGGCGTCGAGATTCATCCCGCCGCGCAGATCGGCAAGCACTTCTTTATCGACCATGCCATGGGCGTCGTCATCGGCGAGACCACCATTGTGGGCGACAACTGCGTGCTCTACCAGGGCGTCACGCTCGGCGGTACCGGCAACGAGACCGGTAAGCGCCACCCAACGCTCGGCAATAACGTCACTGTGGGCACAGGCGCCAAGGTGCTCGGTAACATCCGCATCGGCAACAACGTCAAGATCGGCGGCAACTCGGTCGTCGTCAAAGACGTACCCGATAACTGCACCGTCGTGGGCGTGCCCGGGCGCATCATCAAGCGCAACGGCTGCCGCGTGTTCGAAGAAAGCTTCGATGCCAAGCAGCATCGCGAGTACATGCCCGATGACGCCGCCGAGCAGAGCGCCCTCAACCGCCAGGGCATCACCGAGAATGCCCGCCGCGTCAAGGAACTCGAGCGAGAGGTGGCCGAGCTCAAGGCCCTCGTCGCCAAGCTCGTGGACGAGCACTAGGAACGCGAGCGGCACAAAACAACATCGACACCGACGCAAAAGGCGCGCCAGGGAATCAATCCCCGGCACGCCTTGTTTCCAATGTGACATGCGGGACTGCCCCTTTGTCACCTTATGCGAACTGGCTCAGATAGAGGTCGGCATAGGCACCCTCGGCAGCCAGCAGCTCCTTATGCGTGCCCTGCTCGATGATATTGCCGTGATCCATGACCAGGATGAGGTCGGCATCGACGATCGTCGACAGACGGTGCGCGATCACAAAGCTGGTGCGCCCGCGCATGAGCGCGTCCATGGCGCGGCCGATGGCGAGCTCGGTGCGCGTGTCTACACTCGACGTCGCCTCGTCCAGGATGAGGATCGCCGGGTTGTTGAGCAGCACGCGCGCGATGGTCAGCAGCTGGCGCTGGCCCTGGCTAATGCTCTCGGCATCGTTGGCCACCCGCGTGTCATAACCCTGCGGCATGGTGCGCACAAAGAAGTCGACCTGCGCGGCGCGCGCAGCCGCCACGATCTCGTCGCGCGTTGCCTCGGGGCAGCCGTAAGCGATGTTTTCGGCAATCGTGCCATCGAACAGCCAAGCGTCCTGCAACACCATGCCAAACTGCTGGCGCAGCTCGCCGCGGTCCATACGGCTCGTGTCCACGCCGTCGAGCGTAATGCGGCCGCCGCCGATCTCGTAAAAGCGCATGAGCAGGTTGATGAGCGTGGTCTTACCCGCACCCGTGGTTCCCACCACCGCAATCTTCTGACCCGGCTCGGCGGTAAACGACACGTCGCGCATAAGCGGCTTGTCGGGCGAATAGCCAAAGCGCACATGTTCAAAGGAGACGCGGCCCTCAACGCGACCCGGCAGCTTTGCGGCCTCGTCCGGCAGCGGATCGGCCTCCATCTCGGGCTCATCGAGCAGGTCGAACACACGCTCCGCACTCGCCAGCGCGCTCTGCAGCGAGTTAAAGGTGAACGACAGCTGCGTCATGGGTTCGGATGCCTCGTAGATAAACTGGAAGAACGCCTGGAACACGCCGACGGTCAAGTGACCGGCGACCAGCATGCTGCAGCCCACCAGCGCGATCACGATCTGTGCCAAACGGCCGATAAAGCGCACCGCAGGACCGACGGCATTGATCATAAAGTCGGCCTTGGTACTCACGCGCGCCAGCTCCCTCGAGGCCTCATGCACTTCGGCAGAACTCTGACGCTCACGGTTAAACGCACGAATCACCAGACGGCCCGAATAGCCTTCCTCGACCGCACTCGTAATCTTGGACACCCACTCCTGGCGCTCGCCGGTCACGTCATGTGTGCGACGCGAGACCACTTTGGTCACCAGCAGCGACAACGCCGTAAAGAACAAAAAGACCAGCGTGAGCGGCACGCTAAACACGAACATCACGCTCACGGCGCCCACTACGGTACCGATCGACACCAGCAGCTGCAGCAATCCGCGCTGCATACTCTCGGACATCTTGTCCAAGTCGTTGGTCGCGCGGCTGACGACCTCGCCGGGACGATGCGCGTCAAAGTAGGCAAGCGGCAGACGGTTGAGCTTTTGTGCGATGCGGTTGCGTAGACGCAGGTTGAGACGCTCGGCAACGCTCGACATCAAAAAGCTCTGGAGTGCGTAGAACGAGGCGGCGGCGGTCCAGATCATAAAGTAGATGAAGATGGTTCTACCGCAGTTCTCCCAGGTAATGCTGAAGGTGGCGTTGTTGGCAAACGCCAGCTTCATGTGCCCCCACAGTTCATCGATCACGCGGGCGCTGTAGGCCGGCGCCGCGGTGTTAAAGATGGCATAGAACACGATGCTCGCGAACACGATATAGAATCGCCAATGGTCGCCGGCGGCCTCGCTCCACAGGCGGCGCACCGTCGCCCAAGTGTCGCGGGGCGTCTCGTCCTCGTCCTCGTCGTCAACGTCGCGCATGCGCTCTGCCTCGGCGCGGGCGCGCTCGTCCTCGGCGCGCTCGTTTTCCTCGTAGAGCGCCTGGCGGCGAGCCTCGCGCTCCGCCGCCTTGGCGGCTTCGTCCAGGCCGGGCGTGGCGCCCGCCTCCTCGACCGTCTCTGCAACCGCGGCGTCATCGGCGATGCCCTGCTTCTTGAGCTCCTCGGTCATGCTACTCACCTCCCTTCATCTGCGATTCCGCGATAGCGCGGTACACCTCGCAGGTTTCCATGAGCTCGTCGTGCGTGCCCAGGCCCACGATCTCGCCGTCCTTGAGCACCACGATCTGATCGGCATGCAAAATAGTCGAGATGCGCTGGGCGATGATGAGCACCGCGGCATCGCACGTCTCGTCCTGCAGCGCATGGCGCAGTGCCGCATCGGTCTTAAAGTCCAGGGCCGAAAAACTGTCGTCGAAGATATACAGGTCGGCGCGCTTCATGAGTGCGCGGGCGATTGCCAAACGCTGGCGCTGGCCGCCCGAAAAGTTCGTACCGCCCTGCGCCACCGGAGTGTCGAGCCCCTGCGGTTGATCGAGCACAAAGGTGCTCTGGGCAACCTCCAGCGCATGGAGCATGTCAGCCTCGGTCGCACCCTCGTTGCCAAAGCGCAGATTGCTTGCCACGGTACCCGAGAACAGCCATGCCTTCTGCGGCACATAGGCGATACGCCCGCGGATGTCGTCTTGCGAAAGGTCGCGCAGATCGACGCCGTTCAGGCGAATGGCGCCCTTCGTGGCATCGTGGAAGCGAAGCAAGAGTTTGGCCACCGTTGACTTGCCCGAGCCCGTTGAGCCCACGATCGCGGTCGTCTGTCCGCGGCGGCAGGCAAAACTCAGGTTGCACAGGGTGTCCTCGTCGGCATCGTCAAAACGGAACGACATGTGGTCGAACACGGCCACCGCGTCGGCGCCGTCTGCGGACTCAGGCGCCCCGTCGCCCAGCGTAGCCTTGCCGTCCACAATGCTCGGCTCGATTTCGAGCACCTGCTGCGCACGGTTGAGGCACGCCGCGGCACGCGGAAGCGTCAGCACCACCATCTGCGCCATCATCACAAAGAACAGGATCAGAAGCGCGTACTCCAGCACCGCCGAGATGCTCGCGATCTGCATGGCGTGGGCGCCCACGCGGTTGCCGCCCACCCACAGCACCGCCACCTCGGCAATGTTCATCAAAAAGAAGCTGGAGCTGTCGAGCCCCACAAAAAGGTGGTTGACCTTAATGGCGTTGTCCGCGTACTCGCTAAACACCTCGTCCAGGCGCTGCTCCTCGTGGCGCTCTTTATTAAAGGCGCGGATGACGCGAACGCCCACGATGTTCTCGCGCAGCACCACGTTCATGCGGTCGATAAAGCTCTGCAGGCGCATAAAAATCGGCGCGGCGTTAGCGACCGTAAAGACCGCCGCCACCAGCACGATCGCAACCACGACGCCCAGCAGCGTGCCCATGGCGGGATCGATAAACCAGGCGAAGATGATGCCCGCCACGGCCAAAAACGGCACCGGCAGCACCAGTTGAATCGTCTGCAGAATCGCCTGCTGGATCACGTTGATGTCGTTGAGCGAACGCGTGATCATCGAGCCCGTGCCAAAGCGCTCAAAGTCGCTGGCAGACAGCTCAAGCGACTTGTCGTAGACGGCGTTGCGGATATCGCAGGCCACGTTGGCGGCCAGGCGCGCCGAAAGATAGCAGCCCAGCACCGCGCCGCCGCTGGCCATGCCGGTCGCGATAAGCATGTAGAGGCCGTTGCGCAGGATGTAGTCGACATCGCCCGTGGTGATGCCGGTGTTGACCATGTTCGCCAGCATCGTGGGAACCAACAGCGTACCGACGTTGTCGATTAGCAGCACCAACAACGTCACCGCGACAAGCCTGCGATACGGCTTCATAAACCTCATTAAGAGTCGCACGACTCCCCCTCACCTTGATTCTCGGCCTGGCTCTCGGCAGCGATATGCTGCTTAAAGGCATCGCACTCATCGCCGAGCACCCGAGAGAATTTGCCGATCAAGCGCATAATCTCGCGCTGCTCACATGGCTCAAGCGCACCAAAGGCTCGCTGTTCGGCCTTGAGTGCCGGCAACGCATAACGCTCGGCAAACCGCATGCCCGCTTCGGTCAAACGCACAACCTTGTTCTTACGGCTGCCTTCGGCAAACTCCAACGTTGCGAAGCCCCGCGCCGTCAAGGTTTTAATTGCCGAGTTGATAGTCTGCTTGCTGTAGAACCATTCGCTTGTCAGACAGCTTACGGCAACACTGCCGCCCGCCGTGCTGGTATCGACGAGCATCCAGTAAGCGCAGTCCGAAAGACCGCAGGCGCGCGAGAACTCCGAATAGATATGGTCGAGTCCATTGAGCAACCGGTCGAAGTCGACCAGCGTAACCGCACTATTCATCTATCCCACCATTCGATTGTCCGATTTTTGACCAATTTTGTATCTCTAGATTAGTCCGAGTTTTGACTATCGTCAACAGGCTCTCCGCAAATGCTTGCACTTTTATGGCCTATCGGCAGAAAAAGACCGCCGGCGCGGGGGCAGCGCCAGCGGTCACGTGAAAATCGGGTTTTATTGCCCGTTAAGCGGCGACGGCCTCATAGACCGTAGCGCCCGAGAAACTGTCATGCAGGCTCTTGCCGGCAATCCACGGCAGCTCGACGACCTCGCAGACCGTGTTGACCAGCTCGGAGCAGTCAGTAAAGTGGCCCTTGTCGTTGAGGGCCTCGCAATCCTGAACACGCCAATAGCCATCGGTGTGCGTGATGTAGTACTCGTGATCGTCAATCGTCACAAAAGCGCGCGTCTTGGAACGCAGCAGCTTCAGAAATCCTTCGAAGTCGGTCTCGACGACATCTCCAGCCTGGAACATGATGTTACCTCCTGGCCCGGCGCCACCACGGCGCATTGATAAACGTTGGTACTCCTTTAGTAAAACCTTTATCAGAGGTTATGCGTTCGTCATTTAGGCAAGTGGTAAAAAACCGCAGGGTAGACGGGATAAAACGTTTAACCATCCCATTTGTTTGTCACATTCTGAAGGTACTTTTATGCAAACCTACTTTCCCAATTGGGATCTACCCTTTTGGCCGGGCAATTGACCGTCTATCGTTTGAGCCCGACGGGTATGAACGGGGCATCTGCAACGCCACCGCAAGGAGACACCATGGAGACTATCGAAGCACTCATCCACCGCCGCAGCTGCCGCAAATACAGTGATCGTCCCGTCGAGGCCGAAAAGCTCGCACGCATTATCGAGGCCGGCCAGTATGCACCCAGTGGCATGGGGCGCCAGCCGGTGACGTTTGTCGCCGTCACCGACCCCACGACCGTTGAGCGCCTCTCGCAGCTCAACGCACAGGTCATGGGCAGCAACAGCGACCCCTTCTATGGCGCCAAGACCGTTGTGGTGGTACTGGTCGACCGCAGCGTGCCCACGCACCTGGAAGACGGATCGCTCGCCATGGGCAACCTGCTCAACGCCGCCTATGCACTGGGTGTCGACTCATGCTGGATTCACCGCGCGCATGAGGTCTTTGACTCGCCCGAGGGCCTGGAGCTGCTGGCCAGCTGGGGCCTGCCCGCCGACGGCAGCCTGCGCGGCGTCGGTCACTGCATTCTGGGCTATGCCGAAGACACGCTACCCGAGCCCAAACCCCGCCGCGACAACGTGGTGTACGTTAGGTAATTAGTTCCGCCGTTCTAACGAACGGCGGACCCGCTCGCAACTTATCTTGCCGATGGAGTTGTCGTCGTTTCGTTCGTGTGGGTCGTTTCGGCGCCGTCGCCCTGTTCGCCCTCGTCCTTTTGAGCGTCGGCGATGGTGGAGGCCGCCGCAACGATACCGCGCTGGGGCGCGACGCCCGTCTGGGTCTGAGCGCCCTCGACAATTTCTGTGCCTGCATGCGCGAGCTCGGGCGATTTAAACATCGCGTCCAAGTTGGCACCGTCGCCGGCGTAGCCAAGCGCAGCGAGTGCGATGACGATCACTGCAACGACGACCGCGATCGGAACATAACGATGCCAACCAGCCGGATTGAGTCCGCTGCGACGAGCCGCCCCGCGGCTGATGTAGCCGAGCGTGCCGTCGTGCTTGAGCTTTGAACCCACCACGCGTTTGCGGTCCCACAGCGAGGACTCTGCCTGCATTGCCAAGCGGGCACCTGTCGAAGGATAGCCGTATTTAGTGCGCTTGAACGAGCCGTCAAACCCCGAGGCGTGTTTGCCCCACGTCACCGATGTTGTGCGTCGGTTAACCGGCGCGGCGCTCCGCCTTCTGCGGCTCGGTTTTGTAGTCTCAGCCATACGCCCCCGCACGCCGTAACCAAATCGAAACAATAACGCTTTGGACTGTAGCACACGCGTCGCGCGCGGTCACGGGCGCCTCGCTCAACGGTCATCGTCCTTCAGTAAGCGCCACAGCGTTGTTCGGCTTATGCCCAGCA
This sequence comes from uncultured Collinsella sp., assembly GCA_905202925.1. Classification (GTDB taxonomy): domain Bacteria; phylum Actinomycetota; class Coriobacteriia; order Coriobacteriales; family Coriobacteriaceae; genus Collinsella. Next base: position 28,377 of record CAJKTW010000007.1, on the reverse strand, counting down.
CCTCCGCCGCACGGGTTCGGTTGCCGTGGAGATGATCTACAACCAGATGCGCGATATCTCGCTCGGTATCGGCCAGCGGTCGCAGGATATACAGGTCGCTTTCGAGTGTCGGGGCGCCAAAGGTTGCGGTCTTAATCACGTCCTCTTGGGCTAGCACTTCCTCCGCCACAGCGCGATCCACCGTGCCCGCCCCCACCAATATATACAGTCGTTCCGAGACCTCGCGGAGCTGCAGATAATTGCGCGGCCAGCGGTAAGCATCGAGCGCCTTCGTCGCCGCGGCAGACAGCGTGGGCGCTGCCGTCCCAAATGCACCAGCGAGATATTCCAAATAGCGCGCAATCTTTTGCGACGTGGCTCCCTGCTCGACGATTGCCGGCGCCACGCTCACCGCACAGGCGAAGCGCTCGGTCACAAAGGCGGCTTGATCACTTTCGCTGCCGCCCGGCATGTCATTCGCCGTCAGCACCACATGGCAGCGCGTCGCCAACGCGGTGTCGGCCATCGTGGAAACGAGCTCGCGGAGACGCTGGGGGCCAACCGTGTTCCAGCCCTCAATGCAAAGCGTCAGCCCCGTTTGGAACAACGGCGATTCGGCGCTTTTGAGCAGATGGCGCCAGCCGCGATCCGTTAGCTCATCGAGCGCAACGGCAACAAAGGGCTGATCGACAAAAGGACCGTCCAGATAGAGGCGCATGGCAATCTCGACCTGACCCGTTCCCAGCTCGCCCTCGAGCATAAGGGGCACACCGCGCGCGTAGCTCTCGGCGACCGGCGCAGCCACCGAGGCAGGCCCCTCAACGATGCCGTACGCGCTCGATTCGTAGCGGGCCTCAACTTCGTCGGCGTTGAGCCACTCGATGCCCGCGTGCGCCGCGGCGCCGCGCACCTCGCGGACCACGACGACCCAAAGGCCCCCGCCCTCTTTGTCGGCGGGGCGAACGGTCAGGCTCAGGCGCGTACCCGCACGCCCCATAACCAGACGCGCGCCGTCTCCTATACGGTCGAGGCGTTCGGCAACAAAAGCTGCCACATCCCGCTCAAGCGCCGCGTCATTCATGGTCGAAATCGCGACGTCCCCACGCGCATCGATTGCCAATGCCGAGGCCCCGGCAGCAGCCAGGGCCTCGGTCAAGATGTTCAGCTTGGCATCGCTATCCATGATTTGCCCCTGTCCGCGGCGACGTGCAACCGCCGACGGTCGCACGACCGAGTGTTTCAAAATTGAACGATATTGCTCACCAAACACTATAGGGCAGAAAGCGCCGTCCTGCGAGTATAGGTGTTGCCCCGCATCGCCATCCTGGCGGGGCGATAAGAGCTCTTCGGGACTTATAAACCTGCGGACAAGCCATACCCGCAAGAGCTCCTATCGCTCCACCGCAGGCTTGCGCTCACCAGCAACCAGCAACCAGCACGCGAATAAGCTACTTCTCTACCAGATTCCCAGCACGTGCTGCATTCCCAAGCTCATGCACGCAATGCCAATCCAGCAGCAAAAGCCCAGCGCGATGGGCTTGCCGCCCTTTTTGACCAGCTCGACGATATCGGTATTAAAGCCAATAGCCGCCATGGCCATCACGATAAAGAACTTCGAAAGCTCCTTGATGGGCGCCGTAATGGACGTGGGAAGCTGAAACACCGTGGTGACCACGCTTGCCAGCACAAAGAACAGCACGAACATGGGAAACGCGCGTTTAAGCGAAAACGTGCTTTTGGCGTCGCCGCCGGCCTTACGCGCCAGATGCATCTGCCAGCATGCGAGGACCAACGTGATGGGAATAATGGCCAGCGTCCTGGTGAGCTTGACCACCGTGGCGCTCTCGAGCACATTGGCACCGGGATGCATACTGTCCCAAGCACTCGCCGCAGCCGTTACGGACGAGGTGTCGTTGATGGCGGTGCCGGCAAACAGGCCAAAGCCCTCGTTGGTCAGCCCGAGCATACCACCGAGCGTCGGAAACACGAGCGCCGCGATAACGTTAAACAGGAAGATGACCGAAATAGCCTGGGCAATCTCGCGATCGTCGGCATCGATGACGGGTGCGGTCGCGGCGATGGCAGAACCGCCGCAAATCGACGAACCCACACCCACAAGCGTCGAGATCTTACCCGGCACGTTCATAACGCGGCAGAGCACAAAGGCGATGACAAGCGAGGTCGAGATCGTCGCCGCGATAATCGGCAGCGACTGGGCGCCCTTGGACAGAATCTGGGAGAGGTTCATGCCAAAGCCAAGCAGGATGACCGCATACTGCAAGATCTTTTTAGACGTATAGGTAACGCCGGCGGCAAGCGGCTCACGACGATGCTTGGGAAAGACAAGTGCCAGAACCATGCCGATGAGGATGGCGAATACCGGCCCGCCGACCACCTCGATCTGCTTGCCGAGCAGCGTTGCGGGAATGGCGATGATCAGGCAGAACAAAACGCCCTTCCAGCGCTCGCGTACGATATTTGCCAGTTGCATATGGGATTCCTTCTTTCTATTTCACGTTTGCGACGGCTTATGATACGGCAACGTTGAGCACAGCCATGCGTAAACACAGACCAAGATGCCGCAATAGTTCTTGGGCAACAGTCGAATTACCCACCGCGGAGAGCCGATTCGCGGCATAATTAACAGCTGACATATCAGTGTGATAGAACGGTTGCGAGGCACTATGGAAGAATCGATGCACGTCGGCGAGCAGGAAACGAGCCTACAGGACCAGTCCTACCACACCATTCGACGCAAAATCGTCTACCTGGACTACAAACCGGGCGAAAAACTGGGTGTCAAGCAGCTTTGTGACGACCTGGATATGGGGCGCACCCCTGTGCGCGAGGCGCTGGTGCGTCTGGCGCAAGAGGGCCTGGTGCGTACCGTGCCCCAAAGCGGCACCTATGTCTCGCCCATCAACCTCACTCTTGCCGAGAGCGCCTGCTACATTCGCGAACACCTGGAAAAGCAGGTGATTGTAGAGTGCTGCGCCCGTGCCACCTCGGCAGGCATCGAGCAGCTCGACCGAGCCATCGCGCTGCAGGAAAAGACCATGGCCGAGGAGGATCGCATCGGCTTCTTTTTAAGCGACAACCTCATGCACCGCATGATCTTTAACATCGCGTGCCGCAGCACCGTGTGGTCGTGGCTCGAGGCGACCAATGCCGACCTGGAGCGCTTCCGCTGGCTGCGCGCCGCCACGCAGAGGCTCGACAATCAGGAGATTGTTAACGAGCACAAGAAAATCCGCCGCGCTATCGCCGGTCGCGACCCCATCGAGGCGAGCTTTTTGGTCAGCAAGCACCTGCATATGATGTTCCGCAACCAGACCGAGGTCCTGGACCAATATCCCAAGTACTTCGAGACCAGCAAGCTCCGCTAACCTGCCAAAAAGGGACAAGTTTATTTTGGCAGGTTTTATCTGGGCAAACGCAACAAGGCCCGGCTCTGTCTTGATGCGGAGCCGGGCCTTAGTTGTTAGAACGGCGGAATATTAGTTATTCCACGGTCACGCTCTTGGCGAGGTTTCGAGGTTGGTCAACGTCGCAACCGCGCAGAATGGCCACCTCGCGGGCGAGCAGCTGCAGCGGAACGCTCGCCGTGATGGGGCTGAACACGTCGCGGACGGCCGGCACGCGGATGATGCAGTCGGCAATCTTGTTGATCTCCTCGTCGCCCTCGGTGGCAACGACGATGACCTTGGCACCGCGCGCCTTGCACTCCATAAGGTTCGACACGGTCTTGTCGTAGGTGGCACTCTTGGTGGCCACAGCGATGACAGGGAAGCCCGGGTCGATCAGGGCAATGGGGCCGTGCTTCATCTCGCCGGCGGCGTAGGCCTCGGCATGCAGGTAGCTGACCTCCTTGAGCTTGAGTGCGCCCTCGTAGGAAATAGCGGCACCCATGCCACGGCCCACGAACAGCGCCGACTGCGCGTCCTTGCACAGCAGGGCGGCCTCATGCACGGCCTCGGTCTGGGTATCCAAAATCCACTGGATCTGCTCGGCCGTATCGGAAAGCTCGCGGAACAGCATGCGCGCCTGCTTGGTGGTCAGGCGGTACTTGACCTGCGCTAGCAGCAGAGCCAAAAGCGTGAGGCTCACGACCTGGCCGATGAAGCTCTTGGTCGAGGCGACCGCGATCTCCTTGTTGGCCTTGGTGTAGATGACGCCGTCGCTCTCACGCGCCACGGGGCTGCCCACCACGTTGGTGATGCCGAAGACCTTGGCACCCTTGATGCGCGCGTCGCGAATGGCGGCAAGGGTATCGGCCGTCTCGCCCGACTGGGACACGGCAACGACGAGCGTCGTCGGCGTAATGATGGGATTGCGGTAACGGAACTCGCTGGCCGCCTCAACCTCGGTGGGGATGCGAGCCCAACCCTCGATAAGGTTCTTGGCGATGAGTCCGGCGTGGTAGCTGGTGCCGCAGGCGATCACGTAGACGCGGTCGATGTCGTTGAGCTCCTCGAGCGAAAGGCCCAGCTCGTCGATGTCGAGCTCGCCGGCCGGCGTCATACGACCGACCAGCGTGTCGCGCACAACGCGAGGCTGCTCGTGGATCTCCTTGAGCATAAAGTCGGGGTAGCCACCCTTTTCGGCCATGTCTAGGTCCCAGTCGATGTGGGTGACCTTGGGCTCGATAACGTTGCCGGCCTCGTCGGTGTACTCGACGCCCGCGGGCGTGAGCTTGGCAAACTGACCGTCTTCGAGCACCACGACATCGCGGGTGGCGTCGATGAGCGCGATGACATCGGAAGCAACATAGGAGCCGGTTTCGCCCACGCCGACTACGATCGGGGAATCCTTGCGGGCCACGGCGATCACGCCGGGCTCGTCAGCGCACACGGCGGCCAGACCATAGGCACCGACCACGTGGGTGCAAGCCTCGCGCACGGAGGCCATCAGGTCGTGCGTCTCGGCATAAGCCTCTTCGATCAGATGCGCGAAGACCTCGGTATCGGTCTCGCTCTTAAAGTGGTGGCCGCGGCCCTCCAGCTCTTCGCGCAGCTCGGCGAAGTTCTCGATGATGCCGTTGTGGACGATGGCGATACGACCGTCGCAGCTGGTGTGGGGGTGAGCGTTAACGACGGAGGGCCTGCCGTGGGTGGCCCAACGGGTGTGGCCGATACCGCAGGTAGCGTCGCTGTCAATGTTGGAAAGCTCGCTCTCCAAGCCCGCGACCTTGCCCACGCGGCGGATGACGTCGAGGTGCGCCGCGGCGCCCTCGCCCACCTCGAGCGCGACGCCCGAGGAGTCATAGCCGCGATACTCCATGCGCTTGAGGCCCGTGACCAGGATGTTCTTTGCAATATCAGAGCCGGTGTAGCCGACGATTCCGCACATAGGATAAATCCCTTCGTTCGCGTGACTGCAAGACGTCCACGCACAAGGGGCGCTGAGACGCATAACGTTCGAGTATTGTACTCACGCAGGCGCAAGCTGATATACCAGATGTGGTATCTCAACTTAGATACCACCCGATGCACACATGCCCAGCCGGTCCAAACCGCCACAATGGGGACAGGCACCTTTGTGGTGGTCGCGCTGGCAACGGCGTTTCCCCAGATAAAACCTGCCAAAATAAACCTGTCACTTTTTGGTTGGTTTGGGATGCTACAATCTGGCGTATACTTAAAACGCATCAAAGGGGCCGCTATGGCAAAGGTAAAAATCAGCGACGTCGCGCGCGAGGCCGGGGTTTCGCTGGGCACGGTTTCCAACGCGCTCAACCACCCCGAAAAGCTGCGCCCCGAGACCCTCAGGCTCATCAACGAGACCATCAATCGCCTGGGCTACCTGCCCAACCAAAGCGCTCGTCAGCTCGCGGGCGGCGCCACCAAGTCCTTTGGCCTGGTGCTCCCCCGTCTCGACCACGGCTTTTCGCTCCAAATCGCCAGCGGCGCCCACAACGAGGCCCGCAAGCACGGCTACGATCTGCTCATCGCCAATGCCGATAACGACGATATTCTCGAGGATCATTACCTGCGCTACTTTATGGGCACGCAGATGTCCGGCGTCATGGTTCAGCCCATGGCATCCCCCGACTGGCACCCGGCCATGACTAAAATGCCCGTGCCGATCGTCCATCTGGACGTCCATTGTTCAGAACCCGGTTACTACGTGGCCGCCGACAACGAGGCACAGGGGCGCATTATCGCCGAGCTCGCCATCGCCCGCGGCGCACGCCATATTGTCGTTGTGGGTCGAGCAGCATTCATGCAGCTCACTCTGCGCGTCCTTGGCATCCACAAGGCACTTGCCCTGCATCCCGATATCAAAATTGAGGTCATCGACGCCGGCGAATGGAATACCGCAGCCGACGGCTACAGTATCGGTGCCCAGATTGCCGAGCGCCCTGCTGACGAGCGCCCCGATTTTGTCGTCGGCCTGACCGACGTGTTGGCCTCGGGCGTTATCTCGGCGCTGGTCGACAAGGGCATCTCTGTACCCGGGCAAGTACGCGTAGCAGGTTGCGATGGCAACCCGCTCGCTTGGAGCGGATCGGTCCCGCTCACTACGGTAGCGCCCCCGGGCTACGAGATTGGCCGCAAGGGTGTCCAACTGCTGATGGAGCAAATCGAGGATAAACCTGCCACCAAGACCAAACGAGTCCGCATCGGCTCCGCCGCGCGCACCGTCACCACGGCCACGGCCGCCGAGGACATTAACCGTCAGGAGCTCGTGCGCCCCTTCTTGCTCGAACGTGTGAGCACCCAAAAGACCGAGCAGCACCCGACGGGCCCATCCGCGGCCCCAATAACCGACATCAACCTGGGCGCCTACCTGTAACAAAAAAAACGCCGCAACGGGAACAGTCCCGCTGCGGCGTTTTGCTGGCCCCATGTTCCCTCCCCGTTTAGCCGGATCTGCGGCTACGGATATTTATGGAATGTAATCCATTTTTCATTGCCTTTTTTGTTAAAATAGACTCAATTCCATATTTTTAGATATTTCCTATAAGTATTGATTTTGCTCCAGTTTTTTCTCGCCAAGAAAGGGGTTTCATGAATCTGATTGATCGCAAACAGTACCTCGACTGGCTCATTTCGTGGAAAGACTCACACGTCATCAAGGTCGTTTCGGGCGTGCGTAGGTCTGGCAAATCGAAGCTATTCGAGATTTACCGTGGTCATTTGCGCGACCATGGAACCACAGATGCCCAGGTTATATCCCTCAACTTTGAAGATCTGGAGTTCGAGTCTCTTACGTCGTATAGAGCACTCTACGACTACGTTTCCGCCAGACTCGTCCCCGATAGGATGAATTACGTTTTTCTGGACGAGATACAGTATGTCGAGCACTTCGAAAAAGCCGTCGACACCCTATTTATCAGGGACAATGTCGACCTCTACATAACCGGTTCCAACGCCTATCTGCTCTCGAGCGAGCTGGCAACCTTACTATCCGGTCGCTACATAGAGCTCAAGATGCTGCCCCTCTCCTTTAAAGAGTTTTGCTCGGCAAAAACCAATGGCGGAAAGGCTCCTACCCAGCTGTTTGACGAGTACATCACCCGGGGCTCCTTTCCCTTTATCGCCGAAACGGGTATCCAGGGCTCCCAGGCGCGCGATTACCTTATGAGTCTCTACGACACCATAGTCATACGCGACGTTATCGAACGCTTGAAGGTCTCGGACGTCTCGACACTGCGCGATATCACCAAGTTCCTACTTCATAACGTCGGAAGTCGAATCTCGGTTAAAAAAATCTCCGACGCGCTCTCGTCCAACGGCAACAAAACTGACCAGAAAACCGTCGCCAAGTACCTCAAAGGGCTAACAGACACTCTCGTGCTGTATTCAGCGCCGCGCTACAACGTACGCGGTCGACAGCTTCTTACAACAAACGGCAAATACTACGCCGTAGACCTTGGACTTAGAGGCGCCCTCGTCAAAACTCAGAGCAGCGACATCGGTCATATTCTCGAAAATGTCGTCTATCTCGAGCTTCTACGCCGCGGATACGACGTCTACGTGGGCGATATCGATGATGGGGAAATCGATTTTGTTGCCCTAGGCTCAGACGAGACGGCCTATTTTCAGGTTTCAGCCACCACGCTCGACGAAACCACCCTCAACCGCGAGTTGGCCCCCTTTAAGAAAGTCCGAGACAACTATCCCAAGACGCTTCTTACGCTCGACACACTATTTGCTGACGCAAACTACGAAGGAGTTCGCAAGCGCAACGTAATCGACTGGCTCTTGGAGTAACTCGTAACGCCCAAAGCCCCCCGCCAACCCCTTGCCAAGGCGGCTGCCTCGATTATTTAAAGCACAAAGCCCCTCTTATCGGCCAAAACTGCAGTCTTGGCGAGATAAGAGGGGCTGACTGCGTCAGCGCCTCCACGCAGGCGCCGTTACCGTCACCGTCCTGCGGGATCGGGCGCGGGGCATGGCGACTCGCGTGCAATTGTCTAGCGCACGGCCTTGACCGCCGCCGTCAGGTCGAACAACGAATCGAGCACGGCCTCGCAGCCATCCACCACGTCCTGCGGCAGCGGCACAATATCGGGGACGGCAAAGACATGGCAGCCGGCCGTGATGCCCGAGACGCAGCCGTTGCGCGAATCCTCGACCACGGCACATTCCTCGGGAGCAAAGCCAACGCGCTCGCAAGCGAGCAGATACATCTCGGGGTCGGGCTTGCCGTGCACGACGTCCTCGCCACACGTTACCGTTTCAAACTTGTCAAAGAGACCAACCATCTTAAGGTTGCGCTCGGCCGTGACATGGCGCGATGACGTCGCAAGGCCCACGTGATAGCCCGCAGTCAGCAGCTCGTCCAGGCACTCGGCGGCACCGGCCTTAAGTTCCAGTTCGGTCTTGACCATCTCGTCGCGAATCTCCTTGTGACGACGATAGATCGCCTCGGCGGTTTCTCTGCTGCCGTAATGCACCTCAAGGATGTCCATAACATCGGGCAGCGTGCGACCGATAAACTGATGGATCAGCGCATCATCAATCGCGAGCCCCAGCTCAGCAGCGGGCGCTTTCCATGCCTTGATGCCCAGACGCTCGGTATCGACCAGCGTTCCGTCCATGTCAAAAATAACAGCCTTGATCATATCGGTCCCCCATCGACTCTCGCTGTCTCATTGCCGCAACTCTACCGCATTTAGCAACTGGTATATAACGTATATACCATATTGCGCTTTCGTTACATAGGTAGAAATCTTATGACAAGCAGCTCGGTAGGATTATAGTTTTCGACCGAGTACATATTGGTAAGGAACGTTTCATGCTTTCAGACACCACCGCACCTGCAGAGGAGCTTCAGGACAAACTCGCAGCGCTCGAACAGCTGCTTTTGGCATACGGACGCGTCGCCATCGGCTTTTCCGGTGGCGTCGACAGCAGCTTTTTAGCCGCGGTCTGCGCCCGCATCATGCCGTCCAGCACGCTTCTCGTTCACCTCACCACGCCGCTCATCGGCACGCCTGAACAGGCTTCGTTTAAGCGGTCCGTTGACGGGCAAGCCAATGAGGAGCCGCATTTTAAGCTCCCTGTGCTCAATCTTTCGGTCGATCAGTTGCAGCTCCCCCAAGTAGCCTGCAACGATGCCAATCGCTGCTACCACTGTAAGCAGGCCGGCTTTACCGCCATCGTCAACCACGCCAAGTCGCTCGGCTTTTCCACCGTCATCGATGGCAGCAATGCAAGCGATCGCGGTGACTACCGCCCTGGCATGCGCGCCGCAGAAGAGCTCGGTGTACGCTCCCCTCTTATGGAGGTCGGCTTTACCAAGGACGAAGAGCGCGAGCTGTTGCGCGCATGGGGCTATCCCGTTTGGAACCTGCCGGCGGGAGCCTGTCTTGCCACGCGCGTCCCCACGGGCGAGGAGCTTACGCGCGAGAAGGTCTCCCTGATTCGCGCCTGCGAGGATTACCTGCACGATCTCGACCTGGCGCAGGTACGCGCGCGCTTGGTCGGCGGCTACATGCATATCGAGGCCGCGCCCGCAGATGTCGCCAAGATCGCCGCCCTCGGCGGTGCTGCCGTCGACGGCGAGGGCAAGACCCCGTTGCCCGCCGCCATCGAGTCCGCGTTGCGCGAGCTGGGCTGCGCCCACATCTCCCCCGAGGTCACCCCCTACATCCACGGCAACATGAACCAGTAGCGTATCCCGATAAGTTGCGGTGGAATAGTTCCCGTTTTGCGGCCTATCGGGCCAAAACAGGAACTATTCCACCGCAACTCCGTTTGGCGGTCATTGGCCCGCAGACCTGCTAAAAAGGGACAGGTTTATTTTGGCAGGTTTTATCTGGGGAAATGCAAACAGGGCCGCAACGTCGCATGGCGTTGCGGCCCTTTTCCTTGGAGAAGGATCGATTGATTGAGCGGGCAGGTTAAACCTAGCCCTCGAGCCCGGCGTTGATGAGCTCGGCAATCTCGACAGGATCGGTGCTTTCGCGCACCCTGTCACGGAAGCCAGCATCCATCAGCATCACGGCAGCCTTGGAGAGCAGACGCAGGTGCGTGGTTCCCGCTTCGCCGGCGGGCACGTACAGCGCGAGCGCCACATCGACGGGCACGCCATCAAAGCTCGGCCACTCAACAGGCTCGGACAGCTTGAGCACGGCCACGCCCGGCGTATGGATCGCGTCGCTTTTGGCATGCGGAACGGCAAAGCCGGCGACAAGGCCGGTCTCGGCCTCGTTTTCGCGAGCAATGAAGGCGGCCTCTACAGCAGACGCGTCATCGGCAAAACCAAGCTCAACAGCCTGCTCGGACAGATAATGCAGCGCGTCCTCGCGCGAGGCGGCGGTATACCCGATCGTCACTTGGTTGGCAGATACAAACCCCATGGAAAGCCTTCCTTACAACACGGACCTGACCGCAGCTTCGATGCCGTCGGCGTCCAAACCGTACTTATGCAGCAAATCGACCGCAGGGCCGGACTCGCCGTACACATCGCGCACGCCGACGCGACGCATCGGCACTGGATGCTGCTCCGCGAGCACCGAGGCAACGGCCTCGCCAAGACCACCGATAATCGAATGCTCCTCGGCGGTGACCACGCGACCGGTCTTCTTGGCGCTGGCAACCACCAAACGCTCATCGAGCGGTTTGATCGTATGCATGTTGATGACCTCAGCATCGATGCCGTCGGCAGCGAGCGCCTCGGCAGCAGCGAGTGCCTCAGCGACCATGAGACCGCACGCGACGATCGTGACATCAGAGCCCTCCCGTACAACAACACCGCGGCCGATCTTGAACTCGTAGTCCTCGTGATCGTTGATGACCGGTGTTGCCAGGCGGCCGAAGCGCATGTAGACCGGCCCCTCAAACTCATAGGCGGCGCGCACACAGGCACGAGCCTCGACATCGTCGGCGGGAACGACCACCGTCATACCCGGAATCGTGCGCATGAGTGCGATATCCTCACAGCACTGGTGCGTGGCGCCGTCCTCGCCCACCGAAATGCCGGCATGGGTGGCGCCAATCTTGACGTTGAGGTGTGGGTAGCCAATGGAATTGCGGACCTGCTCGTAGGCGCGACCGGCGGCGAACATGGCAAAGGTGCTCGCAAAGGCGACGCGACCCGTGGTCGCAATGCCGGCGGCAAGCCCCATCAAGTTGCTCTCGGCAATGCCGGCGTCGTAGAAGCGCTCAGGGTGAGCGGCCTTAAACTTACCGGTCTGTGTGGCGGCGGCCAGGTCGGCATCGAGCACTACAAAGTCATCGCGCTCATTGCCCAGCTCGACGAGCGCCTCGCCGTAGCTTACGCGCGTGGCGACTTTTTTGACCTCTGCCATTAGAGTTCCTCTCCTGCTGCCGCGAGCTCGGCCATGGCCTGCTCAAACTGCTCGTCATTGGGCGCCTTGCCATGCCAGCCAACCTGGTTCTCCATAAAGGAGACGCCTTTGCCCTTCACCGTCTCGGCGATGATAGCGACGGGCGCGCCGGTCACCTCGCGAGCTTCGGCGAAAGCCGCCTCAATCTGCGCCATGTCGTTGCCATCGGCTAGCTCTATCACATGCCACTTAAAGGCGCGGAACTTGTCGGCAAGCGGCATGGCCGAGTTGACTTCATCGATCGTGCCGTCAATCTGCAAGCCGTTGTGGTCGACGACGGCAACAAGATTGTCGAGCGCATGGTTGCCGGCAAACATAGCCGCCTCCCACACCTGGCCTTCCTCGCACTCACCGTCGCCCAGCAACGTGTAGACACGGTAGCTGTCGCCCCAGTGCTTAGCGGCAAGCGCCATTCCAACTGCAGCAGAGATGCCCTGACCGAGCGAGCCGGTGGACATATCGATGCCTGGGGTATCGTTCATGTTGGGATGGCCCTGCAGTCGGCTGCCAATATGGCGGAGCGTCTCGAGCTCTTCGACGGGAAAATAGCCGCGATTTGCCAACACCGAATACAGGCCCGGCGCCGCGTGACCCTTGGAGAGCACAAAGCGGTCGCGATCGGCCTTGTGAGGGTCGGCAGGATCGATATTCATTTCCTCAAAGTACAGATACGTCATGATGTCGGCTGCACCGAGCGATCCACCCGGATGTCCCGACTTGGCCGCGTGAACCGCAGTCACGACACCCTTCCTGACCTCATTGGCGACCTTCGCCAGCTCCTGGTTGGTCATACGAATTCCTCTCTTGAGAACAACCCCGGCACCGGATGGCGCGATGCCGAGGGAAACCCGATCGTTAAGCCTGAGCGACGACCTTCTGCCAGTCAGCCTCAAAAGAGGCGAGGCCCTGGTCGGTCAGCGGGTGATGCAGGCACTTCTTGAGAGCGGCCATGGGCACGGTCGCGATGTCGGCACCAAGAAGAGCCGCCTGGGTCACGTGGTTGGGCGTGCGGACCGAAGCGGTGATGATCTCGACGGTGTCGTCGACGTTCTTGCCGGTCCAGTCATAGTTCTTGATGCAGGTCACGACATTGTCGAGCTGCGAGATGCCGTCCTCGGCGATGTCGTCAAAGCGGCCGACAAACGGGCTGATGTAGCGGGCACCGGCATTGGCGGCCATGAGGGCCTGCGTCGGCGAGAAGACGAGCGTCATGTTGACGCGCACGCCCGCATCGGCCAGGGCGCGGCAGGCGGCGAGGCCGGCCTCGCACACGGGAAGCTTGACCACGATGTTGGGAGCCAGGGCGGCAAGACGCTTGCCCTCCTCGATCATGCCCTCGGCAGTGGTCGCGGTGGACTCAGCAGACACGGGCAGGCCCTCGCAGAGCTCGGCAATCTTGAGCATATGGGGCTCAAAGTCGGCGAGCTTGCCGCCGGTCTTGGCGTACAGGGACGGGTTGGTGGTGACGCCGGCAAGGCAGCCCCAGCTCTTGGCCTCGGCGATCTCGTCAAGGTTGGCGGTATCGATAAAGAACTTCATGGTGCAAACTCCTTCTAAGGAATCCAAAACTCAAAAAATAGGACAAAGGGGATGTCCCTTTGTCCTATGTGCCGGGCCTGCAGCTGGGACATGCCCCAGGCCCGGCGTCGTGTAGGAAAAGCTACTTAGAGAGCCTTCTCGATGCGGCTCGTGACGCCCTTGAGGTTAAGACCGACGACGTACTGCTTGATCGGGCGCTTGATGTGCTCGATCACAAAGCGCTTGCCGTCAATGTCCTGGGCAGCGAGGTTGCGATAGAGCTTCTCGACCTGCTCCTTGACCTCGGGATCGTTGAACGCGTAGTGGCCGGAGACATCCAGAATCTTCAGGCTGAGCTCGTCGTCGGCCAGAATGTCGTCAACCTGCAGGTTGACATCGTCGCCGGTCATCCACTTGCGCCAGCGCTCGGTCTTGATGGCCTTGACCAGCAGCGTGTGATACAGATCGGAGGGATCGTCGCACAGGCCGTTGTCGACCAGAATCTGCTCGGTAGCGCAGAGCTTGAGGTAAGCGCGGGTCTCCTCGGTGCCGTACTGAGGGGCGACATTGGAAGCGGTCACGTGTGCCGGGATGTGCTCGAGCAGCGTCGCGTCGTCCAGGTAGTCGGCGTTGTGTTCCTTCAGGCCCACGCCGTAGCGCTTGGCCATGTCGGCGAGCTCGCGGGCATTCTTAAAGTTGTAATGACCGACCTGCTCGGTCCAACGGGTGAGCGTACCGGTCTGGCCGACGATAAAGGTGGGCATGGGGCAGCCGCGCTTCTCGAGCTCGGGCTGCAGCTGAGAAATGAACTCCTCGTACTTGTCGGTGGAGGTCAGGCCGCCATTGGTCTCCTCGGTACCGACCTCATAGGCAACCTCGGGCAGGTTATGCTCGCGACGGTACTGCTCAAGATAGTCGATTAGATTGATCGTGCGGCGAAGCACCACGTCGAGCGGAATAACCTTGCCGATCTGATAGGGGTCCTTGGTGGGGTCGACCATCAGCAGGTCAAAGCCTGCCTCCATGTCGGCGACAAAGGACTTGCGGGCGAGCTCCATGGCCTCGTCCTCGGGCAGGTGGGCGTTACGCTCCTCGTCGCGCTGCCACGGACCGCCGTGATCGCGGCACAGGTAGTACGGACCGGTATAACCCACCTCGTCGGCAACCTTCTTAATGTCGGCGGCAAAGCGCGTCTGGTCCCAACCGTTGACGTAGCCGGCGCCCATCTCGTCCATATCGACCTGGTTGCGGCTAGCGATAAACATGGGCGGGAAATCCTCGTCCTTGGCAAGCTCGAACACGGCCTGAATCAGGTTGGGGCTCATGGGGCCAATGCCGACCATGGTTGCGTGATCACCGCTGTCCTGCAGCTTGAGCATGCCCTGAACGGCCTGGCGGATGGTGAGGTTGGACATTTTGTTCTCCTTCTCCAGAGGATTTTTGACAAAAGTTCCCTGGGACCCAGATGCGGGCCCTATCAGTGCAGATGGATTTTGTTGTGTAGGGGCGGTTGTGCGGAGTCAAATCCATCCCTCTGCACAACCGGAGTCCTTAAAGGTTTACTTGGCCTGCTTATCGAGCGTGGGCTTCATGGCAATCAGGATTGCAGCGGCGACCACGGAGCCAATCACGATGTCCAGGCAGAACAGCGCGACGTTGTTGGTGGCAAGGGCGACGATAAAGCCGCCGTGCGGGACGTAGCAGTCGATACCCTGGAAGGCGGCAAGCGCCGCACCCACGGCAGAGCCGATACAAATGCCGGGAAGGGTGTGACCGAGGTCCTTGACCGCGAAGGGGATAGCGCCCTCGGTAATACCGATGCAGCCCATGAACAGCGCGGAGATGCCCATCTGACGGTCGGCGTCATCGAACTTGTTCTTGGCGATGAGCGCAGCGAGGCCACAGGCGATCGGGGGAACGGCGACGGCAACGCGGAACATACCGTTAGGACCATAGATACCGGATGCCATGATAGCCATGGTAAAGGTCGAGGCAGTCTTGTTGATGGGGCCACCCATATCGAAGGCGGTCATAACGCCAATGACCAGACCCAGGACAACTGCGGAACCGCCCTGCAGGCTGCCGAGCACGCCGGTGAGCCAGTCCATCACAAAGCCAAGCGGCGTGGCCAGGATGTAGATATAGGCCATGCCCAGGACAAGCGAGGTCAGAATCGGGATGATCAGGATGGGCATGATGGTCTGGATGGTGTTGTTGACCTTCCAGGTCTTCATCCAGCGGACAAAGTAGCCGCAGATAACTGCCATGATCATGGCGCCCAAGAAGCCGGTCGAAACGCTGTTGCCGTTAGGGGTAACGACTGCGTTGTTGACCAGGTAGCCCAGGACAAAACCGGGGGCGAGCGCGGGCTTGCCGGCCATCGAGTAGGAGATGTAAGCCGCAAGCACCGGAATCATCATGGAGATGCCGGCCATGCCGATGGTGTTAAGGCTCACCATCAGCGGATTCGTAACCTCCATGCCATTGGCGCCGGCGGTACCGGATGCCAACGAGAAGGCGAGGAACACGCCACCGATAACGACAATGGGGATAAAATAGGAAACGCCGGTATTGAATGCATTGAGCAGCGTCTTGCCAGGATCGGCAAAGATAGACTGCTTGGACGCCGGTGTCGGGGCCTGCGGGGCAGCGGAGACGGCCTTCTTCTCTGCCTTGGCCTCGGCCTTGGGCGCGTCAACGGCGCCACCCGTCGCCTTGATAATCTCAACAGCCTGGTCGATGATCTTGACCGGATCGGCGATTACATCCGAGGTACCGACCTTCAGGAACTTGCCCTCGGCCATCTTCTGCTCAAAACGGTCCTCGTTCTCGACACCCACGTCGACGGACTCCAGGACCAGGTCGGCGGAGTCCACGTCTTCCTGCGTGAGCTCATTCTCGATACCCAGGCCACCCTGAGCCTCGACCTTGCACTCGATGCCACGGGCGGCGCATTCATCCTGAATCGCCTTCTGGGCCATATACGTGTGGGCGATACCCACGGTACAGGCGGCAACGCCTACGATCTTCATTGCTTCCCTCTTTTCATAGAGTTGCGTGCGCAAGACACCGTTTGCGGAGGCCTCCGGAGCATCCCCTGCCGTTTGGACTTGCTGTCTTTTCGACAAGACTAATATAGGGTGCTGGCATTGATTAAACCAGCTCAATTCGGTAAACGCGCAGGTCAGGGTATTAGTTATGCGATTTAGTTATGCGTTTAACCAAAAATGAATCCTGCGATTTTACCCTCGATTTCAAAAGTCAAGAAGTATTTGATTTTCTCGGTAGACGGCAGATGCGCATGCCGGTCACAAATTTCGACCCCACCCGTATACCGCATTTGTTGCATACTCATATGAAAGGAAAAGGTCGCTCACCGAAGCGTATCCCTCACCAAGACTCAAAGTCATCATGTTGGAAAATGCTCATCTGTCGGAAGGAGTCGCTGTGGCAAAACAGCGCGTTACGATCGCAGACGTCGCTCGAGAGGCGGGAACCTCGACGGCAAGCGTCTCGTATTACCTCAACGACAAACGAGAAAAGCTTAGCGAAAAGACTCAGAACAAAATCGCGCGCGTCATTAAGGAACTCGGATACGTTCCCAACGCCCAAGCGCAGACGCTCACCGGCAAGCAAACCCATGTCATTGCCATCATCATTTTGGATAACACCAACAAATGGGCGGGGCTCGTTCTCAATGGCATGGAGCAGGTCATGCTCCCCGCGGGCTACCAGACGGTCGTTTGCACGAGCAACTTTAACCCCGAGACCGAGCTCATGTACGTCGACAAGATGCTCTCGCTGGGCGTCGATGGCTTTATCATCCAGCCCACGGCAAATTTCAAGGCCGTCCACAACCGCATCAAGCGCGCCGGCAAGCCGGTCGTCTTTTTCGATGCGGCCATCTATAGCCCAGGTACCAGCTGGATCAAAACCAACCTTTACGACGGCGTGTACAACGCCACACAGGCACTCCTCGACGCCGGCTACGAAGACTTCTTTTCCATTGCCGCCAACATGACCGAGATGCGCACCCGGATGGAGCGTTTTCAGGGGTATGCCGAGGCGCTGGCCGCGAATGGGCAGCTCTACAAAGCGATTCCCATCGATCCCAACAAGCCGTCAATCAACGAGCTTACCGAGTACTTTAAATTCAAGTTTAATCCCGCCAAGCGTACGCTCATCTTTGTCCAAAACCAATGGGCGCTCCCCCGCGTCTACAAGGCACTTCAGCCCATGGCCCATCTGCTTCCGCAGCAAATCGGCCTTTTGGGACTCAACTGCGAAGACTGGACTAATCTCACCACACCGACCGTCTCCACCATCATCGAGCCCGTCGACCAGGAAGGTCGCGAAGCAGCCGAGATGCTGCTCGCCCTACTTGACGGCAGCAGCGAACCCGGCGAGCAGCGCATTCTCGAGTGCAAGCTCAACTGGCTCGACTCCACCTCGATCTAGACCGCGGGACAAATTAATCAGTAGCATCTATCCCAAATCTTGAGTATTTGTTCGATAGAACGACCCTCGGCGGCTCCTGCTAGACTGGTAGATTCCGAACCGTCCATCCAGGAGCCTCAATGCCGCGCAAATCCGCCTACAAGCAAGTACTTTCCATCGGCACCGCCGTGGTGCTGGGGTTTGCGCTGTTTACGGGATCGCTCGACGGGGCGCCCAAGCTGCTCTCGCCGCAAAGCGACGAGCAGGCGGCGGCTCTGGCCGAGAAGCAAAGCGAGAGCCCCAACCGCACCGACGACGAAGCAGACCTGGTTGCCCGGCTCGAATCAGGAACAGCGAGCTCCTCGGACTCTCAAAATAGCCAAGACTCTGGCGATGGCTCCGATTCCGCCGCAACCGACACCAACGGCAACGTTGCCTCCGCGGATAGTGCCGCCACCCCCATCGACGAGGTGGAAAACCCCAACCTCAACCGCGCCCGCGGCGTATACCTCAGCAGCATTCCCGACTACGCGGGTAACCCCTATGTTGCCCTGCGCGCCGACAGCACGCACCCGCTCGGCACACCATTATTCACGCTCGATGAATACGAGCGCGCTACAGAAGAGGGCTGCTTTAAGAAAATCTCCAAGCTCGACAGCCTGGGCCGCACCCGCAAAGCGCTCGCCTGCGTGGGCCCCGAATCACTCGGTCAAGGCGAGCGCGGCGATATCTCGCGTATCCATCCCGCTGGATGGCGTCAGCAGCGCTACGACTTTATTCCGGGCCAGAGCCTCTACAACCGCTGCCACCTTATCGCCTGGTCGCTCTGCGGCGAAAACGCCAACCGTAAGAATCTCCTCACCGGCACGCGCTATCTCAACGAGACGGGCATGCTACCGTTTGAAGAGCAGATTCTCAACTATATTCGCGATACGGGCAACCATGTTCTCTATCGCGTCACGCCCATGTACAACGAGGAGGAACTTGTCTGCCGCGGCGTGCGCCTCGAGGCGCAATCGGTCGAGGACCACGGCAAGGCCCTCTGCTTCCACGTATATTGCTACAACCTGCAGCCGCATGTGCAGATCGACTACGCCACCGGCCGCAACCAGACCGCCGGAGAGTAGGTTCAACCGGGGCCACGCCCGCATCGTTTGTCACCGACGCGCACGGGAGGCTAATTCTTGCCTCCTACGGCGCATTTCAGTGACATGGGGCCATCTCTCCAAGATACCCGTATTGTCGATGAAGAGTAGAAGGCAAACGCCAGACAGGCAGCCAAAGCAGCAGAAGCCTTACACTAAATACGTGATTTATTCTTTGCAATCACAATCTCGATAAGTTAATCGAAGCAAAACAACGTAAAATGAAGGTAATTTTGCTTCAAAGTAATCAGGAGAAACTGTGACCAATCGCGTCAACAACTCACATATTAAAAAGGATTGTCCCACCCCCATCTATATGCAGGTGGTCGACTATCTGCGCGAGAACATCGCCTCAGGAGCTTGGGAGCAAGCATCCAAAATCCCGTCGGAAGTTGAGCTCATGAGTACGCTCGGCGTCAGCCGCGGCAGCATCAAAAAGGCCATTTCCAAGCTTGTTGATGAGGGCCTGCTTGAGCAAATTCAGGGAAAGGGAACTTACGTTAAGTCAAAAGACATCTCTTTCCCCCTTACAGAGGGTCTTATCTCTTTCTCCGAATCTCTAATCGAGCAAGGCCTTTCTTTCGAAACAAACATTCTCGATTGCGAAATTCGTAAGTCGGACGAGGATATTTCCAGACATCTCGGTATTGTCGAAGGTTCTGACTACCTTCATCTCGAGCGAGTGCGCAGCGTTGAGGGTGAACCTGTGATGTTCATCGAAAACAACATCAATATGGCGCTTGTCCCAGGTATTGAAACAGCCGACTTTGTTAACGAAGGTCTCTTTGCAATAATCGAGCGGCTCTCAGGCCACCAGATCGAATACTCAAAGACCTCCTTTGTGGCAAAGCTCGCGGATACCCAACGCGCGGATGCGCTCGGTCTCTCTACGCAGTCCCCGCTTCTTCAGCAGCTTCAAACAGTCTACTTGGACAATGACTCTGCAATTGAATATGCGCGCGTATGGCTTAAATCCAGCAGGTTCCAGCTTGGCACCGTTTTTCAGCGTCGCCATTAAAGCTCTTGAGAACGGCGGCATTACGCCAAATATAATTCCAAAACGCAAAAAGGCGAACCCGTGGGTTCGCCTTTTTGTAAACGGTTTTAGTCCAGCGCGTCAAACAGCTCCGTAAGCAACGCTGCCCTGTCATCCGTAATCGCCAGGGCACTCGAAATGCCGGTGCCTTGCGCGCCAAGTCCAATCAAGCGACGAACGTCGCCTCCACACCTGATTCCCGCTCCCTCCATGATAACGATGTCGGGATTGATGGACCTTACGGCAGCGATGGTCTCCGCGATGTAATCATCGCCGCTTGTATGGCCGGTTCCCACAAGGCTGCTCGGCTCGCAAAGAATCACGTCCGGGTCCATCGCCGCGACCGCTTTGGACTCTGTCACGCTATCGGCTGCAACAATGGTTAGAATCTCAAGCTCACGAGCGCGATCGATCGTTGCCGCCAACTTATCAACAGTCAGGGGGTGTGCCGTGTGATTTAGAAAGACAGCCTGAGCTCCCGCGCTCTTAAGCGACTCAAGAGGTGTCAGTCCCATTCCTTTTCCGTCACCGACAAGATCGGCATGCTGCGCTGTGGGAATTGCAAATTTCAAATCCTTCGCAACTGCGCAGAGCTCGGGAACAGGAGCAGTCCAAAAAATCGAATGATCTCGATCTTTTGCGATTTCATCCGTAAGATGAGCCGCTGCAATTGAATCGTCCGCAAGCAAATAGGTCTTAGGACTGACTGTGAAAAGTGGCAGTTTTAAATCGGAACGTTTCATGAGAACACGTCCTTTCCGACTAATACATGGCCTGCCATACCGAGCGATTTAGCCGTTGAAGCTAATCTCGATGCCGGTTTCCAGCTTGGGAAGCACGCTTGGTGTCACGAGAACCGTTCCAGGAAGCAGCTCTCGCTCGCCATCGAACGCAATGGTTAGATGACCGAGCCCTCCCATGTTCTCGTTCGCAGCTTCACCAAACTCCTTAATCGTGTAGACCTGATCGCCGATGGAAATGGTGCCGCCCTCAGCAAGCACGTTATCCTCTGTAGGAGTTCCATCGTGAACGACGCAGATGTCGCGCAACTCTGCAGGAGCGGTCGGGCCAAACAGGACCACCATCTTCTCGTTGAGAAGCTCCTCAACAAACGAGCCGATCTCAGTGACCTTAACCTTGTACATTTGATTTCTCCTATCTTTGTTACGCTGCAGGCGCAGTCATTGACCTGTCGATAACACGAATAGCCTGGGCAAAAGCATCGTGATAGCTTTCGTTGGCCAGATGGTCAAGGGCGGTCTCGATATTCAACCCCAACATCTCGCTCATCTCCGAAAACTCCGGTTTGAGGGAAAGCCCTTTGAGCTCATAGCAACCGTTAATCACGCCGTCATGATCAGTCAGGATCATCACAAACGCCTTTCGGCTAAAACTCACCTTGCACATACCCGTGCCCAAGTATCCCTCATGATCGCGAGCGCGCTCATGGATGAGAACACGCACCCTCTTCCAATAGCGATACTGGGTGAATGTTCCTGCAAGCCATACAAGAATAAAGAAGGCTATTGTAATGAGCGCGTTGAGCATAGCGGGCCTTTCCCTCTTAAAGCATTCAGTTTACAGGCCAAAGGACAGTACGTAGGCGAGAATAATCTGGATCGGGGTGGTAATCAGCTTGCCAAACAGGAATGCAGGGTAACCGATTTCGATCGTCTCGGGCTTTGCCTCCATGAGAGTCATGCCAACGGGAGCAAAGTCAGAACCAACCTGGCAGTTGACGGCAAAGAAGCCGGGAAGGGCAAAGTTGGCGGGAATCGTGCCGTTGGCGATTTGGTTGCCAACAAGGACAGAAAGCACAGAAGCGATGATTGCGCCCGGGCAGATCAATGGCGAAAGGAACGGGATTGAGCAGAACATGCCAATTGCCAGCATGCCGGGCAGCGAGCCCGCAAGCGGAGTGAGAACGCCGGCGAGAACGTTCGCGAAACCCGTGTAGTTAATAATGCCGATCAACACCGAGACAAACGCCATAAAGGGGATGATGTTGCGGATAACGTCATTCACGGTATCACGTGCAGCCTGATAGATGATGCTGATGACGCGACCAACGCCGGTGCCGATCTTAGAGACAACGTCCATAAACCCGTTAGACTGTTTGGACGCAATCTCGGCACGTCCCTCGGCAATCTTTGCGTGAACGTTTTCCTTCGTCGTCTCCTCGTATGCCTTTTCGGTCTTTACCGGCTCAGCGGGAACATCCGCGGCATCGACAAGAGCGATGCAGTCGGGATTGACATCAGACGCGAAGAGATCCTCGGTGATGAACTGAGCCAGAGGGCCAGACGGGGAACCAGGTTTGATGTTCAGCGTCTTAAGGCCCATCTTGGGATAAGTGCCGCAGCGGGCCACGCCAGCGCAGTCGATAACAACAGCGCACGCCTGATCGGTCTCAATCGGGTCCTTAAACTGGTCGTGCGCCTCGGCGCCGGTAAGCTCCGCGATGCGAAGGGCAACCGGGCTGATTCCGCCCAGGGTCACGCTCAGAACATAGGGCTTTTCGGCCGTGGGGGTAATGATAAGGGGGCCGCCCCAACCGTTGCCGCCGTGGGAAGCCTTTACGCTTTTGAATTCACTCATGATCTAGACTCTCCTTTTGCGCTGAACTACTAGGCGGCAAGCTTAGCTTCGTTGCGCTTCTTCATGATGAGGTACAGCTTCTCGGTGACGATGCCCTTGATCAGGCAAACGATCAGGCCAACGACGAGGAAACGGATAGCAAGCTCAGAGGAGTTCTTTCCCAGTGCCTCGTAGCCAGCCGAGATGCCAAGCCAAACAAAAAGCTCGGACGAGTTGGCGTGCGGGAAAAGACCGACGATGGGATGCATCATGGACACGACCGCATCGTAGAATGCGGGTTTGTAGTCCTCCTCGACAAACACACCAAAGGTGTACGCCATCGGGTTGCAGAGGAAGAAGGTACAAAGGAATGGAATGAGGGTATAGCGGAGAACTGCATATTTGGTGCACTTCTTCATGAACCCATAAACGCGCTCCTCGCCAATCAGCTGGATGATTGCCTTGATCGTAAGGATCAGGCAAATCAGCATGGGGATCATGCCCGTGATAAACGAGGCAAACTGCTCGCCCGCAGCATTAAAAAGGCCGGTAAAGCCCTCCGCAAGGAAGATAAGGAAATCGTTTACTGCTCCCATTTTCATTCTCCTTAATTGATGTTCGTTACTGCTATCGTCCTACCTGAGCGCCCGCTCCTCCCCTTTCATTCGGCCATATACGCTCATGGTTGTCTACGGTCGTCTATATATTACAAAGTGACCGCCTTCTGGGTTTTGCCCTTGCATTCCTTTCGGTGACTGGTTGGTTTTTTAGGGCAAACGGCTATGCGCTCTTTAGCTCATAGATGTTTTCTAATGCCTTAAATATGCGCATATACCTGTCAAAACGCACATTGTATATCTCGTGGACTTTGTCGCTTTTTCCAACGGAATCTAGCCTTTTGCAGACCCCGGCGGCAACATCGGCCAAATCTTGTCCGCAAGAAGCTGAAAGCGCTAGCAATGCCGCGCCCTGACCGGCACCGGACGATTCCATGCGCACTAAATCGATTCCCAACACGTTTGAGAGCGTTTGCGCCCAAAAATCGTTCTTAGCCCCTCCGCCAACAAGCCTGATACCGAACCACTCTTGCGAATGGTTCACGGATTCCTTGAGTTCCCTGAGGGCATATGCCGTGCCCTCCATAAGTGCCCTCTCAAGCTCCGAACGCGTCGTGTCAAGGTCAAGCCCCAAAAAGGCACCTCGAACCGACGGGCAACCGTGCAAGACCTTTTCCCCCGACAGATGCGGATAGAACATGAGGTCCCTCATTTCGTAGAAAGGATCCTCAACGGCCTTGTCCTCGAGATCGTAGGAGTCGCTGTCTAGAATCTGCCCGTACCACCACTCCTTAGCTCCGCCACACGACCTAATACTGAGCTGAACTTGCGTCTTAAGGGTATTACCCCATTTAAACAATACGGGCTTACCGACATCTGGAAGTTCAACCCCTTCGGCCGAATACATCAGCACACCGCTTGTGCCAAGCGAAATGGTGGGAATGCCCTCCAGGAGACAGCCCGTACAAATCGCCGCCGCAGGATTATCACCCGTTCCCCTTACAATCGAAGCGTCTGCGGGAATTCCCGTCTCAGCCGAAGCCCTTCCGCTAACGACCCCGATAACCTTGTCGGAAGGCTCGACAGCGGGAAGCAACGACTCGGGAACCCCAAAATGCTCGCAAACCTCGTCAATCCAAGTTTGCTTCTTATTATCGAAAAGCCCCGTTGTCGACGCTCCGCAATAGTCCATGCCGGGATGTCCGCCAAACTTGAGAGCGATCCAATCCGAAACCGAAAGGAATACCTCGCTCTTGGAAAGAGCTGCTGGGTTGTTTTTAGCCATCCATGCAAGGTTCATTGCCGGAACCCCAGTTGAAAGGAAGCTGGCAACCTGAGGAAGACCTACAGCTAGCGCCCACTGCTTCTCATCAAAAACAGTGTCAATCGTGCGTTGATCATTCCACATTATCGCCGGACATGTCGGAACCCCAGCAGCATCAACCAGCACCGTCGTATGCATTTGCCCGGTGGCCCCAACGCCCTTAATTAGAGACAGGTCGACCTTCTCCCCAAGCAAGGCGCACGCCGAACAAACGGCATCCCACCATATCCCGGGTTCGATCTCTCTCCAACCGGGATGAGGCTCAGAGCATTCGTAAGCCTCGCTTGCAGTTGCGACAACTTTTCCGCTTTCATCAATGCACGTAAGCTTCACCGATGACGTGCCAACATCGACACCAAGGTAGAGCGCGCCCATTATCGCCTCATCCATATCCATAATTCCGATTTACTCAGCGATGCCGTTAATGGCGCGGGTCGTTTTGTAGGCAACGGCCGCAACGGCTTCTCGAGCATCGATTAGCACCTTGGCAAGATTGTGCTCATTGTTGTTTGCCTCATACGCCTTGCCAACAGTTGTGATGTAGGCCTTACGCAGGTCGCTTGCAATATTGATCTTGGACATCTTGTGCGGCTGCATCGCATGGATGGTCTCGTAGGGAATTCCCGAGCCGCCATGAAGAACGAGGGGACACGGAGATACCTCTGCAAGCTTCTCAAGCAGCGGCAAATCGATGCGCGGCTCATCTTCGAGGCCATGAACATTACCGATGGACACGGCCAGCAAATCACAGCCCGTGCGCTCTACGAACTCACAAACCTGATTCGGGTCGGTCTTAAGATCCGCCTCGGAAACATGATCGTCCTCCTTGCCCTTGATGGCGCCAAGCTCCGCCTCGACGGGCACGCCATAGCAATGGCAATAGTCGACCGCCTGGCGCGAGAAGCGAATGTTCTCTTCAAAGGAAAGCGCGGCACCGTCAATCATGACAGAGGTGAAGCCAGCCTGGACCGCCTGGCGTACGTCCTCGAGCGTCTTGCCGTGATCGAGATGCAGACACGTGGGAACGATATAATCCTCCGCCGCGCCCTTTACGATGGATGCGATCATGCCGTAATCGGACAGTTTGACGTTAGTAGGGGCGATCTGAAGAATACCCGGCATCCCGGCCCTCTGTAATCCATCCAGGATACCCAAGGTCATCTCCATGTTCGTCGTGTTATATGCGGGAAGGAGCCATCCGTTCTTGCGTGCAATCTGGATCAGCTCAGTCGAAGTTACAACTGCCATGATTCCTCCAACCGGGTTACGGCAATTCGAGTTGAGTTTTCGTTCCAGATACTTATATAGACGTCTATGTACCTGTTTATAGACGACTATATACCTTTTTGATTTATGCGCAAAGCACTAAATACCGCAAATCGAAAAAAGGGGCTGCCGAGAAGCACTCGACAGCCCCTTTCATTTGACATGCTTACCCCAGCGCCCCATTTGCCAGCATATCGGTAACGTCATTTAGGCTCGAAACTATTGCCGTGGCCAATCTTTCCATCTCATCTGTTGGCTCAGAGAGATCGGGGACCATGACAGTGCAAAATCCTCCTGCAAATCCCGCACGCACTCCGTTATAGGAATCCTCTAAAACGAGGGATTTCTGCGGCGAAGCTCCTAGCTCATCCGCCGCTTTCAAAAAGACGTCTGGATAAGGCTTGGCGTGTTCGACCTCAATACCAGAGACGATCGAATCGAAATAAGGGAGTATTCCTCCCCTTATCAAATTTGCCTCGATCATTTTTCTGCTCGATGATGAAGCAACTGCCATCGGAATTCCCTCAGCCTGAAGATAGTCGAGAAGCCGATCTAATCCGGGTTTCTTCTCTGCGCCCTGAGCCAGCGCTTCATGCGCTATTTCGTAAAAACGGTCAACAAACGCTTGAGAATCGACCTCATCACCATACCACTCGCGAATAATGGACACCGCTTCCGATCCATTGGTGCCACGCATGGCGTCCGCAAGACCCTCTTTGCATTCAACCTCAAACTCAATTGCGGTTTTGGGCCAGCAGGAAGCCCAAATCGGCTCAGTATCGAACATGAGCCCGTCCATATCGAAGATAACCGCCTCGAACATATTGCCTCCTAATTCAAATAGACGTCTATATACGTTTATTCTATCAAAGGAGATCTATCTTTCGCGACGGCATGAAAGGAGACGGGCCCAGTAAAAGCCGGCCTTGATTGGCAACTTCATCCGAACACTTCCCACATTCATCCGCACATGTGCGGGTGAATGTGGGAATCCGATACCCTGAGGGCCGGACCGGCCGGCCCCGGGAGATCGGAGGACGGCATGTCCGGAAAGAGGAAGAAGGGGGCCGGGAAGGCGGCCCCGAGGGCCTACGGCAGGCTCACCAGGCACGAGCGGGACACGGTCCAGAGGATGCTGGAGCGAGGGGCCTCGTGCAGGCAGATCGCGAGGGAGCTGGGCAGGTCGCCCTCGACGGTGTGCTCGGAGGTGGCGTCGCACAGGTTCGTGACCGCGCCGAGGGAGAGGCGCGGCGAGCGCGTGGACGCCTCCGCCGACCTGTCTGCGGCATGCCCGCGCCTGGCCGCGTGGCCGCGCTGCTGCAACGGGTGCGGGCGGTACCGTGCGGTCGGCTGCAAGCGCCGCCCGCACGTCTTCTACGACGCCCGCGCCGCGCAGCTGTGCGCGGACTCGGTCCTCGTCTCGTCAAGGCGCGGGATAGACGCCGACGAGCCCGCCGCGGCCGAGGCGCTCGCCCTCATCCGCGACGGCCTGGGCCGGGGGCTCTCGCCCGAGCAGATGGCGGCGCGCAACGGCGGCCCGGTGGACCTGTCGCCGTCGACCATCTACCGCTGGGTCTCGGCGGGCTACGACGGCATGACCAACATGGAGCTCAGGCGCAAGGTCGGCTACAGGCCGAGGAAGCGCGCCGCGTGCCGGGCGGCGACCCGCCACTCCGCCCGCAGGTCACATGCCGCGTTCCTCGCCCTCGGGGAGGACGCGTGCGCCGCGGCCTGGGAGATGGACACCGTCGAGGGGGCCCGGGAGGACTCCGCCTGCCTGCTCACGCTGCTGCACCGCCCCAGCAGGCTCCAGCTCGCGCTGCCGCTGGAGGAGAAGACCGCCGGGTGCGTCGCGGGCGCCCTGGAGGGCGTCCGGGCGGTCCTCGGCGCCGACGGGACGCGCCGCGTGTTCCGCGCCGTGCTCACCGACAACGGCCCCGAGTTCTCCGACGAGGACGCGATCGCCGCGCTCATCGGCGAGGGGCAGGGCGAGACGAGGCTGTTCTACTGCGACCCCCGGCGCAGCGACCAGAAGGGCGCCTGCGAGCGCAACCACGTCGAGATCAGGAAGCTGCTGCCCAAGGGCCGCGGCCTCAGGTTCGACCGGCTGGCCCCGGCGGACCTGTCGCTGGCGATGTCGCACGTGAACTCCGAGCCGCGCGGCGCGCTCGGCTTCGCGACGCCCGCCCGCGCCTTCCGGGCGATGCTCGGCGCCGACGCGGAGGCGCTGCTGGACGCGTACGGCGTGGAGGACGTGCCCGTCGGCGAGCTCGACCTGACGCCGGGGCTCATCGCGCGGGCGCGCGAGGAAAGGGGCGATGCCCCGCTGTCCTAGCCTGAAAGGGAAAAACGGAATAGGCGGACCGACCGTTCGGCTGAGTCTGGGAAGAGGTGCCGGGCGGCGGGCGGAGCATGGCCACCGGACCCATCGAAACACATCTCCACCGTTCCTTCAACTGGGAAAATGCCGACCCGGGGGCCCGAATGGGACCTCGGGGGCGTTCGGCTAGCTGCGGGAACGGCCTATTTGCTCAATGTGTTCGGCTGAGATCGGAAATCAACCGTATCCAGAAAGCGCACCAGAAAATTGGCGGGAAATTTTAGATGAAACGCATATGCGTTGGATTGAAAGTCCATTGCATGATAAAGATCTTAATCCTGATAACACAACTAAAAAGCCACATGGTGACGCATAATTTCTTTCGCAAATTGACAACCGCATAGCGGAACACGGCCCG
>CAJKTW010000006.1:0-149318 GCA_905202925.1 uncultured Collinsella sp. | reverse complement strand
GAAAGCACTTAATGTGCTTTCCGTCTTGCGCAGGACTGTAGAGCAGCAAACTTAACCCGCGCCCGCCGGCCCCGGAGACCCTCCCGGAGGGACCGAAAAATTTTTTCAAAAAAGTTGTTGCGCGCCGGACAGACTTCTGTGTATACTAATCCCCGCAGCGCACGCGAGCGGAAACAAACGCGAACGTCTGCCTGGGGAGTTAGCTCAGTTTGGTTAGAGCGCCGGCCTGTCACGTCGGAGGTCGCGGGTTCGAGCCCCGTACTTCCCGCCAACGCAATTAAAGCCACGTCTTCGGACGTGGCTTTTTGCGTTTGATGCACTTTGTTTCGATAGAACGATCGCCCTGGCGCATCTTCGCCCAGAATCCCCGCCCCTTCGGGAACGCAAGTAAAATCTAATAAGTATATTTGTCTGAACAACAGCTTTGTTGCGCAACACCTGTTCAACGAGACAGGGGGTTAGGCTATACTAAATTGCACTGTAGGCCGCATCTGATGCATTTCGCTCCAAGCGCGGCATTCAGTGGATATCCGATTTACCATTTGGATGTCCTGCGGTCATTTAGCGTCTCGACACAAGCTCGGCCCCGGAGCTCGTTCGAGCTGTTCGTATTCCTTGAAAGGGGAAAAATGGACATATCGAGGAAGACTGATTACGCCCTTCGTATGTTGGCGATGCTTGCCGAGGATCCGGAGCGTTTGCTTTCTGTTCGCACCGCTGCCGAAGAGGTCAATGTCCCGTATTCGTTTGCCCGCTCGATTCAGCACGGTTTGGTCCAGGCCGGTATTGTGGAGAGCCTGCGTGGCGTCCACGGTGGCATGCGTCTCAAGGTCAGTCCGGACGACGTTACCATTCGTCAGGTCGTCGAGGCCGTTCAGGGCCCTATGGTTATGAATGATTGCACCGCACCCGATGGCGACTGTGCGCGCATGGGCACGTGCTGCTATCATCCCCTGTGGGCCGGAGCTCAAGCATTGATGCGCGACTACCTCGATTCCGTTTCGCTCGGCGACATCGTCGCTCACCGCCAGTTCCCGGCCGTCGATCCCAAGTTCGCCGACCGCGAAGCGTTTCCCGAGTACGCCACCTGTGCGTATACATGCCGGGAGGAATAGCGCCGCATAAGGAGCATAGATATGATTCAGGACCCCTTTCGTTCGATGATTCGTTCGGAAGGGGTCCTGCGTTATCGCGACCTTCCGTGGCGCCGCACGCGCGATCCGTACATCATTTGGCTTTCCGAGGTCATGTTGCAGCAAACACAGGTGCCACGCGTGGAGACGCGTATGCCGGCGTGGCTCGATCGCTTTCCGACCGTGCAGGCGCTTGCCCAAGCCGCGCCTTCCGATGTTTTGGACGCTTGGCAGGGCATGGGCTACAACCGACGCGCTCTGGCGCTCCACAAGGCCGCTCAGCGCGTTGTGGAGGACTGGGACGGTGAGTTTCCGCGTGAGACGCGTGACTTGGTCGCTCTGCCTGGTATTGGCCCGGCAACGGCGCAAGGTATCCGGTCGTTTGCGTTTGACCTTCCAGGCGTGTATCTGGAGACCAACGTGCGCACGGTCTTTCTGCATCACTTCTTTCCCGATGTACCGGCTGTTCCCGACCGCGAGCTGGTGCCGCTGATTCAGGCGGCCTGTCCGGCGGTCCCCGGTGCGGCGACCGACGAGATCGCTCCCTTTGCCGTGCCGCTCGATGATGCCGACACGCCGCGCGCGTGGTATTACGCGTTGCTGGACTACGGCGCATATCTAAAAAAGACGTTGCCCAATCCGTCCAGGCGCTCGGCGGGCTATAGCCGTCAATCAAAGTTTGAGGGCTCACGTCGCCAAAAGCGCGCGCATATCGTGCGCATGTTGCTGGCAGCGCGCGATGGCCAACCGGCGGGGATTACGCTTGCTGATGCCGTGGTGGGCGTTAACGATATGGAAGCGGCGGCTGGGCGCGGGCCGGTCGAGCGCGAGCTTGTCGCGGGCATTCTGGCCGACCTGGAGCGTGAGGGCTTTTGCCGAGCCGAGGGCGATCGCTGGCTGAGCATTTAGCCCGTGGAAATCTGAAGAACAGGATTGTAAGGTTTAGATTTCCGACATGAGGGCATCCTAAAGACGAGGCCGCTCGAAGCCTACGGGCGGCATGCGTTGAAGGGAAGTACACCTATGGATTTTGAGAATTCCCAAACCAAGAAGAACCTCGAGACCGCTTTTGCCGGTGAGTCCCAGGCACACACCAAGTATCGCTACTATGCCTCCAAGGCAAAGAAGGACGGCTACGTTCAGATCTCGAACATCTTTGCCGAGACGGCTGGCAACGAGTCCGAGCACGCCAAACTGTGGTTTAAGTATCTGCACGATGGCGCCGTCCCCGATACCCTGGACAATCTGCGCGATGCCGCCGCGGGTGAGAACTACGAGTGGACCACGATGTACGACGAGTTTGCCAAGACCGCCGAGGAAGAGGGCTTTGCCGAGATTGCCGCAAAGTTCCGTGGTGTCGCCGCCGTCGAGAAGGCCCACGAGGAGCGCTACAACAAGCTCGTCGAGCGCATCGAGTCGGGCGAGGTGTTTGAGCGCGAGGGCGTGAAGGTGTGGAAGTGCCTGAACTGCGGACATCTGCACGTTGGTGCCGAGGCACCTGAGGTGTGCCCGGTGTGTAACCACCCCAAGGCGTACTTTGAGGAGCAAGTGGTGAACTACTAGCGCTTGGCGCTGGCTGCTGCGGAGCGCGGGGCGGGGAAATACCTTTCCCTCTCGCTCACGGCTCCGCAGGGTCGCGTTGAGGGAAGGTAATCCGGCCCTCCCGGCCCGCTTTGGGTCGTCGCGTGCTCGTTACAGAAAAGCTGATATTAAAGGTTGTGTGCCGCCCCTTTTTGGGACGGCACGTTTTTGTGGGGTCCCGGTCTCCACAATTTTCGTCAAGCTATTGGTTAGATTTTGGTCAGTTGGCGTAAGGGCGGAAGGCCAAAAGATTGTTGGCGAAAAAAGCTCAGAGAAAGTGCTGGTAGGGGAGTTGTTGAGCTTTTCGACAGCTTTTGAGCAAAAGAAACTTTGTGGCTATTGCCGGCGATTGCGTTGTCGCGGTCATGGCGGTGCGGGATGCTGGTCGTAAGCGTCGAATGCTCCGATTTTGGAGGCCAGCATGGATCTGTTTCTTGAGACTCCGCAGCAACAAGCTGAGCGCATGCTGCGTCAGCAGCAACGACTCATGGAGATGCAAATGCAAGGGGTTGCCAACCAGGCGCCCGTGCAAAACGTCGTGCCCGCTGCTGTACCTGCAGCTGTGCCCGGGTGTGAATCGGCGCCAGAGGCCTATTCCGTACAGCAAGATTCATATGCGCAGGAGCTCGCGTTCGACAAGCATCGTGCGCGTCGCCGTCGCTGGGCCCAGCGCCTGCGTACGTTGGCGATGATCGTGCTCATCCCGTTGGGGCTTGCGGCCATCTTTCTGGCGTCGTATGCCCTCACGTGCATCCTCAACGGCGCCTCGCCCAATGAGGTACTTCAGCACTTGGCAGCTCTTGGTCAGCGCTTGGGGGATGTCGCAGCAACCATCCGCGCCAGCTGGGAGAGCTAGCGGACCAGCACCCATAGCGCAAAGGTAACTTGTCTGCGCTCGATTGGACATGAACTGCGTTTGACAGGGTAAGATTGATCGCGGCTTTGATTGGTGCTCGATTGGGTTTGTTGGGCGGAGTTTATGTCTGCTATTGATATTGTGCTTGTTGTGATCGCCTTGGTGGCGGTGGGGGTTGCTGTGGCTTGCGCCCTCCAGCTCAAGAGCCTGCGTGCCGAGTTGTGGGAGCGTGGCGACAGTAGCGCGGAAACGCTGGCAGCGCTCGAGCAGGCCAACAGCACGCTCGACACCCTGAACGCCGCGTTGGCCGAAACCCGCCGCACGGCCAATGCCATCGCGCAGCAGCAGACGACCGACGCCGCCGTAGAGCAGCAGCGCTACCTGACCATTGCGCGCGAGTTCTCGCAGGCGGGTGACCGTATGGATGACCTGCGCCGCGAGACGGCCCAACAGCTTGGCGCCAACCGCGAAGGCATCGAGCACCGCCTGGACAAGGTGCGCGAGACGGTCGATGCCCAGTTGGGCGCCATCCGCAAAGACAACAACGTGCAGCTCGATCAGATGCGTGCGACGGTGGACGAGAAGCTCTCCCGTACGCTCAACGATCGCCTGTCGGCATCGTTTAAGCAGGTGAGCGACCAGCTCGAGGCCGTGTACAAGGGCCTGGGCGACATGCAGTCTATCGCCACCGGCGTGGGCGACCTTAAGCGCGTGCTGGGCAACGTCAAAGCGCGTGGCATTTTGGGCGAGGTGCAGCTGGGCGCGATCCTGGCGGACATCCTCACGCCCGACCAGTATCTGGAAAACGTCGCCACCAAGCCCGGCGCCTCGGAACGCGTTGAGTTTGCCGTCAAGCTGCCGGTGGACGAGGGCGATCCCGTGCTGTTGCCGATTGACTCCAAGTTTCCGGGCGACGCGTACGAGCACCTGCTCGACGCGCAGGAGTCGGGCGACGCGGAGGCCGTTGCCGCTGCGCGCAAGGCGCTCGATATGATGGTGAAGCGCGAGGCAAAGGACATCTGCGAAAAGTACCTGAGCGTACCCGCGACCACCAACTTTGGCATTATGTTCGTGCCGTTTGAGGGCCTGTATGCCGAGGTCGTCAGTCGCCCCGGGCTTATCGAGGCCCTGGGCCGCGACTATCACGTCAACGTTGCCGGCCCCAGCACCATGGCCGCCATTCTCAACAGCCTGCAGATGAGCTACCAGACGTTTAGGCTGCAAAAACGTACCGACGACGTACTGCGCGTGCTCTCCGCCGTCAAGGCCGAGCTGCCGCGTTATCAGGCGGCGCTGCGCCGCGCCCAGCAGCAGATCGAGACCGCGGGCAAAACGGTCGAGGGCATCATTACCACGCGCACCAACGTCATGGAGCGCAAGCTCAAGGACATCGACGCGCTGGAAGACGCCGACCAAGCCGATGAGATCTTGGGGCTCACGCCCGCGGGCCTTCCCACAGACCAAGAAGACGAGGACTAATTGCAACAAGACGGCGAGGCGCCGGCGCAAACGCGGATGCCCCGCTGCTTTTCGCATCGTGCTTGCCTGAAGTGCGCTTCAATGTGCAACAATGGCGTTTCGCCCTATCAGACGCGAAAGGAAGCCCATGTCTCAGAGAAGCACCAGTCCGCTGAAACGCTCCACCGTGCGCCGCACGCTACAGCGTTTTTGGGACGTCACGCGCACGCAGCCGCTGATTGTCTTTCTCTCGGTGTTCTCGTCGGCGGGCTACATCTTTTTGCTGACGTTTGCCAATACCTATGTGATGGCCCTCATTGTCGATCGCGTTCAAGCCGGTCCCGTGGCGGGTGACCAGGTGTTTGAGGTCTTCGGCCCCTATATCCTGGCGCTCGTACTCGTTAACCTGGTGGGTCAGATCCTCTCCAAGCTACAGGACTACACCGTCTACAAGCTCGAGATCGCAGGCAACTATCACCTGGCGCGCCTATGCTTCGACACGCTCTCCAACCAATCCATGACATTCCATACCAGCCGCTTTGGCGGATCGCTTGTGAGCCAGACAAGCCGTTTTATGAGCGGCTACACGGGTCTGGTCGACGTGACGGTGTATTCGCTCATCCCCACCATCACCTCGGTCATCTGCACCGTGGCCGCACTCGCCCCGGTGGTACCGACGTTTACCGTGATCCTGGTGTGCATCATGGTCGTCTACATTGCGTTTGTCTGGCTTATGTACAAGCGCATCATGCCGCTTTCGGCCGCGACGTCCGCCGCGCAGAACAAATTGTCGGGCGTGCTGTCCGACGCGGTCACGAATATCCTGGCCGTCAAGACCTGTGGGCGCGAGGACTTTGAGCGCGACCTGTTTGATGCCGCCGACCGTGCCGCGCGCGACGCCGAGACGGTTTCGATGCACGCCATGATGCAGCGCAACTTTACGACCTCGGGCCTTATCGTCATCACCATGGCCGTGGTGAGTGTGTTCGTCGCGGGCGGCAACGCGTGGTTTGGCATTTCGGCCGGTGCGCTCGTCATGATCTTTACCTATACGTACAACCTCACCATGCGTCTGAACTACGTGAGCTCCATGATGCAGCGCATCAACCGCGCGCTGGGCGATGCGGCCGAGATGACGCGCGTGCTGGACGAGCCGCGTCTGGTGGCAGACGATGAGAACGCTCCCGAGCTCAAGGTTGGTGAGGGCGCGATTGATTTTGAGCACCTGAGCTTTGCATACCGTGACGCCGCGGCAGGCGAGAGCGTGTTCGACGACCTGACGCTCCATGTGGCGGCGGGCCAGCGCGTGGGCCTGGTGGGCAAATCGGGCTCGGGCAAGACGACGCTCACCAAGCTGTTGCTGCGCCTGGACGACGTACAGGGCGGCCGCGTGCTCGTGGACGGCCAGGACGTCTCGCGCTGCACACAGCAGAGCCTGCGCCGTCAGGTTGCCTACGTGCCGCAGGAGGCGCTGCTGTTCCATCGCTCCATTCGCGAGAATATCGCCTACGACCGCCCCGACGCCACCGACGAGCAGATCCGCGAGGCGGCTCGCTTGGCTAATGCGACCGAGTTTATCGACCGCCTGCCCCGTGGCTTTGACACCATGGTGGGCGAGCGCGGCGTCAAGCTTTCGGGCGGCCAGCGCCAGCGCGTGGCCATTGCCCGTGCCATCCTCACCGACGCGCCGATTCTGGTACTCGACGAGGCGACGTCTGCCCTCGATAGCGAGTCCGAGGCGTTGGTGCAGGAAGCTCTCGAGAACCTGATGCGCGGCCGCACCTCCATTGTGGTGGCGCATCGCCTGTCCACCGTGGCGGCGCTCGACCGCATTGTGGTGCTGGCGGATGGCGAGATCGTCGAGGACGGCACGCATGTGCAGCTCGTCGAGGCGGGCGGCGAGTACGCGAGCCTGTGGAGCCGTCAGACCGGCGCATTCTTGGAGGCGTAAACGTCTCGGACGTGGGACAATTGTGCCCATAAGTTTATTGTGCCATTGAGCCGAGGAGTCGTTATGCCACGCGAGACCAATGCCGCCAAGCGCGAGCGCGCCATCGAGGTGTGTGAGCGCCTCAACCGTCGCTATGGCCCGGTCGAGTGCTTTTTGGACCACGAGAATCCCTTCCGCCTGCTGATCGCGGTGCTGCTTTCGGCGCAAACGACCGATGCGCAGGTCAACAAAGTGACGCCGCGGCTGTTTGCCCAGTGGCCCACGCCCGAGGCCATGGCCGGGGCGAGCGTAGCTGACGTGGCGGACACCATCAAGTCGCTCGGCTTTTATAAGAGTAAGGCCAAGCACGCCGTGGAGGCCGCGCAGATGATCGTCGCCGACTATGGCGGCGAGGTGCCGGCCGACATGAAGGAACTCGTGAAGCTGCCGGGCGTGGGACGCAAGACGGCGAACATCGTGCTCAACGTGGGGTATGGCATCGTGGAGGGCATTGCGGTGGACACGCACGTCAACCGCATTGCGCACCGCCTGATGCTGAGTCCCAAGACACATGCCAAGGAGCCGCTCAAGACTGAGCAGGATCTGCTCAAGATTTTGCCGCACGAGTATTGGGGGTCGGTCAACCATCAGTGGATCACCTTCGGTCGCGAGATCTGCGACGCCCGCAAACCCAAGTGTGACGAGTGTCCGCTGGCAGATTTGTGCCCCAGCGTACGGGTGGCGGGGTAGGGCGGAACGCATCTTCGTCTGGCGTTTTTTGCGGGGCTGGGTTTGCCCTTGAGCCGGAGTCCTCTCCATGCGCTACCATGACAGACAATGTATTTGACGTACGACCCGCCGAGCTTGCCCCGGCGGGCTTTTGGCGTTGCGATGCCGGAGGAACAGCATGCTCATTCACCGTATAGCCGCGCAGCTCTACACTGCCGAGGCGCTGCAGACCGTCGAGGCCGGACTCGATGCCGGCGAGGACGTGACGCTGGCCGTGTCGCAGTCGGGCCGCACGCTTATGGCGGCCGCCCAGTTTGCGCGCCGTCCGCGCCCGACGGTCTACATTGTGAGTGGCGAGGATGCGGCCGATCGCGCCGCGCGCAGCCTTGCCGCCTACGTGGGCCTGGCGCACGTGTGCCGTTTTCCCGAGCGCAAGGACTATCCGTGGCGCGAGCAGGCGCCCGACGATGCCGTGGTGGCGCAGCGCTGCGAGGCTCTGGGGCGCATCGTGCGCGGGGACAACTGCATCATGGTTGCCTCGGCCCGCGCGCTGCTGCGCTGCGTGCCGCCGGTCGAGAGCCACTACTGGGAGTCCACGACCTTTGCGGTGGGCGAGGAGATTCCTTTTGACGAGGTGCCGCATCGCCTGGTGGGCATGGGCTACACCAATGCCGGCGCCGCTGATGCGCCCGGTCTGTTCCGCATTCACGGCGACACCGTCGAGGTGTTCCCCGCGCAGGAAAAAGCACCCGTGCGCATTGAGTTCTTTGGCGACGAGATCGACCGCATCCGCCGCATGGTGGGTTCCACGGGCCAGACCATCGGCAACGAGGACAGCATCGAGATTTTCCCCTGTCGCGAGCTCGCACTCACCGACGACGCCGTCCACAACATGCATGTGGCGCTCTATCGTGCCAGCCAGGACGACAGCAAACTGGCGGCGCTGCTCGAGATGGTGGATGCGCGCATCGTCACGCCCGAGCTCGATCGCTTTTTGCCGGTGATGTACGGCCAGACCGTGAGCCCGCTGGCGCACGTGAGCGGCAAGGCGCTCGTGGTGCTGTCCGAGCCGCGCTCGCTGTTCGACGATTGCCTGCGTGCCTACGAGGATATCGAGGCACGTGCCGGCGAGGCGGGGGTCGACCGTCTGGACGGCCTGTACGTGCGTGCCCAGCAACTCGACTTTGGTGCCCAGCAGCGCCTTAACTACGTGAGCTTGATTCGTGCCGGCGGTGCGGTGACGGCAGAGCTCAAGATTGAGCAGCCGGCCATCGCGGGCTCGGACAATCGCTTTATGACGCGCATCCAGGAGGTCGTGGGCAAGCGCTATGCCTGCGTATTTGCCATCCCCGACCGCGGTGCGCGCGAGTCGATGGAGCTCACCTTTGGCGATGAGGGTATTACTTTTGAGGAGTCGCTGACGGCCGCGCCCGAAAACGCGGGCGCTATTGGCGACCGTGTGCGCGTGGCAGCGGCGGATTCTGCCGATCGTGCTGTCCGCCAGGATGCTCATGCTGCAATTCGCGAACGCAAGGCCGACGCGCTCAACGCCCGCTCGCTCGAGGCAGGTGCCGCCCAGGCTGCCGCCGGCGCCACCGTGCCCACCATCTCGCGCGGACGCGTGACCTTTGTCGATGCCGCCTTGCCGCAGGGCGTGGTGGTGCCCGATGCCAACCTGGCCGTGTTCTCGATCGCCGACCTCAACGCCCGCATGGACGCCAACCGCGCGCGCAGCCGCCGCAAGGTGGACATTACGCAGATCACGTTTCCGTTTAAGCCGGGCGACTACGTGGTGCACGCCACTCACGGCATCGCGCTCTTTAGCGAGATCGCGCGCCAGGAAGTGGGCGGCAAGGAGCGCGACTACTTTTTGCTGGAATATGCCGACGGCGACAAGCTCTACGTGCCGCTCGAGCAGGTTGACCGCATCACACGCTATGTTGGCCCCGACGGCGACAAGCCGCGCCTGACCAGGCTCAACACCGCCGACTGGACGCGCGCCACCAACAAGGCGCGCAAGAACGCCAAAAAGCTGGCGTTTGACCTGGTCGACCTGTATACGCGCCGCTCGTCGATTACCGGTATCGCCTGTCCGCCCGACACGCCCGAGCAGATTGAGATGGAGGAGAGCTTCCCCTACGACGAGACGCGCGACCAGCTGGAGGCTATCGCTGACATTAAGGCGGACATGGAGGCGCCCAAGCCCATGGACCGCCTGCTGTGCGGCGACGTGGGTTTCGGCAAGACCGAGGTCGCCCTGCGCGCGGCGTTTAAGTGCGTGGACTCCGGCCGCCAAGTCATGGTGCTCTGTCCCACGACCATTCTGGCCCAGCAGCACTACGAGACGTTCTTTGAGCGCTTTGCCCCGTTTGGCCTCGAGGTCGAGGTGCTCAGCCGCTTCCGCACCCCGGCGCAGCAAAAGCGCGCGCTCAAGGCGTTTGCCGAGGGCACGATCGATGTGCTCATCGGCACGCACCGCTTGCTTTCTGCCGACGTGAACCCCAAGAACCTGGGCATGGTGATCATCGACGAAGAGCAGCGCTTTGGTGTGCAGCACAAGGAGCAGCTCAAGAACCTGCGTGAGCAGATTGACGTGCTCACGCTTTCGGCAACGCCGATTCCGCGAACCATGCAGATGGCCACGAGCGGCGTGCGCGACATGAGCCTGATCACCACGCCGCCGACCGGGCGCCGCCCCGTGATCGTGCACGTGGGGGAGTACGACCCCGATGTGGTGAGCGCGGCGATTCGCCTGGAGGTGGGTCGCGGCGGCCAGGTGTACTACGTGTCCAACCGCGTCAAGACCATCGACGACGCCGTGGCGCGCGTGCACGAGGCCGCGCCCGAGGCGCGCGTGGGCGTGGCGCACGGCAAGATGAGTCCGCGCGAGGTCGAGGACGTGATGATCGAGTTCGCGACCAAAAAGATCGACGTGCTCATCGCCACGACCATCGTGGAGAGCGGCATCGACAACGCGTTCGCCAACACGCTCATCATCGAGGACTCGCAGCGCCTGGGCCTGGCACAGCTCTACCAGCTCAAGGGCCGTGTGGGCCGTTCTGCCACACAGGCCTACGCATACTTTATGTTCCCGGGCGAGCTGCCGCTCACCGAGGAGGCAACGGCGCGCCTGACCGCACTGTCCGAGTTCCAGGACTTGGGCAGCGGCATGCGCATCGCCATGCGCGACCTGGAGATTCGTGGCGCCGGCTCGCTTATGGGCGCCGAGCAGCACGGCAATCTGTCGAGCGTGGGCTTTGACCTGTTTACACAGATGCTGGGCCAGGCCGTGGCCGAGGCGCGCGGCGACGACGACGCCGGCGTGGAGGCGGCGAGCGTGGGCATTAACCTGCCGGCCGATTACTTCTTGTCCGAGGAGTACCTGCCGGCGGTGGATCAGCGCGTGCTCGTGTACCGTAAGCTCGCAGCGGCCGAGGACTTGGAGAGCATCGATGAGGTGCAGGAAGAGACCGAGGCCGCGCATGGCGAGCTGCCGTTGGCAGGGCTCAACCTGTTCAACCGCGCGCGCATCCGTATTCGCGGCGAGCGCCTGGGGCTCGAGAGCGTCACGCTCAGCGGCGGTCGCATCACGTTTTTGGGCGTCGACGTGCCCAAGAAGGTGGCCTTTGAGCTTAAGACCCGCTATGGCGCGGTGAGCTTCCCCAAGAGCCGCAAGCTGTCGGTGCCCTACAAGGCGGGCGCCGGTGTGGGCAGCGGCCTGGGCCGCGGTCTCGACGCCAACGACGAGGCCGGTCCCGTGGCGGCCGCACTCATGCTGCTGCAGCAGCTGGGTGCTAGCGATGATGAATAACAGGTAGGTGGCGTGGCGGGACAAGGATTCTTTGCCCCGCCACGTTGCAGGTTGAAAACTTCGCCCGATGGAAAGGAAAGCATGTTCGGGTACATCTATAAGAAAGACGTCGCCGCTATCGCGGTCGTCCTGTGCCTTTGTCTGGGCGTGGGCAGCTTCTTCGATTACCAGATCTCGAGCGCGCTGTTCAACATCGCCAGCATGTACGGCCGCTTTATCGAGGCCGCCGGCGAGCTGCCGTTTGAGCTGACGGCGAGCGTCGCAGGCGTTATGCTCGTACGCGCGGTGCGTCCCGACTCCAGGGGGAGCAAATGGCTCGCCGTGCTGGGCGTTCTGGTCAACGTGGGCCTGGTCGGCTACGAGATCGTTTCGTCCCTGCGGGTTGGCGGCAAACTCATCGTGGTTCAGTTGGTGCTGACGTTTGTGCTGGTCATCGCGGCCAACCTCATCGCCTATCGCCTTACGCGCGACACCGCGCCCGACGATCTCACGCGCTGGGCGTTGATGGTGCTTGCCGTGTGGGTCGCTCAGGCCATTATCCTCAACGTGATCGTCAAGCCACTGTGGTCGCGCCCGCGCATGCGCGTGATCGAGGTGACGCAGGGGCTCGATTTTCAGCCGTGGTGGGTGATCGGCAACCCCGACAAGTGGACCTATATCGCCGCCGGCGTGATCAAGGACGGCTTTAAGTCGTTTGCGAGCGGACACACGGCACACGCGGCGATCGGCCTTATGCTCGCCGGGCTTCCCGCGGCGGCCTTTAAGGAAAAGCCGTCGCGCCGCCGCGCGGTCTTTTGGGTCGCCGCTGTGGTTGCGGCGTTCGTCGCCTTTGGTCGTATCGTGATCGGTGCGCACTTTTTGAGTGACGTGAGCTGCGGCTTTGCCCTGGTGCTGGCGCTTGAGTGCCTTGCCGCGCGCATTGCCTATCCGAGCGGCGTACAATAGCGGCACCTGAATCATCGGGCTCGTGCCCGGCTAGAGAGGATTACCATGCTCGCGTTTAACAACGACTATTCCCACGGCGCACATCCGGCAGTGCTGCAGGCGCTCGTCGACACTAATATGGAGCCGCAGCCCGGCTACGGCACCGATGCACACACCGAGCGTGCCAAGCGGCTCATCCGTGAGGCCTGTCAGGCTCCCGATGCCGACGTATTTTTCCTGGTGGGCGGCACACAGGCCAACGCGACGGTGATTGACATGCTGCTTGCGCCCTACGAGGGCGTCGTTGCAGCCGAGACCGGCCACGTTGCCTGCCACGAGGCGGGTGCCATCGAGTTTGGCGGCCACAAGGTGCTTACCATTCCCGGCTACGAGGGCAAGATGCATGCCGAGGAGCTCGACAGCTATATCCAGGCGTTTTACGAAAACGAGAGCTACGAGCACACGGTGTTCCCAGGTGCCGTGTACGTGAGCCTATCGACCGAGTACGGCACGCTGTACTCCGCCGCCGAGCTTGCGGCGATTCATGCGGTGTGCCAGAAGCGCCAGATTCCGCTGTTTGTGGATGGCGCCCGTCTGGCCTATGCGCTGGCGGCCGATGAGTGCGACATTACCCTGCCCGAGCTGGCGCAGCTGTGCGACGTGTTCTACATTGGCGGCACCAAGTGCGGCGCGCTTTGCGGCGAGGCCGTGGTGTTTTGCGGCATGCACGCTCCGGCACACCCCATTCCGCGCATTAAGCAGCACGGAGCGCTGCTGGCCAAGGGCCGTCTGACGGGCGTTCAGTTTGAGGCGCTCTTTACCGACGGCCTGTATTTTGAGATTGGCCGCCAGGCGATTGAGACGGCGCAGGCGCTTCGTCGCGTGCTGCATGAGCGCGGCTACCAGTTCTTCTTGGAGACGCCCACCAACCAGCAGTTTGTGATTTTGCCCAACGAGGACATGGCCCGCATTCGCGAGCATGCTTCGATCGAGTACTGGGAAAAGTACGACGAGACCCACACCGTGGTGCGCTTTTGCACCAGCTGGGCCACGACGCAGGAGGACATCGACGCGCTGGCGGCTGTCCTGTAGCTTGATGCAATGACGAGGGCCGCCTTGCGCTTGGGTTTGGCGCAAGGCGGTCTTTGCTTTTGAGGAGGAGGGGCTGTATGCCCGAGATGTCCGATCCGACGATTCGCCTGGCGACGCCCGAAGACGCGCCGGCGTTGCTTGCCATCTATGAGCCATATGTGCGCCAGACGGCGATTACCTGCGAATACGAGGTACCGAGCGTTGAGGAGTTCGCCGGGCGCATCGAGCGTACGCTCAAGCGCTACCCGTATTTGGTGATGGAGCTGGACGGGCTTCCGGTAGGCTATGCCTATGTGAGCCCGCTCAACAACCGCGAGGCCTATGACTGGTCGGTCGAGACGTCGATTTACCTGGCACGCGACGTGCGCCACGGCGGGCTGGGCCGCAAGCTGCACGATGCGCTCAAGCAGTGCCTGATCGCGATGGGCATCACCAACATGTGCGCGCTCATCGCCGTGCCGCACGACAAGGACGACGAGTATCTAACGCACAACAGCCAGGACTTCCATGCCCATATGGGATATCGCTTGGTGGGTGCTTTCGACCGCTGTGCCCAAAAGTTCGGCCGCTGGTACGACATGTGCTGGATGGAGCTGGTCCTGGCCGAGCGCACCCCCAACCAGTCCAAACCAACCTGGTTCCCCGACCTTCCCGCCTAAAACCACCACGGAGGCGTCTGTCCCCATTGTGGTGGTTAGCCGATGGGCTCGGTGTATTTGGCGCGGTCGGTGCGTTGGATGCGCTTGGAGACATGGAGCGGGCGGCCGTCGGTGTCGTAGACGTAGTCAGTGATCAAGATCAGCGCCTGCCCACGCTCAACGTTGAGCAAAAACGCCTCGTTTTGCGAGGCATAGCACACCTCAAAGGTCTTATGCCCCTGTGCCGGCGCGCGATGGAATTCTTGGCGCAGCGTGGCGTAGAGCGAACCGTTGATATCGCGATCGATGAGCGATCCAAAGCTTGGCGGCAAATAGGTGGTCTCCAGGCACAGTGGCGCATCGTCCAGATAACGCAGACGGACAAGTTTGACGAGCTTGCTGCCCACGGTAGCGTCAAAGAACTTGGCCACGCTGCCCGTTGCCTTGGCAAAGCCCGAGTCCACGGTACGCGTGGTGGGCTTCATGCCCTGACCCTGTACCTGTGCCGTGTAGCTCGAAAACACCAGGTTGTTCTCGTGGAGCGCCGGCGTGTCGGCCACAAAGGCACCGCGCCCGCGCTCGGTGCGAAGCAGGCCCTCATCGACGAGCACCTTAAGGGCGTGGCGCACGGTGCTGCGCGACAGCCCCGATTCGTCCATGAGCTCCATCTCGGACGGCAGCTTGTCTCCACGGGCGTAGGTGCCGGCGGCGATGCGGTCGCGCAGCGTGCTCGCCAGACGCTCGTATTGGGTCAGTTTCTTTTTAGATGAAGCGCTCATACGACTAACCTGTATCTAACTTGTATGCTTACCTAATCAAGCATGTATCCAATACAACAATAAAACTGCTGGTAACGAGTCATCGAAAACCTTACCAGCATAATTTCTAAGACAAATATAGCATACAACTAGTCGA
Source organism: uncultured Collinsella sp. (assembly GCA_905202925.1). Taxonomy (GTDB): domain Bacteria; phylum Actinomycetota; class Coriobacteriia; order Coriobacteriales; family Coriobacteriaceae; genus Collinsella. The sequence continues at coordinate 134,251 of CAJKTW010000006.1, read as the reverse complement.
CATAGCCAAAACATGTATGTAACTTGTATGCCATCGAGAGCATCAAACGAGAAGAAAGGCTGATGCACGATGACTACTCAGGAACAGGTTAAGGATGTCGTCTCCCAGGTTTTGGCTGACAAGGCAGACAAGGGCGGCATCAAGCGCGTCGTGTGGATTGGCGCCGGCGGATCCAACGGCGGCAACTATCCTGCCCAGTACTTTATGGAGCACGAGGCCACGCAGGTCGTGAGCTCCAGCTACACCAGCAACGAGTTCGTGCACGCAACCCCCGCCTACGTTAACGAGAACACCCTGGCCGTCGTCGTGTCCATGCGCGGCACCAAGGAGACCATCGTCGCCGCCCAGGTCGCCAAGGACCACGGCGCCAGTACCATCGCCATCTATGTTGACGAGTCCGGCCTCACCGAGGTCTGCGACTACAAGATCCAGTATGACAGCCTGGCCGTCGACGAGTCCTGCATGGGCCGTACCAACTCCGCCGTCGTGACCATGATCGCCATGGAACTCACGCAGCAGACCGAGGGCTACGCCGAGTACGAGACCGCTATGGCCGCCTTCGACCTGGTTGACCCCATCTATCGCAAGGCCGTCGAGTACACCCGTCCGCTCGCCGCCAAGTGGGCCGAGCAGAACGCCGACAAGCCCTGCATCAACGTCATGGCTCAGGGTCCGCTCTTTGGTGCCGCCTACGTCTTTAGCATCTGCAACGTGCAGGAGATGCTGCAGATCGACTCCTGCACCATCAACACCTGTGACTTCTTCCACGGCCCCTTCGAGATCCTGGACAAGCGCACTTCGCTGTTCCAGCTCATCAGCGTCGGCCGCAGCCGCTGCAACGACGAGCGCGGCATCCGCTTCGTCAACCAGTACGGTGGCGAGCGCGTCTATCAGCTCGACGCCAAGGAGCTCGGCCTCAACGACATCAAGGACAGCGTGAGCGAATACTTCAACCACCTGATCTTTGCGCCGATCCTCAACAACGTGTATATGCGCGCGCTTTCTGCCGTCACTCACAAGGACTACATGACGCGCCGCTACATGTGGAAGCTGGACTACTAGTTACGCCGTTCTACCGAACGGCGTAACGGCTCGACGCTGCGCGCCCGGCATTTGGCCAATCTGCCGTTCAATTTCAAAGGCGCGACCAGAAGGTCAGCGCCTTTTCATCTCACGGCACCTTGGCTCAAATGACGGGCGCTCGCTGACGTTGCCAAAACGTCGGCGTCGTCGTGTTTGTTAAGGGGTTGGTGCATTGGGGACAGGTTACTTTGCACCAAGTTGGTGCATATGAACCTGGCCTCTTTGCACTAATGGGTTGTAGCGGAAAAGCAGATTTTCCCGTCTGCCGATTTGTGCCTTGAAAAATGTATATAACGACTATAACGTAGTGTGAAACATATTGGAAACAATACCGAGGAGGCTGCGTTGAAGAAAAGCAATCTGGGCTATGTGCTGGTGCTGATCGCCGCGCTTATGTGGGGCAGCATCGGAATCTTTGTAAACGGCATCTCGGCCATGGGCGTTACGTCCCAGAGTATGGCTGCCTTTCGCTTGTTGTCGGGTGCCGTCTTAATGGCTCCGGTCTTGGCATTCATGGGTTGCCAGGGAGGTGCTCGTGAGGGAAAGGCATCGGGTCCCCTGGCACTGTTCAAGGCAAGTCCTAAAGAGCTTGTTCCTTGTGCGCTTCTTGGCATTATCGGCCTCGCCACCGCTAACACGCTTTATTACGAGTGCATGGGCGAGGTGGGCATGTCCACGGCCTCGGTGCTGCTTTACACCTCGCCGGTGTTTGGCGTCATGCTCGGTCGCGTACTTTATCGCGAGGATGTGACTCCCAACAAGCTCGTTGCCATCGCTTTTAACATCGGTGGCTGTGTACTTGCAGTGACCGATGGCGACCTTTCCGGTTTTCATTTTTCGGTTTGGGGCGTCACGTCGGGCGTGATTGCGGGCTTTTGTGGCGCGTCGCTCGCGGTGTTTAGCCGGATAGCAACCAAGACGGTCCACCCGCTGGCTGTCACGTTTTGGGGCCTTGTTTTTGGCGGTGCGGTTATGGCGGCTATCGCGGCTCCGTGGCCAGATGTCGCCGCAGCAATGTCGCCACAGCTGCTGCTGCTGTTCCTTGGCTTTGGACTCATCCCCACAGCCGTGGCCTATGTCTTATATATGCAGGGTCTGTCCATGGGGCTCGAGACGTCGAAAGTTCCCGTCGTAATGTCATTCGAGACGGTCGTCACCGTGCTGCTGGGCATTGGTGTCTACGCCGAGCCCGCCGGTACGATCAAGGTTCTGGGCATCGTTTTGGTGCTCGCGTCCATCGTGATCATGAACACCGACTTTTCCAAGCTGCGCAACAGTGTGTTTGTCGACCATGTCATTGAGAGCATGACCTTTAAGCCCAACGCGTGGTGGACGGAGAAATCGCAGGACATGGATCTGTTCCGCGAGCGCACGGGCATTACGCTGGAGCCCACCGTGCAGGAAAGCCCCTGGTACTTCGTGCGATAGGGGATTGGCGGAGTGTTTGAGCAGGTAGCGCCCGGCGTTTGGCCGGGCGGTGCCTAGCCAGCGCCGACCTACCCAAGACCATCGTTTCGATTGCGTTAAACCCGCCAACGGTCGTTTTTCACCCGCGAACGGTTTATATACTAATTAGCAAAATAAGCAACGTATAAGACGTTATAATGACCATAACGAAAAGGAGGAGGCAAGATGAATCAGATCATTCTCGCATCTCATGGCGGCCTGGCCGCAGGCGCCAAAGACACGCTCGAGATGGTTCTCGGCGACGTGTCGAACGTCCACGTCGTGTCGCTTGCTCGTGACGACAAGGAGCCCATCACCAATAAGGTGGACGCCATGATCGCCACGTTCAACGCGGACGACACCGTCTATGTGCTGACCGATATGCTCGGCAGCTCGGTCAACAACAGCATGGTCGAGCTTTCCAAGAACGGCACGAAGTTCACGGTTGTCAGCGGTTTCAACATTCCGCTGGCACTGACGCTCGCTATGAGCCCCGCCCCCGTCAAGGGTGCCGAGCTCGCGGCCCTCATCAACGAGGCCCGCACCGGTCTGACCAACCCCAACGCACCGGTCGAGGTCGCCGCGGCTCCCGCCAAGAAGGCCAAGGCGTCCCGTCACAGCTCCGGTCCCGCCAAGATCGTCCTCGCACGTCTTGACTACCGTCTGCTGCACGGCCAGGTCGTCTTTACCTGGACCACCAAGGTTCAGGCCGAGCGCATCATCGTCGTCGACAACGCTGCCGCCAACGATGACATCAAGAAGGGCGCTCTTAAGCTGGCCAAGCCCCAGGGCGTGCGCCTGAACGTCTTCACCGTCGAGCGTGCCCTCGCCAAGATGGACAAGCTCAACACCCTCGGCGAGCGCGTCATGTTCGTCTTTGGCAACACTGCCGAGATGCTGCAGTTCTGCCAGGGCTACAAGCTCGACGCCATCAACCTGGGCGCCACCGCCAACCACGACGGTGCCGAACAGGTCGGCGGCAAGGACAGCTCCGTCTTCTTCGACGCCACCCAGAAGGCCGACGTCAACCAGCTGCTCGACATGGGCATTAAGCTCTATGTCCAGCAGACCCCTACGTATCAGAGCGTCGACATCGACGCCAAGCTGTAATCAACCAGGCTTTTGCCTGACTGAAAGGAGAAGGGTATGAATACGTTCATCAGTGCGGTGCTCGTCGGCCTCGTCGGCGTGTTCTGCATGTGGGACTCCCGCCTGCTCGGTCGTCTTAACTTCGAGCAGCCCCTCGTTGGCGCTACGCTCGTCGGTCTGCTGCTGGGCGATGTGCCCACCGGCCTTGCCGTCGGTGCCGCCGTCGAGCTCGTGTCCATGGGCCTGGTGCAGGTCGGCGCCGCCGTTCCGCCCGATATGGTCCTGGGCGGCATCGTGGCCGCTGCCTTTGCGTGCCTGACCGATGCTTCCGCCGAGACCGCCATGACGATCGCCATCCCGGTCGCCGTCCTGGGTCAGCTCCTCGGCATCGTGTTCCGTTCCATCATCGCCGCCCTCACCCATGTGGCAGATAGCGCGATCGATAACGGAAAGTTCAAGACCGCCTATCGCATGCACATCTGCGCCGGCTCCGGTCTGTACGCCGTCATGTACTTCCTGCCGATCTTCCTCGCCGTCTTTGTTGGCACCGACCTGGTTCAGGCCATCGTCAACATGGTTCCCGAGTGGCTGTCCACTGGTCTTAACGTTTCGACCAAGATCATGACCGCCTACGGTTTGGCCCTGCTGCTCACCATGATGATCAAGAAGGGTATGACTCCGTTCCTGTTCATCGGTTTCCTGCTCGCCGCTTACCTCAACCTGTCCGTCATCGCGGTCGCTCTGATCGGTGTGTGCCTGGCTGTCGTCTTCATGGGCTTCAAGTTCAACGGTTCCCATGCAGCCGCCGGTGTCGATTCCGACTACGATCCGCTCGAAGACGACGAAGACTAAGGAGGAACACACTATGGCAACCGCAACCAAGGACGTGTCCCTGAACAAGAAGGTCAGCCAGTTCTTCTGGCGCTCCTGGGCCATCCAGGCCTCTTGGAACTACGAGCGTCAGATGAACATGGGCTTCCTCTACGGCATGGTTCCCACGCTCGATCGCCTCTATCCGGACGAGTCCGACCCCAAGCAGCTCGCTGCTAAGAAAGAGGCTTACCACCGTCACATGGCGTTCTACAACTGCACCCCGCAGACGAGCGCTTTCATCCTGGGCCTCGCCGCCTCCATGGAGGAAGAGTACGCCAAGGATCCCGAGAACTTCGACCCCGATTCGATCAACGCGGTCAAGACCTCCCTTATGGGTCCGCTTTCCGGCATCGGTGACTCCTTCTTCCAGGGCACCATCCGCGTTATCGCCTTTGGCCTGGGTGTTCAGCTGGCTCAGCAGGGCTCCATCATGGGCCCGATCCTGGCCATGCTCATCTCCATCGTGCCCTCTGTGCTGATCACGTGGTTCGCAGCCAAGATCGGCTATCAGGGCGGCCACGAGTACCTGAGCAAGCTCCAGGGCGGCGACCTCATGGAGAAGCTCATGTATGTCTGCGGCATCGTGGGTCTTATGTCCGTGGGCGGCATGATCGCTACGCTGATCGGCGCCACCACCCCGCTGCAGTTCGCTGAGGGCACCGTCGTGATTCAGGACATCCTGGACGGCATGATGCCCCAGATGATCTCCCTCGGCCTCACCGGCCTTATGTACTGGCTCATCAAGAAGAACGTCAACACCGGTTGGCTTCTCGTGATCGCCATCGTGGGCGGCATCGCCCTCTCCGCGGCCGGCATCCTGGCCTAGTCGCGACCAAGCGTCTAACCGCTTTCCCCGGGGGCCTGCCTGGCATCCCATACCCCAGGCAGGCTTCCATCCCTAGATGTGTCAAAGGGACAGTTCCTTTGACACATCCTCAACGGGCCGGCGACTCGGTCCAAACCACGGTAACCCTGCGAGCGCCCGGCAATGTGGCGCCGCAAAAAATCGAAAGGAATGTGTCAGATGTACGAGATCGACCTTAACCTCCCTAAGCAGATCGTCGCTGACGTCCTGTCCAACCACGAGATCCACAGCGTCGCCTTCGTCGGCTGCGGTGCTTCCATGTCCGACCTTTACCCTGCCAAGTACTTCCTGGCCAACAACACGGACAAGCTGAACGTTCAGATCTTCACCGCTAACGAGTTCAACTACGACACGCCTTCCTGGGTCAACGAGCACACCTTCGTGATCACCTGCTCCCTCGGTGGCTCCACGCCCGAGACCGTCGAGGCCAACAAGACCGCCAAGAAGCACAACTGCCCGGTCGTCTCCCTCACCAACAAGGCCGGCTCCGCTCTGACCGTCGACGCCGACCACGTCATCGTTCACGGCTTCCATGCCAACTACGCTGCCAAGTGCGAGAAGCCTGGCTACGCCATCGCTCTTGCTCTCGAGATCCTTCAGCAGACCGAGGGCTATGACCACTACGAGGACATGATCACCGGCCTCACCAACGTCTTCGAGCTCTGCGAGAACGCCGCTCAGTCCGCCAAGGGCCTCGCCAAGCAGTTCGCCCAAGACTTCAAGGACGACAAGATGATCTACTTCATGGCCTCCGGTGCCTCCGAGAAGATGGCTTATTCTCACGCCGCCTTCCTGTTCACCGAGATGCAGTGGATCGACGCCGCCGCCTACAACACCGGCGAGTACTTCCACGGCCCGTTCGAGGTTTCCACCGAGGGTAAGCCCTACGTCTTCTTCATGTCCGACGGTGCTACCCGTCCGATGGACGCTCGCGCCCTCACCTTCCTTAAGCGCATGGGCGCCAAGGTCGCTCTGATCGACTCCAAGGACTACGGCCTGGCTGACGCCGTGCCGGCGAGCGTCGTCACCTACTTCAACCCGCTGCTGCACCTCGCCGTTATGCGCGAGTACGGCAACCAGATCGCCGAGGCCCGTCAGCACCCGCTGACCATGCGTCGCTACATGTGGAAGCTTTCCTACTAATCACAAGTAAGTAGACCTTACGGGTTGATTGAGAGGGGATGGGGTTTACACCCCGTCCCCTTTTCTGTTTTGGGAGGGCGTGTTCGTTGCGCCGCAAAACCCCAGATAAAACCTACCAAAATAAACCTGTCTCTTTTTGGCAGGTGGGAGGAGATGCGTATGATCAAGGCAGTGCTGTTTGATATGGACGGCGTGCTGGTCGATACCGAGTGGTTCTACAACCGTCGCCGCGTGGCGTTTATGGAGGAGAAGGGCTTCCACTTTGACGAGATTCCCGATCTTTCGGGGTCTAACGAGCCTGCCATTTGGGAGGCGCTGGTGCCCGACGATGTCGAGCTGCGCGAGCGCCTGCGTGTGGAGTACAAGCAGGTCTACAGCCCGGTCCACCCCGTTCCGTATGCCGAGCTGCTCAACGAGCAGACGGAGCCGGTGATGCGCGAACTGCACGAACGCGGCGTGAAGTGTGCCATCGCGAGCTCGTCCTACCGCGAGCTCATCGACGAGCTGGTTGAGATTGCCGGTATCGCCGACGTGCTGGACTACACCATCAGCGGTCACGAGTGCAGTGCGTTTAAGCCCGACCCCGAGATCTACCTGCGTGCCATGGAGACGCTGGGAGTTGACCCCGCCGAGTGCCTGGTTATCGAGGACTCGCCGTTGGGCATCGAGGCTGGCAAGCGCTCCGGCGCCCGCGTCCTGGCACTGCGTCCGCATGAGGGCGTCAACCTGGACCAGTCCGCCGCCGACGTCGTCATCGACAACCTGACCGACATTTTGGCCGCTCTGTAGTGTCAATCCACCGCGAGAAGCACTGGTTCACGCGTCATTTGCTGCAGATTGGCTTAATTTGGCATCAATTTAGATCCGTTTGGCTTCGATTCGGGCTAAGTGAGTAGACTTTTTGGCGCAGGCCGGGCACAAAGCGTTTCTGACTTAGTAAAACCGCAGGTCACAGAGGTGGCTGTTATTGGCTGTGCTCGGGAGGTCGCGAAAAGTCTACTCACTTAGAATTTGGGCCTTTGGTTGTGGGGTTACCGGTCCCGTTTTGGTTGTCGAGAGAGGGTGAATTGAGGCGCCCTCTGTCGCTCCATGCTACAATCGCCGACATGCCCCACAACTACATCTGCCTTCGAAGGGAGCCTACGTGGCGAACGCCATCGATCAGCTCACGGACCGCGTGCTCGTGCTCGGCCGCCTTACCATCGTTCGCCGCGCTATTACCGCTGTGGCGGTCACCATATCAGCCGTTCTCCAGACATTTCTGATCCAGGCGTTCATTCAGCCCGCCGATCTGCTTCCGAGCGGTCTCACAGGCGTCGCGGTCCTGCTCGATCGCGTTACCTCGCTTGGCGGCGTTCATATCGACATCTCGCTCGGCATGCTCGCGCTCAACATCCCCGTGGCGCTCCTATGCTGGAGCGGCATTAGCAAGCGTTTCGTCATCTTCTCGATGATGCAGGTCATGCTCTCGTCGCTGTTCCTCAACATCTTTCATTTCGCCCCGTTTTTGGGCGACAAGATCATGCTCATCATTTTTGGTGGCGTGGTCTCGGGTCTGGGTGCTGCCATCGCGCTCAAGTCCGGTGCATCAACCGGCGGCACCGACTTTATCGCGCTGTGGGTCTCCAACCACACGGGCAAGACCATCTGGGGTGTCATCTTTGGTTTCAACTGCTTTATCCTGGCGATCTTTGGCTTTATGTTTGGCTGGGACAACGCGGCGTACTCCATCGTGTTCCAGTTTATTTCGACCAAGACCATCGACAGCTTCTATCATCGCTACGACCGTGTGACGCTGCAGATCACAACGCGCAAGGCCGATGAGGTCATGACCGCCTATGTTGACCATTTTCAGCATGGTATTAGCTGCGCCGAGGTCATCGGCGGATACAGCCGTGAAAAGATGTACCTGCTGCACACCGTTGTCTCGACCTACGAGAGCCAGGACATTATCAAGCTAGTGTGCGACATTGATCCCGGCGCCGTGATCAATGTGTTCCACACGCTCAACTTTGTGGGCGGCTGGTGGGGCGGTCATGTCGACGAGCCCATGCCCACGGCCGTTCCCGATCCCGACAAGCCCGCTCGCATAGCGAGTCGTCAGGCGCGCCTCAGTGAACAGGACAGCCTGCAGCAGGACGACGGCAAGTAAGGATTTGCTGTATGTGGTGTATCGTTTTATCAAACTGAGATAACATATAAAAAGACGTTATATACGTATTAGTTATTTCGATATTTTGATAAGAGTGATCAGATATGCCTGCGCCCAAAAATGCACCGCTTTACCAGCAGATTTACGACGAGATCAAGGATGCGATTGAGAAAGGTGTTTATGCACCCAAGGAGCGTATTCCGTCCGAACTTGAGCTTGCCGAGCAGTACGAGGTGAGCCGCATTACGGTGCGCCGCGCCGTCGAGGAGCTCTGCTCCGATGGCTACCTGGTTAAGCAGCAGGGCCGCGGCACCTTTGTTTCCACGCCGCACATCAATCGCCAGTTTCACGCCTCGACGCTGCAGACGTTTACCGCGCTGTGTGCCGATAACGGCATGAAGGCCGGCGCGCATGTGGTCGATCGCCAGATCGTTCCGGCGCGCCAAAACGAGATGGAGTTTTTTGGCCTGCGGAAGGATGCGCTGCTGCTGCATATCAAGCGCGTGCGTACGGCCGACGGCGAGCCCATCTTTGAGGAGAACATTTTTGTGCCGTTTGACGCTTACCGTGAGCTGTTGACGGCCGATCTTGAGGACAAGTCGATTTTTGCCGAGGTCGAGCGTGTTGGCGGAACGCCGATTGTCTCGGTTGGCTACCGCACGGTCGAGGCCGTTCGCGCCAACGCCGAGCAGGCCGCCGAGCTGGGCATTGCCCCGCACGACCCGCTGCTCAACCTGCGTGCCGGCTTTATCGGCCCCAATGGCGAGCCGGTTTTGATGGGTAAGCAGTACTACGTGGGATCGCGTTACGTTATGGTCATGTAAGTTACGCGGTTTTACCAAACCGCGTAACGGGCCGACGCTGCGCCCTTGGTTCCGCCGTTCTAGCGAACGGCGGACCGGTCGACGCTGCAAACGCCCCTAAGCGGCAATCTGACGTTCAATCGTCGGTCGCGTACCGAAGTACGCTTCCCTCCTCTTTCACGTCACCTTGCTCGCTTAGGGGCGTTTTCGCTGACTTATGCTCAACCTGAGACGTTTCCACGCCTGTCAAGAGCTTAGCCGTTGGGGACGTTCTTAAACGACTAGTCATTCAAGAACGTCCCCAATGACTACCCGCAGAATGAGCGTGGCTGACAGCCGTACGGCACCGGTCCGCGTGGCGGCGTATAATCGGCGGCAGATGACTTGGACGTTAGGAAACCATGACCGATAGCATGCAACAGACGGCGCTCGACACGCTCGGCGCCTATTTTGGCTACACCTCGTTTCGCCCGGGACAGGACCGCATGGTCGATGCGATCCTTGCCGGTCGCGATGCGCTGGGTGTTATGCCCACGGGCGCCGGCAAGTCCATTTGCTACCAGGTACCCGCGCTCATGCTGCCCGGCATCACCTTTGTGGTGAGTCCGCTGCTGTCGCTTATGGAGGACCAGACCCGCGCGCTGCTCGCGGCGGGTGCGCGCCCCAGTTATCTCAACTCCAGCCTTACTCCGGCCCAGCAAAACACCGTGCTCAAGCGGGCGCGCGAGGGCCGCTACCAGCTTATGTACGTGGCGCCCGAGCGCTTGCTCGAGCCACGCTTTTTGGCCTTTGCGCAGGAGGCCGCGGCGGACGGCGGCATTGGCGTGCCGCTCGTGGCCATTGACGAGGCCCACTGCGTGAGCCAATGGGGCCAGGATTTCCGTCCCGCCTACCTGCAGATTCGTGAGTTCATCGATTCCCTGCCGCAGCGCCCCATCGTGGCGGCCTTTACCGCTACGGCGACTGAGCGTGTGCGCGCGGACATTCAGCAGATGCTCGGCCTGCAAAATCCCGCGACGGTGGTGACGGGCTTCGATCGCAAGAACCTCTACTTTGGCTGCGAGGAGATGGGCGACAAGGCCAAGGCCGCGTGGGTGCGCGACTATGTGATCGCACATTCGAGCGAGAGCGGCATCGTGTATTGCTCGACCCGCAAGACCGTCGATGAGCTCGCCGGCGAGCTTGCCGAGGCGCTGGGCCCCAGCGGCATTCACGTTGGCCGCTACCATGCCGGCATGGGTAATGACGCCCGCCGCCAAAGCCAGCGCGCCTTTATCGACGACGATATTCAGGTGATGGTTGCCACCAACGCCTTTGGCATGGGCATCGACAAGCCCAACGTGCGCTACGTCATCCATAACAACGTGCCCGAGAGCATCGAGGCCTACTACCAGGAGGCGGGCCGCGCCGGCCGCGATGGCGATCCGGCCAGCTGCCACCTGCTGTGGAACGGCAACGATTTTCGCATGCGCCGCTTTTTGATCGACCGCGGCGATGCGGCCGACGAGACGCTCGACGACGAGCAGCGCGCGTGGGCGCTCCAGAACCGATATCGCCTGCTCAGTCAGATGGAAGGCTATTGCAACACCACCGGCTGCCTACGCGAATACATGCTGCGCTACTTTGGCGACGAGGCCGCGGCCGAGCATACGGCCGTGGGCGGCGCCGCCGCGGATGAGGCCGAGGGCTGTGGCAACTGCAGCAACTGCCTCACGCAGTTCGAGGTCGAGGACGTCACCGGTATGGCTCGCGCCGCCGTGCGCTATGTGGCCACGCGCCCCATGCGCTTTGGCAAGTCGCTCATCGCCGATGTGCTTCACGGCGGCAACACCGAGCGCATTCGCCAGATGCATCTGGACGAGGACCGCGGCTATGGTGGGCTGTCGAGCGAATCGGTCGGCCGCATCAAGGACATCATCGGCCAGCTGTGCGGCCGCGGTTATTTGGCCACCTCGCAGGGGCAGTACCCGGTCGTGGGCCTGGGTCCGCGTGCCGGCGAGGTCGAGGACGAGGCGTTTGCCTTTACCGTTAAGCGTCGCGCGTCCAAGCGCAAGGCCTCGGCCCGTGCTCGCCGTGCGGTGGATCTGCTGCGCGAGGAGGCCGAGCTGGATCAGCGCCCGCGCGTGGGCGACGATGCCGAGCTGTTCGAGCGCCTGCGTACCCTGCGCAAGGAGATCTCGACCGAGCTCGAGATGGCGCCGTACATGGTCTTTTCCGACAAGGCCCTGCGCGGCCTGTGCCGCCTGCGCCCGCAAACGCGCGACGAGCTGATTCAGGTCAACGGCATCGGCGAGAAAAAGGCCGATGCCTTTGGCGAGCAGTTTATGGCGGCGATTGAAGAGTTTGAGTCCGAGCATGCGCGGGATGGAGCGTAACGATGGCAACCGACGATAAAACCGACCGCGCTGGCGTATCCGCCGTACCGCTGTACCAGCAGGTCATGGACGACCTGAAGGGCGAGATCGCGCGCGGCGTGTACACAGCCGGCTCGTGCATTCCTTCCGAGATGGAGCTCGCGAAGTCCTACGGCGTGGGTCGCGTCACCGTGCGCCGCGCCATCGAGGAGCTGTCGCGTGCGGGCTATCTCAACCGCCAGCAGGGGAGGGGCACCTTTGTGTGCGCTCCCAAGCTCAAGCGCAAGATTCGCCAGAAGGGCGACGTTCAGAGCTTTTCCGAGGGTTGCGCCGCCAACGACATGGTGGCCGGAGCGCGCCTGGTGTCGCGCACGGTGGTTGCGGCGACGCGCGAGGACGCGGCGTTTTTTGGCGTGGAGCCCGGCTGCGAGCTCATCGTGGTCGAGCGCGTGCGCACGGCCGACGGCATCCCCGTCATGCTCGAGAACAACGCCTTTGTGCTCGCCGACCATCCCTACCTGCAGACGCTGGCCGCCGAGGACCTCACCGATAACTCGATCTTTGCGCTCGTTGCCGACCACTCGGGCCGCGCGCCGCTCAAGTCCGACCCCTGTACCGTGGAGATCGCGCTTGCCGATGCCCAGGTGGCCCCGCTGCTGGAGGTGCCGGTCGGCGAGCCGCTCTTTTATATGGAGGCGTATTTTACCGATGCAGACGAGCGCCCCCTGCTGCTCGGGCGCCAAAAGATCGTGGGCTCGCGCTACGTGTTCGACATCTAACATCCACGAATAGAACAATATGGAACAAATTTGCCGCAATGACTTCACCTGCGACAGCTTGCGTGCTATAAATAGGACAACATAGAACGACCGCAGGTACGAGCTGTCGTCGCTCAAAGCCGCCCCACAAGGAGGAACATCAGGATGAACGCACATGATCTGGTTCAGGAAATTATCGAGCGCAAGGGCAAGATTGAGAACGTTTTTTGGATTGCCTGCGGCGGTTCGATGATCGACCTGATGCCGGCCAACGAGCTGCTCAAGCGCGAGGCGACCACGTTTACCTCGACGGTTTACACGGCGCGCGAGTTTTGCCTGATGGCCCCCAAGAGTCTTGGCGAGAAGTCACTCGTCATCGCCTGCAGCCACAGCGGCAATACGCAGGAGGTCGTCGACGGTTGCGAGATGGCGCTGGCAGCCGGTGCCGAGGTCGTGGCCATGACCGACTGCGAGGGCTCCAAGATTGATAACGGCAAGTGGACCACCTGGGTCTACCCTTGGGGCGAGGGCGTGTCGCAGGCCGAGGTGCCGCAGGGCATCGGCGCTCTGATCGCCGCCGAACTGCTCCACCAGCAGGAGGGTTACGAGGCGCTTGCCGACATGTACGCCGGCCTTAAGCAGATGGATGCGCTGCTGCCCGCTGCCCGCGAGAAGGTCAACGCCGAGCTGGGCGATCGCTTTGCCGAGCTCTGCCAGCAGCACGAGTTCTTCTACATCCTGGGATCCGGCTCCAACTTTAGCCAGACCTACGCCATGGCCATCTGCTCGCTCATGGAGATGCAGTGGCAGCACTGCTGCTACATCCACTCCGGCGAGTACTTCCACGGCCCGTTCGAGGCTACCGAGCCCGGCGTGTTCTACTTTGTACAGCTCGGATCGGGCGAGTGCCGCCCCATGGAGGAGCGCGCGCTGGCGTTCCTCAACACGCACACCGATACGGTCATGGTGCTCGACGCACTCGAGTACGGCGTGGGCGACGTGCCTGCCAGCGTGCGTTCGTACCTGGAGCCGATCTTCTTCTACAACATGAGCTGCGAGCTGCGCGTCGCCCGCGGCAAGGTGTTCGACCACAGCCCCGAGGTTCGTCGCTACATGGGCATCGAGCAGTACTAAGTAACGGGAAAACCATTCACCTTCGATTCGCAAGGGCGCTGCGTGAGTCAAAAAAGTGGGCCGCGCCGGGGATTTCCGGCGCGGCCCGCTTAGTATCGCGCTTAGATTCGCAAGGTTGCGGTAGCCAGCGGCCTACTTTGCGTCGTAGGCCTCGGTGTCCCACCAGTCGAGCTGGGCGATGTTGTCGCGGATGTGCTGGCAGCTCTTGTGAAAGCCCTCGAGCTCGTACTCGGACAGGTCGAGCGTGTAGACCTCCTCGACGCCCTCGGCACCGATCACGCACGGCAGGGAGGTAAAGATGCCCTCCTCGCCATACTGGCCGGTCATGAGCGTGGAAGCGGAAAGCACGGCGTGCTCGTTGTGCAGCACGGCGGCGCAGACGCGCGCGGCGGAGTTGGCGACGGCGTATTCGGTGCACTGCTTGCCCTGGTAGGTCACATAGCCGCCCTTACGCGCGAGCTCCTCGACCTCCATGTGGTCAAAGGCGTACTTGTCGGGGTTCTCGGCCTGAAGCTCGTTGAGGTTTTTGCCGGCGATGGTTGCGGCCTTAAAGGCGGCAAGCTGGCTAAAGCCGTGCTCGCCGATCATGTAGGCGTCGATGGACTTGGGGCTCACGCCGACCTTCTTGGAGATCTCGGTGCGCAGGCGGGCGGAGTCCAGGCCGCAGCCCGAGCCGATGATCTTCTTGGGATCGTAGCCGGTCAGGTGCCACAGCTCGGTGCACACGACGTCGCAGGGGTTGGAGATGCTCACGAAGATGCCGTCAAAGCCGGCGTCGACGATGCGCTTGGCAAAGGTGCGGGCGGCGTCGGTGGTAAAGAACAGCTCGCCGTCGCGGTTGCCGGCGGCCAGCGCGACCTTGCCGGCGGCGTTGACGATGACGTCGCAGCAGGCCAGCTCCTCGTAGTGGTCGTAGCAGTTGACGATCTTGGTGTTGTACGGGACAAACGAGAGGGAGTCGCGCAGGTCCTGGACCTCGGACGTCACCTTGGCCTCGTTGATATCGCACAGGTACAGCTCATCGGCAATGCCCTGCATGAGCAGGCTGTTGGCGACATGTGCTCCTACGTGGCCCTGGCCGACCACACCGATCTTACGCGTCTGGTACATATATGTATCCTTTCGGCCGAGTTTTTCGCGTCGAACCATTGTAGCGTCCTGTTGCCACTTTGCTAGGCTAAAGCGCCACAGATTTTTGGGACATGCCGTAATCTCTACTTTTGGAGTGATTTGGGCCGCTGACGGCATCGCTGGGCGATGTGCTCGCGCGGATGGGGCCGGTCGTTGTACCATAGCTGCAACTGACTCATAAGGAGCATCCATGCCCATTCGCATCCCCGACGCCCTCCCTGCCGCCGCGCAGCTCGAGAGCGAGAACATCTTTGTCATGACCGAGTACCGCGCGCTGCACCAGGACATCCGTCCGCTGCGCGTGCTCATCCTCAACCTCATGCCCACCAAGATCGCCACCGAGACGCAGATCATGCGCAAGCTCTCCAACACGCCGCTGCAGGTGGAGGTGGACCTGCTGCGCACCAAAACGCACGAGGCCACGCACGTGAGCGCCGGCCACCTGGAGACGTTCTACCGCACGTTCGACGACATCCGCGACATCCACTACGACGGCCTGATTATCACGGGCGCGCCCGTGGAGCAGATGCCGTTCGAGGAGGTCGACTACTGGCCCGAGCTCTGCCAGATCATGGATTGGTCCACCACGCACGTGCACTCCACGCTGCACATTTGTTGGGGCGCGCAGGCGGGGCTCTACCATCATTACGGTATCCAGAAGTACGACCTGCCGGCAAAGGCGAGCGGCGTATTTGAGCATTATCTGGTGAAGCCGCAAAGCCCGCTGGTCCGCGGCTTTGACGACCGCTTCTATGCCGTGCATTCGCGCAACACCGATGTGCGCCGCGAGGACGTGGAGGCCGAGCCGCAGCTTGAAGTCGTGGCCGTGTCCGACGAGGTTGGCCTGTACATTGTCAAGTCGACCGACAGCCGTCGCTTTTTTGTATTTGGCCACCCCGAGTACGATACCGACACGCTGCGCCTGGAGTACGAGCGCGACGTGAAGCGCGGGCTCAACCCTCAGGTGCCGGCGCATTACTTTCCGGGCGACGACCCCACCGCCGAGCCGCGAAACGTCTGGCGCAGCCAGGCTCAGCTGTTCTACACCAACTGGCTCAACTACTACGTCTATCAAACCACGCCCTACGACCTGGCCCGCGCTGGCGAGGAGCACTAGACTGCGGTGGTACTGCTGTAGCCGTGGCTGACGTGGCGGCGATTAGGCGCTGATGATGTGGGGTAGCGGCAGGTCGTGGGCGTCGGTGGGAACGTGGTCGACACGCTGTTCGTCAAAGGCGATGCCGATGATTTGACATGCGGGCGAGAGCATGGGCAGGTAGCGGTCGTAGCAGCCGCCGCCGTAGCCCAGGCGCTCGCCGGCGCGGTCGAAGGCTACGAGTGGCACGATGGCCATGTCGAGGGCCTCTGCAGACACGATAGGGAAGTGGTCGCTGTCGATGTCCATGGCCGCGAAGGCCCGCGTGGGGTGGGCGATAAACGGAGCCGCGGACGCATCGTCGACAGCGACTGTCCGCATGCACATGCGCTGGCCACGAGCTGCGGCATCAATTGCCGAGAGCATGCACGGATAGGCCACGCGCCAGCCGCGTTTGGCGGCAGCTGCGGCAAACGCGGCTGGGTCGACTTCGGAACCCATCGCGGCATAGACGGCAACGGTGTGCGGTGCCGCGGCACCCGAGCTGCCCAGCAACTCAACAAGCCGCGCGCAAATGACAGTAGACTTTGCCGCCCGAACATCCAAATCAATCGCATCGCGCCGAGCAATCACCGCCCGCCGCAACTCAGCCTTATCCATCCCAGCCTCCTCTCCCAAACCTACCAAAAAGGGACAGGTTTATTTTGGCAGGTTTTATCTGGGCAAACGTCAAAACCACCACGAGGGTGCAGTTCACTGCCTCCTTCGTGGTGGTTTGTGCCTATGCGATAACGCTACAACGCCGCAGCGATCGCTTCAGTCACAAACTTATTGAGTGACTCGCCCTTCTTTGCCGCTGCCAGCGCCGCCTGTTTGTGGAGCTCAGAGCCCGTTCTTACGTTGAACGAGCCCTTAAAAGCCCGCTCGGGCTCTTTGCCCTTCTCGGCGCAAAACTCAAGGTAATCGTCGACGGCGTCGTGGAAGCATTGCTCCACTTCTTCAGCCGTGGAGCCTTCAAATACGATTGCGTCTCTAATGCCGGCGACCATACCTGTTAGTACACGCTGCTCGGCATCGAACTCGACTGGGGCGAAATAGCCCTTGTATGCCAAAACGTTACTCATGACTGCCTCCGACATCCTGCAGAAATCGAACGATGTTTCGAATTGTCCCCGCTGTCAATTCGTCAGATGGATGAGGCGCGTGCATCACGAACATCCTGCCATCTGAGGGCCTGTAGAAGCGAACGCGCGATCCGGAAGTCTTGCCTTTGCTGTCCATTTCAAAGCCATATGAGACCATGACTTTTAAAAAATCGGCATACCGATACGTCGAAGGGCAGCTAAGCAGTTGGGCGATGAGTTTATCGGTCCGAGTCATCCCGCCTCACATTCTGCAACTATATCCTAGTTGCAATTTAAGTCCGATGCAAGCACCCCTACTATAGAACATGTGTACGTATAGAATAAGTGTTCGTACCAACACAAAGGCACCTGCCACTTCGTGGTGGTTTTTGCTGGTGGGACGGGTGTCTGCGGCGGTTTGTCTCGATCTGTAACAGTAACTCGGCAAAATCGGACCTAGATGTTACAGATTGAGACAAAGGGTCAGCGTCATCCGGAAACGTCTCGATTTGTAACATCTGGAGCCAATATTGCCGCCTAGATGTTACAGATCGAGACAAACTGGTGGGACGGGGTGAGCTGCCCCGCCCAAGCAGCGGCAAAAGAAAAGGTAGATTTTCGGGCATGTCCCAAAAATCTACCTTTGTGCGTTAGCCGAGCAGGTCGACGACGTTAAAGCCGGCGTTGCTCTTGGCGATGACTTCGCGGCCGCCAAAGACGCAGGTGGGCGACTCGGCTGCGATGCGCGTTACGTCGGTGCCGAGCGAGCGCAGCTCACCGGGCGTGGCGGCGAGCATCTGGGCGCGACGCTCCTCGCGCGCATGCGGATCGAGCCCGGCCAGGTAGGTCGTGTTGCGGCGCTTGGTGAGCGCATAGGGCTTCACCGGCGCGTCCATGCCGCTCACGCAGCTCACGATAAAGCCCTCAAAGGCGGCCTCGTCGGGCTCAAAGCGGCCAAGCCATGCGCCTGCACGCTCCACGCGCTCAATCGAAGGGTCAATCGCCGGGTCGCGGTAGGTGTAGAACGCCGTCTGGCGCTCGCCGGCTGCGCGGAATCCGCAGCCGTATGCACCGCCCTTCACGCGAATCTCGTTCCACAGGTAATCGTAGGAGAGCGCGTTGGCAGCCACGGCCCAAGTGCCTGTCACGTCAAGCCCCAAGCGACGCGGGTCGCACGCGCTTGCCGCAAAGCAGATGTCGCTGGGGATCACGAAAGCCTCGTGGCGGTCGCACGGCGCCGGCACCACGAGCGCGTCGCGGCCGGCACCATCGCCCGCACCCAGCCCCAGGTCGCCCGCGGCATCCCAGTACGCGTCAAAGTCCTCGTCGCTGCCGGTAAAGCTCGCCATGCAGCCGTCGACCACAAAGATACGACCTGCCAACTCGGCAAGCTTGGCGCGCAGGTCGTCCAGTCGCTCGTCAAAGTGCTCGAGCAGATCGCGCAGGAACAGATAGAAATCAACGCCCGAAAGCTGCTCGCGCACCACGGCCGAAGGCGAGCTGTAGCTCATCGCGCGACCGAGCGCCGCCGAGTGACCGTTGTTGATAAAGCCCTGCTCGAGCCCAATGCGAATCTGCGTGAGCACGTCGCGCACGCGGTCGGCGTCGGCATCGAGCAAAAGCGTGCTCGACCACACCTCGCGCGGCAGGCTCGCCAGCGCATCGATCTTCTCGGACAGGGCGCCGGCGCTCACCAGCAGGTAGGGGCGCACGCCGTTCACGTCGGGCTGGGTCATGACCTCGGTCGTAAAGCTCAAAAAGCCCAGCTTGCTGGCGAGCAAGTTGTCGAGTTCCTCGGCCGAGCGCTCGCTCGTGGGCAGCTGTTTGAGCAGGCGGCAGAGCAGCGTCACATAGGGCAGGTCCTCAAATGCGACGCAACTCAGGTCGAAGTACTGCATGGCGTAGGCCAGGCGGTTGGTGGGAATGTCGTGGCGCAGACAGGGGATGGGCGCAGTCGTGTCCACGACCAGCGGCGGCTCGGGGCGCGCCTCGCCAATGTCGGACACGCGCAGGCGCGGCAGCGTGGCCTTGGCCTCGGGCGTGTCCTCGGCCTCCTGCGCGGCACGCAGCGCGGCTGTGCGCTCGACTACGTCCGCCAGCTCGGCATCGGTCATGGCATCGCGCTTGGCTGCCAGCTCAGCAGCTTCGGCGCCCTCTGCACCCTCGGTGGCGTCTACCGGCACCAGCTCGACCAGCGCCATGTGGTCGTTTTCCAGCACGAGCTCGCGCAGCAGGTCCTCAAAGTAGCTGCCTTCCAGCTCGCCGCGCAGCTCCTTGTACACCGGGCCATACTTGAGTGCCAGCGTCGCGGCGTCGTCATCGTAGAGCCACGTGCTCAGCGCGTCGCACGCAATGGCCACGCCGTCGGCGATACCGTAGTCGCGCTGGCGCAGGTCGTATTCGTTGCTGCTGATGATAGCTTCCAGGCGCTCGCGCGGAACGCCGTGCTCACACAGGTCGCGGCAGGCGTCCTGGAACACGCGGCGCAGCTCGCGCGCCACGCCGGGCTGCGCGTTTTGCAGCATGATGAGCTCGTAGGGCTGCAGGCACTCGGCCGCGGTGTAGCTCACCACGTTGCCGCCCAGGCCTGCCGCCAGGATAGCCTTCTTAACCGGCGCCTCGTTGGAGCCCAGCAGCGCCTCGAACAGGATGTCCGCGGCGATCGTGCGCTTGCGGTCGAGTGCGCTGCCCAGCACAAGGCCCAGGCCCACCAGGGCGTTTTCGGGCGTGGTGGCCATCTCGACGCGCTTATACTCGCAGGTCACGGGTGTCTGCACGACCAGCGGATTGGGCGCCAGCGCAGACGGGTCCTCGCCGGCGGCGACGGCTGCGTCCATGCGGCGGCTCGCGGCGCTCGACTGCGACAGATAGCGCTCGTCCAAAAAGGCCAGCGCGCGGTCCACGTCCAGGTCGCCGTAGAGCGTGATGTAGGAGTTGGAGGGGTTGTAATGGCGCGCGTGCGTGTCCAGGAACTGCTCGTAGGTGAGCGCGGGAATCGCGCGCGGATCGCCGCCGCTCTCGTGCGCATAGGCCGTGTCGGGGTAGAGCGCGGCGTTGACGGCGTCGTCCAGCACGCTCATGGGGTCGGACAGCGCGCCCTTCATCTCGTTGAACACTACACCGTTATAGCGCAGCGTGCCCTCGCGCAGGCTGGCGGCGCTGCCGTCGCCGCCAGCGCCCTCCGGCAGGTCCAGCTCGTAGTGCCAGCCCTCCTGCTCAAAAATGGTGGGCTTGGTATAGATGGCCGGGTTGAACACCGCGTCCAGGTACACGTCCATCAGGTTGTACAGGTCCTGCTCGTTGGTGGTGGCAACGGGGTAGATAGTCTTGTCGGGGTAGGTCATGGCGTTGAGGAACGTCTGCATGGAGCTCTTGATCAGGTCCACGAACGGCTCCTTGACGGGGAACTTGGCCGATCCGCACAGCACCGAGTGCTCAAGAATATGGAACACGCCAGTGGAATCGGCCGGCGGCGTCTTAAAGCCAATGGCAAAGGCCTTGTTTTCGTCGTTGCACGCCAGGTGCAGCAGGCGAGCGCCCGAGGTGGTATGGCGCAGCACGTAAGCGTCCGAGTCGAGCTCGGGCACGGTCTCACAGCGCTCGACGGCAAAACCATGGCAGGTGGTACCGGGCACCAGCAGCGCGGCGGCAGCGGCGCGCGGGTCGGTTGAGGTAGTGGGCATATGCAGTCTCCTTTGGCGCCCCAACGGGGGCGAATCGAGTCGAATCCCCGAGAGTATACCCATATGGGGCCTTCGACCAATCTGCCGGATGAGCGTGGATTTTCTGACACACGAGCGTGGAAATTCGGACGCCAGCCGAATTACAGTGGATTTTCGGACGGAATCGGCCTCCAAAAGCCCAAAAACCGTCCAAATATCCACGCTCGCGCGTCAAGTACGTATCTCTCACCTCACATTCATCTCTACGACGAGGGATGAATGTGAGACAGGTAGAAGATAAAAATCAATCGGCTTATCGGATGCATATACCGCCATCAGATTGAAGCTGTATGCGGAAATGGATGGACTCTACACCGCTTACGCAAAATAACCCCTCGTTTGCTAAAACATTATAGGAAATGGCGTGGAGTGCTAAAAAGTTCTAATACAATATAAGTCATTTATCTATAGGCTGCTGATTCCTTGTAAAGGTATGGTTGATATGGTTGAGGCAAATAGCGTTATCCCCCTGTACAAACAGATTGTTCGTGCGCTTTCTGATTCAATCGCCAACGGCACGTACCGCCCGGGAGATAAGCTTCCGACCGAGGCGGAGCTTATCGAGCAATTTGGCGTGAGCCGAATAACGGTTCGCTCCGCAATTAAAGAAATGGAAGATGCTGGGCTTGTTGAGAGGGCCCGCGGCAAGGGCACGTTCGTTTCGTCGGACACGCAGATGTATGCCGCGGACGACCGTGAGAGCTTTACCCATTCGTGCCAGCTTGCGGGCAAACAGGCGTCTACCAGGGTTCTCGAAATGGGCTGGGACTTCCCAAGTCTGCGAGACGCGAAGTTCCTGGGCGTAGACGATACCCAAAAGGTATTGCGTAGCCGTCGTCTGCGCCTTGTGGATGGCAAGCCCACGATGCTGGAAACCAATAGCTATTCCGCTGCGCTTTCTTTTTTGGAGCATGAGTCCCTCGATGATTCGCTGATGGCGGTACTCGATCGCCAGGGGATCAAGATGGGTCCCAACACGCGTACGCTCGAGGTCTGCTATGCGAGCGAGCTCGAGGCGGCATACCTTAACGTGGAGCTGGACTCTTCGCTGCTTCTGTTTGTCGATAGACGTTATGCCCCAAGTGGCGAGCCGCTTTTCATCTCCCGTCAGGTGTACTGCACCGAGCGACTGAAGTTCTATTTGTAAATTAGCGATAGATTGGTCGATTTACCGACCAATTGTTACCGTTCGCGGATTTGGAAAATAGACACACCACGTAGGGTAGATTGCTAATATACTTTGTTATGACAATATAGTACGTCCTATTGGTATTGGAGAACTATGAATAAGATATTGCTAGCGAGTCATGGTTATCTCGCCCAAGGCATGAAAAGCTCTCTGGAGATTCTGATGGGCACCAACGACCGAATCGAGTGCCTGTGCGCCTATGTCGATGACGATTCAAGGGACGTCGCGGCGTTGATTGATGCATGGATGGAGACGAGGGACCCTGCCGACTCTTGGTTTGTCGTGACTGACATCTTTGGCGGCTCTGTAAACAACGAATTCATTCAGAGGCAGACCGACGGATCGTTTACGTTAATCGCTGGAATGAACTTGCCGCTGCTGGTGGAAATGGTTACACAGCTGGACTCCCTGGATGCGGACAAGGCCAAAGCCGCGGTCGAGGGATCGCGTTCGTTTATTCAGCTTTGCGAGGCGGCGGACATGCTTGCCGGCGCCGAGGAAGAAGAGTTCTAGTTAGTTCTGGTTCGAGCCCTAGCTAGGGGCCACACCTGTCATTCCCTTTATCACGTGCGGAGATGATAACGATGATTAAGCTTACGAGAGTTGATTACCGACTGATTCACGGCCAAGTTGCCATGTCCTGGACTCACGCTTTGGATGTAGATTGCATCTTGCTTGCCAGCGATGCTGTGGCAAAAGACGACATGAGGAAGGCGGCCTTGAGGCTCGCCCGCCCCAACGGCGTTAAACTCGTCATCAAGGATGTTGACGCTGCTATCGAGGCGCTCAACAGCGGCGTTACCGACAAGTATTCGCTGTTTATCATCACTGAGACGATTGAAGATGTCTATCGTCTCGCTAAGGGTTGCAAAGACATCAAAGAGATCAATCTGGGCGGAACCCGAAAGACCCCTGAGACCACGCTTCATCCGACCCCTGCGATCTTTGCGACCGAGAAAGATGCCGAGCATATCCAAGAGCTCCTGGGCGATGGCGTGGCCATCGAAATCCGTCAGGTCCCCAATGACGCTAAGGTGTTTGCCAAGGACGTTTTCTAGCCGGAAACACGTTGATGCTCGGCATTTATTGAACCAATGCTCTATGCCTATGCCCGTCGATCATTTGATCGGCGGGCTTTTTATTAAAGAAAAATCAAAAAAATCTGAAATAGTTCTTGCATAGTTAGTTATATAAAGTATTATAACGTCATGGGATGAATGAAGGGTTCATCCAAGTGAGTTAGGAGTAAGGGATGTTCAATTTCGATGAGCCTCGTTACGAGAAGGTTGTGAGCGATGCCCTCGCTCTCCGTCCTCAGATTGAGGCTGCTGTGGACGAGGTCTGCGAGCAGGGTTATTCCAACATCTTCTTCATCGGCTGCGGCGGCACCTGGGCCCACACGCTCCCGATGAAGTATTGGGTCGAGACCACCACGGCCGACGTCGATGTCCACTGCGAGATCGCCGCAGAGTTCCTCGCCTGCCCGCCCAAGACCTTCAACAAGGATTCTGTCTGCGTCTTCTCCACCCGTACCGGCACCACCCCCGAGATCATTGAGGCTGCCAAGTTCTGCCAGGAGCAGGGCGCCCGCACGCTGATGTATGTCTCCAACGACAACACCCCGGCCACCGAGTACGCCGATTACAAGTTCTTCAGCTTCGCCGAGGACGACGTTCTGTGCGAGGCCATCTACACCTACCAGATCACGCTGGTCGCCCGCTTCCTCAAGAACGCCGGCGCCTTCCCCAAGTACGACACCTTCATGGAAGAGTTCGGCAACATCGCTCCGTACCTCATCAAGGCCAAGGACGCTCAGGACGAGCGCTGCGCCGCCATGGCCGAGGACTTCAAGGACACCGATTACCACATGGTGATTGGCTCCGGCATGCTCTGGGGTGAGGCCTACGACTACGCCATGTGCATCCTCGAGGAGATGCAGTGGATCAAGACCAAGTCCATCCACGCCGCCGAGTTCTTCCACGGCACCATCGAGCTGTGCGAGGAAGGCACGAGCCTCATCATGCTCTACGGCGAGGACGACACCCGTAAGCTCATGGACCGCGTGGACAACTTCACTCACATGCTCGCCGACGAGAAGGGCGTCAACGTCCGCGTGAACAAGTTTGACACCGCCGAGGTCGAGCTGCCGTTCAGCGACCCCGAGTTCCGCAAGATCGTCTCCCCGATGGTCACCTACACCATCACCGAGCGTCTGAGCTGCCATCTCGAGCACGTCCGTAACCACCCGCTCACCACGCGTCGTTACTATCACCAGATGAACTACTAATCCTCTCAAATTGCTGCGGTTGTCTGCAGGCGAGCTGCGCAGAATGCCTCGCCTGCAGACCTGTTTCTGGGGTTGATCGAAATGGTTGTCCAGTATCTTCTAGTTGCACTGGTCGCATTTATTGCGTCCATGGACGAGCAATTATTTGGCATTACGATGCTTGGTCGTCCGCTGTTTACGAGCCTGTTTGTCGGCTTGATCCTTGGCGATGTCCAGCAGGGCGTTATCGTCGGCGCTGCTTTGGAGTCCATGTTCATGGGCGCCATCATGGTCGGCGCGGCAGTTCCTCCCGAGGTCTATGCCTCCGGCGTGCTTGGCTGCGCGTTTGCCGTCATTGCGGGTACGGGCACGGCAACTGCCGTCGCGCTCGCCCTTCCCGTCTCCGTCTTCCTTCAGGTGTGGCGCAACTTCTGCTACGCCGTTCCGGGTGCCTTTGCCTGCAAGAAGATTGAGACCGCTCTGGCAAATCGCGATCTTGCCAAGGCGAATCTGTACCAT
The DNA here is from genome assembly GCA_905202925.1 of uncultured Collinsella sp. Taxonomy (GTDB): domain Bacteria; phylum Actinomycetota; class Coriobacteriia; order Coriobacteriales; family Coriobacteriaceae; genus Collinsella. Next base: position 109,504 of record CAJKTW010000006.1, on the reverse strand, counting down.
CTGACCATCGTGCCGCTGTCGATTGGCATTCCGTCTGCACTGCTGGTGTTTGGCTCGCTGTTCTTTGGTGCCGACCTTATCAACAATGCGCTCAACGCGATTCCGCAGTTTGTGATGGACGGCCTCAACGTTGCGTCCGGCGTCATGGTCTGCATCGGCTTCGCTCTTCTTATCAGGACCATGGGCGATAACAAGCTCCTTCCCTGGCTGTTCCTGGGCTTCATTATGGTCATCTACCTCAAGATGGACGTGGTCGGCGTCGCCGCAGCTGCCATTTGCGTCGCGCTGCTCCTGGCCTTCCGCGAGGGCTCGTCCGGTCCGCAGACAGTTGCTGCAGATGAAGAGGAGGACTTCTAATGGCTATCCAGAACACCGACCTCAAAGAGGCCAAGAAGGACGCGATTATGACTCCCGATATGTATCGGAGCATGTTCCTTCGCCAGTTTACGAGCCAGTGCTCGCAGTCGTACGACAAGATGATGGCAATGGGCTTCATGTACACCATTCAGAAGCCCCTGCGAAAGATCTATCCCAACGACGACGATTACTATGCGGCGCTCGATCGCCATACCGAGTTCTTTAACATCACGCCTCATGTGCTTCCGTTTGTAGCCGGCCTAACGGTTTCGATGGAAGAGCAGGCGGCTGCCGATAAGAACTTCGACACGTCCTCGATTAACGCCATGAAGGTCGGCCTTATGGGACCGCTTTCCGGCATCGGCGATTCGTTCTACTGGGGTACGTTCCGCGTGGTTGCCGCCGGCATTGGTATTGGCATCGCTTCGACGGGCAACCCGCTCGGCCCCATCGTGTACGCGCTCATCTACTCCGTGATTAACTTTGCAACGCGTATCGTCGCCGCCCATCTGGGTTACGACTTGGGAACCAAGTTTTTGCAGCAGTCCGAAGAGAGCAACCTTATGTCTCGCATGACGCATGCTGCCGGTGTTCTCGGAATGACCGTTATCGGCGCCATGATTGCGGCACAGGTCTCGCTGTCCACGGCTTTGACCTTTGACGTGGGTGGTTCGGAGATTGTCCTGCAGGATCTGTTCGATTCGATCTTCCCCGGTCTGCTGCCCTTGCTGGCAACGTTCGCTTGCGTTGCCCTCTATAAAAAGGGCGTCAAGACCATTTGGATCATCTTGGGCATCTTCGCAATCTGCATCATCGGAACGGGCTTGGGAGTGTTCGCGGCGGCGTAATGTTGACTGATATGCTCGCGCGTTGGATAACTAACTGACCGTTTGAAAACGGGGCTCGGCGTAAGGCCGGCCCCGTTTTTTATTTGAGGGATTTTCCGACCGTCCAATAATCCACGCCCATGCACCACTCACGCATCTCTCGTCTCTCATTCGTCACTAATATGAGAGATAACCGAAAGACGAGAGATAAATATGAGAGATAACTGAGCAGCAAAGAGACAAGCAATCATGGTATTGTCTCAATACTGATTGTTCTATCAGCAAAAACATGTTTACATGAAACAGATGGCAGACATCTTATCTTTCATCTCTCAATTATCTCTAATATGAGAGATAACAGTAAGATGAGAGATAATTACGAGAGATAACTGAGAGACGAAGGAAATCTATTCGTGGCATTCTCCGCCGGGCCGAGCGAAAGGACATGCAGATGAACGAAAACGAGCTGACCGGTCTGCTCGAGTCTTTAAGGCGCATGGGCTCGGACGATCTTAACGTCGAGGTCAAGGAGAGCGCCACGACGCTTTCCCGCGACGTATGGGAAACAGTTAGCGCATTCGCGAATACCGCTGGCGGAATTATCGTGCTCGGCGTGAGCGAGCGCGCGGGCTTTGTCCCGGTTGAGAACTTTGAGACCGAGAAGGTGCTCAACCAATTCGTAGCGGGCATGGGTGATGCCGGCGGTCGCGGAAAACTGGCCAATCCGCCCAAATACACCATTGAACGCGTGGAGCTCCAGGGCACCGTGGTTCTGGTCATCACGATTGAGGAGCTCGACCCGTCGAGCAAGCCTTGTTATGTCATAGAGCGGGGCGCTCAAGGCGGCAGCTACAAACGCATCGACGACAAAGATGTTCCGCTCTCGTCGACCGAGGTCCTGTCCTTGTCATCGTATGAACGGACGAGCCCCAGTGATCGCGATGCAGTGCCCGGCGCGGTCGCAGGCGATCTTGACGAGGCCCTGGTCGACCGCACGATAGAGCGTGCTTTCTCACTGACACCCCGTGCGATGCGCGACGCGCCGGACAAGAAAACGAAGCTGGAGCGCCTGAATTTCCTCGACTCCCAGGGCAATGTCACTAAAGCCGGGCTCCTGGCTGCGGGTGCCTATCCTCAGCAGTTCTATCCCAAGCTCTTTATCGATGTGGCGGTCTATGCCGGAACGCAGAAGGGCGCGGCGGGGTCGTTGAGGTTCATGGACCGTACGATCTGCGAGGGAACGTTGGGCGAGATGATTTCGGATGCTGTCGCGGCTGTCGCCAAAAACCTGCGCCGCACCGTGACCGTCCAAGGCATTTCGCGTATCGACTCGCTGGAGATTCCCGAGGAGGTCCTGCGTGAGGCAATCGCCAACGCGGTTATCCACAGGGAATACGGGGATCGGTTCTGTGGGCAATCGATCGCCGTCGACGTTTTTGACGATCGTATCGAGGTGGTGAACCCCGGCGGCCTATACGGAGGAAAGACTCGCGAGAACCTGTTTGACGGCAGCTCCCGATGTCGCAATGCGACGCTTGTGAAGCTCATGTCGCTTGTTCCATTGCCCGACGGTGCGGGCTCTCCTGCCGAAGGCAACGGATCGGGCATTCCAATGATGCTCGATGCCATGCGTGCGCACGGTCTGGCCGAGCCATTGTTTTGCCCGGGTTTCGACCGGTTTAAGGTTGTCCTCTACCGAGCGAAGGTTGAGCAAATCGATCATGGCGGGGACTTAATTGTGGCGGCACTCAAGCGCAACGGCGAACTGGGAACACGTGAACTGGCAGAATGCACGGGACTCACCGTCTCACAGGTTAGGACGCGCGTCAATGCGCTTATCGCGCAGGGCAAGCTAGAGCCTACGGCCGCGACGACGAGCCGTAACCGCAAGTATCGACTAACAGGGCGTGCAGGGCAGATGCGCTAGCGGCTGCCGCGCCTCACATCCGCGCCATTTCACGCAGCGCACATCGAAACCTGCGGCAAAGCAGTTACAATAGCCCAATGCGCATCGCGCACGACGATGATATCGGCGCCCGCGACTAGGGGAGAATACATGGCAGAGCAACAGATAGGGCCGGGGACCAAGCTTCAGGTGGCATTCGACGTGCCCATGGGCCAAAAAACCGACTTCAACATGCTCGCCACGTACAAAGAGGACCTGGACGAGGCGTACTTCCTTATGAGCGCGCCCATGCTTGCCGGCAAGCCGCTGCTCATGGACGAAAACCAAAAGCTGCTGCTGCAGTACAAAGTAGGCGAGGAGACGTTCGTGCTCGCCGGCTATCCCGAGGCAGTCGAGAAAAAGGGCATCCGCACCTATTGGAAAATGCGCAAAGTCGCCGAGCAGCGCAGCTTCGTCAAGCGCCGCGACGAGCGTTTTAAGGTCGCCATGCGCCTGACCTACCAGCGCGACAACGCGCCGACCCCTGAGCCCGAGGACGCCATGACCATCGACGTCTCGGCCGGCGGCCTGGCCGTCTACCTCAACGACTACCCCGACGTGGGCGAGGCTCTGGCCGTACAAATGCCCACGATCCGCCTGCAGGGCGAGCGCCACGAGCTGCCCGAGCAGCTGGGCATCGTGTGCTGGGTGCGCCGCGCGCCCAAGGGCAGCCTGTATCGCAACGTCTGCGGCCTGCAGTTCCGCTACGCCGACGACATGGAGCGCGAGTTCGTCAAAGAATACGTCGGCTACATCCGCACCAAATATAAGATCTGATCGCCATGGCACTGTTCAAGCGTAACGACAACAAAGATCAAGCCGCCGAGGATTTGGCCGAGGATTTGGCGCAGGACCAAGCCGAGGGCGTGGCCGATAATTTGGCCGAGCGCCAGGCCGAGCGCCAGACCGTGGACACGTCGGCAGACGCGCCCGCCGCCAATGCCGAGAACGCGCCCGGCGAGGACTCCGCGCCCGACCAGGCCCCCGCCTCCCGCAAGCGCTTTGGCAAGCCCAAACCCAAACGCAAGCCCAAACTCAAGCGCGACCTACGCGGCGTCGTACGCATCGAGGAGCTGGAGCAGGCACTGGCCGACCAGGACCTCGACGACATCGACCCCGACGCGGTCGTGTCCATGTACATGCCCAAGCGTCGCATGGAGCGCATCGGCACGGCGCTGCTGCGCATGGACAAGTTGCAAAAGGCCCTCGTGGTGCTGGCGCTTGCCTTTGGCGTGCTGTTTGCCCTGTCGTTTATGCAGGAAAACATGGGCAACTTCACCATCAACCTCAACCGCCTGGAGCTGTTCCGCCGCGGCGTGGCCATTGCCGACAACGGCGACTTTAACAACGCCACCGCGCGCCTGGCGGCCGACGCCGTGGACAACGGCACCAATATCGCCGCCGACGACCTGCCCGACAACCTGGATAACGTCGACGGCAGCCACAACGGCAAAAACTACGTGGCGTACACCTTCTATATCCGTAACGCCGGCAAGACCGATCTGGGCTACAGTGCCAAGCTTAAGGTGGTTAGCGCCAGCAAGGGCGTGGAGAAGGCGGCGCGCGTGAGGGTGTATCGCAATGGCGAGCCCACCACCTACGCGGCTGCCGCGGCCGACGGCAATCCCGAGCCCAACACCGAGCCGTTTGCGTCCAAAGACGTGGTGACGACCATCAGCCACGCGAACTTCCGCGTGGGCGACGTGGACAAGTACACCGTGGTCATTTGGCTGGACGGCGACGACCCGGAGTGCGTGGACAAGATTATTGGCGGCGCGGTGGAGTTCGGTTTTGACTTCGATTCGTCTGAGACTGACGATTCGAGCCTGTTTGTTAAGTTCGTGCAGGATATTGCCGACACCCTGACCGGCAACGACCCCATTAGCGCGAGCGGCAACGAGGCGCCCGATTACTACAAGGAACACAACGTGACCTGGAGTAACCGTCGCAACCAAAAGAACTCGCCCGTGAAAGATGGCGACAAGTAGAACGAACAAGCGCCGGGCCGGGATCGATTTCCCGGCCCGGCGCTTTTGCTATGCGCAAGTGTTGTCTTTGGAGGCGCTGCCGTTGCCCGTGGCGGCATCCAGCAGGAACAGTCGCAGCGCGAGCTTGATCGCGTAGCCCGGTTTGACCTGCACCGCGTCTCCCATGCGCTCACCCAGGTCGCTGCAGTAGGCGTAAACGTCGCGGATGAGGTCCGCGCCCGAGAGGGTGAACATGTAGCCCGCGTCCGAAAGCGCGTTGGGTGCTGCGGGCAGTCCTGCGGCCGCACAAAAGCTCGCAAGGTCGGGGCTCATGACGGCCTCGTAGTCAATCGCGTGTCCGTCCTCCTGGGCGGTCTGCTCCTGCTCGCGGGTGTACGACAACGCCGCCGCCAGCACAAAGCTGGGCGTGGGGGCGTTGACGTCGTCGGTGGTGGCGACGAGCTTGCCGGCCGCCTGCGTGACCAACCAGGCGACTTCGCGCTGGCAGCGGACGGCTTTGCGCGTCACCGGCTTGATCGATCCGACGGAAACGCTTCCCTTGGGTTGAGTGGCGGCAGGCATGAGCCCTCCCAACAAATAGCCCGTTTAGCAGGCAAAAATGACACGTGCCACACCAGTATAGCGAGTGGGGAAGGGCTAGGGCGAAGCTTGGCGGAAAGTGGATGTATGCGATGACGTGGCGCTGCGGTCGCAAGGCTTAAGAGGGACTTACGGCTTTGCGGGATAGAGATCAAATAAGGTAAACGATGTTCACATGGCACCACATATAACCCGAGGTAGACCTATGAATCTGCCGGAATGTGGGCTGCCGAAAACTCATAAGGAAATCGTAAGAATTATGGTATTCTCAATTCCATGTCTAAAGGATGGGCAAGCAACATCCAACACGAAAGCGCGGGCTCCCCTTCCGGGCTTCTCGAGGGTCATCTGGGATGAATGGGGAAAGAAAGGGGTCCGCATGGATACCAAGGCATTAAAAAAGCAGATGGGCGCCGCCATCGCCATGGTCCTCGTGGCAGCCGTAGCCCTCGGCTCCGCCACCTTCGCATGGTTTGTGAGCAACAACACGGTTAAGGCCGAGACCGCAACGATCTCTGCCCAGTCGAACGCTCCGTTCCTGAAGATTGCTAAGACCGACGAAGAGCTCAACAACACGAGCATTTCCTTCGCGGTTGCCGGCGCAGCGGCTAAGGATCTGTACCCATCGCAGGTCGTGAATGGTAAGGAAGGCTCTCTCGTTACCGAAACTACCAAGCCGCTTTTCCAGTCTGCATATGCGCAGAAAAAGGGCGAAGCTACGATTCTTGAGCATTCTCGCTATGATGTTGGCGATCCTAAGGCCGCCGTTGACGGAGAGTTTGCCATCGCAGAAACCTTTAAGATTGGCACCAGTGATGCAAAGGCCGGCTCTTTCAAGAGTCTTAAAGTCTCCAAGGTTGAAGTTACGGGCTCTGGCGCGACCGACGAAAATGGTCTCAAAGACGCCGTCTCCGTTTTGCTGGTGTGCGGTGATAAGTGGGGCGTGTACAAGGTCTCGGAGAATGGCGCGCTGGTAAGCGCTTATTTCGACAACACTGCGGTTACTGGTAACAACACCGACGGCGTTCTTGCCGACGCGATTGACGCTGGTGGCTCTGTTAACGTTACGGCCTATGTCTTCTATGACGGCTCTGCCGAAAAAGTTTACACCGATAACTTCACTTCTCTTAAGAATGTTGGTGTGAATATCTCGTTTACCGCCACCCCGGTCAACACCCAGGGCAAAGACGTGGCGGGGGCAAACAACGCTGTCACTAGGTAAACTAAGCTATCCCATGCGTTTTAACGGGCGCCCGGCTTATGCGCCGGGCGCCCGTTTTGTTTTTGAAAGGAGGATTACGTGCAATCGTCTAAGAGCCTAAAAACACAACTTGTTGCGGCCGCCGTTAGCGTGGTCCTCTCTGCGTTTGCCCTGTCGGCAGCGACCTATGCGTGGTACGTTGCGAATACAAAGGTCTCCGCAACCACGTCAACCATTAGCGCGACGACCAATGGTTTCATCCTCCAGATCGATGAACTCAAGAACGGCGCCCAACATGGTGGCGAGCAGAAGTCGCTTGAGGCCCAGACCATGGGTGCCACGCTCAGCCCGTCCTCGACTGACGACCTTAAGAATTGGTACGTTTGCAACGGCTGGGACAACCAAGGCCTGGTAACCGACTATTCAACGCCCAATTTCTCAACGACTGCCAAGGCTTTGCCGGGCGAGTATGAGGTTGCTGGCAAGAAGTACAACGCTTTCATTAAAAGCGACTACATCGTCTACACCATTACCGATACTGGTACGGCTGATGTTTATCTCGATGCATCTGATGGTGCGCCCGTAACGATTGAGCCCGTGGGCGGCGAAGCTTCGGAGACCATGGTTGGTTCTCTGCGCGTTGCGATTACCACGCAGGCGATTGGGGATAACGGTAAGTCGGGCACCGGTCCGGAGGACCTGCGCGTCGTGTATGCCATGAGCGATGAGAAGGGCAAGGGTAACGACGCAACCGCCATTGCTGGCTGGACGAGCATCCAGAACATTGATGGTAAGCCGACGCTCGCGCAGGCGACCTATAGGCACATCTATACTGGCGGCACGGACGGATGGGTTGCCACTAAGGGCACGAGCGGTGATTATTCGGTTGCTGCGGACACTAACCCCATTGCAACTGGTGTTGGCTACAAGGGCATTGCCGTTCACGTCTACATTTGGATGGAAGGAACCGACGCGGATTGCGTTAACGGCAAATCCATCGAGAACAGCCCGACGACCTATAACGTCAGCGTCAAGCTCGCCGGTGTCGCAACGCCATAATGCCAACGTTTGCTTAAATACGGCTAGCCCAAGGGCCCACTTCGGGGGAAGTGGGCCCTTTTTCGTGCGGTGCCATTGCTGCGTAGGCGATAATGTGGAGAACTGTTCTTCCTGGAGGTTCCTTATGGACGGCATCGCTTCTAGTGTTCCGCTGATTGCTCGGCCGAGTTACGACCGCGCTTGTAGCCTTGTGCCGACTGAGTATGTTTTGGCTTGGGAGTGGTTCTTGCGCGAGGAGCAGCGTGGCGAGATTTGGGAAAAACTTCCTCATAACATTAAAGCTGATAGCCCCCAGTATCCTTATCGCATGATGATTGGCTCTGAGACCTTTTGCGTTTCGCGTCAATCAGGTATTTATTGGCCGGGTCGTGGACACATCAAGCATCCTGTGGAAAAGACCTTTGCGCTTTCGGTGCATAGCTCTACAAGTGGGAGCTATTCCGATGTTCCCCCGCTCTATCTTGAGGACGGCACGTGGGTGTTCAAGTATTCATCGTAAAGTGCTTCGGTTGAAAGCTGGCGCGACCAACGCTATAACGAAAAAATGATCAACTGCATGGAGTGCGGCGTTCCCGTTGGCGTGTTCTTTGCAACGAGCGCTGGCTACAAGGTGCTCGGCCTAGCGTTCGTTGAGCGCTACGAGCCGGAGAACAGCTGGTTTGTACTGCATGGCCCCGTTCACAAGGGCGGACCCGATGCACGTTTCTACCCCGACATGAGCTACATGAAGGACGATCCAATCGCGGCGGAGTTTTCCGGCGCCTCGGCGAGCGACGAAGAAAAGGTCCGCTACGCGCTGCGCCGTGAGCGAATCGGCCAGCAGCGTTTCCGCACTCAGCTCTTTGAGGCCTATACCGGTAAGTGTGCTGTTTCGGGCTGCAATGTCAGCGAAGCGCTCGAAGCTGCGCATATTGAGAACTATTCGGGTCCCAAGTCGCAGGTTGTCAGCAACGGTATTCTGCTGCGCCGTGACCTACATTCGCTGTTCGACGCCCATCTGATTTCGTTTGAGTTGGTGCGTGGCGACTATCAACTTTGCGGGTCGTACCTTCTGGAGCATACGGATTATGCGACGTTTGCAGGCTCGGTGCTGCGCGAGCCGGACGAACATCGCTTGCGTCCTAACGCCCGATTCCTCGAAGCCCATCGAGCTGAGTTCGCTTTCTCGGAATCGCGGCGTCGGGCGGAGGCGGTTGCTCCGTATTAGTCGGGTGCGGTCCGCTGTAACCCGATCATGTCGATTGATCGGATCGCAACAGGCCACCATTCGAAGCCATTCGATCCTGCCATCCTCTCCTCAACGGTTAAAACAGGAAAGGGGAGACCATGGGATGGCGAAGCGATATCGCGCGAGGCGTGTACGGAAACCTACCGCGAGCGTTAATGGACCGGAGCCTGTTCCCGCTCGTCGAGGCCACCTGCAGCCAAATCTGTCTGCCCTGCCCAAGCTGCGGCGCAGACCTTCCATGCCTAGACATCAACTTCATCGACATTCGCGACAAGCAGTCTACTGACCCGCGGGCTCGAACGGGTCTGCGTCTCCCGGTCTATCCTCAGCAATGCCCAACCTGCGGATGCGCCATTGCCTATGACGAGGCGGAGTCATAGCTTCGAAGACTGAATATCTAGTCGGGCAAACCCGGTGATTCGACATTTTCTGCGTTACACCAACAACTCAGCTACCTGCGCATACTCGATTTTCGAGGATTGTCGCACTCGATTTCCGAGGAAATCTGGACTCGTTTTTCGAGTTTTGTCCTACAGGTAAATCCCCTCGCACAGGGTTTTGTGGAAATGGGTGTGGTGGTCGCGTGCCCAGGTGAAGAGCGCCTGGTCAAAGTCGCCTTGGGTGGCGGGGATGCCATAGACGCCGGCGACTTCCACGCGCACGAACTCCAGCGCGGGCAGCTTGTTGATGGCCGTGAGCGCAAACGGTGACGTGGGCTCCTCGAACAGGTAATGGCTGCCTTGCAGCGCGCCGCAGCCGGTGCAGGTGCTGGAGAGCGATGCAGTCTTGGTGGTGCGCGACGTTACGGGCTTGTAGCCGCAGCGCTCGCGCAGGTAATCGCGGATCTCGGCCGGTACGCAGCCCAGCGTGGGGACGATGGCTATGGCGTTGGCGCAGGCGGTGTCGATCGCGATGTGCCCCGTGTCGTCCATGGTGGGCACAGCGCCGGGCGCAGCCTTGCTGCCCGAGTCCTCGGCCGCCCAATACGGAATGCCAAAGGCCGCGACCGTTGTCTGCTCGTGACACTTCCAACACTCGCGCTTGCCCAGTACCAGGTAGATGTAGGGCGCGCTGGGGTCGGAGCGATCCACGCCGGGCAGCCACGCGGCAAAGGGCTCGGGGTTGACGCCATCGGGCACGTACCAGATCTTCTTGGCCCGGTCCCACTTGGCGCCCAGGGCCTTGGCCTCGTCTTTGTGCGAAAAGGGAACATCGAGCTCGGTGCGCATGGCGGCTCCTTTGTGCGGCTTGCGGTGCATGTGCTCCAAGGATACCCCAGCGGTGACGCTCAATGCACGCGGCTGGAAATGGCCGCGTTTGTGCTGGTGGTCGATGGTGCTTGCTGTCTCGACGGGGCAGTTGTGGCGTGGCGTGCGGTCGCTAGATGGACGCTTCGACCGTCCAAAAAGTCACGGGACGCTTTGCTGGGGGCGTGCGGTCAAGCAAATTGGCAAGCAAATGGTCAGCTTTTGGTCAGTTGAGCGGTAATCTTGTCATAAGCTTGACGGATTTGCGTTTTGACGTCGACGAATGAGCACTTTGGGCGCGTCGCGGCAAAAAACCGCCGGCCGTTTACCGAAACCTCGCCCGCGCCGCCGCCCGCCGCCGACGCGCGTGCTATCTTCGCGCCATGGGGTACTTTATCGTTTCACATAACGCTGCGCTGGCGCTCTTGGCGCACATCCCGAACCCGCGCTTTGGGGATTCGGAACCAGAGGTCGTGTCGATCGCGGGTGCCTGCGCGCTCTGTGACCAGGAGGCGCAGGAGTTTATCGATCGCTATGACCTGGGGATCGAAACGCTGGATTTGATGGTGCCGTCGCGCGCCGACCGTCGGCGGAGCAAGCATGTTAAGACGCACCTGTGCACCAACGAGCTCCCGGCGGGTTCGTTTATCTCGCTGGGCCACTGGATGGGCGACCTGGATGCATACGTGTGCTCTCCCGAGCTGGCGTTTTTGCAGGCTGCACACGACAGCTCTGCGGCCGAGGCCATCTATGCCGGCTATGCCATGACATCGAACTACCGGTTGGATAACCTTGTCCGCGGCGGGGTGACCAGTAGGGATGCGGGCATGCGCGATAGCAAGCTCACGACGAAGGAGCTCATTGCGGCGTATATCGAGGTGTCCCCAAAGGTAAGGGGTCTCGCGAAGGCAAAGGCGCTGCTTGCGTATGTGATCGAGGGATCGCGCTCTCCGAGGGAGTCGGGGCTGTGCATGTTTATGTCGCTGCCTGCGCGCTACGGCGGGTATGCATTGGGCAAGGCCGAGCTCAACAAGAAGGTCTTTATTCGCGATGGACTCAACGATGGGCGCGAGCGCAAGCTGCGCGTGCTGGAGCGCACGCCCGACATTACGCTTACAGCTAAAGTCGAGGTGGGCAGGGATAAAGTAAAGGCCGGGCTGCTGCCAGAGGTGCTGACCGCGATGGTCGACTACGACAGCGATGCCATTCATGACGGCCGCGAGAAGATCCACAAGGATGCCGAGCGCCGCAACGAGTTGGAACTGCTTGAGGGGGTAGCGTATTTTACCGTGACAACCGACCAAGCAAATGACTACGAAAAGCTCGTTCGGCTGTGCGAGCGCATCCGACGCAAGCTGCATCGGAATAAGCGCCCCATCTTTAACAAGGCGATGAGTGCAGAGCAGCGATATTTTGCCAACGCGCGTGCCGAAACGAAGCGATTTTGGCTCTGGCAAGCCGTTATCGATGCGCATCAGTATTGGTAGGGGCGGTAACAGGGGGTTAGAATTAGCGGCCATATATCCAGGTCTAATACTTTTCCCGAGAAGTGAACGAGCCAGAATGGACCCCCGAAACATCGACACTTTTAGGGGCCCGTTTCCTGCGGTTTTGCTGCTGGAATCCTGCGGTTTTGACGTCAAAAAGTGTGGATGCTCCAGGGGTCCAAATAAGCTCGTTCACTTCTCAGGAAAAGTATTAGACCTCAATTTATAGGGGGTTATTTATATATGGCTGCGAGACCCATCCGCGCCTGATCGGGGCAATCACCGGGGCTGTTTGGGCGCTTTGGGTGCCGCGGCGTCCTTTTGGCTCGGCCGGCGCAAAACAAAACAGCTCAGAGGCGAAGCCTCTGAGCTGCGAACATTTGGTGGGCGTTAGAAGATTTGAACTTCTGACCTCTTCCGTGTCAGGGAAGCGCTCTCCCCCTGAGCTAAACGCCCGATCAAGGGTGCGCGAGTGCGCAGGGAATAATATAACGGAGCTCCCACCCGCTGGCAAGAACTATTTTTTAAAAAGCGGCAACTTGCGACCCTATCGGCTCCCGATCCGGCGTGAGCAGGACGCGAAAAGTCGCGTTTGTACCCCCGATGAACTGCACATTCGCGTAAAATATCCCCATTATGGGCAAATGGTGTCCAGGTAGTTTACGATGCGGCATCTGGGGGAGGGACATGTCGGACGCGCGCTCACTGCGAAAACAGTTCAATCGCATGCTCGCCACGTTGCTGGTTGCCCTTGCTGCTGCCGGAGCCGTAACATATGCTTGGTACATCTACAACGCCAACCGCCACATCACCGATGTCAAGATGGCCGCGGGCACGGGCGTGACCTTCCTCATCTCCAACGAGTACGACGGCGAATACAAGACCAACGCCGGCCTGAGCTTTTCGGGCCTGCTCGATCCCGTCTCGACCGACAACGTGCTCAACGGCTTCCAAAAGGTAACGGGCTTTACCGGCGGAACCACACAGACTCGCTCTTTGCCAGCATGTTTGGCACCGCCGAGCATTCCGACTACTACAAGACTTCTCTGTACCTGGCCACCAACTCGGCCGCGACCGACGTGTACCTGTCGGGCATTGACTTTACCGAGCAGGACCCGGCAAACCCCATCTCCACCGCCCTGCGCGTGGGGCTGGTTACCTATGCTCCGGGGCAGGGCGATACCGTTACGGGCCAGTACGTCTTTGAGGTATCGGGCGAGCACAATCCCCAAGCGCGCTACAACACGCTCGACGGCAAGGATGCCGGCGAGAACGAGCAGAATCACCTGGTGCTCGACAGCACCCGCTCCGATGGAACAACGGTTCATTTTGACCAGCTGACCAGCGCAAATTTCTGCGACTACAACGAAGACACCGGCATCGTGAGCCTCAAGGAGGCCACGACCAAGATCTGCAGCCTGCCCGCCGCCGCCAAGGGCGCCAACCGTAGCACGCCCGTGCGCGTGGATGTGTGCGTGTGGCTGGAAGGCTGTGACCCCGACTGCACCAACAACCTGGCCGCCACCAGCCTGCAATCGCTGGCGCTGCGCTTTGCCGGCAAGCGTTCGTAAGGGGGCTGGACATGAGTGCTTCGAACATCAAAGACATCCTGGGCTCGCGCCGTCGCATGGTTGCCGCGGCTGCATGGATGTTGGTGCTGGTGGCAGCCCTGAGCGCGGCCACTTACGCTTGGTTTAGCAACTCGCGCTATACCAACGTGACGCCCGTGGCGCACACGGTAAGCGACGAGGGCTCCGACCTGCAGATTGGCCTTTCGGCCAACGGGCCCTGGGACACGACGGCAACGCTTGCCGCCGCCGACAAGACACTCTATCCCATCTCGACGGCAGACCTTTCCCGCTTTTGGCGCGGCACGTTCCAAAACGCCGCCGGCGTTACGACCGACTACGCCGACTGCACCGCGCAGCTGGACGACTACGCCCTTTCGGGCGCGCTGTACCTTAAGGGCAGCGATAGCGCGCTCAACGTGTACCTGTATCAGGGCCAGATGAGCGTGACGAGCGATCCGCAGCTGCTAGCCGCGCTGCGTCTGGGTCTGGTCATTACGACCCAGTCGGGTACACAAACGCATATCTTTACCTGCGACGACCTGGGCAACACGGCAGGCGCCACCAGTAGGCGTACCACCGCGCAAGACGGCGTGGTTGTGGCGGCCGGTGCCTCGGGCTGGACCTACACCGCCGACCCCGCACGCTCCATAAGCGCCTACAGCATGGACGGCACCGGCGACACGCCCGCGGCGCGCGCAGGCGCTACGCCCATCTGCACGCTGGCCGCCAACGAGGTGGCAAGCGTTCGCTACGTTGTGTACATGGAAGGCTGCGACGCCAACTGCATCGACGAGGCCCAGGCCCGCGATGTGGTGCTGCAGCTTGCCTTTGCCGCGGCCAAGGCATAAGGGGGCGAGTGGCATGCAAGATAAGAAGCAGATGCAGCTAGACGGCAGCGAGGCAGAGACGGCGCGCGTCAACACGGCGGCAACCGCCGCCTTCGAGCCCACCGAGCCCGCAACCACCACCCGCCACCACACCCGCCGCGCGCGTGCCTACATCGCGCTCGTTATGGTGGCGCTCGCCGCCACCTTGGGCGCCGCGACCTACGCCTGGTTTACCAGCAACATGAAGGTCAACACCAACTCGGTGAGCGTGCGCAGCGACACGTCCAAGCTGGTGCTGGAGCTGGGCGATGCCGATCGCGGCAGCTGGACGCAGCAGGGCGACGTTTCCCTGACTTCCAGCGCGAACGGCGCCGTGACGCTCTACCCGGTCTCGACTTTTGACCTCAACGGTTTTGCTGCCTGCGCGCAAAACAACTCGGCCGGCGATGCCACGGTGTTTGAGCAGGCAAAAGACAACGGATCCGCGTTCTACCACGGCTGGATCGACCTGCGCCCCACCATTACCGGAACGGGAGCCAGCAAAGTAAAGGGTAAGGTCAACCTGTATCTGGCCGAATCCCTGGTCCCGCAGGACGCCAACGCCGAGCTGCTGCGTGCGGCCCGCGTGGGCATTAAAATCTCGAGCGGCAACCAGGTGCTTGCCGCCAACATCTTTGAGCTCGACAGCTCCGACGGCGGCCATCGCGACGAGCATCCCGCGACCGTCCCTGCGGGCCTGGCGGGCTACACCGAGGGCATGCTCTTGGGCTGGCAAAACGGCCAGCTCGCTTGCGGTGCCAACGTAACGCGGGACCCGGCCGCCTTTACGCTGGACACGAGCGAGACAGCCATGCGCCCACAAAACTCGCTTGCCACGCTGGGGCTTGGCCAGACCTATCGCTTGGATATCTATTACTACATCGAGGGCACCGACCCCGATAGCGCCGACTACCTGCATCAAGACCCGGGCACCCTGCACCTGGCCCTCTTTGCGACCCTGGACGGTGAGTAGCCATGACGCGTAAGCAACCCGCCGCCAACTGCACGCCCGCCACCGGCAAGCCCGCCGGCGCGCAAGCCCCCGCCGACACCGACCTGCGCCGCAAGCTCACCACCACCGTGGTGCTGGTGCTGTTTGCGCTGGTGGCGATAGCCATGGCAACGTTTGCCTGGTTCTCCATCGCCGATAGCGCCAAGACCCGCATGCTCATGATTGATGCCAACGCCGACGGCTCGCTGCGCTTTGACCTGGACGAGCACGCCACGTTCGAAGAATACGTGCACAGCCTGGGCTTCGACCAGATCTCGGCACGCATCGCCAGCGAAAAGGGCGTGGACATCGATGCATCCAGGCTCAAGCCCGTCACCACGAGCGACTACCAGACTTTTACCTTCGAGGACGGCTCCACCGCCGATCCCGCGACCGGCGCCTACCTGGAGTTCACGCTGCACTTTATGAGCAGTACGGACCTGCGCGTTCGCCTGACCGGGCAGGACGGCGACGGTGGCGCGTCCGGCACGCGATTTAGCTCCGACACGCAGGGCATGGCCAGCGCCATGCGCATGAGCTTTACCGCCGACGGTCACACCTGGGTCTACAACCCCAACGGAGGCGGGGGCTCGTCTGGTGCGGCCACCGTCTTTGGGCTCGACTCGGGAGTAGCGAACGCGGCCAGCGACATGTTCGGCCTAATAAAAGATACGGACAAGCCGGTAACCGTTCGCATATGGCTCGAGGGAACGGACCCAAATTGCACTAATATGCTAAAGGGAGCTAACTATTCGGTTTCGATGCGCTTTGAGGGCATCGAGGAACAGTAGATATGCACGGCGGCCATCGGGCCGCGCACGACCTAGTCAGACACGGTAGTAAGGGACATCATGCAATCTGTTAAAAAGGCCGCATCCATCGCACTGAGCGTCGTCATGTGGATCATCATCCTGGTGGCGGCCCTGTACGCGTTTACTACGCTCGCCACGCGCGAGGACGGCAGCGTCTCGGACATCGCCGGCTTCACCCCGCTCGCCGTACAGTCCGACTCCATGGCGCCCACGTTTAACAAGGGCGACCTCATCGTCATCAAAAAGTGCGACACCTCCAAGCTCGAGGTGGGCGACATCGTGACGTTCCACACCATTATCGACAACGAGTACGCGCTCAACACGCACCGCATCGCCGCCATCGACGAGGTCAACGGCATGCGCAGCTTTACCACCAAGGGCGATAACAACGACGTGGCCGATTCGCACATCATCAGCGACGGCGACATCGTGGGCAAGTACGTGTTCGCGCTGCCGCAGATGGGCAAGGTCATGGACTTCCTGTCCAGCTCCATGGGCTTCCTCATCGTAATCGTGCTGCCCATGCTGCTGTTCTTTATCTACCAGGTGTATCACCTCATCGTGGTCGGCATGAACCTCAAGCGCGCCATGGCCGAGGAGGACCGCCTGGCCGCCGCGGCTGCCATCGTGGATGCCGAGGGCAAGGGCGCTGACGCCACCATCACCGCCGATAATGCCGCCGAGCAGCTTGCCCAGGCCGAGGCCAAGCTCGAGGAGGCCCGTCGTCTGAAGGCCGAGGCCGAGGCGGCGATGAACGCGACCAAGCAGGAGGATACCGACGGTGAGTGAGTTTCTGGGATTTGCCTGGGAGCTGCTGGCAAAGGTCGTCTACAACGTCGTTGCCGTTGTGAGCTCCATCCTTAACCTGCTGGTGTTTGGCTGGGTTGAGTACTTCAACATCTTTATGACCTACTTCACCACGTTTGACCTGGTGGGCAAGATCGGCGCGGTCATCCTGTTTGCCATGCTCATCGCGGTCCCCGTGCTGATCGTGGCCATTCTGGTGCACCGCTACCGCATCAACCGCCGCCTGCATCGCGACGACACGTCCAACAAGGCGCTCTATCGCGAGATCGGCCGCCTGAACAAGCAGGTGCTCGACCTCATGGACGAGAAGAACAAGCTGCTGGCGCTCAAGGTCAATGCCATGGGCGGCACCAAGCAGATTCCGTACGTGGGCGCCTCGGCCCTGGCCGACGACCACCTGCCCACGGTGGGCAACGTGGTGGGCGCCGCCGCGGGCGCGCCTGCGGGCGAGGGCGCCACGGCTGCCGTGGTGTCGGGCAACGCGTCGCTCGCGCTCGATGGCGCGGGCGTCAAGGACGCCGCAGCCGCCATGGCCAAGGCCACCGTTGAGGCCAAGACCCTAGCCGAGGAAAAAGAGATTGCGCAGGCCAACCGCTTCCCCAAGTTGTCCCTTGTGGACCTTAAGTACCGCGACTGGGAATCGCCGGTCTACGACGATGCCATCTCGCTGGAGGACTTTGTCGACAGCTTCCGCGCGTTCGCCTGCAGCCAGATGAAGCTCTACTACACGCCTGAGGTCATCCGCCGCTTTGTGGCCGGCATGGCCGCCTCCAAGCTGCTGATCCTGGAGGGCATCTCGGGTACCGGTAAGACGTCGCTGCCCTACAGTTTTAGCCGCTACCTGGATAACCCCGCGACCATCGTGTCGGTGCAGCCGAGTTTTCGCGATCGCACCGAGGTGCTGGGTTACTTTAACGAGTTTTCCAAGCGCTTTAACGAGACCGAGTTCCTCCGCGCCGTGTACGAGGCGGGCCTTCGTCAGGACCCGTCCATGATCGTGCTCGACGAGATGAACCTCGCCCGCGTGGAGTACTACTTTGCCGAGATCCTGTCGGTGCTCGAGATGCCCAGCCACGACGAGTGGGTGCTCGATCTGGTGCCCACCCAGTGGGCTGCCGACCCCAAGGCTCTGCACGACGGCAAGCTCACCATCCCCGACAGCCTGTGGTTTATCGGCACGGCCAACAACGACGACTCCACCTTTACCATCACGGACAAGGTGTACGACCGTGCGATTCCCATCGAGCTCAACGAGCGCGCCGATGCGTTTGAGTGCGAGCCGCACGAGCGCGTGCACGTGACGGCCGAGCATCTGCAGTATCTGTTCCAAAGGGCCAAGGTCGAGTACGTGATCGACGAGGAGCTGCTCCAGAAGATGCACAAGCTGGACCAGTACCTGCAGACCCGCTTTAAGCTGGCCTTTGGTAACCGTATCATCAAGCAGATGTACGACTTTATCCCCGTGTACGTGGCGTGCGGCGGCACCGAGCTGGGTGGCATGGACTACATCATCGCCCGCAAGGTGCTCAAGAAGTTTGAGTCCATGAACGTGAGCTTTGTGCGCGACGAGATGAAGGGCCTGATCGAGTACATTGAGAAGACCTTTGGCGAGGGCGGTCTGCCCGATTCCGTCATGTACCTGCAGCGGATCCAGAATTTCTACTAATGTCGTAAGCGCGGGGCGACGTGATGTCGCCCCGCCCCTTTCCGATCGATCCAATCTATGGAGTAACCCATGTCCGAGACCATTCAGGACCTCTATACCAGCTTCTCCGAGCAGATGGAGCCCATCCAGGAGGACAGCCGCTACTTCCGCTATCTGTTTGAGATGGCGCAGGCCTCGGGCACCACGATCGAACAGCAGCGCGAGGAGCTCGTCAAGGTGGTGGACGAGGAATGGATCAGCATGATCGAGGACTCGCTCGACGCCATCAACACCATCATCGAAAAGCCGCGCCGCTTTATCACCACCGAGGAAGAGGTGGTGCCGGTCTCGCTCGCTAAAAAGATCAGCGCCGACAGCGTCCGTCATCTGAGCCAGAACACGCAGTTTTTGGCGCCGAGTGAGGACGGTGGCGTTCACCCTACGCGCATCCTCAACGTCAATACCGTCGAGACGTACGACCTGTACGAGAACCGCTTTATCTACCATCTGATTCAGCGCTTGCTGACGTTTGTGGATAAGCGTACCGACGTGATCTTTTGGTCGACGGGCAACGAGGTCCGCAACCGCTTTAAGATGCACAGTAAGATCGACGACGCGTACGAGCAGATCGAGTACAGCGTGGAGATGACGGTCAAAAACCGTCAGAGCTTTGCCGAGAACGACGCCGACAACATGGACGTCTTTATGCGCATCGACCGCGTGCGCCGCCTGGTCATGGCGCTGCGCGGCGCGTCGTTCTGCCAGATCATGAACGGCTGCAGTGCGGTTCGCAGCCCCATTCAGCGCACCAACCTCATCATGAAAGACCCCAACTACCGCAAGTGCTACCAGCTGTGGCAGTTTATGGAGCACTACGACAAGGTGGGTTACAACATCGACGTGCAGCAGCAGGCGCTGGCGTTCGACGACGAGTACATGGTGCAGATGTACACCAACCTCATCAACAACTACACCGTCTTTAAGAGCCTGACCGACGACGAGCGCAACCTGCAGGAGCTTGAGAGCGTGCAACACGCGCCGGTGGCGCCCAAGTTTATTAAAGAGATCAAGGAGGTGCAGGTCGATAGCCCCGACCTGCCCGATGTTGAGGTTCGTCGTGTGTTTGTGGAGGAGGTCACGCAGGCCCAGCTCGATGCCGAGCAGGCGCTGGCCGAGGCCCGCGAGCAGATTGAGGAGCTCCAGGGGCAGCTGAAGTCCTGGAAAGTGCAGGCGCACGCGCTGACCGATAAGCGCGACGATCTGGTAGATGAACTGGACGAGGCCAAGACACGCGAGCTGGCGTTGACGCAGCGCGCACAGATTGCCGAGGCCGATGTCGAGGAACTGCGCGCCTCGCTGGAGGATGTCGAGGCCGGTAAAAAGGCTGCCGAGGATGCCGCTGCAGAAGCACGTGAGACCGCGGCGGCTCAGCTTGAGCGGATGCGCGCCGAGGCCGATGCCGAGGTCTCAGTCGCCCGTGCCGACGCAGATGCTAGGGTCGCGGCTGCCGAGCAGACTGCTGCCGAGCAAGTCGCGCGGGTCAAGAGTGAGTCTGCCGCAGCCTTGGCTGCCAAGACGGCTGCCGACGCTGCCGAGCTGCAGGCCGCCAAGGACGCCGCCGCAGCCGAGCTTGCCGGCGTGCGCGAGGCGTCTGCCAAGGAGCTCGCCGAGGTGCATGCCAAGCTGGATGCCGCCAAGTTGCAGATTGAGGAAGTGCGGCTGGCGGCCGAGCGCGATGCCCGTGCCGCGCAGGAGACTGCCGACGTCGCCGCGGCCGAGGCGGAGCAGAAGCTCGCCGACACCGTTGCCGCGGCCGAGGAGAAGGTTGCTGCCGCCCAGCAGGCCGCCGATGCTGCGATCGACGCCGCCCGTGCTGCCGCCGATTCTGCCGTTGAGCAGGCTACGGTGGATGCCAGCGAGAAGGTCGCCGCTGCCGCTGCCGAGCGCGATGCCGCCGCGCGTGCCGCCGAGGAGGCTCGTGCCGACGCCGACGCGCGTATCGCTGCAGCTGAGCTCGAGGCGGGGGAGCGTATTGAGCAGGAGCTCGCCGCCGCAAAGGCCGCGCACGAGCGCGAGCTCGAGGCCGCCCGCGCGGAGATGCAGCAGCGCTTGGCCTCGTTGGCGCACGAGCTGGAACAGGCCGAGCGCGATCGCGCCCGCGCCGAGCGCCGTGCCGAGGGCAACAGCCTGTCGCGCTATCTGCTGGCTCGCTTGCGCGGAGAGGCCGCCGAGGGCGATGTCGCCACGACCGTTGAGGGAGATGAGACCGACGTTTCGGCATCTGACGCCACTGACGTCGAGCCTTCCGCAAAGGACGCCGACAAGTGATGAAGCACGTGCTCCGCGTGATCAACGTGCTGGCGACCGTGGTGATCCTGGTCGCCTTTGTGGTGCTGCTGCGCACGGTGTTCACGCCCGCCGGCGAGATCCCCACCATCATGGGCTATGGCTTTATGCGCACGCTGACCGGCTCTATGGAGCCGGCGATTCCCGTGCACTCGTTTATCGTCGTCGATACCGACAACAGTCAGGCCTACCAGGTGGGTGACATCATCACCTTCCATTCGTCCGATGACGCGCTGGAGGGTTCACTCAACACGCACCGCATCGTTGCCGTGGAGGCCGCGGCCGACGGCACGCCGGTCTACCGCACCAAGGGCGATGCCAATCCGGTCGAGGACGCCGCGCCCGTGCCCGCCGCCGACGTGGTGGGCCGCGTGGTCTTTGTCTCGGCGGGGCTGGGCGTGGTGGTCTCGTTGCTCACCAATCCGCTGCTGTTCTTTCCGCTTATCGTGGTGCCGCTGATCGTGCTGCTGGTGCTCGAGATTCGCCATATGGTCAAGACAACGCAAGAGGTGGCACGCGCCGAGAACGAGGCCGCCCTGCGCGCAGCCGTGGAGCAGATTCGCGAAAAGCGCCGTCGCGAGCAGGAAGGCCGGGACAGTGCCAAGGACCCAGGCGATGACGATCGTGCCCAGGGGCGTGCGGAAGCCGACCCCGACGCCCTCGACGATTCCAACCACTCGGCATAGCACGTCTGTGCCTTTCGTCCCTGCAAATTGGACGCCCGTAGATGTTCCGAATCGTCTGCTTTTCCATACCAATATTCGTGCTACAGTTTGAGCGCTTTGTTGCCAATTGATTTCGGGGAGTGGAATGGAACAGGAGCGCTCAGCTCAGCGTACACGCGAAAAGGCTTCGGTACCGATGACGGCGGCGTCCGATTTTGTCGTGCCCGAGGGCACCGATGAGCTCAGCCGCAGCACCCGCCGTGCATGGCGCGACCGCCTGAACAGTGCTTCGTCGCGCAAGATGATCACGGGCGTCTTGGCTACGCTGGTGGGCGGTTCGTTTTGGGGCTTCTCGGGCACCAGCGCGAGCTTTCTGTTCGATACCTTCCACGTCGACACCTTGTGGCTTATGAGCGTGCGTCAGATTCTCGCCGGTCTACTCTTTATGGCCGTGGTTGTTGCGCGCGACCGCGAGCGCCTGATTAAGCTCTGGACCACACCCGCCGATCGCAAGCAGCTGCTGCTCTTTACCGCCTTTGGCCTGCTGTTCAACCAGTTTTGCTATCTATCGGCCGTGCGCCTGACGAACGCCGGAACCGCGACGGTGCTCCAGTGCCTGCAGCTCGTTATCATCATGGGCTACACCTGCGTGACCGATCGCCGCATGCCGCGTACTCGCGAAGTCATCGGCATTGGCTTGGCTCTGGGTGGAACCTTTTTAATCGCCACCGGTGGCGACCCCACCAGCCTGAATATCTCGCCGCTCGGTCTGATCGCGGGTCTCATGTGTGCGGTCAGCGCTACATGCATGGCGGTGATTCCCGCCAAGATCCTGCCCGAATACGGCAGCCCCATCGTCACGGGCTCGGCAATGCTCACGGCGGGCGTGGTCTCGTGTGTCTTCGTGCAGCCCTGGGCGCATATGCCGGCGCTCGACGCTGCCGGCGTCGAGGCGCTCGCGGTGTTCGTGGTTATCGGCTCGTTTTTTGCTTACATGCTCTATATGCAGGGCGTTAAGGACATCGGCTCGGTGCGCGCGAGCCTCCTTGGAACCATGGAGCCGGTTTCGGCCACCATCACCAGCGCCCTTATGCTGGGAACGGTGTTTTTGCCCACCGACCTGGCGGGCTTTGCCATGATTATCGCGATGGTGTTTTTGACGGTGTAGATGGCGCCAAGACGGAAAAGGCGTTGTGCCACATTTTCGCCAATTGATGTCCGTGTCTGGAGTTTAGCTGTCGATGCTCAAAATGCCATAAACTAGTAACGTTATGGACTTTTTCATTGCGACTCAATTGCGAGGATTTCTTTATGGCTGGTAATCACTTTAAGGGCAGCGATAGCGGCCGTCCTGCAGTTCCGCCGCGTCCGAACGGGGCTGGTAAGGCCGGCACGCCGGGCGGCGCTGGGCAGGGCGGTTCCGGTAAGCGCGTGTCCCCGGGCGAGACGGCGATGTTTACCGCTCTGTACGAGCAGTCTCAAAAGGCAAAAAAGACCGGCCGTGCAAGAGGGAATGTCTTTGCGGGCGGTGCGACCTCCACGTCGCAGCCGAGCGGGGCTCCTTCGGTACCTGCGAACAACGCAAGTGCCGCCAACGCCGCGAATGCCGCCGGCAACGTTAATGCCGGCAAGGCAGCCAACAATACCCCCTCTGCCGGTGGCGCGGGGCTTACGGGTAACCTTGGCACGATTTACACCGGCGCCTCCGAGACCGGCACGTTCGCCCGCCTGGATGATAGCGGTGCCCAGTTTGCGGGCTCGGGTTCCAAGGAAGATTATTACGATTTTGGCTTGAACTACGGTAGCGACGCTTCGTCGAGTTCGACCTCTGACGGTCTGGTCCGTCATCGCCATCGCAAGGGCGAGCGCAAAAAGCGTCACACTGGCGCCATTATTGCCGCTGTAGTCGCGGTGCTTCTCGTTGTGCTTGGCGCAAGCGGCTTTATGCTGCTTAACTCGGCAAAGACCGTAAAGAGCGAAGCGAAGGAGGCTGTCGAGATCGTCGGTGGCCTTAAGGACAAGGTCACGTCGGGCGATTTTTCGACGCTGCCTGACGACGCGAAGAAGATCGATGAGCTCTGCGACAGCATGAAGGCGGAGACCTCGAGCCCGCTGTGGACGGCGGCTTCGTTTATCCCGGTGTATGGCAGCGACATCAATGCGGCCCGCACCATGATCGACGCCCTGTCCGATGTCTCGAGCAACGCGCTGGTTCCCATGGCCGATAACCTTTCGCAGGCCACGCCCGGCAAGCTGTTCCAGGATGGGACCATCAACGTGTCTGCGTTGCAGGCGGTCGCCGATTCGCTCTCCGATAGCTCGAAGGTGTTCAAGAGCGCCAACGAGAAGATCCAGGGCATTGGCGATACTCATATTTCCCAGGTGACCGAGCTGGTCGATAAGGCCAAGGACGGCTTTGCCACCCTCAATGGCGCGGTTGACGCGGCGGAGAAGGTCGCCCCCGTCCTTCCCCAGATGCTCGGCGCCAACGGCCAGACGCGCAACTACCTTGTGTACGCCATGAACAACGTCGAGATTCGTGCCTGCGGCGGCTTTGGCGGTTCGCAGGGCCTGATTTCAGTTACCGATGGCCAGATGTCGATCGGTGACTTTGTCCCATGTATTGCGCTTGGCAAAGACGAGGCGGTTGAGAGCGTCGACGAAGAG
Organism: uncultured Collinsella sp.; assembly: GCA_905202925.1. Lineage (GTDB taxonomy): Bacteria > Actinomycetota > Coriobacteriia > Coriobacteriales > Coriobacteriaceae > Collinsella. The sequence goes on along the minus strand of CAJKTW010000006.1, from coordinate 85,216 downwards.
GACGAGACACTGTTTGGTGACCACAGTAACCTGTACAACTCTGGTAACGCGTATTCGCCCGATTGGCCCCGCAACTCGCAGCGTGTCGCAGCCCTGTGGAAATCTCAATATGGCCAGGACGTTGACGGCGTCGTGGGTATCGACCCGGTGTTCCTGCAGTATCTGCTGGGCCTGGTCGGTAATGTGTCGCTGCCCGACGGAACGGTTGTCGACGGCACCAACGCCGCAAAGGTCCTCATGCACGATGTGTACTGGAACTATCCGGTCGAGGAGTCGGACGGCATCTTTGCATCCGTCGCCAGCGCTGCCTTCGACAAGATCCTTGGCGGTATCGGCGATGTCGATGTTACGAAGCTTGTCAGCGCCGTTGAGCGCGGTGCCGAAGAGGGACGCCTGATCGCGTGGATGAAAAACGATGATGAGCAGAATGCCATCAAAGAGACGGGCATTGACGCTTCGCTGCCCGATCCAGATGATCCGAGTGCCGATCCTGTTGCCGGCGTTTACTTTAACAACCTGAGCTTCTCCAAGCTCGACTGGTACCTGAACGCCGATACGCAGATTGGCCAGGGCGTCAAGAACGGTGACGGCACGTGCTCGTATCGCATCACCGTTACCCTGACGAACATCATGACGCAGGAGGAGGCAGGCAAGCTGCCCGACTACGTCGCGGCGAGCGCACCCGATGCCGCGCGTGACGACGAGCGTCTGAATGTCTCGTTGTTTGCCCCGACGGGCGGCAACATTACTGATCTGACCGTCGAGGGCACCCAGTTTGGTCTTGGCGCCGCTGCGTGGCATGGAATCCCCTTCTATTCGGGCACCGTTGACCTGCATGCTGGCGAGACGACGACGATCACGTATACGCTGACCACGTCGGCCGAGGCGGGGGACAAGCCGCTTACGCTGCGTCAGACTCCTACATGCCAGGCGGCTCGCGACAGCGCGTCGGCGTAGGGTTTTTCTGGTTGCGCAGATAATCGAGTACCATTTTGGGGCGGACAGGCAATCTGTTCGCCCCTATTTTGTAAGGAGAGCGCATGAAGTACTTTGGCACCGACGGCTTTCGCGGTGAGGCTAACGTTGGGCTGACGGTAGAGCACGCTTATAAGATTGGCCGTTTTGTGGGCTGGTATTACGGCGCCAACCGCGAGCGCAAGGCGCGCGTCATCGTGGGTAAGGACACGCGTCGCTCGAGTTATATGTTCGAGGCGGCGCTGGTGAGTGGCCTGGTCGCGAGCGGTGCGGACGCCTATATGCTGCACGTGATCCCCACGCCGGGTGTAGCGCATCAGACCGTGGAAGGCTGTTTCGATTGCGGCATCATGATCAGCGCGAGCCACAACCCGTTTTGCGATAACGGCATTAAGCTCGTCAACAGCGACGGTTTTAAGATGGACGAGGACGTGCTGGAGCTCATCGAGGACTACATCGATGGCAAGAGCGAAGTTCCGCTGGCCACGGGCAACCACATCGGTGCCACGGTGGACTACATGCAGGGCCGCAACCGCTACATTGCTTCGCTCATTGCAAGTGCGAACTTTTCGCTGCAGGGCGTCAAGATCGGTCTCGACTGCGCCAACGGCTCGGCTTCCTCGGTGGCCAAGCCGGTGTTTGACGCGCTCGGTGCCGACGTGCGCGTGATCAATGCCGCGCCCGATGGCTTTAACATCAATGTGGACTGCGGCTCCACGCATATGGAGCGCCTGCAGCGCCATGTGGTGGAGCAGGGCCTGGACGTGGGCTTTGCCTATGACGGCGATGCCGACCGCTGCCTAGCCGTGGACGAGCGCGGTCGCGTGGTCGACGGCGACCAGATCCTGTACGTGTGCGGCGTGTACCTGAACAAGCACGGTCGCCTTTCGGGCGGTACCGTGGTGCCGACGATCGCCAGCAACTTTGGCCTGATCAAGTCGCTGGAGCTTGCCGGCCTGAGTGCCGTGACCAGCGGCGTGGGCGACCGTCACGTGTATGCCAAGATGCGCGAGGGCGGCTACAGCCTGGGTGGCGAGCAGACGGGCCATACGATCTTTGGCGATATCGAGCGCACGGGCGACGGCATTATGACCTCGCTGCGCGTGATGGAAGTGATTCGTGCCGAGCGCGAGACGCTCTCGCAGCTCACGGCCCCGTGCAAGCTGCTGCCGCAGGCGCAGGTTGCCGTGCGCGTGGCGGACAAGGACGCCGCGCTCGAGAACATGGGCGTGCAGAACGCCATCGCCGAGGCCGAGGCTGCGCTGGCAGGCGAGGGCCGCGTGCTCGTACGCAAGAGCGGAACCGAGTCGGTGATTCGCGTGCTCGCCGAAGCCCCCGACCAGGCAGCCGCCGACGCCGCCATGAAGCGCATCGCCAACGCCCTGGAAGCTCTGTAGTTACGCGGTTTTACCAAACCGCGTAACCGCTCGACGCTGCAAACGACCCTAAGCGGCAATCTGACGTTCAATTTCAAGTAGTCATGGGGGACGTTCTTAAACGACTAGTCATTAAAGAACGTCCCCAATGACTAGGGGGGCGCCGCGGGATAGATCCTGCGGCGCCCCTTTGCGTTGTGTGTTGTCTAAGCTTTAAAGCTCGTACAGCGTGGTGAACTTGTCCTGCAGGTAGCTGCAGTAGTAGCGGGAATCAAAGGCCATGCCGCAAGCGCCCTTGATGAGCTCCGGTGCGTCCTTGGCGCGGCCCCACTGCCAAATGTGCTCGCCCAGCCACGCGCGGACGGGTGCCAGATCGCCGCTCGCACAGGCGCCATTGAGGTCGACACCGTCGCGGCACATGGCCGGCACAAACATGGCGTCGTAGGCGCTACCCAGTGCATACGTGGGGAAGTAGCCAAACGAGCCGCCGCTCCAGTGCGTATCCTGCAGACAGCCGCGCGTGTCGTCGGGAACGGGAATGCCCAGATACTCGTCCATAAAACGATTCCAAAGCGCGGGGATGTCCTTGGCCGTGGCCTCGCCGGCAAACAGCATGCGCTCGATCTGGTAGCGCACCATAATATGCAGTGGGTAGGTGAGCTCGTCCGCCTCGGTGCGGATCAGCGACGGCTGCGCGATGTTCACGGCGCGGTAGAGCGTATCCTCGTCCACGCTACCGTAGACCTCGGGCACGTGGCGGCGCAGCACTTCGAGCAGCGGTCCCATAAAGGCGCGGCTGCGGCCCACGGTGTTCTCAAAGAAGCGGCTCTGGCTCTCGTGGATGCCCATGGAGGTGCCGCCCTCCAGGCAGGTGCGCGCGTAGGCGGGGTTCACGCCCAGCTCGTACATGGTGTGACCGGCCTCGTGGATGATGCTGTAGACGTTGGAGATGCAGTCGTCCTCGTAGATGTGCGTCGCGATGCGCGCGTCACCTACCGAGAAGCCCTCGCTAAACGGGTGCTCGGTAAAGGCAAGCGTGGTGTCGTCCAGGTTCAGGCCGACGAGTTTCATGAGGTCGAAGCTCATGGCGCGCTGGGCGGCCTCGGGCACACGGGCGTGCAAGAAGTCGGCAGCGGGCTGCTGGCCGCGCTCGCCAATGGCATGCACAAGCGGCACGACCGTGGCCTTGACCTCGTCACAAAACGCGTCGAAGCTCTGGGCGGAAAGGCCGCGCTCGTACTGGTCGAGCCACACATCGTAGGGGTCGCGCTTGGGGTCCATGAGCTCGGCCTGATGCTTAAGTTGGGCGACGATTCTATCCACATAGGGCTCAAAGCTCGCCCAGTCATTGGCCGTCTTGGCCTTGTGCCACACGGCGTCGGCCTCGCAGGTGAGCCTGGTCCAGGCCTCGGCTTCCTCGGTGGGGATGACGCTTGCCTCGCGCTGGTCGCGGCCGAGTACGCGAATCTCGTCGAGCAGCTGCGGGTCGTCGATCTTGCCGCCCGCGACGGTCTCTCGTGCCAGCGAGCGCACAAGTTCGACAGACTTTTTGCTGGTCAGCAGCTTGTGATGCTCGCCAGCAAGGGTGCCCATAGCATCGGCGCGGGCCGCGGCGCCGTTGGCGGGAGCAATGGTCGTGCCGTCAAACTCGGCAATCTTGAGCAGGTACTCGCGAGTCCACAGCTTGCCCTCGAGCTTACGGAATTTTTTGACAGCCTTATCGACCTTCATGCCTTTGGGCGTCTTATCCGCTGCGGGCTTGGCCATCTTATCCTTGTTCTTTCCCATACCTATATCCTTGATCTCGCAGACCGGACGCCACGGGTGGGCGTACGGCCAGTTTGCACAGCTACCTACCTTGTACCCAGTGCGAACAAAACGGAACGCGGCGATATGCTCGCAGAATGTGTTATCCTATAGCCCAATGCGTTGACGGAGAGGGTTTTGCCCGCCGCGTCGCCGGCAAGAGAGGGAAGGTCATGGGCTGCAAGCCTTCCTGCGGTGGCAAGGGCCAAGCGTTCACTCCCGAGCAGCGACCTCAACGGGCGCGCGGCTAGCGGCGGCGAAGCCCCAGTAGGGAAGCCGTGAGCCTCGCGATAAGGGGTGCAGAGTGGGCACGGCGGGCCAGACATCCGCTGGGTCAAACAAGGTGGTACCGCGGAATTCAACCGTCCTTGGGCAATGCACATGCCCGAGGACGGTTTTTTGTTACCGAACCGGGCCGCGCATCCGCAGCATCGGGCGGCGTCAGCCGTCCCGGAGCGCGGATGCGCGAGAGACGAAAGGGAAGACATGAGTCTGATTGATGATCTGGTCAAACTCGAGGAAGAGGCCAAGGAGCTCGTCGCAGGCGCCGACGACGCAGCCAAGCTCGAGGCTGCGCGCGTTGAGCTGCTCGGCCGCAAGGGCCGCATCACCGGCCTGATGCGCATGATGGGCAAGCTCGCCCCCGAGGATCGTCCCGTGATGGGCAAGCGAGCCAACGAGATGCGCCAGCTGATTGAGGGCATGCTCGACGAGCGCAACACCGAGATGAAGGCCGCCGCCCTCAAGCGCGCACTGGAGCACGACGCCGTCGACATCACGCTGCCGGGCATCCGTCCGCAGATCGGCCACCAGCACCTGATCAAGCAGATTATCGAGGAGGCCGAGGACATCTTCTGCGGCATCGGCTACACCGTCGAGTCCGGCCCCATGGTCGACACCTCCTACTACAACTTCACCGCGCTCAACGCCCCCATGGATCACCCGAGCCGCTCGGCCCGCGATACCTTCTACGTGGTCGACAACAACCCCGGCAGCGTCGCGCACCCCGAGGCTCACGCCCACGGCGAGTCCGACGTGCTGCTGCGCACCCAGACTTCGGGCGTGCAGATCCACACTATGGAGTCGCAAAAGCCGCCCATCTACATGATCTGCCCGGGCACCGTCTACCGTCCCGACACGGCCGACGCCTGCCACCTGCCGCAGTTCAACCAGATCGAGGGCCTGGTCGTCGACGAGGGTATCACCTTTGGCGACCTGAAGGGCACGCTCGACTACTTTGTTAAGTGCATGTTTGGCGAGGATCGCAAGACCCGTTACCGCCCGCACTTCTTCCCCTTCACCGAGCCCAGCTGCGAGGTGGACGTGAGCTGCCACGTGTGCGGCGGCAAGGGCTGCAACTTCTGCAAGCACAGCGGCTGGATCGAGATCCTGGGCTGCGGCATGGTCGACCCCAACGTCCTGATCAACTGTGGCATCGATCCCGAGAAGTACACCGGCTTCGCCTTTGGTATTGGCGCCGAGCGCGTCGCGGCCCTGCGCTACGACCTGCCGGACCTCAGAACGCTCATGACGGGCGATATGCGCTTCCTGAACCAATTTTAAGTTGACCTGTCCCGGCGGCTTCCCGAGCCACCGCACCTTGCCTTTCAATCGTCGGTTGCGTACCTAAGTACGCGGCCCTCCTCTTTCAAGGCAATCTGCGGCACCTCGGAAACCCGTCTCCGTAGCTGGAGTTTTCCGACTGTTTATTGCAGGCGTTACAGATGAAAGGAGACCAGTTAGATGCGCGTTTCTTACGACTGGCTCAAGACCATGATCGATATTCCGGAGGATCCCAAGACTCTTTCGGACGAATATATCCGTACCGGCACCGAGGTCGAGGCGATCGACACCGTGGGCGAGTCCTTCGACCACGTGGTGACTGCCAAGGTACTCACCAAGACCCCGCACCCCGATAGCGACCACATGTATGTGTGCTCGGTCGACGTGGGCGACAAGAACCTCGACGCCGACGGCAACCCCGCCCCGCTGCAGATCGTCTGCGGCGCGCAGAACTTCGAGGCCGGCGACCACATCGTCACGGCCATGATTGGTGCTGTGCTTCCCGGCGACGTCAAGATCAAGAAGAGCAAGCTTCGCGGCGTCGTGTCCATGGGCATGAACTGCTCCGCGCGCGAGCTCGGCCTGGGCGGCGACCACTCCGGCATCATGATCCTGCCCGAGGACACGCCCTGCGGCATGCCGTTTGCCGAGTACGTGGGCTCGAGTGATACTGTGCTCGACTGCGAGATCACGCCCAACCGTCCCGACTGCCTGTCCATGATCGGCATGGCCCGCGAGACCGGTGCCATCTTCGATCGCGATTTCCACGTTGAGCTGCCCGCCATCAAGGTCGAGACCGGCCGCGCGACCGACGACGAGCTTTCCGTCGAGATTGCCGACGAGGGCCTGTGCGACCGCTATGTCGCCCGCATCGTGCGCAACGTGAAGGTTGGCCCGTCGCCCGACTGGATGGTCAAGCGCCTTAACGCCCTGGGCGTGCGCCCGCACAACAATATCGTCGACATCACCAACTATGTGATGATGCTCACCGGTCAGCCGCTGCACGCCTTTGACCTGTCCACCTTTGCCGAGCGCGAGGGCCACCGCCGCGTGGTGGTTCGCGCTGCCCAGCAGGACGAGAAGTTCACGACGCTCGACGGCGAGGAGCGCGTGCTCGACGCCGGCATGGGCCTCATCACCGACGGCGAGCGCCCCGTGGCGTTGGCCGGCGTTATGGGCGGCATGGATTCCGAGATCGAGGACGACACCGTCGACGTGATGGTCGAGAGTGCCTGCTTCAATGCCGGTCGCACCTCGCACACCAGCCGCGACCTGTCGCTGATCTCCGACGCCTCCATCCGCTTTGAGCGTCAGGTCGACGAGACCGGCTGCGTGGATGTGGCCAACGTGGCCTGCGCGCTCATCGAAGAGATTGCCGGCGGCGAGGTCGCTCCCGGCTATGTGGACGTGTTCCCCGCGCCCAAGACCATCGACAGCATTAAGCTGCGCCTAGCCCGCGTGCACGCCATCTGCGGTGCCGACATCGAGCCCGACTTTATCGAGCGTTCGCTCACCCGTCTGGGCTGCACCGTCGAGCGCGAGGGCGAGGACTTTATGGTCACCCCGCCGAGCTTCCGTCCCGACCTGCCGCGCGAGATTGACCTGATCGAGGAGGTCCTGCGCCTGTGGGGCATGGGCCGTGTGACGGCGACCATCCCGGCTGCCAAGAACCACATCGGCGGTCTGACCCGCGAGCAGAAGCTCACCCGCAAGGTCGGCGAGATCCTGCGCGCCTGCGGCCTCAACGAGACCACGACCTTTGGCTTTGCCGCCCCGGGCGACCTGGAGAAGATCGGCATGTCCACCGAGGGCCGCGGTTGCCCCGTGGTGCTCATGAATCCGCTGGTAGCCGAGCAGACCGAGATGCGTCGTTCGCTGCTGCCGGGCCTGCTGCAATCCGTGGCCTATAACGAGGCCCACGGCACGCCCAACGTGCACCTGTACGAGGTCGGCAGCCTGTTCCACGGTCGCGAGAACGCCAGCCTGCCCAAGGAGACCAAGTCCGTGGCGGGTGTGCTCTCGGGCCAGTGGAGCGAGCAGTCCTGGAACATGAAGTACCGCAAGCTGCGCTTCTTCTTTGGCAAGGGCATCGTTGAGGAGTTGCTTGCCCAGCTGCGCATCGAGAAGGTTCGCTTCCGTCCCGTCGAGGGCGAGAGCTATGCCTTCCTGCAGCCGGGTCGTGCTGCCGAGGTGCTCTCGGGCGGTACCGTGCTGGGCTGGGTCGGCGAGATTCACCCCGAGGCGCGCGAGGCTATGGGCATTGACGAGGTCGTCGTTGCCTTTGAGCTCGACCTGGATAAGCTGATCAAGGGCGCCCGCAACCAGGAGAACTACCGTGAGTTCTCGCAGTACCCGGCCGTTGAGCACGACCTCGCTATCGTGGTCGACAACACTGTGACCTGCGAGGATCTTGAGCGCCGTATTACCAGCGCCGGCGGCAAGCTGCTCGAGGGCGTGCGCCTGTTCGATGTCTACCGCGATCCGGTTCGCATTGGCAAGGGCAAGAAGTCCATGGCCTTTGCGCTTACATATCGCTCCGACGATCATACGCTTACCAGCGAAGAGGTCGAGAAGGCGCACCAAAAGATCGTCACCAAGGTGTGCAAGGGCGTAAACGGCGAGGTCCGCGGCTAGGATTTGCGCTGGGAGCACAGGACCCCTCGGCAGCTGCTGTGGGCCTTGCGTGACCGCGGTGTTCGGAAAAGGCATCGCTGAGCCTGCATATATGACACACGCATTACATAACGGCGTGCTGCTTTGTCGGCAGCGCGCCGTTTTGCTATGATAGCCCGCGGCGTGTTACGAATCTGGCAATGCGTAACACTGGCAAGGTGATTCAAGCGGCGTTGCAATTCTGTGCGCCGACAACCGGGAGGCGTATATGCACATTCCAGATAATTATCTGTCCCCGCAGACCGATGCCGTCATGGCGGTTGCGATGGTGCCCGTATGGGTTCACTGCATCAAAAAGGTGCGCGCCACGCTCGATCGCGAGCATATGGCCTTTCTGGGTATTTGCGCTGCGTTCTCCTTTTTGCTCATGATGTTCAACGTGCCGCTGCCCGGCGGCACCACTGGTCACGCCGTCGGCGGCGCACTCATCGCGCTGCTGCTGGGCCCCGAGGCCGCGGCTATCGCTGTCTCGGTCGCGCTGGCGCTGCAGGCGCTGCTGTTTGGCGACGGCGGCGTTCTGTCGTTTGGCGCCAACTGCTTTAACATGGCCTTTGTGCTGCCGTTTGTCGCTGCTATCGTGTTCCGTGCGCTCAACAGCCGTCTGCACGACAAGAGCTGGGGCACCTCGGTTTCTGCCATCGTGAGCGGTTGGGTCGGCCTGTGCCTGGCGGCCCTGTGCGCGGCAATCGAGTTTGGTATTCAGCCGATGCTCTTCACCAACGCTTCGGGCGCCCCTCTGTACTGCCCCTTCCCGCTGTCCGTGGCTATTCCGGCCATGTTGATCCCGCATATGCTGGTTGCCGGCGTGATCGAGGGCGTGGCGACGGCCGCCATCTACGGCTTCATTAAGAAGACGGCGCCGAGCATTATCGTTGGCCCCGAAGCCGCCGATGGCCAGCTTGCCGCCGATGGTACCGCCAAGAAGACTTCCCTGATTCCCACGCTCATTCTGGTCGCCGTGCTTGTCGTGGCTACGCCGCTCGGCTTGCTCGCCACCGGTGACGCCTGGGGTGAGTGGGACGCCGAGGGCGCCGCGACCGCCGTTCAGGAGGCTGGCGACGACAGCCTGCAGGCTTCGGTCGGCCTCGATACCCCGACCTTTGCCGACGCTCTACCTACGGGTGATTACCTGCAGGCCTATTCCGAGGAGCAGGGCCTTGGCTTTGCCGGTCAGGCTGCCATGTATATTCTTTCGGGCGTGATTGGCGTGGCAGTGCTCACCATCGCATTCCGTCTGATCTCGCTGACGGTTAAGGAAAGCGGTGCTCATGGCAATAGCCGAGCTGCCTAGCTGGCTTGCGGTCGAGCAGCGTTACGAGCCCGCGGGGGCTCGACATCGTGTGATGCAAAAGAACGTCCTGCATCTGGCGAGCCTGCTTGAGCGGGTTCGCCTGGGTGGAGGCGCGCACGAGGGCGGGTCGATGGTCGACCGCGCCCTTTCTTGCGTTTCGGCTCCGGTGCGCCTGGTGGGGATGTTCGTCTGCGTTCTGTGCGTGTGCCTGACGCAGAGCCCGCTATACCTGATGCTAATGGCGGCGATCGCGTTGGTGCTGGTCGCGGTGCGCCCTGTACGCGGGCTGCGCGCTACCTTTGTGCCGGCGTTGGCTGCCGCGGGGTTTGCCGTGGTTTTGGCGCTGCCTGCCCTGCTGCTGGGTGCTTCCGCCACGGGCGCTATGCTCAAGATTGCACTCAAGACCTTCATTAATGTGTCGCTGGTGCTGGGCGTTTCGTGGACCCTCACGTGGAGCCGCATGTCGGCGGCGCTCAAGATGTTGCATCTACCCGACGAAGTTATCTTTACGTTTGATATGGCGCTCAAGCACATCGAGGTGCTGGGTCGCACGGCGCACAATCTGTGCGAATCGGTCATGCTACGCAGCGTTGGCCGTGCGCCTGAGGGATTTTCGCGTACCGATTCGATCGCGGGTATCATGGGCATGACGTTTATCAAGGCGATGGAATGCAGCCGCGCGATGGACGAGGCCATGCTTTGTCGTGGCTTTGCCGGTGCGTATCCGACTCCCGCGCGGAGCGGCTTTGGCTGGCGCGATGCGGTCTATGCGGCCGGCGTGGCGCTGCTGGCAGTGTTGTGCGCCGTGCTGTAGCGCGGGCGGCTGAGCCGTCGATGTGGATAGGGAAGGGCGACGTTTTGGCAAACGATACGAATGGCGTGATGGGCGCAAGCGGTGCTACTGGCGCCAAGAGCGTGCCGCTCATCGAGTTTCGCGACGTGGTGTTCTCCTATGCGGGGCATACGGTTGTCGATGGTGTGTCGCTGCAGGTCGATCGTGGTGAACTCGTTGCCCTACTCGGTCCCAACGGCTGCGGTAAGACGACGATTATGCGCCTTATTAACGGCCTTGAACTCGCGGACGCAGGGATATACCTGTTTGGCGGGCACGTGATCGATGCGGCATATCTCAAGGATTCCGCGGCCGCTCAGCGGTTCCATCAGCGCGTGGGCTTTGTGTTCCAGAATGCCGACGCCCAGCTGTTCTGCGCTACGGTGGGCGAGGAAGTTGCTTTTGGCCCCGCGCAGATGGGGCTGCCGACAGACGAGCTCGAGCGCCGCGTCCGCGATGCCATGGAGCTGTTCCAGGTTGCCGATCTGGTCGATGCCTCGCCCTATCAGCTTTCGGGCGGGCAAAAGAAGCGCGTGGCGCTGGCTGCGATCGTGTCGATGAACCCCGATATCTTGGTGCTCGACGAGCCCACCAACGGTCTCGATGAGGACTCGTGCGACATCGTAGTCAACTTTTTGCTGGCCTACGTTGCTGCCGGTAAGACGGTTTTGATGAGTACGCACCATCAAGATTTGGTGCGCCGCTTGGGGGCCCGTGCCATCTATATCGATCGATATCACCATGTGGTCGAGGCGCCTTCGCCGTCGTATGGAACCGAGAGCGGTGCTGCGGAATAGTTGCTGCGTAGGGGATGCGTAGCCGCCCGCGCGGCTTTGCCGTGATGGTATAGTTATCCAGGTTTTTATGGGGGTGGCTATGCCAAGCTGGAACATTCATATCGCTCAGACGGAGCGTTTGCTGGAGCGCACCAGTGCGCTTGCCGATAGCGTGCGTGATCGCAATGCCTTTTTGTTTGGTTGCGTGGTTCCGGACATTTTTGTGGGCTATATGGTTCCCGGCATTGCCGATCCCATCCCGTACCGCATCACGCACTTTGCTAAGCCCGAGCCTATCCCCAAACCACGCGAGCACGAGTTCTGGGATACCTATGTGACGCCGCTGCTTAAAGGCGCACCCGCGGGCGAACCTGCTGAGGCTACCTCGATTGTCGAGGAGCGCGAGCGACTGAACCGCGTGCACTATCCTCAGCGCTACAGGGATGCCGAGCCGGTTGTCGGTCCCGGCGCCTGTGAGTTCTCGCTTGCGTCCGAAGATGTGGCGCAGTCGCTGCTCGATTTAACGCTGGGCGTCTGGTCGCATCTGGTGGCCGACACGGTATGGAACACGCGTGTGAACCAGTATCTGGAAGCACACGGCGGCAAGCCGTGCGAGGAATTCCGCATTAAAAAGCAGGGCGATTTTGACTGGTTTGGCAAGACGCTGGGCATCGTTTCCATTCCGCGTGCGACCGATCGCCTCTATACCGCTGCGACGCGTTTTGGGCAGTATCCCATCCATAAAGAATATGTGCTCAAGACTATCGGCGTCATGCACGAGATTGTACGCGAAAACCCCGGCGAGCCCGATCATCCGCCGTATCGCCTGCTAACCGAGGAGTTTTTCGATGCAACGTTTACCGAGGTCATCGAGCTGACCGAGGCGGGATTTGCGGCTCGCGTTGCTGCTTCTGACGTTCCCGCAGTCCCCCTGATCGCTAGCTGCTAGCCGGCCGGCTTGACGGCGAACAGCTCATCCCAATCGACCAATAGCTCCCGCCGCAGGGCATCTTCGGTGGTGCGTTTCTGATCGGTCTTTGGGATGTAGGGGAGCCCTGCCTTTTTATGGATGAGTTCGGCGATGCTGTTAAAGCTCTTCGTGTCTTTGATTTGCTCATAGGTTATCTGGATAACGTCATAGCCCATGCTTGTGAGGGCGGTGGTGCGCTCGGCATCGGAGAGACTTGCGGCTTCGCCATCGTGGGCGGAGCGGCCTTGGCATTCCAAGATGACGCCCATGCTGTCGGTGTTGCTCTCTATGAGGATATCGGCGTAGCAGCAGGTTTTGTCATACAGTGAGCGCGCGGCGTCGCTGAGTGGGATGCGCACGTTGTTTGCGATGTTGATGCCCATGCCGCCCTCGTTGCGGGGGAGCGAGACAAGCATAGAGGCCTGTACTTCGAAGGGCGAGGCGGTCTGCCCCGTCATGTGCTCGGCCGCCCAGCGCAGTTGTTTAACGCCGCGCAGGCCTGCAGCCTGCTTGGCGAACGCGGCGATATCCGCCGCGCTGAGGAGCGGCGGGCGCTTCCACAAATTGGTGTCATTGCCCTTGGTGTCGACAACACGCTCCCAGCAGCAGTTGGGTGGAATGAGCTTAAGCGAAATAGCTTCATCAAGATGTTGTTGCGTTCGCTCGCAGGGCTTAAACACTGCAAAGGAGCCGCACATCTCGTAGCAAGCCATGAGTAGCTGGTTGCGTGAGACCTGCGTAGCAAGGCTGAGCAGCGTAAACTCGGGCGACGTGACATCAAATCCATGTTCAGTTTGCCTAAACGACCCGGGAGGCGGCTCTTGGGTCAGGAGGTGCGATTTAAACAGGCTTCGCGACCCGGATTGTGCTCGAGTGAATACAAACCTGTGAAGCGGTGCGTGAAGTAGGTCTTTTACAACTGCATGACTTCCGAGGCCGCAACATCTGCGATCCATATTGCCAAGGCTAATGGCGGGGTAAAGCCCTAATACCTGCGGCGGGATACAGTGATAGTAAAAAGCGGATTGACCGCATAGCGTCAGGTCCATGATATCCTCCTGGTCGAAATGTGCTTTTGGACCGTGCGATGCCAGCGTCAATTCGGAAGTATGCGGCAAAATCTGAACCCTGTGAGCAGACCTGGCTTTTGAGGCCAGTTTATCAGGCATTTTGTTGCGAAAAAACGGGGTGTGCTCGGAGGTCTCAGAATTTGCCGCATACTTCCGAAAACGCGGTCGATCTGGCTCTTGCTAAAACGATTTAGCAGCGTCGGGTAAGGTGTGGTTTCGCCATCGGGCGAACACTTTTAGCGCTTGGGACTTTATTTTTGGGCCTCGAAAGGTGGATTTCGCGCTTTTGGTAAAGAAATGGGTGCGTGTTTTGCCGTGTGCCGGCATTGACACAGAAAAAGGGCCCGGAAGGCGAAGCCTTCCGGGCCCTTTGCAATGCAAACATGCTTGCAAGTACGACTTAACGCACCTGAGCGACGTAAGCGACGTTGGTCGAGGAGACCTTGTCCTCGAGCTGGACGCTCATGCGGGGATCGCCGGCGGTAGCGACGGTCAAATCGCCAGCCTCGACGTAGCCGAGCTCCTTAGCGGTCTCGATCGCCTTGACGATCGTGCCGTTGACGGTGCCCTGGGTAATCTCGGCCTGGTGCGGGATAACGCCCCAGTACATGATCATCTGCTGGACGGCCCACTCGTGGCGGGAGAACGCGCAGATCGGCATGTTGGGGCGGAAGTGCGAGATCAGGCGAGCGGTACGACCGGTGGTCGTCGGCACGGTGATGCACTTGGCGCCAACGGTGGTGGCCATGTTCACAGCGGACATACCCACAACGTTGTTGACGACGCGGGTGCCGTGAGCATCGGCCGGAACCTCGAGCGGAGCGTGGGCCGGGAGGTACTTCTCGGTCTCGAGAGCAATGCTGGCCTGCATCTTAACGGCCTCGACCGGGTACTTACCGGCAGCGGACTCGCCGGACAGCATGACGGCGTCGGTGCCGTCATAAATGGCGTTAGCAACGTCGGCAACCTCGGCGCGCGTCGGGCGCGGGTTCTGCTGCATGGAGTCGAGCATCTGCGTAGCGGTGATGACGGGCTTGTAGGCCGCGTTGCACTTGGCGATGATCTCCTTCTGGATGTGGGGAACGAGCTCGGGCTTGATCTCGATGCCCAGGTCGCCACGGGCGACCATGATGCCGTCGGAAGCCTCGAGGATCTCGTCAAAGTTCTCGACGCCCAGGGCGCACTCGATCTTCGGGAAGATCGTCACATGCTCGCCGCCGTTCTCGCGGCAAAGCTTGCGGATGCCACGGACGGACTCGCCGTCACGGATGAAGGAAGCGGCGATGTAGTCGATGTTCTCGGTCAGGCCAAAGAGGATGTCCTGACGATCGCGCTCGGTGATGGCGGGCAGCGAGATGTTGACGTTGGGCATGTTGACGCCCTTGCGCTCGCCGATCAGGCCGTCATTCTTGACGACGCAGGTCATGTCCTGGCCGTCGACGGACTCGACCTCGAGGGCAACCAGGCCGTCATCGATCAGGATGAGGGAGCCCTTCTCGACCTCGGAGGGCAGAGCCAGGTAGTCGAGGGAGATGTGCTCAGCGGTGCCGTGGAAATCCTCGGACGTAGGCTGAGCGGTGACGACGATCTTATCGCCGGTCTTGACGGCAACCTTCTTGCCGTCGACCAGAAGGCCGGTGCGGACCTCGGGGCCCTTGGTGTCGAGCAGGATGCCGACGGGCAGACCGAGCTCCTTGGAAATACGGCGGACGCGCTCGATGCGACCGTGGTGCTCGTCGTAGGAGCCGTGCGAGAAGTTAAAACGGGCGACGTTCATGCCCGCCTTGATCATCTCGCGGATGGTCTCGTCGCTATCGCAGGCGGGACCCATGGTGCATACAATCTTAGTGCGCTTGTACATTCAGACCTCCATCTGACATCGTCTTGCGCTGATAGATAAACCATAAGAAATAAAACCGTGTTGATTATAACGAAATGCTGACCGAATACCCCATAAAATCGACCGTATGCCGAATTAGAAGTTCATTTTTTGCGGGATAAACGGTATATGAAAAAATTTACCAACCGCTCTAACCGCTGCTATCTGGGCGATATGTCAGTTTGGCGATGTGCCGAAGAAAAAACGTTTTACCAATGTTGAGCATCACACGGTCTGCACCGTTGCGTGCGGACCATATTTCCAAACCGATTGTTTTGGCTAGACGCGTCGCTTTGGGGTACCATAGCTCCACTATCAACTGCCGCTCAGCACGGCAGCCTTGATGAGCCCTTGCCCTTCTCCTGGGAATTATGATCGGGCATCAATCTGCTGAGTGGCTCGAATCCCAGGAGGGGACTCTATATGCAAAAGGAATACCTGTCCGCCGCGGCGGAGGTGCTCAGCGACCAAGGTGTCGATGAGAACCTCGGCCTGAGCAACGACGAGGCGTCTTCGCGCCTCGCCAAGACAGGCCCTAACAAGCTCGAGGAAGCTGAGAAGACGCCGCTGTGGAAGCGTTTCTTTGAACAGATGGCTGACCCTATGGTCATCATGCTGATCGTTGCCGCCGTCATCAGTGCGCTCACGGGCATGGTCAAGGGCGAGCCCGACTTTGCCGATGTTGCCATCATCATGTTCGTCGTTATCGTCAACTCGGTGCTGGGCGTGGTCCAGGAAGCCAAGAGCGAGGAGGCCCTCGAGGCCCTGCAGGAGATGAGTGCGGCGCAGTCCAAGGTGCTACGCGACGGCAAGCTCGTGCACCTGCCGAGCGCCGAGCTCGTGCCCGGCGACGTGATCATGCTCGAGGCGGGCGACTCCGTCCCGGCCGACTGCCGCGTGCTCGAGAGCGCCACGATGAAGATCGAAGAGGCCGCGCTCACCGGCGAGTCCGTGCCCGTCGAGAAGCATGCCAACGTGATCGAGCTCGTCGCCGGCACCGACGACGTGCCGCTCGGCGACCGTAAGAACATGTGCTATATGGGCTCCACCGTCGTGTACGGCCGTGGTCGCGCCGTCGTGGTCGGCACCGGCATGAACACCGAGATGGGCAAGATCGCCGGCGCCCTGGCCGAGGCCAAGGAAGAGCTCACGCCGCTGCAGGTGAAGCTCGCCGAGCTCAGCCGCATCCTCACCATCATGGTTATCGTCATCTGCGTCGTCATCTTTGGCGTTGATATCATCCGCCACGGCGTGGGCAACGTTCTTACCGACCCGACTGCCCTGCTAGACACCTTTATGGTTGCCGTCTCGCTCGCCGTCGCCGCCATCCCCGAGGGCCTGGTTGCCGTCGTGACCATCGTCCTTTCGCTTGGCGTGACCAAGATGGCCAAGCGCCAGGCGATTATCCGCAAGCTCTCTGCTGTCGAGACCCTTGGCTGCACACAGACCATCTGCTCCGACAAGACCGGTACCCTTACCCAGAACAAGATGACCGTCGTCAAGCACGAGCTCGCTGCGCCCAAGGAGAAGTTCCTGGCCGGCATGGCGCTGTGCTCCGATGCTCAGTGGGACGAGGAGCTGGGCGAGGCCGTGGGTGAGCCGACTGAGTGTGCGCTCGTCAACGATGCCGGCAAGGCGGGCCTCACTGGCCTGACTGCCGAGCACCCGCGCGTGGGCGAGGCCCCGTTTGACTCGGGCCGCAAGATGATGTCCGTGGTCGTCGAGACCCTTGACGGCGAGTATGAGCAGTACACCAAGGGCGCGCCCGACGTGGTGATCGGCCTGTGCACCCATATCTACGAGGGCGATAAGGTCGTCCCCCTGACCGAGGAGCGTCGCGCCGAGCTCGTGGCCGCCAACAAGGCCATGGCCGACGAGGCCCTGCGCGTGCTGGCGCTGGCAAGCCACACCTACACCGAGGTCCCGGTCGACTGCAGCCCCGCCGCGCTCGAGCATGACCTGGTCTTCTGCGGCCTGTCCGGCATGATCGACCCGGTCCGCCCCGAGGTCGCCGAAGCCATCCGCGAGGCCCACGACGCTGGCATTCGCACCGTCATGATCACGGGCGACCACATCGACACCGCCGTGGCCATCGCCAAGCAGCTGGGCATCGTCACCGATCGCAGCCATGCCATCACCGGTGCCGACCTCGATCGCATGAGCGACGAGGAGCTCGACGCGCACATCGAGGACTACGGCGTGTACGCCCGCGTCCAGCCCGAGCACAAGACCCGCATCGTCGAGGCCTGGAAGTCGCGTGACCAGATCGTGGCCATGACGGGCGATGGCGTCAACGACGCCCCGTCCATCAAGCGCGCCGACATTGGCGTTGGTATGGGCATCACCGGTACCGACGTCACCAAGAACGTCGCCGACATGGTACTTGCCGATGACAACTTCGCTACCATCATCGGCGCCTGCGAAGAGGGTCGTCGCATCTACGACAACATCCGCAAGGTCATCCAGTTCCTGCTTTCGGCCAACCTTGCCGAGGTCTTCTCGGTGTTTATCGCCACGCTCATCGGCTTTACCATCTTCCAGCCGGTGCAGCTGCTGTGGGTGAACCTGGTTACCGACTGCTTCCCTGCGCTCGCGCTGGGCATGGAGGACGCCGAGGGCGACATCATGAAGCGCAAGCCGCGCAACGCCAAGGATGGTGTCTTTGCCGGACATATGGGTCTGGACTGCGTGGTCCAGGGCCTAATCATCACCGTGCTGGTGCTGGCGAGCTTCTTTGTGGGCGTGTACTTTGACATGGGCTACATCCACATCGCCGATATGATCGCCGGCAATGCCGACGAGGAAGGCGTGATGATGGCCTTCATCACGCTCAACATGGTCGAGATTTTCCACTGCTTCAATATGCGCAGCCGTCGTGCGTCGCTGTTCACCATGAAGAAGCAGAACAAGTGGCTGTGGGCTTCCGCCGCGCTGGCGCTGGTGCTGACGGTGATCGTAACCGTGCAGCCGACGCTTGCTGAGATGTTCTTTGGCCCCGTAACGCTTGAGCTCAAGGGCGTTGTCGCTGCCCTGGGCCTTGCCTTCCTGATTATTCCGCTGATGGAGATCTACAAGGCGATCATGCGCGCGGTCGAGAAGGAGTAGGTCGAAAGGCCATCCTTCCCACCGGCCCGACCGCCTGCGGGGTTTCTTCCTCGCTGGTCCTCGCGCTTCGCGCTGCGGGATCGCTCGGAAGAAACCCCTCCCGGCGGGCGGGCCTTCGGATAACCTCTCGGGACCATTGGCTGAGGGAAAGTTTGTGAGCTGGTCGGGCTTTGCCCGGCCAGCTCTTTTTGATTTAAAATACCTGCTCAGTTGTGTGGTTTTGTGCTGGGAGGCATCTGTGGGCAAGGCTAAGGCTAAAGCGAAGAAAAAGACGACGGGGGCGCGGGCTAAGCGCGATCGTCGTCGGAAGCTCGCGACCGAAGCCCCTGCATCTGCTGAGGAATTGCTGGCGAGTGTACCGGGGCTTGACGCGCTGCAGGATGTTCCGGCGTTTGATGACCTGCCGGTCGATGAAGCTCAGCAGACTGCCTTTGATGATTTCTGCGCACATGCCGAGGAGCCCGAGCAGATGCAGCTTGGCGCCGTGGTGCGCCTGGACCGCGGGTTTCCGCTGGTGGCGACTGCCGATGACACGTTTCGTGCCGAGCATGCCGTGGGGTTTGCCAAGTCGCGCGGCGAGGACGAGGTCCTGCTGCCTGCCGTGGGCGACCGTGTGGCGGTGCGCCGCGCTCCCGGGCACGATATGGGCGTGATTGAGTGCGTGCTGCCGCGCCGTACGAGCTTTGAGCGTTGGCGTGGCCGTGCCCGCGGTGAGCGCCAGGTGCTCTGCTCCAACGTTGACAGCGTGCTGATCGTGCAGGCGCTCGGCGCCGGCGAGGTGCTGCTCGATCGCGTGGCGCGCTCACTGGTATTGGCGCTCGATTGCGATGCCGAGCCGGTGGTGGTGCTCACCAAGGCCGACCGCTGCGAGGCCGATGAGCTCGAGCGCGATCTGGACCGCGTGCGTCGTCTGGTGGGTCCGGACGTGCGCGTGATCGTGACGTCTTCTGCCGAGGGCCGCGGTCTGGACGAGGTCCGTGCCTGCGTGCCTGCCGGGAGCTGCGCCATGATTCTGGGCGAGTCGGGTGCCGGCAAGTCGACGCTGCTCAATGCACTGCTGGGCCACGATACGTTGGCGACCGGCGGTGTGCGCGAACGCGACGACCAGGGCCGTCACACTACCGTCGCGCGCGTGATGGTGGCGCTGCCGGGCGACGCCGGCGTGATCGCCGATGCCCCGGGTCTGCGCAGTTTGCCGCTCGTGGGTCACGAGCGGGGTCTGGCACGCGCCTTCCCCGAGATTGTCGAGGCATCGCGTGCGTGCCGGTTTGGCGACTGCACGCATACCCACGAACCGGGTTGCGCCGTTCGCGAGGCCGAGGACGCCGGGCAGATCGACGGCCTGCGTCTGGAAACGTTCCAAAATCTGGCGTCATCCATGCGCGTGAGCGCTCAAATGCTCGATCCCGATGTCCATCTGTAATTGAATTTATCTATGACAGCCGTCTCCCAACTGTTCGGGAGACGGCTTTTTTGCTGCGGAAAAGCCTCGAAACATGCAGTTTGCTGACGTGCTGACCAAAACCTTGTCACGAGCTTGACGGGCTGTTCAGCTTTTGGTCAGCGATTGGTTTGACATCGAAAACCAAGATTGCGATTGCGCCGCTTTGCACTCTGGCCGCCCAGACAATGGTGGTACGGGCATTCGCCCGGCACTGCCATGAGAGGAGCGGCCGTGAACAAGAGCAAGCGCATCGCCATCAGTCTGGTCGCGGGCGTGCTCGCTGCTCTGCTCTGTATGGTTTACGGCTCGTCGATCCGCTCGCAAGCCGAACAGGTCCAGGCTGAGACCTTGGCCAAGTACGGTGGCGATCGCGTCGAGGTATGCGTCGCGGCGCGCGATATCGATGTGGGCGAGACCCTCGATGAGACCAATGTCATAACCCAGGAATGGCTGACGAGCCTGCTGCCGCGTGACGCAGCGACCGAGCTGCGCCAGGTGCGCGGCGACGTGACGACTTCGCGTATTCCCAAAAACGCCGTGATCTGCAATGTCTACACCAAGGCCGAGAGCCGCAAGCTCGAGGTGCCTAAGGGCAAGGTTGCCGTTTCGGTGGCGGTCGATGCCGAGCACTCGGTCGGCGGTGCCACGGGCGTGGGCAGCTACGTGGACGTGTACGTGCAAAAGGACGGCGTGACCGATCGGCTGTGCGGCGCGCACGTGATCGATACCAGTGAGGATTCCGGTGCCACGCGCGAGGGCAAGATCGAATGGGTGACGCTGGCGGCTGACCCCGAAGACGTCAAGGAACTGCTGGGAGCCTCGGGCAAGGGAACGGTCAGCTTGACGATTCCCGCCACGGCGCGCGGCAAAAAGAGCGGAGGCGACGAGTGATGAAGGCGATCTGGCTTGCGTGCTGCGCGTGCGGCGATTACGGGCTGTTGCAGCGGGAAGTCGAGGGCCGTGATGTGGGTGCACAGGTGCTTCGCGTGGGTGACCTGGACGGGCTGGTTTCCATGGCGCGGGCGTTTCCGTCGCGCCGCGGGGCTGCCATCATCGCGGCGTCTCTGTTTGATACCGAAGATGTACGCAAGACTGTTGCGCGCCTGACGGCCGAAGGCCGCGTGAGTCGCGTGGTCGTGTTGATAGAAGCGCTCGATCCGTCGGATATCGAGGGGCTGTTTCGCGCGGGGGCGACCGAGGTCATCGCTGCACACAGTATATGCGGCAACGGGCGCGCGGGCGAGGGAGCGGTTGATTCCGATCGGAGCATGACGATTGAGCCCGATGCTTTTGTTGATAGGGAACCCGGGGCGCCTCGCGCTACAAGAGGCCCGCGTGTTGATGATTATGGAAAAGCGGAAGCCGAGCATGGTCGGCGCCCCCGGAACCCCCTTGTATACGATGACGCTGGAGGGCCGGCGCAGCATGCTGGCGATTCCCCGGCTGTAGATATGGGATACGTGCACGGCGTGAATCTGGCGGATGAACTCGATGAAGTTGAGGGCTTTGCCGGGTGCGGCGAGTTGTCGCTGATGCAGCATGAGCAGATTGTACAGAACGAGCCTGCCTCGCAGACCGAACAAGCTGCCATGCCGGCTTGGACGCAGCGTGTGGTTGCGGCGGGGGAGACGGGTGCGCTGCCACCGACGCCCGCCCCGCCGCCTCCGATGCCGCCGGCAGACGCTGCCGCTCCGCCGCATCGAGCTCCGGTCATCTGCGCTATTTCGGGTTCGGGCGGTTGCGGCAAGTCGACGATCGTTGCCGCCATGGCACACACATCGTCGCTGTTGGGCTTGCGTGCCGCCGTGCTCGACCTGGACCTGATGTTTGGAAACCTTTACGACTTGTTAGGCGTCGATGCTCCGCGCGATATGGCGGCACTTATCGAGCCGTCGGCGGCGGGCACGCTCACCGAGCCGGATATCGTAGCCACATCGATGCGCGTGGCGCCGGGCGTTACGCTCTGGGGTCCCGTCGCGGCGCCCGAGCAAGCCGAGCTCATGGCGCGTCCGGTGGAGCTACTGCTTGATGTTCTGCGTCGCGAATCCGACGTGGTCTTTATCGATACCTCGGTCTTTTGGGGCGACGCCGTGGCGGCTGCGGTGGCGGCGAGCGACCGTTGCCTGGTCGTTGGCGATGCGGCGGTGTCGTCCGCGACATCGGCGTCGCGCGTCATCGAACTGGCAAGTCGAGTAGGTGTGCCGCGCACGCGCATGAGCGCCGTGTTCAACCGGTTCGGTGCGCGCGGGGCAGACGAGGACGTCGCCATGCGCTTTGAGATTGCCTGTGCGTTGAGCTCCAAGATTCGTATCGCCGATGGCGGGCAGGATCTCGCCGCGCTCATGGCGTTTGGGCGCGCTGACGAGGCGGTGGGGCAGACCAGCGCTTTTGCGACTAGCATGCGCGAGGCCACGCGCGAGATGCTCGTGGAACTGGGGTGCGCCGTCGGCCCTTGGAGCGATATGGTCGCCGACCGTGCAACGCGTACCGAACGCCCGCGTATCCGCCTTCCCTGGTCGCGCGAGGGTGATCAGCGATGAGCCTGCAAACGAGGATTAAGGCTGCCGGCGCTGCAGCGGCGGCAGCGCCTGTAGATGCGGGGCGTCGCCGCGCGGTGAAACGACGCACCAAGCGCGCCGTGATGGACCGCATGGGTTACGACGAAGTGGCGCGTATCAGCGCCTATATCGACCCGGCACTTGCCCGCTCGGAATTGCGTCCTGCGGTGGAGGCGGCGCTCAATGTTGAGGAGCCGACCGATCTCGCGACGCCCGAGCGCGAAACCATCATCGACGAGATTTTGGATGACGTGGTGGGCTTGGGGCCGTTGCAGCCGCTCATCGAGGACGACACCGTTACCGAGATCATGATCAACGGCTGCCGCTCGGCTTTCTTTGAACGCGGCGGCGTTTTGTACCCCATCGAGCATGCGTTTGAGGATGATGAACAGATCCGTGTGCTTATCGACCGCATCATCTCGCCACTTGGCCGCCGTATCGACGAGCGCAGCCCCATCGTCAACGCCCGCCTCAAAACGGGCTATCGCGTCAACGCGGTGATTCCGCCTGTGGCGATTGACGGACCGATTCTCACCATCCGAAAGTTCTCGGACCGTATCTGCTCGCTGGACGAGCTTGTGGGGCTGGGGTCGCTGCCGCTTTGGTATGCGCAGCTGCTGTCGTGCGCGGTGTCGCTGCGACAGGACCTGGCGGTTGCGGGAGGCACGGGATCTGGTAAGACCACCCTGCTCAACGCGTTGTCATGTGAGATTTCCACCGGCGAGCGCATCGTGACGATCGAGGACTCTGCCGAGCTCAAGTTTGCGCATCATCCGCACGTGGTGCGCCTAGAGGCGCGCGAGGCTTCAATTGAGGGTGAAGGCGCGGTGACGATCCGCGACCTGGTAACTAATGCCCTGCGCATGCGCCCCGACCGCATCGTGGTGGGCGAGGTGCGCGGTGCCGAGTGCTGCGACATGTTGCAGGCCATGAACACGGGCCACGACGGGTCGCTCACCACACTTCATGCGGGTTCAGAACAGGAGACCGTGGTGCGTCTGACGTTGCTTGCACGTTATGGCATCGACCTGCCGAGTGAGCTCATCGAGGAGCAGATTGCCATGGCGCTCGACGGTATCGTGATGTCCGAGCGCCACGCCGATGGCAGGCGCTTCGTCTCCTCGTATTCGGGGGTGCGACGCGCCGCATCGGGCGGCGTAGAGCTCGAGCGCTATGTGACGTTCGATGCCGCCGAGCGCACCTGGACGCTTGACCGCGAGCCGCCGTTTATCGCAGAAGGCCTGCGGTCGGGGACGCTCACACAAGAGGAGGTGGACGAATGGAGATCGCTGTGCCCCTCGTCGTAGGGGGCTTGGCAGGGCTTTCTGTCGCGACGGCGTGCGGGGCGGAACCTCGTGTGCCGCAGGTACCGCCGGCGGAGCTGGCACGTCAGGCGCTCGAGACGGTGGCAGAGAAGCTGCCGCGTGAGCTGGTGGAAAACGATCTGCTGAAAAAGATCGCCCGTTCGTGGGCATCGCTGGCTCCGGCGCATCGCCTTGGCCTCGTGATCGAGGATGCTTCGGGATGTTTGGCGTTTCTGCTGCTATCGAGCGGTGTCTGCTGCGTTTTACTAACGATGGTGTCGTTATCGCCCCTCGGATTTGCCTTGGGACTTGTTGCTCCGTTTGCCGTTGGTGCCGCTCGGGATGGCTTTGAGAGCCGGCGCGAGCAACACGATGCAGAAGAGGCAATGCCCGAGGCGTTTACCGCACTTTCCATGTCGCTTGCCTCGGGACATTCGCTGGCCCAGGGCATGCGCTTTGTGGGCGCTCATGCGCAAGAGCCAGTGCATAACGAGTTTTTGCGGGTGGCGGCGGCGATCGATTGCGGCATCTCGGCGACCGACGCGCTCGATGACTTGCTCGTGCGTATCGACGCCCCCGGTCTTTCGCTTGTGACCTTGGCGCTTAAGGTGTCTCAGCGCACCGGCGCTCCGCTTGCCGACTTACTGTCCGAGGCGTCGAGCATGGTGGGGGAGCGCATTGAGCTCAAGCGCCGCCTGGATGTTAAGACGTCGCAGGCTCGCATGTCTGCGCATATGGTCGCGGCGATGCCGGCGGGCATGTGCGCGGTGTTGGCGCTGCTTTCGGCAGATTTTCGTCGCGGTCTTGCGACGCCTGCCGGCGCGGGCGCTGTGGTGCTGGGTCTTGCCCTCAACGCCGTTGCCCTGGTGGTTATCCGGCGCATTATGCGGGTGGAGCTATGAGCGCCCCGGTTGCAGTTGCGGCTTGCCTGTGCGCCCTGAGCGTATTTGTCGCGACGGGGTTGGATCGGGCGGATGCACGCAAGGTCGCAGGGGCCTGCAAGCGCGAGGCGGTGCTGGTCGCTGCCGCGGGTCGCTCGGTGGTCGATGCTCTGACCGCGCGAGTGAAGGGCGCGGTTGGAGCGGGCGGCCCGGCGCGAGTGTCGCTCGGCGAAGTGTCCGAGATGATCGATGTTGTGCGCTTGGGTCTTTCGGCCGGTCTTTCGTTTGATGCGGCGCTTGAGATTTTCTGCGCCAACCGCCGGTCAGTGCTGGCTCTTCGCCTTGAGCGCGCCTGCATGGCGTGGCAGGTGGGCGTGGGCACGCGTGAGGACGAGTTGTTGGCCGCCGCGCGCGACCTGGACGTGCGAGCGCTCGAGACCTTTGCCATCACGGTGGGGCAGGCGCTCGCCCTGGGTGCCCCACTTGCCGAGACGCTGGCCGCTCAAAGTCGCGAGATCCGTGCGGCTCATCGCGCCGCGGTCGAGCGCGAGATCGAGCGTGCGCCCGTCAAGCTGCTGATTCCCACCGGCACGCTCATCTTGCCGGCGTTGCTTCTGTCCATATTGGGCCCGCTGCTGGGAGCAGGCGGGATGATGTAGGGAGGAATACATGAACACGATGACTGACGCTGCTGGCAAGGTCCAGGGCTGGGCGTTTTGCCGGGCGGCACATGTTCGTCAGCGCGCCAAGGAACTATTGCAGGAGGAGAGTGCACAGGGTACCACCGAGTATGCCATCTTGGTCGGCGTGCTCGTGGTGATCGCGATTATCGCCATCGTCGCATTTAAGGGCAAGGTCCAAGATCTATGGAACGCTATCAGCGAGGGCATCAACAGCCTGTAGAGGGCGAGCGTCCCATCGGGGTGCTGCTGGTGTTTGCTTGCCTGACCGTGGCGATAGCGGCGGTGCTTTGGGGGCTTAACGCCGCGCGGCAGCAGCGTCCTGGGACCGCCTCCGATTTGGGCTCAGATTCGGCGGTGGCGTCTCAAAAAGATGAGATGCGAGATGCGGACGATTCGGATGTCGCTGTCACGGCGCAAACCTTTCTGCGGACGCTCGACAAGCGGTCTGGCACTGCGACGGATTCGCCTGAGGGCAACGCGATTGCGGTCCGGCTTGCATGGTCCGAGGACCGACCGATGACCGAAGCGGCGGCGGATATGCTGCGTGCCTATCGCGAGGTACCCACGGCGCAACTTGCTCTGAGCGGCTATCTCGACATCAAGGGAAACGTGTGGGGCGCCATCGTGCGCGACGAACGCGGCTGGGTCGATATGGTGACAATTGCCGCGGATGCTGGCGATGCTTCGTGTCGTCTGCGCGCCGTGCGCCTGAGCCCGCAGGCAACGGACTCAAAGGAGGGATCGTGAAATGCATGATGTCCTGCGTGAGGAATCTGCCCAGGCGACGGTCGAATACGCCATCGTCACGGTGGCGCTGTTATCGATCGTGCTGGCGATCGCGGGACTTTGGCCTGCCGGCACCGATGGGCGCTTGGCGGCGCTGGTTGAGCGGGCGGCATCCCATGGCGTTGCCTCGACGTCGGTTATCGACGCCGCTGCGGCCGCTAAGGACATCGCGTTGTATTGATTCCGCGCGCGAGGACCGGGCGCAGTCTACGGTCGAGGCCGCTTTTTTGCTGCCGACGTTTCTGACACTCATCCTTCTCGCGCTGCAACCGGTGTGCCTGCTCTATACGCGCGCGGTCATGGAGTCTGCCGCCGCCGAGACCGCGCGGCTCATGACCACGACGACGGCGGAGGACGACGATCTTAAGGAGTTCACCCGCCGCCGACTTGCCGCAGTGCCCAACGTTTCGATCTTTCATGCCGGCGGGCCGTTGTCGTGGGATATCGAGCTTGGCCGGGCCGGTGCGGGTGGCGTCTCGTCCGTGTCCGTTTCCGGCGAGGTCAAGCCGTTGCCTGTGATCGGTGCGTTTGCGCAGGCTATGGGTGGTACCGCCGAGGGCGGCTACGTTGAGCTCAAGGTCGATGTCTCGTATCAATCGCGTCCCGAATGGCTGGAGGGAGATTATGATTCGTGGATTGCTGCATGGGATTAGGCGCTGCCTGTTGCGGGTGACGCAAGGGTTTGCGGCCCGCCGTCGACCAGGCGCTCTCCGCAAACGAGGCGGCTTTATGGGTCGAGCCGGTGTCGATCTGTTTATCGAAGACGGCGCCTATACCACGCTTTCTTCTGCCGTGGTCATCCTAGTGGTGCTCACATTGTTGTTTTCGTCGACCGCGCGATATGGAGCATGTCGCGTGCCGGGGATACTCAGGTGGCGGCTGATAGTGGCGCGCTGGCGGGTGCCAACGTAGTGTCGTCCTATCACACGGCTGCCACGGTGGTTGATGCGAGCATCTTGAGTCTGGGGCTGGCGGGGTTTGCCACGATCGGGACGGGCCTGGTCGCCATCCTCATCCCGGGTGCCGAGCCGGTTGCCGGCAATATGGTCGACACCGGGATTGAGATCATTAAAACGCGCAACAAGTTTGCCAAAAGCGCATCGGAAGGCTTACAGAAAATCGAGACGGCTCTGCCGTATCTGATCGCCGCGCGTGCCACGCAGGCGGTGTCGGCGCAGGATACCGATAGTGTGACCTATACCGGTACGGCGCTTGCCGTGCCCAGGACATCCGAGTCTGACTTCGCTGCGCTCGAGGGGTCCGAGATCTCGACCGATGCCATTAAAGACACATCAGATGATTTAGAGTGTGCGGCCGAGGAGCTGCGGAAGGCTTCTGAGGACACGGCGAAGGCTAAAGAGCGTGCTTGGCTGGCGGATTGTGGTGGGTCTGACAAGGGCTCGGTCGGCAGCTGTTCTTGCATGTGGGAGCGTGCGAAAAGCCTAACGGATCTCTCCGGTGTTCAAAATCCGCATTACTCATCGAGCGTTACGTGGGAGCCCCAAGTTGCCCTTGATCGCGCGAAGGACTACTACCATTGGCGTCTGACAAATGAGAAGCCCCACGGCTCGAGTGTCGAGATGAAGGCAGAGTCTGCGGCGCGTAAGGCGTTTTATACCTATGCGAGCGCGGAGGTCGATCGGGCGCATATAACCGAGAGCGGAGACAGGGTTTCCTCCTATATTCCGCTGCTGCCGCGCAACTCTGATGAGGTTCGGGCGACGGAACTCTATACCGATGCGGTGTGGCCGACTAGCGTGAACGATGACAAGGCGTATCTGCATTACGGGACGACCTGCCCTAACTATAAGAAAGGGACGCCGAGCGGATTTGCTTCGGTTGCCGATTACGATGGACAGGATAAATGCAGCAAATGCCATTTTGGCGTTTTGTCGCTTGGTGCTGTTGCGGCGCCTTCAACCTCTATCGAAAACGGCTTCGAATATCACTTCGACGAGTTCAAAAAGGCCTTGGAGGAATACGTCAAATGTCGGAACAAAGAGCTTGAGCTCATGCGTCAGACCGAGGATGAGGCCGACCGTGCGAGCAATGCGTTTGACCAGGCCATTAAAGCGCTTTCGGGCGAGCGTCCGCGTATCGCTCCGCCCGGTCGCAACGGCGTGGTTGCCTTTGCGGTTTCGGGTGCCATCTCGAGCCCCGATGAGCTCAACTCTTCGTTTAACACGGCAGTCAGGCTTGGCGATCGCGGTGCCATCTCTGCCGCGGTGCTGGCGCCCGATGAGGCGACGGCGCAAAACAACGTGCTTTCGCGATTTTTCTCGACATTGAAGGAACGCTCGGGTGGCGTTGCCGGCGTACTCGATGGCGTCATGGATGTCTGGGGACGGCTGCTTGTGGGATACGGAGACATCCAAGGTTCGGCCGACGAACTTATGGACGAGATGATTAAAGGCCTAGGAGGGGGCAGCGGCGCGTTGGGCTCCATCGCATCGTGGCTCGGCGATACCGTTTCGGCGTCCGTGGCGGCGCTGGGTTTGGAACCGTGCGACTTGCGCCTGCGAAAGCCGGTGCTGACTGATTCCGCCAACGTCATTAAGAGCCCGGGGTCTGACATTGCTGGTCTCTCTCAAGCGCAAGACAAACTGCGAAGTATTCCGTTGGGCGTGACCGATCCCAAGGCGCTTTGCGAGGCGTTGGAATATCAAGTCGAACGCACCATCAGCGGTACGGTGTTCACGCTTGCGGAGATTCCTCTGCCCGGCGGCGGCTCCATCCCGCTCACCGTCGATGTCGCCACGCTGGTTGGCGCTCTGGGCGGTGGGTCGTAATGAGTATCCGCATGCGTCTGCGCGAGGAGCGCGCCCAAGCGACGGTGGAGATAGCAGTGGTTACGCCCGTTTTGCTGGTGCTGGCACTCATCGTATACAACGTCATGATCTATGCCAGCGCTGTCGCGCGCTTCGACCGCGTGGTGCCCGACATCGTGTTGGCGCACGCCGTGGCGCCGAGCGGGGAGGGCGACGAAAGCTCTGTCGATGCCTCGGCGACGGTCCGGACTCAAATTCTGAATGCCATGGAAGGCTATGACTTGCAGATCGAAGTGTCGAGCGAGCAAGGCGCGGAGGCATCGGATGGTGGCCTGCTCTCCCTATCCGGTACGTTTAGGACCTACACCTGCACCATGCACTATGAGCCGTGGCCGACTTCTCTCAGCATCGCTGGCGTTCCGCTGGGGGCGCCGACAACGTTGTCGCACGAGCGCGCGGTGACGGTCGATCCATGGCGTCCGGGGGTGGTCATGTGACCGCGGTCTCGTCCTACATCGCCTACGCGCGGGCACTCAATAGGCTGGGCTGGACGCCGGCCGAGTTTGCGGTGGCGGAGTCGTTTGCCGTGCGCCTGCGCGGCATGCTGGGACGGTGTCCGGTTGCCGCCAACGGTCTGCCGCTCGTCATGGCATTTCCACGCTGCTCTTCGGTCCATACGTGTTTTATGGCCTATCCCATCGATATCGCCTTTATCGATGCACGTGGCTATGTCCTCGTATGCTACGAAAACGTACGTCCCTGGCGTATGTGCTCCTGCCCCGGCGCCTGGGCCGTACTAGAGCGTCCTTCAATCATTGTTTCGACCCCTGCTCTCCAACGCGTGCCGGCTTAAGAATTGGCGACAGCGGACTTTCGTCATACGAAATTGGGTAAGATGGAGGAGAAGATGCATGGATGTTGAGATCCATCCCAACGCTAAAAAGCACCTGACGGAAAAGCAGGTGCTTAGCGCTTGGCTTGCGGTTACTGAGTGCATTCGTCGCGAGCCGAAGGACGAGCCGCCGAGATGGCTTGCGATTGGATGGCTCCCAGACGGACGAAGCGTGGAGCTTGTCGCGGTCGAGCTTGTCCGTGGGGGCTTATCATTCATGCCTTGTCTCCAGTCCAGAAGAAATTTTGGCAGGAGATTGAACGGGCTCGGCAAAGGGGTCGATGATGGGCAAGACGTATACGGCCGCTAATGGTCAGGTTGTAACGGATGAAATGATTGACGCGTGGTGCGAGTCGTACGAGCGCGGAGAGTTTCCGGATGGCGAACACACCGTTGGTGGGATCGTGCATGGACGGCCCCCACTCTCAGGTGAGGGGACGGCAACGCTGTCGGTCAAGATTCCTCTGGGAATGAAGGAGGCCATTCGTCGACGGGCGGCTGCCGAGGGGATGACGCCAAGTGAGTTTGCCCGTGCGGCTCTGAGCGAAAAACTTCTTGCTGCCGGCTGATGCCTCTGACGTGCCGATTTAAAGAACCGAGGCTGTGCTCAAAAACTTTTTTGAAATTCTCGGTTGACCGGAACGCGTCCTTGGTTATACTAATCAAGCCTTGAAACAAGGCACACCTCAAATGGCTGGGTAGCTCAGTTGGTAGAGCAGAGGACTGAAAATCCTCGTGTCAGGGGTTCGATTCCCTTCCCCGCCACCTTGAATTGACTAGGACCTCTGCAAAGGGGTCCTTTTCTTTTATGTAGCCCTCGCACGGAATCGAACCCCGTGAGGGCGCGGAGCTGAGTAAACGCGTAAGCGTTTGCCAGCGCAGCTCGCAAGGCGCGTAAGCGCCGCAGCGGTCCGTCCGCGCAGCGCGCGGACGCGATTCCCTTCCCCGCCACCTTGAATTGACTAGGACCTCTGCAAAGGGGTCCTTTTCTTTTATGTAGGGTTCTGCGGAAACTGCGTCCCAGAATAAGGGCTCAGAACGGGACACACTTTCCGGTGCCTGCCTCCGGCGCGCGTACACACCTCGTCGCACCATTCCGAGTCCGTCTGCTCCTAGACATTCCTCCCACTTTCGCGTCACTTTGCAGACCGTTCGGTCGCCTGTCCGCACACGCGGGTATACTCAAAACGATACTTATCCTACGCAATACGATGCGGGTTCGACCTGCATGATCCGAAGGGGGCAGTGATGGAGAGGATACTCGGCGTTAATCTCTCTGGCTGGTTTATTCCCGAGCCTTGGGTGACCCCGTCGCTGTACGCGGCGACCGGTGCATCCAACGCGGCTGAGCTACAGGAGGCCATGGGTACCGCCGCCTATAACGAGCGCATGCGCCGCCATTACGAGACGTTTGTGAGCGAGGACGATTTTCGCCGCATGGCGCAGATCGGTCTCAATGCCGTGCGTCTGCCGGTGCCCTGGTATGCCTTTGGCTCACAGGAGTCCGATGCCTCCTACATATCGGTTGTCGATTACATCGACCGCGCAATTGAGTGGGCTGCCAAGTACGACATCCGCGTGCTGCTCGATCTGGCAACCGTGCCCGGTGGCCAGGGCGATTCCAACGATTCGCCCACCACGCCGGAGGCTGTTGCCGAGTGGCATTCGTCCACCAACGGCCGTCATGTCGCACTCGACGTGCTCGAGCGCTTGGCCGATCGCTATGGCGAGGCCGAGAGCCTGCTGGGCATTGAGCTGCTGGACACGCCGCAGATGAGCGTTCGCAAGAGCCTCTTCACCATGACGGATGGCATTCCTGCTCACTACCTGCGCAATTTCTATCGCGATGCCTACGAGCTCGTCCGTTCGTATATGCCCGAGGATAAGATCGTCGTCTTCTCGTCGTCGGGGCATCCCAGCGAGTGGAAGCATTTTATGCGCGGCGCCAAGTACAAGAACGTCTACATGGACCTTCACCTGTACCATTACCGCGACGAGTATGCGCTCGACATCACGAGCCCTCGCGGGCTGACGACGGCGATTTCGCGTAACAAGCGCGAGCTTAAAGAAGCGATTTCGACTGGGTTCCCCGTGCTGGTGGGCGAATGGTCGGGCGCGGCGATCTTTGCCAACTCGTCGGTTACGCCCGAGGGCCGCAATGCCTACGAGCGCGTGTTTATCGCCAACCAGCTGGCTTCGTTTGCGCCGGCTGCCGGTTGGTTCTTCCAAACGTGGAAGACTGAGAAGCGCATTGCAGCATGGGACGCCCGCGCGGCGCTCGGTACGCTCGAGCGCGGCATGATTGAATAGGTTGATATGACGCAAAACAGCGCCCATACGGGCAAACTCTATGTGGTCGGCACGCCCATCGGCAACCTGGGTGACCTGTCCCCGCGCGTTGGCGAGGCCTTTGCCGCTGCCGATGTCATCTGCTGCGAAGACACGCGTGTGACGTCAAAGCTGCTGATGCACCTGGGCATTTCCAAGCCGCTTGTCCGTTGCGACGAGAATGTGATCGCCAGCCGCGCCGCCGGCCTGGTCGACCGTCTGCTGGCGGGGGAGACCCTCGCTTTTGCCTCGGACGCCGGCATGCCGAGCGTGTCCGATCCCGGCCAGGCGCTGGTCGAGGCGGCGCGTGAGGCCGATGTGCCCGTCGAAGTTATTCCCGGGCCCTCTGCTTGCGTCACGGCGCTTGTTTCGTCCGGCATTCCCTGCGAGCATTTTTTCTTCGAGGGCTTTTTGGGCCGAAAGCACGGCGACCGTGTGCGCAGTTTGCAGCGCCTTGCCGTGGTGCCCGGCGCACTCATCTTCTACGAGTCTCCACATCGCATCGTGGCGACGCTCGAGGCCGTGGCGGAGGTCTTTCCCCAGCGTGAGGTTGCCGTCTGCCGCGAACTCACCAAGCTGCACGAGGAGGTCTTGCGCGGGCCCGCTGACCAGCTTGCCGAGGAGCTGCGTGCTCGCGGCGAGGTAAAGGGCGAGATTGCGCTGGTCATCGCGCCACCGAGCGAGGATGAGGAGGCCGGTATCGTGCCGGTCGGCGCCACGGCAGCGGATCCCGACGAGGCCCTGCGCGAGGATATCCGCGCCGCGCTCGAGGAGGGGGAGCCCGCGTCTGCGGTGGCCAAGCGCCTGTCTCAGAAGTATTCGCGCCGCAAGCGCGATGTCTATGCCATGGTGCTCGATATGCAATAGATGGAGGATATCCAGCCCTTGCGCTAGAATCATCCTCTGTATGCAACGTTTTTCTGGAGGACAAACCCCATGGATCAAAGCAAGCCTTCGTTCTTTATCACGACGCCCATCTACTACGTCAACGCCGATCCGCACCTGGGCACGGCTTATTCCACCATCATCGCCGACGTTCAGGCTCGCTATCGCCGTTCCGCCGGCTATAACGTCAAGTTCCTGACCGGCATGGACGAGCACGGCGAGAAGGTCGCCGAGGCCGCAGCCAAGCATGGCATGACGCCGCAGGAGTGGACCGATAGCCAGGCCCCGCACTTCAAGGAGCTTTGGAGCAAGCTCGAGATTTCCAACGACGACTTCATCCGCACCACCGAGCCGCGCCAGCATCATGCCGTGCAGTACCTGTGGGAGCGCATGAAGGAGTCCGGTTACCTGTATAAGGGCAGCTACGACGGTTGGTATTGCGTGCCTGACGAGACCTACTTCACTGATACGCAGGTCCAGAAGGGCGACGAGGAGTACGGCAGCGTCGGCCAGCATCTATGCCCCGACTGCCACCGTCCGCTTGAGCGCGTCCAGGAGGAGTCCTACTTCTTTAAGCTTTCCGCCTTCCAGGACAAGCTTCTCAAGCTCTATGACGAGCACCCCGACTTTGTCGAGCCTGCGTTCCGCATGAACGAGGTTCGCAGCTTTGTCGAGGGCGGCCTCAACGACCTTTCCGTGAGTCGCACGAGCTTTGACTGGGGCATCCAGGTTCCGTTTGACGAGGGCCATGTGACCTATGTATGGTTTGACGCGCTGCTCAACTATATGACGGCCGTCGGCTACGGTGTCGACACCGACGAGGCGCGTGCCGAGCTGGCCTATCGCTGGCCCGCGCAGTTCCACATCGTGGGTAAGGACATCATCCGCTTCCACTGCGTCATTTGGCCCGCCATGCTCATGGCCATCGGCGAGGCCCTGCCCGAGCACGTCTTTGCCCACGGCTTCCTGACCGTGCGCAATGCCGAGACCGGCAAGGCCGAGAAGATGTCCAAGAGCCGCGGTAACGCCATCGCTCCGCAGGACGTTATCGACATGCTGGGCGTCGAGGGCTATCGCTACTACTTTATGACCGATGTCGTTCCCGGCACCGACGGCGCCATCAGTTTCGATCGCATGGAGCAGGTCTACAACGCCGATCTGGCCAACAGCTGGGGCAACCTCATTTCGCGCTCGCTCAACATGAGCGCAAAGTACTTTGACGGCTGCGCCCCGGCTAAACCGGCGTCTGCCGACGCGTTCGATAACCCGCTGGCAAAGATTGCCGATGGCCTGGTCGACCGCTACATGGCCAAGATGGACGTGCTCGATTACGGCGGAGCCAAGGATGAGGTCATGGAGCTCATCCACGCCGCCAACCACTACATCGAGGACTCCGAGCCCTGGGCGCTTGCCAAGGACGAGGCCAAGGCTGACGAGCTGGCATTTGTGATCTACAACCTGCTCGAGGCCATCCGCATCGCCGCCCACCTGCTGATGCCGCTCATGCCCCAGACTTCTGCCGAGGCTCTGCGCCGCCTGTCCTGTGAGGGCGAGGCCGCGAGCGACGACCTCAAGGGCATTTGCACTTGGGGCCTGCTTGCTGGTGGTCAGCCCGTCGAGAAGGGCGATCCGCTGTTCCCGCGTCTGGCGTAGAGACCGCGCGAGCGCCATATCGGCAATTTGATGTTTAGATGTAAGGGCATGGCCGCAACGGTCCATGCCCTTTCGTTTCAAGACGCCGCCATCATGCTAAGGAGGCAACTATGACAACTTCGCCTTTGGCAAACCCCACGGCAACAAGGGAGCTGCTGGAGGAGTTTGGCCTTGCGACCAAGCACCGCCTGGGCCAAAACTTCCTGATCGACAACCATGTGATCGAACGCATCTGTGAGCTCGCTGAGCTTGCAGGTGACGAGCGCGTACTCGAGGTGGGTCCGGGTTGCGGTACGTTGACACTTGCGTTGCTGCAGGAGGCGGCGTGCGTCACGTCGATCGAGGCAGATCCCGAGCTCGAGCCGGTGCTCGATGCTCACGCCGCCGACTATGCCAACTTCCGCTTTATCATGGGCGATGCGCTCAAGGTGACGCCGGAGCAGATTGAGCAGGCTGCGGGCGGTGAGCCGACGGTATTTGTCGCGAACTTGCCCTATAACGTGGCGGCGACGATCATTTTGCAATTTTTCCAGACGATGCCGGCGCTCAAGCGCGCCGTCGTCATGGTGCAAAAGGAGGTTGCCGATCGCATTGCCGCAGTGCCGGGCAACAAGACCTATGGCGGCTATACGGCAAAGCTCGGCCTGTATGCGCAGGTGACGGGTCGCTTTGAGGTGCCGCCGCGTTGCTTTATGCCGGCGCCGCACGTGGACTCGGCTGTCGTGCGTATCGACCGTGTTGACGGCGTGGTGCCCGAAGGGCTCGATCGCGAATTTGTGGCCCGCGTGATTGATGCTGCATTTGCCCAGCGTCGCAAGACCATCCGCAATTCCATGAGCGCCAACGGCTTTGCCAAGGACGTGCTCGATGCCGCCTTTGAGGCTTGCGGTATCGCACCCACCACGCGCGCCGAGACGCTCGGCGTCGCCGACTTTGTGTGCCTGGCTCGGGAGCTTTCCCATGACGCTTAATGCCGAACGCGTGACGTTTACCAAGAAAAAGAAGACGGTTGCTTGTCCCGTGCCCTTGGCACCGCTTGCCGACACACATGCGCATCTGCTTTCGTTCTGGGGCAAGGATGTGCCCGAGACACTCGTGCGTGCCAAGGCGGCAGGCATCGACCTGTTGGTGACGGTCTTCGACCCCATCGCCGACAAGCGCAGCGTGACGGACTATAGCGACTGGCTCGTGCGCGAAATTCTGCCGATGCAGGATATCCCGCAGATCAAGTATCTTGCCGGCGTGCATCCGTATGGCGCGCCGGACTATACCGACGACATTCAAGCGCAGGTTGTTGCTGCGCTTGATGACCCTTTGTGTGCCGGTATTGGCGAAATCGGTCTGGACTACCACATGGATTACGACGACGACATCACGCCGGCGCCCCACAGCGTGCAGATTGATTGCATGGCGCGCCAGCTCGAGCTTGCCGTGTGTCGTAACGTGCCGGTGGAGCTGCATCTGCGTCACGAGGACATGGACCAGGAGCGTACCTCGCACGTGGACGCCTACAACGTGCTTCGTGAGGTGGGCGTGCCCCAGGCCGGTTGTGTGCTGCACTGTTTTGGCGAGGACCGCGCCACGATGGAGCGCTTTGTGAAGCTGGGCTGCTATATCGCCTATGGTGGTGCGGCCACCTTTAAGCGCAACGACGACGTGCGCGAGGCATTTGCGGCGACCCCGCTCGACCGCATTTTGTTCGAGACGGATTGCCCGTATATGGCTCCGGAGCCCATCCGCGGTCTTGAATGCGAGCCAGCAATGATCTCCATTACGACAAACGCGCTGGTTAACGACCGTGTCGATCGCACTGGTGAGGACGCCGAAACAATCGCGCATGCCGCTTGGGAAAATGCCTGCAAACTTTTTCAAAAATAGTTCTTGCGTTCGCGGTGGCGCTCCGTTATTCTAATTCCTGCACGCGGGCGTGGCGGAATTGGCAGACGCGTACGGTTCAGGTCCGTATGGGGGCAACCCCATGAAGGTTCAAGTCCTTTCGCCCGCACCATTGATTGAAAGAGCTCCCAGCAATGGGGGCTTTTTTGTTATGTGCCCATCGCAGGGACTTGAACCTGTGAAGGAGCGAGCGTCAAGAAAACGCGGAGCGTTTTTAGCGAGCTGGCGAGTCCGCCGGCAGGCGGGCGAAGCCGGTGCGGATCCGCGAAGCGGATACGCGGACGTCCTTTCGCCCGCACCATGGATTGAAAGAGCTCCCAGCAATGGGAGCTCTTTTTGTTATGCACGATCTCCTTGGACGGGTATCCTAGTACCAACGTGTGCCTATCAGAGGAGAGACCATGCTGTTTTCCGGTATCATCGCCGCCCTTACCAGCCTTTTGATTCCCATCATCATCCTGTTGCTGCTGCTCCCCAACGCCTGTTATGTCGTTGAACAGCAGCACGCCGTAATCATCGAGCGCTTGGGTAAGTTCAACCGTATCGTCAACGCGGGCTTCCACGTGAAGGTGCCCGTGATCGACCGCAAGGCCGCCACGGTGAGCCTGCGCACCATGAAAAACGGTTTTGGCATCGACGTTAAGACCCAGGACAACGTGACCATCGGTCTTGAGGTCTCCGCTCAGTACCACGTGAGCTACGACATGGGCGCCGGCCCGGCAGATTCGGGCATCTACAAGAGCTACTACATGCTGCAGGAGCCCGTCGACCAGATGCGCGACTTCATCACCGACG
This sequence comes from uncultured Collinsella sp., assembly GCA_905202925.1. GTDB lineage: Bacteria > Actinomycetota > Coriobacteriia > Coriobacteriales > Coriobacteriaceae > Collinsella. Next base: position 48,027 of record CAJKTW010000006.1, on the reverse strand, counting down.
CCCTGCGCTCCTCCATCCCCGTCTACACACTCGATGAGGTCTTTGCCAAGAAGGATGACATCGCCAAGGATGTCAACGCTACCGTTTCCGAGCAGATGGCCGCCTACGGCTTCACCCTCGTGTCGACGCTCATCACCAAAATCGCACTGCCGACCGAGGTTGAGAACTCCATGAACGACATCAACGCTGCCCAGCGCAAGCGCGCTGCCGCGCAGGAGCTCGCCGAGGCCGACCGCATCAAGCGCGTCACCGAGGCGACCGCCGAGGCCGAGGCTATGGAAAAGGCGGGCGAGGGCATCGCCAACCAGCGCAAGGCCATCGCGCTGGGTATCAAAGATTCGCTCGAGATCATCCAGGAGACGGGTGTCGGCAATGACGAGGCCAACCAACTGTTCATGTTTACGCAGTGGTCCGAGATGATGACGGAGTTCGCTCGCACGGGTAAAACCTCGACGGTCGTGCTGCCGAGCGACTTTTCGCAGTCGGCCTCGATGTTCGAGCAGATGCTGGCCGCCGGCAAAGTTCAAAACGATTCGAAGGAGTAGACGCGCGTGAAATACACCGTCGTTTGCGTCGGTAAGCTCAAGGAGCGCTTTTGGAAGGACGCGTGCGCTGAGTACACCAAGCGCCTAGGTGCCTATGCCAAGGTGGATATCCGCGAGGTGGCCGATATCGACCCGGCTAAGGCGGGCGGCGTGGATGCCGCGCGCGACAAGGAGGGGGCGGCGATTCTTGCCGCCTTGCCATCTCGAGCGCATGTGATCCTGCTGGCTATCGAGGGCAAGGAGCGCTCGAGCGAGGAGTTTTCGGCGAGGCTCGACGATCTTATGCTGCGAGGCGGCAGCGACATTGCCTTTGTAATCGGCGGTTCGGACGGCGTGAGCGATGACGTGCGCGCACGAGCCGACGAGATGCTCAGCTTTGGACGCATTACCTTGCCGCATAACCTGGCGCGTGTGGTGCTGCTAGAGCAGATTTACCGTGCCTGTAAGATCAGTCGTGGCGAGCCGTATCACAAATAGGTCGGCAATACGAAACAATGGCGTGGGACAATACCTTTCGTTTTGAGGAATGTGTCTGAAAGGACTATGCGATATGAAGATTGGATTTGTCGGTTTTGGCAATATGGCGAGCGCTATGGCCGATGGCTGGATCGCTGCCGGTGTAGCTGCGAGCGACATGTGCGCCTGCGCGGGTCGCTACGACGCACTGGTTGAGCGCTGCGAGGCGCGCGGCATGGTCGCCTGCCACGATGCCGCCGAGGTTGTCGCCGCATCCGATATCGTGGTCGCTGCGGTCAAACCGTACATGATCGAGAAGGTATTCGCCCCGCTCAAGGATGCTTTTGCCAAAAAGGTCGTTCTGTCGGTTGCCTGGACCTGGGACAGTGCCAAGTGGGAGCAGGTCCTGCCGGGCGTCGCGCATATCTCGACGGTGCCCAACACGCCGGTTTCGGTGGGCGAGGGCGTCATCGCCTGCGAGAAGGCTTCGACGCTTAACGACGAGCAGCGTGCTGTGGTGCTCGACCTGCTCGGTAAGCTTGGCGCTGTCGTCGAGCTCGACACAAGCCTGCTGTTTGTGGGCGGCACGGTGGGTGGTTGCGCTCCGGCGTTTGTCGCCATGGCAATCGAGGCCCTGGGCGATGCGGCGGTCAAGCACGGTATCCCGCGTGCGGATGCTTATCGCATTGTGAGCCAGATGGTGCTGGGTACGGCAAAGCTGCAGCTTGCAACTGGCCAGCATCCTGCGGCGATGAAGGATGCCGTATGCTCGCCCGGTGGTGCCACCATCAAGGGCGTCGTTGCGCTCGAGGACGCCGGCATGCGCAGCGCCCTGGTCAAGGCAATCGACGCAACCCTCCAGTAAAACCGACCAAAAACGGGACAGGTTTATGTTGGCAGGTTTTTCCTGCGGTTTTGTCCTTTTAGCGAAAAGTGCCCCGCAACTGGCTCAATTCCAGTTGCGGGGCACTTGCGTTTGCCCAGATAAAACCGACCAAAATAAACCTGTCCCTTTTTGGCAGGTTAGTCCCAGAAGCTGTCTTCTTCGTCCTCGGACTTGGGGCCGCGGTCGACATACATCTTATGGGTGCGCTTCTCCATTACAAAGGCAATAATCGCAAACAGCAGGATGCCGCCGGCGAAAAGGATGGCAAAACCGGTGCGGGTGCCAAACAAAAAGGAAAAAACTGCGTCCATTGGGTGCCTTCTTGCGTAGTTGAGTTGGGTCGTAAACGCTCATAAGTATATACTTGCCCATACATGTACAAGGTTGCAACCTAAATGGAATGTATATCGCCGGAGGATCTAATGCTTGATATCAAGTTTGTTCGCGAGAACCCCGATGCCATCGATGTCGCCATGGCTAACCGCCAGACGTCTTGGGATCGCGAGAAGTTCTTTGAGCTCGACGACGAGCGTCGTGCCGTCATCACCGAGGTCGAGGAACTTCAAGCCACGCGCAATGCCGAGTCCAAGAAGATCGGCGCCCTGATGAAGGAGGGCAAGAAGGACGAGGCTGAGGCCGCCAAAGAGGCCGTGCGCGCCGTCAACGAGAAAATTGACGGTCTGGCCGAGCGCCGCACCGCCCTCGAGCAGGAGCAGTACGACTTCATGGCTCACCTGCCCAACATTCCTTGCGAGGCCACGCCGTACGGCAAGGACGAGGACGAGAACATCGAACGCCGTCGTTGGGGCACCCCGCGCGAGTTCGACTTCGACTTTAAGCCGCACTGGGATCTGGGCACCGACCTCGATATCCTTGACTTCGAGCGCGGCAACAAGCTCTCCGGCAGCCGCTTCACCGTTCTCGGTGGCGCCGGCGCCCGTCTTGAGCGCGCCCTCATCAACTTCTTCCTCGATACGCACACCAGCCGTGGTTTTAAGGAGTGGTGGCCGCCCATCGTCGTCAAGCGTCAGACCATGTTCGGCACGGGCCAGCTGCCCAAGTTCGAGGACGACGCCTATCACGTCTCGGGCGACAACTTCCTGATCCCCACCGCCGAGGTCGTGCTCACCAACCTGCACGCCGGTGAGGTCCTCGACGCCGATACCCTGCCGCGCCGCTACACCGCCTTCACCCCCTGCTTCCGCGAGGAGGCCGGCTCCGCTGGTCGCGATACCCGCGGCATCATTCGCCAGCACGAGTTCGACAAGGTCGAGATGGTCAAGTTTGCCAAGCCGGAGGAGTCCGACAAGGAGCTCGAGAGCATGACCGCCGAGGCCGAGTTCCTGCTGCAGCAGCTGGGTCTTCCGTATCGCGTGATTAGCCTGTGCACCGGCGACCTGGGCTTCTCTGCCCGTCAGACCTACGACGTCGAGGTCTGGCTGCCGAGCTACAACGCCTACAAGGAGATCAGCTCCTGCTCCAACTGCGGTGACTTCCAGGCCCGTCGCGCCAACATCAAGTATCGCGACCCCGAGAACTTCAAGGGTTCGCGCTATCTGCACACCCTCAACGGTTCCGGTCTGCCGGCTGGCCGTACCATGGCAGCCATTCTGGAGAACTACCAGAACGCTGACGGCACCATCACGATCCCCGAGGTTCTGCGTCCCTACATGGGCGGCCTCGAGAAGATCGAGCCGGTCGCGTAGATTGGCTGCATAAGCGATTTGCTAGGGCACTCCTTTTTGGGGTGCCCTTTTTGTGTGCGGCCATACCATGCTGTGCGGACAGCTCAATAGAAAACACACGAACAACTGTTCTGTATACAGCCATCTACCTGCTATGCTTTTGCTAAATAAGAGCGAGAGAAAGGGGACGCGATGGAGCTGTTTGATGATCGGGTGGTTTTGTTTGAGAGCGACGAGGGCGGGGAGTACCTGCTTGTGACGTGTGAGCCGTCTGGCATGGGTGGCCTGGTGGTTCGACAGACGAGCGAGGGTCCGTTGACCCAATGGTGCTACGAGGAGTCGCCGCATGTGGTTGAGACGTTTGTGGCGCACGAGGGGCTTGTGGCCCTGGAGCATTTCTATGGGGTCCGGACATCTAACCAGGTTGCTCGCATGTTGAGTATCTCGTTTGCCGATTATGATTGTGCCCAGCGGGTGAGATCGCTCCTCAGGGAACTTGATGCTAAGTTTGACGTGATCGAAAAGCCAATCGATCGTACGGGGAACGACGGTATATGCGGAGCAGCATGACAAAACTGCGTTCCAAAAAAAGTTTGAGATTGTGCTTGACTCCAATAAGCTAAAGTGGTTTTATATGTTTTGCGCTGCGGCGTTACCTCAGCTGGATAGAGGGTCTGACTACGAATCAGAACGTCATAGGTTCGAATCCTATACGCCGCACCAATTGAAATTGAAAGCCTCCGGCAACGGGGGCTTTTCTTTTATGCCGCCACCGCATGGATTCGAACCTCGGTCGAGGCGCGAGCGTGAAGCGGACGCGGAGCGTCCGTAGCGAGCGGGCGAGCACGCCGGCAGGCGGGCGAAGCCGGCGCGGATCCGCGGAGCGGATGCGCGGAATCCTATACGCCGCACCAACTGAACTTTAAAGCCTCCGGCAACGGGGGCTTTTCTTTTATGGCAACACCGCATGGATTCGAACCTCGGTCGAGGCACGAACAACTTAATTATCACTCCGTAAAATTTTTTCTAATTGTCGCTTGACCCATCGGGGGCTCGCGTGCATAATAATCCGTGCGTTGCGGCGTTACCTCAGCTGGATAGAGGGTCTGACTACGAATCAGAACGTCATAGGTTCGAATCCTATACGCCGCACCAATTGACTTTAAAGCTCCCGGCGACGGGGGCTTTTCTTATATCGCGATGCGTCGAAGATCGCGCCAAGCCCTCCAAATGATTAAAAATCAAATTCGATAACTTTTTTTGAAAAAATGCTTGACCATTATTCAGTCCCTGTGCATAATAATCAACAAGTTGCGGCGTTACCTCAGCTGGATAGAGGGTCTGACTACGAATCAGAACGTCATAGGTTCGAATCCTATACGCCGCACCAATTGACTTTAAAGCTCCCGGCGACGGGGGCTTTTCTTATATCGCGATGCGTCGAAGATCGCGCCAAGCCCTCCAAATGATTAAAAATCAAATTCGATAACTTTTTTTGAAAAAATGCTTGACCATTATTCAGTCCCTGTGCATAATAATCAACAAGTTGCGGCGTTACCTCAGCTGGATAGAGGGTCTGACTACGAATCAGAACGTCATAGGTTCGAATCCTATACGCCGCACCATTTGAGATTAAAGCTCCCGGCAACGGGGGCTTTTCTTTTACGTAAACACCGCATTGATTCGAACCTCGGTCGAGGCGCGGGCGTAAAGAAAACGCGGAGCGTTTTTAGCCCGCGGGCGAGCACGCCGGCAGGCGGGCGAAGCCGGTGCGGATCCGCGCAGCGGATGCGCGGAATCCTATACGCCGCACCATTTGAGATTAAAGCTCCCGGCAACGGGGGCTTTTCTTTTACGCCAGCTTGAGTGCTTTCGTCCAAAGGGACGATTTCCTGTCGACTCGTGTAAGATTCCGAGTAGATGTCGCGACTTATTCGCGACCGCTCCTTCTCAAGCGACCGATCAGGGTGATATTTCGTGGCAGAGCGTCCGACATACAAGCTCAGGTTTCTCGATCCCAAGAAGCGCTTTCCGGCGATGTCCGAGCAGCCTGCGGGACGCTCATATGGCGTGGTCTGGAAACTCTTTGGCGAGGATCAGCATGAATCTTGTTATGTCGTCGAATTCGTTGGCAAAAGCCATGTGTCGCTTTTGGGCTACGTAAGCGTTTCGGGTGAGGTGTACAAGGTGGACCGCCCCGTTAGCGAGGCTCCGCTGCCCAACGATCCCGACATGGAACTGGTCCTTGACGAGTCGGACTCCGGTATTGGTGAGATTATGGTGAGGGGAGCAAACGGCACGGTTCGCGCGTGCGCGCGAACCGTCGGCTCTCCCGAAGGCCCCATGCGCGAACAGTCCGATCACGAGACATGGAATTCGACCCGCTCCCTTCCTTACGGTGAGTTCATGGCATCGATGTTCCTGCGCTACGTGATATTCGCTGACTCCGAAAATACCATTGCGAGCACGGCGGACGCCGACGGACTCGACGAGGGTATGCAAAACGTTGTCGACAAGATCAAGCTCGTAAAGTTGCCCGAGCCGGTCGAGGTGTTTTTGGGCTTTAACACGGCACCGCTCCCTGACGCTATCGAGACGCTGCTCTACCGCGTTGACCATGCCGAGAATCCGAGCGGTATCGAGCGCTATGCCGCCGCCCTTATGAGTGAAATTGACTTGCCCCGCTTGCGCACCATCGCCGCTAAGTCCGAGATGAGCCTGGCTCGCATCGATCGCTCAAAGCTTTTCTATCTCAATTTTGATCGCAGCCTGCTGGACCAGGACGAGATTGACATGCTGCTTGCCATCGAGTGCCGTCTTAACCGTCTCTCCGGCATCCTTGAGCACATCGGGGCCGGATTGGTCCCTGCGGCATCCTCGCCGAGCCTTGAGGGCTGCGCGCTCTTTGATGCGTGGCATATCGCCAAGACGACCAACGATGTTCCCCGACTGCTCGATACGGCCTCGAGCGATAACCCGTGGGGCAAACCGGGTACGGTGGCTTGCCAGCCGGGCGGTGAGTGGGATGTGCGTACCCGCTTCGCGCGTATTGTCGAGGCACTTAACGTGGTCACGCGGCTCGACTATACCTATCGGGCAAACGTTGCCGAGGGGATCATGCTCGTTCGGTTTGGGCAGTCTGTCGTTGATGCCATGCCGCAACGTGAATACGACGCTCAAGATGACGCCTGGCGCGAGTTGGACGAGGACGCGCGTGCGATCTGGGCCGCGGAGCACGATGCGCGCGTGGCACTCACGCTTGCAGCAGCGTGTTTTGCCGCGGGCACCTGCATCACGCGCTGCTATGTGCAGATTGCTGCTCCCGGCAGTGAGCAGGGCGAGCGCGTTGTCGCAACGTATTTCTTTGGGCGCGCGGCCTATCTGGCCGATTGCGTGCCTGTCGTCAAGGATCTTGAGAGCATGGACATGGACGATATGCCGTGCAAGCGTGTACTTGAGGCGTATGAGTCAACCGCTCCGGAGACGATTGAGCCTGCGGAGGTTCATGCTCGTCCGCGTGATGACCATCGCACGCTGCCGCCGGCGCTGCGCGATCTGCTGCTTGCCGATACGGCTGACGAGTTGGAGGTCATGGAAGAGGACGACGACCCATACGTGGCCCGTGTTGTTGAATTGCGCGAGCAGGCAAAAGTCGACCGTACAGGTGCTTTTGAAGGCTTTTCCCGTCTTGTCGAGGAGTTGGAGGCTAAGTGCGCCGTCGCCGAGCTTTTGGCGACAGGTCAGGTTCAAACGCAGTTTTGCGATAACCAGCTGGTGCGCATGGTGCTACCGGTGTTGGAAGAAGACCGCTCTGTGCGAATCCTTCGTGCGCCCGATGCGCTGTACTTTGCCCAGCACGAGATCTGCAGTTTTTACGCCGAGCAAGAGGACTTTGAACGAGCACTGCCCGAGGTGCGCCATCTTTACGATCTGGCGCGCTCGTCCATGCAGTCGCACTTTGCGCTCATCAACGTGCTCGCGCGTCTGGAGCGCTTTGACGAGATTATCGAGGTGGCGCGCCACGGCCTACGTATTGCCAGCGATCGTTCTGCAATCGGCTACCTGTTCTATCGCTTGGCGTTTGCCTATTGGAATTGCGATCAGCTCGACCTGGCGCTGGCTTGTTACCGTCTGGTGCCGCGCGGCGAGGAGTCGGGCAGCAGCGCGCTGGAAGAAATGCAGGGCCTTATGAACGAGATGGGTGTCAGCGAGCCTCCGACGTTCGAGGAAGCGGTCGAGACCATCCGCAGGGCTGGACTCGAATTGCCGCCCGTGCCCGCGGTGGCCAACCAGCTTGCGGATGCCGCCGTGCAGCTGGTCGATAACGGCTTCTTTTTCCTGGCGCGCGGTTGCATCTTCCAAATGTGGCGTACCATGGGCAACGACGAGCTCGGCTCCCTCAACCGCTCGCTGGGGTAGGGGCGAAAACTGCAAGGAGGAAAGGCCGCCGGGCAATTAGAAAATTCCCTCTTGCCCAACTTCGACTGTTTGGTTACTATAGAACGGCTGTTACGGAGAGCTGACCGAGAGGCCGAAGGTGCTCGCCTGCTAAGCGAGTATGCCCCAAAAGGGCATCTGGGGTTCGAATCCCCAGCTCTCCGCCAGTATGACTTGAAAGAAGGGTTCCGAAAGGGGCCCTTTTTTAGTTGAACCACGTTAGCTGGGGATTCGAACCCTCAAAAAAAGAGGCATCCTTTCGGACGCCTCCTTTCAGTGGGCTTATTATTCTTGCGCACTACACCTCGGGCGCCTTGGCGACGGTCTCGCTTTCTGCCGTGAGCGGGCGGTTGTCGATGCGACGGCCCAGACGGTCGAGCTTCACAAGGAGCCATTCAATGGGATTCGGCCCAGCGCCTTCTTCGTCGGCAACCAGGTCCATGACGGCGATCTTGGTGCCGTCCTGCTTGAGCGTAACGCTACCCACCTTATCGCCCACATGCACCGTGCCCGAAAGATCGTCGTAGCTAACCTTTTCGGTCACCTCGCCGGCAAGGGAAAACACGGTCGCTTGCGCCGTAGGATCGGCGAGCGTGGCGTCGATCGTCTTATCCGTCCAGTCGGTTTGGCCAATACGCGCCATAAGCGGGTTGCCGTTGGCGGTCTTTTCCTGTGTGTTGGCGATTGCGACCGTCACCTTGTGACCGTAGTACCAATTGGCAAGGGTTACGGTATCGGTAAAGCGCTGGTCGGTGGTGGTGGAGTTCAAAACGACGGTGTAGATCTCGTCGCCGTCGCGGTTGTAGGCGCTCGTAAAGCAATAGCCCGCGTCGTCGGTGGTGCCGGTCTTGCCACCGATGTTGCCATCTTGGCCCAGCAAATAGTTATGCGTGTCCATGGAATGCGAATGGTCGGCGCCGTCGGCGCCCGTGACCTCGATCCAGGAATCCTCGCTCGCTACGACCTCGCGGATCGTGTCGTTTTTCATGGCCTCCTGCATCATCAGCGCTACGTCGTGTGCGGTTGAGTGCATATCGCCAGCCCACTCATCAAAGTCCAGACCATGCGGGTTTTCAAAAAGCGTACCGGTGCAGCCGAGCTTCTTAGCGCGCTCGTTCATGGCCTTCACAAAGGTGGCCTCGGCGTCTTTGGTCTTAGGCTCGATCTTCTTGCCCACATATTCGGCGAGCACGATGGCGGCGTCGTTGCCCGAGGGAATCATCAGGCCGCGCAGTGCCTGCTCCACGGTAAGCTCGTCGCCTTCGAGCAAGCCGGCGGTCGAATTGCCCACGGTGGCCGCGGTGTTGCTTACCGTGACCTTCTCGTCCATCTTGCAATTCTCGACGGTTAGGATTGCGGTCATGACCTTGGTGATCGAGGCGATTTTGACCTGCTCATCGGCGCCGCGCCCATAGTAGACGGTGCCGTCTTTGCCCATGACGAGGGCATTGGTCGCATCGATATCGGGCAGGTTTTCGGCCGTGATGCCGCGCGCATCGGCGGTTTTGCCGCAAACATTGTCGGTCGTGAGCACTTGGGCGCCGGCGACGGTGGGCACGCCAGCGGCAAGGGCGATAGCGCAGACAAAGCCGGCGGCAAGCTGGGCTGAGCGCTTTGCAAAAGAGATGAGGGACTTCACAGATTTCGCTTTCGACGGGATGGTCTCTTCTGGAACTAGAGTATATCGTTTGCCGGTGTCGGCGATCATCGCGTGCGTGCGTGGCCCACATCCGCGCCCGAACGGGCACAAGGGTGCTTAAGGCCGACTTAATCACCCACGCTTGTTGTGTGTGGCATGCGCCCCCTCGGGCATAATGGAGCGCGAGAGGAGCACGCATGAACGAGCGCATTTTGGTAGTTGATGACGAAAAGGCCATCGCCGACTTGGTTGGTATCTACCTTACAAAAGAAGGCTTTGACGTACAGGTCGCCTATAGCGGGGCCGATGCTGCCAAGGCAATCTTGGAGCAGGAGTTTGATCTGGCGCTGCTGGATGTCATGCTGCCCGATATCGATGGCTTTGAGCTGCTACGTACGATCCGTTCCAGCCATACCTATCCCGTGATCATGCTGACGGCGCGCGATGCCCAGCAAGACAAGATCGAGGGCCTTTCGCTTGGCGCGGACGATTATGTGGTCAAGCCGTTCCGTCCGCTTGAGCTCATCGCACGCGTGCACGCTCAGCTTCGTCGCTACACCAGCTACGGTAGCCGCGCGCAGGCGGCCGAGTCGCCGACCATCCAGCTCGACGGCCTTGAGATCAACCGCGATGCTCGTTCCGTGACAGTGGACGGTTCACCGGTTCGCCTCACGCCCATCGAGTATTCCATCTTGCTGTATCTGGTCGAGCATCGCGGCAGCGTGGTGGCCGTGGAGGACCTGTTCCGCGCGGTGTGGAACGAGGATTTTATGCCCGGCTCCAACAATACGGTGATGGTGCACATTCGCCACCTGCGCGAAAAGATCGGCGACGACGCTCAAAAGCCGCGCTTTATCAAAAACGTCTGGGGCGTCGGCTACATAATCGAATAACGCCTTTGATGGTGGGGAAGTGGATATGACAAAAGACGATAGGCAGGCATTCGAGGTGCCCGATCGACTCTTTGAATACGTGAGGTCGGTCGTCGACAACCGCGCGCTTGCAACGGTGCTGCTCTTTTTGCTGAGCCTGCTGCTGATTGGCATCGATAACATCGCTGGAATCTTGGCGGTGCTGCTTGTCGGCTTTTTGCTGATCGATCGATTTGAAATCGTACGCCGCTGCGTGGTGATTGGCGGTGCCGCGTGGGCCATGACGTTGGCGATTGGCGCCATGGCACTCGGCGGCATCGAAGGGCCGGTGCTGTTCGATGCCGGCTTTGTATTCAACATGCTTGGCTTTGTGCTGGCGCTTGCCGTGTGCGTGCTGTTCTTTTGCGGCCGCGCCCTGTACTACCAGGGCTATGAGCAGGGCGAGCAGCATGCCGATTGTGTGCTGGCCGCTCGTATTCAAGATCGCCTGATCGATCACCCCGACACCTGGGACAACATCGACGGCGACTTCCTGGAGGTCGAGGGCGCACTCAACCGTGTGCGCGATCGCGAGCGCAAGGTGCAACAGGCCTTGCGTGACGAGTCTCATCGCAAGGACGATCTGGTCACGTACTTGGCACATGACCTACGCACCCCGCTTGCCAGTGTGGTGGGCTATCTTTCGCTGCTGCAAGAGGCTCCTGAGCTGCCGGTTGAGCAACGTGCGCACTTTACGGGCGTGGCGCTCGACAAGGCGCACCGGCTCGATGCACTCATCGAAGAGTTCTTCGATATCACGCGCTTTGACTTCCACGATATCGTGCTCACGCGCGGCTATGTTGATCTGGGGTTGCTGCTGGCTCAGGTGGCTGACGAGTTCTATCCCATCCTCAACGAGCAACATAAGGAAGCCCAGGTTGATATTCGCGAGGACCTGACGGTGCTCGTGGATGGCGATAAGATGGCCCGCGTGTTTAACAACATCATGAAAAACGCCGTCGCCTATAGCTATGAGGGCTCGACTATCACGATTGAGGCCAGGCGCCAAGACGATGGCGGCGTGCGCGTGCGCTTTATCAATCAGGGCGATCCTATCCCTGCGGCTAAGCTCAAGGTGATCTTTGAGAAGTTCTATCGCCTGGATGCGGCGCGTGCGACCAATCGCGGTGGTGCCGGTTTGGGCCTTGCTATTGCCAAGGAGATCATCGCGGCACACGGCGGTACCGTTGCATGTGAATCGATGCCCGAACACACGATATTCACCATCGAGCTGCCCGCCGCATAGCTAGCGTGCCCTTACAAACACTTGACAATGTGCTCACGTGCGTATGAGCCGCGATTCCTACTATCGATACTGCTGAATTGATATCGATATGGAGGTGTGCGGTATGACGGCTGCTGCGGCTGTGGAGCCCACGGAGCTTGAAGAACTCATGGAAGCGCAGGCCGAGGCCGCGCATGAGCGCGAGGTTGGGGATGCGACTCGCCCCACGGCAGAGGATCTTGCCGCCTCGCCGACGCGCATCGACGTCGAGGGCCTCGACCTGTTCTATGGCGACCACCATGCGCTCAAGGACGTGAATATCAAGATCCGCGACAAGCAGATCACCTCGTTCATCGGGCCTTCGGGCTGCGGAAAGTCCACGTTGCTGCGCTGCTTTAACCGCATGAACGACGGCATCAAGGATTGCCGCATCGAGGGCAAGATTGCGCTCGATGGTCAAGATATCCTGGGCGATTGCGACATCTGCCGTTTGCGCCAGCGCGTGGGCATGGTGTTCCAACGCCCCAACCCATTTCCCATGAGCATCTACGACAACGTCGCCTACGGTCCTCGCGGTATGGGTGTGCGCGACCGCGCCGTGCTCGATGAGCTGGTCGAGGACTCCCTGCGTCGCGCTGCCCTGTGGGACGAGGTCAAGGGCAAGCTCAAAGAGTCGGGCCTGGGTCTTTCGGGTGGACAGCAGCAGCGCCTGTGCATCGCCCGCGCACTTGCCGTGCAGCCCGACATTCTGCTGATGGACGAGCCCACGAGCGCCCTCGATCCCGTGTCGACGCTGGTGGTGGAGCAGCTTGCCTGCGAGCTCAAGGAGACCTGCACGTTGGTGGTCGTTACGCACAATATGCAGCAGGCGGCGCGCATCTCCGACTCGGTCGCGTTTTTCTTGCTGGGCGAGCTGGTGGAGCACGCGCCCACCGCTCAGCTCTTCAAAAAACCGACCGATTCGCGCACAGCGGATTATTTGACGGGACGTTTTGGCTGATACCATCTCGTAAAGGTACCTTTAGGGTTAAGATGCGGTCATGCCGGCCGCAAAGGGGTTCAACATGATCTACTACGTCGAGGACGATGACAACATCAGGGATTTGACGGTCTATGCGCTGCGCAAGCAGGGAATCGAGGCCGAGGGCTTTTCGTGCGACGGCGAGTTTAAGGCCGCCGTGGCGCGACGGGTACCCGATGCCGTCCTGCTCGACATCATGCTGCCCGATACCGATGGTTTGGCGATTATGCGTCGCCTGCGCGCCGACCGCCTGACGGCGACGGTGCCCATCATGATGCTTACTGCCAAGGACACCGAGCTCGACAAGGTGATGGCGCTCGATGGCGGTGCCGACGATTACCTGACTAAGCCGTTTTCGCTCATGGAGCTTGCGAGCCGTTGCCGCGCACTGCTGCGTCGCGGCGGCATGGTCAAGCAGGCGAGCGATGTGCTCAGTGTGGGCGACATCGTGCTCTCGCCCAGCCATCGCGAGGTGACCGTTGCCGGCGAGCCGCTTAAGCTCACCCTGCGCGAGTTCGACCTGCTTGAGTATCTCATGCGCAAGCCCGGCGTGGTCTTTACCCGCGAGTCGTTGCTGCAGAGCGTGTGGGGCTGGGACTTCGACGGCGGTTCGCGCACCGTTGACGTGCACGTGCAGACGCTTCGCCAAAAACTGGGCGAGCATGCCAGCGCCATCGAGACCGTGCGCGGCGTGGGCTACCGCTTGGCTGAGCCTTCTGCCGGTGATGGTGCCGAAGGTGACGACACCGCGTCCACCGCATCGGAGGAGTAACCCGTGGTCTTCGCCCCCCAGGGAAAACAAACGCTATCGCACCGCGTTTTTGTGACGATCTTTGTTTGCGCCATGGCGGTTATCGTGGCGTTTACGGTGCTGGGTGCGTTCTTTGTGCAAAACACCTTGGCGGATGCCACGAGTGCCAATCTGGCGCAGGAAACCGAGCTCATTGCTGCCGCCCTCGACGAGCAGCAGGAGCCCATCCCGTTCTTGCGTAGCCTCGATCGCGAGGACTTACGCATCACGCTGATTAACAAGGATGGATCGGTTGCCTACGACAACGAGGCGTCGCCTTCCACACTGCCCAACCATGGCGATCGCCCCGAGGTCATCGAGGCCTTTGAGAGTGGTTCGGGTTCCGCGGAGCGCGCAAGCTCTACGCTCGACGAGATTATGCTGTATCGCGCCGTCGCCCTTGATAACGGCCAGGTTGTCCGCTTGGCGCAGGCCCAGCCTGGCGTTGCGGCGATTTTGCTGTCGATGGTGGCGCCGATGCTGCTTATCGCAGCAGCGGGTGCGGTACTCTCGTTTTTCATGGCGCGCCGCGAGTCCCGTGCCATCATCGCGCCGTTGCAAGAGGTGGATTTGGACCACCCGCGCCGTAGCTATGAGCACGCCTATGCCGAGATGGTCCCCATGCTTGAGCGTATCGAGTCGCAGCGCCAGGAACTCAAGCGCCAAATGGCGGTGCTAGCGGACAACGACCGTATGCGCCGCGAGTTCACGGCGAATATCACCCATGAGCTCAAGACGCCGCTTACGGCGATTTCGGGCTATGCCGAGCTCATCGCAAACGGCATGGTTGAGGGCGAGGATGACCTGCGCAACTTTGGCGGTCGTATCTATCGTGAGGCGGGCCGCTTGGCAGCGCTTGTCAACGATATCCTTATGCTGTCTAACTTGGACGAGGCCGAGCGTGCGACTGAGGGCGAGGCGGTGCCCATTGGGTCCACGGAGCCTATTGAGCTCTCGCGTGCCATCTATACGGTTGAGCAGCGTCTTGAACAGGTCGCCCGTCAAGCGAATGTGACGATAAGTCATGAGACCAAGCCTGTGGTCATCGAAGGCGTGTCGCGCTTGATTGACGAGCTCATCTACAATCTGGCAAGCAACGCCATCCGCTACAATCGACCCGGCGGTATGGTTGCGCTGCAGTGCGGCACCAACGACGAAGGTCATCCGTTCCTCGCGGTCGCCGACACGGGAATCGGTATCGCGCCTGAAGAACATGGCAAGGTATTTGAGCGGTTCTATCGCGTGGACAAGAGTAGATCCAAGGCACGCGGCGGAACCGGCCTGGGGCTTGCCATTGTCAAACATGCGGCCCTGTATCATCACGCCACGCTCGATCTGTCGAGCGAGTTGGGCGTGGGAACCACCATTACGGTGACGTTTCCCATACAGCAGGACGAGCCATTCGCATAGCGATACAACATAGATATTGATGTGGACGCCGCATCGGACTTTCGGGTGCGGCGTTGTTGTGCAATTTTACGATTGCTTCCGTCATTTTTACAGGAGAGCCTGTTTCTTATGTATAGAGTTTGGTCTCGGTAAAAAGATGCGATAACATACGGACAGTTTTGTCAATCCGAACTGGGGAAATGAAAGGCAAGCTGCATGACCCTTCTCGAACTGTTCCAGCTGCTGAAAAAGCACCTCAAGCTGGTCATCACCCTTCCGGTGGTCTGCGCGATCGCCATGGGCATCGTGTCCTTCGTTGCGATGGACAACACCTATACCGCGACGACGAGCATGTACATTCTCGCCAAGACCGACGATAGCGGTCAGATGAGCTACAACGATCTCTCGGCGAGCCAGATGCTTTCCAACGATATCGCCACGCTGCTTGATAGCGATAGCGTTAAGAGCGGCGCCGCCAAAGAACTGGGCCTCACCGATCTGGATGACTACAAGGTGTCTGTTTCCTCCGAGACCACCACGCGTGTCATTACGCTTTCGGTTACCGGTACCGATGCCAAGGAGACGGCTGAGGTCGCAAAGGCCATTGCCAGCTCGGTGAGTACGGTCGCTCAGAACGTCGGCGCTGCCCAGAGCATCAACGTTATCGACGAGGCCAAGACCCCCGAAGCCCCCAGCGGCCCCAAGCGTACGCTGTATATTGCCGTCGCGTTCCTCGCCGGTATCTTTATCGCAGTTGCCTATGTCGTTTTGGCAGACATGCTCAATACCCGCATCCGCGGTGCCGAAGAGGCAGAAGAGCTCCTGGGTATTCCCGTTGTTGGCCGAATTCCGGCTATGAAAGGTGGTAAATAGGCATGGCTAAGGCAAAGAACACCGATAAGCTCGTTGTACAGAATGCCGCCAAGACCCTTCTGGCCAATATCCGCTTTGCGAGCGTGGACGACCCCATTCGCACCATCACCGTTACCTCCTCGATTCCCAACGAGGGCAAGTCTACGGTTTCCATTAACCTTGCTCAGGCAATCGCCACGAGCGGCAAGAGTGTCCTGCTGGTCGAGGCTGATATGCGTCGCAGGTCCCTTGCCGATATGCTCGGCGTCCGCTCCCGCGGCGGACTCTATGCAGTCCTGTCCGAGCAGGTTTCTATCGACCAGGCGATTGTCGAGACGGGTCAGAAGAACTTCTACTTCCTCGATGCCGAGCCGCACATTCCCAATCCTGCCGACATCATCGTCTCCCATCGCTTTGCCAAGCTGGTAAAGGCACTGTCCGCCAAGTTCCAGTACGTCATCTTCGATGCTCCCCCGGTCGGCACCTTCATCGATGCTGCCGAGATCGCAAGTCTGACCGACGGTGCGCTTTTTGTCGTGCGTGAGGATTTCACCAAGCGCGAGGAGGCGCTCAACGCCATCGGTCAGCTTAAGAAGTCCGAGAAGGTCAAGCTCATCGGTACCGTCATGAATTACTGTGAGACCGAGACCAGCGAGTACTACTATTCTTACTACACCAAGGACGGTAAGAAGGTTAAGAAGGGCTCCGACGATCAGGGCACTTCCAAAAAGGGCATCTTCACCAACCGAGCAAACGTTTAGTTGATTAAGGCTGACCTATGCGTGACATTCATTGCCATATCTTGCCGGGTGTAGACGACGGCGCCGCCGATCTCGAAGAGAGCTTGGCGATGCTCGAGGCTGCCAAGCGGGCCGGTGTAACCAGAATCGTTTGCACTCCTCACTGCCGTGATCCCTATTTTGATTACGACAAGATGTGGGATGCCTTTGAGCTGCTGCGCGATAACGCTGACGGTTTTCCGCTCCAGATGGGCTTCGAGGTCAACCATCGAAAGCTCGTTGAGCTTGGTATCGATGCCGCGGATCACTTGCATTTCGATGGGACCAACGAGTTTCTGCTCGAGCTTTCGACGCATGCCGATGCGTATGCGTTTAGAGAGTACGAGAACACGATTTACGATTTGCAGTGCCGTGGCTACCAGGTGATCATCGCTCATCCTGAGCGCTATCGTGCGGTTCAAAAGGATGTAAGCGTGGCGGAGCGCCTGGTCGATATGGGCTGCAAGCTGCAGGCTTCGGCGGACTTTATTGCCGGCGGTCGCTTTGGTCGCGAGAAAAAGCCGGCACAGCGCCTGTTCGATCAGAACCTGTACAGCTTCATCGCGAGCGATGCCCATAACGTGGGTCATTACGATTGCCTGGCGAAGGCTCGCGCGAAGTTTAGCGTGCGCGGAGCTCATTTTCGCTAAAATCTGTCCCTAACGTTCGCATTGAATGAAAGGGCAGCCATGGATATCCAACTTAAGACGGGATGCTTTGATGACGCGGCGTTGGTGCGCCGCGTCGTTTTTATGGACGAGCAGGGCTACGAGAATGAGTTTGACGCTATCGACGAGGATCCGAACTGCATTCATGTGACGCTCTATGTAGACGGTGAGCTTGCCGGTTGCTCGCGCGTGTTTCCCGAAGAACTCGAGCGCGCAGCTGACGCAGAGGCTCCGGTGTCGCCGGCGTGCGACTTGGACGAAGGCGTCGCGGCGGGGGAGACCTACATTATGGGGCGCGTGGCCGTGCTGCCGAGCATGCGCCGTCGCGGTTTGGCGAGCAAGATTGTCGAGGCCAGTGATACGTGCGCGCGTGATGCCGGCGCCAAGCTCATTAAGCTGCATGCGCAGGAATACGTGCTGCCGCTCTATGCCAAGGCGGGTTACACGCAGATTGCCCCGGTGGACTACGAAGACGAGGGCCAGCCCCATGCTTGGATGGCCAAGCGCGTAGATGGCAGATAGGGACGTTCCTTTCCTGCCGGCAGTCGGGGACACTCCTTGGCAATTGGCGCATCAGAGCGTTTGGACATACAGTTTTTCGATTCCGTATGTATATATGCGCGCTAATGGGTTATAAAATCTAAGTCTGAACATAGCAGGTCTGCGATGCGGCTCGGGCAACCGGGCCGTTTTTGCGGACGGGGGTAGCGCGAAAGGACTGCACATGCGTCAATTTAAGACCGAGAGCAAAAAACTGCTCGACCTCATGATCAACTCCATCTACACCAATAAGGAAATCTTCCTGCGCGAGCTTATCTCCAACGCGAGCGACGCCGTCGACAAGCTCAACTTTAAGAGCCTGCAGGACCCGAGCGTCAAGCTCGACCAGGGCGACCTGGCTATTCGTGTTTCCTTTGATAAAGATGCCCGTACCATCACCATTTCGGATAACGGTATCGGCATGACCGCCGAGGAGCTTGAGCGCAATCTGGGCACCATCGCCCATTCCGGCTCCGAGGAGTTTAAGACTGAGAACGCCGAGCAGCAGGGTTCCGATGTCGACATCATCGGTCAGTTTGGCGTGGGTTTCTACTCCGCCTTTATGGTCGCCAGCCACGTGAAGGTCGTCAGCCGCGCTTATGGCGAGGATATCGCCCACGTTTGGGAGTCCGACGGTCTTGAGGGCTACACCATCGAGGATGGCGAGCGTGCTGAGCACGGTACCGATGTCATCCTGACGCTGCGCGAGAACGAGAAGCTCGACGCCGACGGCGAGGCCGAGACCTACGATCGCTTCCTGACCGAGTGGGGCCTCAAGAGCCTGATTCAGCAGTACAGCAACTATGTGCGCTACCCGATTCAGATGATGGTGTCCAAGAGCCGCCAGAAGCCCAAGCCCGAGGATGCTGGCGATGACTACACGCCCGAGTACGAGGACTACCAGGAGCTCGAGACCGTCAACTCAATGACGCCGATCTGGAAAAAGCGCAGCTCCGATGTCGAGCAGAAGGACTACGACGAGTTCTACAAGTCAACGTTCCACGACTTTGACGATCCTGCACGCACCATCAGCTTCCATGCTGAGGGCACGCTCGAGTACGACGCCCTGCTGTTTGTGCCGGGCCGCGCCCCGTTCGATCTGTACAGCAAGGACTACGAGAAGGGCCTGGCGCTCTACAGCTCCAACGTGCTGATTATGGAGAAGTGCGACGACCTGCTGCCCGACTACTACAACTTTGTCCGTGGCGTCGTGGATTCCGCCGACGTGTCGCTCAACATCTCGCGCGAGACGCTGCAGCAGAACCGTCAGCTCAAGGCTATCGCCAAGCGTGTGGAAAAGAAGATTACCGCCGACCTTGAGGACATGCGCGACAACGACCGTGAGGCATACGAGAAGTTCTTTGAGAACTTTGGTCGCGGTCTGAAGTACGGCATCTACTCGAGCTACGGCATGAAGGCCGACGAGCTCGCCGACCTGTTGCTGTTCTGGTCTGCCAAGGAGCAGAAGATGATCACCCTTGCCGAGTATGCCAAGGGCATGCCCGAGGGCCAGAAGGCAATCTACTATGCCGCCGGCGATTCGCGCGAGCGTCTGGCCAAGATGCCCGTCGTGAAGGGCGTGCTCGACCGCGGCTACGATGTATTGCTGCTGACGCAGGACGTGGATGAGTTCACCTTCCAGGCCATGCGTGAGTACGTGGCTGCCGATATGCCCAAGGTCTACGAGGATGACGCTGCTCGCGAGGCTGCCGAGAAGGCAGTTGCCGATGGTGCCGAGCCCGAGGTCGAGGATCGTCACCTGGAGCTTAAGAACGTCGCGACCGGCGATCTTGACATGGCGACCGATGACGAGAAGAAGGAGGCCGAGGACGCCACCAAGGAGAACGAGGATCTCTTTAACGCCATGAAGGAGGCGCTCGGTGACAAGGTCGAGAAGGTCGCCGTCTCTGCGCGTCTGACTGACGCTCCCGCCTGCATCACCACCGAGGGTCCGCTTTCGCTCGAGATGGAGAAGGTGCTCCAGAAGGGGCCCGAGGGCGCGCCCGACGGCATGCCCAAGAGCCAGCGCGTGCTCGAGCTCAACGCCAAGCACCCGGTCTTTGACAAGCTTGTCGCTGCCCAGAAGGCAGGCGACGCCGATAAGATCAAGCAGTACTCCGGCTTGCTCTACGATCAGGCCCTGCTGGTCGAGGGCATCCTCCCCGAGGACCCCGTTGCCTTCGCGGCGGCTGTTTGCGAGCTTATGTAACTAGGGGGTTACGCGGTTCTACGAACCGCGTAACCACTCGACGCTGCAAACGCCCCTAAGCGGCAATCTGACGTTCAATCGTCGGTCGCGTACCGAAGTACGCTTCCCTCCTCTTTCACGTCACCTTGCTCGCTTAGGGGCGTTTTCGCTGACTTATGCTCAACCTGCGACGCTTTCGTGGCCCAAAGTAGTCATTGGGGACGTTCTTGTTCGACTAGTCGTTTAAGAACGTCCCCAATGACTACCCGATGACTATTCGGATTGCTAATTTGTGCGGGTTGTGGTTTTGTGACCTGCTGAAATTTAAGATACTGTACAACTGTACGTTAACTCATCTTCGTAGTATATTGCTACCCGCAAAACTCAGCACCATTGTGCCGTGAGGCACTAAAGCGCCTACGTACAATGGTTATCGATAGTACGATTCGATTCAACGACAGGATGGATGGTCCAAGCGTGAGTCTCGGCAGCAAACTATCCAACGCAAAGGTCTCCTTTGCGATATTTAAGCGCGACATTAAGCGACTGCTTATGAACCCCGTCGCCCTGGTGGTTACCTTGGGCGTGTGCGTCATTCCCTCGCTGTATGCCTGGTACAACATCGTTGCCAACTGGGATCCGTACGGAAATACCCAGGGCATTAAAATCGCCATCGCCAACAACGATCAGGGCACCCAGAATGACTTGGTGGGCGAGCTCAATGCAGGCGATAAGGTGGTCGACCAGCTCAAGGAAAACGATCAGCTGGGCTGGACCTTCGTCGACTCGGCTGCCGATGCCAAAGAGGGCGTCGAGAGCGGGGAATACTACGCGGCGATCGTAATCCCCAAGAACTTCTCCGACAATCTTGTCTCGATGCTCGATGGCAATTACCATCAGCCGAAGCTCACCTATTACGTCAATGAGAAGAAGAGCGCCATTGCGCCCAAGGTCACCGATACCGGTGCCAACACCATCGAGGAGCAGATCAACTCGGAGTTTGTCTCCACGGTGGGCGAGACTGTTGCCAGTATCGCCAAGGATGCCGGTGTCGATTTAAAGGACAAGGCAACCCAGACTCAGGACTCGCTGACAAGTTCGGTGTCCGAGGCATCCGACACCTTGGGTGAGGTGCGCGATTCGATTGGCGATATGAATGCCGCCATCGATAAGACGAGTGGCGCTATCGCCTCGGCTGATGCCGCGTTGGCGGGCCTGCAGGGTCAGACGCCCTCTCTAACGCAGGCAATCGCTCAGGGCAATGACCTGCTGGGCGAGGCTCGCGCTACGGCGGGCAACTCTGTCGCCTCGCTCTCCAAGGCGCTCTCGGAAGGCAGCCTTGCGCTCACCAAGACGTCAGCCTCTGCGAACGCTGCGATTGGCAAGCTGACGGGCACAGTCACATCTACGACCACCCGCATCGACAACTCACTCGAGTCTCTCCAAGCGACGATCGATCACAATAAGGCCGTTATCGGGCATTTGGAGATTCTCGTCAATGACACGTCGACAGGTTCCGAGGAAATTGACGCGCGCATTGTATCGACCATCGATTTGCTCCGCGAGCAGAATGAAAAGCTTCAGAGCATCAAGGACGGTCTGTCTGCGCAGTCGAGCGCCATGGCGAATGACGCCGCGGCCGTCTCGGGTGCAAGCGACGCTATCAATAACGCAATTCAGACCGGTGCGACCAACCTTGGCCAGGCCCAGACGAACCTGGGTCAAAACGCGCTGCCGAAAGCCTCGAGCGCGCTCGATTCCTTTGCCGCCGTTTCGGGCGATTTGACCGGCATTGTGTCGGGTATGACCCCCACGATAGCGAGCGCGCGCGGCACGCTGGCGCAGCTCGACGCCACGCTCAAGCAGGCAAAGACCACGCTGTCCCAAACCGACGCCTCCCTTGCCAAGGTTCAGGACAAGCTCGCGACCGCCGCCAATGACATTGCGGCGCTGCAGACCTCTGAGTCTATGGGCGAGTTAGCCGACCTCATGGACGTCGACGTCAATGACGTGGCAGATTTCATGGCATCTCCGGTTGAGCTCGCGTCCAAGTCGATCTATCCAGTCAAGAGCTTCGGCTCGGGCATTGCCCCGTTCTATACCAACCTAGCGCTTTGGGTGGGCGGCTACGTGCTTATCGCCATCTACAAGCTCGAGGTCGACCGCGAAGGCATCGGCAGCTTTACCGCGCGTCAGGGTTACTTTGGCCGCTGGTTGCTACTGGTGATCCTGGGCGCGTTGCAGGCCATCATCGTTACGGTAGGCGATCTGGTGATTGGCGTGCAGTGCGTCAGCCCGCTGCTGTTCGTGCTGGGCGGCATCGCCATTTCGTTCACCTACGTCAATATCATCTATGCGCTGTCCACCACGTTTAAGCATATCGGCAAGGCTATCGGCGTCATTCTCGTCATCGTGCAGATCCCCGGTTCGTCGGGCATGTACCCCATCGAGATGATGCCCGGCTTCTTCCAGTGGCTGCACCCGCTGCTGCCCTTTACCTACGGCATCAATCTGCTGCGCGAGACGGTCGGCGGCATGTATTCGTTCAACTACCTGTTTAACCTGTGCATTCTGGGCGTGTTCTTGATCGTGGCGCTCTTTATCGGCCTGCAGCTGCGTCCGCTGCTGCTCAATCTCAACCTTCTCTTTGATAAACAGCTTTCCACGACCGGTATGATGATTTGCGAGTCCAACGACCTGCCGCGCCAGCGCTACTCGCTGCGCACGGCCATGCGTGTCATGCTCGATTCCGATTCGTACCGTCGCGAGCTGCTCGATCATGCCGTGGCGTTTGAGCATCGCTACCCGTACTACATCAAGGGCGGTTTTGCCGCCGTGGTAGGCGTGCAGGTTCTGCTCTTTGTGCTTTCGACGGTGCTCGATATCGACAATAACGGCAAGATCATCCTGCTCGTTATCTGGATCATTTCGGTTATCGCCATCTGCGGCTGGCTCATCAACATCGAATACATCCGTGCGAGCCTCAATACCCAGATGCGTATCTCGGCGCTTTCGGACGAGGACCTTCGCCGCGAGATGCGCGAGCACACGGCTGCCATCCCTGCCGCCCGTCGCATGTTTGGTCTCAACGCCAGCGAGCGTGGCGCCAAGGGAGGCGAACAGCCTACGAGCCGTCTGCCGCATATCGGTGCGCATCGTAAGGCTCAAGATGCCGACGGCGCTGACAACGTAAACGGAAACGACGGGGACACCACCCTGTTTGGCAAGCACTCTAAAGGAGGTGAGGCATAAATGAAAAACATCCTGCACCTGTTTAAGCGTGATGTCCAAAACGTGTCTCGCTCCGTGATCGGCATGGTCGTCGTGATGGGCCTGATCATCGTTCCGTGTCTCTATGCATGGTTTAACATCGCCGGCAGCTGGGATCCCTACGGCAATACCGGCAACCTTAAGATTGCAGTGGTCAACACCGACGAGGGTTACGAGAGCGATCTGATTCCCGTCGAGGTCAACGTGGGCGAAAACGTAACCGCCACTCTGCGCGGCAACGAGAACTTTGACTGGGTCGTTCTCAACGACCGCGATAAGGCGATTGAGGGCGTTAAGTCGGGCGCGTACTACGCTGCCGTCGTTATCCCTAAGACGTTTAGCGCCGACATGATGACGCTCTTTTCGACCGACGTGAAGCACGCCGATATCGAGTTCTACGAGAACCAGAAGGCCAACGCCATCGCGCAGATCGTGACCGAGAAAGGCTCGAGCGCCGTCCAGAGTCAGGTCAACGAGACCTTTACCGAAACCATTACGAGCATCGGTCTTAAAACCGTGTCCAGCCTGCTCGACTATATGAGCACCGACCAGGTGAGCAACTTTATCGCCAATCTTTCCTCTGCGCTGGGCGATTCGGTCCAGGACCTGCAGGACATTCAGACCAGCGCAACGTCGCTGGCGGGCGTTTTGAGCTCCACGTCCGATTCGCTGACGTCGGCGGGCGGTATGCTCAAGCAGACGGGCACCGTCGATGAGTCGACGAAGCAGCTGATGGAGCATGCCAAGAGCGGTGTGAGCGATTCCGAGGAAGCGCTCAAGGCAGCCAACGACGCCATCAACACCGCGATCGACGGAAGCGCGGGCTCATTCGACAACGTGTCCACCGAGCTTGCGAAGGCATTCGATGCCGCGAATCAGCATGTTTACCTTACGGTGTCTCAGCTCAACGAAGCCGCAGCGGCGCTCAATACGCGTGCTGACGATATCGATGCGATGGCCGATCAGCTCCGCAACCTTGCCGACCAGGTGAGTGATGACAAGCTCAAAGACGGTCTCGAGTCCGCTGCGACGTCGCTGGGCAGAATTGCCGTGGAGTACCGCAACAATGCGAAGGACCTGACGGCGACCGCAAAGTCCCTTTCGGACGGCATGGCGGAGGTCAACAACTCGCGTGCCGAGGTCGACCAGGCCATCGCCGATGCCAAGGCGGGTATCTCGGGAGCCAAGTCCGACTACGATTCCACGTTCTCGGTTAAGGCCAAGGAGCTCAAGAAGACCATTTCGGGCGTTCTGGATTCCCTGAACGGTATCTCGGGTGACTTGGATAGCGCTGTGAGCGGTCTGACCGACGCATCCGGTTCGCTGGCAAAGGGCCTCTCCAAGGCTGCAAAGCTGGTCAACAAGGCTTCTGATCAGCTGGGTGAGGCATCGGACAAGATCAGCGCCTTTAAGGACGAGCTCGATGGCGCCCTGATGTCGGACGACCTTGCCACGATCAAGACGATGATCGGCAACGATCCCGAGGGTTTGGCCGTGTCGCTTTCCGGCCCCGTCGCGCTCGACCGCAAGCCGGTCTATCCGATCCGCAATTACGGTTCGGCCATGGCGCCGTTCTATACGATCCTGTCGCTGTGGGTCGGCTCGATCGTGCTGGCGGCCATGATGAAGGTATCGGTTGACGATGAGCTCATCAACGAGCTGATCCCCGTGCGCCTGCACGAGATCTACCTGGGCCGCTACCTGTTCTTTGGAGGTCTGGCCCTGCTGCAGGCGACACTCGTGTGCGCGGGCGACATCCTGTTCTTTGGCATCCAATGCGACAACCCGCTGCAGTTTGTGCTGGCGGGCTGGGTCGCGAGTCTCGTGTTCTCCAATATCGTCTACACGCTCACGGTTTCGTTTGGCGATATCGGCAAGGCGCTCGCTGTCGTGCTGTTGGTCATGCAGGTCGGCGGTTCAGGCGGTACGTTCCCCATCGAGATGACCGGCCCCGTGTTCCAGGCGATCTACCCGTTCCTGCCGTTTACCCACGGCATCAACGCCATGCACGCTGCCATGGCCGGTGCCTACCATATGGAGTACTGGATTGAGCTGGGCATTCTGGCGAGCTACCTGATTCCGTCGCTGGCCCTTGGCGTCGTCTTCCGCCGCCCGGTCATCAAAGCCAACGACTGGATCATCGAAAAGCTGGAGTCGACTAAGTTGATCTAGTTCAGCCAGGTAAACGCCGTCGGAACATCGAGATCTTCCAGTTTGATACTTTATTATGCTGGATTGCGATGCAACACCGGTTGTTGCTACAGTAGCGGGGCGTGCCGGGGGTCCGGCGCGTCCCGTTTTTATTTGACCATGAGGCGGCACGCAGCCATACGCGTGCGGACACCACGCCCAGATTGAGTGTGAGGATGTTCCATGGCCCAATACGCTGCCAACGAAATCGAAAACTTGCCCGATAGCCCAGTAGCCCGTGAGGATTTGGGCGCGGGCGGTATTCCCCGGGGCGCCGGCGCACGCTCTCCGCTGTTCTGGAAGGTTCTGCTCCTTTCGGTGGCGGTCATCTGGGGCTACTCCTTTACCACTATGAAGGACGCACTCGGCACCATTCCGGTGTTCGCGCTGCTCTATGTACGTTTTCTGCCCGCAGCGTTGGTCATGTTTGCCGTCTTCCACAAGCGCATCATCGCGCACCTCAACGCTCGCAACCTGATCGTTGGCCTGAGTATGGGCGTGCTCATGTGGGCGGCCTATGCGTTGCAGACGGTCGGTCTGGCACATACTACGGCGGGCAAGAATGCTTTTTTGACGGGCACGTATTGCATCCTTGTGCCGTTCGCGAGCTATTTCCTGAGCGGCGAAAAGCTCACGCGCTACAACTTGGGTGCCGCGCTGCTGTGCCTAGCGGGCATTGGCCTCGTCGCACTCGATAGCGTTGAATTCAACATTGGTGACGTCATTACGCTGGCGGGTGCGGCCTTTTTCGCCATCCAGATGGCGGTGACTGCCAAGTACGGTCGCAAAATGGACATCAACGTCATCACGTTTTGGATGTTTGTGGGCAACGGCGTGCTGAGCCTGGCAACGTCGCTGCTATTCGAGACCCAAGCGCCTCTGTCCGTGTGGACGCCGAGCTTTATCAGTGCGATGGCGTTTCTCTCGGTGGGCTGCACATGCGCGGCTCTGCTCATCCAAAACGTCGGCCTGGCGCATGTCCCGGCCTCGACGGGCTCGCTGCTCCTTTCGATGGAGTCGCCTTCGGGTGTGCTGTTCTCGGTGCTGCTGATGGGGGAGGCGCTCACCTCGCGCCTGCTCGCCGGCTTTGCGCTCATCTTCCTGTCGATTATCTTGAGCGAGACTCACTTCGATTTTTTGCGTCGAAAGCCGCGCCCGCAATTGTAAACAACTTGTTGCGCCGCCCTCCCGGGGCGGCATTTTTTATGCCTCGCCCTTAAAGTAGTACCTTGCACTTTACGCTATCAAAGTGCTTGCTGCAAAAACGATACTGGAGGGCATCTATGGCACCAGCTTTGTCCGATCTTCAACCGCAATCAGCGCCCAAGGCCACCGCAGCGGCGCAGACCGCTATCGGTGACGGTCTCGTTGCAGAAGCTCAGGCTTTTGCAGACGAGCTCGCTGCGTGGCGACACGATCTCCACCAGATGCCCGAGCTGGGTAATAGCCTCCCACAGACCTCTGCGTATATCCAAGCGCGCCTGACTGAGATGGACATCCCATTTGCCACGCTCGTTGATGGTTCCTGCGTTGTGGGCCTTGTCGGCGCCGGTGCCGCCGCGGCCCAAGGCAATGGCGTCTGCACGGACGAGCAGGCCGGTACGGTCATCATGCTCCGTGGCGACATGGATGCCCTGCCCGTTGCCGAAGAGTCAGGTGAGCCTTTCGCCTCTACGAACGGCTGCATGCACGCATGCGGACACGATATGCACGCAACGGCGTTGCTTGGAGCGGCGCGCCTGCTCAAGGCCCGCGAGTCCGCGCTTGTTGATGCCAACGCCACGGTTAAGCTGCTGTTCCAGCCGGGCGAGGAAACCTTTGAGGGTGCCCGCGCCGCCATCGCCGACGGTCTGCTGCAGAACCCGCGCCCCCAGGTCGCCTTTGCCATGCATGTCAATAGCCAGTCGCCGCTTGGCCTGGTGCTCTACGGCAGCCCGGCGCTCTCGGGCGTGTACGGTTTTCGCATCACGCTTCAGGGCAAGGGCGGCCATGGCTCGAGCCCCGAGATCTGCATCGACCCCATCACGGCCGGCGTCCATGTGCATCTGGCGCTTCAGGAGCTCATCTCCCGCGAGGTGCCGGCGGCCAAGGAGGTCGCGCTTACCGTTGGCAAGTTCGCCGGCGGTCAGGCCGCAAATGTCATCCCCGACACTTGTGTGCTCGAGGGAACGCTGCGTGGCTTCGACGTCGAGCTCATGGAGCGCCTCAAGACCCGCATCGCGGAGGTCGTCAAAGGCGTTGCCACGACCTATCGTACGCCGGCGACTATCGAGACACTCTCGGATGTTCCCCCGCTCGTACTCGACGACGGCATGACGCAGGCGTCGCTTGGCTACGTGGGCGCGGTGCTGCCCAAGTCCGCCTTCCTGCCGCTGTTCCACGCCATGGCGAGCGAGGACTTCGCGTTGATCTCGAGCGAGATCCCGAGCGCGTACTTTACCGTGGGCGCTGCTGTGACTGATACGGACGAGCATTTTGCTCAGCATCATCCCAAGGCACGTTTTAGCGATGCCGAGCTTCCCCTTGGCGCCGCGGCTTATGCCGCCGTCGCTTTGGGCTACATCGCCGACCACCGGTAGCACCCAATCTTGCTACTCGTTTGCTTAAAAAGGAACAGTATGTCTCAGCAACGTAAGTTCTTCCCCGGCTGGCTCGTGGTGGCCTCCGGCTTTGTGATCATGGCCACGTGCTACACCATTTTCGTCAACTGCATGAGCCTGTTCCAGCCGTTGATCGTCAGCGACCTGGGCATTTCCCTTGCGCAGTACACCATCTCCAACGCCCACTATCGCTGCGTCTAAGCAGTTTGGCATGGCCGACCTGGGTAAGGTCACGGGCACCATTACCTCGCTCGAGATGGTTGGCGGCACGGTGGGCGCCATCGTCTCGGGAATACTGTTCGATGCCACGGGCTCCTTTACGAGCACATGGATCGTGTGTCTGGCGTGCTCGGTGGCAATGCTGGTGTTCCTGCTGGCGTCTGAGCCCATCGCGGCTAAGCTGCGCGCGAGCGTGGCGGGGGAGTAGGGACGACGTCGCTCGTAGCTCTTTGCCCCGTTTTGTCCGTGGCTGCCTTGGAAGCCGAATGGATGCTCGTACCGTCATTCGGTTTCCCATGTAGCCACGGGCTCAAGAGATGACCCGAAGTCTTTCCGTCCAACGGATTTTGTGATCCGAAGAGGCGGAAGGATTGCAGATTGCACACCGCGGCGGCGCATCTGGCCGAACGAGTCCCCATACCCTCGTTCGGTCAGATGCACCGCCGCTGTTTGTGTTTGTGCCGTATAATGACCACTACCTATGACGCGATACAAAAGAAAGGTGTTTGCCCATGCAGGCACAGAAGGCGGAGGGAACCCGCGACCTTATCGGCGCTGAGATGCGCGCTTGGCAAAAGATGCAGCAGATCGCTGCCGGCGTGTTCGAGCCGTTTGGCTTTAAGCCCATCGAGACGCCCGCCATCGAGCAGGTGGACGTGTTTGTCCACGGCATCGGCCAGTCGACCGACGTCGTGCGCAAGGAGATGTTCCGCGTGTTTAGCGGCGCCAACCTGGAGCGCGTCTTTACCGAGGGCACCGATACCAAGCTCAAGCCCAAGCAGCGCCTGGCGCTTCGTCCCGAGGGCACGGCTGGCGTGGTGCGCGCCGTCGTGGAGAACAACTTGGTGCCCCAGGGCTCCACGCCGTTTAAGGCTTACTACGCCGAGGCCATGTTCCGTGGCGAGCGTCCCCAGAAGGGTCGCCTGCGCCAGTTCCACCAGGTGGGCATCGAGTGGCTCGGTGCTCCCGATCCGGCGGCAGACGCCGAGTGCATCATTATGCTCATGGAGTTTTACAAGCGCCTGGGCTTCGATCTGTCCAAGCTCCGTCTGCTCATTAACTCGATGGGCGATGCCCAATGCCGTCCGGCCTATCGCGAGCAGGTTAAGCAGTTCATTCTCGACCATGCCGATGAGATGTGCGACGAGTGCCGCGAGCGCGCCGAGCTTAACCCGCTGCGCGCCTTCGACTGCAAGAACGACCACTGCCGCGAGATCATGGCCGACGCCCCGCTGATGGGCGACAACCTGTGCGATGAGTGCCGCGAGCACTACGAGCAGGTCAAGCGCTATCTGGACGCCGCCGGTATCGAGTACGTCGAGGATCCCACCCTGGTGCGTGGCCTGGACTACTACACCCGTACCGTCTTTGAGGTCGAGGCTCCCGGCGCCGGTGTCGGCTCCATCGGTGGCGGCGGTCGCTATGACGGCTTGGTCGAGCTCGAGGGCGGCAAGCCCACGGCCGGCGTCGGCTTCGCCGTCGGTTTTGAGCGCGCCCTGCTGGCCCTGCAGGCCTTTGGCAGCGACCTGGGCGCCGATGAGACCCCGTGCGTCTACGTTGCCAACGCCGGCAAGGATCTGCGTCAGAACGTCTTTGCCATTACGCAGCAGCTTCGCGCCGCAGGGATCGTGACCGAGGCCGACTACCAGGGTCGTTCGCTCAAGGCCCAGTTTAAGCAGGCCGACAAGGTGGGCGCCAAGCTCATCCTGGTCCTGGGTGGCGACGAGCTTGCCGCCGGCAAGGTCAAGGTGCGCGACATGCAGAGTCACGACGAGGTTCTCGTCGATTTGGCCAACGTGGTCGAGGCGGTTCGCGAGCGCCTGTAGCGCATGTTTTTTGAGCTGCGGGGCTGCTAACGTGCCCTGCTCATGGAGAGCGATTGTTACGGGGGTGTTTCGCTTTTATGCGGAATGCCCCCGTTTGCGTATGCCGTCCACCGAGAAATACGACCATTTGGGGCAAAAACCCTTGCAATGCAGAAAATACTTTTGTGTGGTAAAGCGCAATCAGCTCCGAAAGTTTTTGCCGAGTGCCTATAATGGATACCGCATGTTACGTGCATAGAAGGAGGAATGGGAGGAAACGTGGCTGAGAACCTAAGCAACCAGTCTGTACCCGAAGCCGCGGCGCGCGTCGCTGCCGTGGTCAACCGCCTCGTTAACCGAATCGGCTCGAATGCCGAGTCCAAGGAGCGTCTCGCCGAGATCGAGATCCCCGAGGAGCTGCGCGACAATCTGGCGCTGTTCTTGCGCCTGGAGCGCCGTGTGCTTAGCGAGTATGATCCCGAGATCGCGGACCTGTTCGACAAGATTTTGACAGCCGAGATTGTGGCCAATGCCGGCAACCCCGGTAGCCGTGCCGCTGACGAGGCCGTCGACGAGCAGGGCGTGCCCACCGCCGACGAGCCCACCGCCGTGGCATTTCGTGAAGTCGTCGATCTGATCGATAGTCTGCCGCTCGATAAGCAGCAGGTTATCGTCCGCGCCTTTACGAGCTTCTTCCACCTGGCAAACCTGTCTGAGGAGAACTACCGTGTGGCGCAGCTGCGCGAGCGTGAGGCCGGTGCGTCGACCGATACCGAGGTCGATCCCGCCAACGAGCTCACCGTCGCCTATCACCAGCTGGTGAATGAGCTGGGCGTCGAGGGCGCCAACGAGCTGCTCGGCAAGCTTGAGTTCCACCCCGTCTTTACCGCGCATCCCACTGAGGCCCGTCGTAAGGCCGTCGAGGGCAAGATTCGCCGTATCTCCAACCTGCTGGAGGAGCGTCCGCGTCTGGGTGGCTCCGACCTGGTGGAGAACGAGCACCATATGCTGCAGGAGATCGACGCCCTGGTGCGTACGAGCCCCATCGCGCTCAAGAAGCCCACGCCGGTCGAGGAAGCCGATACCATCATCGACATCTTCGATAACACGCTGTTCGACGTTATCCCTGTCATCTATCGTCGTTTTGACGACTGGGTGCTGGGCGACAAGGCCGGCACCGTGCCGCCGCTGTGCCCGGCGTTCTTCCATCCCGGCAGCTGGATCGGTTCCGACCGCGACGGTAACCCTAACGTCACCGCCAAGGTGAGCCGTGAGGTCGCCGCCAAGTACTTCACCCACATGGTGCTCAAGCTCGAGGACAAGTGCCGCCGCATTGGCCGCAACCTTACGCTCGAGGCCACCTACAGCAAGCCGTCTGCCGAGCTCATCAACCTGTGGAACCATCAGGTCGAGATGAGTACCCAGTACACGGCTCGCGCCGAGCTGATTTCCGAGCACGAGCCGCATCGCGCCGTCATGCTCGTCATGGCCGACCGTCTGAACGCCACCGTGCGCCGTATCACCGACACCATGTACCACAGCGCCGATGAGTTCCTGGAGGACTTGCGCGTCGTCCAGCGCTCGCTGGCTGCCTGCGGTGCCGTCCGTGCTGCCTACGGCCCGGTCCAGACCATCATCTGGCAGGTTGAGTCCTTCGGCTTCCACATGGTCGAGATGGAGTTCCGTCAGCACTCCGTGGTGCACGCCCGCGCCCTCAAGGATATCCACGAGAACGGTATCCATGGCGATCTGCAGCCCATGACGCGCGAGGTCATCGACACCTTCCGCGCTATCGGCTCCATCCAGAAGCGCTACGGCAAGAAGATGGCGCATCGCTACATCATCTCGTTCACCAAGAGCGCCCAGCATGTGGCCGACGTCTTTGAGCTTGCCCACCTGTCCTTTGCACACGAGGAAGACGTTCCCGAGCTCGATGTGATCCCGCTGTTTGAGCAGCTCGAGGACCTCGAGGGCTGCGTCGACGTGCTCGACCAGATGCTTACGCTGCCCGTGGTGCAAAAGCGCCTTGCCCAGACCAACCGTCGCATGGAGGTCATGCTGGGCTATTCCGACTCCTCCAAGGATGCCGGTCCTACCACGGCCATGCTCGCGCTGCACTCCGCGCAGGAGCGCATTGCCAAGTGGGCCGAGAAGAACGATATCGACCTGGTGCTCATGCACGGTCGCGGCGGTGCCGTGGGCCGTGGCGGCGGTCCGGCCAACAAGGCCGTGCTGGCGCAGCCCAAGGGTTCGGTCAACTGCTTCTTTAAGCTCACCGAGCAGGGCGAGGTCATCTTTGCCCGTTACGGCAACCGCACGCTGGCTCAGCGTCATGTTGAGTCCGTTGCCGCCGCAACGCTTTTGCAGTCGGCCCCGAGTGTCGAGAAGACCAACACCGAGACCACGCAGAAGTTCTGGGATATGGCCGAGAAGCTCAACGCCGCAAGCCACGAGCGCTATCTGGACCTGCTGAACACCGAGGACTTTACACCGTGGTTCTCGACCGTGACGCCGCTGACCGAGGTCGGTCTGCTGCCGATTGGCTCGCGTCCCGCCAAGCGCGGCCTGGGCGCCAAGTCGCTTGATGACCTGCGTACCATTCCGTGGATCTTCAGCTGGAGCCAGGCGCGCATCAATCTGGCCGCTTGGTACGGCCTGGGCACCGCTTGCGAGCAGCTGGGCGATCTGGACCAGCTTAAGGCTGCCTACCAGGAGTGGCCGTTCTTCCGCACGTTCATCGACAACATCGAGATGTCGATCGCCAAGACCGACCAGCGCATCGCCAAGATGTATCTGCACCTGGGCGATCGCCAGGATCTGTCCGAGAAGGTCTTCACCGAGATGCAGCTCACCCGTAAGTGGGTCCTTGCCATCGTCGGTGACGAGTGGCCGCTGCAGCGCCGCCGCGTGCTCGGCTGCGCCGTTCGCGTGCGCAATCCCTACGTCGACGCCCTGTCCATCGCCCAAGTCCGCGCCCTTCGCGAGGTGCGTATGAACCAGGACGAGATGGCGGAGGAGAAGAAGGCCGAGTATATGAGCCTGATTCTTTCGACTGTGACCGGCGTCTCGGCAGGACTGCAGAACACGGGGTAATCGATAGCCCTGTAGTCGTCCGGGCCCGCCATCAGCTTACTTTTAAGCACGTCCTCGGACATGCAAGAAGCCCTCGCTGCGCACTTCGTGCGGCGAGGGTTTCTTGCGTCCTGCGGAGTGTGCCTATAAGTAAGCTGATGGCGGGCCCTGCGATGTCCGGTCTTCGGCGGATTACTGCTGAGGAAAAGATAGCGCGCTTCGCGCACTCTGATGGGGCTTCGTGCTGCGGAATGCATTCAGAGGGAAACCCATCGGGCCCCTTCGTCCTCGGTCTTCGGGGATTAAAGCTGAGGAGAAGAATTGTGCGCTTCGCGCCTCGCGTCTTATCGATTGGGATTGAGATGCATTTGGCGCTTCTCGCCTTACGACTGTTCCGGCCGCGGTCCTTTTTGGGATCGCGGCCGTTTTGTTGTGGGTCAAATATGAACGTTGTGTTAATGAGTCGGTAGACGGTGGTGTTTTTCGGTGAGCGGCGTATCCTTCCAACGGTTTATCTAGTGTGTCAGTTGAAAGGAAGAGGGCGCTCGTCATTGTTTGAATGTGAACTGCCGTTTGACCACAAGACGTTGCATCTGGAACTCGAGGATAAGAACTTCGCGGGTGTGATGGAAGGTCACCAAAACGAGTTTAAGACTACGAAATCGCAGGAAGAGCTGGTAGAGGAGTCGCTTGCCAACCCTTATGGCTCGCCTTCGCTCGAGGAGCTTTGTGCTGGCAAAAAGGACATCGTCATCATTAGCTCCGATCATACGCGTCCCGTTCCCTCGCGTGTGACGATGCCTATTCTGCTGCATCACATTCATGCCGCTGCGCCCGAGGCCCGTGTGCGTATTCTGGTTGCTACGGGCATGCACCGTCCGTCGACGCACGAGGAGCTCGTCAACAAGTATGGCGAGGAGATCGTTGCCAACGAGGAAATCGTCATGCACGTCGCAACTGACGACAGCATGATGAAAAAGATCGGCACCCTGCCTTCTGGTGGCGAGTGCATTATCAACAAGATCGCTGCCGATTGCGACCTGCTGCTTGCAGAGGGCTTCATTGAGCCGCACTTCTTTGCCGGTTTCTCTGGTAGCCGCAAGTCCGTCCTGCCTGGCATCGCCAGCTACAAGACCATCATGTACAACCACAACGGTCAGTTTGTGAACGATTCCCACTCGCGTGCCGGCAACCTGTGCCACAACCACGTGAGCGAGGATATGTTTGCCGCTGCCGAGATGGCTCACCTTGCCTTTGTGCTCAACGTGGTGCTCAACGGCAAGCACGAGGTCATTGGCTCCTTTGCCGGCGACATCCACAAGGCGCACGAGGCCGGCTGCGACTTCGTGAAGAGCCTTGCCGGCGTTGAGCCCGTCGAGTGCGAGATTGCCATCACTACCAACGGTGGTTACCCGCTCGACCAGAACATCTATCAGGCCGTGAAGGGCATGTGCGCTGCCGAGGCCACGCTTCCCGAGGGCGGTGTGATCATCGATGTCGCCGGTTGTGCCGACGGTCACGGTGGCGAGGGCTTCTATCACAACATCGCCGACAACGATCCGGCAGAGTTTGAGCGCGCCTGCATCGACCGTCCCAAGGACGAGACCCTGCCCGACCAGTGGACGAGCCAGATCTTTGCCCGCATCCTGGCGCATCACCCCGTGATCATGGTCACCGACCTGTGCGATCACCAGATGCTCAAGGATATGCACATGACGCCGGTCAACACTATCGAGGAGGCGCTCAAGCTCGCCTTTGAGATGAAGGGTGCCGATGCCAAGGTTGCCGTCATTCCCGATGGCCTGGGCGTTGTCGTCGCGCAGCACTAGTGCGTGGCCCAAACGAATCGTTTATAACCGACAAGAAAGATAAGGTTTTATGCTTACCAAACTCCTCTGCGAATTCGGCGCGACGGCCCTCATGATCGTCTTTGGCGTGGGCGTGCACTGCGATACCGTGCTCAAGGGCACCAAGTATCAGGGCTCTGGTCATATGTTTGCCATCACCACCTGGTCTTTTGGTATCTCGGCCTGCCTGTTTATCTTTGGCGGCGCCGTGTGCATGAACCCCGCCATGGTGCTTGCCCAGTGCATCGTCGGCCTGGTGCCGTGGGGCAACTGCATCCCCTTCATGCTTGCCGATATGCTCGGCGGCTTTGTGGGTGCCGTGATCGCTTGGTTTATGTATGCCGATGAGTTCAAGGCTTCCGAGGGCGTCGTCGACCCCATTGCCCAGCGCAACATCTTCTCGACCAACCCCACCACCGAGGGTACGAACTATGCCCGCAACTTCTTCTGCGAGGCCATCTGCACCTTCGTGTTCATTAGCGCCATCCTTGCTGCTGCTAGCCGTGCTGGCGAGAACGTTTTGATGCTCGCCATCTGCGTCGGCCTGATTGTCTGGGCCGTTGGCATGGGCATGGGCGGCATCACCGGCTTCGCCATGAACCAGGCACGCGACCTTGGTCCCCGCATGGCCTATCAGGTGCTACCGATCAAGAACAAGGCTGACAACAACTGGAAGTATGGTCTGCTTGTTCCTGGCATCGCGCCGTTTGTCGGTGCTATTGTGGCCGCGCTGTTTGTGCATGGTTTCTTGGGCATGTTCTAGTCGAAGGCTACATAGTTGTCCGCTGGCCGCATGGGGTAACTTCCCAGCGCGTCCTCGGACATGCAAAAAGGCTCGCTGCGCACTTCGTGCGGCGAGCCTTTTTGCGTCCTGCGGAATGCGCTGGGAAGTTACCCCATGCGGCCAGCTGCGGGATCTTTGCTGCGCTCGAGCAAGCAACCCAACATATATCTGAATTTGGATGGGAGGGGCTTGTTGCTGATAGGGGCGTTGAGCTGTTGTTGACACTTTGGGATGCGTGGCGCCCTAGGTTGGGGTGATGCTTTGGGATGAGCTTCTTACTTAGCTGAAGAGGGGCTGTATGGCTGAGAGGTAGTCTTTGGCTACGTTGGATTTGTTGGCTTGGAAGTTGTGCCAGGCCCACCATTGGACCATTCCTACGAAGCTTGAGGCTATGTGGTGTAGTAGGAAGCTTCGGTCCATGGTGGCGGCGGGGCCGTTTGGGTCGGTGGGGACGGTTTCGGCTGCTCGTGACATGATGGTCTTGCGTAAGCAGTCGGCGAAGACGCGTGAGCCGGCGCCGGCTACGAGGGCTCGTACGCCCTGGCGGCGTTCCCAGAGGTTGTTGAGGATATGCTCGACTTGTACGAGCGGATCATCGAGCGGTGTGCCATCGTCGTCGAGGGCGTGGGTGCAGATGTCGCTCACGAGTTCGGACAGTAGGTCATCTTTGCTCTTGAAGAGGCCGTAGAACGTGGCCCGACCCACATGGGCGCGAGCGATGATGTCGCCGACGGTGATCTTGCCGTAGTCCTCCTCGCGAAGGAGCTCGGAGAATGCTGCAACGATGGCGGCGCGGCTTTTTTCCTTGCGGGCATCCATGGCTATGCGTCCGCGTGAACGAGCAGGCAGCGGAGCGTGCCGGAGCAGCCCTCGTAAGGGCGCTTGCCGGCGCCGTAGCCGACGGCCTCGATGTGGTAACGGACCGGCAGGTGCTCGGACGTGCGCAGTGCGGCGACGACGGCAGCGCCCGTGGGCGTCACGAGCTCACCAGCGACCGGTGCAGGCGTGAGGGCGATATTGCCCGCCTGACACAGGTTGACGACAGCGGGGACGGGAATGGGCATAAGGCCGTGGGCGCAACGGATGGTTCCGTGGCCCTCGGAGAGCGACTCGACCACGATATCCTCAATACCCAGATCGTCGAGGCAGATGGCAACGGAGCAGACGTCGACGACGGAGTCGACGGCGCCCACCTCATGAAACAGGACGGTGTCGGGCGTTTTGCCGTGAGCCTTTGCCTCGGCATCAGCGAGTACGGAAAAAATGGCGAGGGCGCGACGCTTGGCGCCATCGCTTAGCTGCGAGCCATCGATGATGGCGGTGACGTCCGCCAAAGAACGGTGGTGATGGCCGTGGGCGTGATGGTGACCCTCGTGGCCATGACCGTGGGCCTCATGGTCATGCTCGTGGCAGTGCTCGTGCTCGTGCTCGCCATGATCATGATGGTGGTGCTCATGCTCGTGTGTGTGCTCGGCAGCCGCTTTGTTGCCGTAGAGCCAGGCCATATCGTGATCGTGGTTCTCGAGTTCCTCTGCAAGCTGGACGTCAAAGTCGCAGGCGTCGATGCCATGCTTGCTTACGCGTGTGACGGCGATCGTAAAGCCGTCGACCGGCAGCGTGGCGAGCTGCTCGCGCAGGTGCTCCTCGCTGGCGCCTAGGTCGAGCAGGGCCGCGACGGTCATATCGCCGCTGATGCCCGAGGTGCCGTCGATGATAAGCGTGTGCTGATGATTGGACATGGAATGCTCCTTAACGGGCGCAGGGCGTGCCGGCGCCCAGATGATTGATAAGACTTGCCTGGTAGGCGGCACCAAAGCCGTTGTCGATGTTGACGACCGAAACGCCGCTGGCGCAGGAGTTGAGCATGGCGAGCAGCGCGGCTACGCCACCAAAGCTCGCGCCGTAACCCACGCTGGTGGGAACGGCTATGACCGGACAGCTTACCAGGCCGCCGACAACGCTCGCCAGTGCGCCCTCCATGCCGGCGATGGCGATGACCACCTGCGCCTGAGCAAGCTCCTCGGCATGCGCGAGTAGGCGGTGCAGGCCGGCGACACCTACGTCGTAGAGGCGGTCGACCTCGTTGCCATAGAACTCGGCCGTCAACGCGGCTTCCTCGGCGACGGGCAAGTCGCTCGTGCCGGCGCAGGCGACGACGATGCGTCCGTTACCGGTGGGGGAGGGCTTGCCGCCCACGAGGGCGAGCTGCGCGTCCGGGACATATCCCAGGTCGATGCCGTTGTCGAGGAGCTCCGAGATGCGGGCTGCTTTTTCGCTGTCCAGGCGTGTGACCAGGATGCGCTCCTGGCCGGCATCGCGCAGCGCTTCGATAATGGCGGCAATCTGCTTGGCGGTTTTACCCGCACCGTAGACAACCTCGCCGGCTCCCTGGCGCACCCCGCGCGAAAGATCGAGCTGCGCAAAGCCCAAATCGGCGGTCGGAGCCGTCTGGATGCGCGTAAGGGCGTCGGCGGGGGTGACTGATCCGCCGGCAACATCGCTCAGCAGCTGCTCTAGATCTCGCTTATCCATATATGTTCCCTTCGACGGCGCAAAGTCTAGCACTCAAAGGGTATGTTTCCGAACACTAAGACAAAATTGTTCGGAAACTATAGGACGGATTGATTCAATTGTTAGACGGATCGATTAGTCACGCAGGATGATGTCCATGGCGAGCATCAGGTTGCGCTCGTCGATGGCAAACGGGGCAGCTTCGCGCGTCTTGGGCTTGGCGCAAAACGCGATGCCCGTGCCCGCGGCCTGAATCATGGGGATGTCGTTGGCGCCGTCGCCGATCGCGACGGTATGGGCCATATCGACGCCGCACTCAACTGCCCAGTCCAGCAGCTGGATGAGCTTGGACTCCTTGGTCACAATGCCGGCAGCCAACTTACCGGTGAGCTTGCCGTCCACGACTTCCAGGCGGTTGGCCAGGCAAAAATCGATACCCGCGGCGGCTACGATCTTGTCAGCGATCTCGTGGAAGCCGCCGCTTACCACGCCGACCTTCCAGCCCTTGCTGTGTGCCGAACGCACAAGCTCCAGCGCGCCGGGGGTAAATGTCACGCGTTCAAAGGTGCGCTCGAACACGCTCTCGTCCAGGCCGGCGAGCAGCCCCACGCGCTCCTCGAGCGCTTGCTTAAAGTCCAGCTCGCCGCGCATGGCGCGTTCGGTGATCCGCGCAACTTGCTCGCCCACGCCTGCCTCCTCGCCCAACAGGTCGATGACCTCCTGGTTGATGAGCGTGGAGTCGATATCCATAACGATGAGGCGTGCAGTCATGGCGGGCCTTTCCGAGTGCAGTTGTATTGGGGCACATTGTCGCACGCGGCGCGCCTTGGCGACGGCCAGGCCGCGTCAATTGTTTCGTCTCCGTCAAGTCTTTGGGCGAGAACTACTTTTCCGCGGCACATCGACACAGGTGCGATAAGATAGAACGCCATGTCTGGCTGCGCGGTTTACGCAGGCTGGGCAAATCTGTACGACGCCGCCCGGAACGACACGGGGCGGCACAGATCCATAAAGGAGGATCACTGGTATGAGCCAGACCCGTCCCATCGACGAGCATTCCATGCACACCCGTACCTGCGGCGAGCTTCGCCGCGAGAACGTGGGCGAAGAGGTCACCCTCACCGGTTGGGTGAGCCGTCGCCGTGACCACGGCGGCCTTATTTTCTGCGACCTTCGTGACCGCGAGGGCATCACGCAGCTCACCTTCGACCCCGAGCACTCTGACGGCGACGCATTTAAGATCGCCGAGACCATGCGTCCCGAGTGGCCCATCAAGATCCACGGCGTCGTGCGCTCCCGTGGCGAGGAGACCACCAACGCCAAGCTCGCGACCGGCGAGATCGAGGTCCTGACCGACCACGCCGAGGTGCTCAACACGTCCGTCACCCCGCCGTTCCAGATTGAGGACGGCATCGAGACCAGCGAGGACACCCGTCTGCGCTATCGCTATCTGGACCTCCGTCGTCCCGAGATGATGGCCAACCTCAAGCTGCGCTCCGACTTTACCTTTGCCATTCGCGAGGCGCTGCACAACCGTGAGTTCATGGAGGTCGAGACGCCCTCCCTGTTCAAGTCCACGCCCGAGGGCGCCCGCGACTTCATCGTCCCCAGCCGCATCCAGCCGGGCAACTTCTATGCCCTGCCGCAGTCCCCGCAGCTCCTGAAGCAGCTGCTTATGGTCGGTGGCGTCGAGCGCTACTATCAGGTTGCCAAGTGCTTCCGCGACGAGGACTTGCGTGCCGACCGTCAGCCCGAGTTCACCCAGGTCGATATCGAGATGTCCTTCGTGGACCAGAACGACGTTATGAGCGCGCTCGAAGAGGTCCTGTCCGACGCCTTCGGCCGCATGGGTGTCGAGATGCCCATGCCGCTGCGCCGCATGGACTATTGGGAAGCCATGGACACCTATGGCTCTGACAAGCCCGATACCCGCTATGGCATGCACCTGGTCGACCTGACCGACATCTTTGCCAACTCCAAGTTCAAGGTCTTTGCGACTGCCGCAAACGAGGAGGGCTCCGTCGTCAAGGCCATCAACGCCAAGGGCGCCGGTGCCTGGGCTCGCGCCAAGATCGATAAGCTCGCCGGTGTGGCCTCCACGTTTGGCGCCAAGGGCCTGGCCTGGATCGCATTCCGCGAGGACGGCTCCATCAACAGCCCCATCGTCAAGTTCTTCTCGGACGAGGAGATGGCGGCTCTGCGCGAGCGCATGGGCGTCGAGCCCGGCGACCTTGTGATGTTCGCCGCCGGTCCGCGCCTGCTCTCCGACGAGATCCTGGGCGGCATGCGTTCCCACATGGCCAATGCGCTCGAGATCAAGCGCGAGGGCCACGAC
The DNA here is from genome assembly GCA_905202925.1 of uncultured Collinsella sp. GTDB lineage: Bacteria > Actinomycetota > Coriobacteriia > Coriobacteriales > Coriobacteriaceae > Collinsella. The sequence goes on along the minus strand of CAJKTW010000006.1, from coordinate 7,383 downwards.
TTCCTGTGGGTCGTCAACTTCCCGCTGTTCCACTGGGACGAGGATCGCAAGGCTTACGCTGCCGAGCACCAGCCCTTCACCCTGCCGACCGAGACCGACATCGCCAAGATCGAGGCCGACCCGCTGGCAGCCGGTTCGTGCACCTACGACTTTGTCATGGACGGCTTTGAGGCCGGCGGCGGCGGTATGCGTATCCACAACGCCGAGATGCAGATGTCCATGCTCAAGCTCCTGGGCTTTACCGAGGAGCGCGCCGAGTCGCAGTTTGGCTTCCTCATGGAGGCGCTCAAGTTTGGTGCACCCCCGATGGGCGGTTTCGCTCTGGGTCTGGATCGCGTGTGCATGCTGCTCACCGGTTCCGACTCCATCCGCGACGTCATGGCGTTCCCCAAGACGGCCAGCGGCTCCGACCTTATGTCGGGCGCTCCGAGTGCCGTTTCCGGCGCCCAGCTCAAGGATGTCAGCCTGCGCCTGATGTAAGCGAGCGGCTACATATTGCCCGCAACGAGGGAAGGACGCGTGCCTTCCCTCGTTTTTTATGCGCCGAGATTGTGAGGGCATGGGATGACCGGGCGTCGCGGAAAGTGCGTCCCGGAATCTGCGTCCAGAACGGGTCGCGCTTTCCCAAAGGGGGGCCTCTGGGAAAGCGCGACCCAGAATTCGGCAAAATAATGGGACACAGTTTCCGGTTGAGCTGTCTAACGGAAACTGTGCCCCAGAATGAGCGCTCAAAACGGGCCGGGCTTTCCACAGCAACTGTCTGGCGGAAAGCCCGGCCCAGTTTCCTACAGCGAGTCTCTCTGAACGAGCTGCATGTGCATGACGGTGGTGGTGGGCTCGGCACCCTTGATCATGTCGAGCGCAATGTTGGCGGCCATGTGGCCTTCTTCGCGCAGGGGCTGGCGGACGGTCGTGAGTGCGGGGACGCAGCGCGTCGCAATCTCGTGATCGTCGAAGCCGACGACAGAAACTTCCGCCGGAACAGATAGGCCTGCCTCGTTGAGTGCGGTGATGACGCCAGCCGCGATACGGTCCGATCCGCAGAGCACGCCATCGAAAGCAATCTTGCGCGCGAGGATCTGGCGCATGGCCTGATAGCCGTCTCCGCTGTTCCAGCCGGTATAGATAACGTTTGCGTCTGGGAGGTCTTCGCCCAAGACGGCGCGGTAGCCGCGCAGGCGGTCGACAACAGCGGGGTTGTCTTGCGGTCCCAACACGGCGACGATATCTTTGCGCCCGCGCTCCTTCATGGCGTGTGCCGCAAAGCGTCCGCCCTCTTCGTCGTCAGAGTAGACCGTCGAGAACACATCGCGATAGGGGTGGCCCTCGAGCTGGCCGCACAACACGGTGGGTACGCCCAGCTCGCGCAGCACCTCGAGCAGCTCGCTGCCCTTGTAGGGGGAGACGTCGATCACGGCGTCGAACGAGCGGCGCTCAAAGTGCTCGCGTGCGCGGTTGCGCTCATGCGTAGAAGACGCCTGCAAGATAACGGGCAGATAGGACGACTCCGACAGTTCCTCGGTAATACCGCTCAAAAACTCGCTATAGGTGGGGTCGCTGAAGAGTTCACTCAGGGGCTCGGTCACGAGCACGGCGATGATTTCCGTGCGCCCGACAGCGAGCGCTCGGCCACGGGCATTGGGGACAAAATTGACTTTCTTGGCCGCCGCACGGACGCGCTTTTTGGTTTCCTCGCTAATGCGGGGCGAATCGTTGAGGGCGCGCGATGCCGTGGAGCGCGACACGCCGGCAGCTGCGGCAACCTCGGCAAGCGTAGGTGCGGTGCGAACTGGTTGGGTCATGGCGTCTCCTGGAAAATGCGGTCGATGTTGTCACTGATACGGGCTGGTGCGGATACAGCTTACTATAGTGCACCTGAACAGCGTTCATGATATCCGGTGACAGGTGTCGTTTTGCAACCAAGCCGCAATCGAATACGTCTCGTGTGGGTGAGATATCAGCGGGCGTGGCGGTTGCCTACGAGCTTAAGAACGATGTTTTGCGCTGAGTTTCGATACTCAGGGTGACATAAGTGTCGCAGCTGTACAACCGGTTGCACCGTTAATCCGACCAAATCGACCGTTCAGCGGACAACCGGTTGCACAATTTTTTGCATCGCCCGTAAGATAAGGACAACCGGTTGCACAAGAATCACTACGATGACGAAGGAGCATCACCATGGACGCCATTAACGATTGGGAAAACCAATCGCTCACCCACAGGAACCGCCTGGCACCCCATGCGTACTTTATGGGTTACGAGACCGCCGATCTCGCCGCTACGTACAGCCGCGAGCTGTCGCGCGGGTTTGTCCAGCTGTCCGGCTCGTGGCAGTTCCGCCTCTTTGAGGGGCCTGCTGCCGTTTCCAACGAGGAGCTCTCCACGTACGAGCCCGAGTGGGATCACGTGGAGGTTCCGCACCTGTGGCAGGTGGATGGCTATGGCAACCTTGCCTACACCGACGAGGGTTTCCCGTTCCCGGTGGATCAGCCGTTCGTTCCCTCCGACGACCCCACGGGCGTCTACCAGCGCATCGTCAACCTTCCCGCCGTGCCTGCCGGCGCTCGCGAGATCATTCGCTTTGACGGCATCGAGAGCTATGGTGAGCTGTACGTCAACGGTCAGTTTATCGGCATGACCAAGGGTTCGCGCCTGTCTGCCGAGTTTGACGTGACCGACGCGCTCGTCGAGGGCGACAACCTGTTTGCGGTCAAGGCTCTGCAGTACAGTGATGGCAGCTATATCGAGGATCAGGACATGTGGTGGGCCTCGGGCATCTTCCGCGATGTGTACCTTATGCAGCGTCCCGCCGCGCACCTGGTCGACTTTAGGTTCCGCACGCACCGCGAGGGCGATGCCGCTCTGATCACGCTCGATACGGTGGCCGAGGGCGCTACCCGCGTTGTGTATACGCTCAGCGATGGCGGAAACGTGGTGGCTACGGGTGAGTGCGTCGACGGCCATGCCGAGTGCAGCGTTGCCGATGCCCACTTCTGGAATCCCGAGGACCCCTTCCTCTATGACCTTACGTTTGAGGTCTACGATGGCGACGAGGCCAGCGAGTACGTTCCGCATCGCCAGGGTCTTGCCGAGGTGACGGTCGAGGGCAATCATATCTACCTCAACGGCACCTACTTTAAGATGCATGGCGTCAACCGCCACGATCACGACGATCACAAGGGCCGCGCCGTGGGCCTCGATCGCATGCGCCGCGACCTGGAGCTCATGAAGCGGCACAACATCAACGCGGTGCGCACCTCTCACTATGCCAATGACCCGCGCTTCTACGAGCTGTGTGATGAGTATGGCATCATGCTGGTCGCCGAGACCGATATGGAGAGCCACGGCTTCGAGAATATCGGCAACATCGCCCTGGTCACCGACGATCCGGCATGGGAGCCGGCCTACGTCGACCGCATTGAGCGCCTGGTGATGCAGGAGCGCAACCACGCCTGCATCATTATGTGGTCGATGGGCAACGAGAGCGGCTATGGCTGCAACATCCGCGCGATGTACGCCAAGGCTCACGAGCTCGATGATCGTCCGGTCCATTATGAGGAGGACCGCAACGCCGATACCGTCGACGTTATCTCCACGATGTACTCCCGTGTTTCGCAGATGAACGACTTTGGCGAGCACCCATTCCCCAAGCCGCGCATCAACTGTGAGTACGGTCACTCCATGGGCAATGGTCCCGGAGGCCTGTCCGAGTACCAGGAGGTCTTCGATCGTTGGGATTGCATCCAGGGCCAGTTCATTTGGGAATGGTGCGACCACGGTTTGGCTGCTGTGACCGAGGACGGCGTTGCCTACGATATGTATGGTGGCGACAACGGCGATTACCCCAACAACAGCAACTTCTGCATCGATGGCATGGTGTTCCCCTGGCAGCAGCCGAGTCCGGGCCTTACCGAGTACGGCCAGGTTATCTGCCCGGTCCGCATGGCTTATGACGCCGAGGCAGGCGAGCTGACCGTCACCAACAAGCGTTGGTTCACCACCCTCGAGGATGTCTGCCTGTCGGCCGAGACCCTGGTGGACGGCGACGTGGTCTGCCGCAAGACGCTCATGCCCGGCGCGGTTGCCCCCGGCGAGTCCGTCCAGCTGCCACTGGTGATTCGCGAGGCCGCAGTGGGCGAGACCCTGCTGACCGTGCGCGCCTACACCATGGCCGCTCACGTCTGGTGCGAGCCGATGTTCCAGCTGGGCGCTAGCCAGTTTGCCATCGCAAACCATCCGGCGCCGACCATCGTGGCCCCCGCTCGTCCTGAGCTTACGGTTGAGGAGACCGAGCAGGAGATCCGCATCCACTCCCTCAACGGCGAGCTGACCTTCAGCAAAGTCAACGGTACCGTGAGCGAGTGGAAGGCATCCGGCCGCGACGTCATGGCCTCTGGTCCCCAGGTTGGTTTTTGGCATCCGCTCGTCGATAACCATGCCCAGGAGTATGACTCACTGTGGAAGGACAACTTCATCGATGTGATGCAGACGTCTACCCGCAAGGTTTCTTGGAAGCAGGATGGCAATGCGGTCGTCGTTACCGTGAGCCAGCGTATCGCTCCTCCCGTCCGCGCGTTCGGCATGCGCGTCGAGCTCGTCTACACCGTGCTTCCGAGCGGTCGAGTCGACCTCAAGGTTTCCGGCGAGCCCTACGGCGATTACTCGGATATCATCCCGCGCATCGGCATCTCCTTCGAGGTCCCCGGTTGCGATCGTGCCGTCGAGTGGTATGGCCACGGCCCGGGCGAGAACTATCCGGACTCGCTGCGCGCCAACCCGGTCGGTCATTACCGCACTACGGTCGACGACATGTTCACGCCCTACGTTATGCCTCAGGATTGTGCTAACCGCGAGGGCACCCGTTGGGTCGCCCTGCGCTCTAGCCACGGTGACGGTCTGGTCGTGACGCGTCCGAGCGACGCCGCCTCCAACCCGTTCTCGTTCTCGGCATGGCCCTATAGCTGCGAGGCTATAGATAACGCCAAGCACGTCTACGACCTTGTCAAGGGCGACACGGTTACGGTCAATATCAACGACCAGCTGCTCGGCCTTGGTTCGAACTCTTGGGGTTCCGAGGTGCTCGATTCCTACCGCACCCGTTTTGAGAGCTTCAGCTTTGAGGTGTCCCTGCGACCGCTGACGTCTGCCGATCTGGCTCAGGCGCTGGCACCCATTAAGGAGGCATAAGTCATGCATGTCTTTAACTCGCGCGCCGATTTCGACGCTCAGATGAAGTCCGTCAAGAAGTGGATGCGCACCGGTCAGGCGCTCGATGGCGTTGCCGACCTGCAGCACGACGTGGCTTACTCCATCGGCGACTCGTTGGTGTACTGGTGGGTCTATGCCCGCGAGGCCGCTACCGCCGATCTGGTCGGTCACCGTCGCTACCATGCCGTGCTCGCTCCGCTCGACGGCGACCTGACCGTCGAGGTTGCCCCCAAGGCAGACCTCACCTGCATCCGTGCTTACAGCGATATCGATGATCGCGAGCGCTTTGAGGGTGCGGGGGAGACCGTGACGATTCCCGCCGGCGGCGTTGCCGTCGTCGAAATTGACGAGGCCTACCGTGTCGTGGCCGATGCCGCGGATTCCCGCGTCGTGGTACTGCACGTGACGGTTGAAGGTTATTCCTTCCCCAACAAGTAGTATTCGTCCGTTTGGACGTTTGCTTCGCGCCGTTAAGGGGGATGGCTTTGTTGACTCCCTTTTCCCCATTCCCCTTAGCAGGTGCGCCGTCCACGATTGCGCTTGCAGTCCGGACGGTTTTAGATGAGATATAACGGATGATTGGGAGGGCTTATGAGCTCTGAAAAACGAGGAACGATTGGTTCGTTCGCTCTGCTGGGCATGACGGTCGCCGCCGTGTTCGGTATCAAGAACATCATCAACAACAACGCGGCCATCGGCTTGGCAGCTGCGCCGTCGTTCTTTTTCGCTACGCTTTTGTACTTTGTCCCCTATACCCTGGTTACCGCCGAATTCGTCGGCCTTAACAAGGACTCCGAGTCGGGCGTGTACGCCTGGGTCAAGACCTCGATGGGCGGTCGCTGGGCATTCCTGACGGCATTTAGCTACTGGTTCGTTAACCTGTTCTACTTTGCGTCCGTCCTGCCTAACGTCATCATCTACGCGAGCTACGTGTTCTTTGGTGCCAATGCCGAGCTCTCGCAGCTGTGGATCACCATTATCGAGATCGTCGTCTTTGCTATCGCCACGTGGGTTTCGACCAAGGGTGCTAAGTGGATCGGCTCCATTTCCTCCTTCGGCTCGACCGCGGCTCTCGGCCTGACTGCCGTGTTCATCTTGCTGTCCCTGGCTGCTGCCTTTGGCGGCGTCGAGTTCGCTACGGCTCCTACCCCCGCTAACATGGCTCCCGACACGAGCAACTTCGCAACTATGTGGGGCTTCTTCGGTACGCTTGCCTGGATCATCCAGGGCGTTGGCGGCGCTGAGTCTGTCGGCGTGTTCCTTAACGACCTTAAGGGTGGCGTCAAGGCCTTCGTGCGCACCGTCGTTATCGCCGGCCTGACCATCGGCCTTCTGTATGCAGGCGCTTCGCTGCTGGTCAACCTGTTCATTCCCGAGGGCGGCGTTGCCATCTCCACCGGTATCTTCGACGTATTCGGCGCTGTCTTTGCCCACTTTGGCATTCCCATGGAAGTGTCCACGCGCGTCATTGGCCTGATCCTTCTTGCCGCCACGCTGGGCTCCCTCATGATGTGGACCTCTGCTCCCATCAAGGTCTTCTTCACCGAGATCCCCAAGGGCGTCTTTGGTAGCAAGATCGTCGAGCTCAACGAGCACGGCATTCCTGCCCGCGCTGCCTGGCTGCAGTTCGCCATCGTCGTCCCCATCCTGATCATCCCGGCCCTGGGCTCCGGCAACCTAGACGACCTGCTCATGATCGTCACCAACATGACGGCTGCCACCGCTCTGCTCCCGCCGCTGCTGATTCTGCTTGCCTACTTTATGCTGCGCAAGAACTTCGACGCTGCGCCCCGCGACTTCCGTATGGGTTCGCGCACCTTCGGTCTGGTCATTGCCGCCTTCCTGCTCGTTGTCTTCTGCTTCGTGCTTATCTGCGGCACCATTCCGCTCGATCAGCCTCTGTGGCTGACGCTGGTCTACAACGTTGGCGGTGTAGTTGTCTTCCTGGGCCTTGCCGTGATGTGGTACAACCGCTACATCAACCGCCTGCGCGAGACCGATCCCGAGGCCGCCGAGAACGAGCTTCGCCCCTCCGTCCTCGACATGATGGAGTAGCGGCTAGGATTAATCTACGGCTGTGGAATAAATCGATTCCCTTTCCTAAGGAGGGGCCTTACGAGGGTGGCGCGCGCAGACGTGGTGTAAGAGCGTCCTGAGGTCCGTCGCTGCAAGTCC